>CAWHDS010000012.1:0-176165 GCA_963828135.1 uncultured Solirubrobacterales bacterium
GCGACCAGCTCCGCCGTGGCGACGAACGGATCTGCGACGAGCCGCCCGTCGCTCAGCGAGACCGCCGCCACCGGTGTTCGATCACGACCCCGAGCAGCACCGGCTCGGCCGGCGGCTCGGCCTGCTCGAGCTCGGCGAGGCGGGCCAGCGCCTGACGGTCGCAGGCGGTCGCCAGGCGCAGCGTCAGGCCCTCCCAGAAGGTCTGGATCTCGGCGTCGCGCCGAGCGCCGCGCGAGCGCAAGCGCCGGCGCGCCGCCTGATCGAGAAGCTCCTCGTGCCTGGCCGTGGCGAGGGCGAGGTTGAGCTGCGAGTGCATGACTCCCTCCTCCGGGCGTGATCAGCCAATAACCGTCATCAAGTATACGACGGTTAACATCACCAGTCAACGGCCATTGCTGGTTTGCCGGGCGCGGTACAATCGGCTCATGCAGCCGATGGATCCGGCGAGCCCCGGCGGCGACCCGCTCCGCGCGGCGCCCGGCCGGCTCGAGTTCGTTCGCCAGTTCATCAACACGGCGGACCTATACCCCGAAGAGGAACAGCTGAGCGATCTCGACTCCCTGCGCGCCTGGCTGCGAGAGCACGAGCTGATCGGGTCGCGCGAGCGTCTGGCGGCGGGTGACCTGGAGCGTGCGCTCGCGGTTCGCGAGGGCCTGCGCTCGCTGCTCGAGGCGCGCGACCGTGACGGCGGGGTGGAGCCAGCGACCGTGCGCGCGCTCAACGAGCTCGCTCCCGCGGCGCTGCTTCGCGTCAGCTTCGATGCTGCCGGCGTGCCCGCGCTCGAAGCGGTCGGGGGCGGCCTCGATCGCGCGTTTGGCGAGCTGTTCGCGATCATCCAGCTCGCGGCGGTGGACGGGAGCTGGGAGCGGCTGAAGGTGTGTGCGGACCACCAGTGCCTGTGGGCGTTCTACGACCGCTCCAAGAACCGCTCCCGCAGCTGGTGCAAGATGGCCGTCTGCGGCAACCGCGCAAAGGCGCGTGAGTACCGCCGGCGCCACCGCGCGCCGGCCGTGCGGAGAGGAGTGAAGAGTTGAGCGCGACGGCGGAGACGATCAAGGAGCTGCTGGTGCAGCCGGGCAAGCAGGCGCGACTCGACCGGCGCGATCCCGCCTGGGACGGCGGCAACGAGTTTCGCCACTTCGCGCCCGACGCGGTCAAGGCCGAGGCGCAGGCCGCGCTCGCGCGCAGCGTCGAGCAGCTCGAGGCCGCGCACGAGCTGCTCTGGGCCAGCGACCGCTACGGCCTGCTGATCGTCCTGCAGGCGATGGACGCGGCCGGCAAGGACGGCACGATCCGCCACGTCATGTCGGGCGTCAACCCGCAGGGCGTCGACGTCCACGCGTTCAAGCAGCCCTCCCCGGAGGAGCTGGGACACGACTTCCTCTGGCGCGCCGCCAAGGCGCTGCCCGCTCGCGGCCGGATCGCGATCTTCAACCGCTCGCACTACGAGGACGTGATCGCCGTGCGCGTCCATCCCGAGTGGCTCGACCGCCAGCATCTGCCCCCTGGTCCGCGCGGCGACGCCTTCTGGCAGCAGCGCTACGAATCGATCAACGACTTCGAACGCCACATCGACCGCAACGGCACCAAGATCGTCAAGCTCTTCCTGCACGTCTCCAAGCAGGAGCAGCGCAAGCGGCTGCTCGCGCGGCTGGACCATCCGGAGAAGGAATGGAAGTTCAGCGCCACCGACCTGGCCGAGCGTGCCCACTGGGATGAGTACATGCGGGCTTTCGAGGATGCGATCACGGCGACCTCGACGCCGTGGGCGCCGTGGTACGTCATCCCCGCCGACCGCAAGCCGCTGATGCGGGCCCTCGCGGCCGGCGTGATCGTCGGCGCCGTCTCCTCGCTCGGACTGTGTTGGCCCGAGGTCAGCGACGAGGAGCGCGCGGCCAACGCGCGGGCGCGCGCGGCGCTCGAGGCCGAGACCGACTGAGCGTACGAAGAGCTACGTGCCGGGCTCGGCGACGGCGATGCTGCTTCGCCCGGCCGCCTCGTCCGCCTGTGCGGCGGCCCGCGCGCGGCGGTACTCGTCAACGACGATCTCGGTCAGCTCCTCGACCGAGGTGTCCTTCGTCGGCTTGTCCAGCGCGATGATGCCGTCGGTGATCATGTTCACGCGGTCACAGCTCTCGAGCACGTGAACGTAGTTGTGGAGGATCATGATCATCGAGAGGTTGCCCTCGGACTTCAGACGGGCGATCAGCTCGAGGATCATCGCGCCCTCCTTGGCGCCCATCGCCGCGAGCGGCTCGTCGAGCAACAGGATGTCGGCCTTGGAGTAGACGCCGCGCGCCACGGCGATCGACTGGCGCTGCCCGCCGGAGAGGCGCGCGACGGGCACATCGAGTCGCGGCAGGTTGATGCCGATGTCGTCGAGCGCCCTGCGCGGCTCTCCTTCTTCATCCTGCGCTTGTCGAGGAACGGAAGGCGCCCGCGGCGCTGCTCGCGGCAGAGGAACATGTTCTCGTACACGCTCAGGTCGTCGATCAGCGCCAGATCCTGGTAGACGACGTCGATGCCGAGCGTGCGCGCGTTCTCCACGCTCTTCGGCTCGTAGGGCTCGCCCTTCAGCCACATCGTCCCCGCGTCCTGCTTCTGGAAGCCGCAGAGGATCTTGATCAGCGTCGACTTGCCGGCGCCGTTGTCGCCGAGCAGGCCGAGCACCTCGCCCTTCTTGAGGTGCAGGCTGACGTCGCGCAGCGCCGTGACCGGGCCGAAGCTCTTGGCGATGTGCTCGACGCGCAGCACGTCGTCCGCCGACGAGATCGGGGCGACGATGTGCTCGCCCGGGATAGCGCTGGTCAGCCAAGGCCTGATCCCTTTCGCACGCGTCCGACGTAGGTGTTGATCGCCATCGCCAACAGGATCGCGAGGCCGAGGTAGAAGTCGAGGTAGTCGGCGTTGACGCCCTTGATCGCCAGCCCGTCCTGGAGGATGCCCAGGAACAGCGCGCCGATCAGCGCGCCGATCACGGTGCCCGCGCCGCCGATCAGCAGCGTGCCGCCGATCACCGCGCAGGCGATCGCCGACAGCGTCAGCACGCCGGCGCCGGAGGGGTCGGGCGTGATCGAGCTGGTGCGGATGGCCTCGAGGATGCCGACGATTCCGGCAAAGGTGCTGCAGACCATGAAGTTGCGGATCACGACCCAGCGCACGCGGACGCCGGCCTCGGCCGCGCCGAGCTTGTTCGAGCCGACCGCGATCGTGTGCGACCCCCAGCTCGTCTGGGTCAGCACGACGTGCATGATCGCGACGATGATCACGCGCCCAGATCAGCTCCGAGTAGGTGCCGGCGCCGAACACGCTGGCGAAACTCGACAGGCTGTTGCTGGTGGCCGATCCGGCGAGCTGCGAGCCGGGCGCGGTGACCTGCTCGGCGTGGGAGATGATCAGCGTGAAGCCCTCGAGCGTGAACAGCGTGCCCAGCGTCGTGATGAACGAGCTGATCCCGACGATCATCGTGATCAGGCCGTTGACGAGGCCGATCGCGGTGCACGCCACGAAGCTGATCAGCACCGCCACGAGCAGCGGCACGTGGCCGTTCGCGAGCTCGTAGTAGAGGTACGGCGCAAAGAGGTAGACGCCGCCGATCGAGAGGTCGATCTCGCCGTTGATCATCAGGAATACCTCGCCGACGGCGAGGATCGCGTAGGGCGCGAAGTATGGGATCAGCGCCTGGAGATTCTCGGTGCCGGTGAAAGCCGACGAGAGGGTGGCGATGAAGTACACGGTCAGCAGGACCGTGACGACGATGATGCTGCCCTCACGCGCGATCAGGAAGCGCTTAGCCAGCGCGAGTGGCGCGCCAGCACTACGGGGGGCCTCGCGCTTTGGCGCGGGGCCCCCCGTGGGAGCGGCAGCGGGTGATCCGCTGTCAATCGTGCTGGACATTCCTGCTTGCTTCTACTGCGGGCTTGTTCTACAGGCCTTCCGTTAGCTCTTCGCGACGCCCGGCGCCGAGCCGGTGCCCTCGTAGCGGCTCTTCGTGCTGCTGTAGGGCACGACCGTGGTCGGGTTCAGGAACTTCAGGCCGGTGTCCACGTCGGCGATTCCGCTCAGTCCGCCCGAGGCGTTGTAGAGGAACAGCTCGAGGATCGGCAGGAAGCCCTGCAGGTACGGCTGCTGGTCGATCGTGAACTGGCCGTAGCCGGCCGCGAGGAGCTCCTCGGTGATCGGCGTGAGGTCGTAGCCACCGCAGGCGACCTTGCCCTTGAGGCCGTACTTCTTGATCGTCTGGAAGCAGCTCTGCGTGCTGCCGCCGTCGACCGCGAAGATGCCCTTGTAGGTCTTGTGGCCGGGCCAGAAGGCCTCGATCGTGGTCAGCTCCTGCGGCACGGCGGCGCCTGTCGCGGTCACCGTGTACTTCGTCGACGTGCCCTTCAACACCGACTCGGCGCCGTCGATACGCGGCTGGATGTTGGCCGAGCCCGGCGTCGCGATGAACAGCGCGACGGTGCCGGACGGAACCAGCGCCTTGATGTGAGCACCCATCTGCTGGCCGGAAACGAACAGGTCCTGTCCGATGTAGGCCAGGCGTCCGTTGGGCTCGTCGGCGTTGTAGGAGACCACCGGGATGTTCTTGGCGAGGGCGTTCTTGGTGGGTCCCGTGAACGCGGTCGGATCGATCATCGCGCAAGCGATGCCGTTGACGCCCGCGGCGATTGCCGTGTTGAACGCCGAGGTCATCTGCGCCACGTTGCTCGACGCCGAGCCGGTCCACTGGTACGAGCAGCCGAGCAGCGAGCATGCGTCAGAAGCGCCGTACTGGGTCGGGGTGAAGAACGGGTTCGTCGTGACGTGGTTGACCATCGTGAACTTGTACGTCTTGGTCACGCCGAAAATCGAACCGCCGCCCGAGGCGGCGCGCGCGGTTGTCGACGCGAAGGCCGAAACCGGGCTGCCCAGTGTCAAGCCCGCGAGCGCGCCGGCGCCGGCGGTGAGGGCGGTGCGGCGGGTGACTGCGCGAGCCTTGGTTTGGGGAGTCTCCGGCTTCTTGGAGTCCAACCACTCGAGGCGCTCAAGAGCCTCGCCCGCTACGTCTTGAATGTCTGACATAACTTCTCCTCCTCAACGCCTGAGCGTCGCTAGCCGGGAACACCCCGGTGTGTTTGTTCGACTGCGAATCGTGGCCCCACTCCCCCAGCTCCATGCGGGCCCGGCATGGTGCGCGTTCGCTACCCTGATTCTAGGCGTCCGACCTCGGTGCGTGCGCCGGCTCAACCGGCACCCCGCCAACCGCAATCCGAGCGCATTCGCGCACAATCGCACAAAACGCACAGAATCGCTAGTTCCAATAGGTCGTGTTCGCATTGGGCAGACCCTCCGTCGCTTGCGCGAGGGTCGCCATGGAGCATCATCCCGGGACCGCCCGCGGGCATCCGTGGAAAAGCGCAGCGCCGGTGTGGCATTTCCGCATGCGGGCAGGCGGCTGCTCGCTCGCCGCGCCGCCGCCGGACCGCTCCAGACGGTCCGCCTCCGGGTAGGTAGAGTCCCGCAGCGATGAGGGTCGTCGTCACAGGCGGCAGCGGCAAGGTCGGTCGTGCGGTCGTGCGCGAACTGCTGGAGCGCGGTCACGAAGTGCTCAACGTCGACCGCAGCGCCCCCGACCCCGCGAGCGCGTCCGCGCAGGCGCCGTTCCTGCCCGCCGATCTGACCGACTACGGCCAGACGCTCGAGGCGCTGAGCGGCGCCGAGCTGATGTCCGCCACCGAGGCCGTCGTGCATCTCGCGGCGATCCCGTCACCGACGCATGCGACGCCGGACGTCGTCTTCTCGACCAACATCCGCAGCACGCACACGGTGTTCGCGGCGGCCGTGCGCCTCGGCCTGCGCCGCGTCGTCTGGGCGTCCAGCGAGACGACGCTCGGCACGCCGTTCCCCACGCCCCCCGACTACACGCCGGTCGACGAGAGCCATCCGCTGCGGCCCGAGTCCTCCTACGCGCTCTCCAAGGTGCTCGGCGAGGAGATGGCGCGCCAGTTCTCGCGCTGGAGCGGGGTTCCGTTCGTCGGTCTGCGCTTCTCCAACGTGATGGAGCGCGCCGACTACGCCGAGTTCCCGTCCTGGTGGGAGGACCCCCGGATCCGCAGCTGGAACCTGTGGAGCTACGTCGACGAGAGCCACGCCGGCCAGAGCGTGCGTCTCGCACTCGAGGCCGGCACGCAGGGCGCGCAGGCCTTCATCGTCGCCGCGTCCGACACGGTCATGCGACGCGCGAGCCGCGAGCTGATGGCCGAGGTCTACCCCGGCGTCCCGGTCGCCGATCGCGTCGCCGAGCACGGCACGCTGCTCGACATCGAGGCCGCCCGCCACACGCTCGGCTACGACCCGCAGTTCAGCTGGCGCGAGCTTTTCTAGGGGCTCCGCCTGCCGGCTTCGCCCGGCTGGATTTCGTGCGGTGAGCGCCGTCGCCCGCCGGGCGCACGCCCCACGCCGCGCCGAACCGCCCGTCCCTCACAGTCCGCCCGCGAGCCGGTGGTAGACCTGGTTCCAGCGCACCTCGTTGGCGAAGTCGCGGCTGCGCGTGTGCTCGTCGATCAGCAGCAGCTCGAGCCCCGCGATCGTGGCGAAGTCGACCAGCGTCTCGGTGGCCAGCGCCGTGCTGAAGACGCTGTGGTGCGGTCCGCCCGCGATCAGCCAGGCCTCGGCGGCCGTGGCGAAATCGGGCCGGGGCTTCCAGACCGCTCGCGCGACCGGCAGCTTCGGCAGCTCCGCCGGCGGCTCGATCACGTCGATCTCGTTGGCGAGCAGGCGCAAGCGGTCGCCCATGTCGAGCATCGAGAACATGAACGCGGGCCCGGGTGCGGCGTCGAACACGAGCCGGACCGGGTCCTCGCGGGCGCCGATCGAGAGCGGATGGATCTCGCAGCGTGGCCGCGCAGCCGCGATCGACGGGCAGACCTCGAGCATGTGCGACCCCAGCACCAGCGGCACCTCGCCGGCGAGGTCGTAGGTGTAGTCCTCCATGAACGAGGTGCCTCCCGGCAGACCGGTGGCCATCAGCTTGACGATCCGCACGAGCGCCGCGATCTTCCAGTCCCCCTCGCCGCCGAAGCCGTAGCCGTCGGCCATCAGCCGCTGCACCGCGATCCCCGGCAGCTGGCGCAGGCCGTGCAGCTCCTGGAAGTTGTCGGTGAAGGCGCCGTAGCCACCGGCGCCGAGGAACTCGCGCAGCCCCGCCTCGATCCGCGCCGCGACCGCCAGCGACTCCCGGCGCTCACCGTCGCTGCGCAGCTCCGCCGCCAGCTCGTAGCTGTCCTCGTACTCGGCGATCAGCGCCTCGACCGCGTCGTCGCCGACCGCCTCCATCACCTCGACGAGGTCGCCGACGCCGAAGCCGCTGACCGTGATGCCGAGGCGCAGGTGCGCCTCGACCTTGTCGCCCTCGGTCACCGCGACGTCGCGCATGTTGTCGCCGAGCCGCGCGACGGTGAGCCGGCCGGCCTCGTGCCAGCCGCATGCCGCGCGCGCCCAGTGGCCGATCCGCGCGAGCGTCGCCTCGTCGGACCAGTGGCCGGCCACGGTCTTGCGCGCCAGCCGCATGCGCGTCTCGAGGAACGCGAACTCGCGGTCGCCGTGCGCGGACTGGTGCGTGTTCATGTACTGCATGTCGATCTGCGCCCACGGCAGCGCGCGGTTGAACTGGGTGTGCAGGTGCAGCAGCGGCTTGTCGAGGACGCTCAGGCCGGCGATCCACATCTGCGCCGGCGAGAAGGTGTGCATCCAGAGGATCAGGCCGACGCAGTCGTCGGCGGCGTTGGCCTCCAGGCACAGACGCCGGATCGCCTCCGGCGTGGTGGCCGTCGGGCGCAGCACCACGCGGACCGGCAGCGCCACCGCGGCGTCGAGCGCGCCCGCGATCTCGCGCGCATCGGCGGCGACCGTCGCCAGCACCTCCTTGCCGTACATCTCCTGGCTGCCCGCGACGAACCACAGCTCGTACTGGCCCAACGGCTTCGAAGCGGCGTTCATCCTGGAACCTCCCCACTCGGCCGCGCGCCGCGGGCGCGCTGGCCATAGACGTTCTGGTAGCGGTCGTAGAGGGCATCGATGTCGTCCTGGGCGAGGCGCGCCGGCGCTCCCAGCGCGCCGGCGAGCATCACCGTGCGCGCGACGTCCTCGCACATCACCGCCGCCTTGACGGCGTCGCGGGCGCTCGCGCCGACCGTGAACACGCCGTGGCTGCGCATCAGCACAGCCGGCGAGCGGCTGCCACGCAGCGTCTCGACGATCCCCATGCCGATCTCCTCGCCGCCGATCCGCGCGAACGGGCCGACCGGGATGTCGCCGCCGAACTCGTCCGCCATCGCCGTCAGCACACAGGGGATCGCCCGCCCGTGCGCCGCCCACGCGGTCGCGTACGGGCTGTGGGTGTGCGCGATGCCGCCGACCGCCGGCATCGCCCGGTAGACGTGGGCGTGTGTGGCGGTGTCGCTCGACGGCACAAGCTCGCCCTCGACAACGTTGCCCGCCAGGTCGACGAGCACCATCGACTCCGCGCTCAGGTCGTCGTAGGCGACGCCGCTCGGCTTGATCACGAACAGCTCGCGGTCCGGCACGCGAGCCGAGACGTTGCCGCTCGTCCAGGCGACGAGGCCGCTGCGGGTCAGCTCGCGGTGCAGCCCCGCGACGCTCGCCCGCAGCTCCGCGATCGCGGTCGGCGCGGTCAACGTCCCGCCTCCCGCGCCGCGCGTTCGCGGATCGCCTGCAGCGTGCGCATCAGCGAGCGCTGGTCGCGGCCGAAGTGGTCGTGCAGGCTGCCGTAGAGCGCATACAGCTCATCGTAGGCGTGTGCGCGCGCGTCGTCGGGCGTGTACACGCCACTGCGCAGCTTGCCCATCGCCTGCGCCGCGGCGTAGATGTCGTCGTGTACGCCGGCGGCGACCGCTGCGTGCAGCGCCGAGCCGAGCGCCGGCCCCTGCTCGGAGTCGATCACGCTGATCGGGCGCCCGATCACGTCGGCGTAGCACTGCATCAGCGGCGCGTTCTTCAGCAGACCGCCGGCGGCGATGAACTCGCGCACCGGCACGCCCGCGTCGTCGAAGGTGTCGATGATCTTGCGCGCGCCGAACGCGGTCGCCTCGATCAGCGCGCGGTAGATCTCGTGCGGCGCGCGTGGCGAGCGTCATGCCGACGAGCACGCCGCTCAGCTCGTGGTCGACCAGCACGGAGCGGTTGCCGCTCCACCAGTCGAGCGCGATCAGGCCGTGCTCGCCGACCGCCTGCGCGGCGCCGAGCGCGGTCAGGTGCTCGTGCACGCCGATCCGCAGCGCCCGCGCCTGCTCGTGGTAGACGGGCGGCACGGCGTGCTTGACGAACCAGGCGAAGATGTCGCCGACGCCGCTCTGGCCGGCCTCGTAGCCCCACTGGCCCGGCGACGATGCCGCCGTGGACGACGCCGCACATCCCGGGCACCTCCGCGAGCGCCTCGCCGACCATCACGTGGCAGGTGGAGGTGCCCATGATCGCGACCATCCGGCCCGCCTCGGTCACGCCGGCGGCCGGCGCGGTGACGTGCGCGTCGACGTTGCCGACGGCGACCGCGATGCCCTCGCGCAGGCCGGTCCAGGCCGCCGCCTGCGCGCTCAGCGAGCCGGCCCGCGCGCCGAGCTGCGCGAGCGCCGGGCTGAGCTTCGCCGCCGGGAAGCCCGCGAACGCCGGGTTCAGCGCCGCGAGGTAGTCGTCGCCGGGGTAGCGGCCGTCCTGGTAGATCCCCTTGTAGCCGGCGGTGCAGGCGTTGCGCAGCTCGACGTCGCAGAGCTGCCAGACGATCCAGTCCGCCGCCTCGACGAAGCGGTCCATCGCGGCGTAGACGTCGGGGTCCTCCTCGAGGATCTGCAAAGCCTTCGCGAACTCCCATTCGGAGGAGATCCGCCCGCCGTAGCGCCCCAGCCACGGCTCGCCGCGGGCGGCCGCGACGTCGGTGACGCGGTCGGCCTGCCCCTGCGCGGCGTGGTGGCGCCACAGCTTGACCCAGGCGTGGGGGTGCGCGCGCCACTGCTCGAGCCGGCACAGCGGCGTGCCGTCGGCCAACACCGGCAGCACCGTGCAGGCGGTGAAGTCGGTGCCGATCCCGACGACCGCCGCCGGGTCGATCCCGGCCGCCGCGACGGCCGCCGGCACCGCCTCGCGCAGCACCTCGATGTAGTCGTCGGGGTCCTGCAGCGCCCAGTTCGGTGCGAGCGGCGCACCGGTTGCGGCCAGCTCCTCGCTCATCACGCCGTGCGGGTAGGCGTGCTCCGCGTCCCCCAGCTCCGCGCCGTCCGCGGCGCGCACGACGACCGCGCGCCCGGAGAGGGTTCCGAAATCCACTCCGATCACGTAGCGCGCAGGATCAGGCATCGCGTCAGCTCACACTAGCGCGCCCAGCCGCCCGGCCTTCGACTCGCACGCCGGCCGCTCAGGCCCCCAGCAGCAGCTCGAGCATCAGCTGGTCGGCGGCCTCGTGGTGGCGGCCCTCATGGCTCGACAGGAGCTCCGAGAAGTCCTCGCCGCGCAGCGCCTCGAGCACCTCGCGCGAGAACGCCGGGGTCGGCTCGGCGAGCTGGCCGGCGCCGGCCGTCTCGCACGCCGCGCGGATCGCCGGGTCGGCGTCGAACGCGGCGGCCTTCGCCGCGAGGATCTTGTAGTTGCGGATGCAGCCGCGGGCGAACTGGGCGTAGACGTCGACGTCGTCCTCGCTGCGGAACGCGCGCGCGTCGAAGGCGCGCGGGCCCTCGTAGCCGGAGCGCTCCAGCAGCCGCACGGTCAGGAAGGCCTCCTTGAGGTCCTCGGCGCCGAAGCGGAAGTCCTGGTCGTAGCGCGGCCCGTTCTGCGAGTTCAGGTCGATGTGGAACAGCTTGCCGGCCCACAGCGCCTGCCCGACGGCGGCGGAGAACGACAGCCCGGCCATCGACTCGTGCGCCATCTCCGGGTTCACGCCGATCATCGACGGGTGCGCGAGCGTCTCGATGAAGTGCAGCATGTGGCCGGTCGTCGGCAGGTAGATGTGGCCGCGCGGCTCGTTCGGCTTGGCCTCGAGCGCGAGGCGCATGTCGTAGCCCTGGTCGAGCACGTACTGGCAGACGAAGTCGACGCCCTCGCGGTAGCGGTCGAGCGCGACGCGCGGGTCGCGCGCGGCGGCTGACTCGACGCCCTCGCGCCCGCCCCACATCACGAAGATCGGCGCGCCCAGTTCGGCGCCGATGTCGATCGCCGCGCACGTCTTGCGCAGCGCGAAGCGCCGCACCGCCGGGTCCGCGGCGGTCAGCGCGCCGTCCTTGAAGACCGGCTGGAAGAACAGGTTCACGGTCGTCATCGACACGCACAGCCCGGCGTTCGCGACGGCCCTGCCGAAGCTCGCGACGATCCGGTCGCGGTCGGCGGCCGAGGAGCCGAACGGCACCAGGTCGTCGTCGTGGAAGCAGACGCCCCAGGCGCCCACCTCGGCGATCCGCGTCAGCATCTCCTCCGGCTGGATCGGCGGCCGCGTCGGCAGGCCGAACGGGTCGCCGCCACGGTGGCCGACGGTCCACAGCCCGAAGCTGAAGCGATCATTCGGCGTTGCTGCGTAAGGGTCGTCCATCACGGTTCCTTTTATCTGTTGGGCGGGCGAGCTGGAAGTTTTGGTCGCGGCGCGCGTCCTGCGCGCCGCGCGCCCGGAGGTATAGCCGTTTCAGCCTGCGGGCGGGCCCTCGTCCGCGAGCAGCGTGAGCAGCTCGCCGGGGCTTCGCGCCAGCACGTCGACGCCTGCGCCCTCCAGCTCCGCGACGCTGCCGATGCCCCAGGTCACGCCGATCACGGGCAGCCCGTGGGCGCGGGCCCCCTCGACGTCGAACGAGCGGTCGCCGACCATCGCCGGGTGGCGGCAGCCGCGCGCCGCGAGCGCCACGATCGCGCGCCCCACGATCGCCGCCTTGTCGTCGCTCGAGTCGTTGCTCGCGGCGGCCTCGACCACGACGAAGAACCGCTCGAGCCCCAGCGCCTCCAGCAGCGGCTGCGTGAAGAGCACCGACTTCGAGGTCGCGAGCGCCAGCGGGAAGCGCGCCGACAAGGTCTCCAGCACCGGCACGATCCCGTCGATCGCGCGCGTCGCCGTCAGGTACACGGCGGCGTAGTGGCGCCGGTAGGTGGCGACGATCGCGTCGATCTCCGGCGAGCCCTCCGGCGCGCCGGTCAGCTCGCGAAAGGCGGTGAAGGTCGGTGGGCCGATGTAGTGGCGGAGGCTCTGCGCCGGCCGCGGCGCCAGGCCGTGCTCGACGAGCGCCTCGTTGATCGACCCGGTCACCGCCGCGTGGGAGTCGACGATCACGCCGTCGAAGTCGAAGATCAGCGCGTCGGGCGCGAGCCGGCTCACCGCCCCATCATCGCGCACCGCACCCTGCGGACCCCGCGCCCAGCCCGCTACCGCTCGAGCACCCGCGCGCCCGGCCCGGGCCGCACCTCCGTCGCGCCGTCCGGTGCGACCGCGTCGTGCGGCAGCAGCCCGAGCACGCTGCCGCCGAAACCGCCGCCCATCAGCCGCGCGCCCGCCGCGCCGCCGGCGTGCAGCAGCTCGACCGCGGCGTCGAGCTCGGGTGTCGATACCTCGTAGAGGTCGCGCAGGCTGGCGTGCGAGGCGTCGAGCAGCGCCCCGACCGCCGGCAGGTCGCCGCGCGAGAGCGCCTCGACGCAGGCGTCGACGCGGGCGTTCTCCTCGTAGATGTGGCGCGCGCGGCGGTCGAGCGGCGCCGGCAGCGCGTCCAGCATCGCGGGCTCCAGCTCGCGCAGGCTCGAGATCCCGAGCGCCTCGCAGGCCTCGCCGCATTCGCGGCGGCGGTCGTTGTAGCCGGACTCCGCGTGCGAGTGGCGCACGCCCGAGTCGAGCGTGACGAGCCGCCAGCCGTCGAGCCGGAGCGGCACCGGTTCGATCACGCCGGAGCGGAAGTCGATCCGCATCGCCGAGTGCTCGCGCCCGCACAGCGACGCCAGCTGGTCGAGCAGCCCGGTGTTCGCGCCGACCCACTCGTTCTCGACGCGCGAGCAGATCCGCGCGAGCGGCCACGGCGGCACGACGTCGGCGTCGGCGAGCGCCAGGAGCGCCAGGCAGAGCGCGACCTCGAGCGCCGCGGACGAGGACAGCCCGGCGCCGCGCGCGATCGTGCCCTCGATCTCGAGGCTCGCGCCGCGCAGCGGCAGCCCGGCCGCGGCCAGCTCGGCGGTCGCGCCGCGCACGAAGGCCCGCCAGCCGCCGGGGGACGGCGCCTCGCCGCCGAGCATGTAGGTGTCGGTCGCGACGAGATCGGCGGCGTGGGCGTGGATCGTCTGGTCGCCGGTCGCGGTCGCGTCGACGCGCACGCCCGCGTCGATCGCGAACGGCAGCGCGAGCCCGTCGTTGTAGTCGGTGTGCTCGCCGATCAGGTTGACGCGCCCCGGCGCGAAAGCCGCGACATGGCTGGGCATCATCGCCATCAGCCGATCGCCTCCCGCAGCGCGGTCGCCGAGTCCTCCGGCAGCACGTCCATGATGAAGGTGCCGGCGCCCTGTTCGCAGCCGGCGAGGTACTTGAGCTTGGTGGCGGTTCGCAGCGGCGGGTAGAACTCGACGTGCAGGTGGCCGGCGAGCTCGCCGTCGGTGGGCGCCTGGTGCACCACCATCACGTACGGGAACGGCCGCTCGAACAGCCGGTCGAAGCCGCGCGTGACGGCCTGCAGCGCGCTCGCCAGCGACGCCAGCTCCCGTGGCCTGCACTGGACGAGGCTCGGTCGGTGCTCGCGCATCACGAGGTGGCATTCGTACGGCCAGCGTGCGGCGAACGGCACGTAGGCGACGACGTCGTCGTTGGCGTGCACGACGCGCGCGCCGTCCGCCAGCTCGCGTGTCAGCAGCGTGCAGGTGGCGCAGCCGCCGAGCCGCTCGTCGGCGGCCAGCTCGAGCGCCGGGACCGGGGGCAGCAGCGGGAACGCGTAGATCTGGCCGTGCGGGTGGTGCAGCGTCGTGCCGACCTCGACGCCGCGGTTCTCGAAGATCATCACGTAGCGCACGTCGGGGCGCGCCCCCAGCTCCTCGTAGCGCTGGCGCCACACCCACATCAGCGCCTCCGCGCGCGCGGGCTCGAGGCCCGCGAAGGAGCCGTGATGGTCGTCGGTGTAGACGACGACCTCGGCCGCGCCCGCCGGCGCCTCGAAGCTCGGGAAGAGGTTGTCGAAGACGACGATCTGAAATTCCGGGAACGGGATCTCGGTCGGCGCTCCGCCGGGCCGCGTCGGGTCGAGCGGGCAGTGGTCCTCGGGCGGCAGGAACGTCCGCTCCTGGCGGTCGACGGCGTAGACGACCTCCTCGCCGCGCAGCTCGTTGTAGCGCCGCAGGCTCACGAGCGTGGAGGCTCGTCGGCGCGATCGAAGCGGATCAGCGCGCGCCCGTCCTCCTTGACGGTCCGCCGCACGATCAGCGGCCCGTAGCGCTCGACGGGCTCCTCCGCGGGCGCGCGCTCCGATGGTTCCTCCGCGGAGGTGGGCATGAGGGAGGTATATCCACCTTTGGGGACGGGTGGGTGCATGCACCCACCCGCGGGAGGTCGCATGCGACCTCCCGGCGATCGGCGCATGCGCCGATCGCGAAAAGCCTCAGAGGGCGGCCGAGGAGGGGCGGCTGCGGAGCGCGCCGGCGGTTGCGGCGCGCGCCTGCGGGAACGTCACCAGGCGGCGCGCGTCCTCGTCCCACAGCTTCAGCCGCGTGGCGCGCAGGCCGTCCCAGAGCGACAGCGTCGGGACGCTCTCGAAGACCGGGTTGGAGTCGTGCGCGGCCTGCAGGTTGTAGTTGGGGATCCGCGAGTTGAGGTGGTGGACGTGGTGGAGCCCGATGTTGCCGGTGAAGAACTGCAGGACCTTCGGCAGCTTCAGGTAGGAGCTGCCGCGCAGCGCCGCGTCGGCGTAGGTCCAGCCGGTGTTGCGCTCCCAGTAGGTGTCCTCGAACTGGTGCTGCACGTAGAACAGCCAGATCCCCGCCGCGCCCGCGAGCAGCGCCGGCGGTCCCTGGATCAGCAGGTAGTCGCGCCAGCCGATCAGCAGGCAGGCGCCGGCGACCAGCACCGCGAGCGTCAGGTTCGTAAGGTGCACGCTGTGGCGGATCCGCGGGCGCGCGTTGCGGGGCACGATCCGCGGCGCGAGGATCATCGCGCCGAGCGGCCCGAGCCCGAACATGATCAGCGGGTTGCGGAACAGGCGGTACGACAGCCGCCCGCGCCAGTCGCGGGCGTTGTATTCCGCGACCGTCAGCGTCGGCACGTCGCCCTGGCCGCGGCGGTCGAGGTCGGCGGCGGTGGCGTGATGGACGGCGTGGTTGTGGCGCCAGTTCGCGAACGGCGCGAAGACCAGCACGCCGAGCGCGCTGCCGAGCCACTGGTTGCCGCGCTTGGTCGGCAGGTAGGAGCCGTGGGTGCAGTCGTGGAAGACGATGTAGGTGCGCAGCAGGAAGCCCGCCGCGAGCACGCCGATCCCGAGCGTCAGCAGGTAGGAGACGCGCAGCGAGTAGTACATCGCGACCAGCAGGCCGAGGTAGGGCACGACCGACGTCAACAGGCCGGCGATGCTGCGCGGCACGCTCGCGCGCGCGTACGGTGCAAGCTCGGCGGTCCAGTAGGCGCCGCGTTCGCGGGCCTCCTGCGCTGCGTCTCCGGGCTCCCGGCCGCCGTGATCGTCGATCCCGTCGGGCGCGGTCGTCTCTAGGACCATCGGCCCCTTTCCAGGGTGCTGGCGAAGGCCGGCCAGAACGGCAGCGCCCGCACGGACGCGTGACAAGCGTACACGCCGAAATGGCGCACGTCCATCGGTGAAACGGGGACCTGCGTGGAAAACCCGCAATAGACTTGACCCGCGATGAGCGTGACCCATGACGTCCTGACGGCGGAGGCCGTGGAGTTCCTGGCGCTCCTGTCGCGCGAGTTCGGCGCCCAGCGCGAGGAGCTGCTCGCGGCGCGCCACGCGCGGGCGGCGGCGTTGCGGGGCGGCGAGCTGCCGGACTTCCTGCCCGCGACCGCTTCGGTTCGCGCCGGCGACTGGCGGGTGCCGGCCGCGCCCGCGGACCTCGCCGACCGGCGCGTCGAGATCACCGGCCCGACCGATCGCAAGATGGTGATCAACGCGCTGAACTCGGGCGCGCGGGTCTTCATGGCCGACTTCGAGGACTCCAACTCGCCGACCTGGCAGAACATGCTCGACGGCCAGCGCAACCTGACCGACGCGATCGCCGGCACGATCCGCCTGCGGACGCCGGAGAAGACCTACGAGCTGAACGAGCAGGTCGCGACGCTGCTCGTGCGCCCGCGCGGCTGGCATCTGGTGGAGCGCCACGTCGAGCTCGACGGTGCGCCGATCTCCGCCTCGCTGTTCGATTTCGGCCTCTACCTGCTGCGCAACCACGAGGCGCTCGCGGCGGGCGGATCCGGGCCGTACCTGTACCTGCCGAAGCTCGAGTCGCACCTGGAGGCGCGGCTGTGGAACGCCGTCTTCGAGCGCGCGCAGGACCTGCTCGGGATCCCGCGCGGCACGATCCGCGCGACGGTGCTGATCGAGACGATCCTCGCCGCCTTCGAGATGGAGGAGATCCTGTTCGAGCTCGGCCCGCACGCGACCGGCCTGAACGCGGGCCGCTGGGACTACCTCTTCAGCGTGATCAAGAAGCTCGGCCACCGCCCCGAGTTCGTGCTGCCGGACCGCGCCGCCGTCGGCATGGGCGTTCCGTTCATGCGCGCCTACGCGGAGCTACTGGTGGCGAGCTGCCACCGCCGCGGCGCCCACGCGATCGGCGGCATGGCGGCCTTCATCCCCTCGCGCCGCGACCCGGAGGTCAACGCCGTCGCCCTGGCGAAGGTGCGCGAGGACAAGGAGCGCGAGGCCTCGCAGGGCTACGACGGCACCTGGGTCGCGCACCCGGATCTGGTGCCGGTCGCGCTCGAGGTCTTCGACCGCGTGCTCGGCGACCGCCCCAACCAGCTCGAGGTGCTGCGCGAGGACGTGGTGCCCGACGCGCACGCCCTGCTCGACGTCGCCGCGACGCCGGGCGAGGTGACGCTGGAGGGGCTGCGCAACAACGTCTCGGTCGGCATCCAGTACCTCGCGGCCTGGCTCGCCGGCTCGGGCGCGGTCGCGATCTTCAACCTGATGGAGGACGCCGCGACCTCCGAGATCTCGCGCGCCCAGGTCTGGCAGTGGCTGCGCGACGGCCGCTTCACCGCCGAGCAGGTCGCGCAGGTGACCGACGAGGAGCTGGCGAAGCTCGGCGACGGCTACGAGCAGGCCCGCGCGCTGTTCGACCAGGTCGCGACCGGCGAGGAGTTCGTCGAGTTCCTCACCCTGCCGGCCTACGAGCTGCTGGGGTGAGGGCGATCGCCCTTCGGCGATCGCTCTGCGTCCGATCGCGTCGTGTTGCGGGCCGGCGCGTGGGGTGCTCGCCGCGAGACATTTGAGGGGGGTGGTCGTTTCTGTGATCGTGAGCGTCGTGCGGCGCGGTTGCGGGCGGAGGCGGGGTGTGGCGGCGATGGTGGTCGCGGCCGTTTGCCTGTCGGGTGCGCTCGGATTGCTCGGCGGCGGTGTTGGCGCGTCCGCGGCTGCCGCCGCTCCGGCGCCCTCGAGCGACGTCGTCGCGCTGCCCGCCGGGGCGTGGGGCGTGACGGCCTACGGCGGCTATGTTGTGTTCAGCGCGCGGGCCGCGGGGTCGGGGCGCTGGCAGCTGATGGCCTGGCACGCCGGGGTGGTGAGCGCGCTGCCGGTGCCGGCGCGGTCGGTTCCGTTCGACGCCGACGCCGGTCCCGACGCGAGCGGGGACCCGGCGGTCGTCTACTCGCGCTGCGCGACCGAGCCCAGGTACTCCAGCAACGGGTGGCAGCTCGACTGGGCGAACGGCCGCGGCTGCCGGATCTGGGAGCTCAGCCTGCTCGGCGGCGCGCCGGCGCGAGTGAGCGCGATCGGCGCCCCCGGCGCCTCGGACACGGTGCCGGCGATCTGGGACGGCGCGATCGCATTCGCGAGGGTTCCGGCGCACGCCGCGCCTCGGGTCCCCGAGATCTTCCTCTGGCGCGCCGGGCGGCCGCTGCGACGGCTGCCGGGCGGGAGCCCGCCCTGCCCGCCCGGCACGAGCTGCCCGAACAGCCACGCGTGGGCCGTCTCGATGTCGCTCGACGCGAGCGTGCTCGCGATCGACTGGGAGCTGCGCGGCTATCACCTCGAGCCGGCGGGCTGCGGCCCGATCGGCGGCGAGTACTTCGAGGTGTTCGCCGACGAGCGCAGCGACGGCGCGCAGGCGATCGCCGACACCGGCGGTTTCGACGGATGCGACGGAGAGGTCTTCCTGCCGTCGTCGCCGAGCGCCGTCGGCGGATCGATCCTCTACGAGTGGGAGGGCCCGAACGGCCCGGGACCGCCGTGGGAGGCGGAGCACCTCGTCTCGTTCACGCCGGCGAGCCGAAGCTGGGCGACGGCGCCGGTGGCGGCGGGACCGGCGGTGCCGGCGGCGCCGTCCCTCGGCGTCTGGATCGCCGGTGTCGCGGTTGACGGCGCGACCACCTACTGGGTCAGCTACACGCCGAACCCGGTGCCCGACACCGGTGACCCGACGCCGCAGTACCCGCTGCCGGCCGAGTATCCGCCGGACGTCTGCAATCCGTCGTTTGACGCGAGCCGGGAGGGCGCGCCCGGCGGAAGCTGTGAGCTCGAGGCGACCTCCGCGCTGAAATTCGAGGCCGACCGCCACCACCTCTACTCCTTCTGTCCCGTCGACTTCTACGACTACTTCGGCTCCTCGCCGTTCGGTTCCTCGCCGCGCCCCACCTGCAACGCACGGCCGGGCACGGTTGCCGGCTAGGCGGGGCGGGCGCCGTCGCATCCGCCCGCGTGTCCGAGCGCGACCGGGCTAGCTGACCAGCCGAAGCTCGCCGGCGCTCGCCCGGCGCAGCCTGCGCGCGAACGGGTGACCGACTGGGGAGAACCGGCGCCGCGGCAGGACGATCACATCGAACGCGCGCGTGGCGGCCCACGCGTGAAGCGGCGGATCCTGCCCGCCGACGAGGCTCCTGAACGTCGCGGTCGCCGCCGCGGCGTCGCCGAGGATCGCGCGCGCCTGCGCCAGGTCGCGCTCGGCCTCGTCGCGGACCACGCAGTTGACGACCTCGACGCCCGGCCCCCGGTTGCAGCAGTGCGGCTGAACGCTCTGCGGCGCGAGCGTCACGACCGTCAGGGCGGTGTCGGCGCCGCCGAGTGCGGCCGCTTCGCGCAGCGCCGCGGCGCCGCCGGCGCCCGGCTCGTACAGCACGAGAACCCGCGCCGGCGCCCGTGGGCTCGCCGGCGCGTGGCCGAACGCGTCGCTGCCGTCGTCGGTCGTGGCGGCGCGGTGGGTGGAGAGGACGGTCATCTGGTCGGGGGATCGCTCGCCTTGCGAAGAGTACGAGATGGTCGCGCGAGCGTTACAACATCGGCCGACGCGCTCACGCTGTCGCGGTGATCACGCGCAGACCCGGTATGCGGCGGAAGCGGGAGCCGTTGCGCGTCGCGACGGCGAGTCCGTGGGCGACCGCCGTCGCCGCGATCCAGAGATCGTGGGCGCCGACCGGCTCGCCGCGCTCGGCCAGGCCCGACCAGATCTCGGCGTGGATCCGCGCGACCGGCTCGGTGATGGGAATCGCCTGAAGGGACGCGAGGAGATGCTCGACAAACGCAAGCCGGCGCGCCCGCGCTGCGCCCCGCGTGCGAAGGGTCCCGTGCAGCAGCTCGCTGACGGTGATCACGCTGATCGCGCGCTCCTCCTCGCCGAGCAGCGCTTCGACCGCGGCGTCCCCGCGCTCGAGGTCGATCAGCAGATCGGTGTCGATCAGGATGGCCACGGATCACCCGGCGGTCCCGCGCTCGCGCGAACCGCGCGCAGATCGTCGCCGAACTCGGCGTCGGGGCTGGGAGCGGCCGCGAGGATCTCCCGGAAGCGCGCCGCCGAGACGAACCGGGTCTGCGGCGGGCGGATCACCGCAACGGCGGCGCCGCTGCGCGTCAGCTCGATCTGTTCGCCCGCGGCCACGCGGTTGAGGACCTCGGAGAAGTTGCGCGCCGCTTCGGTGGCGGTCATGCGGGACACCCTCGGGAGGGTATCGGATAAATCAGACTGCGTTGGGTGGATGGCCATGGGAGCTGTTCCGACAGGGCCCACGCAAACGGGACGGCGTTCGTCGCATGTGCGCCGCCGCGGACAAACGCGGGCGCCGCGGTCGTGTCGCGCGCGCCGCCGCGGACAAACGCGGGCGCCGGATCTTGTCCATGGTGGCTTCACACGGCGCTTGCGCTGTCGCGGAGAATGTGACGATGAGCACGGCCGGGTCGGTCACGACCTTCGACGAGGTGTTCGCCGCCGACGGCGTGCCGCGGCCGTACGCGCAGCCACTCGTTGCCGAGCTGGAGCGCCTCGGCGCCGACAGCCTCGTCGCGGCCGGCGCGCTGCGCGACGCGATCTTCATGCGCCAGGGGATCACCTTCGACCTGACGAACCCCGAGGGCGCCGTCGCGGACCGCCCGTTCCCGCTCGACCTGATCCCGCGGATCATCCCGGCGGCGGAGTGGCGCACGATCAAGCGCGGCCTCGCGCAGCGGATCCGCGCGCTCAACCACTTCGTCGACGACGTCTACCACGAACGCGAGATCGTCAAGGCGGGGATCGTGCCGTGGACGCTGATCGCGAGCCGCTCGCACTTCGCGCGCGCCGCCCACGGCATCCGCCCGCCGCGCGGCGTCTACACCCACATCGCCGGCTGCGACCTGGTGCGCGACGCGAACGGCGCCTGGAAGGTGCTCGAGGACAACGTGCGCACGCCCTCGGGGATCTCCTACATGCTCGAGAACCGCCTCGCGATGACGCGCCTGATCCCGTCGCTGTTCGCGCACTTCCGGGTCCGCCCGATCGACCAGTACCCGGCGCTGCTGCACGCCGCGCTGCGCTCCGTCGCGCCGGTCGCCGACGGCGACGCGCGGATCGTGGTGTGGACCCCGGGGCCCGCCAACAGCGCCTACTTCGAGCACACCTTCCTCGCCCGCCAGATGGGCGTCGAGCTCGTCGAGGCCTCGGATCTGGTCGTGCGCGACGACGTCTGCTACATGCGCACGACCAGCGGCCTCGCGCGCGTCAACGCGATCTACCGCCGTCTCGACGACGCCTTCATCGACCCGCTCGAGTTCCGCCCCGACTCGCTGCTCGGCGTGCCGGGCCTGATCCGCGCCTACCGCGCCGGGACCGTCGCGATCGCCAACGCGGTCGGCACCGGCGTCGCCGACGACAAGGCGGTCTACTGCTACGTGCCGGCGATGATCCGCTTCTACCTCGGCGAGGAGCCGCTGCTGGAAAACGTCACGACCTACCTGCTGGACGACCCGGAGCAGCTAGAGCTGGCGCTCGAGCGGATCGGCGAGCTCGTCTTCAAGCCGACCGGCGAGTCCGGCGGCAAGGGTGTCGTGATCGGCCCGGCGACCGACGAGCGCCAGCTCGCGGCGCTGGCCGCCGCGGTGCGCTGCGAGCCGGCGCACTGGATCGCCCAGGAGGTCGTGCAGCTCTCGACCGTGCCGACCGTCGCCGCCGACGGGACGCTCGCCGCGCGCCACGTCGATCTGCGTCCGTTCGCGATCTTCGGCGACGAGATCCGCATCGTCCCCGGCGGCCTGACCCGCGTCGCGCTCGAGCCCGGGTCGCTGATCGTCAACTCCTCGCGCGGCGGCGGCTCGAAGGACACCTGGGTGCTGCAGGACGACGAGGACGCCGAACACGAGCCGCCGTCCGCCGCGAGCTTCGCGCCACCGGCGCTGCCGGACCTGCGCCTGCGCTCCTGGACCGGGCAGGCGCAGCAGCAGCAGCAACAGCAGCAGCTGCTCGCACCGCCCTGATGCTCGCCCGGATCGCGCACGAGCTGTTCTGGCTGGGACGCAACGTCTCGCGCGCCGAGCTGACGGCGCGGATGATCGACGGCGTCTTCCAGGCCGACCTGCAGGGGCGGCCCGGACGGGCCGGCGGGGGTGACGCTCTCCTGGGACGCCGTGCTCGCGATCATGGGCTCGGCGACGGCGGCCGCCGAGCCGGGTGCCGAACGGCGCTCACGCGCGGAGACGGTCGCGCTGCTCAGCGACCGATCCCGACAACGCGAACTCGGTGGTCGCGAGCCTCGAGCGCGCGCGCGAGGGGGCGCGCACCGTCCGCGACGTGATCAGCGCCGAGATGTGGGAGGCGATCAACGCCGTCCATCTCGGCCTCGCCGACGCCTCAATCGGCGTCACCGGCTACGGCGGCCCCTACTCGTTCGTCTCCTATGTGAAGAGCCGTACGGCGCTCTTCTGGGGCGTCGCCTCGCGCACGATGCTGCGCGACGACGCCTACGCCTTCCTCGACGCCGGTGGGCGCTTCGAGTCGGCCGACATGGTGCTGCGGATGTTGCGCGTCGCGCTGCCGGCGCCCGGCGAGCGCACCGCCAATTCGCCGCGTGACGGCCAGGCGCTGGCGCTGCTCGGCGCGGTCGGCGGGCTGCAGGCGTTCCGCCGCGCGGGTGCCGCGGCGCCGACCGCGACGGCCGTCGCGAGCTTCCTGCTCTACACCCGCAGCTACCCGGACTCGGTCGCCGCCTCGATCGACGCCGTGCGCGCCGCGCTCGAGCTGGCCGACGCGAACCCGGCCGCCTCGGTACCGGTGCTGCGGCTCTCGCGCGTGCTGGCCGACCTCGACTTCCGCGGACGCGTCGGACTGGGCGACGGCAGCGAGCTGCTCGAGGTCTGCGAGATCGTCGGCCGCGAGCTGGTTCTGGCGGACGGCGACATCACGGATCGCTACTTTGGTGGCGTCATCTCCCCGACCCACGTCAGCTGACGCGATGCTGTTCTCGATCCACTACGTCACCGAGTACCACTACGGCGAGCCGGTCACGGACAACCTCAACGCGCTGCGCGTGCGCCCGGCGACGACCGCGACGCAGCGCTGCGACGAGTTCCACGTCCGCATCGACCCCGAGTCGCGCCTCGGGCGCCACGCCGACTACTTCGGCACCGAGGTGATCGAGTTCGGCATCTCGCTCCCGCACAGCTCGCTGACGATCGACGTCCGCGCACGCGTCGTGACCTCCGAGCCGCCCGAGCCGCCGTCGCCCGCCTGGGAGGCGCTCGCCGCGCCGGCCTACCTCGAGGCGGCCGGCGAGTACCTGCTGGCGAGCATCGTCGAGCCGCCCAACGGGGCGCTCGACGAGCTCTTCGCGCGCAGCGACCTCGCCAGCCCGCTGGAGGCCGTCGAAGGGCTCTGCGAGCTGATCCCCGATCGCTTCGAGTACCGCACCGGCATCACCTACGTCGGCTCGACCGTCGCCGACCTGCTGGCGGCCGGCGGCGGCGTCTGCCAGGACTTCGTCCACCTCGCGCTGATCATCCTGCGCCGCCACGGGATCGCCGCCCGCTACGTCTCCGGCTACCTGTTCGCCGCGCCGCCTGACGGCGGCGCCGACTCGGTCGAGGTCGAGACCCACGCCTGGCTCGAGGCGCTGCTGCCCGACGGTGGCGAGCGCGGCGAGCCGGTCTGGGTGGGGTTCGATCCGACGAACCGCGCGCGCGCCGGCGAGCAGTACGTGAAGATCGGCCACGGCCGCCTCTACGACGACGTGCCGCCGATCAAGGGCGTCTACCGCGGCGGCCCCGCGGAGCTGTCCGCGAACGTCGTGATGACGCGGCTGGACCCGGCGACCAGCGCCCGCGCGTAGCGGCGCCTGGCGCTATCGTGGCGCGATCCTCAGCCTGACCCTGATCGTCTGAGCGTTTCGGTGCGACGCCGGCTGCGCGTGTTGGCGGCACTCGGCGGCGCCTGCGCGGTCGCCGCCGCCGCGGTTTCGCCGGCCGCGGTGAGCAGCGTGCGCGCCGATCCGCTGTCCGCTGCGCCGTCCTGCGTGCCCGCCACTCTCGACGCCTCGGCGCAGCTGCCCGGCACGCCGCTGCTCGTCTCGCCCGCCCCCGGCGGCCTGGATGCGATGCCGCAGACGCAGATCAGCTTCCTCGGCGGGCCGGCCTCGCAGCTCTCATCGCTGGTCGTGCGCGGCAGCGTCAGCGGTGTCCACAGCGGGCGCCTGGAGTCCTACTCGCAGGGCGACGGGGCGAGCTTCCTGCCGGCGCTGAGCTTCACCGTGGGCGAGACCGTCAGCGTCAGCGGCGTCTGGACCTCCGGCGCGACCGCGCAGCCGTTCGCCTACAGCTTCACGATCGGCGACCCCGATCGGATCGCGCGCCTGCCCGAGTTGGGCAAGCCGGCCGGCTGGCCCGGGAGCGTGTGGCGCTTTCGCTCCGCGCCGGCGCTCGACGCGGCGGTGCTGACGGTCACGAAGACCTCGGCGGCTGGCCGGCGCGACGGCGACATCTTCCTCGCCACCTATCCCGGACCGGGCGCCACCGGACCGGCGATCTATGCCCCAAGCGGCCAGCTGGTGTGGTTCAAGCCGCTGAAGGCGAACACCTTCGCCACCGATCTGCGCGTGCAGCGCTACGAGGGCCACCCGGTGCTGACCTGGTGGCAGGGCACGATCAGCCGCCACGGCTTCGGCCTCGGCGTCGGCGAGATCTACTCGCGCTCCTACCGGCGGATCGCGACCGTCCACGCCGGCGACGGCCTCGCCGAGGACCTCCACGAGCTGGTGCTCACCCCGGCCGCGACGGCGCTGATCACGGCCTGGAAGCCGCTCTACTGCGACCTCTCGAGCGACGGCGGCGCGGCGTTCTCCGCGGTCTACGACGCCGTCTTCCAGGAGATCGACGTTCGCACCGGGCTCGTGATGTACGAATGGGACTCGCTCGAGCACGTGGCCCTCGGCGCCTCGTACATGCCGGTCAGCGGCGCGACCATCTCCTGGCCCTACGACTGGTTCCATCTCAACTCGATCGCGCTCGAGCCCGACGGCAGCCTACTGATCTCCTCGCGCTCCACCTGGGCCGTGTACGAGATCGACGCCGCCACCGGGCAGATCGACTGGCAGGCCGGCGGCCGCCAGCCCAGCTTCACGATGGGTCCGGGTACGTCGACCGCCTGGCAGCACGACGCCCAGCCACTCGGCGACGACGCCTACAGCGTGTTCGACAACGCGGGGCCGCCGACCCCCGAGCTGCACTCCCACGGCGAGGTGGTGCGCATCGACCCGCAGACGCGCACCGCGAGCCTGGTCGCCACGATCACGACGCCGCGACCGATCTACGCGGAGACCCAGGGCGACCTCCAGCGCCTGCCGGACGGCAACTGGTGGATCGGCTGGGGCGACGTCAACCAGTCCTCCGAGGTGAGCGCCTCGGGCAGGCTGCTATTTCAGGCGAGCACCCCCGGCGGATCGGAGAGCTACCGCTCCTTCCGCTTCGCCTGGAACGGCCGTCCATCAACCCGCCCGTCGGTCGCCGTCACGCACGCCCCGGGCGACACGCTGCGCGTCTATGTCAGCTGGAACGGCGCGAACGGCGTGGCGCGCTGGCGCCTGGCGGCCGGGGCCTCGCCGAACGCGCTGGTGCCGCAGCGCACCGTCCCCAGCGCCGGCTTCGAGACGGTCCTGCGCGTCCCCGCCTCGTCGCGCTTCGTCGCGCTCGCCGCGCTCGACGCGCGCGGCCGGACGCTGGCGATCTCGCGCCCCGTGAGGTGCCCGCGCTGAGCCGTCGCGGCGCGCGGCCCGGGCCCGGCTGAACGCGCGCCGCGCGCGCCGCCGCTCGCCTCGACGTTCGTCCAGCCCCCCGCGCCGGCGACCGTCAGTTCGTCGAATCGCGGCGCCAGCCGTTGCGCGCGGGCCGCCGGGGGCCGATCATCTGGCACAGGTTCTGTCCATGTTCGACGGGCGTCGTGAGCCCGGGGGTGAACACATGAAGAGATCGGTTCCTGCGGCGCTCGGCGTCGTTGTCGTTGCACTCGCCGTGCCGGCCGCTGCGCTGGCGACCCACCACCACGGCTTTGGCCCGCGCCACCACCACGGCCACGGCTACGTGCACCAAGGTGCCACCGACCCATCCGGGCCGACCGGCTCGAACAGCGTGTCCTCCTACAGCGACGGCATGCTCGTGCTGAAGCTGGCCGACGGCGACACGCTCAGCGGTGCGGTGACTGACGGCACGCGCTTCGTCTGCGTCGGCCAGGGCTGGGGCGGCGGCGGCTTTGGCCGCGGGTTCGGCCGCGGAGGCCGGCACGGACGCCGCTACGACGGACGTCGCGACGGCGGCCCAACCGGTCCGACCGGCGCCACCGGCTGGAGCGGACCGACGGGTCCGACCGGCGCCCAGGGCGGGACCGGCACGGGCGGCTCGGGCGGCGGAAGGTGGGGCGGCCGGACCGGCTCGACCGGCGCCAGCGGCTGGAGCCCGCCGCCGCCGTGCGACAGCGCGCTGCTGGTCAGCGGCGCGCCGGTTTCCTCGGCCGAGGTGGAGATCACGCCGGGTGGCGTGCTGTTCGGAGAGATCGTCCTGCTGCCCGCCGTCCAGTGACGCGCTGAGGATCGGGAAGGGGCGGCGGGGGCCGGGTGAGTCCGGGCCGCCGCCCCGTCCCCGCCCGCCCGCCCCGGCGACGTGATCGCGCCCGGCTGCGGCGGGGCACTACCGTGTGCGGCGTGGAGGGGTCGAGGTTCAGTCGGCGCACGTTCATGGGCCTGGGCGCGCTCGGCGCGGGCGCCCTCGCCGCCTGCGGACGCACCGCGGCCACGCGGTCGACGACCTCGACGAGCACCTCGACGAGCTCGCCCGCCACAACGAGCACGCCGGCCGCCGGCCCGCCGAGCGCGGCGCAGTGGGCGGCGCTTCGGCAGTCGCTGTCCGGGCAGCTCGTCCTGCCGCAGCAACCCGCCTATGCGCAGTCCAAGCTCGTCTACGACCTGCGCTTCGAGGACGCGGCCCCGGCGGCGATCGCCTACGCCGCCTCCGCCGGCGACGTGCAGCGACTCGTGGCGTTCGCGCGCGAGCATGCGCTCGCCCCGATCCCGCGCAGCGGCGGTCACAGCTACGCCGGCTACTCGACCGGCTCGGGCCTGATCATCGACGTCAGCTCGCTGAACACGGTCGCCGTCGGCGGTTCGAGCGCCACCGTCGGCGCCGGCACCCGCCTCGTCGACCTCTACAGCGCGCTCGCCGGCGCGGGCGTGCTGGTGCCCGGCGGCAGCTGCCCGACGGTGGGGATCGCCGGGCTCGCCCTTGGCGGCGGCGTCGGCGTGCTCGGCCGCCGTTACGGGCTGACGGCCGACGTCCTGCAGTCGCTGGACATCGTCACCGCCGACGCCCGCCTGCTGCGCGCCCACGCGACCGCCGAGCCGGACCTCTACTGGGCGTGCCGCGGCGGCGGCGGGGGCAACTTTGGGGTCGCCACCTCGCTGCGCTTCGCCACCGCGCCGATTCCCCCGCTGGCCCTGTTCACGCTGGAGTACCCCTGGGCCGCTGCGTCGGAGCTGCTGGGCGCCTGGGCGCAGTGGATCGCCGGCGCCCCGGACGAGCTGTGGTCCAACTGCCTGCTGCTGAGCGCCGGCACGAGTGGGTTGCTCGCGCGCGCGACCGGCGTCTACGCCGGCGAGGTCGCCGAGCTGACAGACCTGGTCGGGCGGCTGCGAGCCGCCGTCGCCGCCACGCCGACAACCGACTTCATCGGCGCCGACAGCTACCTGGACGCGATGCTCGCCGAGGCCGGCTGCGCCGAGATCACGCTCGCGCAATGTCACCTGAGCGCGCCGGGCTCGGCCGGCACGCTGGCGCGCTCGGCGTTCGCCGCGAAGTCGGCGTACTTCGCCGCGGCGCCCGGGCCGGCGGCGCTCGCCGCGATCACCACGGCCGTGGCGAGCTTCCAGAGCGAGCTGCCGGGGCTCGGTGGCGGCCTCGCCTTCGACGCCTACGGCGGCGCGATCAACGCCGTCGCTCCCGACGCCACCGCGTTCGTCCACCGCGACGCCCTCTGCCAGCTGCAGATGAGCGCCTCGTGGGGCGCGGGGGCGTCGAGCGCCACGACCGCCGCGGTCGCCGACTGGCTCGCCGAGACCGCCGCCGCGCTCGCCCCCCACACCAACGGACAGGCCTACCAGAACTACATCGACCCGACGCTCGCCGACTGGCAGGACGCCTACTACGGCGCCAACCTGCCGCGGCTGCAAGCGGTCAAGGCGGCCTACGACCCCGACGACGCCTTCCGCTTCGCCCAGTCGATCCCGTTGCCGGCGGCGTAGCGCAGCCGCGCGCCGCGCGGCACCCCGGCGGCGGGTCACGCGCGGCGCTCAGCGGCTAGCGTCAACGGTTGTGAGCACGCCCGAGCAACAGCCCTCGCTGGTCTATGTGATCGGCCGCGTCGGCCAGGGCGTGCGGCGCGAGCTGCGCGCGCGGCTCGCGCCGCTGGGGCTGAGCGTGCCGGACGTGACGACGCTGTCGGTCCTGCGCGGCCGCAGCGGCCTCTCGAACGCACAGCTGGCGCGCCGCGCGCTGATCACGCCGCAGTCGATGCTCGAGGTGCTCGCCTCGCTGGAGCGACGGGGCCTGCTCGTGCGCCGCGCCGACGCTGCCGACGCGCGGATCATGCGCGCCGAGCTGACCGCCTCCGGCAGGCGCTCGCTGGCCCGCGCCGACAGCGTGATCGCGAAGCTCGAGGACGAGCTGCTCGGCGGCGTCGCGCCCGCGGCGCGCGAGCAGCTGCGCGGCGGGCTGCTCACCGTGATGGGCGTGCTGTCGGTGCGCCTCAGAGTCCGAGCAGCCGCGCGGCGTTCTGCTTGAGCACGAGCGGGCGCACCTCGTCGCGGATCGCCAGCGCCGCGAAGTCGGTGAGCCAGCGGTCCGGCGTGATCAGCGGGAAGTCGGAGCCGAACAGCATCTTCTCGCGCAGCAGCGTGTTGGTGTAGCGGATCAGGATCTCGGGGAAGTACTTCGGCGACCAGCCCGACAGGTCGATGTAGACGTTCGGCTTGTGCGTCGCGACCGCCAGCGCCTCCTCCTGCCAGGGGAACGACGGGTGGGCGAGGATGATGTTGAGGTCGGGAAAGTCGGCGGCCACGTCGTCGAGCGCCATCGGGTTGGAGTACTTCAGCCTCACGCCGCCGCCGCCGCGCATACCCGCGCCGATCCCGGTCTGGCCGGTGTGGAAGAGCGCGATCTTGCCGGCCGCCGCGATCGCCTCGTAGAGCGGGTAGTGCGCACGGTCGTTCGGCCAGAAGGCCTGTGTGTTGGGATGGAACTTGAAGCCGCGCAGCGCCGGGTGCTCGGCAATCAGCCGCTTGGCCTCGCGCACGCCGAGCTTGCCCTTGTGCGGGTCGATCGACGCGAACGGGATCAGCACGTCGGGGTTGGCGGCCGCGACCTCGAGCACCTCGTCGTTGGCGATCCGCGCGCGGCCCATGCCGGCCTCGTCGTCGACCGTGAAGACGACGGCCAGCATCGAGCGCTCGCGGTAGTAGTCGGCGACCTCCTGCGTCGTCGGCTGCGGCGGCGTGCCACCGAAGTAGCGCGCCGCGGCCTCGAGCAGCTCGCCGGTGACCGGGTCCTGCGGCGTGTGCGCGGAGCGCTCGGCGTGCGTGTGCACGTCGATCGCGACGATCGCGTCGAGGTCGAAGCTCACGACTCGCCCGCCTCGAGCGGCGCGAATTCGATGCCGTAGCTCTGCTGCGCGGAGGCGAACGCCGCCGGCCAGCGCTCGGCGATCTGCTCCGCGCTCCAGCCGCCCTCGCGCAGCTCGAAGACCAGCTCGTCGGGGTGCGACCAGACGCTGAGGCGGTCACCGCCGATCCCGATGCATTGGCCGGTGATCGTGGCGGCGGCCTGGGAGGCCAGGAACACGACCAGCCCGGCGCAGTCCTCGGGCAGGCCGACGGCGTGCTCCTGGCGAACCGCTCGCGGCAGCCCCTCGCCGCGAGCCACGCGTTCCACCAGTGGCGCGTAGGCGGGGATGCTCGCGGTCATCGCCGTCCATGCCGTCGGGATGACCGCGTTGACGGTGATCTCGTCGCGGGCCAGCTCCATTGCCCAGGTGCGCGCGAACGCGGCGATCCCGGCCTTCGCGGCGGCATAGTTGGTCTGGCCGAAGTTGCCGCGCTGGCCGGCGGGAGAGCCGACGACGATGATCCGCCCGCCCTCGCCCTGCTCGCGCATCGCGACCGCCGCCGCGCGCGCGCAGGTGAAGGTGCCGCGCAGGTGCGTCTCGATCACCAGGTCGAAGTCCTCGTCGGTCATCTTCCAGAGCACGCGGTCGCGCAGCACACCGGCGTTGGTGACACATCACGTCGAGGCGACCGAACTCGCTGCGGGCGAGCCCCACGAGCGCCTGCGCGACGTCGCTCTCGCCGACCGCGGCGACCTCCGCCACGGCGCGCCCGCCGGCGTCGGCGATTGCCTGCACCGTTTCGCGGGCGGCGTCCTCGTCGAGGTCGTTGACGACCACCGCGGCGCCGGCCGCGGCGAGCGCGATCGCGTAGGCGCGGCCGAGACCGCGGCCGCTGCCGGTCACGACGGCGACGCGGCCGTCCAGGTCGAGCTCCCTGCTCATGCGTAGAACCGCAGCAGGCATTCGGCGGCCAGCGCCGGCTTGGCCTGCCCTTCGACCTCGATCTGCGCTGCCAGCTTGACCTGCGCGCCGCCCTCGATCGGCGTGACCGTCTCGATCGTCGCGGTGCCGCGGAAGCGCGCGCCGACGGCGAGCGCCGCCGGGAAGCGGACCCGGTCGAGCCCGTAGTTGATGCTCAGCGCCGCGTCGGTAACCCGCAGTCGCTGGGTGATCGGTGCGAGCAGCGAGAGCGTCAGGAAGCCGTGCGCGATGGTTCCGCCGAACGGTGTCTGGCGCGCGCGCGCGACGTCGACGTGGATGAAGTTGTGGTCGTCCGTCAGGTCCGCGAAGGCGTCGACCCGATCCTGGGTCATCTCGCTCCAGTCGGAGTGTCCGAGCGAGGCGCCCACCAGCGCGGGCAGCCCCGCGAGATCGGTCACCGTGTCCGCTTGCGTCGGTTGCTCTGCGGCGTCCATTGTGGCCTCCATTCTGTCACCGGCTCGAGCCGGCGCAGTCCTGTATATCAGGCGTCCGAATAGCCGGGTGCGATCTGCGCGCTGTCGCCCGGCGCACGGCGCACGGCTGCGAGCGGCCCGCTACGTTTCCCCGCGATGCGGTTGGCACGCCTCGCGGCCGTCACGGTCGCGCTCACGATGTTCGCCGCCGCGGGCGCCCGCGCGGCGACGTGGACCGCCCCCGTGACGCTTCAGACGTGCGCCCCCGCGGCCGACCCGAAGGTCGTCTTCCCCTTCAGCGCCCCCTCGACGCGCAGCGGCCGCGGCGCGATCCTCTGGCTCGGCGGCGAGCCAGGTTGCGCGGGCGCCGGCGGCGCGGCGCAGGCGCTCGACTCGGCGACGCTGCACACCGACGACCTGGCGAGCGTCCCGCGCGCGGCGATCGCCGGCCACGAGCTGCTCGGTCCGCTGGAGAGCGCGGGCACCACGGCGGGGCAGCTCGTCGCCGTCGTCGGCGACGCCGGCAACCCGACCGGTGGCCGTCCCGGCGCGCTGCTCGGCGAGGGTCTGGCCGGTGGCCCGTTGCACGACCTCGCTGTGCTCGGCGGGCCGGACACGCCGGTCGCGACCGCCGACGGCTACATCGGTGACGCGGACATCGTCACGACCGCGACGTCGCTCGGCGGCGCCCAGCTGATCGAGTTGCGCGAGCAGCGCCATTTCGCGTACTCCTTCGGGCGCCCGGTGACGCTCACCGAGGGCTTCGCCCCGATCACCGCCCTGGCCGTCGGCCTGGACTTTCGCGGCGACTCGCTCGTGCTGTGGGCGCAGGGGGGCGAGGTCCACGCGCAGTGGGTGAGCAACCTGCGCCAGGTCTCTCCGCCGCAGGTGCTCGGACCGGCTGGCTACGCGCCGCAGCTCGCGCCGGTGCTGAGCGACAACGGACACGGTTTCGCGATGTGGACCGACGAGCCGGCGCCCGGCACGCCGGGAGACGCGCGGATCTACCTCGAGCACTCCGCCAACAACGTCGTCTTCCCGGCCGCACCGCGTCTGCTCGCCGCGTTTCCTGAGCCCGCCGCGCAGCGCCTGACGCCCGGCTCGATCGCGCTCGTGCGCGTGACCCCCTCGGAGGGCGTGCTCGCGGCCTGGACGCTGGTGCAGGGCGACAACTACGTCGTGCAGGCGGCCGGTCTGACCGCCACGCAGGTCCTGCCGGCGGCGACGATCGCGCAGCCGGGCGCCGACCTGCGGCTCGCCGCGCTCGCGACCGGCCCCAACGACGACTTCGTAGCCGTGCTCGAGAGCGCGCCCCGCGGCGCCGCCGGCTTCGACGCGAGCCAGCAGGCGATCCTCGCCGCGCGCAGCGTCCCCGGCGGCCCGGGCGGCGTCGCCTTCGAGGCACCGACGCAGCTCGCTCCGCCGGGCCCCAACAGCGCACCGTCGGTCGCAATCGACCCCAACAGCGACCGCGCCGTGGTGGCGTGGCAGACCCAGCTGGGCGGGATGTCAGCGGTCGCCTACGCGGTGCGCGACGGGCTGTCAGGCCGCTCGCTGCCTGCCACGCTGCGCGCCCGCGGGCGAAGGCGCGCACCGTGAGCAGCCCAAAGGCGAGCCCGCCGAACTGCGGCGCAGTAGACGAGCGCTGCGGGGCCGCCGGACGGGGCGGTCACGTGCGCCGCTCCGAGCCCGAGTCGAGCGCCAGCCAGACCCCGAGCAGCGCCCAGGCGGGCAGCTCGCGGTTGCGCAGCAGCGGCACCACCGCGGTCAGCACGCCGGAGCGCGGGTACAGCAGGATGTAGCCGCCGAGCACCGCGGCGACGGCACCCCCGGAGCCGAGCGTCGGCGTCGTCGAGCCGGGACTGACGGCGACCGTCAGCGCGAGCGCCGCGAGGCCGCCGAGGACGTAGAGCGCGAGGAAGCGCGCGCGCCCGAGCGTGTCCTCGAGCGTGGCGCCGAAGACCGCGAGGAACGCCATCGTGATCGCGATCGCGAGCACGTTGCGGTGCAGGAACATCGCGGTGAACGCGGTCTGCCAGGTCGCCGGCTGCGGCGCGACGCTGCCGGTCACGCCCGGCTGGCCGCTGCACAGCACGGCCTGTGTGAAGCCCGCCGCGCCGAGCGCGCAGTGGCTGCCGAGATGCGCGAACTCGTAGGGGATCGCGCCGAAGGCGACGATCGTCTGGCTCGTCGGCCCGTCGATGATCGAGCCGCCGTGGCGGATCGCGAGCAGGTAGGCGATCACGTTGGCCGCGACCAGCGCGATCGTGACGAGCGGGCGGCGCGCGAGCCTGACGCTGTCGCGCAGCGGGATCAAGCGTCAGCGGTGTTCGCCGGGAGCTGCCGCGAGCGGCCCGACGCCCGGGCCGCGGCTGCGGCACGTGCTGGTCGGCGTGGTAGGAGGAGCGCACCAGCGGGCCGGCGGCGACGTGTTCGAAGCCAAGCTCATAGGCGGCGCGCTCGAGCGCCGCGAACTCGTCGGGGTGCCAGTAGCGAACGATCGGCAGGTGCTGCTCGCTGGGGCGCAGGTACTGGCCGATCGTCAGCACCTGCACGTGGTGCTCGCGCAGCACGCCGAAGGTTTCGACCATCTCCTCGTGGGTCTCGCCGAGCCCGACCATCAGCCCCGACTTGGTCGTCACCTGCTCGCCGCCCAGCTCCTTCGCGTTGCGCAGCACCCGGGCCGAGCGCAGGAACTGCGAGCCGCGGCGCGCCACCGGATACAGCCGCGGGACGACCTCGACGTTGTGGTTGAAGACGTCCGGGCGCGCCGCGATCACGCGGGCGAGCGGCATCTCCTGGCCCTGGAAGTCGGGTGTCAGCACCTCGATCTGGCACTCCGGCGCCTGGCGGCGGATCTCGCGGATCACGCCGACGAACGCCGAGGAGCCGAGGTCCGGCAGGTCGTCGCGGTCGACCGAGGTGATCACCGCGTGGCGCAAGCCCATCCGCGCGACCGAGCGCGCCACGCGCGCCGGTTCGAGCGGGTCGTTCCAGGTCGGCCGGCCGGTCTTGACGTTGCAGAAGCCGCAGCGGCGCGTGCAGGTGTCGCCGAGGATCATGAAGGTCGCCGTGCCGCGCTCCCAGCACTCGCCGACGTTGGGGCAGGCGGCCTCCTGGCAGACGGTGTGCAGGTTCGCGTCGGCGATCAGCGCCGTCAGCTCGCGGTAGCGCGGACCTCCGGGCGCCGGCACCTTGAACCACGGCGGCTTGCGCTCGCGCAGCGAGATCGTCTCGCTGCCGAGCACCGTGCGTACATCCATGCCGCCGGGGTTCGAACGTGAGCGCGTGGTGCTCGTGGCCATCGCCCCAGCCTACCCGGCGACCGCCGCCGCCAGCGAGCCGTCGAGCTGCTCGGGCGCCACCGCGCGTGCCTGTCGCTCGAACGCGCGCGCGAACTCCGCCGCCATCAGCTCGCGGAAGCCGGCGAGGTTGCGGCGCGGCCGCTCTCGCTGCGCGATCGAGGTGATCCGCACTCCCTCGAGCCCGCAGGGGACGATCCATTCGAACGGCTCGAGGTCGTTCTCCGCGTTGACGGCGAAGCCGTGGGTCGTGACGCGGCGCGAGACGTGGACGCCGATCGAGGCGATCTTCGCGCCGGCGCTCCACACCCCGGTCGGCCGCTCGCCCCCGCCCTGCGCCTCGATCCCCTCGCGTGCGAGCGCGGCGATGATCGCCCGCTCCATCGTCCGCAGGTAGCCAATGATGTCGCCGATCCGCAGGATCGGGTAGCCGACGAGCTGGCCGGGACCGTGGTAGGTCACCCTGCCGCCGCGATCGACGTCGACGACCTCGATTCCCTGTGCGGCGTAGAACGCCTCGCCGAGCGGCAGCTCCTCAGGTGTCGAGCGCCGCCCGCGCGTGTAGACGGCGGGATGCTCGAGCAGCAGCAGCGTGTCGGGGATCTCGTCCGCCTGGCGCGCTTCGCGCAGGCGAAGCTGCAGCGCGAGCGCCTCGTTGAACGGCACCAGTCCGAGGTTGCAGACCCAGAGGTCTTCCATCGGTTTTCAGGATGACAGAGAGCGCCGGCGCGCCGGCGGCGCGCCGCTCTAGGATCCACCCATGAGCGACTACACGATCACCAACCTCGACGAGGTTCCGGACAGCGCGGCCGGCCGCGGGCTCGAGTTCGGTTCCGCACGCTTCCCGCGCGAGGCGGTCGGTGCGGCGCGCACCGGCTTCGCCCACATCACCCTGCTCCCCGGCCGCCACCAGCCGTTCGGTCACCGCCACGAGGAGGCGGAGGAGATCTACTTCGTGATCGCCGGCTCGGGCGAGATCAAGCTCGACGACGGCGTCCACGAGCTGCGCGCGCACGACATCGTGCGTCTCGCGCCGAGCGTGACGCGCTCGCTGCGCGGCGGCCCCGACGGCATGGAGGTGATCGTCTTCGGGGCCCGCCACGGCGGCGACGGGGAGCTCGTCGAGGGGTTCTGGGAGGACTGACCGTCAGTCGCTCGGGCGCAGTTCGAAGCCTTCGAGCGGCGCGGCGACCCGCTCAGCCGCTCGGCACGGCCGACCAGCGGGCGACGAACTCGTCGGCCTCCTGGCCGGCGAGGTCGGTGCGCAGGCGACGTGCGAGGCGCGAGGCCTCGCGCGGGGTGCAGTCCCAGAACAGGATCACCTCGCCGGATGAGACGTCGACGATCTCGACGACGTCGAGGCGCTCGGGCGAGGCGAGCAGCGCCGGCGTCGCGCCGCCGCGGCGGACCAGCAGCCGGTAGGCGAGCCCGGCCCTCATCTGCGCGCACCCGCGAGCAGCGCGCCGGCCTGCTCGAGCGTGCGCTCGCCGACGAGCACCCGGTCGCCGACGCGCACCGCCGGCACGTCGGTCACGCCGAGCGCGAGCGCCTGCGCGCTGGCGCGCGCCAGCTCGTCCGCGACGCCCCGTCTCTGTGTCGCCGCCAGCAGCGCCGTCGGGTGGATCTCGCAGGCCGCCGCGGCGATCAGCACGTTGTCGCGTTCGTTGAGCGCTTTGCCGCCGGCGTAGGCCTGGCGGAACGCGGCCAGCGCGAAGGCCACCGTCTTGCCGAGCCGCTTGGCGTAGGTCGCGGCGAGCATCGCGAAGCCGCTGTCGAACGGGAACGGGTCCGGCCAGTCGAGCGGCAGCAGGTCGAGCGCTTCGGCGCGCCGCTCGAGGTTCTCACGCATGATCTCCGCCTCGCGCTCGCAGCGATAGGCCTCGAAGCTCTCGGCGTGCGGCAGCATCGTCGTAAGGATCGGCTGCCACTCGCAGGGGGCGGGGAGCACGCTGAGCGCGCGCTCGGCCGCCAGGTAGGCCTCGGGGCTGCGCAGATCGAAGTAGAACGCCGCCTCCAGGCTCATTTGCGCCTACCCGTGGATCAGCCAGCCGTCGGCGTCGCGAGCGGCTTCGAGCACGGCCTCGGACAGTGTCGGGTGGCCGTGCACGATCCGCGCGACCTCGGCGTAGCCGCCTTCCAGCGCGCGCACGTTGACGAGCTCCTGGATCAGCTCGGTGGCCCGCGTGCCGACGATGTGCGCGCCCAGCAGCTCGCCGTAGCGGCTTTCGCCGACGATCTTGACGATGCCGGCGCGGTCGCCGTAGATCGTGCCGGCGCCGACCGCGCCGTAGGGCACCTTGCCGATCACGACGTCGTGGCCGGCCTCGCGCGCTTGGGCCTCGGTCAGGCCGAAGCTCGCGACGTTCGGGGCGCAGAAGGTGGCGCGGGGGATGTCGACGTGGACGAGCGGATGTGTGGCGCGGCCGGCGGCGTCCTCGACCGCGATGATGCCCTCGTCGGACGCCTTGTGCGCCAGCGCCGGCCCTGACACCACGTCGCCGATCGCGTAGACCCCCTCGCGCGAGGTGCGCTGCGCGCCGTCCACCTCGATCAGCCCGCGCTCGCTGAGCGCGACGCCAGCCGCCTCGAGCCCGAGGCCGGCGACGTCGGGGCCGCGGCCGACCGCGAGGACCAGCCAGTCGGTCTCGAGCTGCTCACCGGCGGCGCTGAAGCTGACGGCGCTCTTGGTGCTGGAGACGTTCTCGATCGCCGTGCTGGTGTGGACGGCGACGCCCTGGCGTGCGAGCCCGCGCGCGACGACCTTCGAGATGTCCTCGTCCTCGGTTGGCAGCACCCGGTCGAGGACCTCGAACAGATGTGTCTCGGCGCCCAGCCGAGCATAGGCTGAGGCGATCTCGGCCCCCGATGCGCCGGCGCCGACGACCGCCAGGCGGCGCGGCAGCTCGGCGAACGCCCACGCCTCCTCGGTCCCGACGACGCGCCCGCCGAACTCGATTCCGGGCAGCGCTCGGGGCACCGACCCGGTCGCGAGCACGATCGCCTTCGCGCTCAGCTCATCCGCGCCGACGCGCACCGTCCCCGCGGACGTCAGCGACGCCTCACCTGTGATCAGCTCGATCTTGTTCTTCTTGAAGAGCCCGGCGACGCCGCCGGTCAGCGTGGCGACGACCTTCTCGCGGCGCGCCATCACCGCGCCGAAGTCGACGCCGGGCTCGGCGACCACGATCCCGAAGTCGCCGGCCTCGCGAACCTCGCTGAGGATGTCGGCGGCGCGCAGCACCGCCTTCGCCGGGATGCACGCCACGTTCAGGCAGCGGCCACCGACCGCGCCGCGTTCGACCACGGCGGTCGCCATTCCCAGCTGGGCTGCCCTGATCGCCGCCACGTAGCCACCCGGGCCGGCGCCGATCACGACGCAGTCAAACGTGCGTGCGGCCATCGAGCCAGGAATCTATACGACGGGGCGATCCGGGATGCTTGGGCGATGGAAGCCCAGGACGGCCTGCGTGTCGGTCACGGCGTCACGATCCCGCTGTCCGAGGTCGAGCTGCGCACCAGCCGCTCGTCGGGCCCCGGCGGCCAGCACGCCAACGTGACCGACTCGCGCGTCGAGGCCTCCTTCGACGTCGCCGCGTCGCAGGCGCTGAGCGAGGCGCAGCGCGGGCGCGTGCTCGCGGCGCTCGGTCCGCGTGTCAGCGCGGTCGCGCAGGACGCGCGCAGCCAGCTGCGCAACCGCGAGCTGGCGCTCGAGCGGCTGCGCGTCAAGCTCGAGGAGGCGCTGCGGGTGCGACGGCCGCGGCGTCCCACCAGGCCGACCGCCGCGGCGCGCGAGCGTCGCCTCAGCGCCAAGCGCGTCGACGCCCAGCGCAAGCAGGCCCGCCGACCCCCTCAGGGTGACGAGTGACGCGGGGCGGACAGCCGGCCCATCACCCGCACGAGCTTCCAGAACAGCCAGCCGCCGGCGCCGATCACGCCGACGCACAGCAGCACACCCTCGACGTTCGACGCCTCGACCAGGAACAGCGTGAAGAACGTCACGGTGACCGCCAGCAGGGCCTCGAAGGCGAGCACGGCGAGGTAGCGCCGCGCCCACATGCCGCCGGCCAAAAGCGCCATCACCACGCTGAACGAGAGCACGCCGACACCGGGGTGGCGGCTCCCGATCTTCGCGCCGGCGGCGTAGGCGATCGCGTTGCCGACGCCGAGCAGCGCGGTCACCGCGACGGCGACCAGCAGCGCCCGCGGCCGCTCCCCGGGTGCGAGCGGGGCGAGCGCGGCGCGCGCCGCCTGGTTGCGCAGCTCCGAGCGGCTGGGCAGCGGCGCGTCGGGCGCGTCCGCCGGGTCGGACGGGCCGGGGCGCGCCGAGCGGCCGAGCCCCGCGCTGGGCGCGACGCCCGCCGGGCGCCGCTTGCGCCGCTGCGGCCCGTCAACGCTTCTCTCCATCCGCGCAAGTGTGCCAGCATGGACCGCGATGGCCGGTCCTGGCGTGAGCGTCGATCGACTCGCCGACGCGTGGGAGGCAGCCCTCTCGGGCGGCGACTCCGGCGCGTTCATGGCGCTGTGCGCGCCGGACCTGCACTACGAGGATCCGCTCACGCGCAGCCCGCTGCATGGTGTGCCCGCGTTCGCCGCCCACGCCGAGCGCCTGTGGCGGGCGTTTCCCGATGTCAGCGTCGCGCGCGCCGGCGAGCGCCTGACCGACGGTCGCTTCGTCGCGCTGCCGGTCCGCGCGGTCGGCCGCAACACCGGCGCCCTCGACGGCCTGCCGGCGAGCCATCGCGAAATCGAGCTGCACGCCGTCTTCTGGTGCGAGCTGGACCTCGGGCGCACGCGGCTGTGGCGTGTGCGCGCGGTCTACGACGCCTACGGCGCCGCGGTCGCGCTCGGCCTGATCCCGCGGCCCGGTACCTTGCGCAACCGCGCCGTGCTCGCACTGCAGGGGTACGGGATTCGTTTTTAGTTCTTAGGGCGGCCCTATCGGGCCGGGAGGTTCAGCCGCAGGTTCGGCGTGATGCGGCGGACGTGCCGCTCGTCAACTGCGGCGGCGGCGGCGTAGCGCGGCCAGTCGGCGACGATCGCGCGGATCTCGTCGACGATCCGCTGGGCCTGGCCGCGCTTGAGCATGGCGACGCGGCCGGCCTGGCGGAGGTCCTCGAGGGTGAAGCCGTCGCGCTTGCCGGCCACCGTCATCTGGTGGCTCGAGGTCCACTCCCCGGCCGGGTTGTAGGAGTAGGCGAGGTCGAACGCAGGTGAGAGCTCCCAGCGCCCGGAGCGGTCCATCAGGAAGGCGATGTTCTTGACGTGGTCATCCTGGTTTCGCGCGACCACGTTGAATGCCATCCGGCGAAACTGCTGTTCGAGCGCGCCGGCGTCCAGGCCGAGCTCGCGGATCACGCCGAAGGCCTGCTCGTAGGAGTGCGCCCCGGCGGCCGTGAAGTCGAAGTGCGCGAGCGCGGCGAGCGACTGCATGTGGCGCTTGCGGCCCTGCGCGTCGCGGTCGAAGCGCCGCGTCATGAAGTGGCGGCGCCCGCCCTCCTCGAGCAGCCGGCACTCGCTCATCGTGATGCCGGCGTCGCGCGCCATCCGCGCGTAGGCCAGCTCGATCGCCCCGTAGCCCTGCGGATCGACGAGCGTCTCGCGGTCCTTGTTGCCCGCGACGCCGTCGAGCTTGAGCAGCCAGTGCTCGAAGCCGGGGCCGGCGTCGAGCTGCCCGGAGCGCACGGCGCCGCTCTGCGGGTTCCAGGCGATCACGGCTTTCGCGCGAGCGCCGCCCGCCGAGGTGCCGACGCTGAGGATGTCGCGCATCGCCGCCTCGCGATGCCCGGCCGCCAGCGAGGCGACGAGCTTGGCACGGTTGCTCAGCACCTCGGAGGCGAGCTTGACCAGCGCGTCGACGCGAAGGTCGTGGTTGGTCGAGGCGCGCGGCCCGCGGGCGGGGAGGAACTCGAGCGCGCCCATGCCGCGCAGGCCGACGTAGCAGAGCCGCTCGACCGAGTCGAAGCTCTCCGGGCGCCGCCCCTGCGCGGCCAGCCAGGCGTCGATCAGCGCCCGTCCGTAGCGGTCGGGGAGCGAGTCCGCCAGGAGCCCCGGCAGCCCGTGAAAGCCGGCCGGGTTCAGCGCCGGGAAGCGGTAGGGGTCGGCGCGCAGCGGCATCGTCAGCGGCGCCACCTCGATCCCGCTCGCCAGGAACGCCGGGTCGTATTGGAACACCGCGGCCTGCCCGCCGTCCATCGATACCGCGCCGATCGTGGTGCCCCACAGGCGCACCTCGGCGAGGCTGCTCATGGCTCGTCGCCCCACCTCCAGGGCCGCTCGCCGGCGGGGCCTTCAGCGCGCCCGTGGGCGCCGGCCGCCCGGCGGCGCTGGCGCCCGCGCAGCTTCAGCTCGGCCAGCGGGCTGGGCACGGGCGCGGGGATCAGGCGGTCCAGTGCGTCGAGCAGCTCGAGCTCGCGCAGCACGCGGACCAGGTTCGCGTCCATCACCGCGCCGCCCGCCTCGAGGCGCTGGATGACGTCGCGTGCGACCCCCGCCCGCTCGCTGAGCTCCTGCTGGGTGAGGTTGCGCGCGAGGCGCAGCGCCGCGAGTCGTTCGCCGATTTCGCTCAGGACCGCTTCGTCCGTCAGTTGGGAATCAATGTTCATAAGGCTCGTCTTTCCAGGCGTTACCCCTGGATCAGGCCGTAAGGCATGGTATCACAGGCTTTATGCGCATGAAAACCAGACTCAGTAAAGCCTGCCGGAACATGCACTACACACCATAGATGAGCTACTGCCTGACCACACAGGCACTACATACGCAGTGCTCGTGTTCCGGGCCGCGGGGGCGCGCGGCGGCGCCGAAGTAAGCTGTTCGGTTCGCCCATGCCCCGGCATTTCCTCACAGGCACAGAGCTCGACGGCGCCGAGCTGGGCAGGCTGATCGAGCGGGCGCTAGAGCTGAAGGCGGCGCCGCGCAGCTCGCGCGCCCTGCACGAGCGCTGCGTGGGGCTGGTCTTCGAGCGGCCCTCGACGCGCACACGGGTGTCCTTCGAGGTGGGTGTCGTCGAGCTCGGCGGCCACCCGCTGATCCTGCGCCCCGACGAGCTGCAGCTCTCGCGCGGCGAGCCGCTGCGCGACACGGCGCTCGTGCTCTCGCGCCACCTCGACGCGGTCGGCGTGCGGACCGGGCCGCAGGAGGTGGTCGAGGAGCTGGCGGCCGCGGGTTCGATCCCGGTCTTCAACATGCTGACCACGCTCCATCATCCGTGCCAGGCGCTCGCCGATCTGCTGACGCTGCGCGAGACCTTCGGCACGCTGAAGGGCCTGCGCGTCGCCTACGTCGGCGACGGCAACAACGTGGCGCGCTCGTTGGCGCTGATCGGTTCGCGCGCCGGCCTCGAGGTGGTGGTCGCCTCGCCCGAGGGCTACGAGCTCGAGCCGGGCACCGGTGCGACGCTCGTACGCGAGCCCGCGGCGGCGGTGCGCGGCGCGCATGCGGTCTACACGGACGTGTGGGTCTCGATGGGCGACGAGCAGACCGCCGCCGCCCGGCGCGCCGCGTTCGCGGGCTACCGCGTCGATGACGCACTGCTCGACCTCGCGCGCCCGGAGGTGATCGCGCTGCACGACCTGCCGGCGCATGCCGGCGAGGAGATCACGGCCGAGGTGCTCTACGGCCGCCGCCAGCGGATCTGGGACCAGGCCGAGAACCGCCGCCACGCGCAGAAGGCGCTGCTCGAATGGCTGCTCCCGTGAGCGGTGCCCCGCTTGCCGCGCGTCCGGCGGTCGGCGAGGAGCTGACGCTGCGGGTCGACTCGCTGGCGTTCGGGGGCGCCGGTGTCGCGCGTGCGCCGGGCGGCTACGTCGTCTTCGTCGAGGGCGGCTTTCCCGGCGACCTCGTGCGTGCACGCGTGCACCAGCGCAAGCGCTCCTACGCCCAGGCCCGCGCGACCGCGCTGCTCGAGCCGGGGCTCGACCAGGTGGCGGCGCTCGCCGACCATCCGGGCGCGCCATGGCAGGTGCTCCGCTACGAGCGCCAGCTCGAGATCAAAGAGGAGCAGGTCGACGACGCGCTGCGCCGCATCGGCAAGCTCGACGGCTTCACGCTCGAGCCGATCGTCGCCGCGGGGCAGCAGTGGCGCTACCGCAACAAGCTCGAGTACTCGTTCGGGACCGGCGAGGACGGCACCCTGGAGTGCGGCTTCCACGCGCCCGGCTCATGGGAGCGCATCCAGCACATCGAGGACTGCCTGCTGGCGTCCGAGGCGGCCAACCAGGCCCGCCGCGAGGTGCTGGAGTTCTGCCGCGCGCAGGGGCTCGCGGCCTTCGACCGCCGCACGCGCGAGGGCTTCCTGCGCAACCTCGTGGTCCGCGAGGGGCGCCGCTCCGGCCAGCTGCTGGTGCGCCTGGTGACGAGCCGCGGCGTGCTGGACGGCGACGCGCTGGCCGCCGCGGTCGACTGCCATGGCCTGCTGTGGACGCATACCGACGCACGCGCCGAGACCACCGCCGGCGGGCGCACCGAGCTGCTTGCCGGTGACGCCGCGATCGATGAGCGGATCGGCGAGCTGGAGCTGCGGATCTCGCCCGAGGCCTTCTTCCAGACCAACACCGAGATGGCCGAGGTGCTCTATGGCCTGATCGTCGACGCGGCGGCGCTGCGCGGCTGGGAGCGCGTGTTCGACCTCTACAGCGGGATCGGCTCGATCGCGCTGACGCTCGCGCCGCGGGCCGGAACGGTCCACGGCCTGGAGCTGATCGAGGAGGCGGTCGCCGACGCGATCGAGAACGCCCGCCGCAACGAGATCACCAACGCCGCCTTCTACGCCGGCGATGTGCGCCTGGCGCTCGGCGAGCTGGTGGACCGCGCCGGGCGCCCCGACGTGCTGGTCGTCGATCCGCCGCGCGCCGGGCTCTCGCAGAAGATCGTCCGCCGCGTGATCGAGGCATCGCCGCGGCGGATCGTCTACGTCTCCTGCAACCCGACGACGCTCGCGCCGAACGCGGCCCAGCTGGTGGAGGCCGGCTGGCGCCTCGAGCGGGTCACGCCGGTCGACATGTTCCCGCAGACCCCGCACATCGAGTGCGTCGCGGTGCTGAGCCGGTGATCGCGGCCACGATCGAAGCAGGCGCGGTCGCCGCGCGCGAGCATCCGACGCCGGCGCCGGGAGCCGGCGAGGTGCTCGTCAGGGTGGCGGCCGCCGGGCTGAACGGCGCGGATCTGATGCAGCTCGCCGGCCGCTACGCCGCTCCGCCGGGCGCTCCGCCGGACATCCCGGGGATCGAGCTGGCCGGCGAGGTGGCAGGACTCGGCGCTGGCGCCACCCGCTTCGCGCTCGGCGAGCGCGTGATGGGGATCGTCGGCGGCGGCGGCCAGGGCGAGTTCGCCGTCGTCCACGAGCGGATCCTGATGGCGGTGCCGGAACAGCTGGACTGGCCCGCCGCGGGCGGCGTTCCGGAGACCTTCACGACCGCCCACGACGCGCTCTTCACCCAGGCCGGCCTGCAGGCCGGCGAGCGCGTGCTCGTCCACGGCGGCGCCGGCGGCGTCGGCACGGCGGCGATCGGGCTGGCGGCGGCGGCGGGGGCACGCGTCCACGCGACGGTCCGCGACGCGAGCCTGCGCGACGCCGTCGCCGCGCTCGGCGCCACCGCGATCGCGCCCGAGGGCTTCACCGAGCACGGGCCGTTCGATGTGATCCTCGAGTTGGTCGGGGCGCCGAACCTCGCCGCCAACCTGGACGCCCTCGCCTACGGCGGCCGGATCGTCGCGATCGGCATGGGCGCCGGCTCGCGCGCCGAGTGGGACATGCACGTGCTGATGTTCAAGCGCGCCACGATCACCGGCTCGACGCTGCGCAGCCGCCCGCTCGAGGAGAAGGCGCTGACCGCCCGGCGGATGGAGCGCAGCGTGCTGCCCCTGCTCGCGTCCGGCGCCGTGACGGTGCCGATCGCCGCGACCTTCCCGCTCACCGCGGTCGCCGACGCCTACGCGCGTTTCGCCGCCGGCGGCAAGCTCGGCAAGATCGTCCTCGTGATGGGGTAGCGGTCGCGCCGCGCGGCGTTTAGGAGGCGAGCCCGTCCGCCGCAGTTGACGTGGTCGCGCCCCTTGATGACGCACGACCCTCCGTCACCTGCTGCGCGTCGGGGGACGGCCGCGTCGGGGCATCGGCGCCGCCTGTTGGGGCAGCCGGCCCGCGTCGCTCAGCGCTCGCCGCAGCAGCATCTCGACGTGCGCGTTGAGGCTGCGGAACTCGTCAGAGGCCCATCGGGCGAGGGCATCGTGGACCGCCGGGTCGATGCGCAGAAGGACGGGCTTGCGCTCGTGGCTCACGTATAGAGCGTCCCGGTGTTGACGACGGGGGATGCCGGCTGCTCGGCACAGAGCACGACCATCAGGTTGCTCACCATCGCCGCCTTGCGTTCCTCGTCGAGCTCGATGATGCCGCCCTCGCTGAGCCGGTTCAGCGCCATCTCGACCATTCCCACGGCGCCCTCGACGATCCGTGAGCGCGCGGCGACGACGGCGTTGGCCTGCTGTCTGCGCAGCATCGCCTGAGCGATCTCCGAGGCGTACGCCAGGTGACTGATGCGCACCTCGACGATCTCGACCCCTGCGATGATCACGCGCTCGGCCACCTCCCGTGCCAGCTCTGCGGCGACCACGTCGGTCGAGCCGCGCAGCGACGTGCCCTCCTCCGTGGGGTCGTCGTAGGGATGGGTGGTTGCGACGTGGCGCAGCGCCGATTCGGCCTGGACCTCGACGAAGTTGACGTAGTCATCGACCGCGTACACCGCCCGGGAGGTGTCGGCGACCTGCCAGACGACGATCGCCGCGATCTCCACCGGGTTGCCGTCGGCGTCGTTGACCTTCAGGTGGTTGGTCTCGAAGTTCCTGACCCGAACACTCAGGTTCCGGCGGTCCGCCAGCGGCACGATCCACCACAGGCCGGGACGGCGCACCGTGCCGACGTAGCTCCCGAAGAACCGCACGACCTTGGTCTGGCCTGGTTGGACGATGACCAGCGACGTCAGCACGACAACCGTTGCCAGGATCGGCACGATCGCCCACGCCGCAGCCGAGCCTTCGGCGACGAGGATGCTCACGGCGGTGCCCGCCGCGACCACCAGCACACCGAACCAGCCGCTGATCGACCAGGCCCGGCGCTCGTGGATTTCGACGCGGGTTCCCGCGTGCCCGACCGGTGTCGCCTCGGGCTGGCGTTGCGGATCGACGGCCTGGTTCATGATGTCCTCCGGTTGGAACGGCGCTTCTCAATGTGTTATCAAATAGATATCACTTTTCTCGCGGTTCTGCAAGCGGGACCGCGCGTGCACGGCGGTGCGTGTGAATCCGCTCGAGCGGCCCGCCAACCAGCCAGGTACCGGCCATTGCAATCGCGCCTGCCGTGGCAGATAATCGCGTCACGGGGGCGATTCGGGTGAGGGTGCTCAAATCGGCGGCTGTGCTGGGTGCTGCGGTGCTGATGATCATCGTGCCCGCGATGTCGCAGGCGCAGACGCGGCAGAATCCGTACGCCGGCAACTGGTCGACGAACACGGGCGGGCTCAGCCTCAGCGTGGTGGACGCCGCGACCGGCAGCCAGACGGTGGCGGACATGGGGATCGGAACCCTTGTCTGCGCCAATCCCACGGTCTGGTACGTCGGCACCTACAGCGGCTCGGACTCGGGACGCATCGTCGGCTGCACCCAGACCGCGGGAAGCTTGCAGGGCTTCTACAAGAGCAGCGCTGGCGTGCGCTACGGCACGATTCACATCCTCGTCAGCTCCGACGGGACTTCGTTCGCGGGCACCTACGACGAACTGTCGGACGAGGGAACGGGCATCGGCCCCTACCACGGAACCTTCAGCGGAGACTTCACCGGCGATGGCTGCTGCACGGCGGCGAACCCGGCAACCAGCGTCGTGACCGTGCCGACCCCGGCCGCGTTCAACACGACCGTGAGCGTTCCCGAGCCGCCGCCCGGTGGTGCCGCTAACGTTACCTCGCCGCCGCTTGGTTCAGCCAGTCAGACGACGGTGGACCTCACGGGGCTCACCGACGCCGACATCGCCGCGCTGGCTGCGGGCCCCCACGTTTGCATGACCCGGCTCACGTCGCTCCTGGTGAGCATCAACCGGATCCTCGAGCGTGCGATCGCGGATGGCTATGCCAACGAGGCGCGTTTGGGCTTCGACGCCGCGTTTTTCGAGATCGCCCGTGGGTTCGTGGAGTGCGTTCGCTTCGCGAAGGCGGTCCAGGCCGCCGCGGCACTTGCAAACGAGGCGACGGCTGAGCACGCGCAGGCAGGCTGTGCGTTCACACCGGTCGAGCTGTCGACCACCGGCTCCGGTGCGAAGCAGCGTCTGCGCTCGCTCCATGTCGGTCCGCAGCCAGGCGTGAACGTCCCGCTGCGGGTGAGCTGCCAAAGCAGCGCGACGGGCCTCGCGCTCACGATCGCGTCAGGCTCGGGCGGCCCGCTGAGCGCCATCGTCGGGCGACAGTTGCGCCTCGGGATCGTGCGGAGCATGAGCGACGCCGCCGGCGGTCAACTCAGCGTCACGTTCCACGAGGGCTCCGCAGCCGACACCGGGGGAGGCTCCGCGAACCTGACCGGCTCGTGGACGAACCCTCAAACGCCAACCGCCCCACCATGGATGCTCACGACGACGAACAACCTCCACACGCTGACAGGCACATTCACAGGCGGCGCGGGCCACTCAGGCCTGCGTGGCACCGTCACCGCGACGCTTCAGAGCAACAACACGGTTTATGCGGGCACGGTGCACATCACCGAGGGAGCCCTCAGCGTCGGCGGAACGATCACGATCACGATCGTCAGCCAGAACAAGCTCGAGGTGTCGCTGAAGCAAGCCAATCTCCCCAACACCCAGGTGTTCGAACTCGACCGCGGGTAGAAACGACGCGCGAAAGCGCCCAACTGCCGGCGTTCTCCGCAGCGCAGCTCCTGAGCGACCCCGCACAACGCCGTCGTCGGCACGAAGCCGGCGGGCATCGCGCGGCGCGGCTCAGCAGATCGTCCCGCGCCCGCCGCCCCAGGCAACCCACCGCCCGGGAGGGCCGCCCGGACGCGATGGTTCACGCACCGAGAGCCGCCGGTAGGCGAGGGGGCCCAGCGCGGCGCAACGGCCGATGTCGTAGGCGCGCAGCTGGATCGTCACGAGCTTCGCGTAGTAGCCGCCCGCCGGCTTGAAGATCGCGTTCAGCCCGTGGCCGGTCGCGACGCTCCCTCCCCAGGAGCTCCAGTGGATGTGCGTGACGAGCCCGCTCGGATCGCCGCCGTTGAAGATCGCGCCGGGCCGCACGGTGCCGAAGCCGTAGCCGCTGGGGAGCGGGTGGTGCTTGGAGCCGAGCACGACGGTGCGAGCGGCGTGCGCGGAGCGCGGGGAAGCCGGCGCGCTCGTCGCAAGGAGCGCTGTGACGCAGGCGGCCACGGCGGTCAGTTGGAGCGCTCGCGACGGTTTCATTCGCACACGGTACGCAATCGTGGGCGGCTTGTCGCCGACGCCTCGCGCGGGCCGCCCGGGCGCGGCTGTGTCGCCGGGTCGGCCCGACCCGTCCGGCACGCCCTAGTACGGCGGCAGTTCCGCGTACCAGTCGCCGAGCGCGCGGAAGGAGGCCCAGAAGGCGCGCTTGGCGCGCTCGTCGTCGAGCGCCTGGTCGATGTTCGGCACGTGCAGGACGGCGATCTGGGGCGTGAGCTGCTGGATCTCGCCGATCCGCGGTGTCAGCGGGTGGGCGAGCGGGAGCATCAGTTCGTCGAGCGCGTAGAGCGCGTCCTCGCCCATCGTGACGATGATCTTGGGCGAGACGATCGCGATCTCCTCGGCGACGCGTGCGATGCAGGCGGGGTCGGCGAGCGAGGTGTCGGCGACCGGGCATTTGACGAACAGCGTGCCGTAGACCGCGAGCGGGTCGATCTGCAGGCGCCGCAGCGACTTCATCAGCGCGCTGCCGGAGCGGCCGTAGAAGGCGACGCCCTCCTCGATCTCCGACGGCCGCGGCGCGTACTTGACCATCATGATGTCGGCCTGCGGATGGCCGGAGCCGAGCACCGGCATCAGCGAGCCGCGCGGGCAGCGGTCGCAGGATTGGATGTCGCGGGTGAGCAGGTTCAGCTCGCGGATCGCGCGCTCCAGATACTTCTCGCGGATCTCGTCGTCGGTCGCGGGCATCGGCCCGTTCAACTTCCGCGGGCCACAGGGTTGTCCTTGGGCGTGCATCAGGACTTGCGCATCGCGCGTCGCACACGCCGCGCCCGCCGCGCGCGACGGGCGCTCGACGGTGTCGCCTTGGTTTCGAGGAACTTCAGTGCCTGGACGTAGAGCAGGCTCGACGGCTTGGTGTGGATCTCCGCGTCGCGCAACGACTGCAGGAACTCGACCGGCCCGTCGAAGTCGCGCATGCGCACGCGCACCGAGCCGAGGCCGGCGGCGACGTGCGAGTCCGATCCGGCGCCCGCGGTCAGGCGGTACTTGGCGGCGAACCGCGCGGCCTCCTCGTTGAACGAGCCGATCGCGACGCGCGGGTTGAAGATCTCGAGCGCGTCGATCTCCTCGAGGATCGTCAGCAGGTGCTCGTAGCCGGGGACGGTGTGCATGCGGTCGAACGGGTGGGGCACGTAGACCAGTCCGCCCTGGCGGCGAATCTCGGCCACCGTCTGCTCGAGGCTCAGGCCGCGCGGGATCCGCTCGTGCAGGAACAGCCCGATCACCTCGCCCTGCGAGGCGGTCTTGACCTCCTCGCCGACGATCACCTTGATCCCGTCGGCCTTGGCGAGCGCCTCGAGCGCGCCGGAGATCTCGTTGTGATCGGTGATCGCGATCGCGCCGAGTCCCTCGGCCTTGGCGGTCGCGAGCAGCACCTCGACCGGTGTCGCGCAGTCCGAGGAGTGGTCGGTGTGCATGTGCAGGTCGACGTCGATCATCGCCCGTCCGTTGGCGGCGGGACGCCGGCTGCGGGGCTCGCGCCGGCGTGCGGCGACCGTTTCGTAGACCTCCTCGAGCTGGTCGACGACACGCGCGGCGGTCAGCGACGCGCGGAAGTCGTCGGCGGCGGCGACTAGCCGTTCGCCGAGCGCGCGGTCGTCGGCGAGCCGGGCGAGCTGGGCCGCCAGCGTGTCCACGTCGCCGGGCAAGAACAGCAGGCCGCGCTCGCCGCCGGCGAGCACCTCCTCGTAGACGTCGACGCGCGAGGCGAGCGGCACGGCGCGCGCGCCGATCGCCTCCAGCGCGAGCCCCGGCGCGCTGAGCGCGCCGGCTGAGGCAAGCACGACCACGTCGGCCGCTGCGAGCACCGCCGCACGGTCGTCCTCGCCGCCGCCGTCGAGGAAACGCACGCGCGCTCGCAGCTCGGCGCGCAACGCGACCTGGCCGCCGGCGGCGCCGAGCACCGTCGCCTCCCAGTCGGCGCCGGTCCCCAGGCGCCGCAGCGCGCGCAGGAAGGTGCGCAGGGCGGCGCGCTCCTCCGCCGCGACGAAGGCGATGCGCAGCCGCGGCGAGCGCTCGCCGCGCGGCGGGGAGGCCGCCACCATCGGCGTGATCACGCGGTAGTCGGCCGGGAAGTGCGACTCCATCAGCGCCGCGGTGGCGGCATAGCTCGCGACCCGCGCGTCGAGGCGGCCGAAGAACAGCTCGACGAAGCGGCGCGCCACCTGCGTGGAGAGGAGCCGCTCGTTCGGCGCGTGGAAGCTGCCGACGTTCAGCGCGCGCGAATGGCGCAGCGCCGCGCTCGCGGCGCTCGGCGCGAACGGCTCGTGTACGTGCACGAAGTCGAGCGGCAGCACGGCGAGCAGCTCCTCCACCGTGCGGGCGACGTCGACGGGCAGCCCGGGGCCGCGTCCGCTCGCCGACAGCACCTCGCCGGCGAAGAAGAGTCCCGGCGCGCCGTCGTCCCCGAGCAGCGCCGAAGGGTCGGAGCGCGCCTCGCGCAGCTCGCGGCGCGACGCCGCGGCGTGGCGGGCGGACTGCGACGGCGCGACGACCAGCACGCGGTGGCCGCGACGCGCGAGCTCGCCGGAGACCCGCTCGACGTAGCGGCCGAGCTCGGTGTGAGCCTCCCACGGGTGCGGCGAGACCTGGGCGATCGTGAACGCCACGACCGCCAGCATACGGACCGCGACCTCGAGCGCTGCGGTCGCGGCGCGGGACGGTCAGCCGAGGGCGGGCACGCGGCGGCGCCATGCCGCGAACAGGCGCGCCGTGATCTTGCGCCTGTATCGCGTCTGCAGCTGGCGCTCGCGCGCGCGCAGCAACTCGACCAGGTCGGCCGTCGGCCGGAAGGGGTTGGCCGTAACTGCGCCGTCGACCAGCGAGATCGCCGCGCGCAGCTCGCCCGCCACCTCGGCGACGAGGGCCGGCATCGCCGGGGGCACGGTGCTGTCGAGCGCGGCCAGCTTCGCGAGCGCCACGCGGTCGGCACGGGCGGCGAGCCGGATCGTGACCGCCGCCGCGTCGCTCACGCCGCCACCTCGAGCGTCGCTTCGACGAGCGCCGTCGCGATCGCGGCGCCGGATGCGGCGTCGATCTCCGGATGCCACTGGAGGCCCAGGGCGAAGCGCCGGTCGTCGCGCTCGATCATCTCGATCACGCCGTCGCGCGAGCTCGCCGTCGGGCGCAGCCGGCGACCGAGCCGGCGCACGGCCTGGTGGTGGGTGCTCGTGACCTCGGTCGAGCGGCCGAGCAGCCGGCGCGTCGTGCTGTCGCCGTCGGTGTCGAGGTGGTGCTGGCCGTCGTCGTGACTGGCGGGGGTGAGCCCGTCCAGCACGACGTCCTGGTAGAGGGTGCCGCCGCTGGCGATGTTGAGCAGCTGGTGTCCGCGGCAGACGCCGACGATCGGCAGGTCGAGTGCCAGCGCCTCGCGGATCAGCGCCAGGTCGGCACGATCGCCCTCGAGGTCCAGATCGCCGCGCAGCGACCGCGGCGGCTCGCCGTAGAGGCTGGAGTGCAGGTCGCGAACGGCGCCCGTGAGGACCAGCGCATCGGCGAGCACGAGGTCGCGGTCGGTCGGCCGCGGCGGTGCCTGGCGCACGCGCGCACCGGCCCGCTCCAGCCAGTTCACGTACGGCGCGGCGGGCTCGTCGCGCGCCACCACGAGGACGAGTGGCGCCTGCTCGCGCCGCGCCGCACGATAGGTTCGCAGGAACGCCCGCCGCGCCCGGGCGACGCGCTTGCGCGCGGCCTCCTCGGAGGTGTCGAGGAGCGCTGCGATCTCCGCGTGACGCAGGCCGCCGCTGAAGCGCAGCAGCAGGACGAGCCGCTCGTGCGCCTGCAGCGCCGCCAGGGCTTCGCGCGCGGCGTCAGGCTCGGCAGAGGGCGTGGCCGTGGCGATCTCGCCGGCGGCGTCGAGGCTGACGGCGGGCCGCCGGCGCCGCCGGCGCAGCTCGTCGAAGGCGAGGTTCGCCGCCGTCCGTCTCAGCCACGCGCGCTGGCGCCCCGGGTCGAGGTCGCGCGGCAGGCTGCGCCAGGCACGCACGAAGGCCTCCTGGCGAAGGTCCTCGGCGGCGTGGCGATCGCCGCCCAGCACCGACGCCAGGCGCGTGGTCAGGCGGTCCTCCTCGCTGCGGATGAGCGTTTCGAAGTCCATCTCACCCTCCTAGACGACGCTGCACACCGAAACCGGACGCGTCACCCACATGTTCGCGCACTGAAGGCCGCGGCCCGGGGGGCTCGCCGCCTCGACGGTGTCGCGGACGAGGTCGACCGGTGGGCGCCGCCCGCTGGCGCCGGCGTCAGGCCCCGCGCAGCGCGCCGTGGACGTGCAGGATCCTTTGGAGCACGGTGATCGTGCTGAGGATCGCCAGCACGTAGACGGCGGCGGCGAGCAGGTCGAAGTGGCCGAGCGAGGCGCCGCGGGCGAAGACGAGGCCGATCGAGAGGATCACGACGCGCACCGCGCGGGTCGCGATGCCGACCTTGCACTCGACGCCGAGCGCCTCGGCGCGGGCGCGCGTGTAGGAGACCATCAGCGACGCGAGCACCGCGACGACGACCGCGGCGACCGCCAGCTCGTTGTGCTGGCGGGCGAAGCTGACGGCGACCGCGGTCAGCACGATGCCCTCCTCGCAACGGTCCAGCGTCGAGTCGAGGAAGGCGCCGAAGGCGGTGCCCTTGCCCGACATTCGCGAGTAGCGCCCGTCGAGCGTGTCCATGATCGAGCCGACGATGAAGGCGACGCCGCCGAGGAAGAACAGCTGGCGCCAGACCAGCGCCGCGGCGAGCAGGTTGAGCGCGAGCCCGGTCAGCGAGATCGCGTTCGGCGTCAGCCGCGAGTCGATCAGCCGGTTGCGCATCATCGCGCGGCTCTGCCCGGAGGACAGCGGCGCCGTCACGCGGCGCTGCGATCGGGGTGGGCGCTCCGTGGCCGGCGGCGTGCTCACGTCACCGGGACGGGCGAGTGCTGCGGAGCCCCGGCGGGGGCGTGGGCCGGGGTGCGGAAGGTCCAGGCGTGCGGCCGCAGCGCCGCGAGCGCGCGCGCCGCGGCGAACGAGACGCCGGCGACGCCCAGCCCGAGCACGGCGTCGATCAGGAAGTGGTTGCCCGTGATCACGGTCAGGAAGGTGATGAAGAACGGCCACAGCGCCCAGAAGACCTTGGCGACGCGGTAGCGCACCAGTCGTGCCAGCGTCCAGCCGAGCATCACCGCGCAGGCCACGTGCATCGAGGGCACGGCCGCGTACTGGTTGAAGAAGACCGGGGCGATCGTCTTGCTGGCGGAGCCGGTGATCTGGCTGATCGTGTCGATGAAGCCCCACTCGGGGAAGAAGCGCGGCGGCGCGGTCGGGAAGAGGCCGTAGCCGAGCAGGCAGATCGCCATGCCGACGAACAGCATGTTGCGCGCGAAGTAGTAGCTGCGGTTGTGCGCGATGTAGAGGTACAGCAGCAGCGCGGCGAGGATCGTGGTCTGCGCGTTGATGTAGATGTAGGCCGCGACCACGACCAGCAGGTGGCTGCTGGTCGCCCAGGCCTGGATCGAGGGCTCGACGAAGATGTGCAGCGAGCGTTCGAAGGCGATCAGGTCGCGCGCGTGGGCGAAGGCCACGGGCGCGTTGGCACCGACCAAGCCCTCGACGAGGCGATAGAGCAGGTACGCGAAACCGAACAGAGCGCACTGGCGCAGCAGATCGACCCGTCCGTTCGGCAAAACGCGTCCCCGCATGAGAGCGAGGCGAGCCGTCATCCGGGCTGATCGTATCGACCCGCTCAGCTTCGCGCGAGAAACTCTGCGACGAGCTCGATGACGTCCGGGCGGTCGAGCCACGGCCAGTGTCCGGCGTCGGCGAGCAGCACCAGCTCGCACGGCCCGCCGAGCGTCTGCGTGTACTGGGTCGCGGCGCGTGGCGGCACGAATGGATCGAGCTCCCCCACACGATCAGCGCCGGCGCGTCGAGCTCACCGAGCCTCGAGCCGGCGCTCGCCAGCGTCCCTGCCTTCACGCTCCGGTAGAGCCGCAGGATCGCACGCTGGGTGCCGAAGTCGAGCGTCTCGTACATCTCGCGCAGCTCGCGCTCGGGGATCGGCGCCGCGTTGGCGTAGCGCAGCGCGCGCCGCAGCAGGCGCGGCGTGAGGCTGCCCATCAGCAGCTCGCCGAGCCCCGGTGTGCGCCAGATGCGGGCGACCCGCGGCCACGCGTAGCCGTCGAACAGCGGCAGCGCGTCGATCAGCACGATCCGCGCGACACGCTCCGGCGAGCGTTGCGCGAAGGCGAGCCCCGCGGCGCCCCAGTCGTGCATCACGAGATTGACGCGTTCCAGTTCGCGCCAGTCCAGGAACCGTTCGAGGTAGCCGTCGAAGCCGGCGATCGAGAAGGGGAAGGTGGCGGCCTTGATCGCGTCGCCGAAGCCGGGCCAGTCGAGCGCGAGGCCGCCGGTGCGCTCGAGGAAGGGCCGCCAGGCCAGCGAGCTGTTCGGCACGCCGTGCAGATACAGCGCCGGCTCGGCGTCGTCGCCGCCGGGCGCCGAGCGCCAGCTGACCGGCTCGCCGTCGATCGCGTCGGTGTGGTGGGCGACCTCGGCCATCCCGACGCGCGAGGATAGCGGCGTGAGCGACCCTGCCTACACGCGACCGGCCCCCGCGCGGGTGCGCCGCCTGCGCGACCGCCTGCGCGAGATCTACGGGATCCCCAGCGCCCCGCCGCACCGCCGGCCGCTCGACGAGCTGATCCTGACCGTGCTCTCGCAGAGCACCAACGACCGCAACCGCGACGTCGCGTTCCTCGCGCTGCGTCACCGCTTCGGCGACGCGCCGGCCGCCTCGATCGACTGGCGCGCGGTTCGCGACGCGCCGCTCGAGGCCGTCGAGGAGGCGATCCGCCCGGGCGGCATCTCGAAGGTCAAGTCGGTGCGGATCCAGGCGATCCTGCGCGCGATCGGCGAGCCGCTCAGCCTCGACTGGATGGCCGCCGCGCCGGTGGCGGAGAGCCGCGCCGCGCTCTGCGCGCTGCCGGGCGTCGGGCGCAAGACCGCGGCCTGCGTGCTGCTCTTCAGCTACGGGCTGCGCGAGATGCCGGTCGACACGCACGTCGCGCGGGTCGGCACGCGGCTTGGCCTGCTGCGCCCGCGCGCGCCGTTCGAGGAGCTGCACGACACGATGCTCGCGTTGACCCCGCCCGGCCAGGAGCTCGAGTTTCACCTCAACCTGCTGCGCCACGGCCGGCGCACCTGCTTCGCCCGCAAGCCGGCCTGCGACGCCTGCGCGCTCGCGCGGATGTGCCCGCGCGTCGGTGTCGCTGACGCGCCAGCAGCACGCTAGCCCCGTGCTAGCATTCTGCAACATGCGGACCCTGTACCTGCGCAACGTGCCCGACGACGTGGTCGCGCGTCTCGAGCGGCTCGCGGCCCGCGAGCTGACGTCGGTGAGCGCGCTGGCCGTGCGCGAGCTCGCCGAGGCCTCGCGCCGCGCTGACAATCCGGCCCTGCTGGCCGCCCTACCGGATCTGGGCGTCGACGCGGAGGCGGTCGTCGCCGAGCTCGAGGCGGGACGCGCCGGCCGTTGATCGTCGTCGACGCCTCCGCGGCGCTCGCCGCGCTGCTCGGCGACGGGCCTGCGCGGCGTGCTCTGGCCGAGGAGCACCTCCACGCTCCGCACCTGATCGACGTCGAGGTTGCGAGCGGGCTGCGCCGCCTGGCCGCGGCCGGGCGCCTGCAGGCGGCTGACGGCGGCCGCGCCCTGGAGGCGCTGCGCGCGCTCGGGATGACGAGGCACGCGGTGCTCACGCTGCTCGAGCGGATCTGGGAGCTGCGCGACCACCTCTCGGCCTACGACGCCGCCTACGTCGCTCTGGCGGAGGAGCTGGGCTGCGGCCTGCTCACCGCGGACGCGAGGCTTGCCGGCGCGGCGGGGGTGCGCTGCCCCGTCTGCGTCGTCCCGGGCTGACCCCCCGCGCGCCGCGCCGCGCGGCGCCCCGCCGAGCCCGCGCCCCGCCACCGCCCCGCCTCACCCCAGCGGCAGCACGACGAACGCGACGACCGCGTAGTGGATCGCGGCCGCGGCGAGCACCAGGGCGTGGAAGACCTCGTGGTAGCCGAACACGCCGGGCTTCGGGTTCGGCCGCTCGCGCGCGTAGATCACGGCGCCCGTCGTGTAGAGGGCGCCGCTCAGCACGAGCGCGCCGATCGCGCCCCAGCCGATCGCGGCGGGGAGCTGGGTCAGCGTGGCGACGGCGACCCAGCCAAGCGCGACCGAGACGATCACCGCGACCCACTTGGGGTGGTCGGGCCAGAGCAGCTGCAGCGCGATGCCGCCGCCGGCGCCGGCCCAGACCACGATCAGCACGACGCTCGCGAGCGTGCCGTGCAGCGCGAGCAGCGCGAACGGCGTGTAGCTCGCCGCGATCAGCACGTAGATCATCGAACGGTCGAGCCGGCGCACCCAGCGGCGCGCGGCGGGCCGCCAGTTGATGCGGTGGTAGAGCGTGCTCGTGCCGAGCAGCGCCGAGACGGCGCCCGCGTAGATCGCCGCCGCGAGCACCGCCCGTCCGGCCGGGGCCAGCGCGATCAGCGCCGCGCCGCAGCCGAGCGAGACGACGAAGCCCCACTGGTGCGAGACGCCGCGCAGGCGCGGCTTGCCGGGGCTCGCGGGCGGTGCTCATCGCGCCCTGGATGCCGCGCGTTCGCGCCCGGCGTGCGCCGGTCAGGCGTTCGCGCCATGCACGCCTGCGGCGCGCGGGGCGGCGGCGAACTTTGCGCGCTGCTGTTCGGCATCGATCAGTACGACGTCCCAGGCCAGCCCGAGCTTCGCCATCGCCAGGATCAGCCAGCCCGACGGGTCGAGCTCGTACCAGCGCAGGCCGTGGAAGGCGGAGCGGGGGAAGGCGTGGTGGTTGTGGTGCCAGGCCTCGCCGAGGCTGGGCAGCGCGAGCCAGAAGACGTTGGTCGAATGGTCGCCGGTGTCGAAGCGCGTCGCGCCGAAGAAGTGGCGGATCGAGTTGATGCTCCAGGTGATGTGGTGGACGAGGAAGATCCGCACGAGGCCCGCCCACAGCAGCGCCTCGAGCCCGGCGCCGAGCGTGCCGCCCCAGGCCCAGCCGGCGACGAACGGGATCGCGAGCGTGCCGAGCACGAACAGCGGGAAGGCGCGGTTGAGCTTCCGCATCACCGGGTCGCCCGCCAGGTCGGGGCAGTAGCGGCGCTTCTCGGCCTGCCCCTGCGTCTCGAACAGCCAGCCGATGTGCGCGTGCCAGAGGCCGCGCAGGACGCCGACGAAGCCGGCGCGACTGGCCGACGTGCGGTGAATGCGGGTCGCCCTCCTCGTCGGAGAAGGCGTGGTGCTTGCGATGGTCGGCGACCCAGTCGAGCACCGGCCCCTCGACGGCGTAGGAGCCCATGATCGCGAACGCGTAGCGGATCGGCCGGTAGGTCTCGAACGCGCGGTGGGTCAGCAGGCGGTGGAAGCCGACGGTCACGCCGAACGCGCTGACGAGGTACATCACCGCGAAGATCACGATGTCGCGCGCGTGCAGGAACGAACCCCAGGCGAGGATCGCGCCCGGCACGGCGCCGAGGAACGGGATCAGCACCGCGGTGACGTTGGCTGCTCGCTCGGCACGCGTCATCGAAACCACAGAGTACGCTTCGAACACACAGGTTTCTTGGTCGCGGACCAAAGCATTGCCACAAGACTTGTCATGAACGCACAAAACATCCCGGCTGAGCGCCCCTGGCAGGCGCTCGATCCCGCGGTCAGCGCCGCGATCTCGCCGGTGCTCGGCGCGGTCGCCGACGAGATCACGGCCGCGATCGCCGAGGCGATCCCCGAGTACCGCCAGCCGATGGGTGGCGCCTTCGGCCGCGGCGTGCGCGACGCGATCGAGGAGACGCTGCGCCAGTTCCTCGAGCAGCTCGGCCGCCCGGCGAGTGGCGAGCGACCGGGCCGCGAGGTCTACATCGCGCTGGGCCGCGGCGAGTACCGCGCCGGGCGCGGCCTCGACGCGCTGCAGGGCGCCTACCGCGTCGGCGCGCGGATCGCCTGGCGGCGGATCTCCGAGGCGGCGATCGCCGCCGGCCTGGACAGCGCGACGCTGTCGCTGCTCGCCGAGTCGATCTTCGCCTACATCGACGAGATTTCAGCCGAATCGGTCGAGGGTTACGCCAGCGCCCAGGCGGCCGGCGCGGGCGAGCGCTCGCGCGAGCGCCAGGGCCTCGTGCGGGCGCTGATCGCCGGTGAGCTCGACGACGCCGAGGCGCAGCTGCGCGCGCAGGCCGCCGACTGGCCGCTGCCCCGCCGCCTGGCGGCGCTCGCGGCCGACCACCGCGACGCCGAGCGCTTCGCCGCGATCGTCGGCGAGGACGCGGTCGGGGCGCGCGTCGACGAGCTGGTCTGCGTGCTGATCGCCGATCCCGACGCCCCCGGCCGCGCCGAGCGGATCCGTCACGCGCTCGATCGGCGCGTCGCCGCGATCGGACCGACGACCACCTGGCCGGCCGCCGCGCAGAGCTGGGCGCGCGCAGCCGCGTGCGTGCGCCTGGTCCGCGACGGCGTGCTCGCGCCGCACGGGCTGATCGTCGCGCGTGAGCAGCTCGGCACGCTCGCGCTCCAGGCCGACCCGGCGCTGCTCGCCGAGCTCGCCGAGCTTCGCCTGCACCCGCTGGCCGGCCTCACCCCGGCCGCCCGCGCGCGGCTCCAGGCGACGCTGCTCGCCTGGCTGCGCCGCCAGGGCAACGTCGCCGAGGTGGCCGCCGAGCTGCATGTGCACCCCCAGACCGTCCGCTACCGCCTGGCGCGGCTGCGCGAGCACTTCGGCGACGCGCTCGACGACCCGGACACGCGTTTCGAGCTCGAGCTGGCGCTGCGCGCGCGACCGCCGGCCGCGGCGGCCCAGGCGCTCGTTCCCCGCCGCGACGGTTGAGCCGGCCCGACGGCCGAGCGGGTCCCCGCCTCGCTCAGGGGTTCAGAGCCCGCCGCCGCCCTGGCTCCCGCCGCCCTTCGGCGCGGGTCCGCTGGTGGCGGCCGCGGCGCTGGGGATCGCGAGTGAGGTGATCAGCGGCACCGCCGCGACCGAGGCGCCGGCGAGCGCGATCCGCCGCACTGCCGTGCGTCGCGACACGGTCGAATGCGCCTCGAGCAGATCGAGCGCTCCGAGGCGCTCGGTCGTGGCCGCCACGACGGCCTGCGAGAGCCCGAGCCGGCTGGCGATCGTGGCCGCGTCGGTGGCTCCGTCGCAGGCGCGCCAGACCCGCGCGGCGTCGGCGTCGAGGGTGTGGGCGATGTCGCAGCGGCGGTCGAAGATCACGGTCTCCTCGCCGATCTGCTCGATCACGAGTCCGTCTGAGCGTCGTAGAAGCATCGGATCCGAATCCTTTCCGCGGGGCTGTGGTTTGTGGCTCGCGGCCGATTTCGCTGAGCGAGAGGGTACCGTAACGGCGTGAAATGGCAAGCGGGCGAAGGCGGCGCGCTCGAGCGCGCGATCACCAGTCACGGCGTGCGCATCCAGGTCGCGATCGAGGACCCGGCGCTCGCCGCCGCGGTCGACGCGCGGCTTCCGCCCGGCCACCGGTGCGCCCCCTTCGACGCCGACTACACCACGTTCCGCGTGCGTCGCCTCGAACGCGAGCGCTACGAGGTCGCGTTCGGCACGAAGCTGCTGGAGGGTGAGGCCGACGCCGCGATCGCGCTGCGCGTGCTCGGCGCGGAGGTCCGCGCCTTCCTCGCCCAGCGCGCGCCCGAGCATGTCTTCGTCCACGCCGGCGCGGTGGCGCTCGACGGCCGCGCGATCGTGCTGCCCGGACGCAGCTTCGCCGGCAAGACGACGCTGGTCGGCGCGCTGCTGCGCGCCGGTGCGACCTACTACTCCGACGAGCTCGTGGTGCTCGACGCCGACGGGCTGGCGCACCCCTACGCCTGCCCGCTCTCGGTCCGCGGCGTCGATCCGCTGCGACCGACGGCGACCGCCGCCGCGGCGCTGGGCGCGCCGACCGGGGAGCACGCGGTGCCGATCGGCCTCGTTGCGACGACCGCATACGTGCCGGGCGCGAGCTGGCGCCCGCAGGCGCAGACCCCGGCGGCGGGCGCGGTCGCACTGATGGCCAACACGCCCGCCGCCAGGCAGCGACCTGAGCACGTGCTGGCGGTGCTGCGCCGGGCGATCGCGGGCGCGCTGGTACTCAGCGGCGACCGCGGTGAGGCGGACGCGACCGCCGCGCTGCTGATCGACGCGAGCCGCAACGGCGGGGTTCACCGATGAGCGCCCGCTCGCTCGCCGACGCGCACACGATCGCTCTGCGCCTGCAGGTCGACGGCTGGACCGCCGAGGTCGTCGGCGCGATGCACGGCGAGGGCATCCGGCCGATCCTGCTGAAGGGCCCGGTGATCGCGCGCTGGCTCTACCCCGACGAGCCGGCCGCGCGCGGCTACTGCGACTGCGACCTGCTGGTCGGCCCCGACGATGGCGAGCGCGCCCGCGCGCTGCTCGAGGCGCTCGGTTTCGTCGTGCAGCCACACCCGGCGCTCGCGCCCGACGAGCATCACGCACGCATCTTCATCCGCCCCGCCGACGGCGCCAACGTCGACCTGCACCGCACGCTGCACGGGATGCAGGCGGTCGCGGATGCGCGGGTCTGGGCCGCGGCCCGCCGTCACCTCGAGACGATGGAGCTCGCCGGAGCCGTGGTCGATGTGCCCGACCCGGTGCTGCGCGCGCTGATCGTGGCACTGCACCCCGAACCCCAGGACGGACCGCAGAGCAAGCCCTGGCGCGACCTCGCGCGCGCGCTCGGTCGTGCCGATGACGGCGTCTGGCGGGCGGCGCTCGCGCTCGCGCGCGAGCTGGGCATCGAGGGGGAGCTCGCGGCGCGCCTGCGGCGCCTGCCGGCCGGCGCGCAGCTCGCCGACCGGCTCGGTGTCACGGCCACGGGGTCCGCCTACTACAACGTGCTCGGCGCGGTCAACGCCGGTCGCGCGCCTCGCGGCGTGCTCACGATCGCCAACCTGCGCGCCCTGCCGCCGGGGTCGGCGCGCCGCCGCTACGTGATCTCGAAGCTCGCCCCGCCGGCCGAACGGCGGTCAGACGGGCCGACCGCGGGCGGCCACGCGGCCGCCGGGACGCTGATCGGGCGCGCACTGCGCATCCCCGCACTGGCCGTCGGGCTCCCGCGCGCGCTGTGGGTCTACCGGCGCGAACGCCGCCGACGCCCCCGCGGCCCGCGGTAGCAGAACTGAAGCAACTGCCAATTCGTCGGCTCGCGACCACCGCTGCGCCGCCCGGCGCCGACGACCCCGTAGGCTCCAAGGGCAGCGCCCGATACGACCGAGGAGTCGCGATGAACCGCCGCCTACGCCGTGTGGCCGGAGCCGTTGTCGTGACGATCGCCGCGGGGATCCTCGTGGTCGCGGTCGCGCAGGCGGTGACGCCGCCCGCGGGGACGCCGGATCTCGCGCAGATGACGCTGCAGCCGGGCGATCTCGAGCCGGGCGCGACGGTCACGCTCAGCCGCTACCTGCCGCCGGGCGCGAAGGTCGTCGCCGAGTACGACCGCGACTTCCGCTCGGTCACGACGACCGGCGGCGTGAGGCTCGACGTGCTCTCGACCGGCGTGCTGCTGACGAAGTCGACCTCCAACGCCAGGCGCATCTACGCGGATCTGCGCGCCGTCTTCGCGTCGAAGCTGGGCCGCACGATCCTGATCGCGGGGATCGTCAAGGGCAGCAAGCTGGCGGGGGTGACCGCGAAGGACGTCCATTTCGGCGCGCCGAGCGATCCCGGCGTCGGCGCGCAGTCGCTCAACCAGCCGATGACGATCCGCGCCAAATCGCGGCATCTCGTCGCGGACTTCGTCGTGCTGCGGGTCGGCGCCGTGCTCGCGAGCGTGACCGCGGTCGTGCTGCGCGCGCACCTCGACCGCGGTGTCGCGAGCGCGCTGGGGCGGACCGTCGCGGCGCACATCGCCGCGGTGCTGGCGGGGGCCGGCGCGACCGGGCCGACCGGTTCCACGGGCGCGACCGGGGCGACCGGCGCCACCGGCGCGACCGGCGCGACGGGTTAGGCCCCTCGGGAATGGGCTGTGCGACTGGGTGCATGCACCCAGTCGTCGGGAGGTCGCATGCGACCTCCCGCGGGGTGGCGCATGCGCCACCCCGTAAAGCAAGGGGGATTTGACCGGCCGGTAGAAATCTTCTATACTGCGACTTAGATTTGTTGCGGCGATAAAGGAGACTGACGAGCAAATGGGTAAGACGATCGGTATCGACCTCGGCACGACGAACTCGTGCATGGCCGTGTTGGAGGGCGGGGAGCCCACCGTGATCGAGAACGCGGAAGGGGGTCGTACGACGCCGTCCGTGGTGGCCTTCACGGCATCCGGCGAGCGGCTGGTCGGCACGATCGCCAAGCGCCAGGCAGTGACCAACCCGCAGAACACGGTGTTCTCGATCAAGCGTTTCATGGGGCGCAAGGAGAGCGAGGTGGGCGAGGAGGAGTCGATCGTCCCCTACAAGGTGATCGCCGGCAAGAACGGTGACGCGCGCGTCGAAGCCGGCGGCGGGGAGTACTCGCCGCCCGAGATCAGCGCGATGATCCTGCAGAAGCTGAAGGCCGACGCCGAGGCCTATCTCGGCGAGTCGGTCGACTCCGCGGTGATCACCGTTCCCGCGTACTTCAACGACGACCAGCGCCAGGCGACCAAGGACGCGGGCCGCATCGCCGGCCTCGACGTCAAGCGCATCATCAACGAGCCGACCGCGGCCTCGCTGGCCTACGGGCTCGACAAGGAGTCCGACCAGACGATCCTCGTCTTCGACCTCGGCGGCGGCACCTTCGACGTGTCGGTGCTCGAGATCGGCGACGGCGTGTTCGAGGTCAAGTCGACCGCCGGCGACAACCATCTCGGCGGCGACAACTTCGACAAGGCGATCGTCGACTGGCTGGTGACCGAGTTCAAGAAGGCGCAGGGGATCGACCTGCAGAGCGACCCGATGGCGCTGCAGCGGCTCTACGAGGCCGCCGAGAAGGCGAAGATCGAGCTGTCGACGACGCAGGAGACGCAGATCAACCTGCCGTTCGTGACCGCCGACCAGTCCGGCCCCAAGCACCTCGACATGCGCCTGACCCGCTCGAAGCTGGCGGAGCTGACCGGCTCGCTGCTCGACCGTGTCGTGGCGCCGGTGCGCCAGGCGCTCGCCGACGCCAAGGACAAGGGCGCCGCCGCGATCGACCATGTCGTGCTGGTCGGCGGCATGACGCGGATGCCGGCGGTGCAGGACAAGGTCAAGGAGCTGACCGGCAAGGATCCCCATCGCGGCGTCAACCCCGACGAGGTCGTGGCCGTCGGCGCGGCGATCCAGGCGGGCGTGCTCGCCGGCGACGTCAAGGACGTGCTGCTGCTCGACGTCACGCCGCTGACGCTGGGGATCGAGACCAAGGGCGGCGTCTTCACCAAGCTGATCGAGCGCAACACGACGATCCCGACGCGCAAGGCGGAGATCTTCTCGACCGCCGAGGACAACCAGCCCTCCGTCGAGATCCACGTGCTGCAGGGCGAGCGCGAGATGGCGACCTACAACAAGTCGCTCGGCAAGTTCCAGCTGACCGGCATCCCGCCGGCGCCGCGCGGCATCCCGCAGATCGAGGTCGGCTTCGACATCGACGCCAACGGCATCCTCAGCGTGTCGGCGAAGGACCTCGGCACCGGCAAGGAGCAGAAGATCGAGATCCGCGCCGGCTCCGGCCTCTCGGACGCCGAGATCAAGAACATGGTCCAGGACGCCGAGGCGCACGCCGACGACGACCGCCGCGCGCGCGAGCTCGCGGAGGCACGCAACAACGGCGAGAACGCCGCCTACCAGGCGGACCGCCAGCTGAAGGAACTGGGCGACGCCGTCGACGAGCACTCGCGTGAGGAGATCGAAGCGGCGATCAAGGCGCTGCGCGAGGTGCTCGACGCCGACGATCCGGCACCGATCCGCGATCGCACCGACGCTCTGAACTCGGCCTTCCACAAGGTCTCCGAGGCGATGTACGAGCGCGCCCAGCAGGCCCAGGCGGACGCCGCGTCCACCAACGGGTCGGACGCCGACGCCGCCTCCTCCAGCGAGGAGGACGTCGTCGACGCCGAGGTCGTCGACGAGCCGAGCGCATAGCCATGGCCGAGGAGCCGGCGGTCGGCGTGACGGATCAGTACGACCCGGACGCGCCGGCCGCAGAGCCGGAGGAGCCGGCGGCCGCGGCGGCGGACGCGGTCGAGGGTGAGGTGCTCGAGGGCGAGCTGGACGAGCTTGCCGCCGCGGCGGCGCAGCGCGACGAGTACCTGGCGCTCGCGCAGCGAACCCAGGCCGACTTCGAGAACTACCGCAAGCGCGTCGCCCGCGACGCCGCCGCCGCGGAGACCCGCGGGCTCGTGCGCGTCGCGCGCGAGCTCTTGCCGTCGCTCGACAACCTCGACCGCGCCGTCGCGCACGCCGACGACGGCGACACCGACCCGCTGCTGATCGACGGCCTGATGCTCGTCCAGCGCGAGCTGCTCGGCGCGCTGGCGCGTGTCGGCATCGAGTCCTACGGCGCGCCCGGCGAGCGCTTCGACCCGGAGCTGCACGAGGCCGTCGCGCAGCAGCCGTACGAGGGTCGCGAGGCCGGCGAGATCGCCGAGGTCTACCAGCCGGGCTACCGGCTGGCGGGCGGCGCGCTGGTGCGTCCGGCGCGGGTGCTGGTCGCCGGGTAAGGGGAGGCCCACAGATGGCTGCGCGCAAAGACCCATACAGCGTTCTCGGCGTCGACAAGAAGGCCTCGGCCGCGGAGATCAAGAAGGCCTACCGCAAGCTCGCGCGCCAGCATCACCCCGACCGAAACCCCGACGACGCCAAGGCGGAGGCGCGCTTCAAGGAGATCAGCGAGGCCAACGACCTGCTGTCGGACCCGGAGAAGCGCGCCGCCTACGACCGCGGCGAGGGCGTCTTCGGCGGCCTCGGCGGCCACGGCGCCAACCCGTTCGCGGGCGGTTTCGACGGCGGCGGCTTCAGCGACATCCTCTCCAACCTGTTCGGCGGCGGCGCCGCCGGCGGCGCCGGCGGGGCGACCGCGGGGCGGCGCGCCCGCGGCGGCGCGGAGCGCGGGCGCGACCTCGAGGCGGAGATCCAGATCGGCTTCGACCAGGCGGTGCACGGCGCGCAGGTGCCGCTGACGATCCCGATGTCGGAGCGCTGCGGCACCTGTTCGGGGACCGGCGCGCGCCCCGGCACCAAGCCGACCGTCTGCCCGCGCTGCGAGGGCCGCGGCGTGGAGTCGCAGGGCCAGGGCATGTTCTCGATCTCCGTTCCCTGCTCACGCTGCGGCGGCCGCGGCACCGTGATCGAGTCGCCCTGCCCGACCTGCAACGGCACCGGCGCGGTGCGCGCCGTCAAGCGCCTGCGCGTGAACATCCCCGCCGGCGTGCACGACGGCAGCCGCATCCGCCTCGCCGGCAAGGGCGAGGCGGGGCTGCGCGGCGGCCCGGCGGGCGACCTCTACGTGATCACCCACGTGTCGCCGTCGCCGGTCTTTCACCAGAAGGGCCAGCACCTCGAGGTCGAGGTGCCGCTCAACGTCGTCGAGGCGCTGCGCGGCGCCGAGGTCGAGGTGCCGACGCTGTCGGGGCGCAAGACCCTGCGCGTCGCCCCCGGCACCCGCCACGGCACCGTCCAGCGCCTGCGCGGCGAGGGGCCGCCGCGACCGAACGGCAAGGGCAACACCGACATCCACTACCGCTTCGTGATCGAGCTGCCGAAGGAGCTGAGCGACGCGCAGGCGAAGGCCGTCGACGCGCTCGCCAAGACGATCAACGGCGACCCGCGCGGCAAGCTGTTCGAGGCGCTCAAATGAGCGAGCGCCCACCCCGTGCCACCCGCTCGACGCGGATCGACGTCGCGATCGACCGTGGCGTCTTCATGATCTCGGTCGCCGCCGAGCTCGCCGAGATGCACCCGCAGACGCTGCGGATGTACGAGGCGCGCGGCCTGATCGAGCCCTCGCGCTCGCCGAAGGGCACGCGCCTTTACTCGCAGGCCGACGTCGAGCGCCTGCGGCGGATCCAGCAGATGACCGCCGAGCTGGGGCTCAACCTCGCCGGCGTCGAGCGCGTGCTGGCACTCGAGGCCGAGCTCGGCGAGCTGAACGCCCAGCTCGAGGCGAAGGCACTGGAGGCCGAGCAGGCCCGCCGCGAACTCGAGGCGGAGTTGGAGGCCCTGCGGCGCTCGATGAGCGCCGACATCGTCCGCTACTCCGGCGCCGGCACCGCGATCGTCCGCGCCGCCGACGCCCGTGCCGGGTTCCGCCCACCGCCGGGGACGCGCAAGCGGTCGGGGTAGGGCGGGACGCCGCGGCGCTCGAGGCGCCCCGCCACCGTCCGCTGATCCGGTGGCGGCACCGCGCTGCTCGGGTTGTCGCGACCGGAGCGGCCGCGCGTCAGGGGAAGTTCAGCTGGCTCGCCTGCACGAGCGCGTGGCAGGGGTCGAGCGCCGCGCGGTTGGCGGCCGAGAGCTGGTCGACGATGATGCTCGACCCGGCGTAGCTCGCGCCGGCCTGCTCGAGCAGCCGCCGCGCGATCAGGCCCTGGCTGCCGGTCTCGAACCAGTCGTCGACGAGGCCGACACGCTCGCCCGCGCCGAGCGCGGCGCGCTGCAGGCGGAACGTGTGGCGGCGGCCGCGGTAGTCGGCGGAGGTGAACGCGGTGAACGTCTCCCCGGGATAGAGCCCGTCGCCCTTGCGGATCCCGACGAAGCCGACGCGCAGCCGCGCCGCGACGCCGGCGCCGAGCACGAAGCCGCGCGACTCGATCCCGGCGATCTTGTCGACGAGGCCGGCGAACGGCGCCGCCAGCTCATCGATCACCCGCGCGAAGAGCTCCGTGTCGTGGAAGACCGGCCACATGTTGCCGAGGCCCGCAGCGTCGATCTCGATGCGCTCGCGCAGCAGGAGGCTGAGCGGGGGCGGGGCGGGCCGCCCGCCGCCGGCGGGGCTGGTTGTCTGCCGCTCGGCGCTCACCGCCGGATTGTCGCGCGTTTGCGCGCGCCAGCCACCTACTCTCCCCACGCAGTCGCCACGAGCGTGCGCGGGCCGCCCGCGTTGCGGTGCTCGCACAGGTAGATGCCCTGCCAGGTGCCGAGCGCGAGTCGCCCGTCGGTGACGGGCAGCGTCAGCGACGCGCCGAGCAGCGCCGCCTTGATGTGAGCGGGCATGTCCTCGGGCCCCTCGAGCCGGTGGGTCCACAGCTGGGCCTGCTCGGGGACGGCGGCGTTGAACCAGCGCTCGAAGTCGCCGCGCACCTCGGGCGAGGCGTCCTCGTTGAGCGCGAGCGACGCCGAGGTGTGCGCGATCAGCAGGTGCAGCAGCCCCACGCGCAGCTCGTCGAGCTCGGGCAGCGCCGCCACCACGTCGCGCGTCACCAGGTGAAAGCCGCGCGGGTGCGCCGCAAGCTCGATCTGGCGCTGGACCCACACGCGGCCAACGCTACATCGACGGGGTGGTGCTCGGCGCCCCGGGCCGCCGGCGAGCGCCGGCCTGTTTGCGAGACCGCTCTACGAATGGTTCGCACTTGCCTCGCGCAGCATCTCGCGCAGCCTCGCCTCCTGCGCGCCGAACTGCGGCGACTCGGCGAGCGCCGGCGTGCGCGGGCGCGGCAGGTCGATCGCGAGCACCCCGGCGATCCGTCCGGGCCGCGGCGTCATGACGTAGACGCGGTCGGCGAGGAAGACCGCCTCGGCGACGTCGTGGGTGATCAGCATCACGGTCGAGCCGATCTCGCCCCAGACCTCGAGCAGCCACTGCTGCAGCTCGGCGCGGGTGATCCCGTCGAGCGCGCCGAAGGGCTCGTCGAGCAGCATCGCCGGCTTGCCGAGCAGGACGGTGCGCAGGAAGGCAGCGCGCTGGCGCATCCCGCCCGACAGCTGCCATGGCCACGCTGACTCGAAGCCGTGCAGGCCGAAGCGCTCGAGCAGCGGCAGCGCGCGCTCTCGCGCGACGGCGCGGCGGACGCCTGCCAGCTCGAGCCCGATCGTGACGTTGTCGATCGTCCGCCGCCAGGCCAGCAGGCCGTCGCGCTGGGGCATGTAGGCGCAGATGCCGAGGGGGTGCTCGGCCGCGCCGCCGTCGATCAGGACCTCGCCGTCGCCGGGGCGCTCGAGCCCCGCGAGGATCTGGAAGAGCGTCGTCTTGCCGCATCCGCTCGGCCCGATCACGGCGACGAACTCGCCGGGCTGCGAGATCAGGTCGACGCCGTCGAGCGTCAGCAGCGGCTCCTGGCCCTCGAGCTCGAAGGTCTTGCGCAGCGCCCGCACCTCGAGCCGCGCCGCGGCGGCGCTCACCATCGCGTGTCCGCCTGGGACGGCGGTCGCCAGCGCAGCACGGCTCGCTCCAGTGCGCTGACCAGCGCGAACAGGATCAGCGTGAGCAGCGCCGTGACGATCACCGCCCCGAACACGAGATCCGTGTTGAAGTAGGCGTTGGCGGCCTTCATGTAGTAGCCGAGCCCCTGCGTGGCGCCGACGTACTCGGCGAACACCGCCGCCACGTAGGAGAAGGTGATCGCGACCTTCAGGCCGGTGAAGAACTGCGGCAGCGCCGTCGGCAGGCGCACGCGCCAGAGCAGCTGCGTGCGGCTCGCCCCCATCGTGCGCAGCAGGTTCATCGTGTCGATGTCGGTCGAGGCGAGCCCCTGGATCGTGCCGACGGTGATCGCGAAGAACGTGAACAGGCCCACCAACGCGATCTTCGGCCCGGGCCCGAAGCCGAACCAGATGATCACGAGCGGCGCGAGCACGATCAGCGGGATCGTCTGCGAGACGACGATCAGCGGGTAGAGGCTGCGTCGCACCGCGCGCGACCAGTCGATCGCGACCGCGAACGCGACGCCGCAGACGACCGCGATCGCGAGGCCCGGCACCACCTCGCCGGTGGTCGTCCAGATCGCGGCCGCGAGGTCGGCGCGGTCGCGCCAGGAGTTGGTGACGACATACCAGGGCCCGGGCAGCGAGAGACTCGCGTGGACTGCGTTGGCGACGAGGTCCCAGCCGAGCACGAGCGCGGCGAGCACCAGCGCCGGCGGCCAGGCGCTGCGCAGCAGCCGCCGCACGGCCGGCCTCATCTCAGCCGGCCGGCAGCAGCGCGTTGGTGTAGAGCTCGCTCATCGGCGGTGAGCTCTTGATCACGTGGGCGTTGGCGAGGATCTTCTCGAGGCCGGCGTAGTCGGCGTCGTTCTCCGGGCCCCAGGCGCCGGCCGCGTCGACGAAGTGCGGCGCGGTTGCGTTGCCGGTGGCGTCGATGATCTTGGTCGCGTTGCGGAGCGCCGTCTCGTTGTCGTCGATCAGGATCCGCTCCGCCGCGGCGGGGTGGAGGGCGGCGAACTCGTAGCCCTCGGCGAGCGCCTTCAGCGCGCGCGCGAGGATCGGCCCGCGCGTGGCGATGTCGCGGTCGCTCGCGACGTAGACGGCGTTCGGGTAGTTGCCGGCGGCGCCGAGGTAGCGGTTGTAGGGGAAGGTCCGCAGCTTGATGCCCTGCAGCTGCGCGGTGACGTCGTCGATCCCGCCGAACACCGCCGTGTAGTCGATGCGGTGGGCGGCAAGCGCGGTGATCACGCTGGCGTCGAGGATGACCTGCTTGAAGACCGGGTGCTTGACGCCGTTGGCGCGCAGGATCGCGGTGACGAGCGGCGGGTCGCTGGCGATCCCGAAGCCGCCATAGAGCTTGCCGTTCAGCTGCGCCGGGCGGGTGTAGCGCGACGAGGCGAGCACCGCCAGGGCCGTCGTGTTGTCGGTGACCAGGGCGCCCACCGCCCTGTACCGCAGGCCCTTCGCGTTGTTGATGATCACGTCCGGCGGGTAGCTGATGCCGAGATCCGTCTGGCCGGCCTGGATCAGCTGCTCGGCGGAGGCGTTGGCGTACGGCAGGATCACGGCGTTGATGTGCTCGGCGGCGAAGTAGCCCTTGGCCTGCGCGACGTAGATGCCGAGGTAGTTGACGTTCGGCGTGTAGTCGAGCGCGACCTTCACCGTCGCGAGCTGTGTGGGGGCGACGGGCGGCGTCCCGCCGGCGTGCGCGCTTGGCGCCTGCGAGGAGATCGAGGCGTAGGCGGCGAGCGCGGCGAGCGCCACGATCGCGCAGGCCGCGAGCGGAGCGCGCCGGCGACGCGCCCGCGGGTCGGCGAAACGGCGGACGGCGGTGCGGACGGGCAGGAACATCGCTCTCCCTTCGCTGGTATGAGCCAGATCAGGTTCGTCGGGTCGGCGCGAGATGCGCCCTCTCAGCCCCGCGAGGGACTCCCCGGATTGCGGTTGTGGACCGTCGCCACCATACCTTGGTCCAAGCCGATGGTCAACGCGCGGCGGGTGCTGGCACGATGCGCGGATGGAGGGTCTGCTCGCGGGCATTCGCGCGGCGCCGGTGCGCGCCGGCTCGACCCGCGTGATCGCGCTCGACGGGCGCTCCGGCGCCGGCAAATCGACCCTCGCGCAGGCGCTCGCGGGCCGGCTGAACGCGCCGCTCGTCAGCCTCGAGCATCTCTACGGCGGCTGGGACGGGCTCGACGAAGGCATCGCGCGGCTGCGCAGCGCGGTCCTGCTGCCGCTCGCCGGCGGCCGCGCGGCGAGCGTGCCGCGCTACGACTGGCACACGCTGGCGTGGGGCGAGCCCTGGACGCTTGCGCCCCCGGAGCTGCTGATCGTCGAGGGGGTCGGCGCGGGCTCGCTGAGCGCCGCTCCCTACACGAGCATGCTGGTCTGGCTCGAGGCCGACGCGGCGACCAGGCGCGAGCGCGCGGAACGCCGCCGGGGCGGCGACGCCGACGAATGGGAGCGCTGGGAACGCCAGGAGGACGCCTACATCGATCGTGAGCACCCGCGCGAGCGGGCGAACGTGGTGATCACCTCGTAGCGGCGGCCGGAAAGTGTCTCAAAGGCGTTGGTATCATCATTAGCCAATGATAATATCAGTTCCTGGATATGATCCAATCGATTTATGGGGACCAGGGGAGTGGCTCCGATGGTCTTTGAAACGCCGTCCCCGAGCCTGGGAGAAGAGTCGGCGCTGCTGAAGATCGAAGAGCTGCGCAGGCAACTCCGCTCCTACGTGGCCGCCGAGCCACGCCGCTGGGTCGGGCAGGTGCGGCGCGTCCTGGGGGCGCGTGCAATCCAAGGCTCCAACAGCATCGAGGGCTACAACGTGTCGGTCGAGGATGCGCTCGCAGCGATCGAGGGCGAGCAGCCCACGACTGCCGGCGCCGAGGACTGGAACGCCGTCCAGGGATACCGACGCGCGATGACCTATGTCCTCCAGCTCGCTCACGACGCTCATTTCGCGTACTCGGCTCAGATGCTCCGGAGCCTGCATTTCATGATGACGGAGTACACGCTCGACGCCAGCCCCGGGCTGTGGCGTCCGGGACCGATCTGGATTCGCGACGACGCGACGGGCGACGTCGTCTACGAGGGGCCCGACCATGAGCAGGTCCCAGGCCTCATTGAGGAGCTCGTGGCACAGCTGTCCAGCGACATTGACACGCCGGTCATGGTTCGCGCCGCGATGGCCCACCTGAACCTCGTAATGATCCACCCGTTCCGCGACGGCAACGGCCGCATGTCGAGGTGCCTTCAGACGCTTGTTCTGGCGCGCGACCGCATCCTCGCTCCCGAGTTCTCGAGCATCGAGGAATACCTCGGAGCCAACACGGAGAGCTACTACCGCATCCTTGCCCAGGTCGGCAAGGGGCGGTGGACGCCGACGGGGGATGCTCGCCCGTGGCTCACGTACTGCCTCACGGCCCACTACATCCAGGCCCTGACCGTGCTGCGGCGAGTCAAGGAATCGGAGCAGATGTGGATTCGACTGGAGAGGCTGCAGGAGAAGCATCGCCTGCCCGAGCGCACGATCGCCGCACTCTTCGACGCAACGCTGGGCGTGAGGGTTCGCAACGCGTCCTACCGCGCCGTGCTGAAGCGGTGGGGCGAAGAGGTCTCAAACCAGGTTGCGACCGGCGACCTGCGCCTCATGGTCGAGGCGGGGCTGCTCGTGCAACTCGGGGCAAAGCGAGGGACCTACTACCAGGCGGCCGACTCGCTCAAGAGCGTGCGCGAGGACGTGCGCCGTGGCCGGCGCCCAATCGATGCCGGGTCACTGTTCGCGATGGTGTGATCAACGCGCCTGGCCGCTTTGCGCAGCAGCCGACCGTTCAGGTGCAGCCATGCGCTCCGCGCGTGCCTTGCCACCTGCGACCCGCCACGGCGCGCCGTTTGATCCTGATCAGCGATACGAAGGAGCGACAGCGATGAGAGAGGGGCTCGAGGCCGAGTTGCATGCCGTATTCGTCGAGCGCGCGCAGGAGATCCCGGCGCAGGCCCAGGAGCGGCTGCGCGCGATCGACTACCGACCGCGTTCGTGGGCGCCGCGCTCGCGCGTGGCGCTCGGGGCGAGTGCCGGGCTGGTGGTGACCGCCGGCGCGGTCGTCGCACTGGTCGGGCTCGGCCCGGGGACCTCGCCGGCGTTTGCGGGCTGGACCGCGACGCCGAGCACTCCCGTGCGCGGCGAGACGGTGGCTGCGCTGGCGCAGTGCACGGCACAACTCGCCCGCTCGGGCTCGCCGCAGTCCTCGATCCCCGCCGGAGGCGCGCGGCCGGCGTAAAGAGCACCTTGACAGCCGCGCGCGTAAAGCCTATCTTTACGCCGTGGTCATCGAGCGCCGGACGCGATCCCGTGACGAGCGACCCCGAGCGTGAGGTCATGGGGCTGGTCCTCACGACGAACGCGGAGCTCGTCAGCGGCGTGCTCCGCGGGGCCGACGCGGGCCGGGGGGGTTCGGTGATGGCGGCGATCGCGGCAACGAGAAGCCTCGATCTGATCGTCGACGACATCCTCCACACCCTGGTGCGCCAGGCCCGCAGCGAGGGGCACACCTGGGCGGAGGTCGGCGATGTCCTGCAGGTCACCCGCCAGGCCGCCTTTCAGCGTTTCGGCGCCGGCGTCGTCGGGGGTGCGCCGGAGGAGGGCCTGATGACGCCGGTCGCGGGCGCGCAGGAGAAGGCCATCGCGGTGCTGGAGGACTGGCTGAGCGAGCGCTGGGACGACGTGCGCAAGGAGTTCGACGAGCGGATGAAGGATCAGGCGCCCGCCGAGCTGCTCGCGTCCGCGCGCGCGCAGGCCTCGCAGCTCGGTGGCGATTTCGTCGAGCTGGGCACGCCGGCGGTGAGCGTGCAGATCGGCTACACGGTCGTGAACGTGCCGATCGCCTTCGCGAACAGCGACGCCACGGGCCGCGTGGTGTTCAACGCCCACGGCCGCGTCGCCGGGTTCTTCATCCTGCCGAGCGAGTCGGCGTAGAGCAATGGCTGATGCGGTCGTCGTAGCCGAGTCCCTGACGAAGCGCTTCGGCACGCTGGTCGCGGTCGACGACCTGTCGTTCCGGCTCGAGCCGGGGACGATCACGGGCTTTCTCGGCCCCAATGGCGCCGGCAAGACGACGACGCTGCGGATGCTGCTCGGTCTCGCCGCGCCGACGAGCGGCCGCGCGCTCGTGTTCGAGCGGCTGTACGACGAGTTGGAGAATCCGGCGCTGCGAATCGGTGCGGTGCTCGAGGCAACCGACTTCCATCCGGGACGGTCGGGTCGTGACCACCTGCGGACGCTCAGCCGCGCAGTCGGGCTGCCCGACTCGCGCGCGGATGAGGTGCTGCGACTGGTGGAGCTGCAGGACGCGGCGCGCCGTCGCGTAAAGGGCTACTCGCTCGGCATGCGCCAGCGACTCGGGCTGGCCAGCGCGCTGCTCGGCGAGCCCGAGCTGCTCGTGCTCGACGAACCGGCGAACGGCCTCGATCCGGAGGGGGTGCGCTGGCTGCGCGACTTCCTGCGTGCGTTCGCGTCCGAGGGCCGGACGGTGCTGATCTCGAGCCATGTGCTCGCCGAGGTGGCACAGACCGTCGATCAGGTCCTGATCATCAGTCGCGGTCGGCTCGTGATCGAGTCCTCGCTCGAGCAGCTGACCGCGCGTGTCGGCGGCTCGGTCCGCGTGCGCACCCCCAACGCCGCAGGGCTGCAGGAGGCGCTTCGCCAAGCGCAGCTCCAGTCGACGCCGTCGAACAATTCGATCCTGCTGGTCCACGGAGCGACCAGCGAGCGTGTCGGCGAGATCGCCTTCGCCGCCGGCATCCCGCTGCACGAACTGGTCACCGAGGGCACCTCGCTCGAGGAGATCTTCCTCGAGCTGACCGCTGAGGCGCCCTCGTGATCGCGCAGATCAGGGCCGAGCTGCTGAAGGTCCGCTCGACGCGCACCACGCTCGGCCTGCTGCTCGGCATGGTCGCGCTGATCCTCCTCTTCGCGCTCCTGACCGGCCTGCTGAGCAACGTGGCGGGTCTCTCGACGCGGGAGGACCAGCGCCAGCTGTTCGGCCTCGGCAGTTTGGCCGGCGTTTTCGCCGCGCTCGCGGGCGTGCTGCTGGTGACCAGCGAGTATCGCTACGGCACGATCCGCCCGACGATCCTGTTCAGCCCGCATCGCTCGCGGGTGCTTGCCGCCAAGCTCGTCGCCGGCTTCCTCGCCGGGATCGTCTTCGGCGTCGTCGGCGAGGGGCTCGGCTGGGCGATCGACCTCGTCGTGCTGGCGGGACGCAACGTCCCCATCGTGCTGCGCGGCGGCGATGTCGCGCTGCTGACGCTCGCGGGCCTGGCCGGCGTCGCCGCATGGGCTGCGATCGGCGTCGGGCTCGGCGCGATCATCCGCAACCAGGTCGGCGCGGTGATCACCCTGCTCGCCTGGGGCTTCATCGTCGACAACCTGCTCTTCGGGCTCGTCCCGTCCATCGGTCGCCTGACGCCAAGCCGCGCCCAGGACGCGCTGATCGGTCTGACGACGAAGCATCTGCTCACGCCCGCCGGCGGGGCCGTCGTGCTCGTCGCCTGGACCGCCGCGCTGGCGCTCGTCGGCGTGGCGCTGACGGCTCGGCGCGACATCAGCTAGCGCGCTGGCACGAGCGTGTTCGCCGCGGTGTACGCAATGCGGTACACTTCCGTTTGTGGCCAAGACAGTCCCCGTTCGCGAACTTCGAACCAACCTCAGCCGGCTGCTCAGCGACGTCGCCGATCGTCGCGACCACGTGCTCGTAACGCGTAACGGCAAGCCCGCCGCGGCGCTCGTCCCGATCGACGAGTACGAGGCGCTCGAGGAGAGTGCGGAGATTCTCTCCGACTCGGCGACACTTGCCGCCATCGAAGCCGGCCTCGCTGAGCTCGCTAGCGGGGAAACCGTCACGCTTGCGGACCTGCGCGCCGAGCTTGCGCAGAGACGCTCGGCCCGCTGACTCGTGGCGCGCGTGGTCCTAGCGCGCCGCGCGCGAGGTGAGCTGCTCGAACTCAACTGGCCGCTGATCGAGGCCGTTGAAGATGCGCTCTCGCTGCCCGAGCGCGAGCCATGCGTCGGCCACGAACTCCAGGGCCGGCTCCGAGGGCTCCGATCCCTGCGGGTCGGTAGCTATCGAATCATCTATCAACTCGCCGAGCGCGACAAGACGGTGCGGGTCGCGACCATCCGTCACCGTTCGGTCGCGTACCGCATCGATCCCCGGTAGTCGAGTGTCGCGAAGTGGCACTGAGATGCGGTTTAGTGTTCAAACGGTGGACTGGGTGCGGTCGGATGACTAACGGGCGGCGGTCCCGTTTGGCGCTGGTGGCGGTCGTGCTGGCCGGGACCGCCGCCGGCGTGGGGGTGGCGGTCGAGAGCGGATCGTCGAAGGCGGCGAGTCGCTCGTCGCGGCAGCTGGTGAACGCGGCCCGGGCGCAGGCGAGATCGCTGCTGGACACGCTGCGGTTCCCGCCCGGGTCGACTCGCTCGTCGGTTGAGCCGCGGGGCGATGACGGGCAGCTGTATGCCGATCCCGGTCCGCAGGGCGCTCCGGGCCCGCAATCGGCTGCCTACGGAGGTCCGGCATACGTCGTCGCCTACGACTGGTGGACGGTTCCGAGCTCGCCGGAGCGCGTGATCGCCTTCCTGCAGCGCTTTCCCCCGCGCGGTGCGATCCCGGAGGCCCACGTGGTCTTCGCCGACCCCGGCGGCGCCGACCCATCCGGCCCGCGGTACGCCGCCTTTCAATGGCCGCCGGTGCCCGACCGCTTCGGCGGTCGCCAGCTGAGCCTGTCGATCATGGAGCTCGCCAGCGGCGAGACCGGCGTGCTCGTGTACGCCGAGGTCGGTTTCATCTCGCCCAGAGGCGACGCCGAGCAGATCCCTTCCGACGCCGCCGAACTCACCGTCACAGCCAGTATCACGGGCCCCGACCGCTACGTGGACCGTCGGCCGTTCGCGGTGACCTCCCCGTCGCGGATCCACAGAGTCGTCGCGCTGCTGAACGCACTCCCGCTGGACGACATGAGCACCTTCGACTGCAACACGCTCACCGGCCTGACGGCACGCGCGGAATTCGTGTTCCGCTCACGCCGCGGCCGCCCGGTGGCGTCCGCCTCGTTGTTCTACCTCCTGCGCGGAACATGGGTGGCCGGCGAGGACTGCGACCAGGTCGGTTTGGACATTGACGGTGACAGCGACGAGACGCCGCTCCTGGCCCAGTGGTCACGCTCCTCCGAGCTGCCCCGCTTCCCACCGCTCATACCCCGCCTGAACGCGGCCCTCGGCGGCAGGCTCCCGACCGGCCCGGCGAGCGGGTGAAGGCGGGCGAGCGCCACCGGTGCGGCGGGTCAGTCGAGCAGGAGCCGGGCCGCGCGCTACTTCGCGTCGGCCGAGGCGTTTTAGTGGGTGAATGATGCGCAGAGTACGGTCACTGTCGCGGGTCTTCTCACTCGTGCTGGCCGGCGGCCTGGTGTTGGCGGGCGCCTCGGCTGGTGCGACGATAGCCGGGCGCGTCGTGTTTTCGGTGAACGGGAACGCGGTCAGGTTCTCGGGCGGGATCGACATGGTTGCGGTTGACGCGAGCGTGGCCTTGCCGGGCGGTGACGTGGTGCTCGTGGGCGGGTCGAACGCTCCGAACTCGACGTTCTTTGCAGCGGAGCTGGAACCGGACGGCTCGCTCGATCCCAGCTTTGGGGTCGACGGTGTGGAGCACGTGAATCTGGCGTTGTCGGCGGTGGGGGTTTTGCTGGAGCCCGACGGCAAGTTGCTCGTGCTCGCGACCGGACCGGCTCTGTCGGAGTCTCAGTATCCGCAGCTGATGGTGGTGCGGCTGGACGCGAACGGCACGCTCGATCAGACCTACGGGGTCGAAGGCGTGTCACGTACCGGCCTCGAGGGATTTGCCGCCGGCGCCGCGATCAGCGCCGACGGGGAGCTGCTCCTGTCCGGCATGACCGGCTCGGAGTCCGCCAAGCCGCCTCCCACGCCGCCGCCGAACGTCAACTGGGTCGTCGAGGAGCTCACGAGCGCGGGCACGCTCGATCCGGCGTTCGGCCGAAACGGCGCCACCACGCTCGCCGTCAAGCAGGCGACGGGCGGACAGTTGGCGGTCGAGCCCGGCGGTGACATCGTGACCGAGGGATCGAACCAGACCACGACGTATCTGACGCGCCTGACCCCACAGGGAGCAGAGGACCCGACCTTCGCCGCCGGGAGACCGGTGGCCACTCCGCTCGTCGGGGAGGCAATGCTCGTCCAGCCGGACGGGAGCATCACGCTGCTGGATGACGGTGGGCTGGAGCGCTACACCCCGGACGGCACGCTCGATCCCGCGTTCGGCTCACACGGCCAGGCCCCGCTTCCAGCGCTGGTCGCAGTCGTCAACCAGAACCAGCAACTGCTCGCCGGCCCTGGAACGGACGTGCTCGTCGCGAGCTACCCGTCGAGCTGGGATTCCAGCGACGACATCGGCAGCGGGCCGCTCGCGATCGAAGTCGCCGCGATCAAGTCCAACGGGGCACCGGACAAGTCGATCAGCACGACCCGTGAACTCTGGTTCGGCGGCGGCGCCTCCAGCTACTACGGCCCGCCGTTCGCAACAGCGATCCCGCCGGACGAGAATAGCCTCACGTTCGGCAACCCGCCGTTGCTTCAACGCGCTGACGGCTCCTACCTGGTCGTCGGGACCGTCGGGATCTTCGAACCGGCCGGCGCCTACGGCACGGTCGACAATTACTACGAAGGCGATTACTTCTACGAGTTCGCCGCCGCCGCGTTCACGCCGACGTTCGCGCCCGACCCCTCCTTCGGCACGACGCCGGTGCCGCTCGCCGTCACGCTCGCGCTCCCGCTCCAGCGAACCACGACAGACCTCGGCGTGGACTCGATCCACCTTGCGCTCCACGCGAACTTCCAGGGCCTCGTCGACATCACGATCCGTGACCGCCACGGCGTGATCGCGCAAACCGCCTACCCGGTCTATCGCCGCGGCGCGCACAGCTTCGCGATCCGCCTCACCGGCCTCGGAAAACGAGACCTCGGCGCAAGCCGGACCATCCCGGTCACGATCACGGCCTACGCGCGCGACCTCCTCGCCACCACCGCGACGACGACCACGCACGCCACGCTCGGCTGAACAGCGCCGCGATCTTAGGCGCGAGCGCGAGCGGTGTTCAGCGCGGGAGCGCCGGTACTTGTTCGGCGCCGAGCAGGTGCGTGGCGGCGGCGGTGTCGAGCGGGCGGCCGAAGAGGAAGCCCTGGCCGAGGTCGCAGCCGAGCTCGATCAGCAGGGCGCGCTGGTCGGGGTGCTCGACGCCCTCGGCGACGGTGGTGAGACCGAGGTGGCGACCGAAGCCGATGATCCCGGCCAGCAGGCCGTGCGCATTGCGCTGATCGCTCGGCGAGCGGTCGAGGAACGGCTTGGCGATCTTGAGGATGTCGATCGGGAGGTGGGAGAGGTTCAGCAGCGTGCTGTAGCCGGTGCCGAAGTCGTCGAGCGCGAGGCGAACGCCGAGTTCCTTGACGGCCTGCAGCGATTCGAGCACGCCGGGAACGTCCTCCAGCGGCTCGCGCTCGGTGACCTCGAGGATCAGCGCCGAGGGCGGGAACGCGCGGGCGATCGCGGCGTTCACGGTGTCGGTGTAGGCGGGTTGGCGCAGCTCGCGTGTGGACACGTTGAGGCTGAGCGCGACCGGTGTCTCGTGCCACCAGGCGGCGAGCTGGGCGCAACCGCGCTCGAGCACCCAGCGCCCGATGTCGAGAATCATGCCCGCCTCCTCGGCGACGGGGATGAACTCGAGTGGCGCCACCAGCCCGCGCCTCGGGTGTCGCCAGCGGATCAGCGCCTCGAAGGCGGCGATCCTTTCGCTGCGCAGGTCATAGATCGGCTGGTAGTGCAGCTCGAACTCGTCGCGCTCGATCGCCCGCCGCAGCTCGGTGTCGAGCTTCAAGCGCGACACGCGCGCCGATTGCATGCTGGGCTCGAAGCGCGCGTAGTGGACGGTGGCGGCCCGCTTAGCGTGGTACATGGCGACGTCCGCGTGGCGCAGCAGCGTTTCGGCGTCGTCGCGGCCGCGGACGATGCCGATGCTGACGCTGATGAACACCTCGTGCGCGGCGATCTCGAACCCCCGCTGGACGGCGCCGATGATGCGCTTGGCCACCGCCTCGGGATGCGAGCGGCCGACCAACAGCACCGCGAACTCGTCGCCGCCCACGCGCGAGCAGATGTCGCCGTCGCGAACGCAGCCCTGCAGCCGCTCGGCCACCGCGATAAGGAGCCGGTCGCCAACGGTGTGGCCGAGCGAGTCGTTGACCAGCTTGAAGCCGTCGAGATCGAGGAACAGGAGCGTCACCGGCTCGCCGCCGCGGTCTGCGACGGCGAGCTCGTGCTGCAGGCGGTCGAGCAGCAGCCGGCGGTTCGCGAGGCCCGTCAGCGAATCGGTGAACGCCTGCTCCAGCGCGTTGCTCGCCCTGACGACGGCGACAGCGACGCTGACATGCTCGCCGTACTCCAGCAGCAGCTCCGACTCGTGCTCGGTCCAATGGCGTCCTTTGGTCGTCGAGCCCACGACGAGACTGCCGACGACCTGCTTCTGTTCGAAGAGCGGCACGCCCATGATTGCCTGCGTCCCCGCCGGCGCGAGCTGGGACCCGGTCTGGGCGGCCTCGTAGTCAGCGATCGCGAGCGGCTTGCCGGCTGAGATCACCCGCCCGCTGAGACCCTCCGTGATCGGCGCCCGGTGGCGCCAGCGCTCGCCCTCGCCGGTCGAGCCATGCCACGCGACCGCGAGGGTCCAGTTGGGATCCTCGAGATCGAGGAAGCGAAGCGAACTGCTGTCGCCGTTCAGCAAGCGCAGCGCACCGTCCACCACGGCCTGGTAGATCACGGCCGGCGCGGCGCGGCGCGAGACGAGGTCCTGGAAGCCGATGATCGCTTCGACCATTGCCGCGTCGGCTGCGGGCGCCAGGCGCTTCACGGTTTCAGCCCACGACGCGGTCGTCGGGGCACGCCGGGGGCGCGCACGCTTCACTGACGCGGGCGTGATGCTCGGCGATGTTCAACACGAGGACACGGTCCGTCAGGAACCAGATCGGCACAAATCCAGATCGACATGACATCGCGACGCTCTGATCGGGCGCCGAGCCGGTCGGGAGACGAGTGGTAAATGGTTGGTATCCTTTTCCCAATGAAGACCACGATCGACTCCGTCGGGCGCATCGTCGTGCCGAAGCCGCTGCGGGACGCGCTTGGGCTGACTCCCGGTTCGACGGTCGACATCTCCCGTTACGGCGCCGGGCTGCAGCTGTTGCCGACGGGGCGCACGGCCCTACTGGTCGAGGAGGCGGGGGCGCTCGTCGCGACCGGCGATACGGCGATCGACGACGACGTCGTCTTCGGGCTGATCGACTCCGGTCGGCGTTGAGCGTACTGGGATTGGACACGAGCGTCGCGGTCGCGCTGCTCGTGCAGACGCACCGCGGCCACGCCGCCGTGGTCCGCTGGTGGGAGGGTCGCGCGGTCGCGCTATGCGGCCACGCGCTGGCCGAGACCTACTCGGTGCTCACACGGCTGCCCGGCGATCTGCGGCTGGCCCCCGAGGATGCCGCGCGGCTGATCGACGCGCGCTTCGCCGCGCCGCTGGTCCTGGGGGCGGACACAGCCCGGCGCCTGCCCGCCGTGCTGAGCCGCCTCGAGATCTCCGGCGGAGCGGTCTACGACGCGCTTGTGGCGCTCGCGGCCGTTGAGCACGGCGCGAGCCTCGTGACGCGCGACCTGCGCGCAAAGGCCACCTATGAGATGGTCGGCGCGGACGTTGTAGTCGTTGCCTGAGCGCGCCGGCTGGCGCGCCGACGCCGCGGGAACACTGGACACTGAACGTAAATCTGCTATGCTCCGACTTAGATTTACATGCAGCCAGATCGCTTCACGATCCGCGCCCAGGAGGCCCTCGCAGAGGCTGTGCGGCTCGCCCAGGCGGCGGGGAATCCGCAGGTCACGCCGGCGCACGTGCTCACGGCGTTGCTCGCGGATCCCGACGGGATCGCGCTCTCGCTGCTGCGCAAGCTGGGCGCCGACCCGGCCTCGATCCGCCCCGCGCTGACGGCGGCGCTGGAGGATCTGCCGGTGCTCGGCGGCGCGGCCGCGGAGGCGCCGCCGATCGCGTCGGAGCTCGCGGCGGTGCTGAACGGCGCCGACGGCGAGGCGCGCAAGCTCTCCGACGACTACGTCTCGACCGAGCATCTGCTGCTCGCGCTGAGCGCGCACCCCGGCCGCGCCGGCGATGCGCTGCGCGCCGCGGGCGCCACGCACGAACGGCTGCTCGCGGCGCTCGAGGAGGTGCGCGGCAGCCATCACGTCACCGACCGCAGCCCCGAGGAGCGCTACCAGGCGCTCGAGCGCTTCGGGCGCGACCTGACCGCCGAAGCGGCGGAGGGCAAGCTCGACCCGGTGATCGGGCGCGACGCCGCGATCCGGCGCGTCGTGCAGATCCTCGCGCGGCGGACCAAGAACAACCCGGTGCTGATCGGCGAGCCCGGCGTCGGCAAGACCGCGATCGTCGAGGGGCTCGCGCAGCGGATCGTCTCCGGCGACGTGCCCGAGACGCTGCGCGACCGGCGCGTCGTCGCGCTCGACCTCGGCTCGCTGCTGGCCGGCGCGAAATACCGCGGCGAGTTCGAGGACCGCCTCAAGTCGGTGCTCAAGGAGATCGCCGACGCCGCCGGCACGGTGATCCTGTTCATCGACGAGCTGCACACGATCGTCGGCGCCGGCGCCGCGGAGGGCGCGGTCGACGCCGCCAACCTGCTCAAGCCGATGCTGGCCCGCGGCGAGCTGCGCGCGGTCGGCGCGACGACGCTCGACGAGTACCGCAAGCACATCGAGAAGGACGCCGCGTTGGAGCGCCGCTTCCAGCCGGTGCTGGTCGCCGAGCCGAGCGTGGAGGACACGATCGCGATCCTGCGCGGGCTGAAGGAGCGCTACGAGAACCACCACGGCGTGCGCATCCAGGACAGCGCGCTGATCGCCGCGGCCGAGCTGTCGGACCGCTACATCGCCGACCGCTTCCTCCCCGACAAGGCGATCGACCTCGTCGACGAGGCCTCCTCGCGGCTGCGGATCGAGATCGACTCGCTGCCGACCGAGATCGACCAAGTGGACCGCCGGGTGATGCAGCTCGAGATCGAGCTGACGTCGCTGGCGAAGGAGACCGACGACGCCTCGGCGCAGCGGCGGGGCGCGATCGAGCGCGAGCTGGCCGACCAGCGCGAGCGCTCGTCGGCGATGAAGGCGCAGTGGCAGTCCGAGAAGGACGCGATCAGCGCGATCTCCGAATGCAAGAAGCAGCTGGAGGCCGCGCGCGGCGAGGTGGAACGCGCTGAGCGCGCCGCCGATCTGCAGCGCGCCGCCGAGCTGCGCTACGGGATCATCCCGGGGCTGGAGAAGCAGCTCGCGTCGCTCGAGGAGGCGGTCGCCGAGCCCGGTGGGACGGTCTTTCTCAAGGAGGAGGTCGACGCCGACGACGTCGCCGAGGTCGTTGCGAGCTGGACCGGGATTCCCGTCACCCGTCTGCTCGAGGGCGAGGTGGCGAAGCTCGTGCACATGGAGGAGCGCCTTCACGAGCGGGTGATAGGCCAAGCCGAGGCTGTCGAGGCAGTGTCGACGGCGATCCGGCGCTCCCGCGCCGGCCTTTCAGATCCCGATCGGCCGATCGGCTCGTTCCTGTTCCTCGGGCCGACCGGCGTCGGGAAGACCGAGCTTGCACGCGCGCTCGCGGAGTTCCTGTTCGACACCCAGGACGCGATCGTGCGGATCGACATGTCGGAGTACATGGAGCGCCACAGCGTGTCGCGGCTGGTCGGCGCGCCGCCCGGCTACGTCGGCTACGACGAGGGCGGGCAGCTGACCGAGGCGGTGCGGCGGCGACCATACTGCGTGGTGCTGCTCGACGAGATCGAGAAGGCGCACGCCGACGTCTTCAACACGCTGCTGGCGGTGCTCGACGACGGCCGCCTGACCGACGGCCAGGGCCGCACCGTCGACTTCAAGAACACGGTGCTGATCATGACCTCGAACATCCGCCCGGAGGGCGGTGAGCTGCGCGAGGCGCTGCTCGAGCACTTCAAGCCGGAGTTCATCAACCGCCTCGACGACATCGTCGAATTCGAGCCGCTCTCGCGCGAGCAGCTCGGCGAGATCGTCACGCTGCAGCTGCGCCGCGTGATCGAGCGCCTCGCCGCGCGGGGCATCACGGTCGAGGTCTCCGACGACGCGCGCACGCTGCTCGGCGACCTCGGCTACGACCCCGTCTACGGCGCCCGCCCGCTCAAGCGCGTCGTGCAGAAGCAGCTCGTCGACCGGCTCGCGACCGGCATGCTCGACGGCTCGATCCGCGAAGGCGACACGGTGCGCGTCGAGGCCCACGACGGGGCGATCGTGTTCGCGAAGGCGGGCGTCACGAGCGCCGTCGCCTAGCGCCGGGTTGGGGGCGACGCGCCCGGCCCGCGCGCGCTTGGCGGGCGCGCCTGCCGCCTCAGCGCCTGGGTCAGTTGAAGACCTTGACCCACTGCACGTACATCGTGGCGCTCGCCGGCGGCGTGCAGGTCCCGAGCGTGCACGGCCAACCGCCGACCGAGAGGTCGAAGATGAGACGGAACGCGCCGGTCTCGTAGGAGGCCCACGAGGAGGCCGGGACGGTGCCCTGCGTCGCGGTGGCGTACCCGACGCCGTTGATCGTCCAGGTGATCGAGGTCGGCGTCCAGATGATGCCGTAGGTGTTGAACTGCGTCGGATCCCAGCCGGCCGGCGCACCCGAGGCCTCGAACTCCTGCGCCCCGGTCGGGCCGTGCAGGTCGAAGTAGCTGGTGGTGGGCAGTCCGCCGAACGATGGCGCCTCGAGCACGTCGATCTCGCCCGGCGTCGTCGCGCCCGCGACGGGGTTGTCGGCGAGCATCCAGAAAGCCGGGCAGAGCCCCTGCCCCGCCGGCAGGGCGATCGAGGCCTCGATCGTGCCGCCCGACGGGAACGACTGCGGGTTCGACTGTGGCCCGATGCTGTCGAGCTGAGCTGAGCTGTAGCTGTCGGGGCCGGTCTGAAGCGCGGTGATCGCGAGGCCCTGCGCGGTCAGGTAGACGTTCTTGTCGGCGTTGGGGCTGCCGTTCGGCGTGGGCGAGGAGATCGTCGTGGGGCCGCAGCCGCTCCAGCTGTCGAGGCTCCAGTTGGCCGTGTTGGGCAGCTGGTTGGGGACGCTGCCGCCGTTCACGAAGTCCTGGGCGAAGTTGTCCTCCCAGAGCAGGCTGGTGTAGGGGTTCGGCGCGGGCGACGGAGCCGCGGGCGGGGCCGGTGGACTCGGCGGGGAGGCCGGCGCCGGAGCCGGCGTGCTGGCGGGCGGCGCCTTCGCGGTCGGGAGCGGCGAAGCCCAGGAGGGAGTAGTGCTCGGCGCGGCCGACGGCGGCGCGGTCTGCTCGGCCTTCGGCGGCGCGGCGACGGGCGTCGGCGGCGGCTGCTCGAGCGTCATCGTGACCCTGACCGCCACCGCGGGCGCCCTGTTGACGGCGCGGACGATCAGCTCGCTGGACGTCAGGTGCAGCCGGTAGCGAAGATGCACCTGCCACCACGGGAGCGCGATGGTGCTTCGCGCCCGCGCGCCGGACAGGTACACGCGCACGTTGCGTTCATGCTTGCCGCGAGCGCGGACCGCCACCACCACCTCGTAGGTGCCGGAGGCATTGACGGTCTTGCTGACGAAATGCGACGCCATGCGCGCGCGCGGCGCACGGTGAGCGGACGCGTCCGTGGCGCCCATGGCCGCTGCGATCGTCAGCGCCGCGAACGCGACCGCGCCGCAGCGGCGGGCCGTCAGGCGCGGGCGTCGCGTGCCTCGGCGTGGTGTGGCGGCTGCTTCGAAACCTGCTCGCATGTTCGTCTCCCTCTACTGGCGGCGTGCGGCGTGGACTTGCGTCCCTCATCGAGCGATCGCCGTGAGTTGAGTAGAGATGCAGCGGTTTGTGCAGTTGCGCCCAGCGCTCGCGGACGCGAGCCGCCCGCCGCGAGCCGCGCCTCAGGAGCCGGTGTGGCGGCGAAACGGGAGCGCGCTCGCCGCGCCGGCGCGCAGCAGGCCGGACAGTTCGAGCGCTCGCACGAGCTGCCGCAGCTCGGCGCGCTCCGGGCGCGATAGGTTCGAGGGCCTGCCTCTGGACTTGCGCAGCAGATGCGCGAGTCGCGTTCGTTGCTCGGCGGGGATCTCGTGCCAGTGGCGGTGCACGACCAGGCCGAGCTGACCGAGCGTCAGCGCGGTGCCGAGCGGTCCGATCCGCTTGAGGCCTGCGCGCAGTCCCATCGGTTGCAGCCTACCCCGCGGGGAGCGGGCGTATCGGAGGTCGGGTCAAGCGCAGCACGCTCGCCCTGCCGGCGTCGCTCGCCACGCAACTCCCTGCCTGACTGGCTGTGCGGGCGGCGACGCGGGCGTCGGGCTGCTCATCGCGTCGGCCGTCCCGAACTGCGCCGGGTCGGTCGACGTCATGACTATTGGGTCTTGGCGGTGAACTTCATCTCGAGCGGGCCACAGCTCTTGCTGAAGCCGCCGGTTCCGGTCAGATGTTGGCTGAAGGTGATCGCGCCGGTGGCGGTCTTCGCGGTCTTGAACTTGCCGGTGATCATCGTCGTGGTGACGGTCTTCGTCCCCGCTTTGGTGTTCGTGTAGGTGAATGTGGCGCCGGTGACCGAGAAGTGGCCCTTTGCGGAGGCCGGGATCGTTCCGACGTTGATCATGGCGGCGGCGCCGGCGTACGGGTTGCCGGCGATCGTGCCGCCCGGGATGCACCCGATGTTGCCGTACCGGAACAGCAGCAGACTGCTGCCGGTGCCCGAGACGGTGAAGGTGACCGGGCCGCGGAAGCCGTTGACCGCGGGCGCCGCGGTATCGCCCGCGTACGCCTTGCCGGCCATCGGGTGGGCGGCAAGCGCGGCGCCCGCCAGCAGCAGGCCGAGCGCTGTCGCGAGCACCGCGATCAGTATCCGCGAGCGAGATGTGAGTTTGCGAGGCATGGCTTTCTCCTTCTTCCGTGATCGGAGTAGCGACTCACGTGAGCAACGAGACTTTGGGTCGCTTCCTGGAATCCGGGGCTGATGGGCGTGAGCGCCCCTCCAAGCTGGTGCTTTGCCAGCTAGTACTAGACCCCGTGGGGCAAACCCACATCCGCCGATGCCACGAACCCCGCTCCGGGTTAACCGCAGCGCGGTGGTGCGTCTACCAGACCAGTGCCACGCCGTACGGGAGGAGCGCTTGGTCGTTGGAGATGATGGTTGCCTGCTCGACTGCGGCCTGGGCGATCAGCATCCGGTCGAAGGGGTCGCGATGATGCCACGCGAGCTGTTCCACGGCTTTGGCGTGCGCGATCGTGACCGGGAGCGCGTTGGCACCGGCCCCGATCAGTGTTGATGCGAAGCCGTCAGGTGCTTTCAGCTTGCCGAGCGAGCGTTTGATCGCGACCTCCCAGACGACCGCGGCGCTCAGCAGGACGTCGTTCGAGGCGTCGTCGAGCAAGCTTGCAGATACCGGACCCAGCCGGTCGTCATCGCCGAGCCACCAGAGCGCGGCATGCGTGTCCAGCAGCAGCTTCACCGGGCGCCGAAAGCCTCAGCGATGTCGTCGGGCAGCTCGTCGAAGTCCTCGGCAAGCTCGATCTGATTGCGCCAGGCGCCTCGCACGCTCGCCAGCGACGACGTCCCGGCGACGGGAACGAGCCGAACAACCGGCGTGCCGTTGCGAGCGATCACGATGTCCTCGCCCGCAGCGGCGCGTTCAACCAGCTGTGACAGCGTCGTCTTCGCTTCATGCATCCCAACCTGCGGCATGCCGACACGGTAGCACGTGCTAGCTAGGCTAGCTAGGCACTGTGTCGCGCGTTGCGAGCGGCCCAACCGCCGCAGGTCCGATCACCGAACCGCCTCACCGAGCCGGCCGGCGGAGCGCCCACCAGTCGTCGTTCTCCGGGGCGAACAGCACGGCCTTGAGCTCCGCGCCGGACTGCGGCGTCGGCCACTCACGCTCGAGCTGGGCGCGGGCGCCCGCGGCGTCGCGGGCGACAATCGAGCGCCAGAGCGTCGCCAGCGCCGCGACCCGCCGTGGATCGCGGGGCTCGAGCGGCCCGAACGTCCACAGGAAGTCCCGCAGCGGCGTCGGCTGCGTGCCGGCAGCCGCGGCGTCCTCCACCACGCTGGCCAGCCACGGCGCCGGCGCCGCCGGCGTCACGGGCGCGCCCTCGCCGGCCTGACCGCGCACCTTGCGCGTCACGGTCAGATCGAAGCCGGCGGCTCCGTGGCGGACGACGTGGCGCGTGCGAAACGAGAACGCCGCCCGCAGCGACGGCCATTGCGCTCGCCACAGCGCGAGCAGAGCCTTCGCGCCGTCGGAGATCTCGTCGTGCGTGACGATCGTGTCGGCGCCCGGGGCGTAAGCGGCGACGGCGAGGCGTCCGAGCAACTCGAGGTCGAGCGCTCCGGCCGGGAGGTAGCGGGGCGGGGCGGGGGTGACGCCGTCGAGCGCGAGCGCCGAGCGGTAGTCGCCGAGGTAGATGCCGCCGGCGGCGGGCCGCCGGGGCAGGCCGAGCAGCACCTCGAGCGCGTGCGGGTCATGCAGGTCGGCCTGCGCGACGACCAGCGCGTGCGCCCAAACGGCGCCGGGGCGCGGCGACTCGGCGGCGCTCCAGGTGACACAGAACGCGTATTCGGAGCTCTCCGCCAGTGCGAGCCCGGTCACCAGCGGTGCGGCGCCGTCCGCCATCGCGGCGTCGGTCGCGGCGAGCAGCGCGACCGCCGTCGCAGGCTCCAGCTCGCGCGACCCGGTTAGCAGACGGTGTCCGTCGTCGTAGCCGAACAGGAACTGGTCGGCGACTCTCACGAGCCCCAGATCGCCCAGCGGATGGGCTCCACGAGGGAGATCCTCAGGCCGTCGCGGTCCTCCGCGAACACGCGATCGCAGATCTCGCCCTTGGCCAGCAGCAGGTCGCGGTCCTCCAGCGAGCCACCCTGCGCGGAGACGCCGAAGACCTCGAAGTCGGCGACGTCGCGGTTGCTCTCGAGCGTCGCCAGGGTGCCGGGCAGCCGCGCCGCCAGCCACGCATACGGCGTCGGCTTGGGGGCGCCGCCGACGCGGTCCCAGGCGGAGACGACGACGCCGACGCGGATCGGGCGCCGGTCGCTCCACAGCTCCGAGAGGTTTTCGAACACGTCGATCAGCTCGGCGGCGGTGGAGGTGTGCTCGTGAGCCTGGAATGCGACGGCGTCCGGTGGGTGGAAGTCGACCTGCTCGGGCGAGCGCTCGGCGGCCGGCGCCGGCTCGGCGCTGCTCGCCACGGCGATCCGCTGGGGTACGCGCAGGCGATCGGGGTGGACGAACATCAGGATCGCCGTCGCCTGCGTGCAGGCGGCGAGAAGGTTGGGGTACCAGATCCGCTGCTCGGCGAGCACGCGCAGCGATTCGCCCGAGGTGTCGGGGATCAGCAGGTCGGCGACGCCCCCCACCTCGAACTCGACCTCGACGGCCAGCTCCTCGCTGGCGTCGAGCGCGGTGCGGTCGAGCGGGTCGCCGCAGGCGACCTGGTCCGCGAGCTTCTGCACGTAGGAGCGATCGCCGCCGAACCTGGTCTCGCGCACCGCCGGCTCGACCGGGGATTGCACGAGCGCCCAGAAGGCGCCGAGGAAGGTGGACTTGCCGGTGCGCGGCAGGCCGAGGAAGACGAGCCGCGGTCGCGCCGGCTCGCTCATGCCCGGAAGGCAGCGATGCTGCGCCCGGGCGACACCTCCGGCACGAGGATCGGTGCGCGCCGCCGGTCGTTGCGGCAAAGCCAGTCGATCCAATCCCCGAGCCCCTGGCGCTCCGCGCGGGCGAGCGCCACGGCCGCCGTGAACACGCAGATCGCCTCCGGGTCGCAGCGGCGCGCAATCTCGAGCAGGTCGCCCTCGTGTCGCGCGAGCGCCATCGCGCCGGCCTCGCCCAGGCGGTCGCTCTTGGTCACCACAAGCGCCACGCGGGCGCTGTCGCGAACCGCTCCCGACGTCTGAAGCGCGAGCAGCAGCCGGCGTGTTCGCGTGACCGCGATCTCGGACTGGCCGGGCAGCGAAAGCGCCTCGGCGTCCAGCACCACGGCGAAGCGATCTGCGCGCCCCGCCCAGGGCAGCTCGTCGAGCAGCGGCTGACCCTCGCGCACGCGCTCGAACCGCTCGCCGGCCAGGTCGGCCAGGAAGAGCTCCACGCGGCGGCCGTCGGGCCGGCGCACCCGCAGGTGCAGCAGGCCGCCGTCATCGCCCCGGGTGGGGGGGAACTGCGCCCGCTGCTGGCGGCTCTGCAAACGCGCCCAGTGGGCGCGGCGTTCGAGTCCGCGCGTGGTACGGCTGCCCGCGAGTCGGTGTCCGGCGAGCCCGTCCTGCTCTAGGAACTGCTGCCAGAGCATCGCGGTCAGCGCCGTCTTCCCGCTCGCCGGCTCGCCCATCACGAGCACGAGCCGGGCCCCGCGACGCCCGCTCATGGCGCGCGCCTGCTCCAGCGTCATCGCGTCCTCGACGCCGACCGGAGGCCTCTCCGCACCGGGCGGGGCGTCCGCCGCCGGCGCAACAACCGGCGCCAGCTCCGGCGCCAGCTCGACCGCCAGTTCGTCGATTTCGCGCATCAGCCGAGCGCCCGCGCGAGCAGCAGCTCACGCACCGTCTGCGCCGCGATCTCGTCGCCGCGGCGCCTGATCGTCGCATCGGCGCCGAGGCGCCCGGCGGCGGCGACCCAGTCGGCCTCGTCGCGCAGCGCAGCCCACGTGGCGTTGCTCGTGAGGATCACAAACAGCGGTCCGGGGGGAGCGTCGTCGAGCTCGACGCTGCCGGCGGCCGCCGCAATCACGTCGGCGAGCACGAACTCGACCTCGGCGAGCGGTCCGAGCACGCGGCGCAGGATCTCGCGCGTCGTCGGGATCTCGGCCTTGAAGCGGTGGCGGTCGGCGAGCTCGCGCCCCGCCGCCAGCACGGCGGTGGGCGCGTCGGCTTCGGTCGACTCGGCGCCCCGATTGCGGCCGTGGGCGCCAAACGCCCACCACAGCACATCGAGCTCCTCGTCCGCCGCGTCCAGGCGCAACTCGTAATGCTGGCCGAGGCCGGTCAGGACGCTCTCCAACTGCTCCGCCAGCGCCCTCGTCGCTCCCGCCAGTCGCTCGACGGCTTCGGTCGATCGCCAGCTGTCGGCAACGAAGCTCGGCTGGGTGCGGATTATCCTCGCGAGCTCGACGCGCGGCATCGGCCCACGCTCGCGCAGGCCGCGGAAGCGCCGCGCCTGGGCCGCTCGCGCCAGTTGGGGCAGCTCCACGACCGGTGAGTAGAGGCCGGCAAATTCAGCCGACAGCACCGCTCCGGCGACGACGGCCGTGGTGAGATCGTCGTTCTCGAGCGCGCGCGCGACGGCCGCGCTCGCCACCAGGTGCGGTTCGAGGTCGGAGGCGCTCGGGTTGAAGCTGGGGTCGAGCGCCGAGACGGCGGCGCGCACCGCCGCGAAGGCCGCGGCACTCTCGCGCCCCACGGCGTAGGTGACCATGTCGAGCACGGCGCCGCGGTCGAGCCTGCCGCCGATCGCTTCGGCGGCCTCGCGCAGCGCCGCGAAGCGCGCCGACGCGGGCAGCAGTTCGACACTCTCGACCCAACGGGGGAACCGCTCGACGAGCACCGTCATCGCGCAAGCGTACGGCAGACCCCACCACGCATGCAGGAAAACCTCCCCGGCGCGCTCAGCTTGCCGTGGCGTCCCAGTTGAGCCGCTGGTAGTCGAGCACGACCGGCTCGCCGAGCTGCGCCAGCGTCGCGTCGAGGAACGGGGCGTGCAACTGGGTCGGAAGGTGCTCGAGGTAGGGCGCGAAGATGACCGTCTGAAGGAACTCGCGCGGACGCGGGGGCGTTGTCGGCGCCGGCGCCAGCCAGCAGTCCGAGACCTCGAAACCGGCACGCTCCAGGCGCTCGCGCGTGGCCTCCACGCTGGCGTAGTTCCAGATCTCGCCCATCGCTGCGAGGTGCTCCGAGAACGGCGGCCGCGCGCACACCTCCCGGCCGATCGCGCGCACGCGGGCGATGTTGCCCTCGCCGCCGCACTGCGCGACGAACTGGCCGCCCGGGCGCAGCAGCGCGCGCATCCGCGCGAACAGCGCGTCGTGGTCGAGGATCCAATGGAAGGTCGCGGTCGAGATCACGGCGTCCACCGGCTGGCGCAGCGCCAGCTCGAGCAGGTCGCAGCAGATCACGCTGGCGCGCTCCGCCGGCAGGCGCTCGCGGGAGCGCTCCGCCATAGAGGGTGACCCGTCGACGGCGATCAGGTGACCGTGCGGCAGGCGCTCGAGCACCAGTTCGCTCACGCGCCCCGTGCCGGCGCCCGCGTCGAGCACCGTCTCGTCGCCGCGCAGCGACAGCCGCGCCACGACCGTCGCCCCCCACTCCTGCTGGGGGGTCGAGATGCTGTCGTAGCTGTTGGCGTTCCAGTCGCGGGTCGTCATCGCGGGCGGGCGTATGTTATCGCATACGAGCCACCGTGATACCGCACCGCAGCCGGCGAACGCGGCAATCGGATAGAACGCTCGTGATGACCTCGCCAAAGGTTCTCGTCGTCGGCTCGGGCGGGCGCGAGCACGCGCTGATCCGCGCGCTCGCCCGCTCGCCACAGCGCCCGCAGCTGCTCTGCGCCCCCGGCAACGCCGGCATCGCCGCCGACGCCCGGCTGATCGACCTCGCCGCCGACGACATCGACGGCCTGCTCGCACTCGCCGCGGACGAGCACGTCGAGCTGGTGGTCGTCGGCCCGGAGGCGCCGCTGGTCGCCGGGCTCGCTGACGCCCTGCGCGAGCACGGCATCGCCGCGTTCGGCCCGAGCGCCGCGGCGGCACGGCTGGAGGGCTCGAAGGAGTTCGCCAAGCAGGCGATGGCGGAGGCCGGCGTGCCGACCGCCGCCTGGACGCAGGCGGGCACGGTAGCGGAGGGGCTCGCCGCGATCGAGCGCTACCCCGCCGTGCTGAAGGCCGACGGCCTGGCCGCGGGCAAGGGCGTCGTGATCGCGCCCGACGAGGCCTCGGCGCGCGCGGCGCTCGAGGCCTTCCTCGTCGAGCATCGCTTCGGCACCCAGTCGGTCGTAGTGGAGGAGCACCTCGAGGGCGAGGAGCTCTCGCTGCTCGCGCTCTGCGACGGCGAGCGCGCGGTCGCGATGGCGCCCGCCCGCGACTACAAGCGGATCTTCGACGGCGACGAGGGACCCAACACCGGCGGCATGGGCTCCTACTCCCCGGTCGCCGGGGTCGACCCGCGGCGCGCCGCGGAGCTGGTGGCGACGATCCACCAGCCGATCGTCGAGCTGATGCGCGCCCGCGGCGCGCCGTTTCACGGCGTCCTCTACGGCGGCCTGATGCTGACCGCCAACGGCCCGCGCGTGATCGAGTTCAACGTCCGCTTCGGCGACCCGGAGACGCAGGCACTGCTCCCGCGGCTGCGCTCCGATCTGCTCGACGCGCTGCTCGCCGCCACGCGCCCCGGCGGGCTCGCCGGCCACGAGCTGCAGTGGTCGCCGCAGTGGGCGGTCACGGTCGTGCTGGCGAGCGCCGGCTACCCCGAGTCGAGCTCGAGCGGCGATGTGATCAGCGGCCTGGAGCGCGTCGCGGACGGTGTCGAGGTGACGCATGCGGGCACCGCCCGGCGTGACGGCGAGCTGGTCACCGCCGGGGGGCGGGTGCTGAACGTCACGGCGCTCGGCGCCGACGTGCAGGCCGCGCGAAATGCGGCGTATGCTGCCGCGGACATGGTCGAGTTCCGGGGACGCCAGCTGCGCCGCGACATCGGAGAGCGCCCCCGCCGGCGCGCCCAATGACCGCCGAGCCGCAGCTCGCCGTGGTCGCCGAGCAGACCGGCGAGAGCCCGCCGCTGGTCGGGATCGTGATGGGCTCGGCGAGCGACATGGACACCATGCAGGGCGCCGCGAAGGAGCTTGGCGAGCGCGGCATCGCACACGAGATCAGCGTGATCTCGGCGCACCGCCAGCCCAACCTCGTCGCCGAGTACGGCCAGCAGGCCCGCGGCCGTGGTCTGCGCGTGCTGATCGCCGGCGCCGGCCTCTCCGCCGCGCTGCCCGGCGTGCTCGCCGCGCACACCGATCTGCCGGTGATCGGCGTGCCGCTGTCGAGTCGCCTCTCGGCGGCCGGCGGCCTCGACGCGATCCTCTCGGTGATCCAGATGCCGCCCGGCGTGCCGGTCGCCGCCGTCGGCCTCGACAACGCCCGCAACGCCGGCGTCCTCGCCGCGCGGATCATCGACTCCGGCGGCAGCTGGCCGCTGTCGGTCGCCTGAGCCGCGCGGCGCCGCGACACCGCGCCGAGTACGCGCGCCCGCCCTGGCGCCGCCGCACCCGTGGGACCGCGGCCCGCGCGCCGACGCCTTACTGGGCGCGGAACGGAGCCGTCGCCGTCGGCTCGCCGTCGATCTCCAGCTCGAAGCGGTAACCGCCGGGCTCGAGCCTCATCGCGTTGAACGCGATCGTCAACGGCGTGTTGAACGCGGCCCCCGGCTTTGTTCCCGGCGGCCTTCCCACCTCGAACGCGACGGACGCCTGCACGACGTTTCCGTCGACCTCGACCGGGTCGCCGTCGGCGGTCATCAGGCGAATGTCGGCCTTGACCTGGCGGTTGGTCTGATCCCACGGCACGGCGATCAGGATCGCCAGCGCCATGTTGAACGGGATGTCGGCGGCGACGCCCGACCATCCGCCGCCGAGGATGTAGAGCTTGCCGCCCGACTCCTGGGCGGCGTCACACAGAAGCAGGATCGCCTCCATTTAGCGGATCCTGCCAGATCCGCGGGCCGGTGCCGCAGAGAATCTCCTCGCCGCTCGTCGGGCGCTAGGTTGGTCGAAGATGGGACGAGCGAGCGGAGAACAGGACGGCGCGCCAGCACAGCCGCGCGGCACCACGAGCGAGCCGACGGCAGCCGGCGAAGCCCCGAGGCCGCAGCCGTTCTACCACGGCACAAGGGCCCAGCTGAAGCCGGGTGACCTGGTCGAGCGCGGCTATCGCTCCAACTTCGGCGGGCGCAGGGAGGCAGGCTACGTCTACCTGACCGGCACTCTCGACGCGGCCATTTGGGGAGCCGAGCTGGCGCTTGGCGAAGGTCCCGGCCGCATCTACACGGTGGAACCGACCGGGCCGATCGAGAACGACCCCAATCTGACGGACACGAAGTATCCGGGCAATCCGACGCGGTCGTATCGCTCGCGGGAGCCGCTGCGAGTCACAGGCGAGCACACGGGTTGGCAGGGACACGCCCCGGAAGTGGTCAAGGCGATGAAGGACAGGATTGCCGGCCTCGAGCCCCTCGAGGGCTCGTAGGGCCGCACCCACGTCGCTAGCCGCGGCCCGCGCCGCCGCCCCCGAACGCCGCGCGCCCGATTCGGTAGAGCACGTGCGGGCGAAGCGGCGAGCCCTCCGGCAGCCGCTGGTTCTCGAAGTCGTCGGCCGGGTCGTAGCTCATGCCGATCTTCTCCATCACGCGCCGCGACTTCAGGTTGCCGACGGAGGTGAGCGAGACGATCTCCTCGAGGCCGACCGTGTCGAAGCCGAACGCGAGCGACGCGAGCGCCGCCTCGGGCGCATAGCCGTGCCCCCAGTGCTCGGCCGCAAGGCGCCAGCCGATCTCCACGGCCGGCCAGCCGAGCGTGTCCTCCGCCGGGTTGAGCCCGACGAAGCCGATGAAGTCCGCGACGCCGCGGACCTCGACCGCCCACAGCCCCCAGCCCTGTTCGAGCAGCCGCTGCTCGATCACCGCCACGGTGACGTCGGACTCGCGCCGCGAGAGCGTCGCCGGGAACCACTCCATCACGCGAGGGTCGGCGCTCATCGCGGCGAACGCCGGCCGGTCGCTGCGCCGCCAGGCTCGCAGCAGCAGCCGCTCGGTCGTGATCGCGGGCACACCGTCCGCGGACATCCATGCATGCTCCCACGCCCGGGCGCCCCACGACCCCGCGCCCCACGCCCGGGCACCCACGACCCCGCACCCCACGACCCCACGCCCCCGCCCGCGACCGCGCCCCGGGCCCCGCAACCCCCGCGCCCCCGCAACACCGCCACGCAGCCCCACCGCCCAAACCCCCCACCACCGCCCCGCCCGCGATAATCCCCATGTGATCGCCCGCTACACCCGCCCGGAGATCGGCGCCCTGTGGAGCGACGGCGCGCGAATGGAGTTCTGGCGTCTCGTCGAGGTCGCCGCCGCCGAGGAGCTGGAAGGGCCGACGACCGCCGAGCTCGAGGCGATCCGCGCCGCCACCTTCACCGTCGAGGCGGTCGCGGAGCGCGAACGTGTCACCGACCATGACGTCGCTGCGTTCGTCGACGTGTTGTCCGCCTCAGCCGGCCCCGGCGGGCGCTGGATCCACTACGGCCTGACCTCCTCCGATGTGCTCGACACGGCGCTTGCGCTGCAGCTGCGCGCGGTCGGCGAGATCGTCCTCGCCGGTGCCCGCGAGCTGGTCGCCGCGCTCGTCGCCGCCGCGCGCGCCCACGAGCAGACCCTGACCGTCGGGCGCACCCACGGCGTCCACGCCGAGCCGACGACCTTCGGCATCAAGCTGGCGGGCTTCGCGTTCGAGGCCCACCGCAACGAGCAGCGCCTGACCGCGGCCTTCGACCAGGTCGCCGTCGGCAAGCTCTCCGGCGCGGTTGGCAGCTACTCCACATCCTCGCCGCGCTACGAGGAAAGCGTCCTTCACCGCCTCGGCCTGGAGCGCGAGGACATCTCCACCCAGGTCGTCGCGCGCGACCGCCACGCCGCGCTGCTCGGCGCGATCGCGCTCGCCGGAGCCGGGCTCGAGCGGCTCGCAACCGAGATCCGCCACCTCCAGCGCACCGAGGTGCTCGAGGCCGCGGAGCCGTTTCGGCCCGGCGAGCAGAAGGGCTCCTCGTCGATGCCGCACAAGCGCAACCCGATCACCACGGAGCGGATCACCGGGCTCGCGCGCGTGCTCCGCGGCAACGCCTCGGCCGCGCTCGAGAACGTCGCCCTCTGGCACGAGCGCGACATCTCGCACTCCGGCGCCGAGCGCGTGATCCTGCCCGATTCGACGATTCTCCTCGACTACATGCAGCACCTCGCGATCAGGGTGATCCGCGGCCTTGACGTCGACCCGCAGCGGATGCGCGAGAACCTCGAGCTGACGTACGGCGCGCTCTTCTCCCAGCACGTCCTGCTCGCGCTCGTCGCGAGCGGCCTGCAGCGCGACGAGGCCTATCGGATCGTCCAGGAGCACGCGCAGAACGCGTGGGCGACCCGCACGCCGCTGCGCGAGCTGCTCGCCGGCGATCCGCGCACGAGCGGCCTCGACCTCGACGCGATCTTCGATTACGCCGCGCTCACTCGCCACGCCGGCGAGCTGGTCGCTCGCCTCGACGCGATCGCCTGAGCCACGCGCCCGCGTCCCGCGCCCGCGCCCCGCGCGCCCGCGCCCCGCGCCGCCGCGCCACACCCCCGCGCCCGGCGCCCAACCCCCTACTCGAACAGCGGCACGATCCCGGCGGCCTCGCCACCGCCGCCACCCGGCTCCGCCCCGCCGCCACTCCCCGCCCCCCGCACCCGCGCCGCCGTGAAGTGCTTGCTCAGCATCGTCTCCTGCCCCTGGTAGTGCGAGCCCGCGTCGTCGCCGTAGAGCGTGTCCGGCTCCTCGATCATCCGCTCGAACGCGAGCTTGCAGATCGGCTGGCGGTGCTCGACCATGAACGGCACGTCACGCGCGCGCACCTCCAGAGCGGCCTGCGAGCCGAACCGATGCCCCGCCCGATCGAAGCCGAAGCCGGGGTCGAAGAAGCCCGCGTAGTGGGTGCGCAGCTCGCCCGCGGTGGGGTCGTAGGCCATCATCTCGGCGGCGTAGCCTGGCGGCACGCATACCCCTTCCGCCGACAGCAGCAGGTAGAAGACCTCGGGTTCCAGTACGAGCCGGTCACCGCGCTCCGCGTAGACGGGCTCCCAGAACTCGCGCCAGTCGTAGAGCCCGATCTCCGACAGGTCGACTCGCCGGCTGTTCTTCTTCGCCCGGTAGCCGACGGGCTTGCGCCGGCGGGCGGTCAGGTCGACGCTGAGGAACAGCCCGTCCGAGATCGCCAGCTCGTCGGCGTCGACGGGGCGCTCCCCGTCGTAGAGGAGCGGCGTGGCCGCGTGCACGCCGGGCAGCTCCGCGTCGCTGACGCGCGCCGGGCCGCTCGCGAGCCGCAGCTGGTTGAGGCTGAGCAGCTCCGTCACCCTGACCGCGAACGAGCGCGGCACGACCTCCAGGTACAGCTGCCCGTGGTAGCCGGGCCTGATCTCGTCGAAGCGGTTGTGCCCGTCGGTGATGACGCGCGTGAACACGTCGAGACGCCCGGTCGAGCTCTTCGGGTTCGCCTTGCCGTGGATCTCGTCGGGGAGGGCGAGCTGCTCCGCCAGCGCGATCAGGTAGGGGCGCTCGCGCTCCAGCGTCGCGCCGTCGCGGATGTCGATCTCCTCGATCGCCAGGTCCTCCGCGCGGGCCATCACCGACACGCCCGGCGCCGGCAGGAAGCTGCAGCGCAGCGCGTAGGCCGTCGGCCCGAGCCGCAGGTCGATGCTCGCCGGCTGGATGTTCGCGCGCGGGATCGTGTGGGCCGACTGGATCCAGCCCGCGACGACGGCGTCCCGCAGGGCCTGCGCCGGCAGCACCCCCGAGCGCCCGTCCAACCCCTCCCGCGCGTCGCTTGCGCCGCTCGCCTGTAGCTCTGACACGCTCAGGACCGTCGGCGTCGCACCGCTTGATCGTCCTCGGTGGCCACCGCGCCGAGTGTACGGAGGCCCGCAGCGCCCCGGCGCGGAGCGCCCGCAACCTCCGCGCGAATCGTGGAAGCCGAGAACGCCGCGCCCCTCGCGCGATCCCACTCCGTCCTCACACGCCCGCCGCAGGCCCGTACGCCGCCCCGGAGATCGCCGCGCTGACGAGCAGCGTGCGCCCGGGCTCGGCGGCGCCGTCGAGCTCGGCGGCGTCGACGGTCCGCTCCGCCACCCAGCCCGCCTGCCGGAGCATCGCGAGGTGCGCCTCGCGCGGCATGATCGTCCGCCACGGTTCGCTGCGCCCGCTTCGCCGTCGCGCGTTCGCGCCCGCCGCCACCTCCTCGGAGTCGACCCCGTCGCGGTGCACCGCCAGGCTCGCCGCCAGCACGCTCCCCACGGCGCTCCGCGACCGCAGCCCCGCGAGCAGACTCACGCACGTCGCGCGCTCGAGGTAGATCAGCAGGCCCTCGCACAGAAACAGCGTCGCGCGGGCGCCGTCGTGGCCGCCGCGCTCCAGCGCGAGCGCCGCATCGTCGACGCGGAAGTCGACGGCCGCCAACGTCAGCGCCGCCGTGTCCGCTCCCATCGCCGCCAGCCGCGCGGCCTTGTCCACCTGCGTGTCGGGATGGTCCAGCTCGAAATAGCGCACGCCGCTGCTTCGAAAGCGCAGCGCGCGGTCGTCGTACCCCGCGCCACAGATCACGATCTGCGTCACGCCCGCCGCGATCGCGCCCAGCACCCGCTCGTCGAAGAACCGCGTGCGGGCGGCGATCTGCGGCGTCAGCACCAGCGCGGCGGGGGTCGGCAGCATGCCGCGGCAGAGCGCCTGCTGCGCGCCGCCGTCGCCCTCCGGCGTGCTCGGCCGCTCGAGCCCCGCGCGGATCAACGCCACGGCCTGGCTCGTCCGCGACGGGCCGGCGGGGGGCGGCCCCGGTCGCGTCCACGGCCAGCGGAACGCGCGCAGCGGGCTCATCGCGGCGCCTGGCCTTCAGATCGACTTTCGCAGTGCCACGTACCCACCCTCATCGCGAACGACGTTCTACACCACCACAACCCGCAGCGGCGCATGCATGCGGGCCATCTGCGCGTAGTCGTCGTCCTGGGTGACGACCGCGAGGCCGTGCTCGATCGCTGTCGCCGCGATCAGCGAGTCGGTCAGCTTGATCGTCGCGCGGGCACCGGCGTCGCGGCAGTCGGCGACGAGGCGCGCCCAGCTGACCATGACCGCTTCGCTGATCGGGATCGGGTCGGCTGCGCGCGCGAGCGCCAGCGTCTGCGCACGCCGCGCCCGGACGGCGTCGTCTCGAGCGCCAAGCACACCGAGCTGCAGTTCCCCGATCGTCACGACGGACACCGCGACGTGCTCGGGAAGCTCCCCCAACGCCCGGCCGCCCTCACGCGCGATGAAGACGGAGGTGTCGAGCAGCCCGGCGCTGGGGTCGCTCACAGCTCCTCGAGCGTGTGTCCAGCGAGCGCATCGAGCTCTCGCGTCAGCGCCGGGTCGGCCGCACCGTCCTGATCGACGAGCTGTGCGCGCAGCAGTCCCCCCGGCAGCCAGCGCATGCGCCGGCCGTGCGGGACGATGTCGGCGACGGCCTCCCCGTTGACGGTCAGCGTCACCCGCTCGCCTGCCTTGACCGCATCGATCACGGCGGCCGTGCGGTTGCGCAGGTCACGCACCCCGATCTCCATGTGCGACACCGTAGCACACAGGTCCGGCTGTCTCTTATCCCCGGCTTTCGCCGGGATCGCCTCCGGCGCCACATCCAGCTGAGCCGCCCGGCAGCGCCGAGCCGGGACACGTGCCGCCGCGCGACACCGTCAACCCCCCAGCAGGATCTCCCACTCCGCCACCGTGACCACCTCGAGCAGCCCCATCGCGCTCCAGGGGTCGCCGGCGAGGCGCGCCCGCACGGCCTCCTCATTGGGCGCGTCGACGATCAGCAGCGTGCTCATCTGATCGTCGAGCGGGCCGCCGAGCACCACGAACCCCTCCGCCACGAGCGCGTTCATGAACGACGCGTGTTCGGCGAAGCGCTCCTGCTCGTCGAGGTCGCGCGAGTGGTCCCACGCCCGGCCGCGGCTGCGGGTGACTGCGAGGTAGCGCACCCGTTGACAGTAGACGTACCGCGAGCGCGACGCGAAGACTGCGCGCGCTGGCTGCCCTGGGCGCCTCAGGCGTTGTAGATCACCATCGCCGCGCCGAAGAGGATGCAGTAGACCCCGAACGGCCGCAGGTTGCCGCGCTTGAAGAACCGCGTCAGGAAGTGGACGGTGATCACGGCGGTCGCGGCGGCGAACACGGCGGCGATCAGCGCCGCGCCGCGAATCCCGTTGTTGCCGAGGGGGCCGGTCAGGTCGCCGATCTTCAGCAGGCCGGCGGCGAGGATCGGCGGCGTCGCGAGCAGGAACGCGAAGCGCGCCGCGTCGCTGTTGTCGAGGCCGCGTGCCAGGCCGGCGGTCATCACGACCCCGTCGCGGCTGATCCCGGCGATCAGCGCCGTCGACTGGATCACCCCGATCACGCCCGCTTCGCGGTAGTCCATCGTGTCGAGGTCGCGCGCGCCCTCGGCGTTCAGACCCTCCCGCACGGCTAGCGCGCGGACCTCGGAGCGCCGCCGGTAGCGCTCCGCGCCGAGCAGGATCACGCCGTTGACGACCAGGAACACCGACGCGTAGATCGGCTTCGCGAGCGCCACGCGAATCGGGTGCTCGAGCAGCACGCCGAGGATGCCGACCGGGATCGTCGCCGTCACGATCAGCCAGGCGAGCCGCTCGGTCGGCCCCTCGATCCGGCGCGTGCCGAGCGTGCGAAAGAACGCGCGGATGATCGCGATCCAGTCGCGCCAGAAGTAGATCAGCAGCCCGACCGCGCTGCCGACGTGGAGCATCACCACGAACGCCAGCCAGGGCGACTCCGGCTTGGACTGCCAGACGACGATGTTGTGCCAGCCGAACAGGGTCGGGAAGAGCACCGTGTGGCCGAGGCTCGAGATCGGGAAGAGCTCGGTGACGCCCTGCAGGACCCCGAGCACGATCGCCTGGAAGGTCGAGATGGCGCTGGCGATGATCATGACGCCGCAACCCTAGAGCACCCCCGCGCACGTCAACCGCTTCTCCGATTAGATTTCGGTAAGTGTTCTCGCTCGATCTCCCCCTGCTCGGCGCCGGCAAGGTCCGCGACATCTACGACCTCGGCGACGAGCGGATCCTGATGGTCGCCTCCGACCGCATCTCGACCTTCGACGCGGTGCACCCGACGCCGATCCCCGGCAAGGGCCAGGTGCTGACGGGCATGTCGGTGTTCTGGTTCGAGCTGACGAGCGAACTCGTCCCCAACCACCTGATCTCCGCAACCGACGGCGTCCCCGACCCGGTCCGCGGCCGCGCGCTCGTCGTGCATCGCCTCGAGATGCTGCCGGTCGAATGCGTCGTCCGGGGCTATCTCTCCGGCTCCGGCTGGAACGACTACCAGCGCAGCGGCGCGGTCTGCGGGATCGCCCTGCCGGCCGGGCTGCGCGAGTCCGAGCAGCTGCCGGAGCCGCTCTTCACGCCGGCGACGAAGGCGGAGATCGGCGACCACGACGAGAACATCGACTTCGAGGGCGTCGTGCGCGCGCTCGGCGACCGCGAGCTCGCCGAACGGGTGCGCGAGGCGTCGATCGCGGTCTACCGCGCCGCCGCCGAGCATGCGCGCGAGCGCGGGATCATCCTCGCCGACACGAAGTTCGAGTTCGGCCTCGCGCCCGACGGCACGCTGGTGCTGGGCGACGAGGTGCTGACCCCCGACTCCTCCCGCTTTTGGCCCGCGGACGGCTACGAGCCGGGCCGCCCGCAGCCGAGCTTCGACAAGCAGCCGGTGCGCGACTGGGCGACCGCGAGCGGCTGGGACCGCTCACCGCCGGCACCGGCGATCCCCGACGAGGTCGTGGCGGGCACGCGCGCGCGCTACCGCGACGCCTACGAGCGGATCGTCGGCGAGCCCTTCGACGCCTGGCTGGCGCGCTCCGGCGCCCCCGCCTGAACGCGCGCGCCACGGCGCCGGACCCGAACGGCCGCGACGGCGGCTAGGATCCGTGCAGTGAAGGCACGCGTGCTGGTGCGTCCCAAGGCCGGGATCCTCGATCCCCAGGGAGCCGCGGTCGCGCGTGCGCTGCCGGCGCTCGGCTTCGACGGTGTCAGCGAGGTCCGCGTCGGGCGCCTGATCGAACTCGAGCTCGCCGACCCGGCGCGGCTTCCGGAGATGTGCGAGCGGCTGCTCGCGAACCCGCTGATCGAGGACTACGAGGTGCTCGTCGAGCGCGACGGCGGATGAAGTTCGGCGTCGTCTCGTTCCCCGGCAGCTGCGACGACGTCGACGCCCGCCAGGCCTGCGCGCGTGTGGGCGAGGCGGTCGCGCTGTGGCACGCCGACCACGATCTCGCCGGCGTCGACGTGGTGGTGATCCCCGGCGGCTTCTCCTACGGCGACTACCTGCGCGCCGGGGCGATCGCGCGCTTCGCGCCGATCATGACCGAGGTGATCGAGTTCGCGCACGAGGGCGGCTACGTGATGGGGATCTGCAACGGCTTCCAGGTCTGCTGCGAAGCGGGGCTGTTGCCGGGCGCGCTGCTGACCAACGTCGAGCGCCGCTTCGTCTGCCGCCAGGTCACGCTCGAGCTGGTCAACGCCGACACGCCGTTCACCTCGGCGCTGCAGGCGGGCGACCGCCTGTCGATCCCGGTCAAGCACACCACCGGCCGCTATTACGCGCCGCCGGCGATGCTCGCGGCACTGCAGGACGCCGGCCAGGTCGTGCTGCGCTACGCCCCCGGTGAGAACCCGAACGGCTCGCTCGACGACATCGCCGGCGTGATCAACGAGCGCGGCAACGTGTTCGGCCTGATGCCCCACCCCGAGCACGCCGTCGACGCGCTGACAGGCTCGAGCGATGGGCTCGCCCTGTTCAGCTCGCTGGTGGCGGCGGCGGCGCCCGCATGACGCCGACCGCGACCGGCGGCGCGGCGCGGGCGATCGCGCTCGGCCTCACCGCCGGCGAGTACGAGCTGATCGTCGCGCGGCTGGGACGCGAGCCGAGCGAGGTCGAGCTGGCGATGTTCTCGCTGCTGTGGTCGGAGCACTGCTCCTACAAGCACTCCAGGCCGCTGCTGCGGACGCTCCCGACCGACGGTCCACGGCTCGTGCTCGGGCCGGGCGAGAACGCCGGCGCCGTCGATGTCGGCGGCGGCCTGTCGGTCGCCTTCAAGGTCGAGTCGCACAACCACCCGAGCGCGGTCGAGCCCTTCCAGGGCGCCGCGACCGGCGTCGGCGGGATCCTGCGCGACATCTTCGCGGTCGGCGCGCGCCCGATCGCGATCCTCGACTCGCTGCGTTTCGGCGAGCCGACCAGCGAGCGTTCGCGCTACCTGCTCGAGCGCTCGGTCGCCGGGATCGGCCACTACGGCAACTCGATCGGCGTCCCGACTGTCGGCGGCGAGCTCTACTTCGAGGCCCCCTACGAGCAGAACTGCCTGATCAACGCCATGTGCGTCGGGCTGATCGAGACCGAGCGGCTGATCCGCTCCGCCGCCTCCGGCGCCGGCAACCTGCTCGTGCTGTTCGGCGCGGCGACCGGCCGCGACGGCATCGGCGGCGCCTCGGTGCTCGCCTCGGCCGAGCTCGGCGAGGGCGACGCCGCGAAGCGCCCGAGCGTGCAGATCGGCGATCCGTTCGCCGAGAAGAAGCTGATGGAGTGCTCGCTCGACCTCCTGGAGCGCGGCCTGCTCGTCGCGCTGCAGGATCTCGGCGCCGCCGGCCTGACCTCGGCGGCCTGCGAGATGGCGAGCAAGGGTGGTGTCGGCATCGACATCGACGTCGCCCGCGTACCGCTGCGCGAAGCCGACATGGAGCCGTTCGAGATCATGGTCTCGGAGTCCCAGGAGCGGATGCTCTGCGTGATCGAGCCCGCCGCGCTGGACGCCGTCGTCGCCGTCTGCGAGCACTGGGAGACGGCGGCCGCGACGATCGGCGAGGTCACCGCCGGCGGGCTCGTGCGCATCTTCGACGCCGGCCGCCTGGTCGGCGAGATGCCGGTCAGCGCGCTCGTCGACGACTGCCCGATCTACGAGCTCGACCCGCAGCCGCCGGCGGCGCCGCTCTACCCGGCGCCGGTGCGCGCGATCGCCTCCGAGGACCCCGGCGAGGCGCTGCTCGCGCTGCTGCGCTCGCCGAACATCGCCGACCGCCGCCCGCTGTTCGAGCAGTACGACTCGATCGTGCAGTCGCGCACGGTGCGCCGACCCGGGCAGGCCGACGCCGCGGTGCTGGCGCTGCCGGAGCGCGACGGCGTCGTCCCCGGGATCGCGGTCGCAATCGACGGCAACGGCCGCCGCGTCGCCGCCGACCCCTACCGCGGCACGATCGAGGCGGTGCTCGAATGTGCCGCAAACCTCGCCTGCGTCGGGGCGGAGCCGCTCGGGCTGACCAACTGCCTGAACTTCGGCAACCCCGAGAAGCCGCACGTCGCCTGGCAGCTGTGCGAGAGCGTCCGCGGGCTCGGCGACGCCTGCCGCGCGCTCGGCATTCCCGTCGTCGGCGGCAACGTCTCGCTCTACAACGAGGGCGCCGACGGCCCGATCTACCCGACGCCGGTCGTCGGCCTGGTCGGCGAGCTCCCCGACGTCAGCCGTGCCGGGCGCCTCGGCTTCGCCGCCGAGGGCGACCGCATCGCCCTGGTCGGCGACTTCACGCCCGACATCCACGGCTCCGAGCTCGCCCGCCTCGGCGGCACCGAGCTGCCCCGCGCGCTGGCGCAGATCGACATCGCCGCCGTCGCCGCGACCCAGCGGGCGGTCCGCGACGCCGTGCGCAGCGGCGCGCTCGCCAGCGCCCACGACATCGCCGAGGGCGGCCTCGCAACCGCGCTCGCCGAATGCTGCCTGGCGGGCGGCCTCGGCGCCGAGGTCGTGCTCGCCGAGACGGTCAAGCCGCTGCGCGCCCTCTTCGGCGAGGCGCCCGGCGGCTTCATCGTCACCGGCGGCGACGGCGAGCTGCGCGCGCTCGCCGAGCACATCGAGCTGCACATCGTCGGCTCGGTCTCCGGCAACCAGCTGACGATCGTCGCCGGCGAGGCCCGGATCGAGCTTTCGCTCGAGCTGATGCGCGACGCGCACGGGGCGCTGGCCGCGCTGTTTGGGTGAGGCGCAGGTGAGCCCACCGATCACGCCACGGCGGCGCTTTCCGGCGCTTGATGGGGTGCGCGCGATCGCTGCGGTGGGCGTCGTGGCTTTCCACGTCCGGCAGCAGGGATACGGAACCTTCGGCCCGCTGAGCCGCTTCGTCGCGCACCTCAACGCCGGCGTGGCGTTGTTCTTCCTGCTCTCCGGGTTCCTGCTCTACCGCCCCTTCGTCCTCGCGCGCACGCAGGGGCGCACGGTGGCGACGAGGAGCTACCTGGTGCGGCGCTTCGCCCGCATCGTGCCGGCCTACTGGCTCGCGCTGGCGGTGCTGTCCGTCTGGCCGGGACTGCCGGGCTTTTACTCCGGGCCGTGGCTCGCGAGTGCCAGCTTCCTGCAGATCTACTCGTCAGCCTGGAGCCACAGCGGGCTCGGCGTCGCCTGGAGCCTTTGCACCGAGGTGAGCTTCTACCTCGCGCTGCCCCTCTACGCGTGGATGATGGACCGGCTGGCGGAGCGGAGCGGGGTCTTGGCCAGCGCGGTGGCGGGACTGAGCTACGGGCTTCTCGAGCGGCCCGTGCTGCGACGCGCGCACCGCCGGCGACTGGTCAGTGCCGAGGGCGCCTGAGGGCGGTTTGATGGCCCGTCGGCTAGGTGCCCGGTTCGCCGCAGCGGCTGAGACCCCCGGCGCTGGTAGGCTTGCCGTATCGCGATCGCGGTTGCCGCCGCGTCGGCGATCCTCAGATGCTCTCATCGTCAAGCAGCCCAGAACCGCGCGACGGCCCGCGCGACGAATGCGGCGTCTTCGGGGTCTACGCCCCGGGGCACTCCGTCTCGCGCCTGGCCTTCTTCGCGCTCTACGCGCTCCAGCATCGTGGCCAGGAGTCGGCGGGGATCGCGGCCGCCGACCGTGGCGGCAACATCATGACCCGCCGCGACCTCGGGCTGGTCAGCCAGGTTTTCGCCGAGCACGACGTCGCCTCGCTCGGCGGCGAGCTGGCGATCGGGCATGTGCGCTACTCGACGACCGGCTCCAACGCCTGGGCGAACTCCCAGCCCGTGCAGCGGGCGGCCGGCGCGGGCGGCAACCGCCGCGAGCTGGCGCTCGGCCACAACGGCAACCTGATCAACGCGGTTGAGTTGCACGCCGAGCTGCGCGCCGCCGGCGTCGAGTTCGGCTCGACCTCCGATTCGGAGATCATCGCCGCGCTGATCGCGAGCGCGCCGGCCGAGCGCGTCGAGGACGCCGTCGCGTCGGTCATGCCGCGGATGCACGGCGCCTTCTCGACGGTGCTGATGACCAAGGACCGCGTGCTCGCGTTCCGTGACGGCGCCGGCCTTCGCCCGCTCGTGATCGGCCGGGTCGCGCCGCTGCCGGGCGCCGCCATGCCGCGCTACTGCTTCGCCAGCGAGTCCTGCGCGCTGGACATCATCGGCGCCGAGCTCGTTCGCGATGTGCGCCCGGGCGAGCTGGTTTCGCTCAGCGACGAGGGCATCGAGGAGATCCAGGTGATCGAGGGCGAGCGCGAGGCCTTCTGCATCTTCGAGTACATCTACTTCGCCCGCCCGGATTCGCGCATGAACGACAGCACGCTGCAGGTCGTGCGCGGGCGGATGGGGGAGATCCTCGCGCGTGAGGCGCCGGCCGACGCCGACCTCGTGATCCCGGTGCCGGACTCCGGCAACCCGGCGGCGCGCGGCTACGCCCGTGCCAGCGGGCTGCCGCAGGACGACGGCTTCGTTAAGAACCGCTACGTCCAGCGAACCTTCATCCAGCCCGGCCAGGAGCTGCGCAAGCACGGTCTGCGGCTGAAGTTCAACCCGCTGCCCGAGGTCGTCGCGGGCCAGCGCCTGGTCGTCGTCGACGACTCGATCGTGCGCGGCAACACGACCCGCCAGATCGTGCGGATGCTGCGCGACGCGGGCGCCGCCGAGATCCATCTGCGGATCACCGCGCCGCCGATCAAGCACCCCTGCCACTACGGGATCGACATGTCGACGCGCGAGGAGATGATCGCCCACGGGCGCAGCGTCGAGGAGATCGCCGCCGAGCTGCACTGCGATTCGCTCGCCTACCTCTCGCTGGAGGGCGTCTACGAGGCCGTCAACGGCTCGCGCGAACGCCACTGCGACGCCTGCTTCACGGGCTCCTACCCGCTCGCCGGCAGCGAGGACGCGCTCGGCAAGAACGCGCTCGAGCTGCCGGTCCTGGCGTCCTGACCTCGCCGCCGCGCGCGCCTGTTCCGGCGCCTTAACTATTTGGGGTGATTCCTACCTACCGGGTGGGTAGGTTCGTTCACCCTATTTGGGTGAAAATCAGCGGTACCGCGCCGATCGTTTCCCCCTCGCCCCCACCCGTTTGGATGCCACCATCGTCGGCAGAAGCGCGGTCGCCTGACGACGGATCACGCTTCGAAGTGAATCTTGTACACATGGCGCACGACAACGTACTTGCAGCGCGTTAGGATGGGCCATCGATTGCAGCATGCGCTTCGCAAATTGCGGAACGCGCGCCGCAATTTTCGGTAGAGCAAGGATCTAATAGGGACGTAGGAAGCGTGCGGTGAGCAGGGCCGCAATACCGCGGCACCAGGGAAGCGACGTGAGAACGATTCTCGATTTTGGGGACAACATGGCCGACTCGACCGTGAGCCGCCCGCCGCGGCGCCGTCGCCGGAGCGACGGCGTGGCTCGGCCGCCCGAGCGGGCGCCTCAGGACGTGGCCGTCGGTGAGGCCCACACGCCACGCACCCCCTTCCCGCGCATGGAGCGCGCGCTGCAGGCGGCCGCAGCAGCCGACGGGGCGTACGTCCTGCCCGCGGCACCCGCCACTGATCCGCTCGCCGATCTCGGCGAGCTCCGCCGCCACCATCGGACTGCGCACCGCGTCGCCGTCGACGCGGACTCGCAGGCTGTGCGCGACGTGCGCCGCCGCGAGCGGATCTATCGACGCCTGCTCGCCAGCGCCGACGCCATCGTCGCTCTGCTCGCCGTCTTGGTCGCGATCGACGCGGCCGGTGGCCACGGGCTGCGCCCGCTCTACCTGATCGTCGCGCCGCTGATCGTCCTCGCCGCGAAGGTCGGCGGCCTCTACGACAAGGACGAGCTGGTGATCGAGCACTCCACGCTCAACGAGCTTCCCCGCCTCGTCAACCTCGCGGCGATGGGCGCGCTGCTGTTCTGGATCGCGCGCCACTATCTCGTGATTGGTGCTCCGGACACCCGTGATCTGCTGACGCTCTGGCTGCTGCTGATCCTGGGCTTGGTCGCGGGCCGCGCCAGCGCCAGGGAGCTCGCCCGGCGGATCTCGCCCATCGAGCGCTGCCTGCTCGTCGGACGCCACAGCGTGTTCGGACAGCTGCAGGCCAAGTTCGCCGAGTACCCCCGCGTCACCCTGGTCGGCGTGCGTCAACGCCGAGGAGATCGCTAGCGACCACGTCAGGCTGCGCGAGATCGCCGAGCGCGACCACATCCACCGGATCGTCATCGACACCGACGCCGCCGGGCCGGCGGCGTCGCTCGGGATCGTGCGTGCCGCCAACGCGACCGGCCTGCAGGTCAGCCTGCTGCCGAGCATGCTCGCCGCCGTCGGCGGCTCGGTCGTGTTCGACGATGTCGGCGGCCTCGTGCTGATGGGTGTGCCGCGCTTCGGCCTCAGCCACTCCTCGCAGCTGCTCAAGCGGACCTTCGACCTGGCCGGCGCGACGATCATGCTGGTGCTCGCCGCGCCGCTGATGGCGCTGATCGCGATCGCCGTCAAGCTCGACTCGCACGGCCCCGTGCTGTTTCGCCAGACACGCGTCGGACGCGACGGAGCGCCGTTTCGGATGCTCAAGTTCCGCAGCATGATCGAGGGCGCCGATGCGCTCAAGGAGTCGCTGCGCGAGCACAACGAGGCCGACGGCCTGTTCAAGATCGACGCCGACCCGCGGATCACCCGTGTCGGCAGGGTGCTGCGCGTCACCGGCCTCGACGAGCTGCCGCAGCTCTTCAACGTGCTCGCCGGCGACATGAGCCTCGTCGGACCGCGCCCGCTCGTAATCGACGAGGACAGCCGCGTCACCGGCTTCGACCGCCACCGCCTGCACCTCACGCCCGGCATCACCGGGCGCTGGCAGACCCTCGGCGCCGCACGGATCCCGCTCGACGAGATGGTCAAGATCGACTACCTCTACATCGCCAACTGGTCGGTCTGGGCCGACGTCAAGATCATCGTTGAGACGGTCGGCTATCTCGCCCGCCGTCGCGGCCAGTAAAACGCTCGCACGGGTGGAGGCGGGCCGATCTTCGGGAGCCTGCGGCGCAGTCGTCAAATCGCGCCGCGGCGTGGCAGACGCGTCGATCAGGGCACCGGGTAACTCTTTGCCCTCGTGGGTGAGAGCCCGGAGCCGCCCGACCGCCGAGCGCGGCGGATCGAACGATCAGAACGCAACCCCGGGCGGATCAGCTCCGGCCCCGGATTTCGGGCGCGAAACAGATCTTCAACCCGTTCGCGGCCAGGACGACGGGGTGGCGTATCCACCCCCAACTCGGGCTTGGTCGACCGGTACCATGGGTGCGCTGACATTTGGGACATACGCATGACGCGTCGGGTTACAGCTCCTATCAGGGTTGTTCGGGAGCCTGTCTGGCTTTGGCTCCCCCTTACGTCAAGCCCCGACCACAGCTCCAGAACAAAGGAACCGAGCGACATACGCCAGCGCGAAATCACGTCTGAGGGCCAGCTTCCTGTCGTGACGCCGTGGGCTCTGCGCGGCCACGGGCGGGTCGCGTTCGTTCCCGCAGCGCGCTGCGGTGGAACCGGTGCGGCAAGGCACGGCCGGCTCGCGATGAGCACTTCTACGATCAGCGCACCAGCAGCCAACGTGGCTGAACTCGCCCCCGCGTCCCCGTCGCTCGGCCGGGTCGCGATCGTCCACGACTACCTCAACCAACGCGGCGGCGCCGAGCGGGTCGTGCTCGAGATGTCCGACATGTGGCCGCAGGCGCCTATCTACACGTCGCTCTACCGGCCCGATTCGACTTTCGAGGAGTTCCGCGGACGCGACATCCGCACGAGCTTCATCGATCGGATCCCGGTGGATCGCAGCTTTCGCAACCTCTTCCCGCTCTATCCGGCTGCCTTCTGGTCCTTTGGCGAGATCGACGCCGACATCGTGATCGCAAGCTCGAGCGGCTGGGCGCACATGGCGCGCGCCGTGCAGAGCGCCGTCCACGTCGTCTACTGCCATACGCCCGCCCGCTGGCTCTACCGCGACGACTACATGCGCGCCGATGGCCGGCCGGCGCCCAAGCAGGCCCTGCTCGCGCCATTCGGCCGCGCGCTGCGGAGTCTCGACGCACGCGCGGCACGCCGCGCCGACGCCTATGTCGTCAACAGTGTTGCGATCAGCCGGCGCGTACAGGCGATCTACGGCTTTGACGCGCCGGTCGTCTATCCCCCGGTCCACACAGAGCGTCTCCAGCCGACCCGCGCGGGGAGCGGCTGCTGGTCATCTCCCGTCTGCTGCCGTACAAGCGCGTGGATCTCGTCGTTGCCGCGGCACGCACCCTGGGGCTCGGACTGGACGTTGTCGGCGACGGGCCGCTGCTCGACGACCTGCGGCGCGCTGCAGGCCCCGACACGACCTTCCACGGCGCCGCGACGGAGGACACCGTGACGCGGCTGCTCGCGACGTGCTCAACCGTCTGCATCGCCGGCGAGGAGGACTTCGGCATCGTGGCCGTGGAGGCGCAGGCGGCCGGCAAGCCGGTCGTCGCGTTCCGGCGCGGAGGGGCGTGCGAGACCGTCGAGGACGGCGTCACGGGCGTCCTCTTCGACGAGCAGAGGGTCGGCTGCGTGGCGGCCGCCCTGGCGGCTTGCGGACACCTTGCCACCGCACCCGAGCGGATCGCTGCGAACGCCGAGCGATTCTCTGCCAAGGCCTTCAGCGACGGGCTATCGCGCGTCATCGCGGCGACAGGAGATCTCCGTGCACTCGATCTTTCCCGGCGTTTGCCGATGAAGGTCTCATGAGCCAGGTCGACGGCCTCTCGCCGGCCGCGTCACAGCGCGCCGATCCGCAGCCGGAATCGCTGGACCTCCGCGCTTACACGCGTCCGATCTGGCGCTGGAAGTGGGTCGTAATCGCCATGGCCATCCTCGCGGCGGGGGCCACCTACGCTCTCACGTCGCGCGAGGCCAAGATCTACGAATCATCGACGCAGCTGTATGTGACAAACCCTGACCCGTCCACCGCTCTCAGCGGCGTGTCGTCCGGCCTGATCACGGGCGCCGCGCTCGAGGACATGGCGACGCTCTTCACCGCGCGGCCGATCACCACAAGCGTCTACAGCAAGCTCGGTCTACCGTTTGGTTCTGCCGGCTCAGTTGTGGTCTCGTCATCGCAGACGTCGGACTTCCTCACCCTCGTCGCTTCGAGCCACTCCCCGGTATTGGCGGCGCGCCTGGCGACAACCTATGTGAGCGTGTTTGGAGCCTCCCAGGCCGCCACGGTCGTTGCGGCCGCACAGGCGGACGCTGCTGCGGCTCGCTCGGCGCTGCAGGCGATCCCGGCAACCACGACGGCCAATCTCGCAGAGCGGTCAACCCTCGTCGCGCAGATCGCCGCATACGATGCCGACGCCCGCAACCCCGTTTCGGGATTCAGGGTAACGCAGCCGGCGTACGTGCCGACGGTGCCGGTGTCGCCAAAACCCACGCGCGATGCGGCGTTCGCTGGCATCATCGGCCTGCTGCTGGGAATCGGCCTGGCCTTCTTCCTCGACTTGGCTGATCGCCGCCTCCTGCGCGTCTCAACCGTGGAATCGCTGTACGGCCGGACGGTCCTCGCGGTCCTTCCCCACGTCGCATCGGCCGCGCCTCAGGTGAACGGTGCCGCTTCGACTCCGCCTCAGTTCGTTGAAGTGATGCGCAGCCTGCGTGTCAACCTGCGACTCGCGGCCGGTGGCCACGCGCTCAAGAGCGTCATTATCACCAGCGCGCTCCCCTCGGAGGGAAAGTCCACGTGCGTGCGCGATCTGGCCTTTGCATACGCCGACGCCGGTGAGCGCGTGCTGGTAATCGACTGCGACCTTCGCCGGCCGAGTCTGGGGAAGGTATTTTTCGTGAAGCCGCAACACGGGCTCGTCCACATCTTGCGGGGCGAGGTGACTCCAGCGGAGGCGGCCGTCACAGTGTTTCGCACAAGTCCGGCCTCTTCCAACGGCTCCGCCGCCCATGCGCTGGTGCCCGGTGATCCTCGCGCAAACGGATCGATCAGCATCATCACGCACGGCGAGCGGATCGACGGCCCGGCAGCGTTGCTGTCGTCGAAGGGGATGACGGAACTGCTCGAGACTGCCGCGATGGTCTACGACATGGTGATTCTCGACACCTCGCCGATCCTGACCGTGAGTGACGCCGTGCCGTTGCTCGACCAGGTTGCGGGTGTCGTGTTCGTGGCACGCCTCGGGATGACGACGCGCGAGGCCGCCGAGCGGCTCACCGACCTCGGCCAGCGAGTGCCGAACATGAACCTGGTTGGTGTGGTCGTCAACGATATGCGCGACAGTTACGTCGATGAGGGCTACGGTTACTACAGTCAGTACGGTTATACGTACTCGCATCCCGAGACGGAGCCCACGGCGGTGGCGGCGAAGGCCTATGCGGCGGTGATGCCGAGCGACTCGCCAGCGCTAACCGAGCCGAAGGACCGGTACGAGGCCCCGACAGCGCATGAACCAGACTTGGACGCTGAAGCCGCGTCGACCCACGCGCCAGGATTGCCATACGACCCGGCGCCGTACGACCCGGCCGTATGACGCAGGGTCACGGCGAGCCGCACTGATGCCTGCGGCGAGGGCTGGCCGGCGAGTCGTACCGGCGATGGTCCCCACGGCCAGCCTCATCGCGATCGCTGGCACGGTTGCCGCGGTGATCGTCGCTGCTTTTGCGTTTCGGTCCACGAGCACACTGCTGCACGTGGCTGCACCCGTGGTGCTTGCCGGAGTCGCCGCATGGATGTTCTTCAGCGATCACTACGAGCGGACCCTTGCCGTCCTGGCGCTCTATCTCGGCCTGTTCGACGGCTACCTGAAGCTCAAGACGGGATCGACCGTTGCCACGCTCGGTCGCGATGTCCTGCTTTATGCGATCGCCGCCGGGGCGGTCGTGCGCCTCAGCCTCAGCCGACATCGACTTCGCGTACCGACCCTCGCGCCCGGGGTCGTTGTGTGGGTCGTGATCTGCCTCGCGGAGGTTCTCAACCCCGTCGTGCCGTCGATTAGCCATGCCTTCGCCGGTGTGCGCCAGCACATCGAGTTCGTTCCACTGTTCTTCTTCGGCTACGCCGTCATGCGCAGCGAGCGGCGCCTGATGGGGTTGTTCGCGCTGCTGCTTCTCGTCGCCGCGGTGAACGGGGTGGTTGGCCTCATCCAGAGTCACCTCAGCCCAGCGGCACTGGCCTCCTGGGGGCCCGGTTACGCGAAAGAGGTATACGGACTCGGAGGTCTGTCCGGGGGAGGTAGGACCTTCCGCGACGCAGCCGGCGTCCTACGGGTCCGACCTCCGGCGCTGGGATCGGACTTTGGTTTCGGGGGCGTGGTCGGCGCGATGGCAATTCCCGGCGCTATGGCCCTCGCGGCCGCCGGAAAGACCTACCGCCGCTATCTACCTCTGATCGGCGTCGGCGTGGTGCTGGCCGTCGTCGGAGTCGCCACATCCCAGGCGCGGGTTGACGTGGTGAGCGCCGTTGTTGCAATCCTGTTCTTCCTCCTGTTGGCCGCCACTTCGCGAGGCGGCACCGCTGCCGTGGTGATCGCGGGATTGCTCGGGCTTGTGATCTATTTCGGGTTGACAACGGTGTTTGCGACCGTCACGTCCTCGTCGAACCGGTACAGCAGCATCGCCCCGACGAAGGTGATTTCCACGACGATCAACTATCGGGGAAGCACGCTCGCGTTGATTCCGACCTATCTCGTCGACTTTCCGCTCGGGGACGGCATCGGCTCGACAGGGCCGGCGGGGGGAAGCTCCGTCGGTGGTAGCGTCGCGTCTAGCCTGAATGCGGAGAGCGAATTCAACTTTCTCATCATCGAGGTCGGCGCGCCGGGGCTCCTGACAATGTGCGCGCTCGTACTCTGCGGCATCGGAATGGGCATCCGTCTTCGCGCGGTCGCCGATCGGCGCCTCCAGTACGCCTTGGCGGCGCTCACCGCGGTCCTCATATCGTTGACTGTGAGCTGGGTGGTCGGGATCGACACCGCAAACTCGCCGACGGCGCCGTTCATCTGGCTGGCGCTCGGCACCCTTGCCTACTGGTACGGCGAGATGCGCGACGGCCGCGTGGCACGCCGGTCACGCCGAATTCGTGCGGCACTCGCCGAACGCTAGCCCGAGCAAGACCGGCCGATACGACAAGCAGTTGCGAACGTGACCGCTTTTACCACCGCGTCCGTTTCGCTGCTGTACCGCGATTGTGAGGGCAGAGTCGATGGCATCGGTGACTACTGCGGGAGGCTCGAGGCTGCCCTGTGCGCCGCCGGCGTGGATGCGCGAACGTTGGCGTGGCGGTCGCGTGGAATCGACGTGACGGAGGGATGGGTGATTCTTCAATACAACCCGTTTTCGTTTGGTCGGTGGGGATTCGCGCCGCGGCTCCCGATTGACATGATGTTGCTCCGACGCCGGCGTCCGGTTCGTCAGGCCGTCATGGTCCACGAGGCTTTCGTCCCGATCGAGTCGGTCAAGTCGCTCATGATGGGGACGTGGCAGCGCCTGCAGCTGCGAGCGGTTCTCCGGGCTGCTGACGTCATCATGGTCACCACGTCGTCGTGGATTCGCCTGCTGCCTTCCGACTGCCGGCCTGTCGCGATCCCGGTTGGCTCCAGTCTCCCCGACGGTCGCGACCGGCGGCAGTTCAGTCGCGATGCACTCGGTGCCGACTCCGAAACGCTCGTGCTCGCCACGTTCGGCCAGGACCATCCGTCGCGCCTTCTGGACTACGTCGTCGCGGCAACGAACGCCGTCGCCGCGCAGGGTCAGATGGTGACTTTGCTTTGCTTGGGCTCCGGAAAGCGCGCCCTCGACGGACTCGATCCCCGCGTGGAACTGCGCCGGCCAGGTCGACAGTCAGATGACGAGTTGGCGACAGAGCTGAGTGCGGCGGACATATATCTCGGCGCGTTCAGCGACGGGCTGTCCACGCGCCGGACGACGCTCATGGCGGCGCTACAGCACGCCCTGCCCGTCGTCGGCACCGACGGTTCGCGCACGGAGCCAGAGCTTCGCCGTGAGCACGCGGCGATCGACTGGACGCCGGCCGGAGATCGGCAGCGATTTGCCGATGTTGTGGTGCAACTCGCCAATGATGCGGCGCTGAGACAGCGCCGGGGGGCCGCTGCGCGCGCGCTCTACGAAAGAAGCTTCTCCTGGGATCTGATAGCCAAGAGCGTTCTCGCCGCGCTCTCGGCGTCGGGTAGTCGAAGAGCGCGGTAGTGGTCCGTAGCAGCCGTCCATCCACATGCCACGGCCCTCAATGATGTCTACCGGGCCGAGACTCATCATGCTGGTTTCGCAGTATGAGGGCGACATGTGCCGGTAACGAGCGCACGCCCGCATACCGGGAGGGCTTATGGGGCGTTTTCAGGGGAGCAGCGCTGGCCTGAGCCGTTGCAAGGACGTGGACGGCTTTCAGAACTGCCGCACCGACCACGACCGCGCTGTGATCATTATGGACCCGCCGAGGAAGCGTGCCGCGAGTGCCGGTCGCCGTTCTCTTAGTGATCGCCGAGCGGCCAGGCGAGCGGTGCGCCAGTTGAGCTGCCGATCGTAGAACCGCCATGCGTCACGGACCACGAGGCGGTGCTCGGGTGCCAGACGATCGAGATCGCGCCAGCGCGCGTGCAGCTTTATGATCTGCGCGTCGTGGCGTCCGGGCGCTTCGCTGGATTGGGCAGGATGGCGTCGATGGCGCACCAGGCGCTCGGGGATCTGGTGGATCGGGCCTTGGAGGGCGAGCCGGAGGAAGAGGTCGGTGTCCTCAAATCCTTGCCCGAACGCTTCATCCCACCGGCCGGCGGAGATGAACGCCGAGCGTCGCATCATCGAGCACGACGGGATGATGCCGGCAAGCGCAAGGATCGACGCGAAGGGCGTCTCCAACTCAGTGTCCGGGAGCACCCGGACGCCCCATCGATCGCGAGCGTAGCGCGGGTGCATCCCCGGCGTTCCAGGCAACGCACGACCGGCCTCATCGATGAAGGTGACGCGCCCGTGAACCATACTGAGCCTCGGATCGGAGTCGAGCTCGCGCACGAAGCGCTCGAGCATAGAGGGATCCAGTTCGTCGTCGGCGTCGAGAAAGAGAAGATAAGGACTTCCGGGTGCGGCTTGTGCGGCCCCGGCGTTACGAGCCTGGCTGACGCCAGCGTGTGGCAGCTCGAGGACGCTAATGCGTGGGTCGCCCTGGGCGGCCGCAGTGGCTGCGGCGACCGACTGGTCGGAGCTGCCGTCGTCCACGACGAAGAGCTCCCAAAGCTGCTGACTCTGCGAGCGAACGCTCGCGATCGCGGAAGCGACGAACCGCTCTTGGTTGAAGCACGGAGTGACGATCGTGACGAGTGGACGATTCACATGTGTCGCGTGGGCCGTTGCTTGGTGTTTACTCGATAACGAACGATCCGCAGTCGTTCCGGTTCAGCCGGTAGATTCATGCGCCAGCGGCTCGGAAACTCGATAGCGGGCAAGGGCGAGAAGTCGTCGGGCATTGTCCCGCTCCTCCTCGCTTCGCCGGAGCCACCCGACGGTGCAGGCTTTACCCGCGCGCGCGGCAAGGCACGCACGAACCAGCGCCGCGACGATCGCTGCCTGCACGGAACCGTTGTGCTTGCGCATGTAAAGCCACTGACTGCGCAGCATCTGCCGAGCCATGGGGCTGTTGAGGGCTGGCATGGTGATCGTCGAGTGTTCGAGGTGGACCATTCCGGCGTCACGGGCGACCGCCGAGCGCCAGCCGGCGTTCCGTAGGCGCAGGCCAAGGTCGGTGTCTTCGAAGAAGATGAAGAACTGCTCGTCAAGGGTGCCCACCTCGCGCAGCGCGTCGGGGCGCAGCATCACGCAGGAGCCGTTGAGCCAGCCCCCCCGATCGGCGGTCGGAAGAGGAACCGGCGTCCCAGGGCGCAGCGAGTGGTACACGATCCGCGTCGGCGTCGGAAAGCTCAGTAGGGAGTCCTGTGGCGCACCGTCGATGCCTCTCAAACTTGGCCCCAGCGCTCCTAGATCATGGTTCTGGTCCATCTCGGAAACCATCGTTGTGAGGGAGCCAGGATCGAGGATCGTGTCGTCGTTGAGGATCAGCACGTAGCGGAAGCTGCTCTGCTCCAGCACCGACACGATCGTGGGGTTGTGATTGCTGCTGAAACCCTGACGGACCTCGTTGCGAGTCACGGTTGCCCAAGGAAACCGATCGCGGACCATGTTCCCCGCCCCGTCGGTACACGCGTTGTCAACGACCGTCGCGTGCCAGCTTAGTCCCTGAGCAGCGTCGGGAAGCGCTTGCAGGCAGGATTCCAACGCGGCACGGTTGTTGGTACAGACCACCGAGATTGCGAGATCGTTCATCACTGTCCCGACCACTGTCACTGGTCGGTGACGGCTCGCCAGCTTTCAGGCATGTTGACGTCCAGTTCGATCGTTCCCTTGAACTCGGTCGGGATCGCCGGGCCGCGCGATCGGATCCACGCCGTCATGCGTCTGAGGCCTTCTGTCAGCTCAATCGGAGGCGGCGGGTCGAAGATCTCTTGCGCTCGCCGGTGGTCGGCAAACGCGTGAACAACCTCTTCGCGCGCCGCCAGGTGCTTCACGTCCGGACTTGCGCCCAACGCAGCGGCGACTTCTTGGGCAAGCTCCAAGACGGAGACAGGGCGATCAGCCCCCACGTTGAAGATCTCGTTGGTCGCCCCGTCGATCAGCGGCGCCCTTGCGATCACGGGCGCCACGTCGGCAACGTGCGAGAAGCCACGGGTCTGGAGGCCGTCGCCGAACACCGGCATCGGTTCTCCACGCAGAATGGAGTTCATGAATATTCCGACGACGTTTCGATAGCGGTCGGCGATGTTCTGTCGTTCCCCGTACACATTGTGCGGACGAAAGATCGTGTAGTCGAGTCCAAACATGCGCTGGGCGGCGGCAAGATCGAGCTCCACCGCGTACTTCGAGATGCCATACGGATCCTCGGGAGTCGGCGTCATGTCCTCGGACATGGGAGTCTGTCCAGCTCCGTAAACCGCTATCGACGAGGTGAAAACAAAGCGCTGGGCTCCGTGGCGCACCGCCTCGTTGACGAGATTCATGCTGGCTTCGAGGTTGGTCCGGTAGTTGTATGCACGTATGAAATGCGACAGTCCCTCCGCAGCGTACGCCGCGAGGTGGTAAACGACGTCGATTGGCCGATCCGTCCAAAGTGACTTGACGAACGCGCTGTCGCGCACATCGCCCTGGCGCCATTCTGCAGCGGTGTTGACGTTTTCGCGGTAGCCGCCGGAGAGATCATCGACCGCGACAACATCCATTCCGAGCGCCAAGCATTCGTCGACGACGTGGGAGCCGATGAACCCGGCAGCGCCGGTGACGAGCACGCGAGAAGGGGTGCGGGCGCTCACGAGCAGGCCATGGATTCGGTCACGGTGGGAAGGGCATTGCCGGATATGACGGAGCGGTAGATCGCTTCGTGCCGGCTCACGACGGCCTCGACGGTTGCGTGACGCTGCCAGTAGCGATATCCGGCCTCACCGACGCCACTGGAACCGTCAGCGAGAAGCCGGGCCACAGCCGTGGCAAGCGCGGCTGGCGTCCGAGGCACGGCGACACCACCTCCCGATCGGCGCATGAGCTCGGAAAGCGCCGGGATGTCGCTCGTGAGCACGGCGGTCTTTGCGCTCCATGCCTCAAGGATTGTGACCGGGAAGATCTCGCCCGCCGAGGGAAGGCAGAGCACATCTGTAGCCTCCAGGATGGCTGCGCGCTCTGCTTCCGACACGAGCCCGCGGTCGATGATCCGCAGCGCGTGCGTCCCGGACACAGCGTCGCCGGGGCCCGCGAAGACAACCGTCAGATCCGGCCGCAGTCGCCCAAGCTCAGGTATCGCGTCGATCAGGATGCCTAGGCCCTTATAGGCGCGTCTCACGCCGAGAAACGCCACAAGCGGGCCGTTAACTCCGTGGGCCCGGCGCCAGTCCTCACCGCCGCCGCGCTCTACGCCGGGTGAGCACACCGGACACTCAACCACCCGATCAGGAGCGACACCGAGATCGCGGAGGAGTTCGCAGTCCGTCTGCAGGAGGCCAATCACCGCTGCGGCGCAACCATAGGCGCGCGCCGAGGCGGGGTCGTCACCCCACTGCCCGCGATGTGCGAAAGGGGTCACGACCGCCGGCGTCCTGGTCGAGATCGCCGCGCGCACGGCTGCGACGCACGGAAAATCGCCCCCCCAGACGTGAACGACGTCGGCACTGCGCGCGTGCCGCGCGATCATGGGCGCCGCGACGCGAGCGTAGGAGACGGCCATGGGGATGCGCATACGGCCGAAGGCGTATCGACGCAGGCCGGGTGTCACTCGGCCGACCGCGGCAGGGACCATGCGCAGTCGCTGAAAGTTGCTGTAGCGCAAGGGCGCGATGTTAACGCCGGCGTCCACGAAGGGATCGAAGGTCGGGGGCGGCCGGAGGCTGTCGGAGAGCCGGTTCGTCGGGCCGTTGTCGATGCGCTGTGTCAGGACCGTAACCTTGTTACGCTCCGCCAGTCCGCGGCTCACGTGCTGCAGGAACGACTCGACTCCGCCGGTGGCAGGGGCACTCCGGGTGGAGACGAGGAGAATGCGGAGCGGCGATTCTTGCGTTGATATGGGATCGAAAACCCGTTCGCGGATGGACAACCGGGGCGCAGGAACCAGGATACTCGGTGCGCCGGAGCCTACCGAGCGACAGCCCTTGCGTCGGATACGATCCGCGCGTGGACGCCGATCGAGCACCTCAGGATGGCGACGCGACGTTCGACGACGCCGCGGCCGCTCGTCGAATCGGGAGTGCCGTCGTCATCGGCGGCGCCGGCTTTATCGGCCGTCATCTCGTTGGGCAACTCATCGCCGAAGGCGTGACTGTCGCCAGCGTGGACCGCGATCCGCGTGGTCGTTTCGAAGGCCTCGACGCGACAAGCATCCAGGCGGACGCAGGCAGTGGAGATCGGACGCTCGCGGAGCATCTCGCGGACGACGACGTGCACGCGGTCTTCATTCTGGCTGGAACGGGCTTCGTACCGCTATCACTTGCGAATCCGCAAGCCGATCTGGAGAACAATGTGTTCACGGTACTCGCCGTACTCGAATGTCTGCGTGCGAGGCGTGATCCTCCGGTGGTTGTGTACTTCTCGTCCGGCGCGGTGTACGGAGACGCACAGGCCCCGCCAATGAGTGAGCGTGGTCCGACCGAGCCGCTCTCTCCGTACGGAGTATCGAAATTGGCAGGTGAGGGGTACGTACGCCTTTACCAGAGGTTGTATGACATACCCGGTCTGTCGCTGCGACCGTTTTCGGTGTACGGGCCAGGCCAGCACAAGCTCGTGGTATACGACCTACTGCGACGGATACTCCAGCTCGAGTCTCCTCTTGTGGTGACGGGCGAGCCCGGCGTTACCCGCGACTACGTGTATGTCAAAGACGTGGTGCGCTCCGCTTCCCGACTCGCAAGGGTCGCGCCGGCCGAGGGCGAATCGTACAACATTTGCTCTGGGCTGGGCACCTCGCTCGGTGATCTGGCGCAGCATCTGCTGACTGCGGCGGAGGTCGACGTCCTTGTCAAGTTCAGCGGCGATCTGCGCGCAGGCGATCCCGGTCGTTTCGAGGGTGATCCGGGGGCAACGAATGCCCTCGGCGCGGGATGTCCCACGTCGTTGCCGGAGGGTCTTCGAATGACCGTGGGCTGGTTGAGACGGCAGACGTGACTCGGAGCCGATGCGCACAGCGGTTGAGCGCGTGTGACAAATGAGGATCTTCATTGCGTCAGCGACCGATCACCTCACCGACCACCTCGCATTGAGTGAGGGCTTGATCGCCTTGAGTCTGATGGAAGGACTGACGGCACGAGGGCACGACGTTGTTGCGTGTGTCGATCGGGCCAGTCTGCGCGCTCCCGTCCAAAGCACCGTCATCGAACTGGGGCGAACAGGTCGATTCGAGTCACTGACGCCATATACCCGTCCGCGGGCGATCGATCGCGTACTGGCTGCTCACGGGCCCGGCACCTTCGACGTCATACATTGGCTGTTCCCACAGGATCCCGACGAGATTCGTCTTCCTCGCAGTCGCGCGGCACGAACCGTCATCGGTCCCTTGATGGGTCGTTGGCCGGCCGGCCTACCGCGGCGCCGGCGCACCGGGGATTACGTCAGGACCGTTCTTGGGCCGAGTCTGCGGCGGCGCCACGACCGGGTCATGCGGAACGTGGATGTACTCCTCGCCGCGCACCCGGACGTGATCCGAGGGCTTCCGCCCGAACTCCGCAGCAAGACCCTCCTGCTCGGCTTTGGCATCGACGAGGCGCGCTTTGCGCCCTCTCCACTGCCGACGAAGCCGACTTTTCTTTTCGTCGGCAGGTTGATCGAGGAGAAGGGCGTACGAACGCTACTCGAGGCATTCTCGGTGGTCTCGAGGGTTGTCGAGGATGCGAAGCTCGTCATCGTAGGCGACGGTCCCCTGATGCCCTGGATTCGCGACTACTGTCGTGATGCCGGGCTCGCCGACCGCGTCGAGATCGTGGGGTTGGTGCCGTATGACGAGATTCCCGAGCTGCTCTCACGATGCTCCGCGCTGTGCTTGCCCTCGGTGGGAGAGCCCTACGGCATGGCGATCGTCGAAGCCATGTCGGCTGGGCGGGCCGTGATTGCGGTCGATCGGGCGGGTCCGTCCCACCTCCTCCGCGATGATGATGGCGGGCGACTTGTAGCGCCCAATGATGCCGATGCGCTCGCTCGTGCGATGACCGAGCTGGGGCAGGATGCCGCGAAGCTGCGTGCGATGGGTGAGGCGAATCGCGGTCACGTCTTAGCGGAGCTCACGTGCGCCCACATGATCGACCAGTTCGAAGCAGTTTACGAGGATCGGCTGTCACCAGGTGACTCAGCTTGATTGGTCGCGCTGGTCTTGAAGTCGCCGGGGGTCGATAGGCAACGGACCCATGGTATCCGTCTATGTGTTCAATAGTAATCGCTGGTTGCACTCACAGCTCACGAGTGAGCAAGATCTGGACGGCCTGCGCCTCGTCGACGATAAGGCGTCCGACGCTGATCTCTTGCTTTTCCCTGTGCCGGCTTGGCCGGACGGCATGGCGCCAGAACCATTGAGACGGATTCCTCGGCGCCTGTTGGGACGCCTCTACCTCTACTGCACCGCGGACGAGCCCGTACCATGGGCTCCCGGCGTATTCACGTCACTTGAGAACAGTCGCTTCGGAACCGGACCGTTCCGCGGCGGATGCTACGTCATTCACCATATCGCCGAAGGCGGACTCGTGATCGAGCCCAGTCGCCTGGCGGATGCCGATCTTCTCTGGAGCTTCGTGGGCACGGTACGCACGTGCCCCACTGTTCGGGGTGCCGTGACCGCCCTGACTGATCCGCGGAGTTTTACACTCGATACCAGTGACTGGGACGCCCGGGTTCGATGGGCGTGGGACCGCGATCTGGCCGACGAAGGCCGTAAAGCCTTTGCGACGTACAGTGAAAGTCTGCGACGCAGCAAGTTTGTCGTGTGTCCTCGCGGTCTTGGCGCGTCGTCGATGCGACTGTTCGAGGCAATGCAAGCGGGCCGCTGTCCGGTGGTCGTCTCTGATGAGTGGATGCCGCCGCCATTCGTCGATTGGTCGCGATGCTCGCTGAGGGTGGCTGAGGCCGATTTGCCAAACCTTCCGGCACTTCTGCGCGCGGCGGAGTCGAGTGCAGCAGATCGCGGCGCGGCCGCCCGCACCGCGTGGGAGACCTATTTCGCTCCTCGACGTCGACTGCGTACCCTCGTAGACGCATGCCTCGACATCGAGGCGAGCGAACGGCTCGGTCGCGGGACCCGTGCGAGGCTCGCGACTCGCGCGCTGGCCACTCGGCCGTTTGCGCGTCACGCCGCCAGGACGATCGTGGGACGGGTTCGTAGTGTCCGAGTCCGACCCGGCTGATCGAAAGACCGCGACCGCAATGTAGGACACTCGGTCTCGAGAGGAACCAAGGTCCGGCGCTGCGGCGGTGCGACACCGGTCAACCAGCGCATTCCCACCTACCGGCTGAGGTGAGCGGCACGCGAGGCGCGTGTGAGATGCGCCCGCGACGACGCTTCTCGTCTGGCCGTGCGCCGGGTTCCGCGTTCATGGGAGAAGGCTCAGCAGCTCGGCCTCGACGAGTCGTCCGGTTGCCTCCCAGGTGAGCCGCTCGGCTCGAGCGCGCCCGCCGCGACCAAGGCGATTCGCCAGGTCGCGGTCGCGGAGTAGCGAGACGAGTGCGTCTGCAACGGCGACGTGGTCGTCGGGATCGACGAGCAGACCGGTCTCGCCTTCGACCACGGCGTCGAGCGCGCCGCCGGTCGCGCCGGCCACCACCGGCAGGCCGTACGCGCCCGCCTCCAGGTAGACGATGCCGAACCCCTCGCCGGCGAACCCCCCGGTCGGCATCCGGCTGACCATGCAGAACACATCGGCTGTGGCAAGCTCCCGGTCGCGAACGTCGTCGCTGACCGCGCCCAGGAACTGGACTGACTCACCGAGGCCCATTGTGCGCGCTCGCTCCTCGAGCGTCGGCCGCAGCGGCCCGTCGCCGATCACGCGCCAACAGACACCGGGCACCTCGACTCGAACGAGGGGCAAGGCGCGAAGGACGACATCGTGGCCTTTGTAGCGGTCCTCGAGCCGAGAGATCGTCAGTATTGTCGGCGAGCCGCGTCGGTCACGGTCGAGGCTCGCCGCCGGGGGCAGATCGACGCCGGGACTGATCAGGGCGACGCGATCAGGATTCGCACCCGCGGCAACAACCAGGCCGCGGGTATATCGGCTCACGGCCACCACCCGATCGGCGCGTGTGAGCGCGAATCGTGCGAGCCCCGGCCTAGCGCCCACCTCCTTGGCGTGGACATACTGCACAAACGGGATTCCGAGCCGGCGACGCAAAAGCACCGCTGCGGGACCGGCGACGATGTGCATGCTGAGCACCACGTCGGGGCGCGCGCGCAGTCCGAGCAGGCCAGCTGTAGCGTTAAGCCCGGCGATGCTAAACGTGCGGGTACCGGGTGTGGCATGCGTTCGCACGACGCGGAAGGGCTGCTGCCTGTCAAATGCTGCCGCGTCAGCGTGTCCGAGAGTCACCACGGTCGGCGCGAGCCCGTGCAGCCCAGAGACGACCCGCTGGCTGAGGATCTGGATGCCGCCTTTAGCCGGCGGGAAGTCCGGCGTGATCACGAGCACCCGAGGCAGGGTCGCCATCACGGACGCCCCGAGTAGCGATCCAGCCACAGGCCCAGGGCCATGACCGGCCACAGAATCGATGTCACGTCCTCGCCGCCCAGATGAGCGGTAAGCGTGGTTCGCAGGAAGTCCCGGTCGATGAAGCCCTCGGCGACGAGCGTTCCGCGCTCGAGTTGATCTTCGAGCGACGGACGGAGCGGGCCACGCAGCCATTCGTCGCCGGGAACACGGAAGGCGGTCTTGCGCCGGCGGCTGCCGCGATGAGGGAGATACTGGCGGAGCGCGTTACGCAACAGGCATTTGCCGCCGCCCGAGAGGTGCGTCGATGCTTGCACGCTGTTCGCGAATTCGGCCACGTCGCGCGCGAGATACGGCGTGCGGATCTCCAGCGAGTTCAGCATCCCGGCCCGGTCGGCCTTGAAGAGGACATCCTCGGGCAGCCAGTGGCGTTGATCGAGCTGCATGAAGGCGTCGGCTCCGAGCTCGCCGTCGAAGCCCTCGAGCTGCGGTGCGAGGATGTCCAACGCTGACCGCGAGCCCGCGCGGCCGGCGAGTGCGGGCCCGTAAAGCGCCGGCCGGGAGCTGCGGCGGTTTGCCGTGACCCAGTCGAGGTGGCGCTCGAGCGTCGTCTGCGGCGCGATCACGTCCGCCAGGCGCGTGGCGTTCGCACCGAGCGGCACCGACACCAGCGCGCGCGCAGCCAGTGCGGCGTAGCGCTCCGGTAGCACCCGCTTGATCTGTGTCGAGCGAATCAGCCAGCGATACCGCGGGTACCCGCCGAACAGCTCGTCTGCCCCTTCTCCGCCGACCACCACAGAGACGGACCGGTGGGCGAGCTCCGAGACGGCGTGCAACGGAATCACCGCCGGGTCGGCGAGCGGCTGGTCGAGCGCGCCGAGCACCGCGGGGACCCGCTGCGCCACGTCGGCCTCATCGATCACGAGTTCGTGATGCTCGGTCCCGAGCTGGATGGCTGTCCAACGTGCCTGCGCCAGCTCGGACACGTTTCCGACGTCATAGCCCACCGTGAACGTCTGCGGTGCCTTACCACTGCGTGCTGCGACGAGCGCTGCGATCAGCGCGGAGTCGACGCCGCCGCTGAGGAATATCCCGACCGGGATGTCGGACACTAGCGTGCCGGCGACGGCCCGCTCAAGCAATCGCAGCGTCTCGGCGGTCAGCTCCTGCTCGGACTCGCGACTGGCGCGCACCGAGCGCCTCGCCGACCAGTAGCTGCGGAGTTCGATGCGATCCTCGCCCGACTCCCAGCTCAGCACATGACCGGGTGGGAGCTGCTCGATGCCGCGGACGATCGTCCTCGGCCCGGCGACGTAGCCGAGCACCATGTAGGTGTCCATCGCGTCGAGGTCGAGATCGGGTGTGCGGGCGCAGGCGTCGACCAGCGCGGAGAGCTCCGACGCGAACGCGAGTCCGCGGTCGCCACGCTGCACGAACAGCGGCTTCTCGCCGAAACGGTCACGACCGAGCAGCAGCCGGCCACGTCGCTCGTCCCAGATCGCAAACGCGAACATGCCCTCGAGCGCGTGGACGAGATCGTCCTGATACTCCTCGTAGAGGTGCACGAGCGTCTCGGTGTCCGTGCGGGACCTGAACCGGTGTCCGCGACCCCGCAGCCGATCTTGCAGGGCCGGGCTGTTGTAGATCTCGCCGTTGAGGATCGCCCAGACCGTGCCATCCTCGTTGCTCAGCGGTTGATGCCCGCCCGCGAGGTCGATGATGCTCAGCCGACGCGCCCCGAGCGAGATGCGACCCTGCGGATCCTCGTAGGTCCCCTCGTCATCGGGGCCGCGGTGGACCTGGGCGGCATTCATAAGCCGCACGGCAGCGCCCGAGTCGTGAGCTGTTGACCCGCAGATCCCGCACACAGCGGTCAGCTATCCACGGGAGGGATGTCCTGTCGCGACGCGTTCGCGGTGCCTGTCGGCCCTCGCGAGGCCGTGCGGACAATGGCGTTGGCGGAGGCGATGACAAAGCATTATCGCGAATGCTCGCGGCCGCCCGCCACCCGAGCCCATAACTCCCGCAATCACCAAGATCCCGCAATTTGGGAAGAAACGTTTCGGCCACGGTGACACCCGACCGTACAGTCCCTCCGGGAGGCCTGGCTTTCGTCGGCTGACACGGAAGAAAGCCCGAAAATGGCCCCATCGACCGAAGGCGCGATGCCTCGTATGGACATGTAGTCGGTTGACGCCCAAAGTTCTCCGTCGCGCGACCTTTGCGCCCGATGCTTCTTTCATGCGGCGCTCGCGTCTGCTTCCCATCCTCACGGTCGGCCTGACGCTGCTGTGCTTCGCAGGATCGGCCGCCGCCGACACCTGGTACTCGGTGAGCGACCCGATCGACCCGGCGTACCTGACCGAAATGCCGCTCGGTGACCGCTCCGACTGGGTTCAACCGTGGCGTGCGTACCTCGACACCCCCCCGGCGACCGCCCTGGCCGACGGGATGGGCGTCAACTTCAATGTCCCGGCAGAACAGGCACAGGTCGCGGCGCAGCTTCTCGGCAGCAGCGGGATCAAGCGCGCCCGGGTCGAGATCGCATGGGCGAACGTCTCCTACAGCAACCCGAGCGTGTTCAGCAACGCGTCGTCGCTTGAGGAGATCATCGGAGCACTGCGCGACAATGGAATCCGGCCACTGATCCTGCTGAACGCCAACCAGCAGATTCCGTGTCCGATGAAGAGCTTCACAGCAACGCTGACGAGCTCTGCGTCAGCCGGCGCCACGAGCGTGCAGCTCGACGCCGCGACGGCTGCGCAAGTCGTCCCGGGGTACAGCGGCCTCAACAGCGGCACGCAGGCGGCCGCCATCATCTTCACCTCGGTCGACGCAAACGGGCTTGCCACGCTCTCGCAGCCGCTGCCGAACGCGTTAGCGGCCGGTTCCTATCCCGCCTCGACGCTGCTCTACCAGCCGTTCGCCCAGCCGCAGCTCGCCGACGGCTCACCCAACCCGCAGTTTCAGGCGACGCTGAACGGTTGGCTCCAGTACGTGCGCACGACGATGAACCTCGTCACGAGCGTCTACGGCTCGGACAACTTCGATGTGGAGATCTGGAACGAGCTCGATAACAACTCCGACTTCCTCAACCTCGGCGACTACTACAACCCGCTACCGGCCGCTACCAAGGGCGACACCGACCAGGCGATCCTGGCAGCCACCGCAGCCTTCCTGCACGATCCAGCGAATGGCTGGCCGGACGTGCAGGTCGGCGACGGTTTCACGAATCAGACTGTTCCGGCGGGGGACGTCGAAACTCTCCCTCCGGGGATCAACGCGATCGACAAACATCCGTACGAGGGGCTTCAGCGCTACCCGCAGAACACGGAGGCCGGCGGCACCATGCCGCTCGACGCGTTCGGCCTGCCCGCCTTCACGAAGGTCAACGGCCAGATCATCGACACCTTCGATCCGACCTACAACGCGTTCCTCCCCGAATTCTTTCTCACCGGAATCAAGACTGAGACGCTGCTGCGAGAGATTGCGCCGATCACGACTTACATCGACGGCTTCGCGATGGGACGAGACGTCGCGCCGCCCAGCGGTAGTCCGCCGGCGATGTGGGTGACCGAGACCGGAATGGATACGAACGACCTCGACCTGACGCCGCCCTACATTGTGGCGACACCGGCGCAGGCCGACCACGTCCACGCCAAGGCCGCGCTGCGGACATACGTGTCGTTCATCGGCAAGGGCATCCAGGCCGTCGACCTCTATGCCGTCGACGATTACCCCTCGTACAACCTGGTCGACCCGGCCTTCTTCACCGCCGCGCAGGTGGGTCAGACCGACAACTACACGTATCCGGGAACGGCGCTCGGCGGCGCGGTAATGGACGCGACCCGCCGGCTCGCAGCCACCCTCGCCGGCGCCCAGACCATCACGGAGCCGCGCCCGTTGAGCCTGCTCGGCATCGCCAGCGACAGCAACGCCTACCAGTTCCTTGGCAACGGCACCCCCGCATTTCCGACTCTCTATGACCGTGACCTGCTGTTTTTCCAGCCGTTTCAGCTCACGTCGCACAGCTGGGTCGCCGCGACCTATGTGATGACCAGGAACATCGGCGTAGACCTCGCGCCGGAGAACTTCCGGATCACGATCGGCGGTCTGGATGGGGACAACCTCACGGCGTCGGCGACCGACCCGCTGACGGGCAACACGGTGGCCGTCGAGATCATCGACCGCGATGGAGACGACGCGACGATACAGCTGCCCGTCACCGATTCACCGGAGATGGTGACACTCGACGACGCGAGCCGCGCCATGGATCCCGAGGTCCCAGCGCCCGTCGTTTCAGTCACCAACCCGTTCGACTTCCCGGCGCTGCCTCAGCCCCACGCGCCCGCAGGCGGGAGTATCGAGCCGCTGACCACCGGTTCGCGACCGCAGCTTGGAGCCGCTTCGAAGATCGTCAGGAAGGGCCCTGCGGTGTACCTCCGTCTCAAATGCACGATGCCTTGTGGCGTGCGCTGGTCGATCGCCGCGGGCAGCGCGAGCAGCACAAACGGCGGCTCGGGTATCCATTCACAGTCGCTGGCCGCCAACCGCTCTACGGACATTCGAGTCGCGACTGTCTCGTCACTTGCTCACGACCGAGGCGGCGCGACCGTCGCTCTCCAGATCGTCCAGCGGCACGGCAAGGCCATGATCAAGCGACGCCTCGCTGTCCGCACGGCGCTACTCAGATGATGTGGAGTCCGAGCGCGTGAACCGCTGCAGTTCGCGTCGTACGCGGTGATCGTCGAATCGCGCGCCGTCCCGGGTCTCGCCTCGCAGATAAGACCCGTTCCATTCCGGTCCGCCGATGGGGACGTGTTCCGCGACGAACCTCCGCAGCTCCTGCCGATGACCGCGAGCCGTCCACTGCCGAACGCTTTCGATGAGGACGGGCGCGTCGCCGAGCGGCCGCACTATCGGGCGGTAGCGCTCTAGATCCCTGCGGATCTGGGGGACGACCATCGCGAAGGGCTCGGCCTGTTCGAACCGCACGGCCAGTCCCGGACGCGTCAGCTTCCAGTTCATCGTGAACGGCACTTCGATCCAGTCTGCCTCCACCAGCCCTTCGAGCGCCGTCACCCCGTCCTTCGGAAGGTTGGCCGGTCCGCGTACCAGCAAGTCGATGCCCGGCGGCGTGCGAAAGACGAACGCGGTCCCCCAGGTGAGGATGCCGTGCCCAAACTGGCTCGTCACCTGCGGGTTGGGAGGGACTTCGGCATCAAAGGAGATCTCGACGTCCCCGCGGTGGCGCCCACCGTTCCAGGTTGCAGTGAACGCGTCCCGATTGCGCAACCACCACCCCGACTCGTTGGCCATAAGCAACGGAAGGCAGCGGTTCGCAAAGCTGCTCGTCGTCTTGACCATCCAGTCGCGCGACCGCTCCGCCGGCACAATGTCTGACTCTGAGCTCTTGCCGACCGCGTAGGCCACCAGCTCGTCGCTTTCGTGTTCACGGTCCGCCATCAGGCAACTCCTCCTCGGGGGAAATACGCAGGATGCCCGGGCCGAGGCCGCTCTCGCCGTCCAGGATCAGCTCCGTGGCCGCGTTTCGCGAGGTCACACCCAGCTTGGCGAAAGCGGACGAGAGGTGGTTCTTCACGGAGCTGTCGGTGACGAACAGCTTGCGCGCTATCTCGCCGTTGGAGAAGTTCAGGACAACCATTGCGAGGATCTGACGTTCGCGCGGCGACAGCGGCGGTCGGTCGACGAGTTGGCGGATCGTTCGAGGCACGACGCAACAGCCGGCCGACACGGCCAACAGCGTCGGCACGAGCGTGCGCTCGAGTTCGGACCGCAGCACGGTGCCCTCGAGCTTTGCGGCAACGGCGCGTGCCCCCCGGACCGAAGGCAGCTCAGACAGAATTGCGACGATCGGTCCCGGATGGTCGGCGCGCTGACGCTCGAGATCAGCCACTTCCTGGCGTGTGGCGCGCTGCCAACCGAGCACGCCCACCGCCGCGCCCGGCGTCGCTACCTCGTTCGGGCGCCAGTCCGCGGCTCGCAACACGGCTTCGACGTCCGGCGCTAGTCCTGCTGCGTCGAGCGGTTCAATGCGTATGTCGAGCATCTGGCAGAGCGTACCCGGACGCACAAAGAGCCAGCACCGTTCGCGGCGCTGGCTCTTTGATGACTCGTCACCAGTCGCGGCGCGACTACGCCGCGACGCCCGGCTACGGGTTGGTGGTGTGCTGGCCGGCCTGGCTGACCGGGAAGCCCGCGTTCAGGCTGACGTCGAGAACGGTCTTGCCGGTCTGGCCGGCCGTCAGTTCCACGAGGTCGCCGTGATCGGTGATCCGCGGCGCTTCGTACTGCTTGATGTCCGTCGTGCGATCTTCCATGATCCTCCAAGAGGTCGGATTTGAAGCACCATAGTAGGCGTGGCCGGCGGCGATGGGAAGGCCAGAAAACGTCTGTCAGCGATCGTCGGCCGCGCCGGGATGGCGACCGTCGTCTTACAGCACGGCGAGCCAGCGGTTGATCGTACCGACCGTGAACAGCTGAAGGGCCCGGACGCCTGGGTCGCGCGTCCGCGACCGCTCGGGGTCGAACAGAGGCTCGATAGCGGAACCGTCGACGTACTCGCGGACGGGCGCGTCGGGGCGGGCGAGTTCGGCGGCCAATCGGCGGCCTTCGTCACCCGCGAGCCGGGAGACGACGACCGAGTTGAAGACGAGCTTGACATGTCGCGTGCGGACCTCCTCGGTCACATGCCCGGCCAGGGCGTCGCGCAAGAGTGGTCTGTCGCGCGCGGCGTCGAAGGCGGTCTCCGGCGGGGTTCGCAGCACGCGTTCGAACAGACCGACGTCGTGTAGCAGCGGGTGGCGCCGCTCAACCTGCGCGTCAGCGGCGACGCGTCGGAAGAAGCCGTTCGCGTCCGCGCCGTCCGGATGGTCCATGAACATTGCGACGACCGCACGCCACCACAGCGGGCCGTCTTGCCTGTACTTGAACGCCCACGGATCGTCCTGGGCCACGAGATCCTGCACGTCCTCGGCCCGCACCAGGCGGCCGACGAGACGCTCCCGGGGCAGACGACGGCGCCGAGCGGCCTGCAGCCTCGCTGGCAGCGCGCCCGACACGCCGATCAGGCGCAGCACTCGAAGCCGCGCCTGCAACGATATGTCCTCGCCGCCGCCGGGGCCGGGTAGTGACGCCGAAAGCCGCCACGCCTTAGCGAGCCGCCCGGCGCGCAGGCTGTCGCTGATCAGGTACTTCGATGCCAGAGCTCCGAACGTCTCGTCCCCGCCCTGGCCGTCGAGCATGACGTCGATCCGAAGTTCGCGAGCGAGCCGCCAAACGTCCTCCCAGACCAGCATCATCGGCGACGGCGGCGGAACCTTCCAACGCTCGAGGTGACGCTGCACCGGCGCGAGCAACTCACCGTCGACGAACGGCACCTGCCGTAGGGGCAACCCGCTGAAGCGGGCGGTCGCCGCGATCAGCGCGCTCTCGTCAACCTCTGGGTCAGCCGGAAACGTGATCGCGAGCGCCTGCGTCGGCGAGCCTCCGGCGCGCGCCAATCCCGCCGCCACACAAGCCGAGTCCAGGCCGCCGCTGAGGCAAACCCCGGGTGTCCGGGCACCCGCGCGGGCGCGGCCGACGGCACCGAACGCCCCCTCGCGCAGCGCGTCGGCGAGCTCAGAGCGGGAGGACCGCTCGGGAACCGCGAAGGCTGGCTGCCAGTAGACCAGCTCGCCGGCTCCACGAGCAGTCAGTTCGAGTAGATGGCCGGGCGGCAGCCGCCGGAGCCCGGTGAACAGGGACCGTCCCTTCGGCAGGCTCCCGCGGTCGATCCACTGTATGACCGCCGTGCGGTCCGGTGGGGGCGTCGTCGCCAGCAGCTCGAGCACGTCCGCGTCGTGCTCGCCGAGCGCCGCTTCATTGCCGAGGGTCCTGTAGCTCAGCGTACGAGCGCCAAGCCGGTCGCGGACGACCAATGCGCTCGCGCCGTCGCCGATGAATGCGACGTACGCGCCGTGAAGCGCCGCAAGTGCCGCCGGTCCCTCGCGAATGTGCCGCTCCAGGAGGTGCTGGGCGCACGCTCCCGGCTCGACGTCGTAAAGGCGCCCGACGAACACGCAGCACGCCGGGCCCGTCTCGGCCACATCGAGCTCGTCGCCGGCGACGGCCAGCTGCCCATGCTCGACGATCCTCAGCCCGTGGTGCGCAGCGACCCGCCGCAATGCGCCGTTGCGACCCTCGCCCCAGACGGCGCGCAGCACCTCAGAGCTCCGTTATCCGCTCATATCCCGGCTCGCCCGGAGGAAGCAGCGGGCGTCCGTGAAGCTCGATCCAGGCGTGCGCCGCAAACGGCTGCGGCTTCACCGCGATCACGACCGTGGGCGACAGGCTCCGCCGCTCCATGATCGTGAGCAGCGTGAGCGATCGCATCAGACAGCGGGAATCGGTCGGTAGAGGGTGCAGCGTCTTGATGACCGCGCGTCCGAGCCTCCAGCCGGCCATGAGCTCGCCGTCCTGGTCGCTGGCGAGCGGGTGCCGGCGGGCGTACGCACGCAGCTTCGCGACCGCCTCCGGGGGTTCGCTGGTCCGCATCGTCCAGCGCACCCGCACATATGCGGCGAGGATCTCGACGCCTAGTTGCAGTCGGCTGAGGGGAGCGTGGCGCTCCAGATCGACCCGCGTCACAGGCATTGCAGTACCTGGTCCGCCAACGCGACGGCGTCGACGCCCGGTTTGATTCGCATTCTGAACACGCGAACGTGCGCGGCGATCCGTGAGCAGAACTCCAGGTGGCGGAGCAGCCGCTCTGGCGATCGCACGGAAAGGTTGAACGTGGAGCCGAGCAGAAGAACGGGGTCAACCGCTTCGAGCAATTCCATCGTGGGACCGTCACTCCCCGCGCGCTCGAGTAGGCAGACACAATCAAGTGGTGCAGCTGCGGCTGGTGGCACCGATCCCACCGTGCGTCCGTCAAAGCGGGTCGCCGATCCGATTCGCAGCTCGTCCCGCGTTGCCTGGCTCAGTCGCGCCAGCTCGGCTGGGCGCAGATGCAAAGCCCCGGTGGAAGGATGCACGACGAGGTCCTCGTCGACAGCGACGGCGTCGTCGCTCAGAAGGCCAGCGCCGCGGAGCACGAGCTGTGCTGCGAGCGACGACTTGCCGCCGCCGCGTGAAGCGCAGAACACCAGTGCTCGGCCGTCCACCGAAACGGCGCTCGCGTGGAAGACCTCGAGGTGTCGGAGCGTGGCGGCCAGCGGCAGAGCTTGCGCCGGCACCAGTGCCGACCAGCCGCTGTCGGCAGCGGCGCTCGTCGGTGCGCAGCGGATCGACAGCCCGTCGTGTGTCACCACCATCGTGACGTGGCCGGCCGACTCCATCCGAAACCCCCGAACTGCATCGACGTCCACGCTCCAGACGACGCGCCCTTCGTGACGCGCTTCGCGCACGCGCTGCACGGCGCCTGGATCCCATGGTTCGATCGGGGCAGCCTCCACGGTCACGACCGTCGGCGCGCGCACCTCGTCGAGCTTCGCCGGTCGCAATGCCTGAGCGAAAAGCTCGGGCGGGAGTTCGAGCGGAAGCCCGAACGCTTCGGTGGCGACGCTCGCCGCGTGACCGGCCGTGGCCGGACCGTCACCCGCTGTCGTCAACCGCACCCGCGATCTCGATGAGCTGACGCTCGAGCAGACCACGACAGAGCGCGACCACGTCCGCCTGTACCTCGACCTCGTCTCGGCCGTACTCGTCCGCGGTGGCCTGCGCGACCTCGCGCGGCGTGCGGCCCTGCTCTAGGCCGTCCAACATCTGTCCGGCGGTGGCGTTGAGCCCGTGGTACTTGCCGGTTCTGAGGTTGAGGACGACGGTTTCAGCCGCGAAGCTGCGGTGCACGACATGCTGGGGCAGAAGCATGCGCGCGTCGAGCAGGTCGTCTGTGGTGGGATCGAACATCATCGTGCGTTCTGGTCAGTACTCGATGATCGTGCCGCGCCGTTGAGCGTACGCGATGGCGCGGCGCAAGGTCCACAGCGACACGGGGAGCAGGACAGCCGCAAACCCTACAAGTCTCCCCAAGTCGAGGAGCATCGAGTATTGCATCTTGGAGCCGACCAGCAGATGGCGCAGAGCGTCGGCTGCGGGCGTGAAGGGCTGCACGTCGGTCGCCCAGCGCACCCACCCGGGAAGCAGCGTTATCGGGAAGTACAGGCCGCCGACGATCGAGATCCCGGCGATCACGAACTGTGTCCCCACCGCCGCCTGTTTGACGACGACGACCGTCGAGACAAGCAGCAACGTCAGCGGTGCGAACGCTGTGGCGCCAAGCAATGCAACCGGAATCGCGAGGGGGGCGGTCGAGGCGATGTGCAGTCCGAAGACGGTGCTTGCGAGCGCGAGCATGATCAACCCGGTGAAGAACGACGAAATGGTCGGGAAGATCAGCATCGACATGATGCCGCTCAGTGCCCCGAAGCGACTGACCAGGAACCGCTCAAGCGTTCCGGCGACCATTTCCTGACGCACGACGCCGGGGATCAGCCCGAGCGTGGTGATCAGCGACTGCATGATCACGAGGCCGATCACCACGTAGGCGAAGTAGGCGTGCCCCGTTCCGACCGCGCGTGCATGAACCAGCCGTGCGATGTAGTAGAAGAGCGCAAGGCTGAACAGCAGTGAAAAGGTCTGCGTTACGACCTGCGTGCGGTAGCTGAAGAAGAGGGTCGCGTCGCGCCGGACGACGCCCCAGGCTGCGTCCCACCAGAGCCTCATGTTGTCTCCACCAGCCGGCCGGCCTCGAGTGCGTACGTGCGGTCGAACCCGATGCCCCGATCCTCGCCACGCGGTGAGCACCACAGCACGGTCGCGCCACGCGCCGCGGCGGCGCGAACCTGCGAGTTGAGCACCGCGTAGCCTTCGTCGTCGAGCGAGTTGCGCGGCTCGTCGAGCAGCAGGACGTCGGGGTGGTGCAGAAACGCCATCGCGAGCCGGACGCGCTGACGCCACCCCTGGGACAGGCGGTCGACGCGGTGGTGCGCGTAATGGTCGAGGCCGAAGTCGTCGATCGCCGCGGCGACGAGTCGCTTTCGCTCGCGGCGCGGCACGTAGGCGAGGCGCGCCCAGTAGTCGAGTTGCTGCGTCACCTTCACGCGGGCATACAGGCCGCGGTCGCCGGCGCTGAGGTAGCCGAGCCGCCGCTGATACGCGCCGCCGCGGGCGCGCGGGGTGCATCCGTCGATGGTCACCGTGCCCCGCTGGGGGACGAGGATCCCGCCCGCAACGCGCAGCAGCGTCGTCTTGCCGACACCGTTGCGTCCCCCGATCCATGTCACCTCGCCCGAGGCCAGCGTCAGCGAGACGCCGTCGAGGACGGGGAGGGGGCCTTGCGCCACTGGTGGTGGATGTCGTGGACTTCAAGCAGCGGGCGCCCGCGAACCGGGCCTGTCGCCTCGGGCCGCGTTGAAGACGACGGTCGCGCCGTCGTGGCAGCAGATTTGGTCATACGGGTCAGCGGGAGCGCCATCGAGACGCGCTGCGGCGTCGCGCCGGTAAGGGTGTCAGATCTCGCGTTCGATGAGCGCAGCCTCCCAGAAGCTTCGGCAGTCATGATCGTCCGCTTGAGTTCGCGGCAGCTATCGTCCCCCGCCACTGCACGCGCCTGCGGGCCGAACGTGGTCGCGAGCCCTACGATGGTTGGCGTTGACCGCCGCGCCGGGTTCCGATCGCAGCCGTGACGCCGACTGAATGCCAATGACCGGATCGCCTCAGCCGCCAGCCGGCCCGATCCGCGTGTTGATGATCGGGAACGGCTGGTTTCCGGAACCGCATACGGGCGGCCTCGACCGCTACTTCCGCGAGCTCCTCGACCAACTACCCGAGGCGTGCGCGATCGTCGTGGGCGACGGGCCGGCGACGCGGAGCGGCCGCGTAAAGGCGGTCTGCGCCCCTGATCGGCCGCTTTTGCTACGGCTGTGGGCGCTCACGCGGGCGATCCGCAAGGAGGCGCGGAGCGCCGACCTGATCGACGTGCATTTCGCCCTCTACGCGTTCCTGCCCCTGCTCCTCGGGGCCTTCCGCGGGAAGGCGATCGTGGTGCACTTCCAAGGGCCATGGGCTGACGAAAGCGCGGCGAGCGGAGACGCCTCAAGGTGGCGGCTGAAGGCACGACGCGCGCTAGAGCGTTACGTCTACCGGCGTGCGACGGTGGCGGTCACGCTGACCGGCGCGTTCAGGCGAGTGCTAGTCGAACGCTATGCCGTGTCGCCGTGGCGGGTGAAGGTGCTCTCGCCGGGCGTGGACCTCGAGCGCTTCGCGCCCGGTGACCGCGCGGCGGCGCGTGAGGCGCTGTCGATCCCCCCCGACGCCTTCGTCGTGTGCTGCGCCCGTCGTCTCGTCCCGCGCATGGGCCTGCAGGTCCTGCTGGCGGCATGGTCGGAGTTGATTGCAGGGCACGGCGGCGCCCGCCCGCTGCGGCTGCTGATCGCCGGCGAAGGCGAGCTGCGCGCTGCCCTTGGCGCGGAGATCGTCGCCGGCGGCGTCTCGGAGTCGGTCACGCTGCTCGGGAGGGTGAGCGACGAGCAACTCACAACGCTCTATCTCGCCGCCGACGTCAATGTCGTTCCGTCACTGTCCTTCGAGGGTTTTGGCTTGGTGGTGCTCGAGGCGGCTGCTTGCGGCACGCCGTCGGTCGTTACCCGCGTGGGCGGACTTCCGGAGGCGCTCGCCGGGTTCGACGCGACCCTGATCGTCGCGCCGGGCGATCCGAGTGCTCTCGCGCGACGGCTGACTGAGGCCGAGGCGGGCGCGCTTCCAGATCGCGCACACACGCGAAGTTGGGCCGAGCGGAGCGGGTGGCAGAGCGTTGCCGCCCGACACCGGGAGCTGTACGCCGACGCCCTGGCTCCGTCCGGGGCGCGCAAGCTCCGCGTGGTATACGTCGGGCACGTGGCACAGCTGTCGGGGGGGGAGATCGCGCTAGTGCGGCTGATCGCGGCGCTCGACGAGGTTGACGCCCACGTCATCCTCGCCGAAGACGGGCCGCTCGTCGCGCGGCTGCTGGTAGCCGGCGCGTCGGTGGAGGTGCTGCCGCTGCCTGAGCGCACGAGGGATCTCCGCAAGGACCGCGTCGGTCCTGGGACCCTCCCCGCCAGCGCGGTATTCGACGCCGCGCGCTACGTGCTGCGCCTCGCGTGTCGTCTTCGTGCGGTCCAACCCGACATCGTGCACGCCAACACGCTGAAGGCCGGAATCTACGGCTCGCTGGCTGCACGCCTGGCCGGCGTTCCGTCGATCTGGCACGTTCGCGACCGGATCGCCTCCGACTACCTCAGGCGTCCGACGACCCTCGTTCTGCGAGTCCTGATCGGCCGCCTGCCCCAGGGTGTGATCGCCAACTCGCAGGCGACACGGGCGACGCTGCGCTCGGCGCCCGAACGGACGGCGGTCGTCTACTCGATAGTCCACGATCCGATTGCCTCGCCGCTCGCGGCGGCGCAAAGCGGGCGCGACGCGGGCTTCGTCGTCGGGATCGTCGGCCGCCTAGCGCCCTGGAAAGGACAGCACGTGTTCCTCGAGGCATTCGCGCGGGCGTTCGGCACCGGCAACGAGGTCGCCGTCGTCGTCGGCGAGGCGATGTTCGGAGAGGCAGAGGAGCAGTACGGCGTTCAGCTTCGCGAGCTGGCGCAGGAGCTGGGTATCGCCGATCGTGTCGAGTTTCGCGGCTTTCGCGACGACGTGTGGGCGGAGCTCGCCCGCATGGACGTCCTTGTGCACGCATCGATCTCCGCTGAGCCGTTCGGGCAGGTCGTTGTCGAGGCCATGCTCGTCGGCGTGCCGGTCGTCGCCGCAGCCAGCGGGGGGCCGCTTGAGATCCTGACCGACGGCGTGAACGGGCTGCTCTACACGCCGGGTGACGTCGACGCGCTGGCGGAGGCGCTCTCGCGGTTGCGGGGAGATCCGCTGCTGCGCACCGAGCTGGCGGCCAACGCACTGGTGCGCGGGCAAGAGTTCTCGCCAACGGTCGCCGCCGAGCTCGTGATGGCGCTGTACAGGCAGCTGCTGCGCTAAGCGCCGGCAAGTTCCGCTGGAGTCTCGGATCAGGCAGCGCCGGCCAACCGGCGATAATGCGTGCCTTGTCCGGGCCCAAGAATCAGTCCGGTGGTGTTGCCTGCTTCGCGACGCAAGGCAGCGAGAGCGGCGATGAGCGACGAATCGTCGAGCTGCTCGCGCCGCTGGCGCCGACATTGTTGGCCTTCGACAGAGGCGCCAAGCGCAGGTCAGCGCTCCGACTGCTGTGGGAGCTTCGCCGCCGTCGGTCGGCCCTAGTCGTTATGGAGGGCACAGGCCTGGCCGGCGGGGCGCCGCTGCTGCTGGCGCATCGGTGCTTCGGAACCCGCTTCGTCGTGTCCTCCGGCGACGCCGTTGCTCCTTATCTCGCCGCCGTCCACCCCTGGCTGCTTCCGTTCGCGCATGTCTACGAGCGCCTTCTCTACAGTCGCAGCGCGGGCGTCGTCGGCTGGTCGCCTTACATCGTCGGGCGGGCGATCTCGATGGGCGCGCCCCGTGCCGTCACGGCCGCGAACTGGTGCGACGGCATCGCGACTCCCGACGCCCGGGCGACCATCCGCAGGCGTTTGGGCATCCCCGAAGCGGCGCTTGTCTTCGGCATCGTGGGGTCGCTCAACCTGACCCGGCGACTCGATTGGTGCTACGGCGGCGAGCTGGTGCGGGCGCTGAGGCTGACCAATCGTGAGGATCTCCGGGTGCTCATCGTCGGCGACGGGAGCGGCCGGGCGCGGCTCGAGCAGCTTGCCGGCGATGAGCTGGGAAAGCGGGTGCTCCTGCCTGGGCGCTGCGCGCCCGAGGAGGTGCTCGATCACCTCGCCGCCATGGATGTGGCAAGCCTGCCGCAAACGCTGGATTCGGCCGGCGCACTGCGCTACACATCGAAGCTCAGTGAGTACGTGGCCGCTCGTGTACCAGTCGTGACCGGCCAGCTACCCCTCGCCTACGACCTCGATGACGGCTGGATGTGGCGCCTGCCGGGCGACGCGCCGTGGCACCCCGAGTACCTCGAGGCGCTCGCGGCCCTGATGAGCGGCCTGACGGTGGCAGAGCTGACTGCACACCGCGCCGCCGTCCCGACGGGCCTGCCGCTGTTCGACCGGGCCGCGCAGCAGCGCCGCGTCGTCGCGCTTGTCCAGGACATCATCGAGGCCCGCCCGTGACGCGGCGGCTCGATGCCTCCGCCTTGTAGTCTGGGTCTTGCGACCGTCCGAGCGAGCCCGCTCGCCTCGATCTCCCGCCGGAGGACTGAGTATCCACGACTACCTCGACCCAGTAGGGTCAAGCCGACGCTCGCAGGACGTCGGGCGAGCGCCGAAACGGGGCGCGCCGCGGGGCGGCTCAGCGGGGTTGCCGACTGCGCGAATCGCGCTGACGTCGGTGCGAGTCAGTCTTGAGCAGCGCGTGGCGGATGCGTCACGGGACGGTGTCATGTGATGCGGCTGTTGCTCGCACACGATCGCGTCGGCGGCTCCACCGGCATGGGGCGATTCGTCGGATGGATGGCCCGCGCAGCGCTCGAGGCCGACGCCGCGGTCACGCTGGTCGCGGCCTCGGTCGCGCCCGAGTTGGCATCGGAGTGTCACGTCGTAACGGTTCGCGCCATGCGGCGGCTGCCGACATTGGCCGACAACCTCCAGTGGTGCAGGTCGGCGGCACGCGTGATCGAGACGATTGACGCCGACGTGAAGCACGTGCACGTCGCGCCGCTCGTAAACCACGGCAACGTGATGACCTGCCATCACCTCGCCCGCGCAGCCTGGGATCGCGGGGTGCGCGAACCTGGCCGTGGTATGAACAGGGCGCTCCGCGAGGCGGAGGCGGGACTCAAGCGACGCCTAGACGATCACGCCTACCGCGGGCGCCGGACCGACGTTCGCCTGAGTTTCGTCTCAGAGCTTCTGCGCGACGAGTTTCGCGCGCTCTACGGCGAGCCGCACGACGGAGCGGTGCTGTTCCCGCCAACGACGCCCTTCCGCGAGGTGCGGCCCAGCGATCGCGCCGACGCTCGGCAGCGCATCGGGCTTGTGGAAGGCAAGCTCGTGGCCGGATACCTCGGCGGCAACGACGCCCGCAAGGGATTTGCGCAGGTGGCGAAACTGGCCGCGAGCGGCCGTGTTGAGGTCGTGGTCGCCGGTCCGCGCCTGGACGGCCTTCTGGTGCCTGGCGCGCACGTGCTCGGATACGTCGACCCCGACGAGGTGATCGAGGCCTCTGACGTGCTCCTCGCTCCCGCGCTGTTCGAAGCTGCCGGGGTAGCGGTGGGCCAGGCGCTCGCCCGCGGGGTGCCGGTCGTCGTCGGGCCGGCGAGCGGGTGGGCCGGGCCTGTCGCTCGGCACAGAGCGGGCGTGGTGCTCGACGCAGGCGTCGTTTTGCAGGACGCCGTGGTCGAGGCGGCGCGCGCGAGCCCCGAGGCGTGCCGCGCGGCCGCCGCTGAGGTGTCCGAAAGCCACCAGGCAGGCGAGCTGTTCAAGCTCTATGCGCGCGTGGGCGGCGATCTGGCGACGGGCGCGGACTAGGCGCACCACCGTCGCCGAGCCCGCGGGGCAGGATTCAGCAGCGCGACGGCTCAACAACCCCCGCTCGGGTGCGGTCGCGGCCGAGCTGGCGGTCCCTCGAGGCTCGTTCTCGGGGAGTTCCGCCGAACCGCCGAAAAGGGCGAAGATGACAACGCGCACTCACCTCCGATCGGACTGATCTTGGCGCTATCCCCCGAGTCGTTGCAGAAGGCGATGTGGTCCCTGGCGATCGACAAGGTCACCGCCGAGGTGATCGGCGTCCTCGAGTCGCGCGGGATCGACGTGCTCCTCGTCAAGGGCCCGGTCATCGCGGCCTGGCTGTATCCCCACGACGTGCGCCATTACAACGACGGCGATCTCCTCGTTTCGCCTGCGGACTGGGATCGTGCCGTCGCGGTGCTTGAGGAGCTCGGCTTTCACGACTTTCTACGCCCGCTCGGGCATCCGCGCATGGAGTCGCAGGCCGGGACCGGGTTTCTGCGCGGCGCCGAGAGCATCGACCTCCACAGCACCCTGCCTGGCCTGCTGGCGGACCCGCGGGAGGTCTGGCGAAGCCTCTGGTCTACGGCGCAGACCCAGCGGGTCGGCGGGCGCATGGTCCGGGTGCCCGACCGCGCCGGCGTCCTCATGCACATCGCTCTGCACGCGAGCCATCACGTCGAGGGAAAGCCGATCGAAGACCTCGCGCGCGCCGTCGCGGTCGCGACCGACGACGACTGGCGCGCCGCCGCCTCCCTCGCGGCCGCGCTCGACGGTCTCGCGGCGTTCGCCAGCGGCCTTCGACTACTGCCTGCCGCGGCGGTCGTGGCCGAGCGGCTCGATCTCGCTGGGACGCGGTCGCTCCAGCACGAGCTGCGAGGGACTCAGGTGCCGCTCGCCGAGGGGTTGAGCGAGCTGATCTCGGCCCCGCTGTCGGCCAAGGCGCGCATCATCGTGCGTGAGCTGTTTCCCACGCCGGCGTTCATGCGCTGGGGGACGCCGCTGGCGCGACGGGGGTTGCCGGGCCTGGTTCTCAGCTATCCGTGGCGATGGTTGTGGCTGCTGTGCCGGCTGCCCGCCGCCGCGCTGACTCTCTACCGCGTGCGGCGCCGACCGCCGGCGTGAGCAGTCGGGCCCACGCCGTCACGCTGGCGCGAGAGCGCTCTCGACGATGTCGGCCAGTTCCGCCGGCGGGGTCGTGGAGGCGGCTGTCAGCGTCAGGATGCGGCATCGCGTCGCGAGTGTCGAGGCGAGATCCAGGCGCGCGAGCGCTCGTTCCGCAGTTCTCGGCAGCGCGAGCAGAGCGCTCAGCAGCGTACGCGGGGCATCTGCGTTCGAACGAATTTCGACAGCGGCGCCGGGGCGCCGGTCGAGCTGGATGATCGCGAGTAGCGGCGCCGGACTGTCGCTCACGGCCGCAGTGATCCACCGCTCTCCAGGTAGCTCCATCAGGACCTCGCTGCCGGGGGGAGGCTGACGGTCTTCCGCGAGCGTCATCACGGGCGCGCCCGGAAGCGCGAACGGAGGACCCGCTGCTTGCGGCTCCAGAAATGTGATGTCGTCGGAGACGAGTTCGTGTCCTCGCCCCACCAACTCACTCACGAGCGTCGACTTGCCGCCGCCTGCGGCCGCGACGATCGCGACCGCGCCGTCTCCGACGATCACCGACCCGGCGTGAAGTCCCTCCTGGCCGCCGAGCAACGCGGCGCAGAGCAGCACCGAGTCAAGCAGGACGCGGAACCACGCCGGATCGCGTTCGTCAGACGGGGCGCAGCGGAGCTCGCGCGCGTCCGGCGAGAGAAGATGGCGTCCGGTCGTGTGTCGAAACAGGAACGTCCCGTCGGGGTCCCGCTCGAGCGTGAACCAGGCGCCGTCGATCGGAGCGGCCCACTCGAGCGTCGCGTCCGCGAGAGCGAGTGGTACCGAAGTGTCCAGGCCGATCTCCAGTACGCGGTCTGCCAGCGGACTGGACGTGCCCCAACGTCCGGGCAGGACGAGGTCGGTGACCAATCGCAAGCCGAAGGCTTGAAACGCGGGGCGGTTCAAGAGTCTCGACCGGCCACAGCGAAAGCGCGCATCTGTCCACTCTACCCGCGGTTCGGGCTCTCCCGACGGCCCGTTGTGTACCGCTTTCGCGTGGTCGATCGGTGAGCTTACGACGCGAGTCGCGACGGTATCAGCGCGGTCGTCCCGCGCTAGGATGCCCTGCCCACTCGTCCTGAAGCTCGCCCAAGGAGCTCCATCTTGACAGCGCTCAGAGCAAGGCGCCGGCGGCTCGCGTTGCCGAAAAGTCCGGATCGCTGCTGAGATGCCTTCGCAGGCTCCCAGCCCGGTCTTCCTCGTTGCGGCCCCGCGCAGTGGCACCACGCTCCTGCGCCTGATCTTGGACGCGCATCCCGAGATCGGCTGTCCAAGCGAAACCGGCATTCCGACACTCGCTGCTCATCTTGCGCGGGTCTGGACCACGATCTGTTCGGATCTCGCCGGCGAGCCAGTCAAGGATCTGCCCGCGAGCGTCGTCGCCAGCATGCGGCGCACGCTCACCGGGCCGATGGATCTCTACTGCCGCGAGACCGGCAAGCGCATCTACTGTGACAAGTCGTTGGACGCTCCCGAGCATTTGGCCGCGCTGGGCCGCGTGTTTCCGCGCGCGAGGTATGTCCTGCTCTTCAGGCATGTCCTTGACGTGGTTGCGTCGGGGCTTGAGGTATCGGCGTACGGCTTTCAGGGTTTCGGCTATCCCCAGTATGTGCAACGCTCGATTGGTAACTTCGTGGCTCCGCTGGTCGAGCACTGGATCGCGCGGGTGAGATGGGCGATCCACTGGCAGGCCGCGAACGAATCGCTGTGCTATCGGGTGCGATACGAGGATCTCGTCGCCGACCCGGAGGGCGTGTTGTCTGCCATCTTTGGTTTCCTCCGTGTCTCCGCCGACCTTTCGTCGGTTCAGCGCGCGCTGGCGGCCGTGCCTGATACGCAAACCTACGGCGACCCGAAGGTCGCGTTCACCTCGTCGATTCACACGGCGTCGATCGGGCGAGGGCGTCGGATTCCAATCAGCATGATTCCGCCGCTCTTGCTGGCGGAGACCAACGAGCTCCTTGCGATGCTCGGATACGCTCGAGTGACCGAAACATGGAACGTCGAACCGGCGGCGGCTGGCCGGCAGTTGTCGCCCGACGCCAGGCGGCTGGCGAAGCTGATGCCAAAATTGGTCGAACTGCATGGGCTTGGTCAGCGCGCTGGAGATTTCGCGATCGTCGCCGAGGACGCGGAGGGGATGACGTGGAAGGTCGACCGCGAATCGGGTGTCGTCACGCGCTCGAATGGAGCCACTGCCGGAACGACCCTTTACGGGACCGCGTTCGCACTCGTCGCGATGCTCCAGGGTGAGGAGAACGCTGGGACGATGTTCGTCGACGGCCGGCTTCGCGTCGGCGGCGCCGCGGGCGAGGCGAGGCGGTCCGTGACGCGGGACGTGGCTCTCCTTGTGCGAGCGCTGCAAGCGAGCGCCGCAGCCCGTTAGCGGCCACTTGCGGGGACGCCGCGCCGCCGGGTGTGGAGCGGCGCGTGGTCTGTCGGTACAGTCGCATGCCCTGGGCGCCAGCCGCTCGGGGCGCGGGCTGCAGCGCTCGCGCGGCGTTCGTCCCCGGCCGATACCACGGATGGGTTGATAACCGCTCCCCCAATCACCGCTCGAGTTCTGCGCGCGCTGCCGCTGGTGGTTGCCGCTGGGCTGGGCGCCTACGGTTTGCTCGCCACGAGCGGCGCGATCGGGGCACTGCTACTTGTCGCCATCCTGCTGTTCGCCGGCGGCCTCGCTGTCTGGGCGCGCGGAGCCGACGCGGCCGCACGCGCCGCGATAGCCAGGACCGCGAGCTTCGCGCTGCTGTTCGCTCCCGCACTGCTGGTCGTGTTCTTCAGCTTCAGCTCCGGCGGCTTCTTCCCCGACTCGGTGGCTCTCGCCGACATCGCCGTTGCCGCTGTGCTCGTAACCCGGCTTGGGTTGGCCAAGCGGCCGCTGGCGGCATTCGGCCGGGCAGCGCTCGTGCCACTCGTCGGGCTCGCCGGACTGGCTGCGTGGGCGCTCCTTTCTCAGTTCTGGTCTCATGCTCCCGGCCGCGCAACGGTCGCATTCGACCGCGACCTGCTCTACGCGCTCACGTTCGCGTTGTTCGCATCCGTTGGCGGCATGCGCGTCCGCGTGACATGGGCCATCCGCGGCGTCGCCCTGGCGATCACGGCGGTCGCGGCCGTGGCGCTGCTCTCCCGCGTCGCCGCCGATGTGCTGCCCACCACGATCGATCCGTCCTCGAGCGGCCGGCTCGCCTATCCGCTGACCTACTGGAACGCTCTGGGCGTTTTCTGCGCGATCGGGGCGGTGCTCTGCCTGCATCTTGCGGCAAGCGACGATCGCCTTCGCGTGCGAGTGCTTGCGGCCGCTGCGCTTCCGGTGATCGGCGCGACGCTGCTTCTGACCTACTCCAGGGGCGGCCTCGCCGTGGCCGCGGTCGGTCTGGTCGCATACGCGGTGCTCGGCAGGCCGCGCGGGCTGCTCTCCGCGCTGATCGCGGCGGGGCCGGCTACCGCGGTCGCGATGAAGGTCGTCTACGACTCCACGCTGCTCTCGAGCGTCGACCCGGCCACGCCGGCGGCAGTCCACCAGGGCCATCACGTCGCCGTAATCGTGCTCGCCTGCGTTGTGCTCGCAGCCGGGCTGCGGGCGCTCCTGCGCCTCCTCGACCGGCGCCTCGAGGGACCGGACTCGCCGATCGATCGCCACCAGCTTGCACTGAGGCGAACCGCACTCGCCGGCACGGCGACCGCGATCATCGCCGCGATCGCGCTCGGCGCACCGGGCGCCATCAGCCACCGATGGAACCAGTTCATCGATCAGCAGACCGTCGCCACCGCTCCGGGACTACGCAACAGGCTGTCGAGCGTCTCGAACGACGGCCGCATCGCGCTTTGGAAGATCGCCCTGCACGACTTCAGCGCACACCCGATCGACGGCACCGGGGCCGACACCTTCGAGATCTTCTACTACGAGCGCCGCCCGAACACGGCGATCGTGGTCAACGCCCATTCGCTCTACCTGGAAACGCTCGGTGACCTTGGCATCGTCGGACTCGTCTGCGTGCTGCTGTTCGTGCTCGGCACGCTGGGCGCCCTGGCGCCACTGCGGCGGGGCCGCGACCGGGCGATGTACGCCGCGCTGTTCAGCGCCGGGCTCGCGTGGGCGCTTCACGCCGGGGTCGATTGGGACTGGCAGATGCCTGCGGTGTCGTTGTCGTTCGCGGCACTGGGCGGACTGGCGCTCGGACGCCCGCACTGGCGCGCCGCGACCCGCGTGACGGCCGTGCACGTTCGCGCCTTCGTCGCGGGCGCGCTCGTCGTCGCTGTCTCGGTGTTTCCGGCGCTCGTGCTTGTCTCGCAGGTGCGACTGAACAGCGCAGCCAGCGCCTATGCGCTGGGAAACTGCGCCAGCGCGGACAGGTTCGCCCAACGGTCGATCGATGTCCTCGACACGCGGGCCGGACCATGGCAGATCAAGGCACTGTGCGACGTTCGGGCCGGTGACTATAAGCGCGCCCAGACAGATCTGCGAGGTGGGCTGGCGGCGGACCCGAATGACTGGCAACTGCAGGCCGCGCTGGCGGCGGCCAGAGCGGCGGTGGGCTACGACGCCCGTACGCAGGCGGCGCTGGCGTTACGCCTCGACCCGCTCGACCAGGGCGTCAGCACGCTTGCCCACGCGCTCGCGGGCGGACCGTCGAAACGCGCCCGCCAGGCCGCCCGGGCATTTCTGTCCCAGCAATCGCTGATCGTAACCGGATGATGAGCGACAGCCGCGAAGCGGCCTTCGACCGCCTCTATACCGAGCACGCCGCCGGACTGCTCGCCTTCCTGACCTACCAGACCGGGGATCGTGCGCTGGCCGAGGACATCGTTGCCGACACCTTCGAGCGGGTTCTGACCTCACGCAGCGGGTGGCGCGGTCAGGCCGGCGAGAAGACCTGGCTCTACACGATCGCGATGAACCGCCTGCGCGACCTGGCCCGTCGGCGCGGCGCCGAGTCGCGCGCATTCGCGCGGGTAGCCGCCGGCTACGCGGCCGGCGACGACATCGGGGCCGTCAGCGACCGCGATCTGTTGCAGCGCGGCCTGCAGACGCTGTCGGAGGAGGAGCGCGCCGTCGTGGCGTTGCGTTTCGGGGCCGACCTGACGCTCGGCGAGATCGCAGACGTGCTCGAGGAACGCCAGAGCACCATTGAAGGGCGCCTCTACCGCGGGCTACGGCGGCTGCGCGACGCGGCCTCGTAGGGCCGGGGGAAAAACTCGCGGCCTGTCAAGAAACGGGTCCCTCGTGCGTCTAATAGTTGATGAGCCACCACGACGATCACCTCCCCGAGGACCTTCGCGACATCGCGGCGCGGCTTTCGGCCGCCCGGGTGACGCCCAATCCGCTGGAGCTCGACGAGCTTCGCCGGCGCGTGCAGGGCCGCGTCGCAGGCGGCGGGAGCACCAGGCAGCGGCGCGGTTTGGTGCGCGTGCTCCGGATGAATTTCGTCGCGGTCCTGCTCACAAGCGGTCTGGTGATGACCACCGGCGTCGGCGTCGTCCTGGCCTCGGGAGCAAACGGCGGGTCGATCTCGAATTCGTACAACGAGAGCGCGTCCAGCTGCCAGTACAAGAAGCCGTGGTCGAAGACCTACACCGAATGGCCTACGAAGACCACGAAGCTGACCGTCAACTTGGTGTGGAACGGCACCAAGCTGACCGGCAGCATCAACTACAGCGGCTCGGGCGGCTTCACGTACCAGTTCGCGGGCTCCTCGGCGCACACCGTCACCGGCACCAATGCCTCGGTCTCGTTCACGGCGCCTAGCGGCACGCCCAGCCTGACTGTGACCGCCGCGGGCGTGAAGTACACCTTCCCGATCACTTACTGAGCTAGGTTGATCGGGCTGGCGCCTGGACGCCAGCGTCTTGGCCTGAGCCGTGCCCGATCGGGTCTCCGCATGCGTCCCCACTCACGGAGCCCACGACTGGTGCAAACGCGCGCCCCCCGCATTCACACCCTTGCGCGCGGACATAACTCGGGCGTCGCGCTCGCACTGATTCTCATCATCGCTGCGGCGCTGCGCTTCGCGACCTTGGGCACCCAGAGCCTGTGGACGGACGAGGGCAACACGGTGGCGTGGCTGCACGGTTCTTTCGGCCACATGCTCTCGAACGTCGCGAACAGCGAATCGTCGCCGCCGCTGTATTTCTGCCTGGCCTGGCTGTGGGCCAAGATCTTCGGCGACTGGATCGTCGCCCTGCGCGCGCTTTCCGCAGTGCTGGGCTGCGTGACGATCGGGGTGGCGTACTGCGGCGCGCGACGGTTCTGGGGCCTGCGCGTCGCCGCCGTTCTCGGTCTGCTGATGGCAACCAGCGCGACATTGATCTGGTACAGCCAGGAGGCCCGTCAATACGCCCTGCTGCTGCTCCTGTGTACGTTGTCGCTGATCCTGTGGGCGCGGGTGGTTGTGCTGGGCGAAGATCGCCCGGTCGTCTGGTGGGCGCTCGTCAGCGGGCTCGCGCTCGCCACGCACTACTTCGCTGCGGTCATCGTGGCTCCCGAGGCCGGCGTGCTGCTGTTTCGAGCTCGTCGCACGCGCAGCGCGGTCGCCGCTGCCGCCACGCTCACGGCTTTCGTCGCGGCGATCGTGCCCTACGCGCTGTATCAGCGAAGCACTACGAACATTTCCTGGATCGCGGCAACGGGCTCGCTCGTGAGCCGTCTGAAGGCAACCGAGGGCCTGCTGCTCGTGAACGGCGGCGCCGGCGTTGCGCATTCGTGGTGGCTGGGGCGCCTGTTCGTCCTCGCGGCGCTGGTCTTGGTCGTGTGGCGCGGCAGCAGCGGCGAGCGCCGAACCGTGGCGGCTGCGCTCGCGTTGGCTGCCGCCGCCGTCATCCTCGCGGTCCTCGTCGCCCTTGCCGGCTTCGACTACGTCCTGCCACGCCACCTGCTGCCCGTCGAGTTGCCGCTGCTCGCCGCGACCGCGGTCGCCCTGGGGAGCGCAAGCGTCGGCAGGATCGGCCTGGTTGTCGCCGTCGCGGGAGCGGTGCTCGGGATTGCCGTGACGCTCTCGGTCAACGCAAACCTGGAGTACCAGCGCGAGGATGTGCGAGACACTGCTCGCCTGCTAGGCCCTCCTTCCGCAGATCGCCTCGTCATCCTGCAACGGCCCGACGACTATCTGCTCGAAAACGCCGGTTTGCCGGCGTTTCAGTACTACGCCCCATCGCTGCGCCTCATGCCCCGCCACGCCGCGAGCGCCGAGGAGGTCGTCGTGATCGACGAGAACGTCGCGCCGATGGATGGGAGAGCCACGGTGTTGCGGCTGACACATCTGGGTTTCCGTCTACGCCACGTCGAGGCTCGCCAGGCGTTCTTGATCTACGAGCTCGTAGCTCCTCACCCGGTTTTGCTCACGCGCCGCGCGCTGTCTGGAGCCGCCCGATTTGCGGGAGCTGCGCCGTTGCTGCTGGTTCAATGAGTGGCGCGCGACCGGGATCTGCCTGTCCGCACGGGGGTTAAATCACCCCTGTGGGGTGGGTGAATGTCCCGTTGCGCGCCACCGGTTCGACTCTACTGTGCAGAAACGCATGAGCCGACACCGTCGACCACGCCTCACGCCGATCCTTGGCACCCTCATCGCTCTCGTGGCCGTCGTCGTCACGATGGCGGCCTCGGCGGCGGCCGCGACGCCCAGCATCGTGGGAGTCTGGCACTTCAACGGCGGTACCGTGATCGTCGCTCCCGACGAATCCGGCCAGCTGGTCGGCACGGTCGCGTCGGCGACCACCTTTGGCGTCTGCGCGCATCCGGTCGGTCAGTCGATCTGGACGGATCTGCAGCCGACCTCGGACGGCGGCTTCACCGGTATGCACGTGTGGTATCACGGCTCCGGCGCAGACTGCACCCCGAAGAGCGATCTCGGTCCGACGGCATTTCGCGTTCTCCCCAGCAACGATGGGTCCAGCGTCCTCGAGGTGTGCTTCAACCAGCCCGGCACCACGATGCCGAGCATCGCGCCCGACGGCTCGCCGATCAACGTGAACTACGGCTGCAGCTACTCGGCGCCGGCCGGCGGTCTTCCGACGATCGCGCCAAGCTTCAGCCAGACAATCACGCTGCCTCCCGCGACAACCCAGAAGTCGACCGCGGTGTGCCGCAGTCTCCGGGAGTTCAGGATCCACATCCGTGAGCCCCGGCACGACCCGTTCGTCAAACTTACGGTCTTCCTCGGCCACAGGAAGTTCAAGACATTCCGCCACGGCGACGAGATCACGTCCGTGATCGACCTGCGCGGTCTGCCTCTCGGCACCTACACGATCAGGATCCGTGCGAGGACGGCCGCGGGCTTCATCGTCAAGGGCCATCGCACGTACCACACGTGCATCCCAAAGATCCTCTGAGCGAGGAGTAGGTACCGCGTCGAAGGCGGTGCCGGTGACGGCGGCACGGCTCGTCACCGTCGGTGCGGCAGCCACCGCCGGCCGACGTGGACCGAGAGCTCGACCTCGGGCCGCATGGGGATCTCGCCGCCGGCGAGGATCGCCGCCGGCACTGACTCGGTCAGCCACTCGGCGAGGGGGCCGAGGCCGGCGCGCTCCAGCTCGCCTGAGATCGTCGGCGGGCGGTGGCTGTGGTCGTGCGCGTCGGATGCGACGTTGTGAACCAGGCCGTCGCGGAGCAGTTCGAGCGAGAAGCGGCGCACGGGCTCGCCGAAGCGTCCGTCGAGCGAACCGGCGGTGAGCGAGCCGAGCACGCCCGATCCGACCATCTCTTCGAGCATCGTGCGGTCGCGGTGCAGAGCCGGGCAACGTTCGGGGTGGGCGAGGACGACGTGGTAGCCGTGCTGTTGCAGCTCGGCGACCTGCAGATCGAGACCGCTGGCGCTCAGCGTGAACGGCGGCTCCACGAGCAGCCAGCGGCCGCGGCCCCCGAGCGTCAACCGCGAGAGCTCCTCCGGCTCGATGTCGCCGACGCGTGTCATCGCGATCTCCGCACCGGTCCTGATCTCCAGCGCCACGCCCTCGCTGCGCAGTCGTCGGCGCAGATCGTCCGCGCGGCGCGCGATCGCGTCGGCGCGGTTCGGGTACTCCCAGCTGACGTGCGGGGTGGCGACGAGCGTCGTGCTTCCGGCGCTCACCGCTGCGCGCGCAAGCGCCAGCGACTCCTCGATCGTCGACGGGCCGTCGTCGATTCCGGCGATAGCGTGGCAGTGGAGGTCGATCACGGCGCGCGCTAACTCTATGGCCTGGCCGCAGTTGCGCCCGCTCGACCGGCCTGCCCGCGAAGCGCTCGCGCCGGCCGAACCGCCGCGCCGGCCGCCGCCTCGTGGCCGACCTGCTTGCCGCATCCGTGCCCGCTAGCATGGACGCGGCATGACCGAAGGCGAGGATCCCACCCCGGATGTGACGCCACCGGCGCGCGGGCGCCTGGGTTGGCTGCAAATGGAGATTGGACGCCGCAAGCCCCCGCGCGAGGACCCCCCCGCCGAGGTGACGCCACCGGCGCGCTCGCGCCCACGCCGGCCGCAGCTTCAGCGTCGGCGTCGCACTACCCCACGCGAGGGGTCCACCACGGAGGCAACGCCACCAGCTCGCCCGCGCCTGCACTGGCTCCACCTGCGCGCGCCGGTCGCTTCGTTGTGGCGGAGGATCTGGGTCGTCGTCGCGATCACCTTCCTCGCGGCCGCGGCGACCTACGCGATCACGGTCAACCAGACGAAGGTCTACAAGGCGACGACGCGCGTGCTGGTGAACAACGCCGCCCCCACGACGTCGGTGGCGACGGGCCAGATTGCGCCGGTCACCCCGCAGTCGATGAAGATCGTCGCCGGACTGCTTACCGGCCAGGCCGACACGGCGAGCGTCTACAAGACGCTCGGCGGCGCGGTCGGTTCCGCTGGGTCGGTGGTCGCCACAGTCGAGCCGAACTCGAGCTTTATCGACGTGACCGCTTCGAGCAGGTCGGCCGCGCTGGCCGCGAGCCTCGCCAACACGTACGTGAGCGCGTTCCTCGCCTTCCAGTCGGCGGCCGTGGTGTCGGCTGCCGACCGTGATCTGGCCTCAGCGCACGCGACGCTGATCACCTTGCCGCGCACCCCGGCGAATCTGACGCAGCGCGACGCCCTGCTCGCGACGATCGCCCGCCTCAGGACGACCGCCGGCAGTCCGCTCCCCGGTACCGAGGTCGTCGATGCGGCGGTGCCGCCGACCTCCGCGGTGTCGCCGAAGCCGCTTCGTGACGCGGGGATCGCCGCCGCGATCGGCCTGCTGGCCGCACTCCTGCTGGTCCTCGTGCTGACGCTGACCGACCGTCGTCTCGTGCGGGTCTCCACCGTCGAGTCGCTCTACGGGCGCCCCGTGATCGCGGTGCTGCCGCACCTGCGCGAGGCCGGGTCGCGAACGGACGACCCGTTGCTCACGCCGCCCGAGTTCGTCGAGGTGATGCGCAGCCTGCGCGTCAATCTGCGACTCGCGGTCGGCGGTCACACGCTGCGGACCGTGCTCGTCACGAGTGCGCTGCCCGCGGAGGGCAAGTCGACGGTCGTACGCGATCTCGCGTTCGCCCACGCCGACGCCGGCGAGCGCGTGCTCGTGATCGACTGTGACCTTCGCCGCCCCAGCGTCGGCCACCTGTTCGGTGTCGCGCCGGAGCTCGGCCTGGCACAGGTGCTGCGACGCGAGGTCAGTCCCGCGGAGGCGGCGCTGACCGTGTATCGCACCAGCGCGTCGGCGCCCGGCGCCGTGTCGCGCAAGGCGGCGGCTGGCGGCGATCCGCGCGCCCACGGTTCGATCGACCTGATCCCGCACGGCGAGCGCCTCGACAGCCCGGGGGCGCTGCTCGCGTCGAGCACGATGACCGCACTGCTCGCGATCGCGACCGCGCAGTACGACGTCGTGATTCTCGACACCGCGCCGATTCTCACGATCACCGACGCCGTGCCGCTGCTCGATCAGGTCAGCGCGGTGCTGTTCGTCGCGCGGCTCGGGATCACGACACGCGACGTCGCCGAACGGCTCACCGTGCTCGGCGAGCGGGTTCCCGACATGAACCTCGTCGGCGTCGTCGTCAACGACATGCGCGGCGACTATGTCGATGAGGGTTACAACACCTACAGCGAATACGGCTACGCCTATTCGCAGTCGAAGCCGCTGCCGGGCGAGCACTCGCCGGGTGCCTACGGTCCGCTGGCGCACAACGACGCGCTGCCGCCACCACCGCCGTCCAGGCACGCACAGACGCAACCGGCGCACGCGACGCTCGCGGAGGTCGTTCCGGTCGGTGCGCCGGCGACCGCCGCTACGTCCGTCGAGCCGTCCATCCGCGTCGAGCAGCCGCCGCCAGTCGAGCCGCCGCGCCAGTCGAGCCGCCGAGGCCAGTCGAGCCACCGAGGCCAGTCGAGCCACCGAGGCCAGTCGAGTTCCCCGCGCCAGTCGAGCCGCCCGCGCCCGCCGAGCCGTCGAGGCCAGTCGAGTTTCCCGCGCCCGTCGAGCCGCCGACGCCAGCCGAGCCGCCCGCGCCAGCCGAGCCGCCTACGCCGCCCGTCGTGGTCGAGCCGCCGTTTTCCTACGACCCGAAGGCGCCGTTCAGAGACCGGTCGTTCGTCGACCCGCCCTTCGACGACGAAACCTAGGCTGCCCGCGGGCCGCACGGTCCCAACCGACCCCGCCGCTATCGTCGGTTGCCGTGGTGACCGACCTTCACGCCGCTCTGCGCGAGCACTTTGGCCATGCCGCGTTCCGCCCCGGGCAGGAGGAGGTGGTTGCGGCGGCGCTGGCGGGCCGTGACGTGCTGGTGGTGATGCCGACCGGCGCCGGCAAGTCGCTCTGCTACCAGCTTCCGGCGCTGATGCGCGAGGACGAGGTGACGGTCGTTGTATCGCCGCTGGTCTCGCTGATGACCGACCAGGTCGCGGGGCTCGAGCGCGGCGCCGCCGGGCGCGCCGTACTGATCAACAGCCAGCGCGACGCGGGCGAGAACCGCGAGGCGCTGGCCCGCGTGCGCGGCGGCGACGTGCGCCTGCTCTACGTCGCGCCGGAGCGCTTCGCCGCCCCCGGCTTCGTCGAGTCGTTGGAGGGCGTCCGCGTCGGCATGTTCGTCGTCGACGAGGCTCACTGCGTGTCGCAGTGGGGTCACGACTTCCGTCCCGACTACTTCGAGCTGCCGCGCGCCGCCCGCGCGCTCGGGGCGCGCCAGATCTTCGCCGCGACCGCGACCGCCACCCCGCGCGTCGCGGGCGACGTGATCTTGCGTCTCGGGCTGCGCGACGCGGTGCGCGTGACGACCGGCTTCGACCGCCCGAACCTCTCCTACATGGTCATACGCGCGGGAAACGATGTCGACCGTCGCCGGCGGATCACCGCCGTGCTCGCCGACCCCGCTGCACGGCCCGCGATCGTCTACGCCGGCACGCGCGCGCGAACCGGGGAGCTGGCCGACGCGCTGGCGCGCTCGCTCGGCGTCGGCGTCGCCGCCTATCACGCTGGCCTGGACCGTGAGCGCCGCGAGCAGGCGCAACGGGCCTTCATGACGGACGAGGTCGAGATCGTCGTCGCCACCAACGCCTTCGGCATGGGAATCGACAAGCCCGACGTGCGCACCGTCTGCCATGCCGCCGTGCCCGAGTCGCTCGAGGCCTACTACCAGGAGGCGGGCCGCGGCGGCCGCGACGGCGCCCCGGCTCGCTGCCTGCTGTTCGCGGCCGCGCGCGACAAGGGGCTGCACGTGCACTTCATCAACCAGTCCGCGGCGGGAGGCGCGCAGCGCGCGCTGGGCGCAGTACCGCGGAATCTGGGCCTTCGTCGAGGGCGACGGCTGCCGGCGCCTCGCGATCCAGCGACACTTCGGCGACCGCTCGGCGCCGCACGTCGCCGACGGCATCCCCTGCTGCGACGTCTGCGACCCCGCCGCGCTGCCGGTCGCCCCCGCGGGCCAAAGCGACCGCGCGCCCGCCCCCGCCGGGACCCGGGCCGCTGCCGGGCGCGCCCGCGTCCAATCCACCTCCGGGCCGCCCCCGGCCCCGAGCTCGACCGCGCGATCGTCGAGCTCGTCGTCTCGGCCCGCCCCTCGGTCGGGCGCACCCGCGCCGTCGAGGTCCTGCGCGGCGGGCGCTCCAAGGTCGTCGTGGCGAACCGCTACGACTCGCTCGAGCTTTACGGCGCCTTCGCGCACCTCTCGAGTGCCGAAACGCTCGGCCGCGTCGATCAGCTGATCGAGCGCGGCGTGCTGCGCTCGACCGGCGGGCGCTTCCCGAAGCTCGCGCTGGCCCCCGGCGCGCGCGATGCCCAGGGTCAGCTCGCGGCGTAGAACCGAATCGGAGGGGACGCAACGATGTCGTCGAACGCTCGGGCCGCGGCGCCGGGCTTGCGGCGTGTCCATTGGCGTTCGGGTTCCGCCGCACGCTGCCCGAATCCCTGAGCGAGCGCCGGCGGCCCGCGATCGATATCCGGTTCAGCGCGCACCGGCGGAATAGCCCGGGTGGGTAGACACGCGCGCCGCTCCTCAGGCAATACCGGGTATACTCTCCCTGTGGCGAAGGTCATGGTGTCGCTCCCGGACGAGCTGCTCGCTGACCTCGATGCCGAGGCCGCCCGCCGCGGCCTGACGCGGAGCGGCATGCTGCGGGAGCTCGCCCAGGCGAGCCTCCGGCGCCGCGGCGAGCTGCGCGCGCAACGCGCCGCCGAGATCCTCCGCGACGCAACGGCGCACGGCGGCGGCGTCGCCGAGCTGCTCGAGCGCCACCGGGCGCGATGAGCGGCTGGCTGCTCGACGCGAGCGTCCTGCTCGCCGCCGAGGACCGCGACGATGCCAACCACGCCGACGCGAGGCGCCTGCTCGAGGGGCCTGAGCCGGTTGCCACGCTCGACCTCGCTCTCTATGAGACAGCCAACGTGGCGATCGTCGCCTGGAGCGACGCGTTCGCAGCGCGCCGGCTGCGCGAGCTGGTCGCGGCGTTGTCGGAGGACGGCGGCCTGATCCGCGCCGATCCAGCGCTCCTCGACACGGCCGCAGGACTCGCCCTCGAGCACGGCATCTCGGTCTACGACGCCGCCTACGTCGCGGCCGCGCGCGTGGCGCGGGCCCGGCTGGTGAGCTGCGACGTCGCCCACCTCGTATCGCGGGGGCTCGCTGCGCTCCCCTCACAGGCGAACGCGTAACGGTCTGTACAACGACGCCGTCCGCCGCGATCAGCGCGGCGCGAGCGGCGGGGCAGATCGCCGCCGTGCGGGCCGGCCGCGAACGTCGCGGAGCGCGACGGATGGACGCTTTCGACGCCGACGTCCTGATCCACGCGGCGAGCCCCGAGTAACCCCTGGGTCGCCGCGTCCTCGCACTCCTCAGCTATCCCGGCGTGGAGACGCCCTATGCCGGGAACGGCTCGTGCTCGCGCGTGCCGGTGATGTAGCTCTCCTCGGGCTCGAGCACCATCCGGACCTGGTCGCGAAGCTCGGGCGTGTCCGCATGCCCGTGCACGACGTGGGCGTGGTTGGCCGCGGCTTCGACGACCTCGGCCTCCTCGCCGATGATCGTCAGCGTGCAGTTGCTGTCGCTCTCGAAACGCCGGCAGTCGGCGATCTTGCGTGCCATCTGGCTCACCCTTTCGCTGGGGATCTGTAATGCGCGACCTGCTGGCGCCGATTGTGGCGTCTGACGCGAGCGCGCGCAAGCGCGCAGACCAGAACCCGCTCACTTGGCTCGACGCTGTCCTGTTCGGCCGTGCGCCGTCGGAGAGTGTTTCTGTGGGTGTGCGGAACCTCGAGAGACGTATGGCATGATGTATGGCATGCGACGCACCACGGTCTATCTGCCGGAGGATTTGAAGGCCGCGCTCGAGCGCACCGCGGCCGCGCAGGGTACGAGCGAGGCCGAGGTGCTCCGGACCGCGCTGGCCGCTGCGACGGTCGAGCACGCGCACCCGAAACCGCGGCTGCCGCTGTTCGATAGCGGCGACGCGACGTTGGCCGAGCGGGTCGACGAGCTGCTCGCCGCGGGCTTCGGCATTGATCCTGCTTGACACGAGCGGCCTGCTCGCGGCGCTCGACTCCGCCCAGCGCACCCACACCGCTGCGGCGGCCGCTTTGTTCGCAGCCGCTCAGCCACTGCTGCTCTCACCATTCGTGCTCGCGGAGCTCGATTACCTCCTCGCGACACGGGTGGGGGAGGCGGCGCGTACGAGTCTGCTCGCCGAGGTGGCGAGCGGCGCCTACCAGCTCGAGCCGTTCTCAGGCCTCGACACCCGCGAGGCACTCGCAGTCGCCCAGCGCCACGCCGGCCTCGGCGTCAGCCTGGCGGACGCCTCGATCGTCGTGATCGCCGGCCGGCACCGGATCCAGGACGTCCTCACGCTCGACGAACGCCACTTCCGCACGCTCACCGCCAACGGCAGACCATTTCGCCTGCTCCCGGCAGACGCGTGAGCCCACCCATCTCCCCGCGCGATATCCTCGCCCGATCACCGCCCCGACCGACAGCGCATCCCGCAGCGGCGACCTTCCGGCCAGCGTCGAGCCCGGCGCCGTGCAGGTGCGCCGGGCGCTCCTGTCGGTGTCGGACAAGCGCGGGATCGTCGATTTCGCCCGTGGCCTGGCGTCGCTCGGGGTCGAGCTGGTCTCGACCGGCGGCACCGCGCGCGAGCTGACCGAGGCCGGGCTGCACGTGCGCGCGATCGACGATCTCACCGGCTCGCCGGAGATGATGGACGGGCGCGTCAAGACGCTCAACTCGAAGCTCTACGCCGGTGTGCTCGCGCTGCGCGACAACCCCGAGCACCTGCAGGCGGTGGCCGAGCACGAGATCGAGTTCATCGATCTAATTGCCGTCAACCTCTACCCGTTCGAGCGGACCGCCGGGCGCGCCAGTGCCGCCGATCACGAGGTGATCGAGAACATCGACATCGGCGGGCCGACAATGATCCGCGCCGCCGCCAAGAACTACCCGTTCGTCGCGGTCGTCACGACCCCCGAGAGCTACGACGCGATCATCGACGAGCTGCGCTCCTCCGACGCGCGCCTGTCGCTGCCGACACGCGAGTCGCTCGCCGCCGACGCCTTCGCGATGACGGCCCGCTACGACACCTCGATCGCCCGCTGGTTCGCCGAGCGCCGCGAGGACGACTTCCCCCAGCTGCACGTGCGCGCCTACGAGAAGGTGCTTGAGCTGTCCTACGGCGAGAACCCCCATCAGCGTGCCGCCTACTACTCGAAGGTCGGCGCCCGCACCCACCTGCTCTCGCAGGTCCGCCAGCACCACGGCAAGCCGCTGTCGTTCAACAACCTGCTCGACGTCGACGCCGCGCGGCGCCTGTGCGACGAGTTCGAAGGCGTTCCCGCCGCGGTGATCGTCAAGCACAACAACCCGTGCGGCGCGGCGCTCGCCGAAACGCCGCTGCAGGCCTACACCCGCGCGCTCGAGTGCGACCCGCTCAGCGCCTACGGCGGCGTCGTCGTGCTGAACGCGCGCGTCGACGCGGAGTTGGCGGCGGCGCTCGCGCAGCAGTTCATCGAGGTCCTCTTCGCCCCCGGCTACGACGAGGACGCGCTCGAGATCCTGCAGCAGCGCAAGAACGTCCGCCTGCTCGAGAAGGGCGACCGCCGCGCCGGCGGCCGCGAGCTGGAGGTGCGCCAGGTCGCGGGCGGCCTCCTGGTCCAGGACCGCGACGTCGTCACGACCGCGCGCGAGGAGATGACGGTCGTCACCACCCGCGCCCCGACCGAGCCGGAGTGGGAGGACCTGCTGTTCGCCTGGCGCGTCTGCAAGCACGTCCGCTCGAACGCGATCGTGCTCGCCCGCGGACGCGCGACCGTCGGCATCGGCGCCGGCCAGATGAGCCGCGTCGACTCGGTCCGCATCGCGCTCGAGAAGGCGCGCGTCGACTCGCTCGCCGGCGCGGTGCTCGCCTCCGACGCCTTCTTCCCCTTCGCCGACGGGCCGGCGCTCGCGATCGAGGCGGGCGTCCGCGCGATCATCCAGCCCGGCGGCTCGGTCCGCGACGCCGAGGTGGTCGCCGCCGCCGACGCCGCCGGCGTCGCGATGGTCACGACCGGCGTCCGCCACTTCCGCCACTAGCCGCAGCCGACCGGAGGCCGCGTCGGCTCAGTGCGCGCGCCGCGCGCCGGCAGCGCTCAGAAGAAGTCCCACCACCAGCGGCGGCGACGTTCGTCGTGATGGTGGTGGTGATGGTGATGCCCCGGCGGCGGCGGCGACGACGGAGCCGGCGGTGACGGAGGCGGGGAGGGGGGGGGCGGCGGCGGGGGCGGCGAAGGCGCGGGTGCCGGCGCGGGGGCCGGAGCGCGGGCGCGGGAGCCGGTGCGGGGGCTGGCGCTGGCGGCGGCGAGGGCGGCGGCGATTCGTGGTGGTGACGATGCCAGTGCGACGGCGGCGGCGGCGGCGGTGGTGAGGGTGGCGGTGGCGACGCTGGCGGCGGCGGCGACGGGGGCGGCGGCGATGGGGGCGGCGGCGATGGTGGCGGCGGAGATGGTGGCGGCGGCGGCGCTTCTTATGTAGCGCTCAGCCGGCGCTGATCAGGCCGGCGGCGAGCAGCTCGCTCAGGCACTGCCCGACCAGCTCGCGCGGGCGCTCCGGCAGGCCGTAGGCGGCCTGCAGCTCGGCCGCGATGTCCTCCGCGCGCGCCTCGCCGTCGCAGCACTCGAGCACGAAGAGCGCGCTGTGGTTGAGCTGGTGCGTCGCGCCGTCGGGGTCGGTCAGCACGAAACCGTCGGGCCCCTCGGCGGTCCGCAGCTCGGCGAGCTTGCGAAAACGCACCTCCGAGGCGGCGAGGCGCTCGGCGAGCGGCGCCAGCCCGGGATCAGGGGCGCCGGCGAAACCGGCGAGCACCAGGCGCGTGCGGTGGCCGGGGGCGCTCTCGCCGGTCACGCGGCGGCCCTGGTAGTAGTGCTTCTGCCACTTGCGCGGGTCGCGCGTCGCGTCGGCGTTGAAGGCGTCGCGCGACGCCGCCCAGGCGCGATAGGCCGCCTCCAGGCTCGGCTCGTCGGCGAGCCGCTCGAACGCCGGCTCGGCCGCCTCGATCGTCGCGACCGAGACGGGCTGCAGGAAGCAGATCGGGTCGCCGGCCTCCCAGGCCACCCAGCGGCCGGGCGTCACGATCCGCCAGTTCATCGTGAACGTCGTCGCCGCCCAGTCGGTCTCGACCAGCCCCTCCAGCGGGTGCGCCCCCTCGACCCAGAAGTTCGGCGCGCCGCGCACCAGCAGCCCCACGCCGGGCGGGGTGCGGAACACGAAGGGGATCGCGAAGGTGACCATCCCGACACCGAAGTGGTCGCTGACCCAGTTGCGCGCCGGGTGGGTCGGGTCGAGCACGCGGATCTCGACGTTCCCCAGCTCGTCCCCGCCGTTCCAGCGCGCGCGCACGCCGAACGGGACGCGGATCTCCCAGCCCGCCTGGTTGGCGATCGTCAGCGGCAGGCAGCGCCGCGCGAAGCGCTGCGGCGTCGCGTCCATCCACGCGCGGCGGCCGGACGCCGGCACCGGCACGAAGCCGTTGGGATCGGACGTCGCGTAGGCGATCAGTGCCCAGCTCGGCGCGTCGTGCTCGTCGCTCATCGCAGCTGGGGCAGTATAGGGCTGCTCCGGGGGGCGCATGCGCCCCCCGGGAAATCGGCGCATGCGCCGATTTCGGGGTCGGCGCATGCGCCGACCCCCACCGCAAGACGGGGGTCTCGCTGCCCGTCCGGGCGGGTGCCCCACGCTACCTACGGGGGACGTTTTCCACCTATTGCCGCTACCCTGGGCCGCTAGGCTGGGGCGGGTTGCAAGGGGTTTTCAGGGCCGTCGTTTTTGGTGCGGCGGCCGGGATCAAGGCGGTGCGTGGGGCAGATGGCGAAAACGCCGGATCTACTCGAGCGGGTCAAGGCAGAGCACGCCATCGGCGACGCCCTGCGGGCCGGCGCCCGCGGCGAGGGCGGCGTCGTGCTGCTGATCGGCACCCCCGGGATCGGCAAGACCGCGCTGCTCGAATGGGGCGCGCAACAGGCGGCGGCCGGCGGCTACGCGGTCGCCCAGGCGGTCGCCAGCCCGATGGAGCGCGGCCTGCCGTTCGGGCTGCTCGGCCAGGCGATCGTCGCGCTCGGCGGCAACCCCGTCGAGGACGTCGCCGAGCTGGCGCGCGCCGGCGGCCAGTCCGCGCGCTTCTACCGCACGCTGCGCTGGATCGGCGAGGTCTCCGCGGCCCGCCCGGTGCTCGTCGCGCTCGACGACCTGCACTGGTCCGACCCCGACTCGCTCGAGCTGTTCGGCTTCCTCTGCCGGCGCCTGCACACGATGCCGGTGCTAGTGATCGGCACGCTGCGGCCCGAGCCGCCGCCCGCCTTCACGCTCGCGCAGGAGCTCTCCTCGTCGGGTCGCGCGCAGGCGATCACGCTCGAGCCGCTCAGCCTCGACGGCGCCGTGGAGCTTTTGGCGCGCGTGCTCGGCCGCACGCTCGACACCGAGCAGGCGACCGAGCTGTGGCGCGCCTGCGCCGGCACGCCGCTCCTGCTCGAGGCCGCCGGGCGCTCGCTCGCCGAGGGGACCGAGCCGCTCGCGCTCCGCAACGGCTACAGCGGCGACTCGGCGCTGCTGCTGGCGCGCTTCGTCGACGTCGACAGCGAGGGCTTCGACTACGTCAAGGCGGGCGCGATCTTCGGCGTCTACTTCGACCACGCGAAGGCCACCGCGCTCTCCGGCGTACCCGCCGCCGCCGCCGACGAGGCGCTCGAGCGGCTGGTGCGCGCGGGCGTGCTCGAGGACCTCGGCGCCGGCTCCGTCGCGTTCGTCCACCCGCTCTTCGCTCAAGCTCTACTTGACGCTCAGCCCTCGGCGCTGCGCAAGCGCCGCCACGCCGCCGCCTTCGAGCTGGTCGTCGCCCAGGGCGGGCCCGACGCGCTCGCCGCCGAGCACGCCGCGCTCGGCGAGCTGAACGGCGACCGCCTGGCGGTCGAGATCACCGCCCGCGCCGGCGCCGCCGCGCTCGCCCAGGGCGCGCTGCGCGCCGCCTCCACCCACCTCGAGAACGCGGTGCGCCTCGCCGGCGGGACCCCGCCGACCGAGGTCCTGCTGCTCTACGGCCAGGTGCTGGTCGCCCAGGCCGACATCGGCCCGCTGCGCGCGCTCTGCGCCGAGCTGCTCTCACGCGACCTCGACGCGCCGACCCGCGCCCGCGCGCTGTGCCTGATGGCGCGCGTCGAAGCGCTCGCCAACCGGCCCTCGCAGGCGCAGCAGCTCTTCATGCAGGCCGCGGCGGTCGCGACCGACCCGGCCGGGCGTGTCGGCGTGCTCTGCGACGCGCTGCTGACCTGCCTCGCCTCCGCCCCGGCGCGCTGGGTGCTCGACACCGCCGAGCGCGCGCTCGAGCTGGCCGGTGACCGCACACCCCAGCAGCGGGTGCTGAGCTTCGTCCGCGGCTACGCCGCGCTGCTGTGCAACTGCGACCCGACCGAGGCGCTCGAGCTGGCCGACGAGGTGCTCCGCGCCGGCGCCCGCTCGCTGTGGTCGGCGCAGGGCTGGAACCTGACGATCGCCGTGCACACGCTGAACATCTGCAAGGTGCTCGAGGACTACGACCGCGCCCGCACGCTGTTCGAGCGCGAGTACGAGGAGGCGGTCGCCGCGGGCGCGCCGGTGCTGATGTCCGGCCTCGCGGTCGCGCACGCCGACGTGCTGCTGCGCCTCGGACGCCTCGAGGAGGCGCTCGAGCTGGTCGAGCGCACGACCGCGCTGAGCGACCGGCGGATCCAGCCGTGGTCGGACCTGGCCGCGGCGGTGCTCCTGTGCGAGCTCGGGCAGGACGCCCGCGCCGCCACCCACCTGGAGGCGCTGCGGGCCTTCGCCGCCGAGATCCCGCCCGAGCAGTTCGCGGTCGTCTCGCTGTGGCTGCACCTGCTCGACGGGCGCGCGCAGCTCGCCGCCGGAGCGCACGCGCAGGCGTCGGACACGATGGCGCGCGCCGCCGAGATCGCGACGCTCGGCGGGCGGATCGAGCCGTGTCTGGTGCCGTGGGCCGCGGTCGCGCTCGAGGCGCACCTCGCGGCCGCCCGCGTCGAGCGCGCCCGCGCCCTGCTCGCCGAACTGGAGTCGCGCGCGAAGACCCTGCCGAGCCGCTGGCCGCACGCCGTGATCGCGCTCGGGCACGCCGGGATCGCGGCGATCGAGGGCCGCACGCAGCTCGCCGACGAGCGCTACGCGCAGGCGATCGCGCGCTTCGCCGAGTGCTCGCAGCCGCTCGAGCTGGCGCACGCGCTGATCAGCTTCGGCACCCACCTGCGCCGCAGCGGGCGCCCGCGCGACGCGCGCGAGCCGCTCGCCCGGGCGCTCGGGATCTGCGAGGGCGCCGGCTCCGAGCGCCTCGCCCGGATCGCCCGCGCCGAGCTGGCCGCCAGCGGCGGGCGCCGCCGCCGCCGCAGCGAGGACGGCTCGGCGCTGACCGCGCAGGAGCGCCGCGTCGCCGCGCTCGCCGCGCAGGGCCTCGCGAACGTCCAGATCGCCGCGGCGCTGCACCTCTCGCCGAAGACGGTCTCCTCCCACCTGCAGCGGGTCTACGCCAAGCTCGGCATGCACTCACGGCGCGAGCTGATCCTGCGCGCGAAGGAGTTCTCGCATGAGTCGTAGCGGCACGGGATCGATCAGTCGTGGCGGCACGGGATCGAGGGAGCTTGCGGGTAATGGGCTAATCTCAAGGCGTTTACCCGATGCTAATCGCCGGGAAAGCGTGCTAAACCTCGCAACCGGAGGTAGTACGGCCCTGGCGCCGCCCCACGGATTGGGGAAGACGGCGACCAGGGGACGCAACGCGAGGAAGGCCGAGCGGCCTGTGGGAGATAAGACAGTGCCGAGCGCGCTGCTGGTGGCAACAGAGAACGGATACGCCGAAGCGGACCAGGAGTCCGGCTCGGTCGCGCGCGCGCCCGCTCCCGTTGCCGCCGACGTTGTCGCGCTCGTCATGGTCGGCGGCCCGCAGCTCGTTCGCGCGATGGTCTGCGACCTGATCGACGCGCAGCCGGGGATGCGCGTCGAACGCAGCTTCGCCTCCGTCGACGAGCTGGAGCAGCAATGCCGCACCAGCGGGCTGCGCTGCGACGTGACGCTGCTCGACGTCGACGACTGCCGCGGCGAATGCGGCGAGACGATCGACCGCCTGCTGGCGATCGGCCTCGCCTCCAAGCTCGTGTTGCTGGCGAGCGAGACGACCGACGAGATCGTGCTGTGTGCGAGCAGCCGCCGCGTCGACGGCGTCGTCCTGAAGGAATCGTCGGTCGCCGAGCTGCACGGCGCGATCGCCCACATCCGCACCGGCCACTCCGTGATGCCGGCCCGCTGGCGCGCGGTGCCCGACGCGGTCGCGCTCACGCCGCGCCACGTCGACGTGCTCGAGCTGGTCGCGCAGGGGTTCAGCAACGACGAGATCGCGGCGCAGCTGGGGCTGCGGCCGAACACAGTCAAATTTCACATCAGCGAGATCTTCCGCCGGCTCGGGGTGCGCAATCGCATCGAGGCGATCGCCCACGCCGACCGCGACGGGGCGCTCGCCGGTTAGCGGCTGGTGACGGGGACCGCAGCCATGGCCGAACGCTCCGTACCGGGTCGCGGACCCCAACGCACATCTCGCACCGAGGTCATCGACGTCGCCCTGCTCGGCGGCACGCGCGGCCTGTGGACCGAGGCCGTCGCGTGGATGCTGACCAGCGACGGCTACCAGCTCGTCGCCGCCTTCGACACCGTCGAGGACCTGATGGCGGAGCTGGCCGGCGTGCACGCCGAGCTGCTGCTGATCGACCTCGACGACCGCCCGATCGACTGGGCGGCGATCGGCCGGGTCCGCGCCCAGCGACCCGACCTCAAGCTCGTCCTGATCACCGCCGCGCTCAGCACCGGCGCGGCGGAGGCGATCCGCGCCGACCGCCTCGACGGCGTGATCGACAAGACCGACTCCGCCGATCAGGCGCGCGCGACGCTCCTGCACGTGCACGAGGGGCGGCGCGTCTTCCCCGCCGGATGGCAGGACGCCGTACGTCCCAAGGGGCAGGGGGCGGAGGGGCTGAGCGCGCGCGAGTTCGCGATCCTCGAGCTGGTCGCCTCGGGGCTGCGCAACACCGAGATCGCGAGCGAGCTGACGATCTCCCCAAACACCGTCAAGTTCCATCTGCGGGCCGTTTACGCCCAGCTCGGCGTGCGCAACCGCGTCGAGGCTGCACAGGCGTTCTCCCGCATGCGCCGCGGCGGCTGAGGCCCCCGCCGGCGCCCCGGCCGCAGCAAAAACGCCCACTTTGCGAGCGACCGGTGAGATACCTACCCGTTTGGGCGGCGGCTCCGTACCCGTCGGCCCGAGCGTGCGGAGCCCGATCGTGCTGTCCGCGGGCGCGGTACGGTCGCTGTCGGGTGGACCATCCAGGCGACGCTACCTACCCGTTCGGGGGTACAAAGACTATCCGCCGTGGCGATTGTCGGCGTCTGGCGCGAAGCCTACTCTGCCTGATACAGGGCCGCGCTCCGCTTCGTAGTACGCGGTGGGATCGATCGCAGCACCCATTTCGGTGCGGCCGCCAGTCACAACTAAGCACGGAGGAAGTTTGTGAGACCACCGAAATTGGCACTCAGGATGGCGGCAGGGTTTGCCGTCGCCGCGACTTTGGCTCTGGGCGTCGCCGGTGCGGCGGCAGCCCCGAACCCGGGTCCCGGAGCACCAGGAGGGACTGGGGATGGACCCCAGACCGCCAACGTCCCGATCCTCGCATGGGCCGGCGAGAAGGTTCGCCTCGTCGCCTGCGACCCGACGATTACGCCCTCGGGCGCAACGAGCAGCCCCACAGAGTCGGCGTACTTCAACACCGAGCTGTGGACGGGCGATCAGGCCTATCAGTCCACGCCGGTCTTCGACGGCAGCGCGCAGAACACGCTGACGATCACCTCGGCGTCGAATGATTTCTTCGCCCCGACCAACTACGGAGAACACTGGCAAGGGCTGCGTGTCGGCCGACATCACGTCGCTTCACGCCGGTCTGTGGGAAGGCGAAGTCGACGTCTATAACGGCGGCATCAACCCGATCACCGACAGCAACAACATCTACTCGCAGCAGTTCATCGTCATCTGGATGCAGGCGAACCAGCCGACGTTGAGCGAGGCGTCCGTGGACACGCAGGGCACCAACATCAACAGCCTCGCGAACCCGGGAAGCCCCGGCACCGATGCCCCGCCGACCACGTTCTCGCAGCTCAGCCCACTCGGTCTGATCAACGCGACGAACTACCTGGGTGACCCCACCGGCAACGGTATGTTCACTCCGGACTGGTTCGGCTTCAACCCGGGCAACCCAGGCTGCTACAGCAAGGGTCCGATCGGCGAGGACGGCCAGGGCGGCGGGGTGGATGACATCTACCTCAGCGGCAACCACGACGACCCGGGCTGCAACGACGGGCTCGTGGACGTCCGCGTGACCGGCACGTTCCCGATCGAGGATCTGGCGCCGGCAACGACGAACGTCGCGTACTTCGGTGCGACGTCGTTCACGCTGCCGCGCGACTGGGCGAAGCTGGCCGGAATCCTGGCCGACTCGTCCACCCGCGGCTCGAACCCCGGCAGCAACCCGAGCCTGTGGGACATCCACGGCGGGCCCACCAACGCGTTCCCGGCGGATCACGTCGGGCTCTCGACGGGAATCTGCGGGTTCGACACGGGTTCGGTGTTCAGCACGACCACGCCGGCGTTCACCGAGACGCTTGACTCGGTCGACGACTGCACGGGCAACCCGAACCAGTACTCGCGCGTGTTCGGCGATCTGACCAGCGGCACGACGGCGACCATCGGTCCGTACGACGACGAGTTCCCGAACGAGACGCTGATCAGCGACGGCATGCTGAACTCAGACGACGCGCCGATGCCGGCTCTGCCGGTCACGGTGTCGATCGCCGGTAACACCGGCGGCAGCGACATCGGTGGCGTGGGCGGCCTGTACAGCGCGTCCAAGCAGCTGATCTACAGCCATGACTTCAATGGCAACCCGGAGCGCACTCTGCCCTCAGTGGTCGGCGGTACGCCGAACACCGGTGGCAACCTCTACAACCCCTACTACGCGGAGTTCATCCCGTCCACCAACCGCAACTATCAAGAGGCGTCTGGTATCGACGGGGTCTACACCAACGGCGCACCCGGAACGAGCGGGGACGACTTCCCCGGCTTCAGCAACGGGGACACCGATCCGTACACGTTCTGGAAGGCTGAGGACGTCGGAAGCGTCGACAAGGGCGGCTCGACCGCCTGTCTGCAGCGGACCTGGGACTCGCTCGGAGGAACGCCTCCGCCGTGGTACCGGCTGTCCAACTACTACCAGAACCCCCACTACCCGACGTCGGTGACGGTCTATACCGACGAGCGTGGCGAGGCCTACGTGGTCTACAACCCGGGCAATGAGTTCTACTTCAACAACCTCATTGCGGGCAACCAGATCAGCGTGGACAACAACGGCGCCTGCGACCTGCAGCCGCTGCTTGGCAAGGCGCTCGGCACGTCCGTCATCTCGGCCCAGGTGTCGTACCCGTACAAGGCGGTGCCGTACAAGGCCCCGCTGAGTTCGAACAGCCTGACCAAGACCGTGACGTCGGAGTGGAGCAAGACGCTCACCGCCTATCCCAAGCTCAACGCGGGCTCGGGTACCTATAGCCCGGACGACAGCATCTTCGTCGCGAAGGCAACCGACATCGGCGGAGAGCCGTTCGTCGGCGAGACGGTGTGCTTCAGCGTCCAGGCAACACAGGCGCTGCCGGGTGTGAACGTGTTCTACGGACAGGTTCAGAACACCGCTCACGCGGTGCTGGCAGACACCGGCTCGGGCGCGAAGCCCTGGCAGATGGGCAGCTCTCCGGCCGATGAGCCGAAGGGTGCCAGCAACTACACATGTGCAACCACCAACTACCTGGGTGAGGCAGGCATCGAGATCGCCGGCAGCATTCCGAGCGTCGATGTCACCGCCTGGTTCGTCAACGAGCACCTGTTCCGCGACGTCACCACCACCCTGGGCGATCCGACGCCGGTTACGTCGAGCTCCGCTCCGACGACCCTGCCGGCTGACCCGATCGTGCAGTCCACCGGTAACGCCGGTGGCAACGGTGGCAGCAGCAGTTCCAGCAACGCGATCACCAGCACCCCGGGGGCCGGCGTGACGACCGTCACGCCTCTCGCGGTCGCCAAGGCAGCCACTGTCGAGTTCGCTCGACTGGCCCGCGGCAAGAAGGGCGACTCCGTGACGCTCGACGTGAGCTCCGCGGCGAAGACCCAGACCATCACGATCAACGTGTACGCGCACGGGAAGCTCGTCCGTCGCTACCACCTGACCGTGAAGACCAACAAGTTGGTCAAGGTGAACATCGGACACGGCACGATTGGCCGTATCAAGGTGATCCTCTGATCAAGGTCTGCGCGTAAGCGCAAGTCAAGTAACGCCCGGGGGCCCGCAGATGCGGGCCCCCGGTGCGTTTAAGGACCGCTCAGTGCCAGGCGGTCGTGCGCCAGTTGTCGGTCGGCGACTCTGGCGCGAGCCATGGCGGCAGCCGCAGTTCGACGCGATCCGCCAGCACCTGTGCGTAGGGCTCGTAGAGCCGCCGGAAGCGCTCGAGGCGCTCACGGATCGCCTCTGGGGTGTCGCGCAGCTCGACGCCGCTGGCGCGGACCTCGGCGATCAGCGCGTCGAAGTCGGCGGGCGGCAGGCGGTCCACCTCGCCGGCGAGCGGCTTCGCGCGGAAGGTGTAGGCGAGATCGGCGATCGCGTGACGGCTGATCGCGAAGGTGAAGCGGGCCTCCTCGACGGTCCCCTCCGGGGCGGCGCTGACGGCGAGCGCGCTGGCGTCGAGGATCGTGCAGAGCGCGGAGAGCCAGTTCTGGTTGACGTGCTGGGAGCGGAAGTAGGCGAGGATCGGGTAGGACAGGTGGGTCTCCATCAGCTCCGCCGACCACACCTCCCAGCCGCGCAGGTAGTCGTTGAGCGCCGGCCAGCCGCCGCGCTGCGTCGCGCGGACCACGAGCCGCCCCGCCGACGGCGGCGACCCGGCGCGCGCGTCGAGCTGCGAGACGGTCGTCTCGCGCCGCGAGAACGCCTGGTAGAGCGAGGGCAGGTAGCCGATCACGATCGTCAGCACGGCGAGCCCGGTCGCGGCGTCCAGCACCTGCACGACCCGCGCGAAGGTGCCGTGCGCGGCGAGCCCCGCGGTGCCCGAGCTGACGAGGCTCGCGGCGCTGAAGTAGAGGTCCTGGCCGAAGTTGACGGCGCCGCCCACCCGCAGGTGCGACCCGCCCGCCCACTGCAGGCAGGCGTAGCCGAGCATCAGCATCACCACCCACAGGCCGAGGTCCAGCAGCAGCCCGAACGGCCCGTACATCCCGAGCAGCGTGTCGCCGACGTTCTCGGGCAGCCGCCGCGCGAGCGCCCGCCACGGCGCGAAGGCGTAGATCGCGACCCGCCGTGCCAGCAGCGGATCGCGCTTCACCCGCCGCGGCAACAGGAACGCCAGGAAAATCTCGAACAGCATCAGCACGACCAGCGCGCCACCGAGAACGCCGACGAGGATCCGCATCGCCGCGCACCTTACGTGACACCGCCCGCCGGCGGCCCGCGCGCCCGTCCGCCCGCGCGGGCGGGAGTGGCGTGATCCTGCGGCGGAGCCCGGCGCGAACGCGGACGGGCCTCGCGTCAGCCTCCGGCGGTCCTCGGCCCTGAGCGCGGTCCGCGCCTTCTCCGTGGCTGCCGCGCGGGCGTGCGAGCGGCGCCCGTGTCCGCCGCACCACGATGCGACGGGCGCCGCAGCTGATGCGAGAGACGGTACTGGCGCGCCCGCAGGCGCTCCCAGCCGCCGCGCGACGCGCGCGCCGCGGTCCCGCGGACCGTTCGCTGGTTGAACGCCACGAGCGAGTAGGTCGGCTCGCGCGTCATCCCCCAGCGCGGGATCCACGGCTGCCAGGCGAGGCAGTCGATGCGCGCGATCCCGGGGTCCGCGCAGCAGCAGTCGATCAGGTCGGCGAGCAGCACGTTGCTCGGCGAGCATTTCGCGTATTCCTCCGCGTAGGCGATCCGGCGCAGGAAGAGCGTGCCCGCCACACACGTGGCGACCTGGGTCGCCGCGAGATGCCCGCCGATCCACAGCGTCCGGACCTGTGCACTGGGCTCGAGCGCCAGGTAGTCGCGGAGCAGCTCGCGGTCGAACGCGCGCTCGGCGAGGCTCGTCCCCGCGCGGCCCTTCCAGCCGCAGGCCTCAAGCTCCACGTGACGCTGATACGCGGCGGCCACCTCCGCGCCGGTCGCGACCTCGATCTCGCCACCGCCGCGAGCGTCGATCCGGTGGCGCGCGTTGTGGATCCCGTGGCGCAGGTGTTTCGGCACCACCGCCCAGCAGCGCTCGCTCGCGACGCGCGTGTCGAGCACGCCCACGCCACCATCCGGCTCCGCGCGCACGAGCGCGGCATCCTCGCCGGCGGCGAGCTCCAGCCACGGCGACCCGGCCCGCAGTCCCGTCAGCCACAGCACGTGCCACGGGCCACAGGCGTCGACGAGGTCGCGCAGGCGCCGCTCGCCGTATGCGTCGCGGTCCAGCAGGCCGTCGGCGTAGGGCAGCTGCGACTCGCCGATCCGCACCTGCGAGAGCACCGCGAGCCTGATGTGGCCCGCCCGCCGCACCGTGCTGCGCAGCACCGCCACCGCCGCCGGGCGCTCTCCGTCCAGCACCGCGCCCCAGACGACGTCGCGCTCGACCCGCCCGGCCAGCAGCTCGATCCACTCCGGCGTCTGGAAGAAGTACTGCGCATGCGCGCCGAGCTCGTGCCAGGCCGCGCGCACGCCCTCGAACGCGCCGTCGCTCCGGGCGGCTCGACCTGCGCCAACCGCGGTGCGTCCGAGCTCCACTGACATCCATGATAGACCCGCCCGCCTGGGCGCTCGACGTATGGCCGAGGGGGGCGACGCTGCCTCATGCTGGACGCGCCGGTAAGGAGAGCGAGCGCTGGCGGAAAGGTCTCGCTGGTTGCCGGACATGTTCGTTGCATGCGGCTCACCGCGCGGCTTCCGGCGCTGACGATCGCTTTCACAGTCGTGGCCCTGCTGGGCGGCGTATTCGGCGCCTCGGCCGCGAGCGCAGCGAAATACAAGCCGGTCTGGCTGTGCCGGCCGGGCTTACGAGACAACCCGTGCGTGACGGGCCTGCAGACCGGCATCTTCTCGGCGGCCGGGACGCTCCAGAGCACCGTGACGCCACAGGCGAATTCAGACGCGCCGGTCGACTGCTTCTACCTTTATCCGACGGTCAGTGGCGAGACCTCGCTGCTGTCCAATCTGAAGATCCAGCCGGCGGAGACGGGTATCGCGTTTCTCCAGGCGTCGTACTACCAGTCCGTGTGCAGGATGTACGCGCCGATGTACCACCAGGTCACTCTCGTCGGGGCCCCGGACCCGTTGCTACCAGGCCCGGGGCCCCTCAAACCCGCCCAGCGCGCCGAGCAGTACGACAGCGTGTTGGACGCCTGGAATTACTACCTCGCGCACTACAACCACGGCCGCCCGTTCGTGCTGATCGGGCACTCGCAGGGGGCGTTCGTGCTGCGCAAGCTGATCGCCCAGCAGATCGACCCGAACGCGACGCTCCGCAGCCGGATGCTCTCGGCAATCCTCTTCGGCGGTTCCGTGGTCGTCCCGACGGGCAGCCTCGTCGGCGGGAGCTTCAAGAACATCCCGGCTTGCACATCGACGACCGAGCTCGGCTGCGTCGTCTCCTACTCCTCTTACCCCGGCCTGCCGCCGCCGCGTGCCGTGTTCGGTGACACGATCTGGAGCCCAACCGACGTGCTGCGGCCCGTGCCGCCCGGAGACGCGATCCTGTGCACCAACCCGGCCGCCCTCGGTGGTGGCGCCGGGACGCTCGAGCCGGTCTTCCCCGTGGCGTTCCAGGCCAACAACGGCGTCCCGCTTCCAAGTCTGGAAGTCCCCGGCAAGGCGGGCGCGACCGCGTGGTTCGAATACGACGACTCCTACAGCGCGCAGTGCATGCAGTCGAACGGCAACAACTTCCTCGAAGTGACGCCGCTGGACGGCGCGATGCCGTTGATGTCCACCGGCACGCTCTCACCACTCTGGGGACTGCATCCCCTCGACGCCAACCTCGCGCTCGGCAACATCGTCAGCCTCATCGCGAGCGAGACCACGGCCTACCTGGCACAGTCCGCCAGCGGGTAGCGCCCGCATCGGCGCCGCGCGTGCGGCTCGCTCGAAAGCGGGCCCCGCACCAGATCCGCCACACACGCGTTCTACCGGGTACCGGTACGTGGTCCGCGAGTGCGCGGCCTGGGACTCGAACCCAGCCCGCCGGATTAAAAGTTCTGGAACAGTCGGGCAGGTTGCCGCAGAATATGGCGTTTTCACGGGCTATAATCGGCGTTCGTCCAGTTCGTTTAGCCGATTTGGGAACACATAGGGAACACGGGGAACACGATGAGCGGTCTCGATGATGGCGTCTGAGCGCGAGATCACGGCAGGACTCGACCACCTCCGGGACGGCTGGCGGAATGCGGCCGACCGGCCACGTCCAGATCAAGGGAACGCGCGGAGCGAGGGCGTTCTACGCGCTCTGGCGCGACGCCGACGGCCGGCATCAGCGCAAGCTTGGACCGGCCTGGGTGAAGGACTCCGGTCGGCGGACCGCCCGCGGCGCCGTGCGTTGGAGCGCCCGCGACGGCAGCAAGCCGGAGGGGTATCTGACGCCGGCCGATGCGGACGGGCTGCTGCAGGATCTGCTGGCCGCGCGCGCCGAGGCGACCAACTCGGTCGTCTCGTACGCCAGCGGCCGCTGCGCTCACGCTTCGAGCGGCGTGCGACGAGTGGCTGCGCTGGGCCGAGCACGACAGCGAGGTGAAGCGCTCGACGCTGGGCGACTACGGCAACGTCTGCGCCCGAATCTGTCGCGACCTCGGCGCCGGCACGCGGGTCTCGACGCTCACGACTGTCGCGCCTCGAGCGCTGGATCGCAGGCTTCCAGGCCGAGCGGCGCATCTCGCCGCAGGAGGCGGAGCGTCGCCGGGCCGCCGGAGCGAACGTTCGACGCCTCGCCGACGGGACAGCACGTCCACCTGACGCCGGCCAACTCGCGGACCAAGCGCAAGTACCTCGTCAACCTCAACGGCGTGATGAAGCGCGCGATGAAGCTCGGCGCGATCACGTCCAATCCCGTCGCGCTCGTCGACCGGCCCGGTCGCGTGCGCAACCGTCAGACGCTCGCGACATCGAGGTTCCTGCGTCCGGTCGAGGTGCACGCGCTCGTTCGCGCCGCCGCCGAGGTCAACGAGCAGGACGCCGTGATCTTCATGGTGGCGGCGTTCTGCGGGCTTCGGCTCGGCGAGCTGCTCGACCTGCGATGGCGAGCGGTCAACTTCGCGGGCTCCGCGATCCATGTCGAGTCGAGCTTCGTGCGCGACGTCAGCGGAACGCCGAAGTCTGGTGCCGGGCGCGTGGTTCCGATGGCGCCCGAGGTCGCCCAGGCGCTGGCCGCGCATTCGCAGCGCGGCCCCGTGCGCTCAGACGCCGATCTTGTCTTCAGCGGGACGCGTGGCGGTCACGTCGACGCGAACAAGCTGCGTCTGCGCTACTACGCGGCGCTCGAGCGAGCCGGCGTGCAACGCGTCCGCATTCACGATCTGCGCCATACGTTCGGCACGGTCTGCGCGGCGAAGGGCATCCCGCAGACGACGATCAAGGAGTGGATGGGTCACGCGGATCTCGCCACGACCGAGATCTACACCGCCTTCTATCCGCAGGACGCGGACGCCGCGAAGATCTCGGCGGCGTTCTTTGACGAGGATGCGTCGAGCCTCGTCGCCGCGCCCTGACCCGGCGTCGCGATGTCAGCGCGTCAGATGCCGACGCGGCGCTCGGCGAGCGCGCGCTCGAGGTCTTGGCGGATGAACTTGACGTGCTTGCCGACGCGGACGTGTGGGAGCTCGCCGCGCTTGGCGTAGTCGTAGACCGAGGAGCGCGGGATCCCGAGCAGCGCGCCCGCCTCGGCGGCGCTCAGCAGCGGCTCGCTGAGGAGCGCCCGCGGCTCCCATCGTTCGTCAGGGGTTTGAGCTCGCCGGATGGCTGCGCGGACAGCGCGGCCTCCGCGTCGGAGGCTCGGATCGCGCGAACATTGTGCGACGCGCGCGGCGAGCCCGTCGCCCCTGAGGAGCTCGTCGAACGAGACGTTCGGAGGGTCAGGTCGGGCGCGCGCCATGCGGATACTCGGTGGCCACGATAGGCAAACTAGCAAAATAGCTATGTAATAGCTACGATACGGTGGCGGATGTCCGGAACGGGGTCCGGATGTCGCGTCCTCGTTTTCAAGCTTGGGGTGACCGGCGGTGATGCCATGATCCGGCCAATGGCCGAGACGACCGAAGAGCACGCGCAGGCCGCGTTTCGCGATGCGCAGCAGCTGTGGCGCGGCGCGCTTGAGGCGCACCGCCTGGCGCCGCCGGATGCGGTTTCAGTGTGCGATTGTCGGGGCTTGCGGAGGCGGCGCGGGCGGAGGCGCAGGCGTGCCGGGCGGCGGACGGCGCGGGGTTTGAGTGGCCGCCGCATCGGGCGTCGTCGAGCGCGCCGCCGTATGAGCTACAGCCGGGTTCGGGGCGGCGTGGACCTGATGAGTTGTGGCGGCGCTTCGATGGTGCGGTGAGCGAGCTCAACCGTGCCGCGACCGGGACGGACCTGATCGCGGTCGCGGTCGCGTACGACGAGCTGGCTGAGGTGGCCGGGGAGCTGGCGGTCGCGGTTGAGCGCGAGGATCGCGCCAGCGGTCTGCTTCCGCGCGCGCGCCGCTCGGCGTAGAGCACTCGGCTACGGCGACTTCTTGGCGCCGGCGGCAGGTCGGCCGTGTCGTCCCAGATCGAGCGGGGCTGGTCGGCGGCGTGGCGGTGCGGCAGGGTTGTGGTGGTTGGTTGCCAGAGGTCGCGGCGGGTGGCGAGCGAGGTGCTGTCGGCGCTCGCACGTTCGAGTAGCGCTTCGACGTCTTGGCGTTTGACGCGGAACGCCCGGCCGACCCGCACCGCCGGCAGCGTGCCGTGGTCGATCCAGTTGCGGATCGTCTGCGCGGTGACCTGAAACTCGGCGGCGACCTGCGGCACGGTGAGCAGCTTGGTTCGGTCATCTCAGAAGTCGATGTCGTGGCCGTGGTCGTGTTCGTGGGTGTGTTCGCGGCCGAGGCGCCGCTCGGCCCGCTCCACCGTTTCGTGCGCGCGGTGCCACTGGCCGGCCTGGTGGTGGTCGCGCGGCTCGGGGCCCAGCGAATCCGCCTGGTCGGTGATCGCGTATTCGATGCGGTAGCGGGCGACCCGACGCACGGCGGTGTCCCAGTCGTCGCTGCGCGAGCCGGCGGGACGCTCGCCGAGCAGCGCCTTTGCCCACTCGCCGGGGCTTGTAGCTCACGGTCGGTGAGGTGGTTGAGTAGCCCGTCGCGCTCTTTGGTGAGTTGGCGGATCTCGCGGTCGAGGCCGTCGAGCTCGGAGCGGATCTGCTCGGGGTTGCCGAGCTGCTCACGCAGCCGGGTTTCGGTTTCGCGGGCGCGCGCGAGCGTGTCGTCGGTGCCTTCGAGCGCTGAGGAGAGCCGCATGCGGTCGATGATGTGCTCGTCGCGTTCACGGCCGAGCAGGTTGCGCTTCGGCGCCGGCAAGCGCTCCAAGCTTGCGGACAACTCGCCACGGTCTCGCGGTCAAGTCCAACACCCGGGCGTGCGCAGTGTCGAGCTGGCTCAGCTGGGAGCTCGGGAGCGCGGCGCGTTGCGCGGTGAGCTGCTCGACGCGTTCCCCGAGCTCGCGCAACCGCGACGTACCCACCGGTGGTGTGTCGGGTTCGGCTCGCAGTGCGGCGTGCTCTTGCACCGGTTCGCCGGCGTGGTCGAGGGCGAGTGTGAGCTGGCGGTCGTCCGCACGTCCGGCGGGCGGGAGCTGCTCGACCGCGAGGTCTTGGTCGTCGCGCTCGAGCATCCGCCGCCCCGCCCGCGCAAACAGCTCCTCACGTGTCGCCGGCTGGTCGGCGCGTTCGGGTGCGTGGTCGGCCCGCTCGCGCACAGACTGGTCGTCGTGGATCAGCAGCCGCGTACTCGCCCGGGCGCGCGAGAGCGCCGTGTAGCTCCAACCCGCCGTCAGATCA
>CAWHDS010000013.1:0-7095 GCA_963828135.1 uncultured Solirubrobacterales bacterium
TCGCCAATCCGCTCAGGCGCTTGCTGCGGGCGCTTCGAACGTAGTTCTGGGCGAGCACGTTGAGCGTCTCGACGCGGACGATGCGAGCGAGCAGGGCGAAGAGAGGCAGAGCGATGGACAGCGCCGGGAGGATCACCGCATCCGCCGGCGAGTTGCCCGCCACCGGCAGCAGCTGCCAGGTGACCGCGAACAGAAGCGCCAGGACCGTGGCGGCCACGTAGCCAGGGACCGAACCGATGATGCCGGTGACGACCACGAACAGCCGCTCAACTCCACGGGATGGCGTCCCTCCTTGGTCAGGGCTCCGACGCCCAACCCGACGCCGATCCCGAGCACCAGGATTATCGCCACCGCAAGGCCGATCAGCTCGATCTCCGGTCCCACGCGCGAGCCGAGCTCTGAGGACACCGGGAGGTGGGGTACAACGATGTGCCGAAGTTGAGATGAATCGCCCCGCTGTGGTCGTGCAGGTACTCCTGCAGGAGCGGCTGGTCGAGGCCGAGCTGGTGGCGCAGAGCGGCCACCGACTGAGCGGACGCGTGCGCGCCAAGCACCTCCCGGGCAGGGTCGCCGGGCATCACCCTGACCATCAGAAACGTGGCGATCTCGACGACCCACACGACGAGCGCAAGCGACGCCAAGCGCCGAACCAGGAACCGCAGGATCGGAGCACGCGCCCAGGCCCCGCGCAGCCTGGCTCGCCCGCGCCCGGGGCTGCGCTCGAACGCCGGCGACCCAGCCCCCGACCCGACCGCGAGCTCTGGCTCAACGCTCAAGGGCACACGCTCTCAACCAGCATCCTCCTCCACCGCCAAGGCTCCGACCGATTCCTCCGGGCGGCTCTCGCAGCGCCGCCCGGAGGTCCGCACATCTAGTTCGACTTCACGAGCGTGAAGGGATCCACGACCACATCGTAGGGTGCGGCAAAGGTCCAACCGCGCCCGAACCAGATGTTCTTCGACACGCCCATCGGCTTGACGTCGTAGTTGTTGACCGCCTGCTCGAGGGCCGCATCCCACGCCGGGCACTGCTTGGCCGCGGGAGTCTCCTCGGCTGTGTTGGAGAGCGCGAAGTACTTCGGGTCGTTGATGCTCAGCGAGGCATCCTGCGCCGGCATGATCACCGGGTTCGGGAAACTCGAGTAATAGGAGTAGACCGTCAGGTCGTAGTTCTTCGTCGTGAACAGGGCGCTCAGCCAGGTGTTGATGTCGGTGTTCTCGACCGTTGACGACACGCCGATCTGCTGGAGCTCCTGCTGCATGTAGTCACCGAGCTGGTTGGTCGTGTTCCACATCACGATCTTCAGCGTGAGCGGCTTGCCGTTCTTGGTCATCACGCCTCCAGAACCAGGCTTGTAGCCGTCCTTCTCGAGGATCGATTTCGCCTCGGTCGGATTGAAACCGGGTGTCACCTTGCCAACGGCGGGGTCATAGCACTGCATGTTCGGCGTGACCATCGTGTTGAACACCACGCCCTCGTTGGAGAACGCGGCCTTCACCATTGACGGGGAATCGAGCGCCAAATACACGGCGTGCCGAACAGCCGGATCCGCACCGACGCGTCCGGCACTCTGGTTGAACACGTCTCCCCAGCTGCCCATCTGGAGCGCCGAGGTCGTAAACGTGTAGGCGCTGTGATTGGCGGCGATGCGCTGCTCGTTAATTCCGAACACAGGCGCGATGTCGACCTGCCCCGTGGTCAGGAGGTTCGCCGCGGTCGTTTCATCGGTCACGACGCGGTAGACGATCGTGCTCGGCACCCCCGCCTTGGTCGCCGACCAGCCGTTGGGTCCCCAGTTGTAGTTCTTACGCAGCGTGAACGTGTACACGCTGCCCCGCGTCGTCTTGGCCGCGTCGAGCACGTAGGGTCCGCTGCCGTCTGGCGCGGCGCTCAGCGACTTGGGGTTCTTGACGCCGGCGGGGCAGATGATCGAATCCGGGAAGGCCGTCGCCAGCGCAGTCACCAGCGCGTTATAGGGCTTGGTGAGCGTGATCGTGACCGTGTCGGCGGCGCTGTTCGAAGTGATGCTCTTGAGCGCCGCAGGACCGAGGTCGTAGTTTAGGTAGGGGCTGGCGGTCGACTTGGCAAGCTCGTAGTTGAGCGAGCCTGCCACCACCGCCGGCGTGACCGGTGTGCCGTCGGCGCAGGTCGCGCCCTTGCGGATCTTCAGCGTCACCGAATTCGCCGTCGTCGTCCAGGATGTGGCGAGGTAGGGCTCGAGCTTCCCGGACGGACTGAGGTAGACGAGGCGGTCGTAGGTCAGCTCGATCGCCTGCACGGCCAGGTTCGGGGCGCCCGTCTTGGCCGGGTTGAACGTGTCGAGGTCGTCGACGGCTCTGATCGTGACCGTGCCACCAGATCCGGCGAAGGCCGCAACCCTGCTGGTCGCACCTGAGGTGGCCGACGTGCCCACGGCCGCGGACACACCGAGGCCGAGCAGGAGTACCACGCCGGCGGTGGTGGATGCTCGAACGCGACCCCGCCGTGCGCCGCGCAGCAAACCGGACGTCCCGGCGGTGATCAATCTGAGCATCGGTGCCTCCTCGGCTATAGGACTGCCGCGAGCCGGTCCCGAAGTGCGGACGCCCTTCGTAAACCGATCAGTCGTTTTGCACGACGCTATCGGAGGCCCCTGCCCCTGTCAAGAGTCGCCGCCGCCGACGCGACGAGCGTGGATGCGACGGGCGAGATCCCCGTGATCCGGCTCGGAATGCATTGCCTGCGCCGTGCCGCGCGGGCCCACCTACATGCGAAAGACGCCGTAGCCGACCTCGGCGAGCGGCGCGTTGGCGGCCACCGCGAGGCCGAGCCCGAGCACGTCGCGGGTCTGCAGCGGGTCGATGACGCCGTCGTCCCACAGCCGGGCCGTGGCGTGGTAGGGATCGCCCTCCCGCTCGTACTTCTCTCGCAGCTGCTGCTCGAATGCCGCACGCTCCTCCGGCGGCCACTCCTTGCCACGGGTTGCCAGCTGTTCGGTGCGAATCGTCGCCAGCACGGTCGCGGCCTGCTCGCCGCCCATCACGCTGATGCGCGCGTTCGGCCAGCTCCAGAGGAACCGCGGATCGAACGCCCGCCCGCACATGCCGTAGTTGCCGGCGCCGAAGGAGCCGCCGATGATCACCGTCAGCTTCGGCACCCGGGCGCAGCTGACCGCCGTCACGAGCTTGGCTCCATGTTCGCGATTCCGCCGTGCTCGGCGTCGCGTCCGACCATGAAGCCGCTGATGTTCTGCAGGAACACGAGCGGCACCGAACGCCGGTCGCACAGCTCGATGAAGTGCACACCCTTCAGCGCACTCTCCGAGAACAGCACGCCGTTGTTGGCAACGATGCCAACCGGGTGGCCGTGGATGTGGGCGAACCCGCACACGAGCGTCGCTGCGTAGCGCGCCTTGAACTCGTGGAAGCGGCTCGCGTCGACGATCCGCGCGATCACCTCGCGCACGTCGTATGAAACCCGCAGATCGAGCGGAACAACACCGTAGAGCTCCGCCGGGTCAACCGACGGCGGCTCGGGCGGCCGCATCGCCCACGGCGCCGCGTCGGCGGACGGCAGGGTCGCAACGATGTCACGCACCAGCTCGATCGCATGCGCGTCGTCCTGCGCAAGGTGGTCCGCAACGCCGGACACGCGCGTGTGCACATCGCCTCCACCGAGTTCCTCGGCGCTGACGACCTCGCCCGTCGCCGCCCTCACTAGCGGCGGCCCCCCGAGGAAGATCGTCCCCTGCTCCTTCACGATCACTGCCTCGTCGCTCATTGCGGGCACGTACGCCCCACCGGCCGTGCAGGATCCCATCACGGCGGCGATCTGAGCGATCGAGCGCCGCGACAGCTGCGCCTGGTTGAAGAAGATCCGCCCGAAGTGGTCGCGGTCGGGAAAGACCTCGTCCTGCAGCGGCAGAAAGGCGCCGCCAGAGTCCACCAGGTACACGCACGGCAGCCTGTGGCGAGCGCGATCTCCTGCGCGCGAAGGTGCTTCTTGACGGTCATCGGAGCTAGGTGCCCCCCTTCACCGTCGCGTCGTTAGCGACCACCATGACGTGTCGCCCGCACACCCGGGCGAACCCGTGACCAACCCGGCCCCCGGGAATTCCCCGTCGTACAGCCCCTCCGCAGCCAGCGGCGAAAGCTCGAGGAACGCGGTGTGCGGGTCGCACAGGCGGTCGATCCGCTCCCGCACGGCGAGCTTGCCCCGTTCGCGCAGCCGTCGCTGAGCCTCCTCGCCGCCACCTGCCGCGGCGCGCTCGAGGCGCCCGCGCAACTCGGCCACGAGTGCCTCGTGGCCCCGTGCATTGTCGGCGAACTCGGAGCTCGACCGCACTGCAGCGCTGTCCAGTATCCGGCTCACCTGACGGCCTCACCATCGGCGGGAACGACTGACGCGAGCACTGTATTTAGTGCGACCTGGTCACCGGCGGCCACGCGCAGCCCGACGAGCGTGCCGTCACGCGGCGCGACGATCTGCAGCTCCATCTTCATCGACTCGATCACGACGAGCACCGCGCCCCGAGCGACCGCGGCCCCCTCGCGGGCGTGCACGGCAACCACCGATCCCGGCATCGGCGCGCGCAACTCGCCGTCGAGAGCGTCGCCCGCGCCGTGCACCCTTTCGCCGGGACTCACATGCCAGGCATGACCGCCGCATCCCACCCAGCAGGTGTCGCCGTCAGCCGCCACCGACCAGGTCTCGGTGACGCCGTCGATGTCCACGCGCAGGCTCCGTACGCCGTCGACGTCCTCGACGCCCACAAGCGTCACCACGCGAGCGACGCCGTCGACCAGCGCGTCACGCGGCGCGACCCGCGGCGAACCGAGCGCCACCTCGACGTCGCGGCGACCGTCAACCGTCAGGGACCTGTGTGTACGGCCCCCGGGGCCCGAGATTCGCCAGGCGTCGAGGCTGACGAACGGATCGGCGTCGAGCTCACCCTCGTGCAGGCTTTCGGCGATCGCGGCAACCAGCGCGGCGCGACCCGGGTCAGGCGCGCGATCGACCGGCAGGCGCTCGAGCAGCCCGGTATCGAGGCGTCCCTCGAGCACGGCCTCGTTGGTGAGAACCTCGAGCAGGAACCCGACGTTGCTGCGCACGCCGAGCAGCACCGTCTCTGCCAGCGCCGCGTGCAACCGGGCGAGCGCGGTCTCACGGTCGCGGGCGTGCGCGATCAGCTTCGCGACCATCGGGTCATAGCGCGCACTGACGACGTCGCCCTGGCGGAAACCGGCGTCAACCCGCACGCCGTCGCCGCGTGGCAGCCGCAGCGCCAGCAGCCGGCCGGCTGCGGGAAGGAAGCCGGTTGCGGGGTCCTCGGCATAGATGCGCGCCTCAACGGCGTGTCCGCGCGCCGGTGACGGCGCCGGCAGGCGCTCGCCGAGCGCGACGCGGACCTGCCATTCGACGATGTCGATGCCGAGCAGCGCCTCGGTCACTCCGTGCTCGACCTGCAGACGCGTGTTCATTTCGAGGAAGTAGTGGTTCGCCGGCGCGGTCGCCTCGACGACAAACTCGGCCGTTCCGGCGCCGAGGTACCCGCAGCTGCGGGCCAGCGCCACCGCCTCCTCGCCGAGCCGCCGGCGCAGCTCTACGTCGACCGCCGGTGACGGCGACTCCTCGATGACCTTCTGGTTGCGCGCTGCAGCGAGCACTCGCGCTCGCCGAGGTCGAGGACTGTGCCGTGGGCGTCGGCGAGCAGCTGAACCTCGATGTGGCGCGCGGGGCTGATGTAGCGCTCCACCAGCAGGGCGTCGTCGCCAAACGCTGCGTGTGCCTCGCGCCGAGCTCCGGCCACAGCCGCCTCGAGTTCGTCGAGCGTCCGGATGATGCGGATGCCCTTGCCGCCACCTCCCGCCACGGCCTTGACCATCAGCGGAAGGCCGCTCGTCTGCGCAAACTGTTCAATGTCCCGGTCGAGCAGGTGGGCGCCGTTCAGACCTGGAACGACCTGCAGCCCGGCGCCCTGGGCGGCCTGCTTGGCGGCGGACTTGTCGCCCATCAGCTCGATCGTCGCCGCCGGCGGGCCGATCCACACCAGGCCGCCATCCAAACACGCGCGCGCCAGCTCGGCACGCTCGGCGAGGAAGCCGTAGCCGGGATGAACCGCCTGCGCGCCACAGGCCTTTGCGGCGGAGACGATCGCGGACACATCGAGATAGGAGTGGACCGCGACGGCCGCGTCGCAGCTAAGCACGTGCAGCGCGCCGGCGTCCTCTCCGACATAGACCGTTGCCGGCGAGCAGCCGAGGCGACGCAGTGTCCGCGCGATCCGCACGACGATCTCGCCGCGGTTCGCGATCAGCACGCGCTCGAACATCAAGGCGCCTCGTGCCAGTCGATCGGGCCGGCCGCCAGCGTATGCGACCCAAGCGGCCGGCCGAGCAGCTGCCGCAGCGTGCGTGTGGCGTCGAGCAGCCGATCGAGCGACACCCCCGTGGCAACGCCCATCTCTTCCAGCATGCCCACGAGGTCCTCCGTCGCGATGTTGCCCGTCGCTCCGGGCGGCACGGGGGCAGCCGCCGATCTCGCCGAAGCTCGACTTGAACGACCGGCAGCCGGCCCCTAGCGCCGCGACCACGTTCGCGAGTCCCTGGCCACGGGTGTTGTGGAAGTGGGCTGTCAGCTCGGTGTGGTCGCCGAGCGTTGCCTGCGCGAGCTCGAAGAAGCGCGCGACCGCCACCGGATTGGCCATCCCGGTCGTGTCGCCGAAGCCGATCTCCACGGCGCCCGCGTCGATCAGCCGCCGGGCGATCGCGAACACCCGCTCGGGTGCCACCCGGCCCTCGTAAGGACAGCCGAACGCCACGCTGATGACCGCCCCCACACGCAGGCCCGCCCCGACGGCGCCGGCGCTCACGCGCTCGAGCTCCACCAGCGACTCCTCGATGGAACGCCGCAAGTTGTGTCGGTTGTGGGTCTCCGAGGCCGACAGGAAACAGCTGATCGCATGGAAGCGCTCACGCTGCGCCAGCGCGCGCTCCAGGCCGCGCTGGTTGGGGATCAGGACGCTCAGCTCGACCGCGTCGGGGACATCGATGCGCGCGAGCACCTGCTCGGCATCGGCGAGCTGCGCGATCACGTCGGGACGCACGAACGAGGTGA
>CAWHDS010000014.1:0-154566 GCA_963828135.1 uncultured Solirubrobacterales bacterium
TCTCCGCCGCAAAGGCCAGGGGCGCGCAGGCGGTTGATCCCGGCTACGGCTTCCTCGCCGAGCGCGCCGAGCCGGCGCGCGAAGGTTTGGACGGCGGCCGGGCGCGGAACGGCCCGCCGGCGGCGACGATCGAGCTGATGGGCAACAAGTCCGCCGCCAAGCAGGCCGCCCAGGGCGCCGGGCCGCAGGTCGTTCCAGGTCTGAACGGTACCGACCTGCTCGAACGGGACATCAGAAATCTGCGCAGACGAGCGAGCCTTCTGCTGATGGTCAAGGCGCGGGCGGGAGGGGCGGCAAGGGCATCCGCATCATCCGGACGCTCGACGAACTCGAGGCGGCTGTGGCCGGAGCTCGGCGCGAGGCACACGCAGCGTTTGGCGACGACGCCCTGCTGGTGGAGCGCGACATCGGCCCCGCGCGCCACATCGAGGTTCAGCTGCTCGCCGATGCTCACGGCACAGTCCTCGACCTCGGCGAGCGCGAGCGCTCGCCGCACGCCGCAACCAGAAGGTCATCGAGGAGTCGCCGTCACCGGCGGTCACGTAGAGCTGCGCGGCGGCTCGGCGAGGAGGCGGTGGCGCTGGCCCGCAGCTGCGGGTACCTCGGCGCCGGAACGGCCGAGTTCGTCGTCGAGGCGACCGCGCCGGCGAACCACTACTTCCTCGAAACGAACACGCGTCGGCAGGTCGAGCACGGCGCGACCGAGGCGCTGCTCGGCATCGACATCGTCGAATGGCAGGTCCGCGTCGCGCTCGGCGAGCGCCTGCCGGCCGTCACCGGCGCGCGGACACGCCGTTGAGGCGCGCATCTATGCCGAGGACCCCGCAACCGGCTTCCTTCCCGCAGCCGGCCGGCTGCTGGCGCTGCGGCTGCCACGCGGCGACGGCGTGCGGGTTGACGCCGGTTTCCGCCAGGGCGACGTCGTCAGTGCGCGCTATGACCCGATGGTCGCGAAGCTGATCGCGCACGCCCGCGACCGTGAGACCGCGCTCGCCCGGTTGCACGCGGCGCTGGCAGAGACGGTGCTGCTCGGCGTGCGCAGCAACGTCGGGTTCCTGCTCGAGGTTCTCACCAACGAGGCCGTGCTCGAGGGACGCCTCGATACCGGGCTGCTCGAGCGCCTGCCGGTCGATCGCGCGCCTGACCCGGGTCGCGCCGCGCTGGTTGCCGCGATCGCCGAAAGCCTGCACGAGCGTGAGCTCGAAGCCGATCCGTTCGTCAGCCTCGACGCCTGGCGAATCTCGGGCCCCGGGGGCCGTACACACAGGTCCCTGACGGTTGACGGTCGCCGCGACGTCGAGGTGGCGCTCGGTTCGCCGCGGGTCGCGCCGCGTGACGCGCTGGTCGACGGCGTCGCTCGCGTGGTGACGCTTGTGGGCGTCGAGGACGTCGACGGCGTACGGAGCCTGCGCGTGGACATCGACGGCATCACCGAGACCTGGTCGGTGGCGGCTGACGGCGACACCTGCTGGGTGGGATGCGGCGGTCATGCCTGGCATGTGAGTCCCGGCGAAAGGGTGCACGGCGCGGGCGACGCTCTCGACGGCGAGTTGCGCGCGCCGATGCCGGGATCGGTGGTTGCCGTGCACGCCCGCGAGGGGGCCGCGGTCGCTCGGGGGGCGGCGCTCGTCGCGATCGAGTCGATGAAGATGGAGCTGCAGATCGTCGCGCCGCGTGACGGCACGCTCGTCGGGCTGCGCGTGGCCGCCGGTGACCAGGTCGCACTAAATACAGTGCTCGCGTCAGTCGTTCCCGCCGATGGTGAGGCCGTCAGGTGAGCCGGATACTGGACAGCGCTGCAGTGCGGTCGAGCTCCGAGTTCGCCGACAATGCACGGGGCCACGAGGCACTCGTCGCCGAGTTGCGCGGGCGCCTCGAGCGCGCCGCGGCAGGTGGCGGCGAGGAGGCTCAGCGACGGCTGCGCGAACGGGGCAAGCTCGCCGTGCGGGAGCGGATCGACCGCCTGTGCGACCCGCACACCGCGTTCCTCGAGCTTTCGCCGCTGGCTGCGGAGGGGCTGTACGACGGGGAATTCCCGGGGGCCGGGTTGGTCACGGGTGTCGCCCGGGTGTGCGGGCGACACGTCATGGTGGTGGCTAACGACGCGACGGTGAAGGGGGGCACCTACGCTCCGATGACCGTCAAGAAGCACCTTCGCGCGCAGGAGATCGCGCTCGCCAACAGGCTGCCGTGCGTGTACCTGGTGGACTCTGGCGGCGCCTTTCTGCCGCTGCAGGACGAGGTCTTTCCCGACCGCGACCACTTCGGGCGGATCTTCTTCAACCAGGCGCAGCTGTCGCGGCGCTCGATCGCTCAGATCGCCGCCGTGATGGGATCCTGCACGGCCGGTGGGGCGTACGTGCCCGCAATGAGCGACGAGGCAGTGATCGTGAAGGAGCAGGGGACGATCTTCCTCGGGGGGCCGCCGCTAGTGAGGGCGGCGACGGGCGAGGTCGTCAGCGCCGAGGAACTCGGTGGAGGCGATGTGCACACGCGCGTGTCCGGCGTTGCGGACCACCTTGCGCAGGACGACGCGCATGCGATCGAGCTGGTGCGTGACATCGTTGCGACCCTGCCGTCCGCCGACGCGGCGCCGTGGGCGATGCGGCCGCCCGAGCCGCCGTCGGTTGACCCCGCGGAGCTCTACGGTGTTGTTCCGCTCGATCTGCGGGTTTCATACGACGTGCGCGAGGTGATCGCGCGGATCGTCGACGCGAGCCGCTTCCACGAGTTCAAGGCGCGCTACGCAGCGACGCTCGTGTGCGGGTTCGCCCACATCCACGGCCACCCGGTTGGCATCGTCGCCAACAACGGCGTGCTGTTCTCGGAGAGTGCGCTGAAGGGTGTGCACTTCATCGAGCTGTGCGACCGGCGTTCGGTGCCGCTCGTGTTCCTGCAGAACATCAGCGGCTTCATGGTCGGACGCGACGCCGAGCACGGCGGAATCGCGAAACATGGAGCCAAGCTCGTGACGGCGGTCAGCTGCGCCCGGGTGCCGAAGCTGACGGTGATCATCGGCGGCTCCTTCGGCGCCGGCAACTACGGCATGTGCGGGCGGGCGTTCGATCCGCGGTTCCTCTGGAGCTGGCCGAACGCGCGCATCAGCGTGATGGGCGGCGAGCAGGCCGCGACCGTGCTGGCGACGATTCGCGCCGAACAGCTGGCAACCCGTGGCAAGGAGTGGCCGCCGGAGGAGCGTGCGGCATTCGAGCAGCAGCTGCGAGAGAAGTACGAGCGGGAGGGCGATCCCTACCACGCCACGGCCCGGCTGTGGGACGACGGCGTCATCGACCCGCTGCAGACCCGCGACGTGCTCGGGCTCGGCCTCGCGGTGGCCGCCAACGCGCCGCTCGCCGAGGTCGGCTACGGCGTCTTTCGCATGTAGGTGGGCCCGCGCGGCACGGCGCAGGCAATGCATTCCGAGCCGGATCACGGGGATCTCGCCCGTCGCATCCACGCTCGTCGCGTCGGCGGCGGCGACTCTTGACAGGGGCAGGGGCCTCCGATAGCGTCGTGCAAAACGACTGATCGGTTTACGAAGGGCGTCCGCACTTCGGGACCGGCTCGCGGCAGTCCTATAGCCGAGGAGGCACCGATGCTCAGATTGATCACCGCCGGGACGTCCGGTTTGCTGCGCGGCGCACGGCGGGGTCGCGTTCGAGCATCCACCACCGCCGGCGTGGTACTCCTGCTCGGCCTCGGTGTGTCCGCGGCCGTGGGCACGTCGGCCACCTCAGGTGCGACCAGCAGGGTTGCGGCCGTCGCCGGATCTGGTGGCACGGTCACGATCAGAGCCGTCGACGACCTCGACACGTTCAACCCGGCCAAGACGGGCGCCCCGAACCTGGCCGTGCAGGCGATCGAGCTGACCTACGACCGCCTCGTCTACCTCAGTCCGTCCGGGAAGCTCGAGCCCTACCTCGCCACATCCTGGACGACGACGGCGAATTCGGTGACGCTGAAGATCCGCAAGGGCGCGACCTGCGCCGACGGCACACCGGTCACGCCGGCGGTGGTGGCAGGCTCGCTCAACTACGAGCTTGCCAAGTCGACCGCCAGCCCCTACCTAAACTACGACCTCGGTCCTGCGGCGCTCAAGAGCATCACTTCGAACAGCGCCGCCGACACGGTCACGATCACGCTCACCAAGCCCTATAACGCGCTGGTGACTGCGCTGGCGACGGCCTTCCCGGATTCGATCATCTGCCCCGCCGGCGTCAAGAACCCCAAGTCGCTGAGCGCCGCGCCAGACGGCAGCGGACCCTACGTGCTCGACGCGGCCAAGACGACGCGGGGCAGCGTGTACACGTTCACGCTGCGTAAGAACTACAACTGGGGACCCAACGGCTGGTCGGCGACCAAGGCGGGGGTGCCGAGCACGATCGTCTACCGCGTCGTGACCGATGAAACGACCGCGGCGAACCTCCTGACCACGGGGCAGGTCGACATCGCGCCTGTGTTCGGAATTAACGAGCAGCGCATCGCCGCCAATCACAGCGCCTACACGTTTACGACCTCGGCGCTCCAGATGGGCAGCTGGGGAGACGTGTTCAACCAGAGTGCCGGACGCGTCGGTGCGGATCCGGCTGTTCGGCACGCCGTGTACCTGGCGCTCGATTCCCCGTCAATGGTGAAGGCCGCGTTCTCCAACGAGGGCGTGGTGTTCAACACGATGGTCACGCCGAACATGCAGTGCTATGACCCCGCCGTTGGCAAGGTGACACCCGGTTTCAATCCGACCGAGGCGAAATCGATCCTCGAGAAGGACGGCTACAAGCCTGGTTCTGGAGGCGTGATGACCAAGAACGGCAAGCCGCTCACGCTGAAGATCGTGATGTGGAACACGACCAACCAGCTCGGTGACTACATGCAGCAGGAGCTCCAGCAGATCGGCGTGTCGTCAACGGTCGAGAACACCGACATCAACACCTGGCTGAGCGCCCTGTTCACGACGAAGAACTACGACCTGACGGTCTACTCCTATTACTCGAGTTTCCCGAACCCGGTGATCATGCCGGCGCAGGATGCCTCGCTGAGCATCAACGACCCGAAGTACTTCGCGCTCTCCAACACAGCCGAGGAGACTCCCGCGGCCAAGCAGTGCCCGGCGTGGGATGCGGCCCTCGAGCAGGCGGTCAACAACTACGACGTCAAGCCGATGGGCGTGTCGAAGAACATCTGGTTCGGGCGCGGTTGGACCTTTGCCGCACCCTACGATGTGGTCGTGGATCCCTTCACGCTCGTGAAGTCGAACTAGATGTGCGGACCTCCGGGCGGCGCTGCGAGAGCCGCCCGGAGGAATCGGTCGGAGCCTTGGCGGTGGAGGAGGATGCTGGTTGAGAGCGTGTGCCCTTGAGCGTTGAGCCAGAGCTCGCGGTCGGGTCGGGGGCTGGGTCGCCGGCGTTCAAGCGCAGCCCCGGGCGCGGGCGAGCCAGGCTGCGCGGGGCCTGGGCGCGTGCTCCGATCCTGCGGTTCCTGGTTCGGCGCTTGGCGTCGCTTGCGCTCGTCGTGTGGGTCGTCGAGATCGCCACGTTTCTGATGGTCAGGGTGATGCCCGGCGACCCTGCCCGGGAGGTGCTTGGCGCGCACGCGTCCGCGCAGTCGGTGGCCGCTCTGCGCCACCAGCTCGGCCTCGACCAGCCGCTCCTGCAGGAGTACCTGCACTACACCAGCGGGGCGATTCATCTCAACTTCGGCACATCGTTCTACACCCACCTCCCGGTGTCCTCAGAGCTCGGCTCGCGCGTGGGACCGGAGATCGAGCTGATCGGCCTTGCGGTGGCGATAATCCTGGTGCTCGGGATCGGCGTCGGGTTGGGCGTCGGAGCCCTGACCAAGGAGGGACGCCATCCGCTGGTCGAGCGGCTGTTCGTGGTCGTCACCGGCATCATCGGTTCGGTCCCTGGCTACGTGGCCGCCACGGTCCTGGCGCTTCTGTTCGCGGTCACCTGGCAGCTGCTGCCGGTGGCGGGCAACTCGCCGGCGGATGCGGTGATCCTCCCGGCGCTGTCGATCGCGCTGCCCCTCTCCGCCCTGCTCGCTCGCATCGTCCGCGTCGAGACGCTCAACGTGCTCGCCCAGAACTACGTTCGAAGCGCCCGCAGCAAGCGCCTGAGCGGATTGGCGATCTACGGCCGCTACGTCCTGCCGAACGTCCTCACAGCGACGCTGACGCTCGGCGGAACGATCTTCACGCAAAGCATCGGCAGCGCGGTGATCGTCGAGACCGTGTTCGCCTGGCCCGGGCTCGGGCTGCTGCTCGCGCAGTCGGTGCTGCGGCTCGATTTCCCGGTGATCGAGGGCGGCGCACTGTTGCTCGCGGTCATCGTCGTGGCGGTCAACGCGCTCGTCGACATCGCGGTCTCGATCGTCGATCCGCGGTCGGCGGCGCAACGCGGGTTGGAGCTCGGTTGAGCGGCGGCGACCCGCAGCGCTTCGCGCCGGGGCCCGCGGCGCAGGGCGCGCTCGCAGCCGCGCAGGCCGAGGTCGATGCGGAGGTCGCGCGGGCTGCGCTTCGCGAGGCAAATGACCGAGTGAGCCGCCATCCGGTCCTGCGCGCCTTCCTGCGGGCCCCGGGCGGGATCGGCGGCGCCGTGATCTTCGGCGGCCTGGTCGTGCTGGCGGTCATCGGCCCACTCGTCTGGGCGGCCAAGGGGGCTGTGACGGATCCGCTGATTCAGTACCAGTCGCATTCGGCGCAGCATTTGCTCGGAACGGACAGCCTCGGTCGCGACGTGCTCGCGCGCACGCTTGCCGCGACCCGGTTGACGCTCGAGCTCGGTCTCGCCGCCGTCTCGATCTCCGCCGTCGTCGGCTTCGGCGTCGGCACGCTCGCGTCGGCGTTGGGCCCGCGTCTGCGCGCGGTCGCGCGAAGGGTCATCGAGATCAGCCTGAGCTTCCCGCCGATCCTGCTCGCGCTGTTCCTGATCGCGATGATCGGGATCGGCGCCAAGGGCGCGGTGATCGCGATCGGGCTGGGGGCGGCGCCCGGATTCGCGCGGCTTGCCGAAAACTATGCGACGTCGGTCGGCTCCAAGGAGTTCGTCGCCAGCGCCCGAGCGACGGGCGTCGGCCGTGGTCGGCTGATGACGCGCTACCTGCTGCCGAACATGGCCGAGCCGCTCGTGCTCGCCGGCATGGCCTACTTCGCCGGTGCGATCATCGACATCTCCGGACTGGACTTCCTGGGGCTCGGCGTCCAGCCCCCCTCCTACGACTGGGGGACGCTGCTCACGACGGGCATCCAGTCGATCTACGTGACCCCGTACGCGGCGCTCGCGCCGGCGCTGATGATCATGATCACGGGGACTTCGATTGTCATTCTCGGCGAGGCGCTCGCGCGCGCGCTGAATCCGCGGCTGTGGGCGGTCTCGTCCGCGCAACGCGGCCGCACGTGGCGCCGGGCGAGGCGCGTCGGGGCAGCGACGGCACAGGTGGCGGACCCACGGCCAAGCGACGAGCGCCCCGCGGAGGCGGTGCTTCGCGTCCGCGGGCTGACGGTTGTGCTGCCGACCGCGGCGGGGGAGCGGATGCTGATCCGCGACGTCTCCTTCCAGCTGCGCGCCGGGGAGGTGCTGGCGGTCGTCGGCGAGACGGGCAGTGGCAAGACGCTCACGGCTCTGTCGGTCGCCGGGCTCCTGCCGCATCCGCTGCGCATGCGTGCAGCGCAACTGGAGCTGGACGGAGTCGCGCTCGGCCCGCTCTCGCCGCGGCGTCTGCGCCGGCATCTCGGTACAACGCTCGCGATGATCTTCCAGGATCCGATGTCGTCGATGAACCCGGCGGCTCGGATCGGCTCGCAGCTCGTCGACGGCGCACGCAGGCACCGGTCGCTGACGCGCTCGCAGGCCAAAGCCGAGGCGATCATGAGGCTCGCGGAGGTGCGCATCGGCGATGGCAGGCGGGCGTTGCGACGGTACCCGTACCAGTTCTCAGGTGGCATGCAGCAGCGGGTCATGATCGCGATGGGGTTGATGGCCCGGCCGCGCGTGCTGCTCGCCGACGAGCCGACGACGGCACTCGACGTCACCGTCCAGGCTCAGGTGCTCGACGTTCTGCGGGAGATCAAGGAGAAGGAGAACACGGCAATCGTGCTGATCTCGCACAACCTCGGCGTGGTGAACCAGCTCTGCGACCGCGTGCTCGTCATGTACGCGGGGCGTGTGGTGGAGGAGGGCACCCGCGATCGCCTGCTCAGACGTCCGCGCCACCCCTACACGCAGGGGCTGATCGCGTCGATCCCCGAGCTCTCGAGCGACCATCCGCACGCGCTAAACGCGATCCCGGGCCGACCGCCCTCGCCCGGCGAGGAGCCGCTTGGCTGTGCCTTCGCGCCGCGCTGCCCGCTGGTGCTCGACCGCTGCAGGCGCGAGCAGCCGGCGTTGACGCCGCCCGAAGGCGACGAGCGGGTGGCCTGCTTCGTCGCGGCTGCGGCCGGGGAGGTTGACGGTGAGTCTGCTCGAGGTTGAGCGCCTGCAGGTCCACTACGGTCGCGGGCGCTCGCTGCTGGCCGCCGTCGACGACGTTTCGTTCGGGGTCGAACCCGGAGCCTCGCTCGGAATCGTCGGCGAATCGGGTTCGGGGAAATCGACGCTGGCGAGGGCGATCGTCCAGATTGTCGCGACCTCGGCCGGTCGGATCAGCATCGACGGCGCCGACGTGACCAACGCCCGCGGTCGGTCTCTCAAGCGCGTTCGCGACAACGTCCAGATCGTCTTTCAGGACCCGTTCTCGAGCCTGAACCCGCGGCTCACGATCGGCGCGTCGCTCGACGAGTCGCTGCGCCTGCGGCGGCGGCGCGAGGGAACCGGCGGTGGCGATCGCGGCCGTGAGCTCGCCGAGCTGCTGGAGCTCGTCACGCTCGACGGCTCGCTGCTGCACCGCTACCCCAATCAGCTGAGCGGCGGCCAGCTGCAGCGGGCGTGCATTGCTCGCGCGCTCGCCGCCAGGCCGCGTCTGCTGATCCTCGACGAGGTGACCTCGGCGCTCGATGTCTCGGTGCAGGCGGCGATCCTGAATCTGCTCCGCGAGCTGCGCGAGACCCTCGGCCTAACCTACATTTGCATCTCGCACGATCTGTCGGTGATCGGCTATCTGTGCGAGCAGGTCATGGTCCTCTACCTCGGGCAGGCTGTCGAGCTCGCCACCTGCGCGGACCTCTTCGCGGCTCCGCGCCATCCGTATTCACGAACCCTGCTCGACTCCGTGCCACAGGTGCACGGCGAGGTGATCCGCGCGATCGTCGGCGGCGAGATCCCCGATCCGCGGCGTCCGCCACCCGGTTGCCGCTTTCATCCCCGCTGTCCGATCGGTCCGATCGCACATCCCGAACGGACGGTTTGCGCTACCGAGGATCCGCACCGCTCGGCGCCAACGAGCCAGCCCAGCCGCGCCGCTTGCCATTTCCCGCTGAGCTCTGCGTGGGCACGCGGAGAGCCGGGCGCGTGAGGTCGTCGGCGGTGATCTCCCGCGCGAGTGGCGGCGACGCTGCGTCAGCCCTCGGGAACGAACGCGATAGCGTCGATCTCGAGCTGCGCGCCGACGAGGAGCCCCGCAACCTGTACCGTCGCGCTCGCCGGCAGCTGCCCGTCGAAGACCTCGGCCCGGACTGCCGCGTACGCCGCGTACTCGTCGAGGCTCGTCATGAAGGCGTTGATCTTGACGACGTGCGAGAGGTCGGCACCGAGCGCGTTCAGTGCGCGCTCGATGTTCTCGAAGGTCGCCCGCGCCTCCGCCTCCATGCCACCGGATACGACCTTTCCATCGGCGCCGAAGCCGACGTTGCCCGACACGTGGATCATGCGCCCGGCGCCCGACGTCGCGACCGCGTCGCTGAAGCCCCAGGCCGGGTTCGTGGTGAGGCGTTCGATGCTCAAGCTGGTGGCTCCTTCCGATTGGTGTGGCGCGGCGATGCAAACCGACCGGTTGGTTTTCCACTATACGCGCGGCGGGCGCGCACGCGCAACGCGCCCGCCGTGGCGCTCGCGACGCGTCGGCGCAACGAGCACCGCCGCGTCGGGGTCGTGGATCCGGTTGACGTCGCGGTGGACCGGTCCCTATGCTTATATCGAATGATCGGTATCCAAAAGGGCGGACCTGCGGATGGTTGACCGGTCATCGATCGAGGCCGCGTACACAGCCCGCACCCCGGGGTCGGCGAAGGCGATGGAGCGCGCCCGCCGCAGCATGCCACGGGGGATGACGCGGACGCTCAGCTGGTTCGACCCCTACCCCGTCGTGTTCGAGCGCGGTGAACGGGCGATCCTGTACGACGTCGACGGCAACCCCTACATAGACCTGTTCAGCAACGGTCTGAGCATCATGCACGGACACGCGTACCAGCCGATCAACGACGCATTGATCACCGCGATCGGCCGCGGCAGCGCGTGGCCCGGCGCATCGGACGCGCAGATCGAGTTTGCCGAACTGCTGTGCGCTCGCGTGCCGGGGGCCGAGCGCGTCCGGTTCGCCAACACGGGAACCGAAGCGACGATGCTCGGCGTCAAGCTGGCACGCGCGGCGTCCGGCCGGCAGCTGATCGTAAAGGCCTGGCACGCCTACCACGGCTCCTACGACGACCTCGAGGCGGGGCTGCAGGGGCAGGGGGAGGTACCGGGACGCGTCGCGCTCGCCACCTTCGGCGACATCGACAGCTACGTGCAGGCGCTGGAACGTCATGCCGGGGAGGTGGCCGCCATCGTCGTCGAGCCGGTGCAGTACACCGGCGTCGTGACGACGCCGCCGGACGGCTTCCTCGCGCAGCTGCGTCAGCTGACCCGAGACGCGAACGTGCTGTTCGTGCTCGACGACTGCCTCATGTTCAGGCTGGCCGAGGGTGGGTCCGCCGAGCGCTTCGGCATCGACGCCGACATCACCTGCCTGGGCAAGTGGATCGGCGGCGGTCTGCCGGTCGGCGCGGTGGTGTCCTCGGCGGAACTGGTGGACCTGTTCGACGCACCCGCCGGCGGCCTCTACCACGGTGGATCGTTCAACGGCAATCTGCTGGGCTCGGTCGCGGGAACGATCGCGGTGCGGGACCTGACCGCGTCAGCGATCGCCAGAGTCGATGCGTTCGCCGACCGGCTCCGAAGCGCCGTCCACGCAGCGGGGGAAGCGGCCGGCCTGCCTGTCACCACCTCCGGCGTGGGGTCGGCGTTCGGGCTCTACGTGCTCGATGAACCCGGCGGCGCGATCGACCGAGAGGCGTCGGCGCTGCTGCACCTCGCCGCCGTCACACGTGGCGTCTACTACGGGAGCGGAGGCGAGTTCGGTTTGTGCACCGCCCTGGCCGACGAGACGGTGGACGCGGCGATTCAGGGACTGGGCTGCGCAATCGAGGACCTGGCCGCCGCCCGTGCGCAGTCGCCGCCGATCCACGAGCGCGTCTAGGAACGGCAGCGCAGCGGTGGCGCGCAAGGCGGCGAGCGCGGGCGGCGCGATGAAGGTGACCTGCGATGTCGGCGGCACGTTCACCGATGTCGTGGTGTCGGATGGGCAGGGCGGCCTGCAGATCGGGAAAGCGCTGACCACGCCGCACGAGTTGATCTCCGGACTACGTTCCGCGCTGGAGTCCGCCGCGTCCGCCCTGGCGATCGACCTGCGCGAGATGCTCGCGCGGACCGACCTCTTCGTCTACAGCACAACGCAGGCGACCAACGCGATCCTGCAGGGAACGACCGCCCGTACGGCGCTGCTCTGCACCGAGGGGTTCCCCGACATCCTCGTGCGCCGGGAGGGCGGATCGATGCACCCCTACGACTTCACGCGGGCATATCCGCCGCCCTACATCCCGCGCCACCTCACGTTCGAGATCCGCGAACGGATCGGAGCTGACGGCGAGGTCGTCGTGCCGCTGGATGTCGAGCACGCCCGCAGCGTGATCGCGAAGCTCTCCGAGCTCGACGTCGACGCCGTCGCGGTCGCTCTGCTGTGGTCCGTAGCCTCCGGCGAGCACGAGCGGCGGGTGGGTGAGCTGTGCGCGGAGTTGGTGCCCAACGCCGCAGTGACGCTTTCGCACGCGCTCAATCCGGTCCTGCGGGAATACCGGCGCGCGTCCAGCGCTGCGATCGATGCGTCGCTGAAGCCGTTGATGCAGAGCCACCTCGCGGCGATCGAGCGCGGCCTGCGGGAGTCCGGCCTGCGGGGGCAGCTCGTTGCCGCCACCTCGATGGGCGGGGTGCTTCCAATCCAGCACCTGGCGGAGCGTCCAATCTACGCAGCGAAGTCGGGCCCCTCACTTGCGCCTGTCGCCGCGCGAACCTACGCACAGCTCGAGCTGGGCGTCACGGACGCGATCGTCTGCGACACGGGCGGGACGAGCTTCGACGTCAGCCTGGTGCGCGAGGGTGCTCCCGTGTTCACGCGCGAGACCTGGCTCGGCGAGCCGTTCAGCGGACACCACACGGGCTTGGCCTCCGTCGACGTGCGCTCGATCGGCGCGGGCGGCGGATCGATCGCCTGGATCGACCCCGGTGGCCTGCTCCGCGTCGGGCCGCAGAGCGCCGGCGCCGACCCGGGACCGGCGTGCTACGGACGTGGTGGCGATAGGCCAACCGTTACGGACGCTGCCTGCGTGCTCGGCTACCTGGACCCCGAGCGGTTCCTCGGCGGCGCGATGCGCCTGGAGGAGCAGCGCGCGCGCGCGGTGGTCGAGGAGCTGGGGGCGCAACTCGGCATGGACGCGGAGGAGGGGGCTGCCGCGATCCTCACACTGGCCGGCGAGCACATGGTTGGCGCGATCCGCGAAATCACGATCAATCAGGGTGTCGACCCACGCGAGGTTCTGGTCGTCGCAGGGGGCGGCGCGGCCGGGCTGAACATCGCAGCGATCGGTCGTGCGCTCGAGTGCGCGCGCGTACTGATCCCGCGCACGGCCGGGGCGTTGAGCGCAATGGGTGGCCAGTACAGCGACATCGTCTACGAGGTCGGCGCAAGCGTCTTCACCGACAGCGCAACGTTCGACTTCGACGCGCTCGAGGGCGCCTTCGCGTCGATCTCGCAGTCGCTGGATGGCTTTGCCGAGACGCTGGAGGGAGAGTTCGAGACCGTGCGTCGTGAGCGCTTTCTGGAAGCTCGCTACGCACACCAGGTTTGGACGCTCGAGCTTCCGCTGGGCGATCGCGGGATTTCGACGCGCGCGGATGTGGAGGAGGTCGTGGGAGCCTTCCACGATCTGCACGAACGAATCTTCGCCGTGCGCGACCCGGGTCAGCGCGTGGAGATACTGCAATGCCGCGGGCGGCTCGTGGCGAAGCCCTTCGGCCCCGGCCAGGCGGATGCGGCGCCGGGCAACCCGGCGCCCGCGCCGGCGGCGGTACGCAGCGTCTACTTCCCGGCGCACGGTCACATCGACGTTCCCGTCTTCGAGGGCGGGACGTTGCGCGCGGGCTCGCGGTTCGAAGGTCCCATGCTGCTCACCGAGCCGAGCACGACCATCGTGGTACCGCCGGAAGTCAGGCTGCTCGTGACCGAGCTGGGCAACTACCTGCTGGAGCTGAGGTGAGCGCTCGGCCGCCCGAGCGCACGCCGCGAGCGATGGCTGGCGACGGCGCCCTCGGCGCCGTATTGACGGCCGTACTGGCGAACCGCCTCGACGTGATCGTTCGGGAGATGACGAACACGCTCTTTCGAACCGGGCGTAGCGCGGTGCTGAACATGGCGCGCGACTTCTCCTGCTGCATCGTCACGGCTGACAATCAGCTGCTGACGGCCGCCGAGGGGCTCCAGGCGCACGTCCTCGGCGCCGGCCTGCAGACGAGCTCGATGGCGAGACTGCACCCTGACCTCGCGCCCGGTGACGCGTTCCTTCACAACGACCCGTTGATGGGCAACACCCACCCGGCCGACCACACGCTGCTCGTGCCCGTGTTCATCGACGGCCGCCACGTCTTCACGGCGTCGGCCAAGGCGCATCAGGCCGACTGCGGCAACTCTGAGCCGACGACGTACATGTCCTACGCGCGCGATGTCTACGCGGAGGGTGCACTGATCTTCCCCTGCGTGCGGATCCAGCGCGATCATCGCGACGTCGAGGACGTCGTGCGGATGTGTCGCGCGAGGATCCGCGTGCCGGAGATGTGGTACGGGGACTACCTCGCCGCGCTCGGCGCGGTGCGGATCGGTGAGCGCCGACTCCAGGAGCTCGCGGCACGCTACGGGCTCGATACGCTCGAACAGTTCGTCGACGAGTGGCTCGACTACTCCGAACGGCGCATGACCGAGGCGATCAGAGAGCTTCCGAGTCGCACGCTGCGCGTTCGCGGCCGCCACGACCCGCTCCAGGACCGTCCGCAGGGGATCGAGATCGATGTGGCGCTCGAGATCGACCACCGGGCGGGCCGAATCCTGGTCGACCTGCGAGACAACGAAGACTGCCTGCCGCTCGGTCTGAACCTGTCCGAAGCGTGCGCACGGGCTGGAGCGCTGATCGCGATCTACAACTGCCTGCCCGCCGATGTCCCGCACAACGCCGGAAGCTTCCGCCGGGTCGAGGTGCTGATACGGCCGGGATCGCTCGCGGGCGGTCTGACGCACCCGCACTCAGCCTCGGTCGCGACGACCAACGTGCTCAACCGTCTGATCAACGCGATCCAATCGGGACTCGCACAGCTGGGGCCCGGCCACGGCTTGGCCGAAGGCGCGGGTGCCTGCGGCCCTGGTTTCGCGGTCGTCTCCGGCAACGATCCGCGGACCGGCGACGCGTACGTCAATCAGCTCGTGATCGGCAACAACGGCGGACCAGGGACGCCCGGCTGCGACGGCTGGGTCACCTACGCGATGCCCGACTGCGCCAAGACCATCTACATCGACAGCATCGAGGTGCTTGAGCAGAAATACCCGATTCGCTTTCGCGCGCTGCGCCTCGTCGCCGACAGCGGCGGCGCCGGCAGGTTCAGAGGCGCCCCCGGCGGCGAGGTTGTCTTCGGTCCGGCCCGCGGCACGATGCAGGCCTTCTACTTCGCGGACTTCGGCGAGATCCCGCCGGCGGGCGTGCTCGGGGGGGCGGACGGATCGCGCGCCGCGGTTGCGAAGATCGATCGCGACGGCCTCGAGACGCAGCTGCCGACGATCGGCGACGTCGAATTGGTGCCCGGCGAATGGGTGCGCGGCCTGGAATCCGGTGGGGGTGGCTACGGCGATCCGCTGGAGCGAGACCCCCAGGCGGTGTGCGAAGACGTCCTCGACCGCTGGGTCTCGGTCGCGGCCGCCCGCGATGACTACGGTGTCGTGCTCGAAGGCAGCGTCGAAAGCTGCCGCCTGACCGTCGACGCCGACGCGACGGCCGACCAGCGGCGACGGCTGCGCGACGCGCGTGAGCGTGGCTAGCGCTCCGCCGGACCGGGGTTTGCGACACGGCGCGAGCGCGGGTGACGGTCCGCGGACACGGGGTTGCAACCACGTCTGGGCGGCGCCCGCGGCGCGGGGGGATTCCATCGAGGAGTTTTGTTTTAAGTCGGCCAGTCGATATACTTTGGACCCTTGAGCGACCCTGTCGTGTTGACCTGCGCCGTGGCTGGCGGAATCATCACGGGCAACCCCAACCAGCCCGAGACGCGTGCCGACGTGATACGCGAGGTGGTCGAGGCGCGGCAGGCGGGTGCTTGCGTGGCGCATATCCACGCCCGGACTGCTGCAGGCGGCTTCTCGCAGGCGGCCGAGGATTTCCTCGCGATCAAGCAGGGCGTTCGCGCCCAGGTCGACGACATCGTGCTGAACTTCACAACCGGCGGGCGGCTCGGGATGCCCGCCGAAGAACGCCGTCAGTCACTGGATGCGCAGCCCGATCTCGCAACCCTCAACTGCGGGAGCATGAACTTCGGGCCCGACGGGGCCGTCTTCCTGAATCCGCCGGCGCTGATCGAGGAGTTGGCCGCTGAGATCGACCGCCGCGGCATTGTCCGCGAGTATGAGTGCTTCGACATCGGCATGGCGGTGACCGCGCGGCGAATGCTCGAGTCGGCGCCGGATACGCCGGGCATGATGCACCTCGTGCTCGGCGTCCTCGGAGGCGCGCCTCCGACGATCGACTCCGTCTCGATGTTTGCCCGGATGGTGCCCGACGGGGTGCCGTGGATGGCGAACGCGATCGGGCGCCAGAACTTCCCGATCATGGCGATCAGCGTCGCACTCGGCGGCCATGTTCGCACCGGCCTTGAGGACGTCGTGCACGACGCTCCGGGGCACTACGCGGAATCGAACGCAGTGCTGGTCTCGCGCGCCGTTGCCCTGTGTGAGGCGATCGGCCGGCCCGTCGCGACACCCGCCGAGGCGCGGAGGATTCTCGGCGTGAAGTCATGAGCCCAGCCGCCGGCGGCGCCGATCCGGCCGGCGCCCCTCCCTACGGAGGACACCCTCGAGTCCGTGGGCGGCTCCTCTAGAGTGAAGGGCAAGAGAGTGCGCCCCGTTCCACGGGGTAGCGAAGCGCAACCGGAGGAACAATGCCAAAGCTGGGCATGGGTCCAGTCAGGAGAGAGCAGATCTGCCGAGCCGCTGCCTCGGTGATCTCCGAGCAGGGCTTCGCCGGCACGACGATGCGCATGGTCGCCGAAGAGGCGGGCGTGAGCACCGGCATGCTCAACCACTACTTCGCCAACCGCATGGAGATGCTCGAAGAGACGCTGGTCTTCGTCTCGCAGCGCCAGCAGGATCGCGAGCGGGCGGCGATCGACGGCATCGAACCAGGGGAGCGGCGGCTGCGGGCGCTGGTGCGCACGGTGCTGCCCACAGACCAGGACACGGTCGAGGCCTGGCGCGTATGGATCGCGGCGCACGGTGCCTCCGTTCGCCTCTCGGAGCTGCGGCGAGTTATGGCATCTCGAAATGACCTGTGGTTCGAGATTCTCGAACTCGGGCTCGAGGGTATCGTGCCGCGAAACGCGCGCGAGAAGGTGCCATACGCATGGCAGCTCGACGCTCTGATGAACGGCCTCGTGATTCAGGCGATCACAACGGAGGCCGACGTCTCGTTCGCCGACATCGAGAACGTCGTCGTCGCCACAGCTCTTGAGCACGCACGGGCGACCGCGAAGAGCAACGGCCGGACGACGGCCAATCCAACCGCGTAGGGGATGAGTGTTGCCGCGACTCGGCAACCGCAGGACAGCCGAAGCGCGGCGGTAACGCCGGATGAAGGCTGTTGATGCGATTGTCGTGGGGGCGGGCCACAACGGTCTTGTCGCCGCGACGTTGCTCGCTCGCGCGGGTCGACGAGTGCTTGTGCTCGAGCGCGCCGCGCACGCTGGCGGCGCGGCTGTCTCGTCCGCGCCCTTCGCCGGCGTCGACGCTCGTATCTCTCGCTATGCGTATCTGGTGAGTCTGTTTCCCCGCCCGTTGCTGTCGGAGCTCGGCGTCGACGTCGAGCTGCGTCGCCGGCGGGTCTCCTCCTACACGCCATGCGGCGACGCCGGGGTTCTGGTCTGCGATGACGCTGGCCGGACGCGCGCGTCGATCACGCGCACGCTCGGCCACGAGGGGACCGCTACGGCGCTTGAGCGGTTTGGGGCACTGACGGCCGGATTAGCCGGTCGCATATTCCCAACGCTGACCAAGCCGCTCCTCTCGCGGGATGCGTTCCGCCGCCTGGTCGGCGACGAGCAGGTGTGGCGGGCGCTGTTCGAGCGGCCACTCTCGCAGCTGCTGGAGGGCGCCTTCGACAGCGACCTGGTTCGTGGGATCGTGGCAACCGATGCGCTGATCGGCACCTTCGCCGACACTGACGACACGCAGCTGCGTCAGAACCGATGCTTCCTCTACCACGTGATCGGTGACGGCACGGGTCGCTGGGACGTTCCAGTCGGCGGGATGGGCGCGCTCACCGAGGCACTGACCGGCGCCGCCGAGCTGGCCGGCGCCGAACTCCGCGTCAACACGCCGGTCGTGTCAATCCGAGGCGGCGCCCGCCTTGTGGAGGTGGAGGCAGCAGACGGGACTGCGTACGAATGCCGCCACCTGCTGGCCAACGTGGCGCCCTCGGTGCTTGCCGGATTGCTGGGTGATCCGGCGCCTGCGGTCGCGCCGGAGGGCTCGCAACTGAAGGTCAACCTGCTGCTCACCCGCCTCCCGTGCCTGCGCGACGAGACGGTCAGCAGCGCCGAGGCGTTCGCAGGGACGTTCCACGTCAACGAGAGCTACGAACAGCTGCGCCGCGCCTACGCTCAAGCGGCCGGCGGCCGGATCCCCGATCTGCCGCCATGCGAGGCCTACTGCCATTCGCTCACCGACGCGAGCATCCTGACCCCCTCGTTGCGCAGGGCAGGCGTTCAGACCCTCACCGTCTTCGTGCTGCACATGCCAGCGCGACTGTTTCGCATCGATCACAACGTAGCCAAGCACGCCGCCGTGCAGGCAACGCTGCGCTCGCTCGATTCCGTCCTGGCTGAGCCGATCGAAGACTGCCTGCTGCGCACGCGCAGTGGCTCCGCCTGCATCGAGGCCCACACACCGCTGGAGCTCGAATCAGAGCTCGGCCTGCCAGGCGGCCACATCTTCCACCGTGACGTGGCGTGGCCGTACGCCGAGTCCGAACGCGAGGTCGGGCAATGGGGCGTCGAAACGGCCCGTCCGAACGTGTGGATCTGCGGCGCTGGCGCACGTCGCGGCGGGGGGGTGAGCGGGATCCCGGGCCACAACGCGGCGCAGGCGGTGATCCAGGCCGACGGCTCTGCGTAGCGTGGCCGGCAGCGAGCGCGACCCGGCGGCCGCCGATCCGCTCGCCGAGACGCCGTCTGCTCCGAGCCGGACGGGAACTCGCGACTCGTCCACTGCGCGCACCACGCTGGGCACCGGAACTGGAGCATGCGCACCTGGGCGAAACCGGGGCCGCTCCCAGCTTCGTCCGCCAACTGCGGTCCGCCGCGGGGCGTATGTTGATCGCACAGTTGCGGGAGCCGCCACGGCACGCGCGAGGGGAGACACTTTATGGCTGCAATCGATGCGGAGGCGCGGCTTCGGCTGCTGTATGAGGAAGCCGGCAGGGTAGCTGCGGTGTTCTTGGAGTGGCGACACAAGGTCATCCTTCTCTGCTCGGCCGTGCTGGCGCTGGCACTCGCCGCCGTCTCTTGGATGTTCAACGCACGGCTCGGGGGTGTCGCGATGGCGATCCCCTTGTTGTTCGGATCGTTTGTCGCGGCGGCCTGCCGCCGATTCGATCGACGCAACGGGCAGATCTTGGACGACTGCTTTGAAACGGGCAGGGAACTCGAAAGCAGGCTTGGCGCCCTCGATGAGGGTCTGCGACTACCCGATGGGATCTACACGCGGATTCTGCGGACTCGACAGAGCCCGAAAGCGTATGACCCTCCTAAGCACACTTACAGCTGGACGCTCCGGCGGGGGTACGTGGCGATCGCAGTTCTGCTCTTCGCGCTGGCCGCAGGAGTCTTTGTCTTGGGCGTGACGACACCCCATTTCCTACTCCCCCCAGGCCGGGGCTGACGCCGCAGTTACGGCTACCCGTGGGCCTGCGCTACCGCGATCACGGCGGCTTCTTGGCGAGCCGCGATGCCTGGCGGACAGGAACCATGGCGGTATCGCAGCGGCGCGCCGCGGGTGCCGGACGTGACGCACCAATGTGTCATAACCTGCGAACACGCACACGACAGCGCGCGTCGACCCAGGGACGCTCAGCAGACCGGCGCGGATTACCTGAGGGTCACGGTCACGCTCGCGGAAGAGCTTGCGAGCGTGCGTGGCGTGAGCGCCACCTTGATCGTCAGTTTCAGCTTGTCGTGATCGTGTTTCAGCCGGGTCGTGCCGACCTTCGACAGCCCGACCTCCAGTGTCAGCTTCCCGGCCTTGACGACTTTCTTGACGACGGTCGCCAGGCCGGCGCCCGAAATTTTCAGTAAGCCCGCTGCGGACGCATGCACGACGAGCGTGACCGTGTCGCCGGTCACCTTATGCGACAAGACCCTGACGCTCGACCGTTTCGGAGGTGCAGTGAGGGATGGTGGCGGCGATGTGGTGGACGGGGGGGTCTGCGACCACGCTCCGGTGAGCGAGACCTGGTACCCGATTCCGGTCGAGTCGCCGTAGACCGAGTAGAGGTGAACGTAGTGAAGGCCGGGCGACGCGAAGGTGTACGACAGGGTCTGCGGATCCTGCGGGTCGCCCGAGGTGTCGCCGTCGAGGTCGTCGCTGGGACGACCGGGCGAGCTGCCGGGATCGTAGAAGCTTGCGCCAACATGCGGGCCTCCCATTGCGCCGGTCGAGGCGTAGTGCACGACGACGGTCGCGTCGGCGAGGATCGTGTAGAAGGCGAGCCAGTCGCTCTCACCACTGCCGTCCCAGGTCTGTGTGTAGGTTCCGCCGCAGTACAGCGTGGGCCACGCCGCGCTGCCCTGCGCCCCCGGCGTCAGCGTCGCACTCGCCGGGCAGCTCGTGGCCGTCCCCGGAGGCGGTGACACGGCCCCGGACGCGGGTGTCCGCGACCACTGTCCGCTGAGCGAGACCTGATACCCGATGCCGGTCGAGTCGCCGTAGACCGAGTAGAGGTGTACGTAGTGGACTCCCGGCGTCGCAAACGTGTAGGACACACCCTGCGGGTCCTGGCTGTCAGACGATGTGTCGCCGTCGAGGTCGTCGCTGGGGCTACCGGGCGAGCTGCCGGGATCGAACAGGCTCGCGCCAACCTGCGGGCCTCCCGTCACGCCGGTCGAGGCGTAGTGCACGACGACGGTCGCGTCGTCCACCGTCGTGTAGAACGCGAGCCAGTCGCTCTCACCACTTCCATCCCAGGTCTGTGTGTAGGTTCCGCCGCAGTACAGCGTGGGCCACGCCGCGCTGCCCTGCGCCCCCGGCGTCAGCGTCGCGCTCGCCGGGCAGCTCGTGGCCGTCCCCGGAGGCGGTGACACGGCCCCGGACGCGGGCGCCCACGACCACTGTCCGCTTAGCGAGACCTGATACCCGATGCCGGTCGAGTCGCCGTAGACCGAGTAGAGGTGTACGTAGTGGACTCCCGGCGTCGCAAACGTGTAGGACACACCCTGCGGGTCCTGGCTGTCAGACGATGTGTCGCCGTCGAGGTCGTCGCTGGGGCTACCGGGCGAGCTGCCGGGATCGAACAGGCTCGCGCCAACCTGCGGGCCTCCCGTCACGCCGGTCGAGGCGTAGTGCACGACGACGGTCGCGTCGTCCACCGTCGTGTAGAACGCGAGCCAGTCGCTCTCACCACTGCCGTCCCAGGTCTGTGTGTAGGTTCCGCCGCAGTACAGCGTGGGCCACGCCGCACTGCCCTGCGCCCCCGGTGTCAGCGTCGCGCTCGCCGGGCAGCTCGTGGCCGTCCCCGGAGGCGGTGGTACGGCCCCGGACGCGGGCGCCCACGACCACTGTCCGCTTAGCTCGACCTCGTAACCGACGCCAGTCGAGTCGCCGTTGACGGCGTAGAGCTGGACGTAGTGGACTCCCGGCGTGGCAAACGTGTACGACAGGCCCACCACGTCGTGTATGTCGGAGGATGTGTTGCCGTCGACGGCGTCGCTGGGACTACCGGGCGAGCTGCCGGGATCGTAGAAGCTCGCGCCAACCTGCGGACCGCCGGGCGCGGACGTCGAGACGTAGTACACAACGACGGTCGCGTCGTCCACCGTCGTGTAGAACGCGAGCCAGTCGCTCTCACCGCTGCCGTCCCACGTGTCCGAGTAGATCCTGCCGCAGTACAGCACCGGCCACGCCGCGCTGCCCTGATCGCCCGGGGTGAGAGACTTCCTCAGCGGACACAGTTTGGAGGTACCCGGAGGCGGCCCCACCGCGCCGCCGGGTGCCGCGGAAACCTGCCCGGTGAGCGAAATCTGGTAGCCGATCCCGTTCGAGTCGCCGAACACCGGGTAGAGCTCGACGTAGTGGATCCCCGGCGTGGCAAAGGTGTAGGAAAGTCCCTGCTGATCCTGATCGTCGGCCGAGTTGTCGCCGCGCGCGTCAACCTGCGGAGGTTCGCCGGGATCGTAGAAGCTCGCCCCAACCTGCGAACCGCCGGGCGCGGACGTCGAGACGTAGTGCACGACCACGGTGGCGTCGTCGACCGTGGTGTAGAACGCGATCCAGTCGACTTGGCCGCTGGCGTTCCACGTGTCCGAATACGTGCCGCCGCAGTACAGGACTGCTGAGCTCAAGCTGTTCTGATCGCCGGGCGTCAGGCTCGTGCTCGGGCAGGGAGAAGCTGCGCCGGCCTGCGGCGGCGCGAGTGAGAGCCACAGGCCGACAAACACCGCAAACGCTGCGGATCGCAAGGCCCAGCCTCCACGACCCCACAGCCCCGCGGATCCGCCGGCGTGGCGGACGGTGGTCTGCGAGGCCATCGGGGCGAACCGCGGAGACGCAGATGTCGATGCTGGGGCAGTTCCTATCGCGCGCTTCCTCTCCGCCGGCGTTGTTACTCCTGCGGCGCGGCACGCGAATGCACAGGCGCCAATCGCTGCCGGCTCGTGCCCGCCCACCGTCCGTGGTCTACGGATCCTCTCCGAGCGATGATCTTATGTCAACCGTGGGCGCGCGGGGGGATGTTTTGCGCCGTGTCTCAGGGGTCTTGGGCACAGGACACGGCTTCGCCGCCAAACCCGAGCGCTCAAATGTTCGTCCCGGCCTCCGGCGCTCGAGCGCGCTTGGGTCTCGGCGAATGCATGGTGGCCCCCGTCTTAGGCGTGTTCGTCTCCGGGGGATGCTTCGGCGATCTCCGCTGCGATGTCCTGGACGTTGCGGACCTTCAGGCGAAGTTCGGCGATGTGTGGATCGGGGCTCTCGAGGTTGGCCACGAGGAGGTGCGCGGTGGTCAATGAGCGCTGACCGAGTCGATGTGCGACTTCGAGTGCGCCTTCCGCGACGAGGCGACGCGCGGACGCCGAGAAGATCCCGGTGGGCGAGAGTGGACGGTCGTGCAGGAGTTCGGCGGCGCTCTCGCGGAGTGCGTCGAATTCGTCGCGATGTCGGTCGCGAACGCCGGCTATCGCGCCGCGCTCCACATCCAGCAGAGCGATGAGTATGTGGGTCGGCGTCACGTATTCGTTCTGGCGCGCACGGGCACCGGCGATGGCCGCCTCGATCACCGCATGCGCCTCGGCGGTGAAGCGCTCGAACAGCGGCGGCATCGGTCCTGGGCGTGGAGCGGCTTTGTTGTGCGCGACGACCGCGCAGCGCGCGATCGTGTCGGGGTCGAGCGGAGCTTGCTTGACCGGATGGCGCGCATCGACCAGACCGGTGACATCCGTGAGTCCGAGTTCGCGTAGCACCGCCATCGCGCTGTCCGCTCCAGCGAGGCCGAGCAGCAGGTGCTCGGTGCTCGGGCTGCGAATCCCGCGTTCGCCAGCCGCCGCGATGGAACACGCCAAAACCGCCTCGGCGGCCGCAGTGCGCGGAACGCGCCCGAGAACGAGGTCGTCCCCAAAGCCATCCGCGCGCACGATTACTTCGTGGATCGCGCTCCCGCCGACAATCCCCGCACGAAGGAGCAGCCGCTGAACGTTCCCGGAGCGGGCCGCTGCGAGCAGGAGATGCTCAGGCTCAACCCACGGACGGTCGAGCATCCGCGCCTCATCCTCGGCGAGCAGGATCGCGTTGTAGGCCTGGTCGGTGAACCAACCGATCACATCGTCACCGAACAAGCTCGACGTGCTGCCGGACGCTCGATTGGGCGGAGGCGGCGGCGACAGCGCCCGCCGTGCCTCGGTGTACTTCTCGCCGGATTGCGCCATGCGCGAACGGATTGCGCGCTTGGCTCTGCGATTCGCGGTCATGTCAGCTCCTGCGCGGCCGGGCCCCACGCGCCACGACCTTGACTGGAGGTGACAGGCCCGAGACCGCGTCCCTTGCTCCTTCATCGCCGACCCGCGCGTGGGGCGAAGCGCCAGCTCAGAGGATGCGCCTGGGTGATGGCGCACGCCAACTCTAGCCGCCAGCGCATTCTCCGTCCAGGCCGCTCCGAAACGCACGAGAACGCCTGGGCTACGCCAACCGGGCGAATCCCGCAGCGAGCAGGGTGATGACATTCACGCAGGAGCGAACCAGGGCGCAGGCGGACGGCTACCGACCCGTGGTCGCCTCGTGGTCAACCGTCGCCATGGCGCCTCGGACCGGCCGAGGATCGATGAGCGGCTCGGTTGTATAACCCTCCCGTCCAGAGTCTCTACAAGGAGGATTCCCGATGCCCGTTCTGATTCGACACCGTGCCCCGATGAGCACGGCGCAGTACGACGAGTCCGCGCCGCCTCTGATCGAGCTGATAAAGAAAGAGCCAGGCTTCCTGTTTCATGCCTCATTTGAAGATGCCACCGGCTTTGTTGTGGCCGAGGTGTGGGAGACACAGGAGCAGCACGACGCTTGGTTCGACGCAAACGTCAAGCCAAGCGTCCCGTTCGAAATCTCGCAAGAGGTGATCCACCTTCACAGCTTCCACACGCCGTAGATCCCTGGCGGTCGGAGTTGGGCGCGAAGCCGCGCGCGCACGAGCGCACGGTTCAAACCCGAAACCGCGCGCCAGCCGCCACCGGCGCGCGGTCTCGGCCGCGGCATAACCGCGTACGACCCTCAGTTCTTCGCGGCGGCCTGCGCGGCGGCGACGCGCGCGACCGGCACGCGGAACGGCGAGCAGGAGACGTAGTCGAGCCCGGCCTCGGCGAAGAACTCGATCGACTCGGGGTCGCCGCCGTGCTCACCGCAGACGCCGATGTGCAGCTGCGGGTTGGCCGCGCGGCCGTTGGCGACGGCCATGCGCACGAACGCTCCGACGCCCTCGCGGTCGATCGTCTCGAACGGCGAGCAGGGGACGATGTGCTCGTTGACGTAGCGCACGATGATCGTGCGTTCGATGTCGTCGCGCGAGAACCCGAGCGCGGTCTGCGTGAGGTCGTTGGTGCCGAACGAGAAGAAGTCGGCGTGCTCGGCGAGCGCGCCCGCGACGACGCACGCGCGCGGCAGCTCGATCATCGTGCCGACGGTGTAGTCGGTGCCCTCGTGCATGCCCTCCTGCTCGGCGATTCGCACGATCAGCTCGCGCACGAGCGTCAGCTCGCGGTCGTAGTTGATCAGCGGGATCATCACCTCGGTGCGCGGGGGGCGCCCGGTGCGTTCGCGCACTGCGCGGGCCGCGCGCATGATCGCCGAGACCTGCATCTCGTAGATCTCGGGGTAGAGGATCCCGAGGCGGCAGCCACGGGTGCCGAGCATCGGGTTGGTCTCGGAGAGCTCCTGCACGCGCTTCAGCGTGCGCTGAAGCTCCGCGACCGCGTCCGGATCGCTGGTGCGCGCCTCGCGGAGTTCATCCAGCAGCTCGATCTCGCTCGGCAGGAACTCGTGCAGCGGCGGGTCGAGCAGCCGGATCGTGACCGGCAGGCCCTCCATCGCCTCAAACAGCCCCTCGAAGTCCGCCTGCTGCAGCGGCAAGAGCTCCGCCAGCGCCGCGCGCCGGGCGGCCTCGTCCGCGGCCATGATCATCGCTCGCATCTTCGGCTGGCGATCCGACGCCATGAACATGTGCTCAGTGCGGCACAGCCCGATGCCCTCGGCGCCGAACGCGCGGGCGCGCCGGGCGTCGTCGGGGACGTCGGCGTTGGCGCGCACGCCGAGCGTGCGCAGCTCGTCGGCCCAGGTCAGGACCGTCTCGAAGTTAGGGTCCATCTCGGGATCCACCAGCGCCACGTCGTCGACGGTGATGTCGCCGGTGGAGCCGTTGATCGCGATCAGGTCGCCCTCGTGGAGAACCTTGTCGCCGACGCGGACCGTGCCGGCCGCGAGGTCGATGTCGAGACTGCTGGCGCCGCACACGCAGGGGCGGCCCATGCCGCGCGCGACGAGCGCCGCGTGCGAGGCCTTGCCGCCCTCGCTGGTGAGGATCCCCTGCGCGGCGAAGAAACCGGCGACGTCCTCGGCTTCGGTGAACGGCCGCACGAGCACGACGTGGTCGCCGGCCTCGGCCGCCGCGACGGCCGCTGGGGCGCTGAACACGATCGTTCCCTTGGCGGCGCCAGGCGAGGCGGCGACGCCATGCGCGAGCACCTTGTAGCGCGTCTTGGGATCAAAGGTGGGGTGCAGCAGGGCGTCGAGTGAGGAGGCGTCGATCGTCGCGATCGCCTGCGTCTTCGTCAGCAGACCCTCGCTGACGGCGTCGACCGCGAAGCGCACCGCCGCCTGCGCCGGCCGCTTGGCGTTGCGCGTCTGCAGCATGTACAGACGCCCCTCCTCGATCGTGAACTCCGTGTCCTGGATGTCGCCGTAGTGGCCCTCGAGCTTGCGCAGGATGCCTCTCAGCTGCGCGTAGGCCTCGGGCAGCACGTCGTGCAGCTCGGAGAGCTCCTGGGCGTTGCGCACGCCGGACACGACGTCCTCGCCCTGGGCGTTGATCAGGAAGTCGCCGGAGGGCTCGGGCGCGCCGGTGACCTCGTCGCGGCTGAACGCGACGCCGGAGCCGGAGCTGTCGCCCTTGTTGCCGAACACCATCTGCTGCACGTTGACGGCGGTTCCCCAGTCGTCGGGGATGTGGTTGATCCGCCGGTAGGAGACCGCGCGGTTTCCGCTCCAGGAGTCGAACACGGCGATGATCGCCTGGTTGAGCTGCTCGGCCGGGTCCTGGGGGAACGGCTCACCGGTCTGCTTCTGGAAGTCCCGCTTGAACATCTCCGTCAGCTCGCGCAGCGCGTCGACATCGAGCTCGGTGTCGAGTTGCACGCCGTGGCGGGCCTTGACCTCCGCGATCTCGTCCTCGATGTGCTCGCCGGAAACCCCGCGCACGACGTTCGAGAACATCTGCACGAAGCGCCTGTAGCAGTCCCAGGCGAAGCGCTCGTTGCCGGTCGCCCGGGCCAACCCCTCGACGGAGGCGTCGTTCAAACCGAGGTTCAGGACCGTGTCCATCATGCCCGGCATCGACTCGCGCGAGCCGGAGCGGACAGACAGCAGCAGCGGATCGTTCGCGTCGCCGAATCGCCGGCCGAGCCGGTCCTGCAGGCGCTCGAGCGCCTCGTCGATCTGCGTTGCGAGCTCCGGCGGCTCGGTGCCCGTGGCCATGTGGATGACACAGGCTTCGGTTGTGATGACGAAACCGCCGGGAACGAGGTCGGCGCCCAGCAGTCGCGTCATCTCGCAGATGTTCGCGCCCTTGCCGCCGAGCAGGTTGCGCATCTCGCGCGAGCCCTCCTCGAAGTCGTAGACGTACTTCTCGGCGTATTCCGTTTGCGTCGGGTCAAGCATCGATGGTGCCAGTGGCGTGGTTATGGTGTTTCCGGTGTCGTTCACGTAAAAAGCGTCGCATCGGCCGGGGTGCCCCGCCATCGGTAGGTTTCCGCAGCGTTGCGGGGCGGAGTACGGGCCGCGACAGGGGACGGTGCGGAGGCGGCCGGCGAGGCCGCGACGACCGGCACACGGCCGGCAATGACCGGCGCGCGGCCTCAAGGTCCAGGCGCGAAAAACCGATGATTGTGGGCTCCTCAGATCCAAACCGCGTGTCGTCGTGGACAGCAAAGCACCTGATCCGGCTTCGAACGAGATCCTCACCGAGGAGCTCCGGCAGGCCTGCGTGAGCAACCTGCTCGCCAGTCCGCAGGAGCGGGTGTGGTTCAAGGATTTGGACAGCCGCTTCCTGCTGGTGAGCGAGGGTTGGCTGGCCACGGTCGCGCCCGGGTGCTCGCTCGAGCAGGTGCTCGGGAAGACCGACTTCGACATCTTCAGCCACCCGCACGCCGCCGCCGCCTTCGAGGACGAGCGGGCGGTGATCGCAACCGGGCAGCCGATCGTCGCAAAGATCGAGCGCGAGACCTTCGTCGATCGCCCCGACGCCTGGGTGTCGACCACCAAGATGCCGCTGCGCGACAGCCACGGCGCGATCGTCGGCACCTGGGGGATCGCCCGCGACGTGACTGCTCAGATCGCAGCCGAGCAGGCGCTCGTCAAGCAGGCGCTGCACGACTCCGTGACCGGCCTGGCGAACAGGGTGGCGCTGATGGACCGCCTCCAGCAGGCGCTGGTGTCGCTCGAGCGCCGGCCGGGACGCGTCGGACTGGTGTTCGTCGATCTCGACGACTTCAAGGACGTCAACGACGCCTTCGGACACGACGCGGGCGACCGCGTGCTCGTCGAGGTGGGCCGGCGGCTGAGCGAGGTCGCGCGCCGCGCCGACACCGTGGCTCGGCTCGGCGGCGACGAGTTCGTGCTGCTGCTCTCGTACCTCCACGACGACGCGGACGTACGGCTGATCTGCGACCGGGTCGCGAAGGCGATCCGTGCGCCCCTGAACGTGGACGCCCGCCAGCTGCAGGTCACAGGCAGCGTCGGCGTCGTCACCACCGACGATCCGCTGATGGATCCGGGCGAGCTGGTCCGGCGCGCCGACGTCGCGATGTATGCCGCCAAGCGGGCCGGCCGCAACCGCTTCGAGGTCTTCGACCCCGACCAGCACGCCCCGTCGGAGTCGCGCTCCGGCCTCGCGCTCGAGCTGACCGGCGCGATCGAGCGCGGCGAGCTGTTCGTGCTCTACCAGCCGCTGTTCCGCCTGGAGGATGGATCGCTGAGCGGCGCCGAGGCCCTCGTCCGCTGGCGCCATCCGCAGCGCGGGATCGTCCCGCCGGCGGATTTCATCCCGCTCGCCGAGGAGCGCGGAATGATCGGCGAGATCGACTCCTTCGTGCTGGACGAGGCCTGCCGGCAACTCGCGGCCTGGCAGGGCGCCGGCGAGGTGTCCGACGAGTTCGTGATCTCCGTCAACGTCTCCGGGCGCCAGCTGCGCGACCGCGAGCTCGTGGATCGTGTCGCGGCGGCGCTCGAGCGCCACGGGATCGCGCCGGCGCGGCTGTGCCTGGAGATCACGGAGACCGCGCTGATCGGTGAGCTCGGCGACGCGAACCGTGTGCTCGAGTCGCTCTCGCAGCTCGGCGTGCGGCTCGCACTCGACGACTTCGGCACCGGCTATTCGACGCTCGTGCACCTTCAGGAGCTCCGCGCCGACATCCTCAAGATCGATCGCAGCTTCATCTCCCGGCTCGGCAAGGGGTCCCGCGACAGCGAGATCATCGCGGCTGTGACCGCGATGGCGCACGCGCTCGGGATGACCGTGGTCGGCGAGGGCATCGAGACCGACAGCCAGCTCGACAACCTCGTGGCGATGGCCTGCGACGAGGGTCAGGGGTATGTGTTTGCGCCGCCGGTCACGCCCGCCGAGATCGCCGCGCTGCACGACGCCGCGCAGGGCGGCGGAACGGACGCCGACGGCGCGCGGAACAAGCACGCGGTCGCCGCCGCGAAACCGTAGGGCTTCGTTTCACGCTCGGCGCGGCTCGGTCAGCGCGCGAACGCGGTCGCTGAGCTGGCCGGGCGTGAACGGCATGGTGAGCAGGTTCACCTCGCCGCGCTCCACCTCGCGGCTGAACAGGCGGCTGTCGTCGAGGCCGGACATGAACAGCACCTCGATCCCGGGGCGCAGCTCGCGCAAGCGCTGCGCCAGTTCGGGGCCTGAGAGGCTCGCCATCACGAGGTCGGTGATCAGGAGGTCGATCGGCGTCTGGTGCTGACCGGCCAGTTCGAGCGCATCGAGTTCGTTGGCGGCCGCCAGGACGGTGTAGCCCTGCTGCTCGAGGGTTGTGAGCACGAGCTCCCGAAGCGCCGGATCGTTCGCGACCACCAGCAGCGTCGTGCGGGCGTCCGACGGATCGGCGACCGTCGTGGCGGCGAGCACGGGCGCCGGTTCGCGGTCTCGCCAGCGGCGGCCGGCGGCGTGGCGGGAGCGCGCCAGCTCGATCGTCGCGCCCGCCCAGTCGCTGAGGATGAGCGCGATCTCCTCGTCGGACTCGTCGAACGCGCCGGGCTTGTCGGCCAGGTAGAGGTTGCCGCAGACCTCGCCGCGGACATGGACCGGGACGCCGAGGAAGCTGCGCATCACTGGATGTCCGGGCGGGAACCCGTAAGCGGCGGGGTGGCGGCCGACGTCCTCGACCCGCAGCGGCTCGGGATGATCGACCAGCAGCCCGAGCACTCCTCGACCCCGCGGCAGATCGCCGATCGCCCGGCGGGTCTCGTCGTCGACGCCCGCCGTGTACAACCGCTCGAGGACGGTGCGCCGTTCGTTGAGCACGCCGAGCGCCGCGTATCGGGCACTGGTCAGCTCACGCGCGGCCTCGAGCAGTCGCTGGTACACCAACTCCGGTTGGGGCTCGGCGAACACGCTGCGTGCGACATCGAGGAGGCGCCGCATCCGGCGGGTATTCATCGCCTCGCTCATCAAGTCGCGGGCGTCGGGTGTTGCTGGGCAACGGCCGGTCCAGGCAGTTCAGGCCTCCGCGTCGGTGAGATGCGAGCGGGCGGTGGGGTCGAGGATCTCCGGCGCGCTCGGGCGGCCCTCGCCGGGCGCCGGAGAGGTCGCCATCGCGACCCGTGTGCCCCGGCGCGCGAGGCATCGCGGGCAGTGATCCACGGTCAGCCAGTCCGCGCTTGGCAGGATCGTCAAGCCGCAGGCGGGGCAGTTCAGGTACTGCATCGCAGGCCCTCGTCCGGCTCGCGCGGGACCTTCCCGCCACCGCGGATACGGAAATGCGGCCTACTGGTCATCGGGCGGGATCCGCCCCCTTCCGTGAGAGCGCGCCTCCCCGCCCGCTCTCGCTTCGACCGCGCCTGCACCGTCGTTGCCGACCGTGCCCGCACTTTCGCCTGCTCGCGCCAATGCTAGTACCAAATCAAACTAGCACCAAACAAAAACGCGATCAATACTTCGGAAGGGTGGCCCAGGCCCGAAAGTGCCTACCCAAAGGGGCAGGCGAGCGGCCGCACCGCCGATCAGCCTCGCAGCAGACGCCGGCGCAGCGCGTAGCTGACGAGCTCCGCGCGGGTGGCGAGCCCGAGCTTCTTGTGGATCCGTGCGCGATGCGTCTCCACGGTGCGCGGAGAGAGCGCCAGCGCGCGTGCGACCTCCGCGCTCGTGTGACCGAGCGCGATCAGCCGCAGCACCTCGATCTCGCGCGCCGTCAGGCGATCCTCGGAGAAGGAGCGGCGTGTCGCCTCGAGGCCGGCCGCGACGGTCGCGCTGACGTAGCGCTCGCCGCGCGCCGCCGCGCGAATCGCTGCGGGCAGGTCGTCGTCGGCGGTTTCCTTCGCCACGAAGCCGAGCGCGCCGGCGCCGAGCGCCCGGCGTGCGAACATCGGCTCGCGCTCGGCGGTCAGCACCACGATCTGCGTGTGCGGCGCGCGTTCGCGCAGTCCGCCGATCGCGGTTATGGCGGAGCGGCTCGGCAGGCCGAGGTCGAGCACCAGCACGTCCGGATGGTGGGCCGCAACCTGGCCGCCGAGCGACGCCACGTCGGCGGTCCCGGACAGCAGCTCGATGTCCTCCTCGCCGCCCAGCAGCAGCCGCAGGCCGTGGCGCACGAGCGCCCGGTCGTCGGCGAGCGCGACGCGAATCGGCGGCGCGTGACCGGCGAGCCCGCCGTTCGCCGGCGCCGTCAGACGCGCGGGCGGGGCTCCAAGTTCGCTCGTTGGCGGTGGTCTCATCGGCCGGGTGACCGCTGCGTCCGGTCGCGGTGGGCGGGCATGTATCCACGATAGGCGCGAAAACCGTTCGCGCATCGGGAGGTGCCCGCCCCTGCGGTGCGGAGGACTACGGATGCCCGGGCGCTCGCTTGCCGTACCCTCCGCCGACATGGGCCGTACAGCAGGCGAGCAGCGACAATGAGCACCGTGGTCGCCGCGAGCGGCCTGACCAAGCGCTACGGCGGCACGCTCGCGCTCGACTCGCTCGATCTGAGCATCGCGGCGGGGGAAATCTTCGGCTACCTGGGGCCCAACGGCTCCGGCAAGACAACGACGATCCGCCTGCTGCTCGGGCTGCACCGGCCGAGCGCGGGGCGCGCTGAGCTGTTCGGGATCGACAGCTGGCGCGACCCGGTCAGCGCGCACCGCCGCGTGGCCTACGTCGCCGGTGAGCCGTCGCTGTGGCCGGCGCTGACGGCCACGGAGACGCTCGAGTTCCTCGCCCGCGTGCGCGGCGGAACCGACGTCGCCTATCGCGACCTCCTGATCGAGCGTTTCCAGCTCGAGGCCTCGAAGAAGATCCGGGCGCTGTCGAAGGGCAACCGCCAGAAGGTGGCGCTCGTCGCGGCGCTCGCCAGCCGGGCCGACCTGCTGATCCTCGACGAGCCGACCAGCGGGCTGGATCCGCTGATGGAGGTCGCCTTCCGCCACAGCGTGCTCGAGGCCAAGGAGCGCGGCCAGACCGTCTTCCTCTCCTCCCACATCCTGACCGAGGTCGAGGCGCTCTGCGACCGTGTCGGCATCCTGCGTGCCGGGAGGCTCGTCGACTCCGGCACGCTCGCGCAGATGCGTCACCTGCACGCGCAGGTGATCGACGTGAACTTCGCCGGCGAGGTCCCGGACGTCGCGCGCCTGAGCGGGGTCACGGTCGTCGAACGCGGGCCAAGCAGCCTGCGGCTCGAGGTGACCGCCGGCCTGGCGGAGCTGCTCGTGCTGCTCGGTCGCCACGAGGTGGTCGCGCTGGAAAGCCGCGAGCCGTCGCTCGAGGAGATCTTCCTGCACCACTACGACGGCTCCGACGGCCATGCGCCCGGCTAGCGCGCTGGCCCGCCGCGCGTTCCGCGATGCGCGGGTCCGCACGATCTCGTTCGCCTACCTCTTCGCGCTGTACGCCTACATCCAGCCGGTTGGCTACCGCCACGCCTACCCGACCCGCGCGAGCCGCCTCGCGTTCGCGCGGAGCTTCGGCAACAACAAGGCGATCCGCCTCTTCTACGGCGAGCCGCACAACCTGCTGAGCGTCAGCGGCTACAGCGCCTGGCGGGTCGGCGGCACGTTGGCGATCTTCACCGCGATCTTCGGCCTGCTGGCCGCCGTGCGGGCGCTGCGGGCCGAGGAGGAGAGCGGCCGCATGGAGCTGGTGCTGGCCGGGATCGTCAGCCGGCGCGCGGCCTACCTGGCGGCGATGGCCGCGATCGCCGCGGGCACGCTGATCCTGTGGTTCGCCGAGTTCGCCGGCTTCGTCGCCGGCGGACTGCCGGCGGGCGGGTCGGCCTACCTCGCGCTCGCGACCGTCTCGGTCGTGCCGGTGTGCGTGGGCATCGGCGCGCTGGCGAGCCAGCTCGCGCCGACGCGGCGGATCGCGCTGGAGCTGGGCGGGGCGGTGATCGGTGTGCTCTTCCTGTTGCGCGTGATCGCCGACACCGCATCCGGTCTTGGCTGGCTGCGCTGGGCGACGCCGCTCGGCTGGGCGGAGCAGCTGCGGCCGTTCGCCGCCCCGCAACCGCTCGTGCTGATCCTGCCGCTCGCGGCATCGGCGCTGCTGCTGGTGCTCGCGGCACGGATCGCCGCCGCGCGCGACATCGACACGGGCGTGCTGCCGGCGCGCGACAGCTCACCGCCGCGTCTTCGCCTGCTCTCGGGCGCCACGGCGCAGGCGCTCCGCGGCCAGCGCGCCAGCCTGATCGTCTGGGCCGCCGGCGCCGGCGCCTTCGCACTGATCCTCGGCGTGATCTCCAACAGCATCTCCTCGGCGGGGATCTCCAAGAGCATCCAGCGCGAGCTCGCCAAGCTCGGCTCGGGCTCGATCGTCACACCGACCGGCTACCTGGCCTTCGTGTTCATCTTCTTCGTGCTCGCCGTGAGCCTGCTCGGCTGCGCGCAGATCGGCGCCGCCCGCCACGAGGAGGCCGGCCAGCAGCTCGACACGCTGCTCGCGCTACCCGTCAGCCGCCGGCGCTGGCTCGGCGGGCGCCTCGCGCTGGCCGGCGTCTCGGCGGCCGCGGTGTCGCTCGCCGCCGGGCTCTGCGCCTGGGTGGGCGCCGCCTCGGTGGACGTCCACGTGCCGCTCGGGCGGATGCTCGAAGCCGGGGCGAACTGCCTGCCCGCGGCGCTGCTCTTCCTCGGTGTCGCCGCGCTCGCCTACGCGCTCGTGCCGCGCGCGAGCGCCGCCGTCGCGTACGGCCTGGTCGCCGTGGCGTTCCTGTGGCAGCTGGTCGGCTCGCTCGTCGGCGCCCCGCGCTGGCTCGTCGACCTCACGCCGTTCGCCAACGTCGCCGCGGTCCCCGCGCAGCCGTTCCGCGCCGGTGCGGCGGTGATCATGCTTGCGATCGGGGCGCTGGCGGCGCTCGCGGCGCTGTGGGCGTTCCGCCGCCGCGACCTGGTCGGCGCCTAAAGGTGGGCTGTCTCCGAGTGCTCCCGACAGTTGGGAGTTCGATAGGTCTGTAGGTCGGACGGGTCCCGCCATGGGCGGGACCCGTCCGCTGAGCCGCACCTGTCGGCACATCTCAGAGTCCGCCCAGCCTAAGGGTCGGCCCTAAAACCCGCGGGCCGGTGGAGCGAGTGTAGTGTTGGTGCCATGAGCGACGACGCCCCGGCACCGCTCTTCGCGAACATCCTCTGCGCCGTCGACGGGACGCGCGCCAGCACCGCCGCGGTGCGGATGGCGGCCTGCCTCGCCGGCCCCGGTGGCTCGCTGACGCTGCTCGCCGTGACCGCCGCGTCGGGCTCCGGCCTGCAGGCGACCGCGGCGATCGGCCCGGCGCGTGTCGCGCACGTGCTCGCCCGGGCCAAGCGGATCGCCGACCACGCCGGCGTGCCGGCGACCACCGTTGTGGACCCCGGGCACCCGCCGGTCAAGATCATCCTTGCGCGTGCGGAGCAGTACGACCTGCTGGCGCTCGGCGCGCCCGCCACCTCCTGGTTCGGCGGCATGCTGGTCGGCGGGGTCGCCTCCGCGACGCTGCGCGCGTTCACGACGCCGACGTTGTTCGTGCGAGCGTCGTTCAAGGGCCCGCTGCGCGGCCGCCGCGTGATGGTCGCCAGCGACGGCCTGGACGGCTCGGATCAGATCGTTTCGCTGGCCGGCAAACTCGCGGTCGACCAGGATGCCCCCGTCACGCTCGTCCACGCGCTCGGGCCGGAGTCACGGATGCATCCGCACCGCATCCAGTCGCAGGTGAAGGCGCTGTCCGCGCTCACCGCGACCGAGTCGCTGATCGTGCCGGGCAGAGCCGTGCCCGTGATCCTCTCGGCGGTCAGGAGCACCGGTGCCGCGATCGTCGTGATCGGCAGCCGCCGGCTCGGTGGCCTGCAGGCCTTCAACAGCGTCAGCCGCCGCATCACGCACGACTCCTGCTCGGCGCTCGTCCTGCCGCCACCAAAATAGAGAACTCTTGTACGGGTGGGTGCATGCACCCACCCGCGGGAGGGCGCATGCGCCCTCCCGGCGAGTCGGTGCATGCACCGACTCGGCCCCCAGCAGGGCGGGCTCAGCCCGCCTCGGGCACCATTTCGATCGCGCCGCAGGGGCACTCGGCGACGCAGATCCCGCAGCCCTTGCAGTAGTCGAAATCGAAGGCGTAGCCGTCCGCCTCGTCGACCTTCAGCACCGCGTTGTCGGGGCAGACGCCGTAGCAGTTGTCGCAGCCGAAGCAGTTGCCGCAGCTCAGGCAGCGGCGCGCCTCGAACAGCGCGTTGGTCTCGTCGAGGCCGAGCGTGACCTCGTCAAAGCTGCCCTGGCGGCGGATCTTGTCGAGCTGTGGCGCGACCGTGCGGGGCGCGTCGGAGTAGTACCAGGTGTTCAGCTTGTCGAAGTCGGCGAGCTCCGGCACCGGCGCGTGCACGAACTGCTCGTCGCGCAGCCAGGCGTCGATGTTGCGGGCAGCCTGCTTGCCGTGGCCGATGCCGACGGTCACGGTGCGCTCGGCGGGCACCATGTCGCCACCGGCGAAGATGCCCTCGTGGCCGGTCATCATCCGCTCGTCGACGACCACGACGCCGTCCTCGATCTCGAGACCCGGGACGCCGTCGAGCAGCGAGAGGTCCGAGTCCTGGCCCAGCGCGAGCACCAGCGAATCGGCCTCCAGCTCCTCGGTCTCGCCGGTCGGCTGCGGGAAGCCGGTCTCGTCGAGCTCCATCTTCTCGAGCAGCATCTTGCCGCCCTCGACGTGCTTGATCGTCGAGAGCCACTTCATCAGCACGCCCTCCTCGATCGCCTCCTCGACCTCGAAGTCGTGGGCCGGCATCTTGTCGCGGTTGCGCCGGTAGACGACGATCGCCTCGCTCGCGCCCAGCCGTTTGGCGGTGCGGGCGGCGTCCATCGCCGTGTTGCCGCCGCCGTAGACGACGACGCGGCGGCCGAGCAGCGGCGGCTCCTCGCCCTCCATGTCACGCAGCAGCGCGACCGCGTCGAGGATGTGCGCCGCCTCGCCGGCGGGGATGTAGGCGCGCTTGCCGATGTGCGCGCCGACGGCGAGGAAGGCGGCGTCGAAGCCGCCGTCGCGCATCGTCTCGAGGATGTTCTCCACCTTCGCGTTGCATTCCAGCGTGACGCCGAGGTCGAGGATGCGCTGGATCTCGGCGTCGAGGATGTTGCGCGGCAGGCGGTAACGGGGGATGCCGAAGCGCATCATGCCGCCCGCCATCGGGCCGGCCTCGCGGATCGTCACGCTGTGGCCGCGGCGCGCCAGCTGGTAGGCGGCCGACAGCCCGGACGGGCCGGCGCCGACCACGAGCACCCGCTTGCCGCTCGTCGCCTGCTCGGCCGTGAGCGCCCAGCCCTGGCGGATCGCCTCGTCGCCGAGGAAGCGCTCGACGCCGTGGATGCCGACCGCCTCGTCCAGCTGCACGCGGTTGCAGGCGGTCTCGCAGGGGTGGTAGCAGACGCGGCCCATCGTCGCCGGCAGCGGGTTGTCCTTGACCAGCTCGCGCCAGGCGGACTCGTAGTCGCCGGACTCGGCGTGGTAAAGCCACTGCTGGATGTTCTCGCCGGCCGGGCACCCGTGGTTGCACGGCGGCAGGCGATGCACGTAGACCGGGCGCTTGTCGCGCCAGGACCCGGTCTTGTTCGCAAGGCTCGAGCCGGGCTCGAGGGTTATCGCAAACGGCTTGGAGTCGATCTGGATCAGCTGCGGGTCGGTCTGGGTCATGCGGGGACTCCGTCGATCGCGTCGCCGTCCAGCAGCCCGAAACGGGCGATGTTGCGGTCCGCGCCCGCCTGGATGCGGGCGATCACGTCGGGCCGCGGCTCTGGCTTGAACAGGTGCGCGAAGCGCTTCTGCGGCCGCAGGTACTCCTCGACCGGCAGCTGGCGACGAATCTTCGAGACCCCGGTGACGACGCCGTCGCGCGCCTCGAAGACGGGGAAGATCCCGGTCTCCTTCGCCAGGCGGGCGATCTTGATCGTGTCGCCCGAGTCGGTGCCCCAGCCCAGCGGGCAGGGGACGAAGATGTGCAGGTAGCGGGCGCCGCGGATCTCCATCGCGGTCGTGACCTTCGCCTCGAGATCGCGCAGCTCGGAGACCGTCGCGGTCGCGACATAGGGGATCTCGTGGGCCATCGCGATCAGCGGCACGCTCTTGCCCTGGCCGAACACGTTGCCCGGCTCGGGGCCGACGGCCTGGGTCGTCGCGGTCCGTGCGGCCGGCGGCGTCGCGCCGGAGCGCTGCACGCCGGTGTTCATGTAGGCCTCGTTGTCGTAGCAGATGTAGAGCACGTCGTCGTTACGCTCGAACATCCCCGACAGGCAGGCGAAGCCGATGTCGACGGTGCCGCCGTCGCCGCCCTGGCCGACGACGCGCACGTCGTCACGGCCCTTCGCGCGCAGCGCCGCGGCGATCCCGGTCGAGACCGCGGGCGCGTTGCCGAACAGCGAGTGGATCCAGGCGATCCGCCACGAGGTCTCCGGGTAGGGGGTGGAGAAGACCTCCAGGCAGCCGGTCGCGTTGGCGGCGATCAGCCTGCCCTGTGTGGCGCGCATCGCGGCATCGAGCGCGTAGCGCGCGCCGAGCGCCTCGCCGCAGCCCTGGCAGGCGCGGTGGCCGCAGGTGATCGAGTTGGAGCGCTGCTCGCCGGACTGCAGCGAGCGCTGCTCGGGGTCGAGCAGGCGGTTGCCGACCGCGAAGCTGCCGGTCTGGTAGAAGCGGACCTGGGTCGGTGCACTCATCGCGGGCTCCTCACACCGGGCCTGCCGCAACCGGGCCGCTGTCGCGCAGGATGTTCTCGGCGTGCGGGCCGGAGTGGCGCGAGGAAGCCATCCGGGCCAGCTCGCGGTTGACGATGTCCCAATCCATGTCCAGGAAGGTCAGCGGCTCCAGCGCGTCGTCCGCCGCCTGCTGGAAGAGGGTGCGCAGGGAGGCCTTCGTGATCGGTCGCCCGCCGAGCCCGGCGATCACCGTGTAGCCGTGCAGCACGATGCCGGCGAGCGCCATCCGGACGTTGGCGGTGACGATGCCGCCGATGCCGACCGCGAGCGCCTTCTCCAGCACCACCACGCGCTCGGCGTGGCCGAGCGCGGCGCGCAGTTCATCGAGGGGGAAGGGGCGAAACGAGGCGATGCCGACGGCGCCGATCTTCATCCCGTCCTCGCGCAGCTCGTCGATCGTGTCCTGGATCGTCCCGAGCACCGAGCCGAGCGCCACGACGATCGTCTCCGCGTCCTCGCTGCGGTAGCGGTGGATCAGGCCGCCGGAGTCGCGGTCGAACGCCGCCTTGAAGTCGGCGGCGATCTCCGGGATCAGCTCGAGCGCCTGCATCTGCTTGGCGTGCGCGAGGTACTTGACCTCCATGAAGGCCTCCGGGCCGACCATCGCGCCGATCGAGATCGGCTCGTCGGGGTCGAGCACCTGGCGCGGCACGTACGGGGGCAGGAAGGCGTCGACCTGTTCCTGGGCGGGAATGTCGATCCGCTCGACCGCGTGCGTGAGGATGAAGCCGTCCATGCAGACCATCACCGGCGTCGAAAGCTCTTCGGCGAGCCGGAAGGCCTGTATGTGCAGGTCGAGCGCCTCCTGGTTGGTCTCCGCGTAGAGCTGGATCCAGCCGCAGTCGCGCTGGGACATCGAGTCCGAGTGGTCGTTCCAGATGTTGATCGGCGCGCCGATCGCGCGGTTGGCGACCGTCATCACGATCGGCAGGCCGAGCCCCGAGGCGTTGAAGAGCGCCTCGACCATGTAGAGCAGACCCTGGCTCGCGGTCGCCGTGTAGGCCCGCGCGCCGGCGGCCGAGGCGCCGATCGCCACCGACATCGCGGCGAATTCGGACTCCACGTTGACGAACTCACAGGGCGCGAGCTCACCGGCCTTGACGATCTGGGAGAGGTTCTCGACGATGTGCGTCTGGGGCGAGATCGGGTAGGCGCAGATCACCTCGGGGCGGCACATCGCCACCGCCTCGGCGACCGCGCGTGATCCCTCAACCTGCCGCAGCACCGCTCAGCTCCCGCAGCTCGTCGGTGACCCAGTCGTAGGCCGCCTGCGCCGCCGCGACGTTGCCCTCGCCGACCGGTCCCTCGAAGCGCTCGCGGATCGCGGCCGCCAGCGACTCCAGCGAGATCAGCCCGCTGAGCGCGGCGAAACCGCCGAGCAGCGCGGCGTTCGGCACCGGGCGGCCGGTGTGCTCGCGCGCGAGGTCGCCCGCCGGCACGGTCAGCAGCCGCTCGTGGCGGAAGGACTCGACGAACTCGCCGAGACCCAGCTCGTCGAAGCTCTTGGCGGTGTTGATCAGGATGAAGCCATCGGGGCGCAGCCCGCCGAACAGGTCCACCTGATGCAAAAGCGTCGGGTCCTGGATGATCAGCGCGTCGGGCTCCATGATCGGCTCGCGCACGCGGATCTCGCGATCGTCGATGCGACAGAACGAAACGACCGGTGCGCCGGTGCGCTCGGAGCCGAAGCTCGGGAAGGCCTGCGCATGGCGGCCCTCGTTGAACGCCGCGACCGACAGCATCTCCGCCGCCGTGACGACACCCTGGCCGCCGCGGCCGTGTATTCGAACCTGGAACATCACTGCACAGTGAACCCTGTGGGGACGGGGGTCGCTACCGCAGTCCGCACTGAACGGACTCCGTAGTTCGTACGCATGACGGCGTCGGCCGGCTTGCGTAGCTTGAAGGGTGCCCCGCATGAGCGAGGACGCTCTCCCACCAGACAGCAGGAGGATTTCAACGATGCCCACGCGAGTAGCAATCAACGGCTTCGGCCGAGTCGGACGAAGCGTCCTGCGCGCAGCCTTCAAGCAGGAGGCCCCCTTCGAGATCGTCGCGGTCAACGACATCACCGACGGCGCCACGCTGGCGCAGCTGCTGCGCTACGACTCGGTCTACGGGCCCTTTCCGTCCACGGTCTCCTACGCCGACGGCGAGCTGATCGTCGACGGCCAGCCGATCCGGGCGCTCGCGGAGCCGACGCTCGCCAAGCTGCCGTGGCGCGAGCTTGGCGTGGACGTCGTGATCGAGTCCACCGGCCGCTACCGCACGCGTGCCGCCGCCGCCGAGCACCTCGAGGCGGGCGCGGCCAAGGTGATCGTGTCCGCCCCCGGCAAGGGAGCGGAGCCGCTCGATGCGACCGTCGTGATCGGCGTCAACTTCGAGGACGTCTACGACCCGGAGCGCCACCACATCATCTCCAACGCGTCGTGCACGACCAACTGCCTCGCGCCCGTCGCGAAGGTGCTGCACGAGACGGTCGGCATCCACCACGGCCTGATGACCACGGTGCACGCCTACACCGCCGACCAGAACCTGCTCGACGGACCGCACAGCGATCTGCGCCGCGCGCGCTCGGCCGCGCTGAACCTGGTGCCGACCTCGACCGGCGCCGCGAAGGCACTCGGTCTGGTGATCCCGGAGCTCGAGGGAAAGCTCAACGGCTTCGCGATTCGCGTGCCGACCCCGACCGGCTCGCTGGTCGACCTGACCATCGAAGCCGGGCGGGCAACGACTGTCGAGGAGATCAACGCGGCCTTCCACGACGCCGCCGACCACGGCCGGCTGGAGGGCATCCTCCACTACACCGCGGATCCGATCGTCTCCACCGACATCGTCGGCTCGCCGTTCTCGTCGATCTTCGACTCCGGCCTGACGAGCGTGATCGACGGGACACTGGTGAAGGTCGTGGCCTGGTACGACAACGAGTGGGGCTACTCCAGCCGGCTCGTCGACCTCGCGGCGCGCGTGATGGAGCACGTGCCGGCGGTCGCGTGAGCGATGCGGAGCAGCGTTGAAAGCGTCGGCTCGTCGCGCGTGAGCCCCCCGCAACACGAGGGGCTCACGCCGTGCGCGTGATCTCGACACAGCAGCTCGAGCAGGCACTCGATGCGCTCGCGGTCGAGCAGCCGCGCGTGGTGGCGAGCGGAAACCATGCCGCGCCGCGCGCCCTGCTCGACGCGCTCGAGCGCTCGCGTGAGCGCTACCGGCTGTTCATGCTCGCCGCGCCGGCGCCGCTGCCGGCACGCGAGGGCGTGATCTTCGAAACGCCGTTCGTCGGCCCGGGGATGCGCGGGGCGGGCGACCGGCTGGACTACCTGCCGATGCGACTGTCGCTCGTGCCGCGACTGTTCGCAACGATCCGGGCGCCCGACGTGGTGCTCTTGCACACCTCGACGCCGCGCGCCGGCAAGGTGTCGTTGGGGATCGAGGTCAACGTGCTCGTCGCCGCCGTCGAGCGGGTCCGGGCCCGTGGCGGCCTGGTGGTCGCGCAGCTCAACCCGCGGATGCCCTACACCTTCGGCGACAGCGAGCTCGACGAGGAGCTGATCGACCTTGCGATCGAGGCCGACGAGCCGCTCGCCTCGCCCGCGCCCGGCGGCGCGCACGAGCAGGCCGACCAGATCGCCGAGCTGGTGGCGGAGCTGGTCGACGACGAATCCACGCTGCAGCTCGGGATCGGCCAGATCCCCGACGCCACGCTGCGGGCGCTGGCTGACCGCCACGGCCTCGCGATCTGGTCGGAGATGATCAGCGACGGCGTGATGGCGCTCGAACGCCATGGGGCGCTCGAGCGCTCGGCGCCGATCGTCTGCTCCTTCCTGTTCGGCTCGCCCGAGTTCTACGAGTGGGTTGCGGAGAACCCGCGGCTGCGGATGGCGCGCACCGAGACGACCAACGACCCGGCGCGGATCGCGTCGCATCGGCGGATGGTCTCGGTCAACAGCGCGCTCGCCGTCGACCTGCGCGACCAGGCCGGCGCCAGCCACATCAACGGCCGTCTGTACTCCGGCTTCGGCGGGCAGCCCGACTTCACCGTCGGCGCGCTGCACTCGCCCGGAGGGCACGCGATCATCGCGCTGCGCTCCTGGCACGACAAGAGCGACAGCTCGACGATCGTCCCGCGGCTGGCCGACCCGGTTACCTCCTTCCAGCATTCCGCCGTGATCACCGAGCAGGGCTGCGCGCAGATCTTCGGCCGCAGCCAGCGCGCGCAGGCGCGCCTGATCATCGAGTACGCCGCCCATCCCGACGCCCGCGAGTGGCTCCGCGAGGAGGCCGCGACGATGGGGCTGGGGGCGCGGACGCCGGCGGCGCCGACAGCCTGAGCGCGGCGCGCGCGGCGCGCGGCACGGGCGCCGGCCGAAGCCGGTACCGCTGGCCGCCGCGCTCATCCGGACGGGCGGCCGCGGACGATCGGAGCGGAGTGGCCGCTCACGGGGCCGCCGCTGCGCACGACCGTCGCGTATCTCAGCATGTCCATCAGGAGTCGCACCTCGGTGGGCGTGAACGGGTGCCCGAAGACGGCGACGATCAGCCGCTGCGAGGCCGCCAGGGACGCGTTCGGCCCGGGGCTTCGCACGGTGACCCAGTCCGGTGCGGGCGTGGCCGCGTAGACGCCGGCCCCAACCGGGGTCGCCTCATCGCCGTTGAGCGCCCGACAGTCGATCGCCGCGGCCAGCTGCTGGCAGGCGACCAGCAACGGGACGCCGTGAGGCGGGATCCGCTCGGTGCCGTTCGAGCCGTTCTGTGACTCAATCGTCTGGAAGCGGCCCAGCTCGCGGAAGTCGGGGAAGAACGAGGCGGGCACCGCGATCAGATCTGCGCGCAGCACGCGTGCGCCATTGGCCGAGATCTGGCCCGCCGCGAGCCCCTTGGCTATGGCGCGCAGCGCGCTCGTGCGGCTGAACCCGGCCGGGACGCCGGCGACGGTGCGCGCCTCGATCATCGAGTAGCGAATGCCGACACCTCCCGCGGTGCACGTCAGCGTCTTCGCGCCCGCGAGCCGGCAGCCGATCCCGCTCGCTCGCGGCGCCACAGCGTGTGTGGCGGGGTTCACGCCGTAGAGCGCCGTGCCCGGCGCCGAGCTGCTCCAGAAGCCGAAGGGGTCGGCCACGCGTAGCGCGGCGCCGCAGCCCGTGAGCGCCGTGGCGACGATCAGGATCGCGATCACGCGGCGCCGGCGCGGACGCCATTTGCGGCTCGGAGCCTCGCGCTCGCTGGCGAGGATCCGCGCCAGCTGCGCCTGAGCCTGCGGCGCACGTCCGAGACCGGCCTCGGCGATCACCGGGTTGGCGCGCGCGAGCCGGGCGAGACTGCCGGGCAGCTGGCTGATGTTCATGACGCCTCCGTGAGGTCGGGAACGGCGCGGGGTGCCGGCACGCTGCGGGCAAGTTCGCGCTCGAAGCGCCTGCGCGCACGGTGCAGGCGAACCGAGCAGGTCGCCGCCGAGCAGCCCAACACGCGCGCGGCGTCGCGGACCGCCAGCTCCTCCCAGGCGATCAGCGCAAGCAGCTCGCGGTCGCGCGCTCCGAGCGTCGCCCACGCCGCCGCGACCGCCGCGTCCTCGCCCGGTTCGGTGCGGCTCTCCGCTCGCTGGAACTCGAGCGAACGAACGACACGCTGCCCGCGCGTCGCCGCCTCGTGGTGTCGGGCGACGACGTTCCGCGCGATCCCGTAGAGCCAGGGCAGGGGGTCGGCCGGCAGCACGTCCCGGCGGCGCCAGGCGATCAGCATCGTCTCGGCGGCGATGTCGTCGGCGCTGTCTGCGCCGACGCGTCGCGCCGCGTAGGCGTGGACGCGGCCGTAGCTCTCCTCGAAGATCGACGAGAAGCGCTCGGCGCGTTCGTATTCAGCCGGGTCCACGTCCTCTTATCATCCGCCGGCGGCGAAATCTTTCACGCGGGTGAGGGGGCACGCGCGCGGCGCGGCGTCAATGCGCCGGCGGCAAGAACGGCGCCAGCAGGCGCACGCGGCGGGCCGGGCGGTCGCTCGCGTCCTCGCGGCGATCGGCGGCGCCGAGGATGCCGACGATCGCGCGCGAGGCGAGGAAGCGCAGTGGTTCGGGCTCCCAGCGGCGGCTGCGGTGGCCGACCCACGGCAGCGTGACCAGCTCGCTGTCGCGCCGCAGGACCAGGTCGGCGAGCGTCGCGCCGGAGATGTTGGCGGCGGCGACGCCGTGGCCGGTGTAGCCGCCGGCCGCGCCAAGGCCGCTGGAGCCGTCGAAGGAGACGCTCATGCTCCAGTCGCGCGGGGCGGCGAGCGGGCCGCCCCAGTGGTGCGTGATCTCGGCGCCGGCGGCGGCCGGGAACGTGCGCCGCAGCGTGGCGATGAGGCGCGCCCGCACCTGCTCGTTGTGTGCGTTGCGTTCGTCGATCGGGCTGCGCAGGCGGTAGGGGGCGCCGCGGCCGCCGATCGCGATGCGCCCGTCGGTCGTGCGCTGAGCGTAGAAGAAGAGGTGGTGGCGGTCGTCGATCAGCAGTCCGTCGCGCCACCGAAGCGCCTGCCAGACCCGCTCGTCGAGCGGCTCGGTGGCGATCATCAGCGAGTAGAGCGGCAGGTAGCTGCGGGCGTTCCCGGGCAGCTGCGTGGTGTAGGACTCGGTCGCGCGGATCACGATCTCGGCGTGCACCGACGCGGTGGCGGTGCGCACACACCCCGCCTCGATCGCGCTCGCGGCGGTCAGCTCGTGGATCGTCACGCCGTGGCGCTCGCAGGCGTCGGCCAGTCCGCGCGCGAGCCGTGCCGGGTCGACGCGCGCGGCGTGCTCCGTGAAGCGCCCACCCCGGACGCCCGCAGCGGCGACCATCGCCTCGGTCTCGGCGACCGACAGCAGCCTCCCGTCCGGCGCCTGGGGTCCCGCGGTCTCGGCGGCGGCCTGGCGCGCCTGCAGGCGCTGCCACTGCGGCGCGCTCGTCGCGAGCATCAGCGCCCCGCCCTTGACGAAGCTGCAGTCGATCCGCTCGCGCGCCACGACCGCGCCGATCTCATCGATCGCTTCGTGCGTGGCGCGCAGCGCACGGGCGACGCGCTCGTCGCCGTGGGAGCAGCCGTACGCGGCTGGGGCGCCGGAGAGGCCGCCGATCGCCCAGCCGCCGTTGCGCCCCGACGGCCCGTAGCCGACGATCTCGCGCTCGAGCACGACGACGCGAAGGTCCGGCTGCAGGGTCTTCAGGTAGTAGGCCGTCCAGAGGCCGGTGAAGCCGCCGCCGACGATCGCGACATCGCAGCGGACGTCGCCCCCGAGCGGCGCCCGCGGCACGAGCGAGCCGGCGAACTGCGACAGCCACAGGCTGCTGGAACGGTGGCGCGCCTCCGGCTCGCTGGGCGTCGCAGCTCCGCCCGGCCGCTGCGACGCTCGGAGGCTCGTTTGGCTCACGAGTTGCGAGTCTAGAGGCCCACCGGCTGGCCGCGTCCGCCACCCCCCGGTCTGCGCTGCACCGGGAGGTGGTCCGCCGCGGTCACTTCGTGAGGTCGTAGACGGTGACGCCGCCGATCGTCTGCGCGCTGTAGTGCGACGCCACCCAGTTCGAGATCTCGCCGGTCGTCGAGGAGCCCTGGCCGCCGCCGGGTCCGCCGCCGGCGCCGCCCGAGGCGACGTAGTAGTGGATGTCGCCGGCGTGCACGTAGCCGATGAACTGGGCGAGGCTCAGCAGGCCGCCGTTGTTATTGAAGCCACCGATCGCCATCACCGGATCACCGCCGGTGGCGAGCTCGTAGGAGGCTGCGCTCATCGACCCCGATGTCGCCGCAACCCACCGGTAGGAGGACGCGCCTGACTCGAGCGCCCTGACCAGTGCGCTGCTCACGCTCACGCCGCCGCCGGCGCCGCCGCCGGTGGCTCCTGGCCCGCCGCCGGCGAAGCCGCCCGCGCCGAGCGCCGGCGCGCCGGACGCGCCCTGGGCGCTGCCCTGCGGCGGCGTTGAGGGCGCGGCGCCCGAACCGGGACCGAACAGGCCCTGGCCGGCGCCCGCCGGAACGCCGGCGCCGCCGCTCGCACCGAAGCCGCCCGGCACGCCGCGCGCACCGAGGCCGCCCGGCAGGCCGCCCGTCCCGGCGCCCGCGCCCGACACCGCCGGACCGGCCGAGACGATCGAGCCGCTGTGCGCCGTGGACACGGTCTGCACCGCGTAGGCGGCTGGTCCGCCGAGTCCGGCGATCACGACCGCGGCGATCGCGACGAGCCCGGTCCGGCGTCCGAGTGACCGCAGCCGCGGTCCGGCGAGCAGCCCGGCGACGGCGACGACCGTCGCGGCGAGCACGAGCACCCGCACCCACGGCTGCCAGCTGGGTGTGCGGTCGAGCAGGGCGAAGGACCAGCCGCCCGTTACCGCCACCGCGAGCGCGGCTGCGGCGCGCGCCGCGATCATCGCGCGACGCTCCCACAGCAGCGCCCCGCCGATCGCGACGAGTGCAGCGATCGCGGGCGCCAGCGCAACCGCGTAGTAGGTGTGGATCACGCCCGACGAGTAACTGAAGACTGCGGCCGTGACGAGCAGCCAGCCGCCCCACACGACGAGCGCCGCCCTGGTGCGGTCGGTGCGGGGCGCCGAGCGGGTGAGCCACAGGCCGGCGACCAGCGCGATCAGCGCCGCCGGCAGAAGCCACGAGGCCTGGCCGCCCATCAGGTCGTTGAAGAGGCGCAGCGTGCCGGTGGCGCCGCTGAAGCTCGTCCCGCCGCCGCCGCCGCCACCACCACCACCGCTGCCGAACAGCCGCTGGAAGCCGTTGTAGCCGAAGATCAGGTTGAAGATGTTGTTGTCGGGCGAGCCGTCGATGAACGGGCGCGAGCTTGCGGGCAGCAGCGCGACGATCGCAACCCACCAGCCGCCGGCGGCGATCATCGCGGCGAGCCCGGCGAGCGCGCCGGTGATCCGGCGTCGCAGGCTCGCCGGGGCGGCCAGCAGGTAGGCGAGGCCGAAACCCGGGACGACGAGGAAGGCCTGGCCCATCTTCGCCAGAAAGGCGAAGCCGATCAGGGCGCCGGTCGCGACGATCCAGCGGGTTCCGGCGGCCTCGATCGCGCGGGTCAGGCAGTAGGCGGCGGCGACCAGCGTCGCCACCAGCAGCGCATCGGGGTTGTTGAAGCGGAACATCAGCGCGGCGACCGGCGTCAGCGCCAGCATCGCGCCGGCCGCGAGGCCGGCCGCGGGACCGAACCAGCGCCTGACCGCCGCGTAGAGCAGCCCCACCGCGGCGACCCCCTCGAGCGCCTGCGGCACGAGCATGCTCCAGCTGCTGAAGCCGAAGATCCGCCCCGACAGCGCCATCACCCAGATCGAGGCGGGCGGCTTGTCGGTGGTGATGAAGCTCGAGGAGTCGAGCGAGCCGAAGAAGAACGCCTTCCAGCTGCGCGTCCCGGCCTGCACGGCCGCGGCATAGAAGCTGTTCGCGTCGCCCGACGCGCCGAGGCCCCAGAGGTAGGCGACTGCCGTCAGCGCGAGCAGCGCGATCAGCGCGGGGCGCACCCAGCGCGCCTCGGCGGCCGCCTCACGCGGCCGGCTGCGCGTCGAGGCGGCGATTGCCGGTGCGGCGTCGACTGACTGGATCGTGCTCATCGGGGCTCCATTCTCGCGTGGGGCTCGTTACGGCTGCACCGCAAATCCTCCGGCGCGACCCTTGGCGGGACCTGCACGGAGCCTGGGAAGACGCTGAGAGCGCGGCCGGGGAATGCGCAGTCTCCCGCGCGTTACGCTTCCGTCGATGACCGAGACCTGCGGCCACCTCGACCAGATCGACGCCGGCGTGCAGCGCGACAGCGAGATCGGCTGCAGCGACTGCCTTGCGATCGGCTCAGGTTGGGTGCACCTGCGCGAGTGCATGATCTGCGGGCACGTCGCCTGCTGCGACTCAAGCCCGAACCGCCACGCCACCAAGCACTTCCAGGCGAGCGGGCATCCGGTGATGCGCTCGATCGAGCCGGGGGAGTTGTGGTGGTGGTGCTACGTCGACGAGGTGGCGTTCACGCTCGACTGACCGCTCGCGGCGGGCCCGCGATCGGGCCGCTGTGGGAGTCGTGTCACACGCGTCGCGGGCGAGTGTGCGAAAGGCCCCGGCAGCCGCGCGTGCGGGGCTGACGCGGTCAGGCCGGCCGCCGTTCGAAGCGGCGCGGCTCCAGGGTTTGCCGCGTTCTGTCGATCATGCGATTAAAGAGACATTTGTCCCCATGCCCGAAGCCGCCCAGCGTCGCGCCGCGACTGCTGTCTTTGACGAGACGGGACGTTTCTTGCGTCGCTCGCGTGAGCCGCTCGCCAGGGCGACTCCGGCCGGCGGGCTCAGGCGCCTCAACGCCGGCTGGGCCGCATGAAGCGCCCGCTGAACCTGTTGCTCGTCGCGGATTCGGAGGCCGACACGAAGCTCGCGCTGGCCGAGCTCGGGCGCGTCGGCTTCGACCCGACGTCCGAACGCGTCGACGGCGAAAGCGGGCTGCGGGGCGCGCTCGCGGCGAGGCCGTGGGAGATCATCCTCTGTGACCACGCGCTGGCGAGCCTCAGCTCGACCGAGGTGCTCCGCATCGTCCACGAGACCGGCGAGGACATCCCGGTCGTCATGCTTTCCGGAGCGATCGGTGAGGAGGCGGCGGTCGAGGCCCTGAAGGGGGGCGCTCGCGATGTCGTGCTCAAGCAGCACCTCAGCCGCCTCGGCCCGATCGTGGATCGCGAGCTTGGCGAGGCCAGGAGCCGGCGCGCGCAGAAGCATTCCGAGCGCGAACGCGCCGGGCTGGAGGCGCAGCTCGCGCAGCTCAACAGGGAACTGCGTGCAAGCGAGTCCCACTATCGCCTGCTGTTCGAGCTCAGCCCGCTGCCGATGGTCGTCTATGAGCGAGCCGCCCACCGGATCGTTGCCGTCAACAAGGCGCTCGTGTCGGATTACGGCTACACGCGCGATGAGTTCCTCGCGCTCAGCATCGAGGATCTCCATCCCGCCGACGACGCCGAGCTGCTCCGCAGCGTCCTTGCCGCCAGCCCCGCCGACGCGCCCGTTCGCTTCAGGTCGTGGCACCACCGTTACAAGGACGGCACGGTGATCGACGTCGAGGTCACGAGCGAGAACCTGGTGATGGAGGGCCGCGACTGCCGGGTCGCCGTCTGCAACAACGTGACGGCGCGCAACGTCGCGGACGCCGCACGTGAGAAGGTGGAGCACGACGCGAGTGCCGAGCTGGCGAACCAGATCGAGCAGCTGCGCGTGCTCGACGCGCTGAAGGACCAGTTCGTCTCGGTCGTCTCACACGAGCTGCGCACGCCGCTGACCGCGATCAGCGGCTACCTCGAGATCGTGCTCGGCGGCGAGCCCGGTCCCTTGACCGAGGAGCAGAAGCGCTGCCTCGCGATCGCCGAGGCCAGCTCGGACCAGCTGCTGCGCGTGGTCGGCGACCTGCTGCTGATCGGAAAGGTCGAGGCGGGCCACCTCACGCTCGAGATGGGTGCGGTCGACCTCGCCTCGATGCTTGCCGCCTGCACCCTCGCGGCGCAGCCCACCGCCGATGCCAAGCGGATCGAGCTGCGCCTGACCCAGACACCGGTACTGCAGGTCGCGGGCGACCTCGGCCGCCTCAGCCAGGCGCTCGGCAACATCATCTCGAACGCGATCAAGTTCACCACCGACGGAGCGGTCGACGTTCGGCTGCACGCGGAGGCGGATCGAGCCGTGATCGAGGTGATCGACAACGGAGCCGGCGTGCCGGCGAACGAGGTGGACCACCTGTTCATGCCGTTCTACCGGGCCTCGACCGCCACGCGGCAGGCGATTCCGGGCACCGGGCTCGGGCTCAGCGTCGCCAAAGAGATCGTCGAGGCTCACGGCGGCACGATCTCGCTCGCGAGCAGGCTGGGCTCGGGTACCTCCGTGCGGGTCGAGCTGCCAATCGAGGCCGCATGATCTCCGAGCCGATCTGCATGGCGCTGTGCGACCCGGCCGCGTCCGAAGCGCCACTGGTGCTGGTCGCCGACGACGACGAGGTCATCGTCGGCCTGATCAGCTACCGGCTCGAGCACTCCGGCTACCGGGTGGTCGCCGCGCTCGACGGCCAGGAGGCTCTGCGGCTCGCGCACGTCGAGCGGCCCGCACTCGCCGTGCTCGACGTGATGATGCCGAGGATCGACGGCTACGAACTCACCAGTCGCCTACGCGGCGATGAGGCGACGCGGGAGCTGCCGATCATCCTGCTGACGGCGCAGGCCCAGGCGGCCGACTCAGACCGCGGCTTCGACGCGGGCGCCGACGCCTACGTGGTGAAGCCGTTCAGTCCGGAGGATCTGCGGGCGCTGGTGGCGGAGCTGCTCGCGCGACCCGATCCGCGCCGGGACGGCCGGGGCGCCGGACGCTCAGGCCAGGCTGTCGCTTAGCGCCTGGCGAGCCTCGGCGGCGACGGCAGCCAGGCGAGTGAGCCGTGCCTCGCCGTCAACGGGCTCGCCGTTCTCGCTTGCCTGTTCAAACTCCCGGCAGGCTTGGCCGAGGCGCGTCGCCCCGATCATCGTGCTGCTGCCGCTCAGCAGATGCGCGGCGCGTTTGAGCTCGATCCTGTCGCCGCGGCGGGCCGCCCGCTCGATCGCGCTCACGCGGCCGGGCAGCAGCTCGTCGAACATCCTGTGGAGGTCTCGTCGCGCCTCCACGCTCAGCGTTTCGCGCCAGCGCGCAATTGTCTGCTGCGACAGCACGTCCTCGACGCTGTCGAAGCGGACGCCAGTCCCTGGGCTGCGGCCGTCGTGCACCTGCGGCGCAGCGCGCGCCTCCGACGGCTGCTCAGGCCGGCGCGGGCTCACGCACGGACGGTGTCTGCGCCGCGCGCTCGGCGGCACGCGCCTGGATGGACCGCGTGAGCCATTCGGCGAGAACCTGCGGTGACACGCCCTTGCGGCAATATGCGGTCGCGCCCGCTAGGAGCAGCTCGCGAACGACGCCGCTCAGCTCGTCGCTCGAGAGGACGACGATCGCGGTGGCCGGAGAGGCCTTCAGGATTCCTCGGACCGCCCCCAGGCCGCCGCCCGGCATGTCGACGTCGACGATCGCGGCGTCGGGTTGACTGACCGCGGCGAGGTCGATCGCCTGCTGGCTGTCCCCGGCGACGCCGACGACCTCGAAGTCGACGGCCAGAGATGCCCTCAGCGCCGACTGGACCACCGGGTCGTCGTCGGCGATCAGGACTCGCTGACGAGCGGTGCCGGCGACCGGGTCCGGGTCCATGACGTTCCGTGTTCCTCCTGCCGAAAATGGCCCGCTGCGATCGTGGGGTCCCTTACCCATCGGCAGCTCATCAGGTCCCCTTGAGTCGCTGTGGACGCGTCCGCGGCTGATCGGCAGCTGGGCGTCGGCACGTTCGATCAGCTCGGCGGCGGTCTCGTGCGGGCCGAGCTCGGCGAACCCGATCTTGATCGCGCACGGCTCGGGGTCGGCCGCGAGGTCCGTTCGGATCGCGCTGAAGCGCTTACGCGCCTGCCGCAGCGTCGCGCCGGACAGCACGCACAGGAACTCGTCGCCGCCGTGGCGGACGATCAGGTCATACGCGCGCAGGTGACTGCGGATCGCGGCGGCCGTTCGCGCCAGCAGGGCGTCCCCGGCGCCGTGCCCGTGGGTGTCGTTGACGGCCTTCAGGCCGACGACGTCGACGTAGGCGAGCGTGAGAAGTCTGCGGGTGGAGCGGGCACGTTCGATCTCGTGTTCCAGGTCGGCCAGGCCGGCTGCGCGTGCGCGCGCTCCGGTCAGCTGGTCCGTTTCGGCGGCCGCGAGCGCCTGGAGCAACTCGCCGCGGTTGAGGCTCGCCTGCACGCGTCTGCGGGCCTCTGCCGAACCGTGTCCGTTGGCAGCCTGAGCGTCATCTTGGCTCGACATCCTGCCTGCCTATCGGCAGCGCCCGTCAGGACAGTGAGCAGCACGCGAAACGCGGCGTCGCGCTCAGGCCCCGCTGTGGGCGTCGATGAAGGCGAGCGTCCGCGTCCACGCCTCGTCGGACTGGGCCTGGAATTCGGGCTGGTGGCGGTCGAAGAAGCTGTGCGGCGCGCCGGCGAGCGTGACCACCTCGTGCTCGACCCCGGCGGCGGCGAGCGCGGCGTCGAACGCGTCGTTGTGCTCCGCCGTGATGTGACCGTCGGCGCCGCCCTGCAGCGCCAGGATCGGCGCCGCCATCCGCGCGGCGGCGTCGATCGGCCCCGGGCGCTCGCCGCGCGGTCCCGGCATGCCGTAGAAGCCGACCGCGCCGGCCAGGCCGTGACCGCCGGCGGCCGCGAGCCACGAGTTGGCGCCGCCGAAGCAGAAGCCGACGGTGAAGATCGCCGTGCGCGAGCCGCCGGCGGGCGAGCGCAGGTACGCGACGGCGGCGGCGATGTCGGCCTGCACGCCGTCGGGCGTGGTCGCCATGGTGTGCTCCATCGCCTCGAAGCTCTCGTCGCGCTTGGCGGCGCCCGCGGTGCGGCCGAAGTAGTCGATCGCCAGGGCGCCGTAGCCGCGCTCGGCGAAGCGCAGCGCCAGCTCCTCGTAGAAGTGGTAGAGCCCGCGGACGTCCGGCAGGATCACGACACCGACCGCCGAGGGCTCGTCGGGCGTGGCGAGAAAGGCGGCGAAGCGGTTGCCGTCGGCTGCCTCCAGCACCAGATCGTCGTGCGAGATCGCGGCGCCTGCGATCACCGGAATGGGCGGCTCGGAATCCAGTTCGTGGCACATCTCGGGCTCCTGTCGTCGGTTCGGGCTGGCGTTCCGCATCGTAGAGCCCGCGCCCCGGCGGCCGCGCTGCGGGCTTTCCCGGGTCGCGTTCATGCAATTTGCGGGTTTTCTGCGCGGGCGGCCCCATTTTCCCCCACCCATCGGTCCAGGCTGCTAGATTGCGGCCACACGCCGAATCCATGGCCAGAAGCCATGGAGCCGGGGAACCAAGTTGTTGGGGCGAATTTCGCGGTGGTCCCGCGAGACGCGCTGCTCTTTCAGCGCGAGCCCGTCAGCTAACCCGGCAGGCTTCAGAGAGAGGTATCTGTGCGTCTGCGTCACGCCTGCATCGTGGGGACTGCGTTGCTTGCTTTCGGGGGGATCGCCTCGGAGGCGCTTGCAGACTCGACGCCCAGCGGAACGGCGGTCGGCGGAGCGACCGCACCGACGAACATCGGCTCGGTCGGAGCGACCGGAGCGACTGGCGCGACCGGCGTGACCGGCTTCATCGGCGGCGGCGGCGCCACGACCGGCGCCGCCACACCACCGCTGACGCTCACCAACCCGCTCGCGCCGATCGTGCTCCCCAAGGGCCAGTCGCCGAACGCCGTCTACAACGGGCCGGTCTACGTCGAGACCACCGCCGGCACGCTCGTCCCCTACGCCCCCCAGACCGAGGTCGCAGACGTCAGCGGCGGCACGATCGCCGGCTCACCGTCCAGTGGCCTACCGCACCTGGTGGTGCCGGGCGCGACCGCCGAGATCGTGCACGGGCTCGCCGCCGCCCCCGAGGAGGCGCCCGCCGTCGTCGCCGACATCATCTGGGCGGCGAACAACATCATCGGGCGTCCCTACGTCTACGGCGGCGGCCATCGCTCCTTCCACTCCTACGGCTATGACTGCTCCGGCACCGTCTCCTTCGCGCTGCACGGCGGTTCGCTGCTGCGCGCGCCGCTCGACTCCGGCCAGTTCGAGAGCTGGGGCAGGCCGGGGCAGGGTCAGTGGCTGACGATCCTCACCAACGCCGGCCACGCCTACCTCGACGTCGCCGGCCTGCGTCTGGACACCAGCACCGCGGACGACCCGTCGAACGAACAGGGCCCCCGCTGGCGGCCGCTGCGCCCGGCGAATCCGGGCTTCATGCTGCGCCACCCGGCCGGGCTGTAGCCGGACAGGCAGTTTGGAGTCGGCGCATGCGCCGACTCCCGGGAGCGCGCATGCGCGCTCCCGCGGGTGGGTGCATGCACCCACCCGAACAGCTCGATGGTCGATCAGTCGATCAGGCGCTTGCCGAGCCGCCAGATCGCGAGACGCCACATCACGAGCGCGAACAGCAACAGCACGCCGGCGTGGGCCAGATCGGCGACGCCGAGGCCGCCGAGCGAGGCGTCGCGGACCAGCTGCACGCAGTGGTAGAGCGGGTTGAACCTCGCGACGACGCGGATCCCCGCGGGTAGCGCCGTGATCGGGAAGAACGTTCCGGCGACCAGGAACATCGGCGTCAGCACGGCGCTCGTGACGTAGTTGAAGTTGTCGATCGTCTTCGCGATCGCGGCGAGCAGCACGCCGAAGGCGGCGAAGCCGAAGCCGGTGAGGAAGCCGATCGGTACGACCAACAGCATGCCGGCGGTCGGGTGCAGGCCGAACACGATCCCCACGACTAGCGGCGCGAGCCCGTAGACGCCGGCGCGCAGGGCGATCCAGAGGATCTCCGCCGTGACCAGCTCCTCGACGTCGACGGGGGCGGCGAGCAGGGCGTCGTAGGTGCGCTGGAAGCGCCAGCGCACGAACGTGTTGAACATGCCGGGGAAGGCGGAGGAGAAGAGCACCGCGGTCGCCACAACCCCGGTCGCCACGTAGTCGAGGTAGCTGAAATGGCCGACCCTGGGGACCAGCGCGCCGATGCCGGCGGCGAAGGCGAGCAGATAGATCGTCGGCTGCACGATCGAGGAGAAGGTCGTGGCCTTCCAGTAGCGGCCGAAGAGGACGACATCGCGCGTCATCACGCCGGCCAGCGCGGCAGGCTCCAGGCGGCGCACGCGGCGCACGTCTCCGGGTGCGCTCTCGCCGGCGCTCACTCGATCTCCTCCCCCGTCAGGGCGACGAACGCGTCCTCCAGGTTGGCCGGGCGCGAGGTGCCGTCCGGGACCTCCTCGCCGAGCGTCTCGGCGTGCATGATCGCGACCGCCGGTCCGCTGCGGCGGCTGCTCCAGCCGCGCTGGGCGGCGAGCTCGGTCACCTGCGTGAGCCGCTCCGGCGTGCCGTAGACCTCGACGACGCGTTCGCCGGCGTGCGCGCGGACCAGCTCCGCGGGTGTGCCCTGCGCGATCACGCGGCCGGCCGACATCACCGCGACGACGTCGGCGAGGCGCTCGGCCTCCTCGATGTAGTGCGTCGACATCAGCATCGTCACGCCCTCGCTCCGCAGGCCGTCGATCAGCGACCACAGCTCCTGGCGGATCTGCGGGTCGAGACCCACCGTCGGCTCGTCGAGCAGCACCAGGCGCGGCCGGTGGATCAGCCCGCGCGCGACCAGCAGCCGGCGGCGCATCCCGCCGGATAGGTCGGAGACCTTGGTGTCGGCGCGCGCGCCGAGGTTGGCGATCTGCAGCGCCCGCCCGACCGCTGCGTGGCGCTCGTGACGCGCGACGCGGTACAGCCGCGCGAACACGCTGAGGATCTGGCGGCAGGTCAGCTCGATGTCGAGGTTGTCGAGCTGCGGCACCACGCCCATCTGCATCCGCGCCTGCTTCGACTGCGCGGGCAGGGGATAGCCGAGCACGCTGATCTCGCCGGCGTCGGCGAGACTCTGCGCGGTCAGCAGCCGCATCGTCGTCGACTTGCCCGCGCCGTTGGGCCCGAGCAGACCGAAACACACGCCGGCCGGCACCTCGAGGTCGAGGCCGTTGACCGCCGTGATCTCGCCGTAGCGCTTGTGGGCGCCGCGGATCGCTATCGCCGGCGGCTGCACGCTCGCGGAGGATACGGAACGGCGCGCGTGCGCGGGCGCGAGGAAGGCCCTGCGGTACGCTGCCTGGGCCGATGGACGACGACACGCTGATGACGGCCGCCGACCACGAGGCGCTGAGCGCCGAACTTGCCGCGCTCGAGGGCGACGGCCGCCGCGCGATGGCGGCGCGGATCAAGACGGCGCGCGAATGGGGTGATCTGAAGGAGAACTCCGAATACCACGACGCCAAGAACGACCAGGCGCACCTCGAGACGAAGATCCGGCAGCTGCGCGAGCGGCTCTCCCGGGCGAAGGTCGTCGAGGGCGGCGCCGGCAACGGCGGCGTGATCGGCTTCGGCTCGACGGTCGTGGTCCGCGACGAGGAGGGACGCGAGCAGCGCTTCGAGATCGTCAGCTCGCAGACCGCGGCCCCGGCGCAGGGGAAGATCTCGATCGAGTCGCCGGTCGCGCGCGGGCTGCTCGGGCTCGCGGTCGGCGAGCACGCGCAGATCACGCTGCCGCGCGGCACGCGCCGCTACACCGTGATCAGCGTCGCCTGACCGCGAGCGTGTAGGCGATCCACTCCGAGCACTGCGCGTCGAAACGGTCGTAGAGAGCCTGGGCGCGGGCGTTGCCCGGCGCCGTCTCCCACTCCATCACCGTCACGCCGTGCGCGTCGCATTCGGCTTCGCAGGCTTCGATCAGCGCCGCCCCGACCCCGCTGCTGCGGGCGCCCGGGTCGACGTAGAGGTCGTTCATCACGCCGATAGCGCCCGCGGTCAGCGTCGAGAAGCTCCAGTAGAGGGTGGCGAAGCCGACCGCGCCGGCGTCCGCGTCGTCGGCGCGAGCGATCAGCTGCACGCCAGCCGTGTCGGGGTTGGCGAGCAGGTTCAACGAGAGCGCGCGCAGCGCCGCGTCGCTCGGAGCCACCTCGTAGAAGTCGCAGTAGGCGCGCAGCAGCGGCAGCAGGTCGTCCAGGTCGCCGCGGCCGACGCGCGCGATCACGGCCCGGTGTGCGCGAGGTGCTCTTCGAGGATCGCCGGGTCGGCGGTCTGGGGCCTGCGGCGGAAGAAGTCGGGTCTGACCGCCCACTGCGCTGCCATGAAGACGAAGCCGAGCAGCAGGCCGCCGATCCCGATGATGATCGGCACCGACACGCCGAGTACCGGTTTCGAGTAGTCGTTGACGCTGTGGCCGTAGAAGATCGCCGCCTTGATGAAGATGCCGAACATCATCAGTCCGCCGATCAGCGGCACGAGGCCGACGAGCAGCATGCGGTGGGTGCTGCGGAAGATCTCGCGGCGGAAGTACACGACGCACGCGATGCCGGTGAAGCCGTAGTAGAAGCAGATCGCGTAGCCGAGGCCGGTGATCGAGTCGCCGAGCACGTTTCCGCTCGTGTCGAACACGAGCAGGCCGACGGTCCAGATGATCGACACCGCGCCCATCGCCAGCGTCGAGACGCTCGGCGTCTGGAAGCGGGGGTGCACGCGGGAGAATGCCTTCGGCAGCGCGCCCCAGCTCGCCATCGAGATCGTCGTGCGGGCGGTTGGCAGGATCGTCGTCTGGGTCGACGCTGAAGCGGACGTGAGCACCGAGAAGAGCAGCAGCTTCTGCAGGATGCCGGACCCGAAGACGCGGCCGCCGAGCCCACTCAGCACGTCGTTCGAGTTGTGGATGAGGTATCCCGTGCCCGCGTCGGCCTGCGCGGCGGTCGCGACGACCACATAGATCAGCACGAGCAGGACCGTCGAGAGAACCGCAGCGCGGCCGGGCCCCTCGGCCGGGTTCTCGGACTCCTCGTTGACGGCGACCCCCGAGTCCCATCCCCAGTAGATGAAGATGCCCAGCAGCACGCCTCCGATCAGCGCGTTGATGCTCAGCGCGAACGGGTTGAACCAGCCGATCGCGACATGCAGCGAGCCGGCCGGGGCGCCGTGGCTGTACACGTCGACCAGGGCCGTGACCGCGAAGACGCCGAGCGTCACGCACTCGAAGGTCAACAGCGCGGCCTGGATGCGTGCCGAGAGCTCGATACCGCGGTAGCAGATCCAGGTCATCAGCCCGATCCAGACGACGGAGCCGATGACGATCGCCGTGGTCGAGTTCGAGGCCGAGGTCCAGCCGACCAGCTTGTAGGTGTAGATCGACGCGATGTCGGACAGCGAGGCCATCACGATCACGTCGGCCAGCACGATCGCCCAGCCGTTGATCCAGCCCATCACCGGGCCCATCGCGCGGGTCGTCCAGGCAAAGGTCGTGCCGGCGTCGGGGTCGGCGAGGTTCAGATACCGGTAGCCGGCCGAGATGAAGAGGATCGGGACGAATGAGACGATCAGGACCGCGGGGGCGTGGGTCGTGAGGCCGGCGACGGCGACGACGAACCCGAGTGTCGTGGCGAGGCTGTACGCGGGCGCGGTCGAGGCGACCGCGATCACGAGGTTGGACATGTAGCCGAGTGCGCCGGCCTTCAGGCCCTTCTCGCCGGGGGCGCTCGTATCCCTCGGCGTCGCTGACGGAGCCGGTATCGCTGCGCTTTCCAACCTGAGCCTCCCTCGGATGGTGCGGAAGCGCAAACCTAGAGCGGCGGTGGGCCCGCCGCAATGTGCGGATGTGACCAAAGATCCGGCGGCAGTTGTCCATCATGTACATACCGCAGCGGGTTCGTCGTCCGTTCTGCCGCTTGCGGAGCACCCGAGGGGGCGCTAGCGTGGACGAACAGGAGTAATATCCACTGGGAACGGAGAGGTTTCGATGGCGAACAGGGCGGTCGTCCACGGCGGTCCATACTCAGCTGCGGCGCTCTCGGAACAGGCGCGCCGCCACCTCTGGATGCATTTCACGCGGATCGGGGACGATCCGCGCGCGCCGCTGCCGATCATCGTCTCGGGCGAGGGCTGCTACGTCTACGACGCCGACGGCAAGCGCTATCTCGATGGGCTCTCGGCGCTCTACTGCGTCAACGCCGGTCACGGGAGGCCGGAGTTCGGCGAGGCCGCGGCGGCGCAGATGCGTGAGCTGGATTTCTTCACGACCTGGAGCTACGCCCACCCGCGCGCGATCGAGCTCGCCGTGCGGATCGCCGAGCTCGCCCCGGGCGATCTGAATCGCGTCTTCTTCACCTCGGGCGGCTCGGAGGCCGTCGAATCGGCGATCAAGCTGGCGCGGTCCTACCACCGGCTGAGCGGCCACGGCCAGAAGTCGAAGGTCATCGCGCGCGAGGTCGCCTACCACGGCACCTCGCTCGGCGCGCTCTCGGTCACCGGCATCACCTCGATCCGCAGCCAGTTCGAGCCGCTCGCCCCGGGCGGCTGCCACGTGCCGAACACCGACTCCTACCGCTGGCCGGCCGACCGCGACCCGCTGTGGGCGGCGGAGCAGATCGCCGCGCGGATCGAGTTCGAGGGCCCCGAGACGGTCGCCGCGGTGATCCTCGAGCCGGTCCAGAACGGCGGCGGCTGCATCCCGCCGCAGGAGGGTTACTTCCAGCGCGTGCGCGAGATCTGCGACAACAACGACGTCCTGCTGATCTCCGACGAGGTGATCTGCTCGTGGGGTCGCCTCGGCCACTGGTTCGGCTCGGAGCGCTACGGCTACGTGCCCGACATCATCACCACCGCGAAGGGCCTGACCTCGGCGAACGTCCCGATGGGCGCGATGATCGCCTCCGACCGGCTCGCCGAGCCGTTCCTGGGCCACGGGCACATGTTCGCCCACGGCTTCACCTTCGGCGGCCACCCGGTTGCCGCGGCCGTTGCGCTGGCGAACATCGAGATCCTCGAGCGCGAGGATCTCTGCGGCCACGTGCTGGCCAAGGAGGGCGAGTTCCGCGCGATGCTCGAGGGGCTGCGCGACATCCCGATCGTCGGCGACGTGCGCGGCGCCGGCTTCTTCCAGGCGATCGAGCTGGTCAAGGACCGCGAGACCAAGGAGACCTTCGGCCACGTGGAGGCCGAGCACCTGCTCTACGGCTACCTTTCCGGCGCGCTCTACGAGCACGGCCTGATCTGCCGCACCGACGACCGCGGCGACCCGGTGGTGCAGCTCGCGCCACCGCTGATCTGCGACAGCGAGCAGTTCGAGGAGATCGGCGCGATCCTGCGCACCGTCCTGAGCGAGGCGAGCGAGCGGTCCTGGTGAACGCCTCGCGATGCTGAGCGTCAAGGATCTGGTCGGCGCGCTCGAGCTGGAGCTTGTCGCCGGCGAGCGCGCGGCCGGCGCGCCGATCCGCTGGGTGCACGTCTCCGAGCTGGAGGACCCCGCGCCGTGGCTGTCGGGCGGCGAGCTGCTGCTCAGCACCGGCATGCTCCTGCATGACGAGGAGGCGCAGCGCGCCTACATCGGGCGCCTCGCCGGCCACCACCTCGCGGGGCTCGGGTTCGGACTGGGCTTCACCCACGCGACGCTGCCGGCGGCGCTGGTCGACGAGGCCCGCGAGCTCGAGTTTCCGCTGTTCGGCGTGCCCTACGAGATGCCGTTCATCGCGATCACCGAGCGCGCCTTCACCAGCCTGGTCAACGAACAGCTCGACGTGCTCCAGCGCGCCGTCTCGATCCAGCGGCGCATGGAACGCCTGGTGCTCGACCAACGCAGCCTCTCAGAGGTCGTGCGCGGCCTGGCGAACTCGATCGGGGCAACCGTGATGGTGCTCGACGGCGCCGGGCGCACGCTTGCCGCGCACGCCTTCCGGCGCGAGCTCGACGGCACGCTGGTTGCCGCGATCCGCTCCGAGATCGCCTCGCGCGCGGGCGTCAGCTCGCCGCGCGGGTTCGTGCCGCAGAACTCCGAGCTGGCCGGACGCGCGATCGCGCTGCCGGTGCCGAGCGGCGCGCACGGCGTCGCCACCTCCTGGCTTGTCGCGGTCCCCGAGAGCGACAGCGTCGCGGACTTCGAGCGCTTCCTCGCGCACCACGCGGTGATGGTCGTGGCGCTCGCGCAGATGCGCGAGCGGGTCGTCGCGGAGACCGAGCGCAGGCTCGCTGGTGACGTCCTCGGGCTCGTACTGAGCGGGCGGATCGAGGGCGAGGAGGCGGCGGTGCGGCTGGCGCCGTTCGAGATCTCAGGCGACGCCGCCGTGCTGGTGCTGGGCGTGGAGGAGCCGGAGGCGCTGGAGGATGAGCTCTCGCGGATCCTCGGCGACCTCGGCGTCCACTCGCTCGTCGCCACCGTTGCGACCGCTCGCCGGCGCCTGCTCTGCGCCGTCCTCGCCGGCGTGCCGAGCCCGCTCGAGGTCGCCGCCACGGCGCGCGAGCTGCTGGCCGGCGACGGGCGCACGATCAGGGCGGCGGTCAGCCACAACGCGCCACTGTCGGCACTGCGACGCAGCTTTCACGAAGCGCGCTGCGCGCTCGAGGTGGGAGCGCTGGCGAACGGGTCGACGCCGGCGGTCGCCTCGGCCGACGATCTCGGCGCCTACCGGCTGCTGCTCTCGCTGCAGGACGACGATGGTTTGCGCCAGTACTGCGACGACGTGCTCGGCCCGATCGAGCGCTCGCGCACCGGCCACGGCGACGAGCTGCTGCGCTCGCTCGAGGCTTTCCTCGAGCACAACGGGAGCTGGGAGGCGGCGGCCCGCGCGCTGTTCTGCCACCGCCACACGCTGCGCTACCGCATGTCGCGGATCGAGGAGCTGACCGGCCGCCGGCTAGACCGCGTCGAGAACCGGATCGAGTTCTGGCTGGCGCTGCGCGGACGCGAGCTGCTCGGGAGCGCGGCGGGGGGTGGCAGGTGAGCGCCTGTAGCGCGGGGCGGCGACGGCGCCGAACACATCCAAATCGAGGAGGACGGTCGTGAAGGTCGGGATCCCGAGTGAGACGAAGCCGGACGAGTACCGCGTATCGATGACGCCGGCCGGCGTGCGCGAGCTGACCGAGCGTGGGCACGAGGTGATGGTGCAGCAGGGCGCCGGCGACGCCAGCGGCTTCAGCGACGCTGAGTACGCCGCCCAGGGGGCGACGATCGCGCCGGACGCCGACGCGGTCTTCGCCGGCGCCGAGATGATCGTCAAGGTCAAGGAGCCGCTCCCGCCCGAGGTGGTGCGCCTGCGTCCCGGCCAGATCCTCTTCACCTACCTGCATCTGGCGCCCGCGCCCGAGCTGACGCGCGCGCTCTGCGCCTCGGGCGCCACCGCGATCGCCTATGAGACCGTCGAAGACCGCCACGGTCGCCTGCCGCTGCTCGCGCCGATGTCGGAGATCGCCGGACGGCTGGCGACGCAGGCCGGGGCGTTCATGCTGACAAGCCGCTGGGCGGCCGCGGCGTGCTGCTCGGCGGCGTCCCCGGCGTCGCGGCGGCGAACGTGATGATCATCGGCGGCGGCAGCGTCGGCGCCAGTGCGGCCGCGGTGGCGATCGGGATGGGCGCCGACGTCTTCATCTTCGACGTCTCCGTCGATCGCCTGCGCGAGCTCGAAGCGGTCTTCGGCGGCCGCTGCTCGACCGTCTACTCCTCGACGCTGGCGATCGAGGAGATGCTGCCGCGCACCGATCTGGTGATCGGCGCGGTGCTCGTCGTCGGGCGACCGCGCGCCGTTCGTGATTCGCCGCCGCCAGCTGGCGCTGATGCGGCCCGGCGCCGTGATGGTCGACGTCGCGATCGACCAGGGAGGCTGCTTCGAGACCTCGCGGCCGACGACGCATCACGATCCGACCTTCGAGGTCGACGGCATCGTCCACTACTGCGTCACGAACATGCCCGGATCGGTGCCGGTGACCTCGACGAACGCGCTCGCGAACTCGACGCTGCCGTACGTCCTGGCGCTCGCCGGACAGGGTGTGGCGGGCGCGATCGCCGCCGATCCCGGGCTGCGGCTCGGCGTCAACGTGGCGGGCGGCGTGCCGACCCACCCGGCGGTTGCGCGCAGCGTCGGCGAAGATTGTGTCGATGTCGAGACGGCGCTCGCCGCGGTCGTCAGCTGAGGGCGAAGGGTTTCCAACAACGAGGAGGAGTTGCGATGCGCACGCTTGAGAACTTCATCGACGGCGCCTTCCGGCCGCCGCTCGACGGCGCCACCGAGCCGGTGCTGAATCCGGCGACCGGCGAGGAGATCGCGCAGGCGCCGCTGTCGGGTGCGGCCGACATCGACCTCGCCGTCGCGGCGGCGCGAGCGGCCTTCGAAGCCTGGTCGCAAACGACGCCGGCCGAGCGCGCGAGCGCGCTGCTGGCGCTCGCCGACAGTGTCGAGGAGCACGCCGAGGAGCTCGCGCGCGAGGAGGCGATCAACGCCGGCAAGCCTTACGCCAACGTGCTCTCGGACGAGATTCCCGTGATGGCCGACAACCTGCGCTTCTTCGCCGGCGCTGCGCGCTGCATGGAGGGCAAGGCCGCCGGCGAGTACATGGCCGGCCACACCTCGATCACCCGCCGCGAGCCGGTCGGCGTGATCGGCCAGATCGCCCCCTGGAACTACCCGATGATGATGGCGGTCTGGAAGATCGGCCCGGCGCTCGCGACCGGCAACACGATCGTGCTCAAGCCGGCCGAGACGACGCCGGTCACCACGCTGCGCCTCGCCGAGCTGGCCGCCGAGCTCCTCCCCGCCGGGGTGCTGAACGTAGTCTGCGGTCACGGCGACCCGGCCGGGCAGGCGCTCGTCGAGCATCCCGAGGTCGACATGGTCTCGCTGACCGGCTCGGTCGATACCGGCAAGCGGATCGCCGCCAGCGCGGCCGCGACGCTCAAGCGGGTTCATCTCGAGCTGGGCGGCAAGGCGCCCGTGATCGTCTTCGACGACGTCGACCTCGAAAGCGCGCTCGAGACGATCGCCGGCACCGGCTACTACAACGCTGGTCAGGACTGCACCGCGGCGACACGCGTGCTGGCGAGCGCGAAGGTCTACGACGACGTCGTATCCGGCCTGGTCGCGCAGGCCTCGGGCCTGGTGCTCGGCGACACGCTCGCGGACTCGACGACGCTCGGGCCGCTGAACTCGGAGCGCCAGCGCGCCCGCGTCGAGGGCCTGCTGGAGCGCCGCCCGTCGCGCGCCGAACTGGTCACCGGGGGAGTGGCGCTCGACGGTCCCGGGTTCTTCCTGGAGCCCGCGGTCGTCGCCGGTCTGCAGCAGGACGACGAGCTGATCCAGCGCGAGATCTTCGGGCCGGTGATCACCGTCCAGCGCTTCAGCGACGAGGCCGAGGCGATCGCCTGGGGCAACGGCACGCCATACGGCCTGGCCTCCTCGGTCTGGACGCGCGACGTCAGCCGCGCCCTGCGCGTCGCCAAGGCGCTGCGCTTCGGCTGCGTGTGGATCAACGACCACATCCCGCTGGTCAGCGAGATGCCGCACGGCGGCTTCAAGCAGTCCGGCTACGGCAAGGATCTCTCGATGTACGCGCTCGAGGACTACACGGTGGTCAAGCACGTGATGGCGAACATCGAGTTCTAGGGGGTCTGCAAAAGCCCGTTCTGAAGAGGGGCGCTTCGCGCCCTCGAGGATCTCGTCCGGGGTCAGAGCGCCGGCAGCACGCTGGGCGTCGGCGTGCGCAGGGCGTCGGCCAGCAGCGTCAGGTAGCGCTCCCAGCTCGGCCGCGCCGCGGTCTGCGCGGTTCCCCACGCCGTCGTCCCGACCATGCGGACGAGCACGTGCAGCTCGCTCGGCACCAGGTCGGAGCGCACCTGGCCGGCGGCCTGGGCGCGGGCCAGCAGCAGCCCGAGCGGCTCGAACACGCGCTGGCCTAGCTCGCGCTTGAACTGGCTGAGCTCGCCGGCCTGCGCCAGCAGCTGCACGAAGTCCATGTTGCGCGCCTGCGCCTCGAGCAGCGCGCGCATGCCGGCCAGCAGCCCCTCCCACGCATCGGCGGCGGCGGCCGCCGCAGCGAGCGACGGTTCCAGCTCGCGCAGGCGTGCTTCGAGGATCGCCCGCAGCAGCTCCTGCTTGTTCGGGAAGCGACGGTAGAGCGTCGCCGCGCCGACCTCGGCGCGCCGCGCGATCTCCTCCATCGAGACCTCGAGGCCGCACTCCGCGAAGGCGTCGCCGGCGGCGGCGACGATCCGGTCGTGGTTGCGCTGCGCGTCTGCGCGCAGCGGTCGCTCGGGTGTCGGGGTTGTGGTCATCGTGTGAAGAGATCGGGCAAAGTGGAGCCAACGCTATCACTTGTGCTAGGGTCCGGCGCGGAAAAAGCTCGAGCGGAGGTAGCCCCAGGATGAGAGCGCTTGCGAGATGGTGCATCGCCCACCGGCGGATCGTTGTCGTGGGGTGGGTGGTCGCGCTGATCGCCGCGAACGCGATCGGACACGTCGTCGGCTCGAGCTACAACAGCAACTACAAGGGGCCCAGCAGCGCCGGCTCCCAGCAGGCGCTCAACCTGCTGACCAGATACTTCCCGACCCACAAGGGCGACTCCGCGTCGATCGTCTTCGAGTCCCGCACGCCGATCGCCTCCCGTGCGGTGCGCTCACAGGTCGACGCCGTGCTCGCCACGATCGCGACGGAGCCGCACATCGCCACCGTGGTGAGCCCGTACGCCGGCGCGCACTCGATCTCACCCGACGGGCACATCGCCTACGCGACCGTGCTCTTCGACGAGCGGTCCTTCGCGCTGCCGACCTCGGCGATCAACCGCGTGATCCACACTGCCGAGGCGGCCAGGACGCCGTCCTTGCAGATTCAGCTCGGAGGCTCGCCGATCGAGCAGGTCGAGCCGCCCAAGACCGGCCCGGCCACGGTGATCGGGATCCTCGCCGCGATGATCATCCTGCTGATCACCTTCGGCACCGCCGTCGCCGCGGGCCTGCCGTTGCTCGCCGCGCTGCTCGCGCTCGGCACGGCGATCGGCCTGATCGCGGTGCTCACGCACGTCATCGACGTCGTCAACTTCACGCCCGAGCTGGCCGCGATGATCGGCCTCGGCGTGGGCATCGACTACGCGCTGTTCGTTGTCACGCGCTACCGCGCCGGCCTCGACGCCGGGATCGAGCCGGACGAGGCGATCGTCACGGCGATGGACACCTCGGGCCGGGCTGTCCTGTTCGCCGGCGTGACCGTCGTGATCGCGATGCTCGGGCAGCTGCTCGTGGGCGTCAGCTTCCTGCGCGGCCCGGCCGTCGCGTCCTCGCTGACCGTGCTTCTCACGATGTGCGCCGCGCTGACGCTGCTGCCCGCCGTGCTCTCGAAGCTCGGACGCGGCATCGACCGCGGGGATCCGTTCGGGCTGCGCCGGCGGGCCGCGCGTGGGCCCGGCTTCTGGGAGCGCTGGGCGGGTCTGATCGAGCGTCGCCCGCTGATCGCGGCCTTCCTCTCGCTGGCGATCCTGCTCACGCTCGCGTCGCCGATCCTGGCGCTGCGGCTCGGCTCGGCCGACGCCGGGACGGACGCCAAGAGCACGACCACGCGTCAGGCCTACGACCTGCTGGCGAAGGGCTTCGGGCCTGGCTTCAACGGCCCGATGCAGGTCGTCGCGAAGCTGCCGTCAGCCGGCGACACGGGCGCGGCGAACGCGCTGCGCTCAGGCTTCGTCGGCCTGCCGGACGTCGCCGCGGTCGCACCCGCGATCTACAGCCCCAACGGGCGCCTCGCGGTGATCAACGTGTTCCCGAAGACCTCGCCGCAGGCCGCCGCGACGACGACGCTGCTGAACCGCCTGCGCGACAACGTGATCCCGCCGCTCGAGCACACCACCAGGGCCGCCGTGTACGTCGGCGGCACGACGGCGCTGTTCGCCGACTTCAGCAGCCTGCTCGCCAGCAAGCTGCCGCTGTTCATCGGCGCCGTGGTGCTGATCTCGGCGCTGCTGCTGCTCGTCGTCTTCCGCTCGGTGTTCGTCGCCGTCAAGGCGATCGCGATGAACCTGCTGACCGTCGCCGCGGCCTTCGGCGTCCTCGTCGCCGTCTTCCAGTGGGGCTGGCTCGGCAGCCTGATCGGGATCTCCACGACCGCGCCGATCGCGGCGTTCCTGCCCGTGATGGTGTTCGCCGTCGTGTTCGGCCTGTCGATGGACTATGAGGTGTTCCTGATGTCGCGGATGCACGAGGAGTGGGAGCGCACGGGCGATGCCGCGTACGCGATGCGCCACGGCCTCGCCTCGACCGGCCGCGTGATCACCGCGGCGGCGGCGATCATGGTCTGCGTGTTCGCCTCGTTCATCCTCGGTGACAGCCTCACGATCAAGCTGTTCGGACTCGGCCTTGCCTCCGCCGTGTTCCTCGACGCCTTCCTGATTCGCACCGTGCTGGTGCCGGCGTTGATGGCGCTGATGGGCCCCCGCGCCTGGTGGCTGCCGCGCCGGCTGGAGCGCAGGCTGCCGCGCGTGAACGTCGATCCCGCGCTGCACGAACCGGCGCCCAAGCCGGCGTAGGCGTCACCGCAGGCAGACACGGGGACTGCCAGGCGGCCCAGCCCGAGATGAGCAGCGCTGCCGGCGCCGGCGGAGGAGCGCCGGGGTGAAAAGTGCGCGCCGGAGCGCGTTAGCCGCGCGTCGAGTAGATCACGAGCGAGCCGGTCAGCAGGTGGTCGTTGTCGTCGCCGGTCGGTTCGATCACGTGACCGTCGACGACAATCGGGCTGTTCCAGTGCCCGGAGGCAGCCGCGAGCGTCTTTAGCGCGTGCCCGCTTGCGGGCTCGTAGACGGCGATCCCGCCGCCCGAGGGGTCGTAGACGTAGAGCAGCCCGCCCGCGAGCACCGGGCTGGTCCCCGGCGTCGTGTTCTGCCAGAGCAGCCGCAGGCGGCGACCGGCGATGCGGTAGGCGCTCGTGCCGCCGTCGTCGGCCACGAACATTTCGTCGCCCCAGACGGCCGGTGCGGTGAACACCTCCTGGCCGCCGGGGGTGGGGAGCGTCTGCAGCTCGCCGCCGGTGTGCGGGCGCGTGCCCGGGGCGCTGCCGTCGAGCGCCGCGAGGTTCAGCACCCGCTGGAGGCCGTCCTTGCCGGCGATCCACACCAGCTTGCCGGGCAGCAGCGCCGGCGAGCCCGAGCCCAGGTCGAGGTCGTCGCTGTTGAGCCGCGCCTGATCGGTTGGCGTGTACGCCTGGCGGAAGCGCAGGTCGGGCAGTGTCAGCTCGATCACGCTGTCGCCGAAGTCGGTGGTGCCGTTGTAGGGCGCGTTGCCGGTCGCGATCAGCACGCGCCTGGCGCCCGGCTCGACGACCGGACCGCTGCGCGAAAGGATCGCCGAGTCGCTCGCGGAGCAAGTCGGCGGGTTGATGATCGTCGTGCGGTTCGAGCAGAGCGTGTTGAAGACGTGCTCGATGCGGCCGTCCGCGAGCGAGATCGCCACGATATGGCCGACGTAGGGCGGCGCATCCCCGTCGTAGCCGCCGGTGCTCGCCAGCAGATCGCCGTCGGCGATGTTGAGCGAGGCGGTCAGCTTCTCCCGCTGGGGCAACGGGGTGATCCGAACGGGCCAGCCGGGCTGCTCTTGGCCGCGTGCGAGCGAGAGCTTGTGCACCAGGCCGTTGGGCGACGTCGCGTAGACGTAGGTGTGTGACGCGTCGACGATCGGGCTCGCGGTCGTGATCTGTGCGCTGCCCTGCCAGGCGGAGATCCCGGGCGGCGTGAAGCGCCAGAGGATCCGCCCGCTGCCGGCGTCGATCGCGAGCGTGATGCCGTAGTCGGTGGTGAGCACGGCGACGTCGTGGGACGCGCCGTCCACGCTCGCGGCGTGCACGTAGATCGCCGAGTTGTCGGCGGTGCCGGGCAACGCGACGATGCGCAGGCGCAGCTTCCCGACGTTGGCCGCGGTGATGCCGGTCGTGTCGCCGGTCGCGTCGGTGCGCTGCGGGTTCAGGCCGAACTCGGGCCAGTCCGTCAGCCGCGGCCCCGTCGCGACCGACGCACGGCTCGATGCGAGCGCGTAGCCGCTGGCGCCGAGCGCCGCGAGGGCGCAGCTGAGCGCGACGACCAGGCTCACGCGGCGCGGCACCGTCACAGCCTAGAGCTCAGTGCGGGCCGGTGGGGGGATCGTCAGCGAAATCGTACTTCCGCTTACGGTGCCGACGATCGGGACCAGAACCTGTGCGCTCGCGCCGGCGGCGAGCGCGGCGACGACGCCGCGGCCGGCGCCGACCACGCGCCCGCCGCGCAGCGCGACGGCATAGACGGGGAGCTCGCTCTGCGTGACGGCCGAGCGGTTCTCGACGGTGACGCTGACGTGCGGTCCGGGGAAGCTGTCGCTCGCGCTGACGTCCTTCGTTGCGATCGCCGGTACGCTCGCCGGCGCGCTCGCTGTCGAGGCGCCGATCGCGACGGTGACGGTCTTGGGCACGCCGCCGGAGGCGAGCAGATCGTTGTCCACCCACCAGGCCGTGGCGTGCCCGGGCAGCAGCGCGAGCTGCTGGAGCGCAGACTCGATCCCCTTCGTGTCGTTGCGATAGACGGAGCGGCCGCTCGCGTCGAGCACATTGAGCAGGACCGGGAAATCGGTCTGCGTCTGCGGGCCGCTGTTGGTCAGCTCCACGGCGACCGCGGTCTCGCCGCCGGACGAGATCAGCGCCGTCGCGCCCACCCGCACGTCACGGTTGGCGGCGCCGAGCTTCGTCGTACCGGCGATCGCGCTCTGGTGCCCGAGCTTGCGGCCGAGCTTGGCGCTCAGCTCCTGCGTGGTCTCGCAGCCGCTGAGGGCGATCGCGATCGTCGCGGCCGCCGCGAGCGCCGCGGCTGCCCGCATCATCCGAAGGCGCCGGCGATGTACTCGCGCGTGCGCTGCTCGCGCGGCGCTTCGAACAGCTGGTGCGCGTCGCCGAGCTCGACGAGATCACCGAGGTACATGAACGCGACGCGATCGGCGACACGGCGTGCCTGCTGCAGGTTGTGGGTGACGATCACGACCGCCAGATCGCTGCGGAGCTGGAGAATCAGCTCCTCGATGACGGCGGTCGAGCGGGGGTCGAGCGCCGAGCAGGGCTCGTCCATCAGCAGGATCTCCGGGTTGTTGGCGATCGCCCGCGCGATGCACAGTCGTTGCTGCTGGCCGCCGGAAAGCCGCAGCGCCGGGCGGTCGAGGTTGTTGCGAACCTCCTCGTAGAGGCCCGCGCGCTGGAGCGCGTGCTTGACCAGCGGCTCGAGCTCGCGCCGGCGCGGGCGCCGCCGCGACTGTTCGCGCAGCGCGAAGGCGACGTTGTCGAAGATCGACATCGGGAACGGGTTCGGCTGCTGGAAGACCATCGAGACTCGCGTGCGCAGCTTGGTGTCCTCGAGCTCGTGGATGTCCTCGCCGTCGAGCGTGATCGTGCCGCTGTGGCTGGCGTTCGGCGTCAGCTCGGTGAGCCGGTTGAGCGTGCGCAGCAGAGTCGTCTTGCCGCAGCCCGACGGGCCGATCAGCGCGAGCACCTCGCCCTTGTGGATCGACAGCGAGGCCCGGTTGACGGCCGGGACGCCGTCGTAGAAGACGCTGATGTCGCGCAGCTGCATGCGCTCCGGTCCGGTGAGAGGGCTGACAGCGCGTAGGGGGGGCGGTGTCATGACGTCGAGTTGTGGGCGCTGAAAGTCAAGCTGCTTGATCGACATTGTGCCATTCTCGCGCACTTTGTCCTGCGGCGCAAGCGCGGGGGGCACCCCGAAACGCGGTTGCTCGTCGCTCATCGCGCCATCCGTCCGGCGTTCAGCGCCGCCCCCGCGCCGATGCGCGAGACGCGCCCGACGATCCAGTTCAGTGCGAGCACAATCAGCAGCAGCACGAAGGCTGCCGCGTAGGCCTTCTGCGGCGCGTTCCCCTCGCCGGCAGGCGAGTTGAAGAAGATGTAGCTGGTCAGCGTCGAACCCGTGCCGCGCAGGAAGCCGAGCAGCGGGACGCTGTTCTGTGGGCTGTTCTGGAGCGTCGCTCCGAGCAACAGGACGATGATCGCCGTGCTGCCGACGATCCGCCCCAGGCCGAGCGTGGCGCCGGTCGCGATGTCGGGGCGCAGGCTGGGCAGCAGCACGCTGCGGATCGTCGCGGCGCGGGTCTTGCCGAGCGCGAACGAGGCCTCGCGCTGCTGGCGCGGGATCGCCCGCAGCCCGTTACGCGTCGCCGTGTAGGTGAGCGGCAGCGCGAGCAGCGACATCATGATCCCAGCCGCCAGGAAGGAGCGCCCGTACACTCCGCCGCCGCTGGCGCGAAAGGAGAAGGGCGCCAGGATGCCGAGCTGGAAGAAGGCGAGTCCGAAGATCGCGATCACGATGTCGGGTGTCCCGGCGATCATCTCGATGCTCGTCTCGACCACCGCCGCGAGCCAGCGAGGCCGGCCGTACTCGACGACCCATACCGCCGTGACCACGGCGAGCGGCGTTGCGATCAGCGTCCCCAGCACCGCCATCGTCAGCGTCCCGATCAGCGGGTCGAGGAAGCCGCCGGAATGCGCCTGGTCGACGGAGGCGCTCGGACTCCGTGACGAGCAGCTTCGGGTCCAGATACCGGAGACCCTCGACGCCAAGGAAGATCACGATCGCGCTCCGCCACGAGACAGAGACCGAGGCCCGCGGTCCAGGCCATCACGAAGATCAGCTGGTCGCCGCGGCGCCAGCCGCGCACCGACGAACGACGCCCGCGCCTGCGCGGGGGTGCCGACGAGCGCCGGCAGTGCTCTTGGTCTCGCCACCGGCCATCAGTTGCTCAGCTCGTACTTGCGCAGCGGGCGGCGCACGAGCCGTGAGCCGATCGAGAGCATGAAGCCGGAGAACATGAGCAGCAGCGCGAAGGCGTAGATGCTCGAACGCAGCGCGGGCTCGCTGATGTTCTCGGACTGGTCGATGATCTCCGAAGCCAGCGTTCGCAGCGGCTCGAAGAGGAAGATCAGACCATCCTGCGGCTTCGGCGTGAAGGCATTGCCGCCGGAGACCATCGTCGATGACGATCGCCTCCCCGATCGCCCGCGCCGTCGCCAGCGCCGCGGCGGCGATGATCGCCGGGCGGACCGCACGCAGCGACACCGCGATCGTGGCTCGCAGGGGATTGAGACCGAGCGCGACGGCTCCCTCGTGCCAGGAGCGCGGCACCGACCCGAGCGCATCGGTGATCAGTGCCGTCATGATCGGGGTGATCATCACCGTGAGGATCACGACCGAGACGAGCAGGCCCGCGCCGGTGAGCTCGATCACGTTCGCGACCGAAGCCTTCTCGCCCTGCGTGATCAGGTTGCTGCCGACGAACGGCACGAGCACCAGGATCCCGATCAGCCCGTAGACCACGGAGGGAATCGACGCCAGCAGCCGGATCACCGGCGTCATCACGTGCGCCACCGGCCGCGGGGCGAAGTCGACGATGAAGATCGCGGTCGCCAGCGAGATCGCCAGTCCGAAGATGACCGCGAAGCCGGCCGTGAGGAGCGTGCCGTAGATCAGCGGCCAGGCGCGCAGGAAGTACGCGGAGGCCGGCGGGTTGGCGCTCGTGTTGACCATCGCGTTGACCTGCGAGTCGAGACTTCCACCCGACCCCAGCCACGAGAGGCCGTCATGGGAGAACGTCGGCCACGCCCGCGCGGCCACGAACACGACCATCAGCACGATCGCGATCGCGGTCAGACACGCGACCGCGCCGAGCAATCGCTCGGCGCGGTAGTCGCTCCACGGTTGGCGCAGCCGGTCAAACACGGCGCGCGGCTAGCCCTGTACGGCGGGCTCGATCTTTCCCAGCGGGATCCAGTTGCTCTCGATGATCTTCTTCGCGGCGGCGCTGCTTTGGATCCAGTAGATGAAGTCCTCCACCGCGCCGTGGGCTGGCCCCTTTGTCACCTCATAGAAGTCCGACACGCCGGGGTAGGTACCCGCCACGACGTTGGCCGTGGTGCAGGCGGTCCCGTTGTAGCCGACCGCGTTGATGCCGCTCGCCAGCGCGAAGTAGTCCGAGTTGAACCCGATCGCGTTGGGATCGTGCTTGACCGCGTTCTGCATCAGCCCCTCGCTCGGCTCCTGGGCGGCGACCGAGGACACCTTGCTGCCACCCAGCAGCGTGTTCTGGAAGGTCGTCAACACGCCGGCGACCGATGTGCGGCTGTAGACGTCGATCGTGCCGGTGGCCGTAGCCCCGGAGACCTGGCTCCAGTTGCGGACCTTGCCGGTGAAGATCTGCGCCACCTGCGCGGCGGTGAGGTTCGAGATCGGGTTCGCGGGGTTGGTGACCACGCAGACGAAGTACTGGGCGATCGGGTAGAAGACGAGACCCGTCGGATCGGTCGCGGCGGGCGGCCGCGAGGAGTCGCCGATGCTGACCCGGCCGGCCGCGGCGTCCGAGATGCCGACGCTCGCGCCACCCTGGGACACCTTGAAGTTCACCTTGCCGCCCCTGACCTTGTGGTACTTCGCCGTGAGCAGCTCGATCAGCGGGAAGGATGCGGTTGCGCCCGAGATCGAGATCGTGCTCGCCGCATAGGCGAGCGCCGGCACGACCGCCAGGGCGGTGGTCACTGCGATTACGACGATGAGACGACGGCGGGGTCTGCGCATCTGCGGTGGAGCTCCGTTTCCGTTGGTTTGACTGGCTGCGAAGCCGAAGCCTACCAGGATCTTCACTATAACGATCCGGTTTAGGTCGTTTGCGCTAGGCTGCCGTCAGCGCCTTTGCCGCATCAGCGGATCGGCAGCCTCGCCAAATCGCAGAGACACCAACAGGAGGACACGTTGCTCAGATCTCATGCCGCCCGTCGCCGGCTGTTCGCCGTGCTCGGGATCCTTGCCGTCGCGGCCGCCCTCCCGGCGCTCGCGGCGTCGCTCGGGCAGGCCCGCAGCGTGCATGCCGCAGGCGCGCATGCCGCGCAGAGCTCGACGGGCGCGACCGGGCCGACCGTCGCGACCGACGACCCGAACAGCTACACCTGTGCCGGCCACATCGAGAAGGGCGCGGCCGAGCAGGGCGTCACGGGGACGCAGGTCGAGTACCAGTTCTCCTGCGACGGCCCGATCACGGGCTACCAGTCGAAACCGAGCCCCATCAGATCCAGTACTTCGATCAGTCGCCGCTCGTCGCACTTCCGGTGTGCCGTCGAGCATCGACAGCTTCTCCTGCAGCGCCTTCATCCCCGGCGTGCAGATCAACTGCACCGGCGCGACCTCGGCCGCCTTCGAGGTGATCACCGGTCAGTTCGTGGTCGCCGGCAAGAGCCTGTGCACCGAGCCGCGGATCGATCCGATCCTGACCGTCACCGACGCGACCGCGACGGCGACGTCGGCGGGACAAAGGCGGCTCCCACCGCGAGCGCACGTACGCAGTACATCTCCGGACCTACGATCTGGGGCGTCCGTGGGGCTGCAAGGGCGACAGTTACGGCGCCGATACGCGGCTCGGCAACTACCCGCCGAAGATCGTGCTGACGGGACCGCCGCCGAGCAGCAAGAAGAAGTAGCCATCCGGTCGTGCGCGCGTTTCCCCCGCCGCGGCGGGAAACGCGGCGCCGGCTTGATCGATCGGCGCGCCGCGGCGCCCAAACACCGCGCCGGCTACGCCTCGGCGGCGGAGGCCGAGTGGCGGCGCATGAGCGTCTCCTGCGCGTTGACCAGCTCGTCGGTCGGGCCGGGCGCCGACGCGCCCAGACGCCGTCCGAGCCCAGGTCCCAGGCGTTGTGGTTGTCCGCCAGGCACAGCTCGACCGTCTCCATGACCTGCGCGCGCAGCGCCGGGTCCTCGATCGGCACGGCCAGCTCGACGCGGTTGTCGAGGTTGCGCGGCATCAGGTCGGCGGATGAGATGTAGACCTTCTGCGTGCGCCGTAGGTGAAGGAGTAGACGCGCGAGTGCTCGAGGAAGCCGCCCCACCACGGAGACGACGCGGATGTTCTCGGACACGTCCGGCGAGGCCCGGGGCGCAGGCAGCAGATGCCGCGGACGTTGAGGTCGACGCGGACGCCGGCGGCGGAGGCGAGGTAGAGCGCGTCGATACAGGGCGCGGTCGACGAGCGCGTTGATCTTGATCGTCGATCCGGGAGGGCGACTCCGGGCGTGTGCGTGGCCACCGCTGCTCGATCTCGCCGAGGATCGCCTTGCGCAGGTAGCTCGGAGCGACGAGAACCTTGCGGTAGGCCCGACGGTGCGGCCGAACCCCGGGAGGGGTAGTTGAACAGCTCGTGTGACGTCCGCGCCGATCGCCTCGTCGGTTGTGAAGAGGCCGAAGTCGGTGTAAAGGCGCGCCGTGGGCGGAGTGGTAGTTGCCGGTGCCGATGTGCACGTAGTTGCGCACCCCGTCGCCCTCGCGGCGCACGACCAGCACGCACTTCGCGTGGGTCTTCATCGCCGGGTGGCCGTAGACGACGTGCACGCCGGCCTGTTCCAGCGCCTTCGCCCAGCTGGATGTTCGTCAACTCGTCGAAGCGTGCCTGCAACTCGACCAGGCAGACCGCCTGCTTGCCGCGCTCGGCGGCCTCGGATCAGCGCCGGAACCAACGCCGAGTCGTCGCTCGTGCGGTAGACGGTCTGCTTGATCGCCAGGACCTGCGGGTCGTTCCACCGCCTGCTCGACGAACCGCTCGACCGAGGCTGCGAAAAGGAGTCGTAGGGGATGGTGAACGAGCAGGTCGCCGGTGCGCATCGCTCCCATCACGTCCGCGCGGCGCTCCTCGCCGGCGATCACCCGCGGGTGCGCGACCGGGGTGTACGGCCGATCGCGCAGCTCGGCGTAGCCGGGCAGCTTCGTCAGCTCGAGCAGGCAGGTGAGGTCGAGCATGCCGTCGATCGGGTAGACGTCGCGCGGCGAGACGTTCAACGCGGTGGTCAGCTCGCCGAGCAGGCGGGCGGCGACCCGCGAGCCCACCTCGACCCGCACGACCTCGCCCAGCCGTCGCCGGCGCAGCTCCTCCTCAACCGCCTGCAGCAGGTCGTCGGCCTCGTCGGAGATCGCCAGGTCGGCATCGCGGGTGACGCGGAAATAGTCGTAATCTGCGATCTCCATACCGGGGAACAGCGCATCGAGGTGATGTGCGATGACGTCCTCGAGCAGCACGAAGGTGGTGCGCTCGCCGACCGCGACGAAGCGGGGAAGGATCTCGGTCGGAACCTTCACGCGCGCGAAGGTGGTGTGGCCGCTGTCGGGATCGCGGGCGATCACGCCGAGGCTCAGCGAGAGATTGGAGATGTAGGGAAACGGCTGCCCGGGACCGACGGCGAGCGGGGTCAGCGCCGGAAAGATCACTCGGCGAAAGTGGCGTGTCAGCGACTCTCGGTCGGTGTCGCCAAGGTCGACCACGCGCTTGACGACGATGTCGTGCTCCGCCAGGCCCGGGAGCAGCTGCTCGGCGACGCAGCGCGCGAGTCGCGAGCCGTGCTCCAGCACGCGAGCGTGCAGTGCCGAAAGGGTCTGTGACGGCGTGCGCCCGTCGATGCTCGGGCGCTCGACGCCGGCCTCGATCTGGTCGTGCAGCCCGGCCACGCGAACCATGAAGAACTCGTCGAGGTTGGAGGTGTAGATCGACGCGAACTTCGTCCGCTCGAGCAGCGGCAGCGAGGAGTCCTCGGCGAGCTCGAGCACGCGCAGATTGAAGTCCAGCCAGGACAGCTCGCGGTTGAAGTAGTTCGCCGCGTCCGGCCGCTTACGCGAAGCGGTGTCGTGCCCGAGCGCGGCTGGATCGGGACCTTCGTCCTCGGCGAGCCGTGGTGTATCGGTGGTGCTCATCGCGAATACCGATTATCCGCTGACGGCAGTCCGATCAGGTGACGAGAGCGTTGCTGCAAGCAGGCGGTCACGCAGGCCCGACTGCTCGATCGAGCCCCACAGTGTCGTGAAGCGCGCGAACTCTCCCGCGCGGCGCGCACGGAAGCGCGCCGCCAGCGCGTCGAAGCCATCGGGTTCGCTGTCGCGGCTGGCCGCGATTCGCTCGAGCATCACGTCGCAATCGTGGATCTCGCCGAGCACGTCCTGCAGCGCGCGGGCCTGCGCCTGCGCCTCCTCGCCAACGCCGCCGAAGCAGAAGCCGACCAGCTCGAGCAGGTAGCGCAGGCGCTTGGCGGCGATCCGCATGTCGTGCATCGCGCTGACGGCGCGCTCGCCGAGCGCCTCGGGTACGAACGCGTAGAGCTCGGCGGTGCGCACCGCGACGATGCGCCGCGCCGCATCCTCGAGCGTCATCGTCGGCTCCAGACCGTCCACGCGATGGGCCTTCATTTCACGAGCCTCGCAAGCCGCCGTCGCAGACCGACCCGCTTGGCGTGCACCAGCGCCTTCGCCAGGTCACGGTTGGCCTCGTCCTGTTCCGCGCGCAGCTCCTGCGCGAGCAGGGCGAGGGCGAGGCCCTCCGCGCCCGCGCAATCCGGCTGCAGCCGTGTGAGCAGCTCGAGCTGCACGTCTCGGTCGCGCCGCTCGCCGAGCGCGGCGGCCAGCGCCTTGACCTCGGCGAGCACGCGCCCACGGTGCTTGCCCGCCAGACACGGACCGAAGACCTCGAGCGCGGCGCGCAGCCGGCGCGTCGCCACGCGCATCGCGTGCACGCCCTCGATCTCGTCGAGGTCGAGGACCTCCTTGGCGCGGTGGGCAAACACGGCGGCGGCGCGCGCGGAGATCGTGGTCGTCGCCGCCTGCGCGTACGGTTGTCCGGCCGACAGCGTCATGGGCTCCAGCCCCCGGCGATCAGCATCTCCAGGATGACGCCCTCGCGGAGCCCGCCGCGTCCGATCAGTAGCGGGCGCTCGAGCCGGTCGGAGATCTCCTCCAGCACCAGCATTCCGCCCGGCAGCAGCCGCACACGCTCGGGCTCCAGTTCGAACGCCCGGCCGACCTCCTCGCTGGGGGTTGTGGCGAGGATCCGCAGCCCGCGCTCGAGCGTCTCGTGGTCGAGGATGCCGCCGACGAGTCGCCGCAGCGAGGTCGAGGAGCCGCCGACGGCGACCGCGAGCTCGGGCGTGGGAAGCGTGAAGCCTTCGAACACGCCGCCGACGTGCGCACGCACCTGGGCGAGCTGTTCGATCGTCGGAGGGTCGCTGTGGAGGTAGGCGTCGGCGAGGAAGCCCGAGCCGATGCGGAAGGAGCTGGAGACGCGTACGCCGTCCTCCACGGTGCCGATCGCGATCTCGGACGAGGAACCGCCGACGTCGATCACCGCGATGTCCCCGTCGGGCGGGTGGTCGAGAGCGCTGGTGGCTCCGACGAAGGCCAGCCGCGCCTCCTCCTCGTCGCTGAGGACCTCGACCTCCACGCCGGCGCGCTCGGCGATCGCGCGGGTGAACTCGTGCTGGTTGGAGGCTTCGCGGATCGCCGCCGTGGCGACGGCGCGGATCGTCTCGGTGCCCAGCTCGCGCGCCAGCCGCACCTGGGTAGCGACCACCTCGACGACCTCGGCGATCTTCTTCGCGGGGATCGTGTCGTCGCGGCGAAGGCCCTTGGCGATGCGCGTGAAGGCCCGCTGGCGCATCAGTTCGCGCAGACGACCGTCGGCCGGTTCGGCGACCAGCAGCCGGGTCGTGTTCGAGCCGATGTCGATGCAGCCGCAGATCATCGGTTCAGGCTATAGGCTCGCGCGTGTGGCAGGGACTCTCTGGCTGCTTCGGCACGGCGATGCCGAGCCCCACGGCGCCGGGTCGGACTTCGATCGTCGCCTCACGGACCGCGGCGAGCACCAGTCACGTGCCGCCGGTCGTGCGTTTGTGCGCCTGGGCGTGAGCTTCGAGCAGGTCTTCGCGAGCCCGCGCGTGCGCGCGCTGGAGACCGCGCGGCTCGTGTGCGTGGAACTCGGCGCAGAGCCGGTCGTCCACGAGGCGCTCTCGGGGGGGTTCGACGAACGTGACGCCGCCGCCCTTGTGGCCACGACGCGACCGGGCAGCTCGGTGCTGCTCGTCGGGCACGAGCCCGACCTCTCCGGAGTCGTTGCGGCGCTCACCTCGGCGCGGATCGAGATGAAGAAGGGGGGGGTTGCGGCGATCCGCGGCGGTCAGCTGATCGCGCTTCTACGCCCGCGCGAGATCGAACTCGTCGCTGCGCTCTGATTCGAGGGGCTCGGCGGCGAGCACCGGGCGGGCCTCGGATCCGCCGGCGCTGGTCGGCTCGGCCGCGAAGCGGTAGCCGATCCCGAAGTGCGTGTGGATGTAGCGCCAGCCGGGCGAGACGCGCTCGAGCTTCTGGCGCAGCTTGCGGACGAACACGTCAACCGAGCGGTCGCCGCGAACCATCGCATAGCCCCACAGGCGCTGATAGATGAACTCGCGTTCGAGCACGCGGCCACCGGAGGCGGCGAGCAGCTCGATCAACTCGAACTCGCGACGCGTCAGGTCGATGCTGACGCCGCCGACGAAGGCCTGGAACTGGTCGCGCTGGATCTCTACCTCACCGGCAAGCAGCGGCTCCACGGCGGTCGAGCCCTCGAGCCGCCGGCGCCGGCGGACGACCGATTCCACGCGCGCAATCAGCTCCTCGGGGTGGCAGGGCTTGGTCATCCAGTCGTCCGCTCCGAGCCGCAGCCCCCGCACGCGCTGGGCGACGGTGGAGCTGCCGGTGCAGACGACGACGCCGAGCTCCGGCAGCGCTGCGCAGAGACGCTCGAGCCACTCCCAGCAGGTCGGGCCGATCACCGCCAGGTCGACGACGAGCGCGCCCAGACGCATCGGCACGATCATCTCCGGGGAGACCGAGGATGCCAGCACGCGGTACTCCCAGCCGGCCCGCTCGAGGCGCTTGCCGAGCACCGCTAGGAAACCGGAGTCGCGGTCGAGCACGGCGATGCGCAGGGTCAACGAAGCGCCCGCGTGCCCGGCCTGGTCGGTCGGCAGGATCTCCTCCACCGCGGAAGCGTGCACCATCTGGACAAATTGTATGCCGGGGGACGGCGCGGCTGTCGCGGCGGTCACGGGATCTTCACACGATCGGCGCGCCGCTCACGACGAGCCGACCTGCGAACTACCCGGAAATTCGCGGAAAAGGCCGGTGACGACGAATGTTGTCTGCTCCCCGATGTCGACGGCGTTGTCGCCGATGCGCTCCAGGCAGCGGGCCACCAGTGTCATGTGCATCGCCCACTCGCGGGTGTCCAGGTCGTCGCCGATCTCGATCGAGCGGCGGAAGATCTCCCGTTGGATCTGGTTGACCTCGCGATCCTGACGGACCAAATCGGCGGCCAGGCCGACGTCGCGGTCCTCGAACGAGCGCTTCGCCTGCGAAACCTCAGAGCGCGCGATCTCGCCCATCCGCAGCAGCAGCGCGAGGATCTCGGGCTGCGTGGGCGGCTCGTGGCCCGAAAGCGGCAGCTCCTTACAGATGTTCACGCACTGGTCGCCCATGCGCTCGACGCGCACGATCAGATGCAGCAGCGCTGCGACGAGCCGCAGGTCGCCGGCGACCGGCGCCTGCCGGGCCAGCAGCGAGAGGATCCCCTGATGGACCTCCAGGTAGCGTCCGTCGACCCGGTCGTCGTCGGCGATCACGAAGGATGCGAGCTCGACATCCTGGTGCGCGAGCGCCTCGAGCGTGCGATCCAGCTGCTCGAGCACGATGTCGATGCCCCCGAGCGCGCGTTGCTCGAGCTCCCGCAACTCCTCTTCGAAATGCGGCCGACCGCCGGTCTTGCTGATGGAAGCCTTGGAAGCCATCTCGGAATCCTCCACGCGGTCGCCCCAGCCGGTGTTGGAGTGTTGGTTATCGCACTATTCGCTTCGCCCTGCGTTCTCGAGCGCCCACATCTGCGGCGCCACCTGAGCGGGCGGGTCGCTGCCGGGGTGATCGGACGACTCGCCGGCCTGCGGCTGGAAGCGATAGCCGAAGCTCGGGTGCGTGTGAATGTAGCGGCGGCCCGGTACCGCTTGTTCCAGCTTCGCCCGCAGCTTGCTGACGTAGACGTCGACCGAGCGGTCGCCGGAGCGCAGCTCGCGCCCCCAGACGAGGCGGCAGAGCTCCTCGCGGGCGACGATCCCGCCGGCGTGCTCGACCATCGCGACAAGCAGCTGGAACTCCCTGACCGAAAGCGTGAGCACCCGGCCCCCCGCGCGCACGAGTCCCTCGCCCGGCGTGATCTCGATGTCGTCGATGCGGATCATCGGAGCGTGATCGCCAGGTTCATGCATCGACCAAGCAGGCTCGCGCGCGTTTGCGCCGCGCGGGTGAAGATGCTGTGATGCAGTGGTGAAGAAGTCGTGAAGGGCAGGCAGGGGCTGCGCGGCATGCGTACTGTTCGTTGATCATGGCGTTGCTGCGGCGAACAGTGGACGAAGGGCTGCTGGAGCTCATCGAGGAGTCGGGACGCAACGTGGTCGCGACAACGCTGTTGCTGCGTGAACTGATCTCGGACTATCCGGACCGGGCGGCGCTCGCGAGCGACGTGCGTCAGTGCGAGCACGAGGGCGATCGCATCACGCACGACGTGATCCACCGACTGGCCGACGCGCGGCGTTCGCGGCTGCCGTTCGACGCCGCCGACGGCCACCGGCTGGCCACGGCGCTGGACGACATCGTCGACCACGCGGAGCAGGTTGCGGACACGCTCGGCCTCTACGCGGTCGAGGCGACGATGGAGCAGGCGGTGGAGCTGGCCGACGTGCTGGTCGGCGCCTCCGAGCAGGTTGCGCAGGCGCTCGGGTGCCTGCGCGGCGGGGATGGGCTGGCGCCGCACCTGGTGGAGATCCACCGCCTGGAGAACGAGGGGGACCGCCTGCGCCGCGACGCGGTGGCCTCGCTGTTCGCGGGCGGGACCGACCCGATGGTCGTGATCCGCTGGCGCGACATCTTCGAATCGCTCGAGGCCGCCGTCGACGCCTGCGAAACGGTGGCCCACATCCTCGAGGGCATCGGCCTGCGGCAGCGTTAGTGGCGCATCAGCGCCGCGGCGCGTTCAGCGACGCTTGGCGATGTGCGCTGCGGCGTGGTGAGCGTGGACCCGCAGGGCGGCGGGCGAGACTGCGGTCGGCACGCGCGGCTCGGGAATCTGCGCGAGACGCGCGTCGAGCTGCGACCAACGCGTCGCGGAGAGCGCGAAGCCGGCCGTGTACGACGCGGCCGCGGCGAGCGCATGCGCCGATTGCGTCGGCCGGTACGAGATCACGAGCTGGCCGGAGACCGCGTGCAAGCTGAGCGTCGGGCGCGAGGCGCCGTGAAGCGCGGCCAGCGCCTTGATCGCGACGCTTGCGAGCGTGGCGGCCGGCCGTCCGGCGAGCGCGCTCACGGCGATCGCGTCGCCGGTCTTCAGGATCGCGGGGCTCACCTGGTGGTGCGTGCCGCTCGCGCACCAGGCCCCGCTCACCGTGGGGTTGATCCCGTGGATCACGAGCACCTCGAGCGACGCCAGCAGGCGCCGGTCGACGTTGCCGGCCGCGATCGCGGCCCGCTCGCACGCCGGGAGCGTGACGTGGGTGTCCTGGAGCACGATCCGCTCGATGTCAACCTGGCTGCTCACGAGCACCCTGCCGACGCTCGCGGCGTGGAGGTTCGGACCGTAGAACGCGCTGTTGAAGCTGTCGCGGTGCAACTCGAGCGTCTCGAGCTGTGACCATGCGTCGAGGAACGGGCGGGGGTTGATCGGCGCCTCGCCCGGGCCGGCAGGCCGCAGCTCGAAGATCAAGTGCGCGCGGCGCGCACCCGTTGTGCGCGCGAGGCGGCCGAGGATCGTTCCGGCGAGCACGTGCGAGCCCACCGTCATCCGCTTGAGCTCGAGCTGGTCGGGGCGCAGGCCGAACGCGCCGGTGAAGTAACGCGCGAGCAGCCCGCGGCGCGTCGCCCGGGTGAGCTTTGCGCGGGTTGCGCGCTCGAGCACCCCGAGCGGCGTGAACAGCGTCGCAGCACTCGGCCTCGACCGGAGGTTGATGGTTGGCACGACCGCTGCCGGGGGCGCGGAGGACGGCGCGTTGAGCGCGTCGCGGAACAGCCTCCCGGACAGCTCGGCTCGTGAGGACTGCGCACCCGCGCTCGCCGGTGCCGTCGGGTGAGGCCCGGGCGCCAGCGCCGCCGGCGCGGCGGTCGAGAGCAGCGCCGCACTGCGATGCAACGGCTTCGGAGTCGGGTACCACGCCGACACGGAGGCGAGGTTTCCGTAGGTGAAGCGGTCGCCGAACGCGTTGCGCACGACCACAAAGCGCCCGAGCCTGCGGCTGCGGCCGATCGCGATGACCGTGCCGTCCTGGGCGGCGACGACCGCCGCGTGCGAGGACGCGAAGATGTCCTCGCCCGGCGTCCGCGCGGAGGACGCGGTGGTGGCGGCTCCAACCGCTGCCGGCGCGGGGGCCGTGCCGGCAGCGCGGGCCTTCGCAGACGAGCCGGCCCCCGTACCCGCGGCCCGCGATCGCGAGGCTGGGCCGTAGCTCGCGTGATAGCGCAGCTGGATCGGGAAGTCGCCCTCGGCGAGCTCCGTCACCGAGTTCACGAGCGCACTGGGTTCGCCGCTAAGCAGTTCGGCTCGCAGCATCACCGACTGGACGTAGGCGTGCGAGTGGTTGTAGGCGAAGATCGCGCGTGCCAGGTTGTGCTTGCCGCCGGCCGCGGCGAGATAGCGCGCAGCGGCAAAGATCGCGTCGGCCGCGTTGTAGGGGTCACGCACGCCGGACGCGCTCGCGTCGACGCCGTAGCGCCGCCACGTGCTCGGGAGGAACTGCATCCAGCCGATCGCGCCGGCGGAGGAGACGTCGAGGTCCGTGCCGTAGTCGGTTTCGACCTCGTTGATCGCCGCCAGCGTCTGCCACGGAATCCCGTAGGCGGCTCCGGCCGCCTGGTAGATCGCCAGCAGGAACGGCGGGATGTGGAAGCTCTGGACGTAGAACTGCGGCACATCGGCCGCTCCGTTGATGATGAACGGGTCATCCCACGATCCCGGCAGCACGCCCGCGAGCGGGTTCGTACCAGCGAACAGGGCAGGCGAGGGCGCGGTCGGCCCGCTCGGTCCGCTCGATCCGCCGTGCGCGGGGACGTTTCCGGCGGACGGCGCTCCGCCGCCGGCGCCGCTCTGCGGCTGCGGCTGCGAGCCGGCGATCACAGGCGGCGCGAACGCTGCGGGGCTCGTGCCCGAACTGCCGGCGGCGGCATCGCTGGACCCGCCAGGCGGCGTGGTCGCGCCGGTCGCGCCGGTGGCAAAGGTCGCGCCCGTCGTCGTGGTCGATTCCGTCGAACCCGCCGTGGCCGAGGTTCCGCCCGCGCCGGAGGCCCCGGTCGCACCAGTCGCGCCCGTGCTACCGGTCGTGCCGGTTGCTCCGGTCGCACCGAAGAGGGATGTCGATCCGGTGGCGCCGGTCGGGCCCGAGGCCCCCGTGGCGCCACTCGCGCCGGACGTGGCGTTCAGCGACGACGGGTCAGCGGCCAGCGGTGTGACGGCGGCCGAGGACGCCATCAGCGTCACGGCACCAAGAACTACGACGACGAGTGCCGTCCGGCGGACACGATCAAGTTGCATGCTGGCCCGTTGTATCACGCGCGCAGGTCGTTGCGTGCAACGCTCTTGGCGAAATTGCCCGCACTGTGGGGGTGTCGCTAGTCCGCGGCGGCGAGATCGTCGTACGTCACGCACCTGCGGCCCGGCGTGGCGCGGCGGATGACGTCCTCGAGCGCGAGCATGTGGCCGGCCGAGGCGAGGTCGCGCGGATGCAGGTCGATCCTCAGCGTGCGTCCCGCGAGGAGGCCGCCCAGACGCAGCAGCGACGGCGAGACGACGCTCCGCAAGGGGCCGGCGGGGGCGAGCGCGATCGGCGGGCGGCAGACCTGCCGCGGTGCCCCTGCGCGAGTCGCATGCAGGCCCCAGGCGCCCGCCCACCACTGGAAACGCGTGCGCAGCGACTCGCGCAGCGTGGCGGTGTAGGCGTACGCCGGGGCGACGAAGCCACGCGGCTCGATCCCCGCGAGCTTGAGGATCCGGCGCCCAGCATCGACCGCACGCGCGGTCTGCAGCGGGTCCAGTCCGACGAACTCAGGCGACTCTCGCGCGAGCGCGCAGCGAGGATGGGGCGGCCAGCGTGACCGGTGCGCCTGAAGATGGTGAAAGCCGTGCTGGGCGATCGCGTCCCCTCGCCCGGCGCGCTCCAGCAGCCAAGTCCCAACCTCAGGTCGACGGTCAGACAGCGGGTGCATGTCGCGAGCCGGGATGACCAGCAGCGTCACGCGGTCGACGCCGAGGTCGTCGAGCCAGTCGCGGATCAGCGCGGCACGTTCGAAGGTCGCCGGCTCGATGTCGTGCAGCGCGACGGCGAGCGTGCGGTCAGGCTGCATCGCGCGCCTCGCCCGCGGCGGCGGCAAGCGCGCCGTGGTATCCGGCGGCGAGCCGCTCGAGCGCTCGCGCCCAGGTGCGCTGCTCGACACTGCGACGCGCGGAGCGGCCGAGGCGCTGCCGCAGCGCTGCGGAGCCGGCCAGCAGAAGCAGGCCGTCGGCCAGTGCGTCCGCGCGAGCCGGCCGCAGCAGGCCGTCGGCGCCCTCGGCGATCAGCTCGCGCGGCCCGCCCGCGTCGACGGCGAGCACCGGGACCGCGCTCGCCTGGGCCTCGAGCACGACCTGGCCGAAGGTGTCGGTCTCGCTGGGGAAGCAGAAGACGTCGGCACTCGCGTAAGCCGCGGCGAGCGCCGTGCCCTCGAGCCAGCCGAGGAAGGTCGCGCGCTCGCCGAGACGCCGCTGCAGGCGAGGCTGTTCCGGGCCGCCGCCGGCCAGCACGAGGTGCAGGCGCGGGTCTTGCTCGTGCGCCTTCACGAACGCGTCGGCGAGCAGGTCGATGTTCTTCTCCTTGCTGATGCGGCCGGCGTAGAGCACGCTGAGCTCGCCCGGGAGCAGGTTCGCCTGGCGTCGGGCGGGATCGAAGCGGACGGTGTCGACGCCACGGTCCCAGCGGACGATGCGGTCGCTCCCGATCCCGAGCTCGGCGAGGGCCTCATCAGCCGCGCGGCTGGGCGACAGCACGAGCCGGCATTGCGAGTAGAAGGCGGCGACCACCAGCTGTGCCGTCAGCTGGAGCGCCGGGTCACCGCTGCGCAGGCCGGCGTAGGCGGCGAGCTCGGTGTGGTAGCTGCCGACGAGAGGGATCTCCATCGCGCGGGCGAGCAGCGCCGCGGCGACGCCGCTCGGGCCGGGCGAGCAGACGTGGATCAGGTCGTAGCGCCCGTCGGCGATCGCCTCGACCGCGGCCGGGAGGCTCGGCACGCCGATCTCCATCCCGGGGTAGTGCGGGATCTCGACGTCGGCCACGGCCGCGAGCCGGCGATCGACGTTGCGGTCCGTGCCGATCACCTCGATCGTGAAGCCGTCGACGCCACGCTCGCGGATCTCCTCGATCGTGCGTGTGACGCCGTGCATCGCACCGATGCCGTCCGCCACGATCGCCACGCGCGGGCGCTCACCGTCGCGCGGCGTGAGCTTGGCGCGCTCGCGGGCGATGAAGGCGGCCGACGGCGCGTACGGGATCGCGGGGATGCAGGCGGTGAACAGCACGGCGCCGATCTCGCCGATCTCGCCGCGCCCGGCCGCCGCCGTCGCGGTCGCCACCGCGTCACGCAGGGCGCGCTCGTGTGCGCGTGTGGCGCGCCGGTGGAGGTCGGCGTGGGTGAAGCGCTCGTCCTGCATGTGGGCGACGAGATCGTCCGCCGAGAGGTCGTCGAGACCGACGGAGTGCAGCCAGGCGCGCAGCAGGGCCCGCGCGTCGGAGGGCGTCAGGTTCGCGGCCGTCGAACCCTCGCGACGGTTGCCCTCGCGCAGCACGCGCTCGACGATCTCGAGCACCACGACCGGATCGAGCTGCGAGCGCTCGCCATCGCGGCCGAGTGCGCGCACGGCTAGGGCCATCGCGGCGTGGGCCCATTTCTCGGCGCTGCCGTGTTCGCCGCCGGGCGTCACGCAGCCGGCGCGCAGGTGCTCGAGGAACTCGCCCGGGGTTGCCGCGGGGGGAGCGCTGGTGAAGGTTCGCCCGATGTCGATCCCGGCGTGGTCGTCGCTCCCGCCGATCGCGATCCCGCCCTGCGTTTCGACGTAGATCGAAGCCGGCATGTTGAGCTCCCGCGCACGGGAGCCGTTGCGGGTCTCCCAGATCGGGAACAGCTCGGCCAGCCGGCGCCGATGGCGGCTGGTGAGCGGCGCGCCGACGCAGAAGAAGGGATGCGCGAGCGCGCTGACGATGCCGTGGGCATCGAGGTAGCCGGCGCACTCCTCGACGTCGCCGGCGTGGGCCGCCAGCCACTCGTGGTCCGCCGGTGTGATGTCGAAGCACAGGACGTGCACGGCCTGTGGCTCGCCGCGGAAACGCGCCGTCAGCTCCTCGGAGATGAAGGCGTCCGGCAGTCCGGCGAGCGCCAACGCGCCGTCGATCGTGTCGTGGTCGGTGATCGTCACGAAGTCCATGCCGCGCCGCTTGGCGAGCTCGTAGACCTCGTGCGGAGGGGTCGCGCATTCGGGCAGGCCGAGCGCCCGCTGCACGCCCAGGCGAGAGACGGCGGAGGCCGTCGAATGGCAGTGGAGGTCGACTCGAGTCGTCCCGGGGCTGCACTGATCATTCCGTGTCGTTGTCATGCACCTAAGATTCGGCTGCAAACGACGGGTTTCTGTGACCAGGCCGTGAACGAGCCGGCCCGCTATCAGGATCTTCACGTCACTGCGCGGCCGCGCTGCTGAGATGCGCGTGCGAGTCTGACCAGCTCGCAGCGAGCTCTCGATCAGGATGACCCCGCGGGTCGCGCACGAGGGCCTCTCTCAGCCAGCGCCCTGGGCTCGCGTCAGACGAGCCCGGGGCGTAGGCTGCCCGCCGGCGGAGGTGGGCGCGTGGGGCCGCGCGCCGTGGGCGTCGCGGGACCGCGCGCAGTGGGGCGTTCCGGAGCGGTTCGGTAGTCGAGCGCGAGCTCGAGCGCGGCGCGCCGTGGGGCGCTGCGGGGCCGCGCGCCGCGGGGCGTGCCGGGGCGGTTCGGCTAGTCGAGCGCGAGCTCGAGCGCGGCGGTCGTCGCGGGCGAGGGTGCCTGTGGAATGCCGTGGGTCAGCAGGAAGCGCGGGTTGGCCTGGGTCAGCCGCCACGCCTGGACCGATGAGGCGCCCGCGCGCTGGGCGAGCACGAAGCCGAGCGCAAGTGTGTGGTCGCGGGTTCCCGGGTGTGCGTCCGAGGCGATCACGTACGCCAGGCCGCCGCGCAGCAGGCTGACGGCGGTCTCCTGCACGTCGAGCCCATTGTTGCCGAGCAGCGAGCAGACATTGACCTGGGCGACCGCTCCGGTCGCGAGCAGGCTGCGCAGCGCCTGCATTCCGGCAGGCTCGCCGGCGCCGGCGGCGCGCTCGGGATGGGCGATGACGGCGCCGAAACCGCGGCGCAGGAGCGCATCGCAGTCGGCCGCGAACGCGTCGTCGAGACCACGGAACGGTGCCTCGACGAGCAGCCAGCGGCTGCCCGCGGGTCCCTGGGCGATCAGCTCGAGCTCGGCGTCGGTCAGCTCGCGCGCGTAGCCCGCGTCGAGCTCGCCGCCTGGACGCACGCGCACGCCGATCGCGTGCTCTGCGAGCAGCGCCCCTAGCTCGGTGACCCGCCGGGGGACCGTGGCGATCTCGAGCGGCCAGTAACGATTGACGTGCGGCGTGACGGTGACATCGCGCACACCCTCGGCGGCGAGCCGCCGGGCGTGAATCAGCGCGCCGGCCTCGTCGGGTGCCCCGTCATCCACGCCCGGGAGCAGATGAAGGTGCAGATCGACATATGACATGAGGCTTCCTTCCTTTCCGGCGGCGGATCTTCGGTGCCCGCCTCGCGATACGTTGCTATGGTCGTTTTCCCCACGGTAGCAGGCTGTTCTGCTCTGCCACTGCGGTTTCACGGCTTTGTCACAAACCAGCGACGAGCAGCCAGCCGCACCGCGGACGCCCGAGCGCCGCGGCGATCGGCTGCGCGACTTCGGGCTGGCTCTCGGCCTCTCGCCGCAGGCCGTGCGGCGCGCGCGAATGCAGCTGCTGGTGCTCGCGCCGCTGTTCGCCGGCGTGATCCTGCTCTGGGAGTATCGCGACGAGCTGTTCGGGCTGGCGACGCGCTGCGTGCACGGCCAGGGCGGGTCGGGCTGCCGCTCCGGCACCGCGGCCCTGCAGGTTTTCGTGGTGATCGCGCTCATCATCGTCGGCTGGGCGCTCGCGCGCGACTTCGTCCGCGGGCTCGAGCCGATCCTGTTCCGGCGGATGGACGAGGCGACTGCGGGCACCGCCGGGTTCGTGATCCGGCTGGTCACGATGCTGGCTGCGATCGTCGTGGCACTGCGCATTGCCGGCGTCGGGCTGACGGCGATCGCGATCGGCGCCTCCTTCTCGGCGGTCGTCTTCGGCCTCGCCGCGCAGCAGACGCTCGGCAATCTGATCGCGGGAATCGTGCTGCTGAGCGCCCGGCCGTTCCGGGTCGGCGACCGTGTCCGCCTGCAGGGAGGGCCGCTCGCGGGCCGGGTCGAGGGCGTCGTGTCGGCGCTCGGCCTGCTCTACACGACGATCAACGCCGGCGATGATCCGGTGCTCGTCCCCAACAGCGTCGTGCTGGCCGTATCGGTCAGCCCGTTGCGCGAACCGGAGGCGGTCAGCCTCACCGTGCGGCTGCGCCCGGGTGTCACCCCGATCGAGCTGCAGCGCAGCATCGAACAGGCCCTGACGGTGGCGATCCGTCGCCATCCGAGCGTCACGCTCGAGGAGCTCGACGGCTCCGAGATGGTCGTCACGGTCAGCGCCACCCCGCGCGTGGCCGCCGACGGAGGTGCGCTCGCAGCCGAGCTGCTGGACGTGCTCAACCGCGAGATCGGGGATGCCGGCGCTCGCGACGGCGGTGACGGCGGCGACGCGGCCGCTCAGCGCGTCGAGACGTAGCGCGCGTAGAGCTGGCTGTGGTGCTCGAGCAGCATGCGCAGCTCGAGTTGCTGCGGCTTCGCCGGAGCGCTGCCGGTCAGGAGCGCGCCGGCGCCGGGCGTCGCCGACCAGCTGCGGTGAGATCGCGAGGAACAGCTCGTCGATCATCGACTCGACGGCGAGCGAGGCGTTGAGCGACGGCCCGCCCTCGCACAGAATCAGGTCTGCGCCGTAGCTCTCCTGCAGCTCGCCGAGCGCCGCCCTCAGGCTGGCGCCGCGAATGTAGTCGACGCTCGCTCGGCAGTAGGGGAGGTCGCCGGCGGCCGGCGTCACGATCACGACGCGCGACTCGCGGTCGTTGAGCAGCGGTAGCGTCGGGTCGAGGTCGAGCCGGCGGCGAGACGATCACGGCCAGCGGCTGCGGGGAGAGACCCTGCGCGACGCGCCACTCGCGCACCGCCCGATCGCGGATGATCGGGCCGTAGCGCTCGCTGCGCACCGTGCCGGCCCCCGCCATGACGGCGTCGGCGCGCGCACGCAGCGCGTGGAACAACGCCCTGTCGGCGGGTCCGCCGAGCGCCGCTGAGCGGCCGTTGACGGCGATTCGCCCGTCGACGCTGGCGATCATGTTGAGCGCGACGCGCAGACCGTCGTCACCCGCCACCCGCCAATCGCCCAGCGCCTCGTCCGCCGTGACCGTCGTGCGTGGCGCGAGGTCGCGAGATCAGGTTGACGAAGCGGGGCGGATCCGCCTTCGCCGCGCCCACTAGTCGTCAGGCTCGAACTTCAGCGCAGCCGAGTTGATGCAGTAGCGCAAACCGGTCGGCGCGGGTCCGTCTTCGAAGACGTGGCCGAGGTGTCCGTCGCAGGTCGAGCACAGAACCTCCGTGCGGCGTGTGAACAGGGTGCGGTCCTCCTCCGTGCTGACGGCCTCCGGCGCACTCGGTTGCCAGAAGCTCGGCCAGCCGGTGCCGGAGTCGAACTTCGCGTCGGATTGGAACAGCTCGGCGCCACAGCCGGCGCAGCGGTAGGCGCCGGCGCCCTTGTTCGCGTTGAGCTCGCCCGTGAACGGGCGCTCCGTTCCCTTTCGGCGAAGCACCTCGTATTGCTCCGGCCCGAGCTCCGCGCGCCACTCCTCGTCGGTCTTGTGCACCTTCTCGCTCATCGCTGGAGCGTAGCGGGTCGCGCGAATGTGACGTGCGAATTGCTTGCGCACACGCTGGGACGTGCTACCGTCACGCGGGAAAGACGCCGGTGAGTGCCGGCGAAGGCAGTGCGAGCGCTCGCAGGTCGAAGCTTTTCAAGCGTCCTCCGCGTCGCAGCAAGCACATACACCGACAGTGGAGGAACGCAATGCCTACGGGCACCGTCAAATGGTTCAGCGACGACAAGGGGTTCGGGTTCATCACGCCCGATGACGGGGACAAGGATCTCTTCGTCCATCACACCGGGATCGTCGGCGAGGGGTATCGCTCGTTGCAGGAGGGCGCCAAGGTGTCCTTCGACGCTGAGGCTGGCGACAAGGGACCCAAGGCGGTCAACGTCGTCCCGCTCTAGCGAGACGGCAGAGCGACTCGCAAGCTTGTGAAGCGACCGGAGCCCGCCCGCTCGGCGGGCTCCGGTGTTTTCTGGATCCGGATCCGCTGAGGCGGCGGCGCGGCCGTCGAGCAGATCCGCCGGCCGCTGAGGCGGTGCTCGGTATCCTCCGTGCGGTCCGGCGCGCAGCGACGGATCGTGCTCCCAGAGATGTCGATCGACGCGACAACCAGCACCGGACGATTCGCCGTCGCCCCACCGACGGACGCCCCTGCGCGCAGACCAGCCGGCGACGCGGCGCGGCAGCGTCATCTGCCTCGCCACCTCCCCGTGGACCGCCGCCGCGAGGCGCCCGGGGCGGGCCTGCTGCCCCCGAGGCTCGCGGCGGTGGTGTCCACAGCCGCGCTGGCGTTGATGATCGTGAGCAGCCTGCTGCTGGTCTCGCTCGCGGCGGCGCGAAACCAGGGGGAGCTCGGGATCCTCGTGCCGGCGGCCAAGCCGGGCAGCTACCCCGAGTGGATCTCCGGCCCGACCGGGTTCTTGACCAACTGGTTCACGGCCAGCAAGCACGACGAGCGGGTGCTGTTCACCGCGACGATCGCGACGATGCTGGTTGCGTACCTGATCGTCGTCTACTCGGCGCCCCGGCTGCGCGCAGGTTGGGTGCTCGCCGCGATCGTCGTGCTGCACCTGATCTTCCTGCTCTCGCCGCCGCTGACGCTGAGCGATGTCTTCAACTACCTCAACTACGGGCGCATGGAGGCCGTCTACCACCTGAACCCGTACGTGACGATCCCGGCGCTCGAGCCGCACGGCGACCCGACCTTCCTGCTCAGCAACTGGCACGGACTGCTGAGCCCGTACGGCCCGCTGTTCACGGCCTTCACGATGGCGCTCGTGCCGCTCGGCGTGGCGGGTTCGTTCTGGGCGATGAAGGTGACGCTGATGCTGGCGAGTCTCGGCACCGTGTTCCTCGTCTATCGCTGCGCCGAGCTGCTCGGACGCAACCCGCTGGCGTCAGCCGTGATCGTGGGCATCAACCCGATCGTGCTGGTCTGGGGGCTCGGTGGCGACCACAACGACTTCCTGATGATCTTCTTCCTCGTCCTCGGCTTCTGGCTGCTGCTGCGGGCGAACGCGATGCGCGTCGGGAGGCGCGCGCCGCCCGCGCCGGATGGCGTCGGCGGCGTGGGATTTGGCGCTCGCCGTGCCTGGGCGTGGCTGGACGGGATGCCCAGGCCGCTGGTCAGGGGTGAGCCGGCAGCCTGGATGGAGATCGGGGCGGGCGTCGCACTGGTCGCGGCGGTGTCGATCAAGGCCTCCTCGGCGGTCCTCGTCCCCGTCATCGTGGCCGGCGCAGCGCGGCGCATCCGGGTGGCGATCGGTCTCGTGATCGGGCTTCTGGCGGCGGCGGCGCTGACCGTCGTCATGTTCGGCGTGAACCTTCCGAATCTCGGCCAGCAGGACCGGCTCGTGGTCCCCGACGGGATTCCCAACCTGCTCGGCCTCGCGCTCGGGTTCGGCGGCTACACCTCGCAGATGCGCACCGTGCTGACGCTGCTCCTGGTTGCGGTGATCGCCGGCGCCTCGATCTGGACCTGGCGCACCCGCCGCTGGCTGACCGCCTGTGGCGTGGTCAGCCTCGGGCTGCTGATGACGCTCGGCTGGACGCTGCCGTGGTACATCCTGTGGCTCCTGCCGTTCGCGGCACTGTCGCGCTCGCGCGGCGTGAGGATCGCAGCCGTGGTGTTCGGCATTTACATCTACCTTGCCTGGATGCCCTACTCGTCGGAGATCCTCGGCTTCCTTCACATCAACCCGGCCAACACCAACCTCGGCGCCCAGGAAACCAACTTCATGACCGCGCTGCTGTTCTGATGGCGCGCCCGTGAGCGTCCAGCCGCGCCAGCCGACCAGCACCGACGAGGAGCTGTTCGCCGCCGAGCGCGAGAGCGTCGCGGCGCTGCGCTCCGACGCCGAGCGGATCGCGCTGATCGCCTCCGAGCTGGCCTACGGCTTCGAGGCGCTCGCGCACATCGGTCCGGCCGTGTCGGTGTTCGGCTCAGCGCGCACGAGCGCCGAGGATCCGGCCTACGAGCGGGCCCGCGACCTCGGACGCGGCCTGGCATCCGAAGGCTTCGCGGTGATCACCGGCGGCGGCAGCGGAAGCATGGAGGCGGCGAACCGCGGCGCTCAGGAGGCCGGAGGGCGCTCGATCGGGCTCAACATCGAGCTGCCGCACGAGCAGGTGCCCAACCCGTACGTCGACCTGGGGCTGGAGTTCCACTACTTCTTCGTCCGCAAGCTGATGTTCGTTCGCTACGCCAGCGCTTTCGTCGCCGTACCCGGCGGACTCGGCACCCTGGACGAGATGTTCGAGGCGCTGACCTTGATCCAGACCGGCAAGATCAGCCACTTCCCGGTGATCCTCTACGGCAGCGACTACTGGCAGGGCCTGCTCGACTGGATCCACGGCTCGGTGCTCGCGCGCGCGAACGTTTCACCCGGCGATCTCTCCCTGCTCCAGCTCGCCGACGAGCCCAGTGAGGTCTGCCGGATCGTCGGCGCGGCAGCCGCCGCCCAGGGACGCCGGCCCCCCGGCTGATCAGTGGTCGGCGACGTAGCCGCCGTCGGGCTCGATCGGCAGGCCGGCGTCCACCCAGGCCTGGATGCCGCCGGTCAACGTGTAGGCGTCGTAGCCGGCGGCGCGAAAGGCGCTCGCCGCCATCGCCGAGCGCAGGCCGAGGCGGCAGTGGAAGACGACGGGCCGTTCGCGGTCGATGGTCTCGGCATTCGAAGCGAGCCGCTCCAGCTCGATGTGGCGGGTTCCCTCGATGTAGCCGGCCTCGCGCTCATAGCTCTCGCGCACGTCGATGACGCTCGCGCCATCGGCCAGGAGCTCCGCCGCACGCTGCGGGGTGATCTCGATCGCGGGGTTCTCGAAGGCGTTCATCGCGGTCGCTGAGCATACGCCACCGGGCTGACCGAGCCGCTCCGACCGGGGGGTAGGATGAGATCGTGGCGATGCTCGGCGAAACGTACGCGCTGCCCAGCGATGTGGTCGAGTTCCGCGACGCGATCCGCAAGATCGTGGTCGAGCAGGTCGCGCCGCGGGCTGCCGAGATCGACGAGCAGGCCGCCTATCCCTGGGACCTGCGCAAGCTGTTCGCGGAGCACGACATGCTCGCACTGCCCTTCGAGGAGCGCTACGGCGGCACGGGGACCGGCACGCTGATGATGAACGTCGCGATCGAAGAGGTCGCCAAGGCCTGTGCGGCCAGCGCGCTGATCCTGATGCTCCAGGATCTCGGCACGCTGCCGATCCGGCTGTTCGGCACCGACGAGCAGAAGCTGCGACTGTTGCCGCGCTGCGCGACCGGGGAGTGGTCGCCGGCGTTCGCGCTGTCGGAGGCGGGCGCCGGCTCCGACCCGGCGGCGATGGTGACCGCGGCTCGCCGCGATGGCGACGACTGGGTCATCAGCGGCTCGAAGGCGTGGATCTCGAACTGCGGCATCGCCGACTTCTACGTCGTCTTCGCGCGCAGCGACGTGGCGGAGCGGCGGATCACGGCGTTCATCGTCGAGGCGGATCGTCCCGGCCTGCGCATCGGCAAGCTGGAGCACAAGCTTGGGATCCGCGGCTCGCCAACCGGGGAGCTGAGCTTCGACGACGTGCGCGTGCCGAACGAGAACGTGCTCGGCAGCGCCGGCAAAGGGCTGGCCGTGGCGCTCGGGACGCTCGAGCGCTCGCGGCTCGGCGCCGCCGCGCAGGCGGTGGGGATCGCGCAGGGCGCGACCGACTATGCCGTCGGCTACGCGCGAGAGCGCCAGCAGTTCGGCCGGCCGATCGGTGAGTTCCAGGGGATCGCGTTCAAGCTCGCGGACATGGAGCTGCGCACCGCTGCCGCGCGCGAGCTCCTCTATCGCGCCTGTGCGATGGCGGAGCGCCACGAGCCCGCGGCCGGCAAGTATGCGTCGATGGCGAAGGTCTTCGCCTCCGACACGGCGATGGCGGTGACGGTCGAGGCGGTCCAGGTGCTCGGCGGCGCCGGCTACGTACGCGAGCACCCGGTCGAGCGGATGATGCGCGACGCCAAGATCACCCAGATCTACGAGGGCACGAACGAGATCCAGCGGCTCGTGATCGCGCGATCGCTGCTGTGAGGAGCGCTTCCGTGTCCGACACGCCGTTGAAGGTGATCCTGCGAGCCGCCGGCATTGCGCTCGCGATCGGCGTCTCCGTCGCCTTCCTGCTCTCGCCGACCAGCGCCTCGCCGTTCGTGCGCGCCGTCGAGCTCGTCGCGGTGATCGCGGTTGGCGTGCTCGCGCTCGCAGCCGTGGTGGCGCTCGTGACCGGCTGGCTGGCCGGCTGGCAGCAGGGCGAGGCGGAGTTCGAGCTGGTCGTCCGCCGCGCCGAGCGCCTCGCCGCCGACAACCTCGCCGCCGAACCCGACGAGCTGGACTTCATGGAGCTCGACCCGATGCGCGACGACGACTTCGAGGAACTCGTGCGGGACGCGCTCGACGAACTTCCGGACCTGCTGACGAACGCGCTCGAGCATGTCGCCGTGGTGATCTCCGACGGCGGCCGTCGCGCCGGCGCCTACGGGCTCTACCAGGGTGGCGGCGCCCACCGTCACGATCACGGCGATCGCATCGTGATCTTCCGCGACACGCTCCGCCGCGACTTCGGCGCCGACCCGGACCTGCTGCACGCTCAGGTCGTGCGCGTGGTCCGCCACGAGCTCGCGCATCATGTCGGCTTCGATGAGATGGGCGTCGGCGAGCTGGGATTGTGAAGGGGCTTCGTTGGTGAGCACACGGATGCGGGGAGGTGGGTGATGGTCGAGGCGGTGATCGTCGACGCGGTCCGCACGCCGATCGGGCGCGCGCTGAGGGGCTCGCTGCGCGCCGTGCGTGCGGACGACCTCGCGGCGATCGCGCTGCGCGCGCTGGTCGAGCGCAACCCGCAGGTCGACTTCGCGGTGACCGACGACGTGATGATGGGCGCAGCGTCGGGGACCGGCGAACAGGGCTACAACGTCGGCCGAAACGCCCTGCTACTCGCCGGCTTCGACGAGCGCGTCCCGGGCTGCACGGTGAACCGCTTCTGTGCCTCCTCGCTGCAGACGCTGCGGATGGCCTTTCACGCGATCGTCGCGGGCGAGGGAGCGCAGTACGTCGCCGCCGGTGTCGAATCGGTGTCGCGAGCGGGATTCGGCGCGGCCCCCGACTATTCGAACCTCAACCCGCGGCTCGACGGCTCGGCCGGCTCGCTCTGCGATGTCTACATCCCTATGGGCCTGACGGCCGAGAACGTTGCCGCGCGCCACGAGATCTCGCGCGAAGATCAGGACCGCTGGGCGGTCATCTCACAGGCTCGCGCCGTCAGCGCGGCTGCGTCGGGCCACTTCGAGCGCGAGATCGTCCGCGTGAGCGTGCCCGCCCACCTCGAGGATGACGGCGAGGGCGGCACGCGCGAGGTGGAGGAGACCGTGGTCGCCACCGACGACGGCCCGCGGCCGGGAACGACGATGGAGGTGCTCGCGGCGCTGAAACCGGCGTTCAAGCCGGACGGCACGGTGACCGCCGGCAACTCCTGCCCGCTCAACGACGGCGCCGCGGCGGTGCTCGTGATGAGCGCGCAGCGCGCCGAGCAGCTCGGACTTCGACCGCGGGCGCGCATCCTGGCCTCGAGCGTCGCGGCGGTCGAGCCGGAGTACATGGGGGTCGGCCCGATTCCGGCGATCCGCGGCCTGCTGGAGCGCACGGGGCGCTCGATCGAGGAGATCGACATCGTTGAGATCAACGAGGCCTTCGCGGCGCAGGTCGTGCCGTGCATGCGCGAACTCGGGATCGCGGAGGAGCAGCTCAACCCATTCGGCGGCGCGATCGCCCTCGGCCACCCGTTCGGCATGACCGGCGCGAGGATCATGACGACGCTGCTGAATGGCCTCGAGAGCACCGGCGGGCGGCTCGGCATCGCGGCGATGTGCGTCGCCGGCGGGATGGGCCAGGCGATGCTGGTCGAGCGAATCTAGTACGCGGGGCGCTCTCAGGCGTCTGCGCGGCTGGCCAGCGAGAGCGCGAACCACTCGTTCGCGTCGGTGTGCCAGGCCGCCAGCGCGAGGCCGGCCGCAGCGAGCTCGGCCGCGACGCGCTCACGCGTGAACTTGGCGCTTATCTCGGTGCGCATCTCCTCGCCCGCCGCGAAGCGCACCGTGAGACCGATGGCGGGCAGCTGCACCTCCTGCGCCTCGCGCGCGCGTAGCCTCATCTCGATCCATTCGTTGTCGGCGTCGAAGGCCGCCACGTGGTGGAAGGCCGACGGGTCGAAGTTGGCCCCCAGCTCGCGATTGAGCACGTGCAGGACGTTGCGGTTGAACTCGGCGGTGACTCCGGCCTCGTCGTCGTAGGCGGCCTCGAGCGTCGCGCGATCCTTGACCAGGTCGGTGCCGAGCAGCAGATGGTCGTCTGCACCCAGCAGATCGGCGATGCTGCTCAGGAAACGCCGGCGGCTGTCCGGGTCGAAGTTTCCGATCGTGCCGCCGAGGAACGCGACGAGCCGCGGCCCGCGCGGCTCCGGCAGCCGGTCGAGGTGGCGCTCGAAGTCGCCGATCAGCCCGTGGACGTGCAGCCCGGGGTACTCCCGCGTCAGCTCAACGGCACCGTCCCGCACGACCTGCTCGGTGACGTCGACCGCGACGAAGCGCTGCAGCGTGCCGGCGGCCGCCATCGCATCGAGCAGCAGGCGCGTCTTCGTCGCACTGCCCGACCCCAGCTCGACGAGCTCGCTGGCGCCGGTCGAAGCGATCAGCTCGTGGGCGACCCGCTCGAGGATCGCTCGCTCGGTGCGGGTCGGGTAGTACTCCGGCAGCTCGCAGATCCGATCGAACAGGACCGCGCCGCGCGAGTCGTAGAGGTGCTTCGGCGGCAGCTGCTTGAGCGTGCGCGTGAGGCCGTGCCGGGCGTCGTCGGCGAGCGTGCGACCGCCGTCGCCCCCGAGCGCGTCCTCGAGCGTCACCTGCCCGCGAGGGGCTCGGATCGCCCGCGTGCTCATCCGTCGGCCGCCACGCGCAGGCCGGCGAAGATCTGGCGGCGGCTGGGGAAGTCCCAGTTGCGGAAGGTCGGCGTTGCGACCAGCGCAGAGCTTGCGAAGGAGCCGCCGCGCAGGACGCGGTAGCCGCCGCCGAAGAAGACCTCGGAGTACTCGCGGTAGGGGTCGGCGCGGAAGCCCGGATAGGGGCCGAACTCGCTCGCCGTCCACTCCCACGCGTCGCCGACCATCCCGAGCGCGCCGCAGGGTGACGCGCCGGCGCTGAGCGCGCCGGCTGCGAGCGGGGCGAAGTTGCCCGACTCGATCAGGTTGGCCTCCTGCGGACCCGGGGGATGCTCGCCCCACGGCCAGCTTCGCTTGCAGCCGGTCGCGTGATCGAAGGTCGCCGCCAGCTCCCATTCCGCCTCGCGCGGGAGGCGCAGCCCGCGCGCGCGCACGAAGGCGTCGGCCTCGTGGCAGGACACGTGCAGCACCGGCGCGTCGAGGGCCAGTTCGCGGGTGCCGGTCAGGCGGCGCTCGCGCCCGTCGTCGAGCCAGTGCAGCGGGCGCTGCACGTCCTGTTCGCACCGCCACTCCCAGCCCTCCGGCGACCACCACTCCGCCCGCCGGTAACCGCCGTCCTCGATGAACCCCAGCCAGTCGCTGTTGGTCACCGCGGTCCTGCCGATCGCGAAAGCCTCAAGCTCAACCTGATGTGCAGGGAGCTCGTTGTCGTAGGCGAACCCTTCGCCGACGGCGCCCAGTTCGAAGCTGGTGGCCGGCAGCTCGATCAGCGCCAGGCCGCTCTGCGGCGGGCCGGGCGGGGGGCGGCGACCAGCCCGGGCGGGTACCAGTCCGCCAGCGCGGCCAGTGCCAGCGTCTGCAGCATCGTCTCGGCGTGCTGGCGCTCGTGGCGCGCAACCAGCTCTGCGTACGGCTCGCCCAGGCCCAGGCCGCCGACGCGCGCACGGACCGCCTCGAGGTACTCGAGCGCATCCGCGCGGCGCAGGTACGGCAGCTCGCCGCGTCTGGCCCGCGGGGTCTCGAAGGCGTCGTAGACATCGGCCAGATCGGCGCGCAGCAGCGGCAGTCCGCCACGCCGGTGGGCGAGCCAGAGATCCTCGAACGCCGCGATGTGACCCAGATCCCACACGAGCGGGCTCATCAGCGGCGAATGGACTCGCTCGAGGTCGGCGTCGGACACGCCTTCCACCAGCGCGAGGGTCTGGGCCCGTGCCTCTTCGAGCCGACTGTGTTCGAGCACGGCCACGCCGGTGAAGTCTAGCCGCAGGCGTGAGCGTTACAGCCAGGATCGCAGGACGCGCCGGCCCTGCTCGTGGTCGAGCACGCCGACGCCGCCCGGGGCCAGCGGGAACAGCGCCCCGTCGACCGCCGCCAGGCCGAGCCAGCGCGCGGTCAGCACGCGCAGCATGTGCCCGTGCGAGAAGACGAGGACGTCGCCGGCGGCCGGCAGCGATGCGAGCACCACGTCCGCACGCCGGGCGACATCCGCCGCGTTCTCGCCGCCGGGGCAGCCGTCGCGCCAGAGGTCCCAGTCCGGACGCCGCGCACGGATCTGCTCCGACGTGAGCCCCTCGTAGTCCCCGTAGTCCCACTCCATCAGCTCGTCGCGGAGCACCGGGGCGAAGCCGGCGAGCGCCGCCGTCTGCGCGGCACGCTCCAGCGGGCTGCTCCAGACCGTGGCGTCGATCCACCTCGCGAGCGGCTCGCGCAGCGCTTGTGCCTTGGCCCGTCCGGCGGCATTGAGCGCCACGTCGGTGCGGCCCGTGTGCTGGCCGCTCGCCGTCCAGTCGGTGTCGGCGTGGCGGACGATCACCAGACGGCCGCTCACCGTCCCGGCTCCGCCCCCTGGCCGGCCAGCGCCGCGCTGTCGGCGATCACCGTCAGGCGCTCGCGGGCCAGCAGGCTCGCTGGGACCGCCGCGTCGGGCTGCGCCAGCGCCCTGGCGAGCGCGTCCGCCTTGCCCGCGCCGCTGGCCAGCAGGATCGTGGCGCGCGCGCGGCGGAGCAGCTCGAGGCTGAGCGACACGCGATCCGGCGGCGGCTTCGGCGCGTCATGCACGGCCACGCAGCTCACCCCGGCCGCGGCGAGTGCCGGGTTGTGCGGGAACAGCGACGCCGTGTGGCCGTCCTCGCCGATCCCGAGTAGCACGATGTCGAGCACCGGCAGCGTGCCGTCGTCGGCGCTCACCCGCTCCCGCAGCAGCACCTCGTAGGCGGCGGCGGCGTGCTCCGCGCCGAGCTCGCCCTCGATCCGGTGCACCGCCGCGCCGGCGGCGTGCCCGAGCAGCGTCTCGGCGACCATGCGGTAGTTCGACTCGGGATCGTCGGGACCGACGCAGCGCTCGTCGCCGAACCACAGCTCGACGCCTGCCCAGTTGCTGCACCGCAGCTGTGTGTAGGCGCCGGCCGGGGTGCTGCCGCCGGCGAGCGCCAGATGGACGTGTCCGCGTGCTGCCAGCGTCGCCTCGAGCAGCTCGCCGACCAGCCGCGCGGCGCGGGCCGCCACCGCGGCGCCGTCGGCCGCCCGGATCACGGCCGGCGCGCTCAAGTGAGCATCCCCGCGGCGGCGTCGAGCGCGTCGCGGTAGGTCGGATCGCGCAGCAGCGACTGGCGGATGCCCTCGCCGAGGATGCCGCCCTCGCCGCGCGAGGCGCCGAGCAGGCGCCAGCGGCGCTCCGCGCCGCCGGCGTCGCGCCGGGCGGCCGTCAGCCCGCCGGGCCCGCGGTCGAGTGACAGCTCGCCGCCGTCGCGGAACTCGATCGTGATCCCGCCGAGGCCCGGCACGTCCTGCACGACCGACTCGAGCGTCACCGCCACCTCGCCCATCGAGCCCGTCGCGCGGCCATGCCCGTCGCGTGTGAGCTGCCCCTGCGGCCAACCCAGGCGGGATGTCAGCCAGCCACACAGCAGCAGCGCGGCGGCCCCCGACTCGGCGACGTTGCGGATGTGGATCGCTGCGATCTGCGTCAGCTGGGGACGCCGGGCCGGCTGGTCGAACAGGGCGGCGATCCGCTCGCGCCACGGCGTCGAGCGCAGCCAGGCGAGATCGACGACGTAGCGCCCCGCCAGCAGCGCCTGGGCTCGACGGAGCGCGCCGGCGACGTCCGGATCCTCGACGGAGTCCAGCAGCACGCACTGCGAGAGCCCACGCAGCGCGTCGACGGCCTGCCAGTGGCCGTGCGGGGCCCAGACGACCGTCGTCAGGTCGGTGATCACGAGCGGGTCGATGATGGTGTCGAGATGCGCCAGATGCCCGGGGCCGACGTCGAGGATCACCGTCTCGTGTGTCAGCACGTGCTGACCTTCGAGCGGCGTGGCGTCCGCCGCGACCGAGGCGACCGCGTCGATCGTCCGGCGGCCGTCGCTGACGGCGCAGACGATCGTGCGCGACGGGTGGTAGCGGCCGACGCGTCGCAGGCGGTTCGCAACCTCGCCGCTCCATTGGCGCTCGAGGATGCAGATCAGGTTCAGCACGCGCGCCGGCACGTAGCCGTCGCTTTCGTTGTGGCGCTCGATCAGCAGTTCGCGCAGCGCGGCCTCGATCGCCGCCGGCGTCGTGTTCTCACCCGCCCAGACGGTGTCGTTGAGCGTCGGCATCGGGGCTCCTCAGCGCCCGGCGCCGGCGGAGCGGTTCACTAGACGGCCCGCCACTGGTGGCCGTCGAGCAGCAGCTCGTCGGCCTGCGCGGGGCCCTGCGTGCCGGCGGCGTACTGCGGCAGGGCCGAGCCGTCCTCCGACCACGCGGAGACGATCGGGTCACAGATCCGCCACTGCGCCTCGACCTCGTCGTTGCGCGTGAACAGCGTCGCCTCGCCGCGCATCGCATCCAGGATCAGACGCTCGTAGGCCTCCGGCGACTGCGACAAGAACGCCGTGCCGTAGAGGAACTCCATGTTGACCGGACGGATCCGCATGCGCGTCCCCGGGATCTTCGCGCCGAGCGACAGCGAGACCCCCTCGTTTGGCTGGATCGTCATCACGAGCTGGTTGGGGCGCACGCCGAGCGAGCCGTCCTGCTCAAAGGCGAGGTGGGGCACCGGCCGTAGCGTCACCGCGATCTCGGTGAGCTTGCGCGCGAGCCGCTTGCCGGTGCGCAGGTAGAACGGCACGCCGGCCCAGCGCCAGTTGTCGACCTCCAGGCGCAACGCGGCGTAGGTCTCGGTGTGGGAGTCCGACGGCACGCCGTCCTCCTGTAGATAGCCCACGACCTGCTCGCCGCCGCTGACGCCGGGGCCGTACTGCGCGCGCACGCTCATCTGCGCGAGCTCGTCCGCTTGCGGCGTGCGGATCGCGTGCAGGACCTTGACCTTCTCGTCGCGCACGTCGTTGGCGGCGAAGGTCACCGGCGGCTCCATGCACAGCAGCGTCAGCAGTTGCATCATGTGGTTCTCGACGAGGTCGCGCAGCGCGCCGGCGTGGTCGTAGTAGCCCGCGCGACTGCCGATGCCGATGTCCTCGGCCGCCGTGATCTGCACATGGGCGATGTAGTTGCGGTTCCAGAGCGGCTCGAACATGCCGTTCGCGAAACGGAACGCGAGCATGTTCTGGACCGTTTCCTTGCCGAGGTAGTGGTCGATGCGGAAGACCTGGCTCTCGTCGAAGACATCGAGGACCTTTGCGTTCAGCGCGCGCGCCTCCGCCAGGGAGGTGCCGAAGGGCTTCTCGATGATCACGCGCACGTCGGCGTGCTCCGACTGGGCCAGGCCGGCCGCGCCGAGCTCGCCGACGATCACGGAGAAGAAGTCGGGCGCCGTCGAGAGGTAGAACGCGCGCGACATCGGCTCGCCGTCGGCCTCGTCGAGCTCCGTCAGCGCGGCGGCGAGGGCGGCATATGTGGCGCTGTCGTCGAAGGCCCCGGCGACGTAGCGAAGTTCGGAGAGCAGGCCGTTGAGCACGTTTTCATCCGGGGCTGTGCGCGAGAAGGCGCGGATCGACTCCGCGGCCATCTCGCGGTAGGCGTCGTTGCTCAGCTCGCCGCGGGAGACGCCGATCAGGTTGAACTGGCCTGGTAGCGCTCCCTCGTGGGCGAGGTTGTAGAGAGCCGGCAGCAGCTTGCGTTTCGCCAGGTCGCCGGTCGCGCCGAAGATGACGAGGTTCGTCGGCGCGACCGGTAAGCGCTCGAGCCCCGCGGCGAGCGGGTTCGGTTCGGTTTCGGCCAGCGTCACGTCCCGCTCTTCTTGACGGCGTGGCCACCGAACTGGTTGCGCAGCGCTGCCAGCACGCGGGCGCTGTAGTCACCCTGCGCGCGCGAGTAGAAGCGGCTGTTGAGCGCGGCGCTGAGCGCAGGCGTCGGCACGCCGTGATCGATCGCGTCCGCCAGTGTCCAGCGTCCCTCGCCGGAGTCCTCGACCCAGCCCTCCAGCCCGGCCAGGTCGTTGCCGTCGGCTTCGAACGCGCGCGCCGCCAGCTCGCACAGCCATGAGCGGATCACCGAGCCCTGGTTCCAGAGGTGAGCGATCTTGGCGTTGTCCAGCTCGAACTCAGATTGCTGGAACAGCTCGAACCCCTCGGCGTAGGCCTGCATCAGGCCGTACTCGATCGCGTTGTGGACCATCTTCACGTAGTGCCCGGCGCCGCTCGGCCCGAAGTGCTCCCAGCCGCGGGCCCCGATCGCGGCCACGGCGTCCGGGGCGGTCGGCGGTGCCAGCACATCCAAGATCGGCGCCAGCCGCCTAACAGCCTTTCCCGGCCCGCCGACCATCATGCAGTAGCCGACCTCGAGGCCCCACACGCCACCGCTGGTACCGACGTCGACGTAGTGGATCTTCCGCTTGCGTGCGAGCGCGGCGCGGGTCTTGTCGTCGGTCCACTTCGAGTTGCCCCCGTCGACGATCGTGTCATCGGGGTCGAGCAGCTTGATCAGCGCCTCGACGGTCTCCTGCGTCGGTGCGCCGGCCGGCACCATGATCCAGACCATGCGCGGCGGCTCGAGCGCGCTGACCAGCTCACGCAGGCTCGCGGCGCCGCGCGCACCCGTCTTCTTCGCGCGCCGGACGGCCGCCGCGTCGAAGTCGAACGCGACGACATCGTGGTCCGAGTCGCGGCGGATACGCGCGACCATGTTGCCGCCCATCTTGCCCAGCCCGACGAATCCGATCTGCATCAGAGCATCTCCTTGATCGCGGTGTGGAGGTCGCGCAGCGCGCTCGCCGGATCGCCGCTCAGCTCGACGATCTCGGCCGGGAGACCGTGCGAGCGCAGAGTCTCGAGGTCGCCGATCGCCTGTGCGGTCTTCAGCGTGCGGAACGTGTAGGGCGCACCCGGGATCTCGACGTCGGGCCCGTTGTCCGCGATCAGCGAGAGGAAGCGCCCGACCGGCGCGCCGCCCTTGTGCAGCTGCCCGGTCGAGTGCAGGAACCGCGGCCCGTAGCCGAAGGTCGTCGCGAGGTGCGTGCGGGCGAGCAGCGTGGCCCGCAGCGCGGCGACCTCCTCGTCGAACTCGATCGAGGGCTCGAGGTAGCCCATCACGGCGATGTAGCTCCCGGGCGCGCCGCCGCCGAGCAGCGCCCGCAGCGCCGCATGGTCGGCGAACTGCGGCTTCGGCAGCGGTCCGGCCGCCAGCACGCGCTTGGTCGCGTCCTTGGCCTCCTGCACGTTGGGCTGGTCGAACGGGTTGATCTCGAGCACCCAACCGGCGACCGCGGTCGCGAACTCGGCAAGGAAGAACATCCGGCCGAGGTCCTCGCTGCCGTCGACGGTCAGCGTGAAGGTCGGATGGCCGACGGCGCCAAGCGCGTCGATACGAGCGTCGGTTTCGGCGTCGGCACGCTCGCCGTCGCGCAGGTAGACGAAGACGCGGTCGGCGCCGTAGCTCTCCGGCCCGAGCAGCGGCTCGTCGGCCACCGGCAGGATCCCGCGTCCCTGCTTGCCGGTGCTCTCCGCGACGAGCTGCTCCACCCACAGGCCGAAGCTCGCGACCGGGTCGCCGACGACGAACGTCAGCTTGTCGCGGCCGCGCCGAGCGAGCTCGCCGATCGCGAGGCCGAGCCAGAGCCCCGGGTTGTTCTGCGTGCTGTCGAAGTGCGCGCAGGCCTGCTCGGCGAGCACCGCGCGGTCCAGCAGGGCGTGCAGCGGGGCGCCGATCAGCGCGGCGGGCACGAGACCGAACAGCGACAGCGCCGAGTAGCGCCCGCCGATGTTCGGATCGTTCTCGAAGCTCGCGCGGAAGCCGTGTTCACGCGCCAGCTCCAGCAGCGAGCTGCCCGGGTCCGTGATCGCGACGAAGCGGCTGCCGTCGGGCACCAGCGAGTGGAAGTGCTCGAACAGCGAGAGCGTCTCGATCGTGCCTCCCGACTTGGTCGAGACGACGAACAGCGCGCGGTCGAGGTCGATCGCCTCCTGCACGTCGAGGATCGCGGCCGGGTCGGTTGAGTCGAGCACGTGCAGCGCGAGCGCGCCGTCGGTCGCACCGAAGGTCCGCCAGAGAACCTCGGGGGCGAGGCTGGAGCCGCCCATCCCGAGCAGCACCGCGTCGGTCAGGCCGTCGGCGGCGCAGAGGCGCGCGAATTCGACCAGCTCGTCGGCGCGCTCGGCCATCGCGTCGGAGATCGTCAGCCAGCCGAGGCGGTCGCCGATCTCCGGCACGCCCGGGCCACCCCACAGCGACTCGTCCTTCGCCCACACGCGCCGGGCGATGCGCTCGTCCACGGCCTGCGAGACACGGCGTGCCACGGCGGCTGAGAGCTCGCCGTCGACCACGGCGGCGATCGCCTGCGGGCGGCCCGTCAGCACCGTCTGCCGCGCGCTCTCGATCCCGGCGAGCAGCTTGTTCATCGGCTCGACGAACGCGGCGATCCCCTGCTGCAAGAGTGTGGCGGTGACGTCCTCCATGTCGATGCCGGCGGTCGCCAGCGCGGCCAGTGCCGGCGCGGGATCCTCCTGGGCCGTGCCCGGGACGATCGTGCCGCGCTCGGCCGTCGCCAGCAGCGTCTTCATCGGCATCGTGTTGACGGTGTCGGCCGCGATCAGCCCGTCGACATAGAGCGTGTCGGGGTAGGCGGGGTTCTTCACGCCGGTCGAGGCCCACAGTGGGCGCTGCACCAGCGCGCCGGCGGCACGCAGCGCGGCGAAGCGCTCGCCGAGGAAGATCTCCTCGTAGCGCGCGTAGGCGGCACGGGCGTTCGCGAGCGCGGCGGTGCCCGCGAGCTCGCTGTGCCCGAGCGCGATCAGACGCTTGTCGACCTCGGTGTCCACGCGCGAGACGAAGAAGCTCGCGACCGAGTGGACCTCGAGCGGGAGGCCGGCGGCGGCGCGGCGCTCCAGGCCGCGGATGTAGGCCTCGGCGATCTGCGCGTAGCGCTCGACGCCGAACAGCAGCGTCACGTTGACGTTGATGCCCTCGAAGATCGCCTGCTCGATCGCCGGTACGCCGGCCTCGGTGCCGGGGATCTTGATCAGCACGTTCGGGCGTGCCAGCCGCGCCCAGTAGTCGCGCGCCTGCGCCAGCGTGCCCTCCGTGTCGTCGGCGAGCGTCGGCGCGACCTCCAGGGAGACGAAGCCGTCGCCGAACTCGTCGTAGACGCTGCGCAGCACATCCGCGGCGTCCTGGACGTCGGTGATCGCGAGGCGCTCGTACAGCGCGACGGCGTCGAGGCCCTCGTGCGCGAGCTCGGCGAGCGCGTCGTCGTAGTCGTCGGAGCCGAGGATCGCCTGTTCGAAGATCGCCGGGTTGGAGGTGACGCCGCGCAGCGAGCATTCGTCGCGCAACCGGGCCAGCTCGCCGCTGGCGATCAGCCCGCGGCGGATCTGGTCGAGCCAAGGCGCCGTCCCGGCCGCCACCAGGGCGGCGAGGTTTGCGTTCGTCGTGTGGGGTGCGCTGGCCATGCCTCCTCCTTTCAGGTGTTCAACAGTGCGTGGGCCTGCTCGACGATCGCGTCGACCGTGATCCCGAAGTGCTGATAGACGGCGGCCTCGGGGGCCGAGGCGCCGAAGCTGCGCATGCCGATCACGGCGCCGCGCTCGCCGGTCCAGCGATCCCAGCCGAACGGGCTCGCCGCCTCGACCGCGATGCGCGCGGTTCCGGCTGCGCCGAGCACACGTTCGCGCTCCGCCGCCGGCTGACGCTCGAAGAGGTCCATGCACGGCATGCTGACGACGCGTGCACCGACACCGTCGGCGGCGAGGCGCTCCGCCGCCTCCAGGCACAGCGAGACCTCCGAGCCGGTGCCGATAAGCACGACGGCCGGGGCCTCGCCGGTGTCGCTCAGGATGTAGGCGCCGCGTTCGATCGCGTCGTCGGGGATCAGCTCGGGGTCGAGCACGACCAACGCCTGACGCGACAGTGCCAGCACCGTGGGAGTTTCGCTGGCACGCAGCGCGAAGCTCCAGGCGAGCGCCGTTTCATGTGCGTCGGCGGGGCGCACGACGTTGATGTTGGGGGTTGCGCGCAACGCCGCGAGCTGTTCGATCGGCTGATGGGTAGGCCCGTCCTCGCCGACGCCGATCGAGTCGTGCGTGAAGCAGAAGATGCTCGGCAGCTCCATCAGCGCGGCAAGCCTGATCGCGCCCTTCATGTAGTCGGAGAAGATCAGGAAGGTCGCGCCGTAGGGTCGCAGGCCGCTGAGCGCAAGGCCGTTGACGATCGCGCCCATGGCGTGCTCGCGGATGCCGAAATGCAGGTTGCGCTTGCCGTAGGCGCCGCGCTCGACATCGCCGCCGCCGTCGATCAGCGTGAGCGTGGACGGGGCGAGGTCGGCAGCGCCGCCGATCATCGACGGCACGAGCGGGGCGACGACCTGCAGCACCTCCTGGGAGGCCTTGCGGGTCGCGATCTTCGTGCCCGGCTCGAAGCGCTTGAGCGGTCCCGCCGGCAGCGCCGGGGGGCGTCGCTCGAAGATCGCCTCCAGCTCGCCGGCGAGCTCCGGGTGCGCGGCGCGGTAGGCGGCCATCTGCTCATTCCACGCGCGCTCGAGCTGCTCGCCGCGGCCGATCGTGGCGCGGCAGTGCTCGAGTGCCTCGGGCGGCACGTAGAACGGCGGCTCAAGCGGCCAGCCGTACGCCTCCTTCGTCAACCGGATCTCCTCTTCGCCGAGCGGCGACCCGTGGGCGCTGGCGGTGTCGTGCTTGTTCGGCGCGCCGGGCGCGATGTGGGTGCGGCAGATGATCAGCGACGGCCGATCGGCGACCTCCACCGCGGCGTGCGCGGCCTGCTCGAGGCGGTCGAGCGCGAGATCCTCCCCGAGGCGCTGAACATGCCAGCCGTAGGCCTCGTAGCGCGCGCCGACGTCCTCGCTGAAGGCGAGCTCCGTGTTGCCCTCGATCGAGATGTGGTTGTCGTCGTAGAAGGCGATCAGCCGGCCGAGCCCCAGATGCCCGGCGAGCGAGCTGGCCTCCGATGAGATCCCCTCCTCCATGTCGCCGTCTGACGCGATCGTGAACGTGTGGTGGTCGATGATCTCGTGCCCGTCGCGGTTGAACCGCGCGGCGAGCATCCGCTCCGCGAGCGCCAGGCCGACGCAGTTCGAGATGCCCTGGCCGAGCGGTCCGGTGGTCGCCTCGATCCCGGGCGCGTGGCCATACTCGGGGTGACCGGCGCAGGGGGAGCCGAGCTGGCGGAAGTTCTCGATGTCCTCGAGTTGCAGGCCGTAACCGCAGAGGTAGAGCATCGCGTAGAGCAGCATCGACGCGTGCCCGCAGGAGAGCACGAAACGGTCGCGATTCGGCCACGCGGCATTGGCCGGGCTGTGGCGCATCACGCGGGTGTAGAGCGTGTAGGCGACCGGCGCCAGCGCCATCGGCGTCCCCGGGTGGCCGGAGTTCGCCTTCTGCACGGCATCCATCGCCAATGTGCGGATCGTGTTGACGCAGAGCTCGTCGATGCCGCTCGCCGGGGGGGCTGTGCTCATCTGCTTTCTCCGTTCTGACGTTTCAATTCGCTGCGCGCGAGCAGGGCGGCGCCGCGCACCCCGGCCTGCGGACCGGATCGGGCGACGCGTATCTCGGTCGCGGTTCCGACACCGTGGAGCACGTACTCGCAGGCGACCGCACGGGCCGGCCCGACCAGCAGCTCGCCGGCTGACGATACGCCACCGCCGATCGCGACGACCTGCGGGTCGAAGGTGTTGATCGCGTTCGCGACGCCGACGCCGAGCCGGCGCCCGAGCGTCGCCACGCACCCCGCTGCGACGGCGTCGCCGCCCATCGCCGCGTCAACCGCGTCGGGGCCGCCGACGCTTCCGCGCTGCGCCAGCACACGCCCGAGGGCCGAGTCCGGATGAGCCTGCGCGGCCTCGCGCGCGAGGCGGTCGAGCACATGCCCCGCCGCCAGCGACTCCAGCGAACCCGGTTGGGGGAAGCTCGCGGTTGCCGCCGGGATCGCTTCGTCGATCGAGACGAGCGTCATCCCAAGCTCACCCGCGGCGCCGGTCGCGCCGCGATACGAGCGACCGTCGATCACGATCCCGCCCCCGACGCCGGTGCCGACCGTGAACATCACGAGGCTGTCGACGTCGAGCCGGCCGCTCTCGTCGTGGGCCTCGGCGAGCGCGGCGACCGTGGCGTCGTTGTCGACGAAGACCGGCAGGCCGAGGCGATCGCTCAGCACGGCCCGCAGCGGCACGTCCTGGAGTGGCACGTTGACGGAGGAGCGAGCCCGGCCGGTGGCGAACTCGACGACCGAGGGAATGCCGATGCCGACCGCCGCGGGCGTCTTGCCGGCGGCCACCGACTGCACCTGCGCGACGATCTGCGCGATCAGCGCGTCGGCGCTCGCGCGATCGGTGGGCCGCACGAGCGGATCACCGGTGGTGGTGCCGCGCAATGCCGCGACCGATGTCTTGGTGCCGCCGACGTCGACGCCGATCACAAAACTCTGCGCGCTCATTCGTGGGCAAGCTATCAGCAGCCCTGCGGCCGCCTGTGAACGTCGCCCGCGCGGGCCTCGTGGCCGCGGCCGACCGGCCTGACCGACCGCCACCCGCGTGCGGTGCGTGTCGCGCCGCCGCTCGCGGCCGACCGTCTCGCCGACGTATACGCTGAGTGTGGTGACCGATCACCCGAGCACCACGCCACCGGACCGCAACCTCGCGCTCGAGCTGGTCCGCGTAACCGAGGCCGCGGCGCTCGGCGCCTCGCGACTGATCGGCCGCGGCGACAAGGAGGCCGCGGATCAGGCGGCCGTCAACGCGATGCGCCACATGCTCGACAGCGTGCACATGGACGGCGTCGTGGTGATCGGCGAGGGCGAGAAGGACGAGGCGCCGATGCTGTTCAACGGCGAGCGGATCGGCGACGGCAGCGCGCCGCAGGTGGACATCGCGGTCGACCCCGTCGAGGGCACGACGCTGACCGCTCGCGGCATGCCCAGCGCGCTGTCGGTGATCGCGCTCTCGCCGCGGGGCACGATGTTCGATCCCGGACCCTGCGTTTACATGGAGAAGATCGCGGGCGGCGCCGAGATCGCCGACCTGCTCGACCTCGACCGTCCGATCGGCGAGACCGTCGAGCTGGTGGCCGCGCGCAAGGGGATCGACGTCGCCGACGTGACGGTCGTGTTGCTGGATCGCCCGCGGCACGCCGCTGCGCTGGCGGCGATCCACGCCGCGGGCGCCCGCGTGCGCCTGATCAGCGACGGCGACGTCTCGGCCTCGATCCTGGCGTGCAGCGAACGGGCGCCGGTCGACCTGCTGTGGGGGATCGGCGGAACGCCCGAGGGCGTGCTCTCGGCAGCCGCGATCAAGTGCATCGGCGGGCAGTTGCTCGGGCGTCTGTGGCCGCGCGACGATCGTGAGCGCCAGGCGGCGATCGACGCCGGGTACGACCTCGACCGGGTGCTCGACCGCGACGACCTCGTGGCGGGCGACGACTGCTTCTTCTCGGCGACCGGCATCACCGACGGGGACGTGCTGCAGGGTGTGCGCTTCCAGGGCGCCACCGGCGCCACGACCGAGTCGCTCGTGATGCGGTCGCGCTCAGGCACCGTGCGCCGCATCCATGCGCGCCACGACCGCGCCAAGCTGCGCAGCTACTGAGACCCTACGCGTTGGCGTCGCCGCGGAACCGGCCCGTGCGCGACTCGGCAAGGTCGAGCCGCGCCAGCGAGCGCAGGAAGCCGTGCGTGACGAGCACGTGGATCGCCGACTGCGTGGCGGCATACAGGCGCGGGCTGATCGCGTTGGCGATCGCCGGGTAGAAGCTCAGCACCGCGACCTCGACATGGATCGTCTGTTCCTCGTCCTGCGGGGCGTCGAAGCGGCGCACGTCGATCTGGAGGAAGCCACCGCGGCGGTCCTGGCGGTGTGAGACGAGCGCGCCGCCGCGGATCTGCCAGCGGACCACGCCGCGATCCCCGGTCAGCTCGTAGGCCGGCGGGTCGAAGCCGATCAGCACGAACGGGCGACAGAGCAGGACGACCGCGCGGTCGTGTTCGCTGTAGGCGACGCGGATCAGCCCGAGCGAGCAGCGTTCGAGGAAACGCCAGTAGGTGCGCGCCAGGCGCTCGAGCGAAGCCGGCGACCAGAGCGCCGTCAGCGCCGCCGCCGAAATGCGCAGCTCGGCGGCCTGGATCGAGCGGGCCGCGCCGTCGGCGTCGATCGTCGGCGCACCCTCCGGATCGACGATCGTGACCTCGGCCGGGAGCTTCGCCCGCCGGCGGACGGCGAGCGCCCACATCGCTGCGAGCACGACGACGAGTAGCACGATGAGAAGCCCCATCGCCCGTTGATGCTGTCAGCTGGCGCTGTCGCCTGCGTTCGGCGGGGTCGCTCCCCCGCGCGCGACGCGCGCGCGGCGATCGCCGCCGCTCGCAGTCGCGCTCAGGCGCTCGGTGCGGTCGCGCCGCCGGCGATCGAGGTGCCGGAAGTGCCCGTGTTGCCGGTCGGCCCTAGGAACTCGCCCGGGGCCACCAGCGGGCCGCTCAGGACGAGCATGCCGACGGGGACGGTCTGGGTGATGCCGAGCTCCTCGGCGGCCGCGTGGGTGAGGTCGAGCGTCGCGCCGTTGGCATAGGGACCGCGGTCGATCACCGGCACGGTCAGCGTCAGGCCGTTGTAGGTCAGCGAAACCGGCGTGCCGCAGGGCAGCGTCCGGTCGGCGAGGCCGACCATGGAGCGGGTCAGCGTCTCGCCGCAGGCCGTGTGGTTGCCGTAGAACCCGGGTCCGTACCAGGTCGCGACGACCTGCTGGTAGACGGCCAGCGCGGCCTGCGGCGTGGCGGTGACCGAACTGGCCGAGGCGACGTCCGAGGTGACGACCCGCAGCGTCAGCTGGCCGGCGCGGGTCGCGTGCCAGCGGAGCGCAAAGCTGCCGTTGGCGTTGGCCGTGCCGCTCAGCACGGTGACCCACGAGCCGCTCTTTCCCTGGCGGACCTGCAGCCACAGCGCGTGGCCGGCGTTGACGAGTGGAACGGAGCCGCTGACCACGGCGACCTGGTGCTCGAGCAGCGACGAGGGCGTCACGGCAAGCGCCCCGGCGATCGCTGTCGGCGCCGGGGTAGCCGGCGCGGCGGGAGTGGACGCGGCCGGGGCGGTGGTGCCACCATCGGTGCCGGCGCTCGCGCCGGCGGGCAGAGCGAGAAGGCCGACGCAAAGGCCGGGAATTGCCCAACGAATGGCTTGACGCGCGCGCACCATGCACTCACTGCCCGGTACCTTCGCCTACGGGGTGAGCTGTCGGGCTCGCGCGCTCCGCGCTACGGCCGCAATCCGGCCGATTCGCCCCAGCGGAGCTACGCTCCGCGATGGTTCCCCCGCCCACCCTGCGCGGACGCAGCGTGGCTCGGCGTGGTGGCGCGAGTATACGCGCTCACACGACGCCGTGTAAGAAGATCGCCGGCGCGGCGCTGCCCTGTATTTCGCGCCCCGGCGGATTAAATCCTGCATACACATGGAAACCTGAAACCTTCCCGTGCGTTATGCGTATTAGGAGCAGAGAAAAGCCCCGTGGGGGCGGCCGCAAACGTTGACTACATAAAGTAAAGCGCGTAGAATACCGAGTGACGTTTGAGCTGCGCGGTGTGCGGGGAGCCCCGCCCCAGAGCGCTCGAGCGGCTCTCTCGGCAATCGCAGGCGAACCAGCCCCTGACGGTGCTCGCTCGTCTGCGCGACGGAAACGGAACCAAATGTCAGTAGCGGAACTGCAGGAGCTCGAAGAGGTCAAGGGTCTGGTCGCCAAGGGCCAGCAGGTTGGCGTGCTCAGCTACGCCGAGATTCAGGGCGCGGTCTCCGAGCTCGACATGGACGAGGCGGACATGGAGGAGCTGCACGGCTTCCTCGAGCGTTCCGAGATCGAGCTGGTTGAGGACATCGACCCGGCCACAGCCGCGGGCTCCGAGGTGGAGCGGGCGCCCGACAAGCGCGGCCGCCGCAAGGCGAAGACGGCGCTCGACCTCAAGCCGGACATGACCACCGACTCGCTGCAGCTGTTCCTCAAGGACATCGGCAAGGTGCGCCTCTTGACGGCGCAGGAGGAGGTCGACCTCGCCAAGCGCATCGAGCGCGGGGACCTCGACGCCAAGCAGAAGATGGTCGAGTCGAACCTGCGCCTGGTCGTGTCGATCGCGAAGAACTATCGCAACCAGGGCCTGCCGTTCCTCGACCTGATCCAGGAGGGCACGCTCGGGCTCGTGCGCGCGGCGGAGAAGTTCGACTACCGCAAGGGCTTCAAGTTCTCGACCTACGCCACCTGGTGGATCCGCCAGGCGATCGCCCGGGCCCTCGCCGACAAGGCGCGCACGATCCGCATTCCGGTTCACGTCGTCGAGAAGCTCAACAAGATCGGCCGCGCCGAGCGCAAGCTGGTGACCGAGCTCGGCCGCGAGCCGACGCCGGACGAGATCGCCGCGGTGACCGGGATCGACCCGGACGAGGTCGATTCGATCAAGCGCTCCGCGCAGGCGCCGGTCTCGCTGGAGAAGCCGGTCGGCGACGAAGAGGAGTCCGAGTTCGGTCAGTTCATCGCCGACGAGCGGGCCGAGTCGCCGTATGAGCGCGCGGCGGAGATCCTCACCAAGGAGGCGCTGCGCGAGGCGCTCGAGAACCTCTCCTACCGCGAGCGGCGCGTGCTCGAACTGCGTTACGGCCTGGGCGGAGAGCACCCTCGCACCCTCGACGAGGTCGGCCGCACGTTCAACGTCACGCGCGAGCGGATCCGCCAGATCGAGAACCAGTCGCTGAAGAAGCTTCAGAGCCTCGCCGAGGCACAGAAGCTGCGCGACGTCGCCTGAGCCTCGGTCGCTCGCGAGTCGCCACGAGGGCTGACGGCGCCCGCGCCGGTCGCCGGCTGTCTCAAACGCGTCGAGGACGGGCTCCCGACCGGTCACGCCGGGTGGTCAACACCCGTCCAGATGCTCAACCTTTGTGCCTGGCGAGCCGATCCTTGGACAGGCTCGTGATCGACATCGACCAGGCACTCTGCGCGCTCGTCGCGTGCGACGGATCGGACCTGCACCTGAAGGTGGGGTCGGTTCCACTTGCCCGCGTCGACGGCGAGCTCACGCAGCTCAGCAACGACGACTGGCCGGTGCTCGAGGCGGCCGATACCGAGGCGGCGCTCCACCAGCTGGTCGGTAACAGCGTGCGCATGGCGGAGTTCGACGTCGAGAACGAGATCGACCTCTCGCACGACATCCCCGGAGTCGCCCGCTTCCGCATCAACGCCTTCCGCCAGCGCGGCGGCGTGTCGCTGGTCGCACGGGCGATCCCGCACCGGATCCGAACGATCGAGGAGCTGGCGCTCCCGGCGGTGTCGCGGACCTCGCGGACGAGCAGCGCGGCATCGTCCTGGTCACGGGCACGACCGGCTCGGGCAAGTCGACGACGCTCGCGGCGATGATCCACCACATCAACCTCACTCGCCCCGCGCACATCGTCACGATCGAGGACCCGATCGAGTTCATCCACTCGGACCTGCGCTCGGTGATCAGCCAGCGCGAGGTCGGCGTCGACACGGCGTCCTTCAAGCGCGCTCTGCGGCGTGTGCTGCGCCAGGACCCGGACGTGATCCTGATCGGCGAGATGCGCGACGAGGAGACCGTCGCGACGGCGATCTCGGCGGCCGAGACCGGCCACCTGGTGCTCTCCACGATCCACACGATCGACGCCACCGAGTCGATCAACCGGATGCTCGATTTCTTCCCGCCGCACCAGCACACACAGGTGCGCTCGATGCTCGCGGGCACGCTGCGCGGCGTGATCTCGCAGCGCCTGGTGCCGGCGGCTGAGGGCGGGCGCGTGGCCGTCTGCGAGGTGCTGCGAATGACCGGGCGCGCGCGCGACATGATCCTCGACCCCAACCAGACCGGGGCCCTGCCGACGGTCGTCGCCGAGGGCGGCTACTACGGCATGCAGACGTTCGACCAGGCGCTCTACGCGCACGTCGTCGCAGGCCGCGTGACGGTCGAGGACGCCGTGATGGTCGCCTCGAGCCCGCACGACTTCAAGCTGCTGCTCGACGCCGAGGGTCGCCGCGGCACGACAATGGCGGACGTGCCGGCCGTCGCGCCGGTGTCGCAGCCGCTGACGCTCGTCAGCTGACGCGGTTCTCGAACGCTTCAGTTGGTAAAGTATCGGTTGCGATGGCATCCGATGACACCTGCCCCGTCTCTCACACGACCGAGCTGGTTGGCGGGAAGTGGACGCTCCTGCTGGTGCGCGACCTCGCCGCCGGCCGCAGCCGCTTCTGCGAGCTTGAGCGCTCGCTGACCGGGATCAGCCCGCGCACGCTCTCGCTGCGCCTGCGTGCACTCGAGGAGGACGGCATCGTCGAGCGCCACACCTACCCCGAGGTCCCGCCGCGCGTCGAGTACTCGCTCACGCAGAAGGGGCTGGACCTGCTCCCGATCATCGAGAGCATGCGCGTGTACGGCCGGCGCTGGCTGTGCGAAGAGGTTTCGCAGGCGCCCGGGCATCGGCAGGCGCCCGACACCGTGCAGGCGCCCGAGCGCCGCGCCGCCGTCGCCGCCTAGAGCCGGCTCGTTCGTAGCCGCACGCCGCTGCAATCGCGGCTGCGCCGGAAGGACGATCGCCCGCGCGGACGAATCGGCCCCCATGCAGTCGCGCCAGCTCCACGCCTCGTTGCACGCGTTCGCCGTAGCGGCGAGCGCGACGCTCGCCGGTGCAGTCGCGGGAGGCGACGAGCTCGGCTTCGAGGTCGTGGAGGAGGGCGCGCGGGGCTCGCGCCCAGGGCTCTACTGCTATGAGCCACTGAGCGCCGAGTTCGTGGAGAGCCACTGGACGAGCCTGCTGGCGCTGCCGCAGATGCGCGATGCCCAGCTGGCGCTGGCCGGGCTCGACGGTCTCGAGGCCTACATCGACACCTACGCGGAGGAGCACCGGGTCGGGGCGCCGATCGAGCAGGACGCGCTGCGCTGCTTCACCCGCCGCGTGTTCGCGGGCGCGGGGGAGGACTTCGAGCTGTCGCCTGAGCGCTTCGAGCCCGCCTACCGCGAGCTTGCCGCGGGAACGAACGCCCAGACCGGCGAGGTCGCGGTGCTCGCGCTGCTGCGAGGCATCGGCTGCGAGTCGGCCGAGATCACGCTCGCCGAGGGCATGATGCTCGCGCCGCTCGCGCGACTGGACGTGCTGCCGCCCGATCCGCTCTGGCGCCGCGACGACGCCCGCCCCGGCGTCGGGCCGCGCACCGTCGTCGCGCTCGTCCCCGGCGAGCACGCGGGGGCGATCGGCGAGGCGCTCGAACGCCTGCGCGACCTGCAGACGGCATTGCGCCTCTACGCACCGGGCATCTCACTGGCGCCCCTGGCGTGGGTGCGGGCGCAACGCTCCACCTGGCGGCCGCTGCCGATCCCCGGGGGAGGAAGCTGTGACGGGGCGGTCGTGATCGCGCCTGAGCAGGAGGACGAGCTGCGTGCGTTCGCCAACCTCGTCGCGCGGCGACGCCCGGTCGAGGGTGAGCTCGCGTGGGCGCTGGAGCGCTTCGAACTGGCAGCCGAGCGCGGCGACGCACTGCGCGCTCTGACCGACAATCTGCTCGCACTGCGGGCGCTGCTCGAGCCGGAGGGACCGCGCAGCGGTCGCCTCGCGGGCCGGATCGCGGCGCTCTGCGCGGAGCCGGCGCAGCGCGTCGCCGCGACCGAGCGCGTCGCCCACGCGATCTCGCTTGAACGCTCGCTGATCGCCGGGGTGAGCGTCGGCGAGCACGCGCAGAAGCTGGCGGAGGAGATCGAGAGCCACCTGCGAGCGCTCCTGCGAGACGTCATCTGCGGGCACCTGAGCGGCGAGCTGGTCGCGCTCGCGGACTCGCTGCTGGTCGACGACGACGAAGACGACGAGGAGCCGACGCTGCGGCCCGGCGAGCCGCGCACGCTCCGCCGGCCGGCCCCGGCGCAGCCGCGCCGCGACGACTGGTTCGAGCCGCTCGAGGAGGACTACTGCGCCGCCGAGGGCGAGGTCCCGTTCGTGGATCGCCCGAGGTAGCGCCCGATCCGCGCCAGTCCGTCGAGGTCTTCGATCTCATCGCCCAGGTCGGGGATCAGCACCGGCTCGAGCTCGCCGAACGCCTCGCGCAGCCTTGCCAGGGCGGCCAGGTCCGCCGCGCCCAGCGTCTCCAGATCCCGGCACTGCGCCACCACCAGGGCGGCCAGACGCGGGCCGAGCAGGGCCTCGAGCGCCGCCGGGTCCGCGGCGAGCGCCTCGAGCGGGTGGATGCGGTTGACGACGAGGGCGGCGAGGGCGTGGTTGCCGTGGCGCAGCTCGCCGGCGAACGCGATCGCCTCCTCGACCGCCTCGCGCCTGGGCGAGGAGACCAGCACGAACTGCGTGGCCGGGTCGCGCAGCAGCGCCTGAACGGCTGCGGCCCGCGCCGCGAGCGCGTCGACCATGCCGGCGATGGCAGCGAAGAAGGCGGTGATCTCACGCAGGACTCCGGCGCCGGTCAGGCGCCCTAAAACTCCCAGCAGCGGAGCGCCGGCACGGCTCGCTGCGCGCGTCGCGAAGTTGCCCTGAGCGAGCAGCAGGCGCAGGGCGCGGCCCTCGAAGAAGTGCGTCAGGCGCGCCGGCGCGTCGAGGAAGTCGAGCGCGTTGCGAGACGGCGGCGTGTCCAGCACGATCGCGTCGAAGCTGCCGTCGCGGTCGAGCTCGTAGAGCTTGGCGACGGCGCTGAACTCTTGCGAACCGGCGACCGCCCCCGACAGCTCGCGGTAGATGCGGTTCGAGAGCGCCCGCTCGCGCGCCGCCTCGTTCGGGGCAAGGCTCGCGATCAGCTCATCGAGCGTGCGCTTGGGGTCCAGGCGCATCGCCCACAGCTCGCCCGTCCCCGGCACGCGGCGCGGCTCGCCGCTCAGCTCGTCGAAGCCGAGCGCCTGCGCGAGGCGCGGCGCGGGGTCGATCGTGACGACCGCGACACGTTCGCCGGCCGACGCGCGCAGGCAGGCGATCGCGGCTGCGACGGTCGTCTTGCCGACGCCGCCGGCGCCGACACAGATGCACAGCCGCCCGCCGAGCGCCGCAGGCTCCGGTGGTGCCGTCACGCAGCCACCACCAGTTGGTCGGCCAGGCTCTCCAGCTCGCTCACGCCGAACTCGCTGCCGCCGATGAAGGGGAGCTCGATCGGCGCGTGCAGCCTCGCGCACTGGAGCCGCTGCGCCCGAAAGCGCGCGTCCGCCGCGATCGCCGCGGCCAGCGCGTGACGGGTCGCCGGTGCGGGCTGCGCCAGCGCGTGCGCGTCGCGCAGCGCGGCCACGTCCGCGTCCGTGAAACGCGCCGGTGCCAGGCCGTTGAGGATCTCCGCGTCGAGCGAGCCACCGAGCGCGTCGCGCAGTCCGATCAGCTCGTCGACAGCCGCCCGCTCGGGTGTCGCGACCGCGGCCAGCGCGGTCAGCTTGCGATCACGCAGCGTGGCGGCGATGCGTCGCCCCTGGCGAGCGATCGGCCCGACGGCGGCGGCGCTGGCGAACGTGCGCGGCGCGTTCAGCAGCGCCAGCCCGTGCCCGGTGGCCGGGGCATCGACGACGACCACGTCGTAGGGGTCCGCCCCGCGCACCTTCCGCTCCGGCTGCGACAGCTCCCAGATCTTCCCGATCGTCAGCATCTCGCGCAGGCCCGGGGTCGCCGCGGCGACGATCCCGAAGGTCGTGCTCGAGCCGATCACGTCGGCGATCATCCGCAGCGGCAGCTGGTCGTGCAGGTACTCCGCGAGCGCCTGGCGCGGATCGACGTCGAGCGTCCACAGTCCCGGCGCGAGCTCGCTCTCGACCCCGGTGTGTGCGCGCGCGCTGAACAGGCGCGGGACGTCGCCACGGCCGCTGACCTCGACCACGATCGCCCGGCGGCCCTGGCGCGAGGCGAGCAGCCCGAGCGCAGCCGCGAGCGTGGAGCGCCCGACCCCGCCCTTGCCGAGCAGGAACACAAGTCGCCGGTCCAGCAGCCCGCGGCCGGCGTGCTCGACTCTGTTCTCCGGTGGCGTGCTCGTGTCCACAACCTAGTGGGCGCACGCCAAACGCGAGTCCGCCGCACGATCGCCATGAAGGATTCCTGTCAGCGCCTGCGAATAAGGCCGCGTGTGGGTCCGCCCTCGACGCTGGAGCAACCCGTGAGCCTGAAGGCATCCAAGAAGGCCAAGATCATCGCGTTCGCCAACCAGAAGGGCGGCGTCGCCAAGACGACCACGACGCTGAACCTCGCCGCCGCCTTCGCCGAGGAGGGGCATCGCGTCCTCTGCGTCGACATGGACCCCCAGGGCAACCTGACGATGTCGCAGGGGATCGACCCGGACTCGCTCGAGCAGTCGATGTACGACGTGCTCGTGCACAAGATCTCGATCCGCGAGGTGATCCGCAAGCGCGAGATCGACGTCGCCTGCGCGTCGATCGACCTCGCCGGCGCGGAGATCGCGATGGCGCCGATGATCGGCCGCGAGCGCGCGCTGCAGCGGGCCTTCGAGCCGATCCTGGAGGACTACGACTTCATCTGCATCGACACGCCGCCGAGCCTCGGCCTGCTGACGATCAACGCGCTGACCGCCGCCGACAAGGTGATCGTCCCCGTGCAGTGCGAGTATCTGTCGATGCGCGGCCTGATCCAGCTGCAGAACACGCTCTCGATGATTCGCGAGAACCTCAACCCCAACGTCGACATCGAGGGCATCCTGCCGACCCTCGTGGACTCGCGCACGATCCACGCCAAGGAGGCGATCGAGATCCTCGAGGAGAACTTCGGCGACCGCGTCTTCGCCTCGCGCATCCGCAAGACGGTGCGTTTCGCCGAGGCGCCGGTGAAGGGCATGTCCGTGCTCAAGTACGATCCGCACGGCGTGGCCGCACAGGCCTATCGCGATCTTGCCCAGGAGGTGCTCAATGGGCGCAGGTAAGCGCGCGAGCATGCGCGACGGACCGCTCGCCGCGCTGTTTCGCAAGACCGAGCAGGACAGTCGCGCCGCGGCGCATGCGCCGGAGCCGGAGTCGCCGGCGTCCGGCGAGGAGCCGACGCCTGCGCGCGAGACGCGTGCGGGCGACTCCCACGCCGCGCAGCAGCCGCCGGCGTTCGAGCCTCCGTCGCCTCCGCGCCATCCGCGCGAGAGCGGCGTGCCCCACCCCGGGCTCCGCGCGGGCGAGAGCGAGGCGAGCGTCGTGCCGACGCCGCAGGAGCGGCTGCGCGCCGCGTTCAGCTCCGAGCTCCCCGATGACATCCTCGAACGCAGCGCGCCGGCTCACCCGACGCCGATCGACGTCTACGCCCGCGCCGACTACAGCGAGCCGCGACCATCGTCGGTCGGGCAGCCGCGCCTGCGCGTCGTGGGAGTCGGAGGCGGCGGCGTCAACGCGGTCAACCGGATGGTCGAGGCCGGCATCGCCGGGGTCGAGTTCCTGGCCGTCAACACCGATCTGCAGTCGCTGCAGCAGTGCACCGCCGACGTCACCGTGCACATCGGCGCGCAGGTCACCCGTGGGCTCGGATCGGGCGCGAACGCCGAGCTCGGCCGTCTGGCGGCGATGGAGGAGTACGACCAGGTCAAGTCGCTGCTGAAGGGCTCGGACATGATCTTCATCACGGCCGGCGAGGGCGGCGGAACCGGCACCGGCGCCGCCCCCGTCGATCGCGCGGATCGCGCGCGAGGTCGGCGCGCTGACGGTCGGCATCGTGACCAAGCCGTTCGGCTTCGAGGGCACCAAGCGCGCGCACCAGGCCGATGCGGGGATCGAGGCGCTCGCCGCCGAGGTCGACACGCTGATCGTCGTGCCGAACAACCGGCTGCTCTCCGTGCTCGACAAGCAGACGTCGATGGTCGAGGCCTTCCGCGTCGCCGACGACGTGCTGCGCCAGGGCGTGCAGGGAGTCTCCGACCTCGTGACGCTGCCGGGCCTGATCAACCTCGACTTCGCCGACGTCCGCACGGTGATGTCGGGCGCCGGCACGGCGCTGCTGGGGATCGGCATGGGGCACGGCGAACATCGCGCGATCGAGGCCGCGATGGCCGCGGTCTCCTCGCCGCTGCTGGAGACCTCGATGGACGGGGCGCGCTCGATCCTGCTCTCGATCACCGGCGGCAGCGACCTCTCGCTGTGGGAGGTCAACGAGGCTGCGAAGGCCGTCAGCGAAGCGGCTCACCCGGACGCCAACATCATCTTCGGCGCGATGGTCGACGAGAACCTGGGCGACCAGGTCTGGGTCACGGTCGTCGCGACCGGCTACTCCGACCGCGCCGTGCGTCGCCCGCGCCGCCTGGACGAGCCGATCGGCGAGCCGCGCATCAAGCGCACCAGCGCTCCGCGGCCACACGCTGGCCGCGCGCCGGTGTCGGTGGCATCGCTCGACGTGCCAGAGTTCGTCCCGCGCGGCTAGGCGAGGCCCGGCGGCCAGTGCGTCTGCGCCCGCGCGCGGTCCTGGCGCCGGCGTGCGCCGCGCTGGCGCTGGCAGCGGCGGCCTGCGGCGGACCGGCCGCCGACCTCTTCGCGGTGGCGCGCAGCGGCTCGATCCCTGGCGCGGACGTGACCCTGATCCCGAGCGGTGACGGCACCGTCCGCTGCAACGGCCACCGCCACGAGCTCCCCGACCCGCTGCTGCTGACCGCCGAGAACCTCGCCGACAACCTCACGACGCCCGCGTCCAGGTCCCTGCGCCTGCCCTCGGGCCCCCACCCGGTCTACACGTACGTAGTCGACACCCCGTCGGGCGTCTTCAGCTACAGCGACGACTCCCCGCACCAGGGATCGACGCTCCGCCAGCTGCAAGCCTGGGTTCTGGCGGTCGTACAGAAGGTCTGTTAGAAGGATCTTCATAGCCTCCGGCGCCGGAGGCGCCTGCGGCGGGAGCGTCTCGCCCGGTCAGCGACCCGCCTCAGCCGAAGCGCACCTTCCCGTTCGATCGCGCGCGGGCCTGCGCGCGATCGACGAAATCGAGCCGCTTGAGCGCGGCGCGCAACAGCCGGGCCAGCAGCCGCAGGCGGGCGTTCTCGGAGCGCAGCTCGAGCAGCCCCTGCTTCGCTTCGAGGCCGAACTCGACGGTCGCCGCCATGTCGTAGGCCGTCATCGCCTCCAGCACGTCGGCGTCCAGCTCGTTGTCGGTCGCTTCGAGCACGAGCGCGGCGTAGGCGTCGCGAGCCGCCTGCCTCGCGGCGTCGTCGCACACCTCCACGCGGTCGCCGAGAAACTCGACGGTGCCGGCGGGGTAGGCGAGGTCGTCCTGGCGTTCGATCAGGCGAAACGGGCGGGTGCCCCTGGTGAGGATGTTGATCCGACCGTCCTCCATCCTTTCGAGCACGCGCTCGATCGCGACCGCGCATCCGATCGGCTTGAGCTCGTCGTCGGCCAGCCAGACGATGCCGAGCTCGCGGTCGCGTTCCAGGCACTCCGCGACCATCGTGCGGTAGCGCGCCTCGAAGATGTGCAGCGGCACGTATTCGCTGGGCAGAGCCACGAGGTCCAGCGGGAACAGCGGGAAATCGCGCTCGATCGTCGCCGCCATCGCGTCATTATGAGACGCGACCGCCCGCACGCGCGCCGGCGGTGGGGTGCCGGCGCCGCAGTGCCGTCAGGTGGCGCCCGCAGCTGCTGGCATGATCCGCCTGCGATGGCGCAATCGGAGCTTGCCCGGCGGCTGCTCGCCGGCGATCGGCGGGCGCTGGCGCGCGCAATCACGCTCGTCCAGGATGACGACCCCGGCGGCAGGGAGCTGGTGCGCGAGATCTACCCGCACACCGGCGGCGCCGCCGTCGTCGGCTTCACCGGGCCGCCGGGCGCCGGCAAGTCGACGCTGATCGCCGCGCTCACGCGCCGCCGCCGCGAGCTGGGACGCCGGATCGGCGTGCTCTCGATCGACCCCAGCTCGCCGTTCACCGGCGGCGCCGTCCTCGGCGACCGCATCCGACTGTCCGAGCACTTCCTCGACAGCGGCGTGTTCATCCGTTCGATGGCCACGCGCGGCGCTCTGGGCGGCCTCGCCGAGGCGGCGCTGCAGACGACGTTGCTGATGGAGGCCGCGGGGTACGAGGAGATCTACGTCGAGACGGTGGGGGTGGGGCAGGCCGAGGTCGACATCGCCGCGCACGCCGACGCCGTCGTGCTCGTGCTCGTGCCGGGCTCCGGCGACTCGGTGCAGGCGCTCAAGGCCGGCGTGATGGAGATCCCCGACGTGCTCGTCGTCAACAAGGCCGACCAGCCGGCGACCGACGTGCTGGTGCGCGAGCTGCGCGGCTCGCTCCCGGACACGGCGGGCGGCGGCTGGCAGGTCCCGATCGTCACCACCGAGGCGCGCAGCGGCGCCGGCGTCGAGGAGCTCGAGCGCGCGCTCGATGCTCACCGCCTCGCGCTCGCGGCCGCGGGGACGCTCGCGACCCGCCGCCGGCGCAATCTGCGCAACGAGGTGATCGAGCTCGCGAGCGCGCGCATGCGTCGCGAACTGCGGGCGCGCCTGCACGGCGACGAGAGCTTCGAGGCGCTGCTCGACGAGGTCGTCGCACGGCGCCTGGACCCCGCGAGCGCGGCGCAGCGCCTCAGCGGCCCTCCAGACGCCTGACGAAACGCAGCCCCGACCAGGTCTCATCGATCGCGCACACCTTGTTGTCGACCAGACCCGTTGCGAGCACGAGCTTCCTGGTCAGCGGCGTCGTGGACGGGCTGTTCGAGGTCTCGCTCATCGTGCCCACCCAGGGTATGGCCGGCGAGGGCTGGCCATCGTGGGGGCGACCATCGCGTGTTCGCTGGGCGGGCAGCGAGAAGGCCCGCCGTGGCGGGCCTTCCGCTTGCCCTCGCTCGCCCTGGTGCTGCGCCGGTCAGTGGCGCGCCGCGGTCCCCCGCCGCGTCGGCTCCGGGCCGCTCAGAGCGCGCCGGCTGCAGCGTCCAGGAACGATTCCTCGGCCGAGGTCAGAAAGCCGTCGGCGGCGAACACCTGCGTATAGGCGTCGTAGATGTTGACCTCCACCGGCTGCAGCGGAATCGGCGAACCCTGGATGCCGACCATGTCTCCGCATGCGTCGGAGAGCAGCAGGTTTACGTATGTCCTCCACGCGCCCGAACCGCCCGTGTACGCGAGCGACCCATGGACCAAGGCGGTCGTCGTGGCGCACATTGCGGGGCCGGTCGCCGGGGTGAGCGTGACCGTGACGTTCAGGTTGCCCGCGCCGGCTGACGGTACGCGTGTGTCGTACTGGTCATTGCCGCTTCCGCAGTCCGTGATCGACACGCCCCATGTCCACGCGTTCTCGACGGTCACGAGAGCGTGATCTCCGGCGCCAGTCCCGTCCGAGTAGTACGTCAGGCTGCAGAAGCTGTCGGTCAGGTAGACAACCAGCGTCCTGGGCGCGGAGGTCAGCCCGATCGTGGTGTTCCCCGAAAGCGAGTCGCAGTGGCCAGTACCCGAGGCAACCTGGTGCTGCGAGCCGCCGTCGAGCGTGAAGCCGTAGGCGACGCTGTCGTCGGCGCAGAACTCGGCACCCGAAAGCGTCGCCTTGTCGCCGGCCGGAATCACAATGCCGACCGTCGCGCTCGCTGCCGACGCCAGTACGAGCATTGAAAGGAGCGCCGCGCAGGCCGCGCCCGCTACCTTGAGTTTGATCATCCTCATCCCCTCCCGGGCGGCGGACCGCCGTGTCCAAATGAGGTCGTAAGGATGCTCCGTCGCAGCGACGTGTCAACCCTGTTCGCGGAAAGTTCACCGTCCTGGGTGAGAGGTGGTCCCCCGGAGATTGCCCGCTCTACCACGAACCGTCCACGCAGCCGCCGTGCGTGCGCCGTGCCGGCCTGCACGAGCGGGTGATCGTCCCGCTGGACGCACGCTCGATGCTGAACGTGTCGCCACTCGCCGAGGTGCTCGTCACGGTGTAGGAGTCGGCGGTGGCGGTCACGGCCGAGAGGTACGCGATGCCGTGGCGGCGCGCGGTGACGATCGCGGTGTCGAGCGCGGCCAGCGACGACGGTCTGCGGTTGGCCGCGCGGTAGCTGCCATTGTCGCTGATGGCGAGGGCCTCGATCGCGCCCTGAGCCGCGGACGCGAGCTCCTCGGCGGCCCCGTCCTGCGCCAGCCGGATCGGCTGCGTCGCGGGCGGCGGTTTCGCCACGCACACCCGGGCTGCGTCGTTCGCCCAGCGCGGGGTCTTGTCGGCGCGTCCGCCTGCCACGGCGGTGCTGTAGGCGACGAAGGTGGACAGCGGCACGCGTGCCTCGAAATAGCGCAGCGCGCACGTGCACCTGGCAGCGTCGCCGGCCCGCTCGCAACCGCTGAGGAACGTGGTCTGGATGCCGGCTGGATAGTTGGGCCGCGCCGTCGACCCGCGGTGACCTGGCGCTCGCGTGCCCGGCCCGCCGAGCGTCACGGTCAACGCGCCGGCGGCGATGGCGGCGGCGAGCGCGAGCGTCGCGATCAGGGCTCGCCGTGAGGTTCTGCTCCGCGCCGCCGGCGGGAGGGCTGCCGGCTCGGCCGCCACTCCCGAAGCCGGCTTGCCCCATTCGGCGAAGCGGTTCGACCCGTCGGTCATCGTGTCGTATCGGCCCGCGGGATGGGCTGCTTGAGCGTTGTGGCGCCGCGCGTCACGGCTGCCGGCTCGTCACCGGCGCATACTGTCTGGGGCGATGACGATGCTCGGGTACTACTGGGGTGGCGCCGCTCACCTGCTGGTCGGGATCCTGGTGCTGCTCGTGTTCGTGGGACTGATCACGGCTATGGTGCTCTTTGTCGCCCGCGTGCTGGGAGGCGGCCACGGCCTGATGCCACCGGCTCAGCCCGCGCCGTCGCATCACCCGGAGCCTGCGCCGTACAGCCCGTCGCAGCCCTCCGCGCGCGAGATCCTCGACCGCCGGCTGGCGAGCGGCGAGATCACGATCGAGCAGTACGACGAGGTTCGGGCGAAGCTCGACGGCAGCGACCGCTGAGCGCAGGCTGGGTTCGGCGGTCCAGCTCAGCCGCCGCCGGTCCCGCCGGCGAGTTCGACGAGCAGGCGGACGCCATAGCCCGAGCCGCCCGTCTCGGCGTAGGCGCGTCCGAGGTCCCATGCTGTCCCGGCGATGTCGAGGTGTGCCCACGGCGTCTCGCCGGCGAAGCGGTGGAGGAACTCGCCGGCGGTGGACGCGCCGGCGAGGTGGCCGCCCGGGGCGTTGTTGAGATCGGCGAAGGTGCCCTTGACGAGCTTCGCGTACTCGGGATGCAGCGGCAGGCGCCAGGCGAGCTCGCCGGTGCGCTCCGCCGCGCGCGCCACCTCCGCGCACCAGTCGTCGTCGTTGCTGATCAGCCCGGCGTAGGTGTGGCCGAGGGCGACCAGGCAGGAGCCCGTCAGCGTCGCGAGGTCGACCAGGCGCTCGGCGCCCTCGGCGAGCGCGTGGGCGATGCAGTCGGCGAGCACGAGACGCCCCTCGGCGTCGGTGTTGTTGACCTCGACGCTGACGCCGGCGAGCGTGCGAACGATGTCGCCCGGCTTGACCGAGCGCCCGCTCGGCATGTTCTCGGTCGCGCCGATCACGCCGATCACGCGGACCGGCAGCGCGAGCCGCGCGATCGCGCCAATCGCTTCGATCACCGCTGCGCCGCCCGACATGTCGTACTTCATCTCCGCCATGTGCTTGCCGGGCTTGAGCGAGATGCCGCCGGTGTCGAACGTCACCGCCTTGCCGATGAAGCCGAGCGTCGGCCCGTGCGCGCCGGCGCCGTCGTAGCGCATGGTGATCAGCGCCGGCTCCTCGTACGTGCCGGCGGCGACGGCGGCGAAGGCGCCCATCCCGCGGGCCACGATCTGCGCTCGTCCTTCGACGGACACGCTGACGCTCTCGAGCTCCTGCGCGAGCGCCTGCGCGCGGCGTGCGAGATCCGTCGGCGTCATATCGTTCGACGGCGTGTCCTGGAGTACGCGTGCGGCGTTCGCGGCCTCCGCGATCACCTGCGCGCGGGCGACCACCGCGCCGATGTCCGCGCGTGAGCTGACGATCAGCTCCTCGAGCGTGGAGGGCTGATCGGCAGGGTCCTTCGGCGGCGCCTTGTAGGTGTCGAAGCGGTAGGAGGCGAGGATCGTGCCCTCGACGAGTGCTGCGGCGGCGGCGCCGTCACCGCCGTCCGGCAGCTCCCAGCACAGCGACCTTGCGCCCAGTTCGCCGGCGCGCTTGGCCGCCTTTGCCGCGCTCACGCGCGCCCCCTCCGGGTTCCACTCCGCGCGCTTGCCGAGTCCCGACAGCAGCCAGCGTCGCGAGCCTTCGTGAGCCAAGGCCAGTGACCCGGCGGTGCGCCTGGCCTCGCCGGACTCGAGCAGCCGCTGCAGGTGCGCGTGGGCGGTCTGCTCTCCGTCGAAGACGCCCACGACAATCGTGTCGGCTGCGGTATCCGCGGGATGCTCGGTGCTGGCGTTGACCCGCATATACCGACGCGAGCATACAGCGCGCGTCTGAGCGTCCCGACGGTCCACAGCTAGACTGCCTCTTGCCCAGCGACCGATCGAAGGGAGAGCGCGCGCAGATGTCCACGACCGTGATTCTCGCCAGCGCTCGCACACCGATCGGCAAGCTCGGCGGCGCGCTCGCGTCGCTGCCCGCGGCGAAGCTCGGCGCGCTCGCGGTGGCCGGCGCGCTCGAACGCAGCGCGGTCGCGCCCGAGCAGGTCGAGCACGTCGTGCTGGGCATCGTGCTCGCCGCGGGACAGGGCCAGGTTCCGTCCCGGCAGGCCGCGCAGGCGGCCGGCATCCCGGTCACGGTCAGCTCGGAGACTCTGAACAAGGCCTGTGCGTCGGGGATGCGCGCGGTTTCGCTGCTCGACACGGCGATCCGCGCCGGCGACATCGACGTCGGTGTGGGCGGCGGCATGGAATCGATGTCGCGCGCCCCCTACCTGCTCGACGGCGCACGCTCCGGCCTTCGCATGGGCGACGCGACCATCCACGACGCGATGCTGCGCGACGGACTGCTGAGCCCGTGGAGCGGCAAGCACATGGCAGCCGAGGCGACCGAGGTGGCGGCGGAGCTCGAGATCACGCGCGCCGACATGGACCGCTGGGCGCTGCGCTCGCATCAGCGGGCGATCGCCGCCATCGACGACGGCCGCCTCGCCGAGGAGATCGTCGCCGCCGCCGTGACCTCGCGCGGGGGAGAGGCGGCGGTCGACCGCGATGAGGCGCCGCGGCGCGATACGACGCTCGAGGCGCTCGCCGCGCTGCCGGCGATCTTCGTCGAGGGCGGCAGCCACACGGCGGGCAACTCGCCCGGGGTCAACGACGGCGCCGCAGCGATCGTCGTCGCGAGCGAGCGCTGGGCGAAGGACAACGGGTGCGAGCCGCTCGCGGCGATCGTCGCCACCGCGCAGGCCGGCGACGACTTTCCCTACCTTGCGCGGACGCCGGCGCTCGCTGCGCGCAAGGCGCTCGCGAGAGCGGGCCTCGACGCCTCGCAGATCGATCTGTGGGAGATCAACGAGGCTTTCGCCTCGGTCACGCTGCAGTCGATCAGGATGCTCGCGATCGACGAAGATCGTGTCAACGTCAACGGCGGCGCGATCGCGCTCGGTCATCCGATCGGCGCCTCCGGCGCGCGCATCCTCGGCTCGCTGGTGGCGGAGCTGAGGCGCCGCGGCGGCGGCCTCGGCTGCGCCGCGATCTGCTCCGGCGGCGCGCAGGGCGACGCCGTCGTCGTGCGAGTCTGAGGCCGCCCGGCCACGGCGCCTATACGATCCCGAGGCGTCCTCCCACGCATGCCCGCATCCGCCAGCCAGAAGAAGATCCGCGTCGTCGTCGCCAAGCCAGGCCTCGACGGACACGACCGGGGGGCCAAGATCATCGCGCGGGCGCTGCGCGACGCCGGCATGGAGGTGATCTACACCGGCCTGCACCAGACGCCCGAGCAGATCGTCGAGACCGTGATCCAGGAGGACGCCGACGCGGTGGGGCTGTCGATCCTGTCCGGAGCCCACATGACCTTGGTCCCCCGGATCGTCGAGCTCCTGCGTGAGCAGGGGGCGGGCGACGTGCTGGTCACCGTTGGTGGGACGATCCCCGCAGACGACATACCCGCGCTGAAGGCGATCGGTGTCGCGGAGGTTTTCACACCAGGCGCCTCCACCGTCGCCGCGATCGAGTTCATTCGCGCCGCCGTGGCGCGCGCCGCGTGACCGCCGGCGCCATCCAATCACCCGTCACACCCGAAGGAGCGCTCCCCCGATGAAGATCTGCGTCTTGGTCAAAGAGGTACCGGACGCCGCGGTTCGCAAGCGAATCGATCCGGCGACCGGGCGGATGGACCGCAGCGGCGAGCGCACGCTGAACCCGTACGACACCCACGCGATCGAGGCGGCGATGGCGATCCGCGAGGGGGGAGTGGTCGAGGTGGACGAAATCGTGGCGGTCACGATGGGGCCCGAGGGCGCGGTGCGAGCGCTGCACAAGGCCGTCTCGCTCGGCGTGGACCGCTCACTGCACCTGTGCGACGACGGCCTCGCCGGATCCGATGTGGCCGCGACCGGCTACGCGCTCGCCGCAGCGTTGCGCCGTGAGGCGCCCGATCTCGTGTTGCTGGGCCAGCAGTCCGACGATGGTGAGTGCTACACGGTCGGTGCGATCGTCGCCGACCATCTGGCGATGCCGTCGCTGACCCAGGTCATCAAGCTGGAGGTGGAGCCGGCGTCCGGCGACGGGCCGGCGCGGTTGCGCTGCGAGCGCCAGGCCGAGTACGGCTACGACACGGTGGAGGTCGAGTTGCCGGCGGTCGTCTCGGTTGGCGACGCGATCAACGAGCCGCGCTACCCGTCGCTGAAGGCGATCATGGGGGCCAAGAAGAAGCCGCTGGAGGTGCTGGGCCTCGGCGCACTCGAGATCGACCCGGCCCGCGTCGGCGCAGAGGGGTCGGCGGCGCGCTGGACCGGCTCCAAGGAGCCGCCGCGCAAACCGCCGGGAACGATCATCGAGGACGAGGACACCGATGCGACCGTCGCCCAGATCGTCGCCTGGCTCGATGAGAGGAAGTTGATCTGATGGCCGACATCCTTGTCTACGCGCTTCACTACGAGGGCGCGTTCAACCGCAACTCGCTGGGCGCGGTCTCGGAGGGCGCGAGGCTCGCGGCGGAACTCGGCGGCGAGGCGCACGCGGTCGTGCTCGGGGAGAGCGTGAGCGACGAGCTGTGCGCCTCGCTCGGCGGCTACGGAGCGCGGACGGTCTACCGCGTGCGCGGCCCCGAGGGCCTCGCCCAGCCGGTCGTCGACGCGATGGCGCAGCTGGTCACGGCGCACGGCTTCGGCTACGCGCTGTTCGGTGGCGGGCTGCTCGGCTTCGAGATCGGCGCCGGCCTCGCAGCGCGGCTGGGGGCGGGCGTCGCGATGGAGGTCACGGCGGTGCGAGCGCACGGCGGCCGCCTCGTCGCGGAGCGCCCGATCCTCGGCGACTCCGCAATCTCCGAGATCTCATACCGCAGCGACGTGGGGATCGTGATCGGCCGCCTGAACGCCTTCGAGGTGGCCGCCCCCAGCGAGGAGGCGGCGGCGGTGACGGACGTCGAGGTCGAGTTCTCGGACTTCTCGACGCGCGCGCGGATGCTGCGCCGTGGCGAGCAGCGCGGCGAGGACGTCGACATCGAGGGCGCCGACATCCTCGTTGCCGGGGGACGGGGCCTCGGCAAGGCAGAGAGCTTCGAGCTGTGCACCGAGTTGGCGAAGGCGTTCGGTTCGGGCAGCGCCGTCGCGGCGACCCGCGCCGTGGTGGATGCCGGCTGGTATCCCTACGCGGGGCAGATCGGACAGACCGGCAAGACGGTCTCGCCGAAGCTCTATTTCGCAGCCGGCATCTCCGGCGCGATCCAGCACAAGGTCGGGATGCAGGGCTCGGAGAACATCGTCGCGGTCAACAAGGATGCCAACGCGCCGATCTTCGAGTTCTCCGATCTCGGCGTCGTCGGCGACCTCAACAAGATCCTGCCGAAGCTCAGCGCGGCACTGCGGGCGCGGAAGGAGGGCTGAGGTGCCACGCCACGCCGGCGTCGTCCCGGCCGCCTACCCGCCACCGGTCGACTCCCGTGCGGAGTTCATCCGCCGCGAACTCGACGCCGAGGATGACCGCATCGACGTCGGCGTCGCGATCATCGGCGGCGGCACCGCCGGGCTCGCCTGCGCGAACCGTCTGCTGGACCTGCTGGCCGACGATCCGCAGACCGCCGAGCGCCTGGGCGAGGTGCCGGTCGCCGTGGTCGAGAAGGCCAAGGCCTGTGGCGGCCACAGCCTGTCGGGTGCCGTGATGCGCCCCGCGCCGCTGCTCGAGCTCTTCCCGGAGCTCAGCCGTGAGCAGTGGCGCGCGGAGGGCTTCGCCTTCGGCGAGGTCACGAAGGAGGCCGTCTACGTGCTCCCCGGGGCCCGCGGCAGGTTGCGCATCCCGACGCCGCCGCCGTTTCGCAACCACGGTGCCGAGGTGATCTCGGTCGCCGCGCTCGCACGCTTTCAGCAGCGTCGCGCGGAGGAGGCCGGAGCCTATGTGCTGACCGAGACTGCGGCGACGCAGCTGATCGTCGCCGACGGGCGCGTGCTCGGCGTGCGATCCGGCGACAAGGGCCGCGGCCGCGACGGCGAGCCGCTGCGCAAGTTCGAGCCCGGCACCGACATCAGGGCGCAGGCGACGGTGCTCGCCGAGGGCAGTTGGGGGCATCTCACCGGAGCCGCGATCAGGGAGTTCGATCTGGGTGCCGACCGCGAGCCGCAGGTCTGGGAGCTGGGCGTGAAGGAGGTCTGGAAGGTTCCCCGACCGCTCGACCGCGTCATCCACACGATCGGGCCCTGGCCGCTCGCGCTGCGTTCCCGCTACGGCCAGATCGGCGGTAGCTGGATCTACCCGATGCGCGACGAGCGCACGGGCGAGCACCTCGTCAGCATCGGCTTCGTGATCGATCTCGACTACCGCGACGCGACGACCTCGGCCCACGACCTGCTTCAGCTGTTCAAGCGCCATCCGCTGGTGCGCGGGATCCTGGACGGCGGCGAGCGCGTCGGCTGGGGCGCCAAGGCGCTCCCCGGCGGCGGCTGGTGGTCGATGCCCAAGCTCTCGATGCCGGGCGCCGTCATCGTCGGCGACGCCGGCGGCCTGGTCGACACGGTCGCCCTGAAAGGCGTCCACCACGCGATCACCTCCGGCCGGCTCGCCGCCGAGGCGATCCACGCGAGCCTCGCGCGCGGCAGCGACTCGTTCGAGTCCTACGAGCAGGCGCTCGAACAGTCGAGCAGCGGCCGGGAGCTGTATCGCGTGCGCAACGCCCGCCAGCCGTTTCAGAAGGGCTTCGTTCGCGGCGCGCCGCTTGTCAATCTCGCGATCGCGACGAAGGGGAGGCTGCCGCCCGGCCGGCTGCCCTGGCACCGCGACGACGAGCGGGCGATGTTCGTCGGGTCGACCGCAGGCCGCTACCCGAAGGCGGACGGTCGCTACACCTTCGACAAGCTGTCGTCCGTCTACGTCAGCGGCAATGCGACGCGTGACGACGCGCCCAACCACATCCGTGTGCGCCAGCGGGTCCCGCGTGAGCTGGCGGAGACCTGGCGCTGGATGTGCCCGGCCGGCGTCTATGAGATCCCTGCAGATGCGCCGGTGCACGGGGACGTGGACGTCATCGTCAACTACACCAACTGCGTCCAATGTGGCGCGATCACCGCCAAGGGGGGAAGGCTGACCACGCCCGAGGGCGGCGACGGACCGCTGTACCAGCAGCTTTGAGGCGGCGGCATCGCCGCACGAGCCCGGGCCGGGCGCCGGCAGCGCAACATCCGCGGCGCTACCGTGTTGATGTGGGCGTGATGACCATGACTCGCCGTCTGCTCGCGCCGTTCCTAATCGGCGCGCTCGTCGCGCTCACGCTGCTCGCCCCCGGCTCGGTCGCCGCGAAGGGAACGCCGGTGGTCGGCGGTGTGACCGGTCCCACCGGTCCCACCGGCCCGACCGGTTCGCTGCAAACGCTCACCGCGAGCGTGACCGCATGTCACGCCGATCCGTTGCAGGCCAACCGCTACGCGATCTTCGCCGCCCAGCTGACCGCGATCCCCGACACCAGGACGATGTCGGTCGAGTTCTCGCTTCAGGAGCGCAGCGCGAGCGCCGCGACGTTCATCACGGTGCCTGCGCCGGGGTTCGGCGCCTGGATCACCTCCCAACCGGGAGTCGGCATCTACACCTACAACCACGAGGTCACGGCGCTGCCGGCTCCGGCAGCGTTCCGCGTGCTCGTGCACGCGCGCTGGCTCGACCGCCACCGTCGCGTGATCCGCCACGATCAGCTCGTCTCGCCGGTCTGCGCGCAGCCGCTCGAGACGCCGAACCTTTCGATCGGGGCGCTGCGGCGTGGCCTAGGCGTCAAGGCCGGCGCCGAGACCTACAGCGTTCAGGTGCTCAACACCGGCGCCGTCGCCGCCGGGGCCTTCCAGGTTTCGCTCACCGTCAACGGCGCCGCGCTCCCCGATGTCGCGGTGCCGAGCCTCGCCGCGGACACTGCGCAGGTCGTGCAATTCGACGGCCCGGCCTGCACCGCCGGCTCCACGCTCACAGTCGTCGCCGACCCGGGCGCGACGATCGTCGAGCCGGCCAATCCGGCGCGGACCAGGGTCTTTCCCTGCACGCGCTGACTCGCGGTGGCGCCCACCCCGACCGGCCGCCGATCGTGGACCGCTACACTGCATATCCGATGAGGGCCGAGATCCACCCTGAATACGTGACCGCGACCGTGCGCTGCACGTGCGGCAACGAGTTTGAGACCCGCTCCACCAAGCCGGAGCTGCGCGTCGAGATCTGCTCCAACTGCCACCCGTTCTACACGGGTCGTCAGAAGCTGATCGACACCGGCGGTCGCGTCGAGCGCTTCCAGCGCCGCGTCGCCCGCAGCCGTCCGCGCGCCGCCGCGACCAAGTAGGGCGCGCGCGTGGCTGCGCGCGGGCGCGACGCGCCAATCGGCGGACAGGCGGTGCTCGAGGGCGTGATGATGCGCGGCATTCGCACGTGGTCGGTCGCCGTGCGTGCGCCAACCGCAGAGCAGCTCGAACGCGGCGAGCGCGTGATCCCGGTCGGCGAGATCGCGGTGCAGACCTTCCCCTTCTCATCGGCGCTGCGTCGCCATCGGGTGCTGCGTCTGCCGGTGCTGCGCGGCGTTGTCGCGTTGTGCGGCTCGATGGCGATCGGGCTGCGCGCCCTGAACATCTCGGCCAACGCGCAGATGGGCGGCACGGAGGTGGCCGGTGAGGCGCGTGAGGGTGAGGAGGGCGGCGGCGGGGGTGACGCTCTCTCGGGCGCCGCCTGGACGGGCGCGCTGATCATCTCGTTCGCCTTCGCGATCGGGCTGTTCTTCGTCGTGCCGGTCGGGCTCGTCAGTCTGATCAAGTCGCAGCTGCACTCCTCGACCCTGTTCTGGTTGATCGAGGGGCTCGTGCGCACCGCCATCTTCCTCGGCTATCTCCTGCTGCTCTCGCGCCTGCGGGAGCTGCGCCGCGTGTTCGAGTACCACGGCGCCGAGCACAAGACGATCGCCTGTCTCGAGGCCGGCGAGGAGCTGACGCCGGAGAACGCCGCCCGCTTCTCGCGCCTGCACCCGCGCTGCGGCACGAGTTTTCTGCTCGTCGTGATGATCGTGGCGATCTTCGTGTTCGCACCGATCGGCCTGCCGGCCTGGTATTGGCTGCTCGCGACCCGCATCCTCGGCGTGCCGGTGATCGCCGGCATCTCCTTCGAGATCATCAAGCTCGCCGCCCGCCACCGCGACCGCACCTGGGTGCGCGCGGTGATGGCGCCGGGGCTTGCGCTGCAGCGGCTGACGACGCGTGAGCCGGACCACTCCCAGCTGGCCGTCGCGATCGCCGCGCTGCGCTCCGTGCTCGAGATCGAAGCCGGCGACCAGCGGACCGCGGCCGACCTTGTCGGCCTGGAGGTAGTCGCGTGATCGAGGCGCTGGTCGCGCAGATCGAGGAGCGCTTCGGAGAACTGGGCGCGCAGATGGTCGACCCGGGCGTGATCGCCGATCGTCAGCGAAACGCAGAGGTCGGCCGGGCCTACCGCCAGCTCGAGCCTGCGGCCAAGCTCGCGGCGCAGTGGCGACACGCCCAGGACGATGCCGCCGGTGCCGAGGAACTGCTGGCCGATGGCACCGACGACGAGGAGTTGCGCACGATGCTGGCGGCCGCGCGGGAGCGGATCGCAATGCTCGAGGAGGAGATCCGCCTGGCGATGGTCTCGCGCGACCCCAACGACGACAAGCACGTGCTGGTCGAGATCCAGGGCGGCGCCGGGGGGGAGGAGGCCGGGCTGTGGGCCGGCGACGTCTACCGCATGCTGAGCCGCTACGCGGAGCGGCTCGGCTACGCCGTCGAGCCGCTCGAGGTGGGGGACGGCAAGTACACCTTCGCGATCAAGGGCGACGGCGCCTATTCGGTGTTCAAGTTCGAGGGCGGAACCCACCGCGTGCAGCGCGTGCCGACGACCGAGTCCCAGGGGCGCATCCACACCTCGACCGCGACGGTCGCGGTGCTGCCCGAGGCCGAGGAGGTCGACATCAACGTCGATCCCGCCGACCTGCAGATCGACGTCTATCGTTCCAGCGGGCCGGGTGGCCAGTCGGTCAACACGACCGATTCGGCGGTGCGCGTCACGCATCGCCCGTCGGGCATCGTGGTCTCGATGCAGGACGAGAAGTCGCAACTGCAGAACCGCGAGAAGGCGCTGCGCGTGCTGCGCGCGCGGCTGTACGAGCGCGCGCTCGCCGAGCAGCAGGCGGCGACCGCCGCGGACCGCCGTTCACAGGTCGGCAGCGGCGAGCGGGCCGAGAAGATCCGCACCTACAACTACGCCGAACGACGCGTGAAGGACCACCGCGTCAACCTGCTGGTCCACAACCTCGACGCGGTGCTCGCGGGCGAGCTCGACGAGCTGACGGCTGCGCTTGCGGCGGACGAGAAGCGTCGTCGCCTGGAGCAGCAGACCGAAGGATGACGCCGCGCGACGCCGTCAGCGTGCGTGACGCGCTCGACGGCGCCGTCACGGCGATCGACGCCGGTGGCTCGACCAGCCCGCGCTTGGACGCCGAGCTGCTGCTGGCCGACGCGCTGGCGACGACTCGTGAGCGGCTGCACAGCGATCCCGACGCGGCCGTGCGCGGTGCGGCCGTGCGCGCGTTTCAGTCGCATGTGCGCCGCCGCGCGGTCGACCGCGAGCCGGTCGCCTACATCGTTGGGCATCGCGCCTTCCGCCGCCTCGAGGTGGCCGTTGACGCCCGCGTGCTCGTCCCCCGCCCCGAGACCGAGCTGCTGGTCGAGATCGCCCTCGCGCTGCCCGGCGGCGCCCGCGTGCTCGACTGCTGCTGCGGCAGCGGGGCGGTCGCGCTCGCGCTGAAGGACGAGCGGCCCGACCTCGAGCTGTCCGGGTCCGACATCGACGCGGACGCGCTGGCGGTCGCCACTGCCAACTCGGCTCGGCTTGGGCTCGAGGTCGCCTGGCACCAAGCCGACCTGCTCAACGGCCTGCCGGATGCTTACGACGCGATCGTCGCCAACCCGCCCTACGTCGAGCGCGCGACGATCCCGACGCTCGAACCGGAGGTTTCTCGGCACGAGCCCCGTCAGGCGCTCGACGGCGGCCCGAGCGGGCTGGAGACGCTCGCCCGGCTGATCGAGCAGGCATCGAAGTTCAGCGCCTGCACGCTGATCGTCGAGCACGGCCAGGGGCAGGAGCAGAAGGTGGCCGCGTTCTGTCGCGCGGCGGGCTATGGCCATGTTAGCCACCACCACGACCTGGCACGGATCGCGCGGGCGGTGAGCGCGCAGCGATGACGGCGCAGCCCCCGACCGGCGCCTCGCTCGCCGCCGTGATCGCCGCTGGTGGCCTTGCCGTGATCCCCACCGACACGGTCTACGGTCTCTGTTGCGACGCGCAGAACGCGGCGGCCGTCGAGCGCCTGGCGAAGCTCAAGCGCCGGCCGTCCGACAAGCCCGCGGCGGTGGCGTTCTTCGCCCTGCAACCGGCGCTCGACGCGCTGCCCGAGCTGGGCAAGCGGACACGCGCGGCGCTTTGCGCGCTGCTCCCGGGAGCGCTGACGCTGCTGGTGCCCAACCCGGCCGGCCGCTTCGCGCTGTGCGGCGGTGGCGAGCTGTTGGGCGTGCGCGTGATCGACGTCGCGCTCGACGCGGGACGGGCGATCCTGCTGACCAGCGCCAACCTCGCCGGCGGGCGCGACGCCAGCACGCTCGCGGAGGTGCCGGCGGAGATCCGTGCCGGCGTCGAGGTGTCGATCGACCGCGGCACGCTCCCGGGCACCGCGTCGACGGTCGTCGACCTGGGTGAGGTGGAGTCGACCGGCCGCTGGCGTATCGTGCGCGAAGGAGCCTGCACGCGGCCGGCGGTCGAAAGCGCGCTGCTAGGCTCGTGGGCCAATGAGTGACGATCTTCCGGCTGATTACTTCATGCGCCCGCTGGCGGACGTCGATCCGCCGATCGCCGAGGCGCTCGCGCTCGAACTGGAGCGCCAGCAGGAAACGCTCGAGTTGATCGCCTCGGAGAACTTCGTTCCGCGGGCGGTGCTCGAATGCCAGGGCAGCGTGCTGACCAACAAGTACGCCGAGGGCTATCCGGGGGCGCGCTACTACGGCGGCTGCGAGTACATCGACGTCGTCGAGCAACTCGCGATCGACCGTGCCAAGGCGCTGTTCGGTGCCGAGCACGCCAACGTCCAGCCCCACTCCGGCGCGCAGGCCAACACGGCCGTCTACCACGCGCTGCTGAAGCCCGGCGACACGATCATGGGGCTCTCGCTCGCCCACGGCGGCCACCTCACGCACGGCATGAAGAAGAACGTGTCCGGGCGCCTGTACAACATCGTCGCCTACGAGGTCGACCGCGCCACGAGCGTGATCGACATGGACGCGGTCGCTGCGATCGCCCGCGAGCACCGCCCCAAGCTGCTGCTCGCCGGCTGGTCGGCGTACCCCCGCCAGCTCGATTTCGCCCGCTTTCGCGAGATCGCCGACGAGGTCGGCGCGCTGCTGATGGTGGACATGGCGCACTTCGCCGGCCTGGTTGCAGCGGGCCTGCATCCAAGCCCCGTTGAAGCCGGCGCGGACGTCGTGACGACCACCACTCACAAGACCCTGTGCGGACCGCGTGGCGGGGCGATCCTCTGCCAGGAGCGCTATGCAAAGGAGATCGACTCCGCGGTTTTCCCCGGGCAGCAGGGCGGCCCGCTCGAGCACGTGATCGCCGCCAAGGCGGTGGCGCTGCGAATCGCCGCGAGCGAGGGGTTCCGCGAGCGTCAGCGGCGCACGATCGACGGTGCGCAGGCACTCGCTGAGTCGCTTCTGGACGCCGGCAACGGGATCAACGTCCTGACCGGCGGCACCGACGTGCATCTCGTGCTGGTGGACCTGCGCGAGAGCGAGTGCAGCGGCCAGGACGCCGAGGACCGCCTGCACGCGATTAGGATCACGGTCAACCGCAACGCGGTGCCGTTCGATCCGCGACCGCCGCGGGTGACCTCCGGCCTGCGGATCGGCTCGCCCGCGCTGACGACGCGTGGGCTCGGGCGCGACGATTTCCTCGAGATCGGCGAGATCATCGGCGTGGCGCTCGGCCCTGCGTTCGAGGCACGCCGCGACGAGCTGCTCGATCGAGTTGGCGCGATCGTCGACCGATACCCCCTCTATGCCGAGCTCTCGACGCCGACGGTGGCCTAAGAACGGCTTCACGATGAGGGCACACCCGCGTAGTTGCGCCGCACCAGGAGCCACTTGCGCAACTCCTTGACATTTCTCGAGGTCCTGGGCTAGAGCCGTGACGATGCTCACCCTCAGAGCACGCGGGTTCCTGGCGCCGCTGCCGGTGGTCTTGGTGGCGGTGGTCTGGTCGTTGTCCGCCGCCGCCCACGCGGCCGACGCACCGACGATCCCGTGGGTGACGATCTCGCCGCTCGCGGGCACCCAGGATGCCACGCCGACGACGCAGATCAGCTTCCTCGGCGTGCCGGCGACAGACATCTCGCAGATCGTCGTGCGCGGTTCACAGAGCGGTACGCACAGCGGCAAGTTCGAGCCGTACGCGACCGGCACGGGTGCCAGCTACCTGCCGTACAGGGCCTTCACGGTCGGCGAGCAGGTGAACGTGACGGCCGTCGAGACGGTCGGGGACGCGCACCGCAACATCAGCACGAACTTCACGATCGGCTCGCTGTACGTCGTCCCCGCGTCGGACATCAACGCGGGTGCGACCGGTGCGACGGGCGCAACCGGCGCGACGGGCGCTACGGGCACGACCGGCACGAGCGGCTCGCCGCCCACCTTCCAGAGCTTCGAATCGGCGCCGGCGCTGCACCCTCCGACGGTTGCGGTGATGACGCCGGCGGCCGATCCGGCGCTCGGCGACGTGTTCCTGACGCCCGCCGAGGGGTCCTACCAACCGGGCGCGATGATCGTCAACCCAGCCGGCCAGCTGGTCTGGTTCAACCCCACGCCGCGGGGGGACGAGACGGAGGACATGAAGGTTCAGAGCTACCTCGGCCATACCGTGCTGACCTACTGGCAGGGCCGGATCGCGCTCGGTCACGGGATCGACGGGGTCGGCGTGATCGACAACTCCGCGTACAGGCGGATCGCGCAGGTTCAGGCCGGCAACGGCCTGTCGATGGACCTGCACGACCTCGTTCTAGGGCCGGGCGGCGTCGCCTGGATCACGATCTTCGAGCCGGTCGACATGAACCTCAGCGCCTACGGCGGAGCCTCCAACGGGATCATCGAAGACTGCGTCATCCAGGAGATCGACGTGCGCACCGGGCTCGTGATGTTCGAGTGGCACGCGATCGGGCACGTGCCGCTGACGGCCTCCTACAGCCACGCCTCGCCCAGCCCCGCATCGCCCTGGGACTGGTTCCACATCAACTCGATCGATGTCGAGTCGAACCAGAACATCCTGATCAGCGCGCGCAACACGTGGTCCGTCTACCAGATCGGTCACACCTTCGGCGAGATCCTGTGGACGCTCGGCGGACGCCACAGCTCCTTCACGCTCGGTCCCGGCGTGCGCTTCGCCTGGCAGCACGACGCGTCGCGTCTCCCCAACGGGTCGGTCCAGATCTTCGACAACGAGGACACACCGAGGATCGAACCGCGTTCGCGTGGGATCGAGGTCGCGCTGAACTTCACGACGCGAGCCGCGACGCTCCAGCACGAGTATGTCGATCCCGCGCACAACGTGCTCTCGGCGAGCCAGGGCGACGTACAGCAGCTGCCCAACTCCGACCAGCTGGTCGGCTGGGGCCAGGTCGGCCTGGTGTCCGAGACCTCGTCGAACGGCACGCTGACCTTCCAGCTGAGCCTGCCGCCTCTGGTTGAGTCCTACCGCGACTTCCGTTTCCCGTGGAGCGCCTTGCCGGCCACGCCGCCGGCGCTCGTCGCCACCGCCGGGAGCGCGGCGGGTACGACCGCGGTCGCGGCCAGCTGGAACGGCGCCACCGGGGTCGCGAAGTGGCAGGTGCTGGCCGGCGCCAGCGCCGCCGCGCTGCAGCCGGTTGGAGCCCCGGTCGCGAGCACAGGCTTCGAGACTCTGATCACGGCCGCGACCTCCGGCCCCTACGTGGCGGTACGGGCGCTCGGATCGACCGGCGCGGTGCTCGGCACCTCAGGCGCCGTCACAGTCGCGCCGGCGCCCGCCTAGGCCTTGGCGGACTGCCGGGCCCCCGGCGGGCGTGCGATGCTTGACGCGCGGCGATGAATCCCTCGGAGCTCGACGCCCTCTACGCGTTCCTGGCGGCGGTCGCGATCGCTGCGCTGCTGACGCCCTTCACGATGCGGCTCGCTCGCCGCGTCGGGGCGATCGACCAGCCGCGCGAACGTGGCCTCTCGGACCGCGAGACGCCACGGCTCGGCGGCCTCGCGGTGTTCGCGGCGGTGGCGGTGGCCGGGGAGATCTGGCTGCGCGGCGCACTGCAGCGCACCGAGGTGCTGCTGCCACACGGCGTCCATCACACGCGCCTCGTGAGCTTCCCCTGGACCGGGATTCTCGCTGCCTGCGCGCTGATCACGCTCGTCGGGGCACTCGACGACCGTTTCGACTTCCATCCCGCGGTCAAGCTCGCCGGCCAGATTCTCGCGGCGATCGTCGCCGTCCGCGGCGGCGTCAACGTGCCCTACATCACGCTGCCGTTCTTCGGACACCTCTCCTTTCCCCAGGCCGGGCCGACGCTGACCGTGGTCGGCCTCGTGGCGATGATGAACGTCGTCAACTTCTCCGACGGGGTCGACGGTCTCGCGGCCGGGGTCTGCGCGATCGTGGCCGCAGCGTTCGCGATCATCGCCTTCAACCTGCTGCAAAACGCCGGCGGCGTGCTTGCGGCAATCACCGCCGGTGCGGCGCTCGGCTTCCTCTTTCACAACTTCCCACCGGCATCCAGCTTCATGGGCGACGCCGGCTCGAACCTGCTCGGGCTGCTGATGGGATGCGTCGCGGTCGAGGGTGAGCTGAAGACATCGGCGGTCGTGGCCTTCGCGCTGCCGATGATCCTGCTCGCGGTTCCCTTCCTCGACACCACGTTCGTGGTGCTCAAGCGGCTCAAGTACGGCCGCCCGGTGTACGCGGCCGACCAGGAGCACCTGCACCACCGCATGGCGAGGATCGGCTACGGCGTGCGCCGCACGCTGCTCTTCTTCTACGGCTGGACGCTGATGCTGGCCGGTTTCGCGCTCGCCCTGCGCTTCATTCCCTACTCGTACGACGATGCGGCAGGCCACGGACACCTGCATCTCGGCTGGGCGCTGATCGTTGGCGCGCTCGGCCTGATCGTACTCGCCGCCAGCGTCTATCTGGTCTACGTGCTCGAGATCTTCCGCTGGGTCACGCTGCGGCGCCTGCCCAAGCCGAGGCCGGACGCCGCCGACCAGGCGCACGCGCTGCCGGCGAGCCGGCCCGGCGACCGGCCCGGCGACGAGCCTTCGCCGGTCACGCACGGCGGCAGCGACGAGCACGCCTGAGTGCCACATCCGTCGAGAGTCTGCGGAGTCGGCCGCGGTGTATGCCAGAATGGCCAGGCGTCGCGCGCGTCGTGACAGCGAGCACCCCGAGTGCGTGGTCCGCGCAGTTAGCGCAACTTCTCGACTCCCGGATGGTCTAGCACCCTGATGCCGCGCGTCACACGACTACTGCTGTGCCTGTTCGCCCTCGGGCTCGCGATCCCGCTCGTTTCCGCGGCGGCGTCCGCGCGCCCCGCCGCGTCGCCCAAGCATCACCCGGTGGTCGGCATCGGTGACGACAAGGCCGACATGTTCGCCGATCCGCGCTTTGTCGCGCTGGGGGTCAAGACGGTGCGCTACGACATGTCGTGGGACGCGCTGTCGGTGACCTATCAGCGCCAGGAGGTGACGGCGTGGATGAAGGATGCGAGGAGGGAGGGTCTGAGCGTGCTGGTCACGATCGATCACTCCGATCGCATCATCCACAAGCGCGTGAAGGTGCATGGAAAGTGGAAGCGGAAGGCGTTCAGCCAGACCCGGGTGCTGCCGTCGACGGCGCAGTACATCGAGGCGTTCAAGGCATTTCGCAAGGAGTTTCCGTGGGTCAAGGACTTCGCGACCTGGGATGAGACGAACTGCTACTGCGAGGTGACCTATGACAAGGAAGCGCAGATCGCCGGCTTCTATCGCGCTCTGCGCTCGGCGTGCCCGTCGTGCACGATCCTCGCGGCCGAGTTCCTCGATGTCGACAAGCACTACGCGGTTCCGATGAGGACGTGGGTGTCGACGCTGGACCGCGATCTCGGCTTTCAGCCCGGGTTTTGGGGGCTGAACGACTACGAGGATGCGAATCACCTGGTGAGTACCGAGACGCGGCAGTTGTTGGCGCTTGTTCGCGGCGACATCTGGCTCGCCGAAACCGGCGGCATCGTCAACCGCCCAGCCGTGAGGAATGCCGGTTTCCCCCAGAACGCCGCGCACGCCGCGAAGGTCGACAGCTACATCCTCGACACGATCGGCTCGCTGAGCCCGCGGATCCAGCGCATCTATCTCTACGAATGGGATGCCAGGACGCCGGAGGACAGCTGGGACACGGCGCTGATCTCCTACACCGGCGCGCCGCGCGCGGGCTACGACGTGCTCGCCGAGACGCTCGCCTCATGGGGGATCCGGCCGAACTGCAAGATCTCCCAGGTACCGCCGGCGTGCGCCGGAACCGGCGCGACCGGCGCGACGGGCGCGACGGGCGCCACCGGCGCGAAGTAGCGGGCTGCGCGCCAGCCGCCCACCGCCGACGGCGTTCTAGGCGGCGGACAGCGGGTTGTGGATTGCGAGACGGATCGCGACGAGGTACGCGCAGGCGATCAGGGTGGCGATCCGCAGCCTCCGGCTCGAGCTCAGCGAAGCCGGCAACAGCGCCCACAGGCCGTACCACGGGACGAGCCAGACGGTCGCCGCCAGCAGTCCGAGCGTCGTCCAGCCGTAGCAGTCGAGCCAGGGCGCGCCTGCCCCAGCTTCGCCAGAGCATCACGACGAGCACGCAGCCGAACAACGCGAGGAAGGCGATCCTCATCGTGGGCGAGAGCTGGCCGAGGCCGAGCAGCTGCGAGAACTCGGCGGGGAGGCTGTGCCCGGCGACCTTCTCCTGCTGGGTCACGAGCGCGCCGGCGAGCCCGAACAGGTGCGGGCCGAACGCGATCACGGCGATCGCCGCGACGACCAGCGACGCGACCGCCATCGCGGCGGCGGCGCGACCGCGACGCCGCGCTCCCAGCAGCGCGAACGGCAGGGCGAGCGTCGCCGAAGCCTTGATCGCGCTCGCGGCAACGAGCGAGGCACCACCGCGCAGCTCGGCGCCCGCCACGATCCAGAGCGCTCCGGCCGCCACCAGCATCCCGATCAGCGCCTCGTTGTGGGCGCCGGGCACGGCGAACACCAGCACCACCGGGTTCAGGCCGTAGAACGCGATCGCGCCGCGCTGTGAACGTCCCATGCGCGGCGCGGCGCGCCAGATCAGCGCGACCGTCGCGAGGCTGGCCAGCGCCGCGATGCTCTTCAGCGCCCACAGGCCGCCGGCGATGCCGAGCGGCACGAGCGCCTCGCTCAACAGCGTGAACAGCGGGCCGTAGGGCGTCGTGAGGGTCGTCCACCCGAGCAGGTGGTAGATGGGGTCCGTCGGAGCCGCCGCCGGCGTGTGGATGTACGGGCTGAGTCCGTGCAGGACGTCGAGGCGGGCGAAGCCGATGTAGCCGAACACATCGCCCGAGAACAGTGGTGGCGCGAGCAGCGCCGCGAGGTGGGCGAGCACGATCGCGCCCCACAGCCGGCGCGATGAGACCGCCGCCGCGCAGCGGAGCGCGACGAGGTAACAGGCGCAGATCGCCACGACCACCAGTTCCAGCGCACCCGTCGACAGTCGCAGCCCAAAGCCGTGGAGCGGTCCCGCCAGCCAGCCGGGGAAGAAGTGCGGTCCCGCCTCGGCCACGGCGTGCGACGGCGCCGAGGCGGTCGCGATCGCGAGCAGCGCCATGGCGGCAACCAGCCCGACGAGCGCGAGCGTGCCGAAGACGCTCGTCCGCCCGCCGTCCCCGGCTACCGCGGGCGAACGGCCGCCGCGGCGGCGCTCGAGATCGCTCGTGGACGGATGTTCGAGCGCGCCGTGTTGCCGGTGGGGCAGCGTGCCGGTGGCCACGGGAGCATCATCCCGGCTCGGCGATCCGCGGCGCCTTGCGGTGCGCGGGCCGCCGCGACCAGCGCGTCGCAGGGTCGCGCGGCGATCAAGCGGCGGGGGCAGCGGGCGCTGTGAATTTTCGTATCAATTTCTTACGTTTCGCCGTCTCGGCCGCTACAGTTGAAGCACCCGTCGGCGTTCGATCTCGCGCGGGTCGGCGGCAACCGCCCGCCCAAACATCGCCTTGCGTCTCCGCCGCCAACACGATCCGACCGTTCCGCGCGCCCCCGGCCCGCGACGCGTGCTGATTCTCTCCGCCGATGTCGGTGAGGGCCACGCGGCGGCGGCGCGTGCGCTCGCAGCAGCAGCTCGAGGCCTGCGGCGAGCCGGTCGAGGTCGAGATCATCGACGGGCTCGCGGCGATGGGCGAGCGTCTGCGCTCGGCCGTCGAGGACGGCTACCGCACGCAGCTGCGCGTCTCGCCGCGTTCCTACTCGCTCTACTACTGGATGCTCGAGCACCTCGCGCCGGTCCGCTTCGTCACCAAGCAGGTGCTCTGCCGGCTCGGCGCGAGTTCGTTGCGTGCAGAGATCATGCGGCGCGACCCCGACGTGGTCGTCTCGACCTATCCGGCGATCACCGTGGTGCTCAGCCACCTACGCCGGCGCCGGCTTCTCGACGTGCCGACCGTGGCCACGATCACCGACATGACCGGCCTCTTCTTCTGGGCGCAGCGCGGGATCGACATGCACCTCGTGATGTACGACGCCTCGATCCGCGACGTCGAGCGAATCGCCGGCCGCGGCAGCGTCCAGATGGTGCGGCCGCTGATCGCCGCCGAGTTTCTCGAGCCGCGCGAACGCGGCGCTGCACGCGCGGCGCTCGGGCTCTCGGAGGCCCGGCGCGTCGTGCTGGTTTCGGGCGGCGGCTGGGGGGTCGGAGACCTCGAAGGCGCCGTCGAGCATCTGCTCGCGATCCCTGAGGCCACCGTGATCTGCCTCGCCGGACGCAACGAGACGGCGCGTGCGCGACTCTCGGAGCGCTTCGCTTCCGCAGGCCGCGTGCGCGTGCTCGGCTTCACCGATCAGATGTCCGATCTGCTGGCCGCAGCCGATGTGCTCGTGCATTCCACGGGCGGTATGACGTGCCTGGAGGCGATGGCGCGGGATTGCCCGGTCGTCGCATACGGGCTCCCCGTCGGCCACGCGAAGCTGAACACGCGTCTGATGGCCGAGCACGAGTTCGTGCTGTTGGCGGAGCACGCGGGGGAGCTGGTCGAACACGTCGAGCGCGGCTTCCGTGAGGTTCTGCGGCAGCCGTCGAGCGCCGCGCGCGGCGCGGCGCTCGACGCCGCCTCGGCGGTGCTCGGCGCCCACCGGCGGATCAGTCCGATCGCGACCTGGCGGACGCGGCTGGTGACCGTCAGCGCGGCTGTCCTGATGTCGCTTGGCGCCGGTTTCTGGGTGATGTCGACCGATGAGGTGGCCGCGCTCGCCGCGGTGGTCGGGATCCACCCGGTCAAGACGATCGCGACCGATCGCCCCGCAGTGGCCCTGCTCGTGCAGGCGCCGGCCGGCGAGCTCGCGGTCGTGGCAAGGCGCCTCGAGCGCGACGGCCTCGAGGCGTCGATCGCCACGACGGAGCCGCTCGCTGCGCACACGATGCGAGTCCTGGCCGCCGGCGGCGACGTGCCCATCCCGACGATCCGCCACTCCGGGCTGTTCGGGTGGATTCGCACGTCGAGCCAGCTGCGCCACGAGGCGCGGGCGCTGCACCTGCACCACCACTTCTACTACCTCGAACCGCACGACCCGAGCCTCGGGCAGTTGCTGCTCGCGCGTGCAGCCGGCGGGCTGCCGGTGCACGGCTCGGTTTCGCTCGACACCAAGGCCGAGCTTCCAGCCCGTCCATTGCGGGCGGGCGACGTCGTCGTCGTGACGCTGAACGGCTCGCCCGCGTCGCTTCGGGCACTCGACCGCCTGGCGTCGGCGCTTCAGTCAGAAGGGCTGATCGGGCTGCCGCTGTCGGCGCTCACGAGCTGAGCCGGCCGGCCGCCGCCTAGCGCGAGCAGCGCCGGGGAGCGGGCGATCGTGGTCGCTCCGGCCAGCACTACCAGCAGGCACCCGAGCAGGGGGATGCCGTCGAGCGGCGAGTCGATGAAGCTCGTGTGCAGGACCAGCGGCGCAAGCCCGATTGGGACGACCGTTTGCACGACGAAGACGACCGGCGCGACGAGAATCGCCGGCCGCCGCTGGAGTGCGCTCATCTCGCAGGTGAGGCCGACGAGGGCGGCGGCCGCCGCGCCGACGGCCCAGCTGATCGCCGTCCCCCAGTGGCCGTTGTAAGCGGCGTCCGCGACGAACTGGTTGACCAGGCCACTCCACGCGAAGGCGAGCCCGGCGCCGATCATCGTCGCGTTGGCGATCGGGCGCCCGGCCAGCTGCAGCACGAACGGAGTGAATGCCGCGGCGCCCAGCAGCGCGAGGACGATGACGGTCGCGACACCGTGTACGTGATGGGTGTTGTGGCCCGGGGCGAGCGCGGCGATCCCCGCGACCCCGGCGATGATCGCACCGACCGCCAGCAGCTCACGCCGTCCAGGCGACTCGCCGAGCATCCGCTCGCCGACCAGCAGCAGCACCAACAGCCCGGAGGCAAGCGTCGGCTGGACGACCACGAGCGGCACGTAGGAGAGCGCCAGGATCTGCAGCGGCCAGCCGAGCGCCGTCATGCCCGTCCCGAACAGCCAGCGGGCGCGGGTCACGAGCTGGGTCAGCAGCGAGATTCGCAGGGCGTGCTCGTGCCCGGTATCGCGAGCGTCCAGCGCCTGCACGGCGATCCCTAGGCTGTAGAGCGTCGAGGCGCCGGTCGCCAACGCGATGCCGATGAGCAACGAGACCATGACCAGGAGCGATCATCGCACCCACGGCGTGCTCGGCGCCTGCGCCCTCGCAGCCTCGATGGCGAGTGGCGCGTACGTGTTCCCGGCGCTCGCCGGTGTTGGCGCGCTGCGCGGGTTGCGTGCGCCGCTGGGGATCGCTGACCGCACCGTCGATGGGCGCGGATACGGGTTGACCTTTGACGACGGACCGCACCCCGAGGGGACGCCGGCTGTGCTCGACGCGCTGGCGGCCCGCGGCGTGCGCGCGACCTTCTTCCTGGTCGGCGAGCAGGTCGCGCGCAACCCGTCGCTGGCCGCCGAGATCGTCGCCGCAGGGCATGGCATCGGCCTGCATTGCGACCGTCACCGAAACCAGCTGCGACTCGGGCCTCGCGCCGTGCGCGACGACATCATGCGCGGCGCGGCGCGCATCGAGGAGACCACCGGCGCGGCGGTCTCGCGCTACCGCCCGCCGTACGGGATCTTCAACGCCGCCGCGCTGGCCCTGGTGCGCGCCAACGGCTGGCGGCCGCTGCTGTGGACGCACTGGGGCCGTGACTGGCAGGCCCGTGCAACCGCCGACTCGATCGTGGCGACGCTCGTCGGCGGGGATGTGCCCGACGGTTCGGTGCTCCTGCTGCACGATGCCGACGACTACGGTGCAGAGGGCTCCTGGCGGCGGACCGCCGCCGCGTTGCCGCGCGTGCTCGCCGAGCTGGAGGCGCGCGGGATGAGTTGGACGCTCGACGTGTAGGCGGACACGCGGCCGAGTATCCGGACGTGACCAGTGCACCGCCGCCGGCACCCCCGCGCGGTTGTCCGGAGACCAGGTGGGTTGCGCGCTTTTGTTACAAACTTGTTACAAAGTTCGCGCGCCGCTAGACTGAGGCCGCCGTCGGGCTCACCTACCTCCCGGTTCCCACGGCCGGCCTGCAGACGGCCGCATTCCGGGTATAGGGTGCGCAGCACGACGATGTCCGAACACGCCCACGAAGACCGACGACCGGACCAGGGCCGCCAGCCCGGGCCGCCGTACGAGCGCGTCTCGGGGCGGCGCCGGGCGTGCACGAGGCGCCGCAGACGTGCGGCCTGGGCGCAGACGGCAGCGCTCTCCGTGCGCCGCCGTCGCCCCGGCTGCTGACCAGCGCCCGCTCGCTCGCATGCTCGCCCACGCAACCCGATCATCAGATGACCGCCCGACCGTTCTGGCCACCGTCGCCGAGGCCGCGCCAGACGACGCTACCGGGAGCCACGACGCCGACGGCGCCGCGCTGGCGCTCGCCTTCATGCGCTATGTGGACGTCGTACTGGTCGTCGCGAGCACGCCGTTCGTGCTGCTGGCCGGCCTGCCGGCCGCCGGTTTCGCGATCGGAGCCGTAACCTGGATCGTGACCCGCCTCGGTGTGGGCTTCCTCGACCGCCAGGCCTGGAGTGCGCGCGACGCGCGTGTCCGCACCGCCCTGCACCTCGCCTCGATCCTCGGGCGGGTCTGGTTCGTGGCGCTGGCCGTGCTGGTCGCGCGCTTCGCGATCGGCACCCCGGACGGAATCGCCGCAGCGGTTGTCGTGCTCGCCGCCTACACCGTCGAGCTGGCCACGAAGCTGATGCTGCGCGGGCCGATCACGGCCGGCTTACGGAGGCCGCTGTGAGCACCAGACGCAAGGTGTGGATCGGCGTCGGTATCTACCTCGTGGTGACGATCGCGATCATCGCCGCGGTCGGCTGGAAGGGCACCAAGCACCCGTCCTACGCGCCCCAGAATGAGTTCAAGCTCACGACCTGGGTCAATCTCGGCATCTTCTCGATCAACAAGGCCGTGCTGTACCTGTTCCTGGCGGGGATCCTGACCTGCGCGACGATGATCTACGTTGCCCGGCGCATGAAGCAGCGTCCCAACCGCGTGCAGACCGCCGTGGAGTTCGTCTTCCAGGGCCTGCAGAACAACGTCGTCGGCGCCAACATGGACCGCCGGATGGCGGCGAAGTGGTTCCCGTTCATCGCGACGCTGGCGCTCTTCATCTTCTACTCGAACCTTGTCGGCTATATCCCGCTGCCGACCTCGACCGAAACCTTCAACGTCTTCGGCCTGCACATCCCGACCTTCTCGCTGTACGCGGCGACCGCGAACCTCTCGATCCCGCTCGTGCTCGCAATCGTGGTGTTCGTCTCCTACACGACCGAGGGGATACGCGCCAAGGGCCCGATCGGCTATCTCAAGGGACTGATCCCCGCCGGCGTGCACGGACCGATGGCCGTGGGGATCTTCTTTCTCGAAGTCCTCTCGAACCTGATGCGGCTGATCTCGCTCTCCGTGCGTCTGTTCGCGAACATCCTCGCCGGGCACCTGATCATCCTGTTCATGGCGGGCGCGCTCGCGGTGATCCTGGGCGTGGCGGCACTCGGCTGGATCACGTTGCCGTTCGGCGTTGCACTGTTCGCGTTCGAGGTCGGACTGGTCGCCGCACTGCAGGCATTCATATTCGCGACGCTCACCGCGATCTATCTCGGCGGAGCGGTCTCGCACGACCACTAAGCCCGAAAAGAAGGAGTCACCTTGCTTCACAGCCTCATAGCGATTCTCGCCGACGTCAACATCGCCGACGCCGGCAAGTCGATCGGCCTGGGTGTCGGTGGCGGTCTCGGCGCTGTGGGCGCCGGCATCGGCATCGGCAACATCTTCGGCAAGTCGATCGAAGCCAGAACCCGCCAGCCGGAGATGGCGGACGAGATCAACCAGATCCAATGGCTCGGGTTCGCGCTGACCGAGGCGTGCTTCTTCTACGGGCTCGTCGCCGGCCTGCTCGCGGCGTTCATCGTCTAGGAGCATCGAGGATGCCGCTCAGCGCACACCCCCTCCTCGCCTCGTCCTCCGGCAGCTTCCTGATCACGCCGAGCCTCGGGCTGATGATCTGGACGCTGCTCGTCTTCGTCGCGTCGATGCTGCTGCTGCGGCGCTTCGCGTTCCCGGCGATCCGCGACGCCCTCGACCGCCGCCAGAAGTCGATCGAGGACGCGATCGACACCGCCGAGCGCACCCGCGTCGAGGCCGACAAGCTGCTGGCCGAGTACCGCGAGCGCCTGACCGAGGCACGTGGCCAGGCCGACGAGATCGTGACGCGGGCGCGGCGCGCAGCCGAGGAGCACGAGCACGAGGCGATCGAGGCGGCGCGGCAGCGCCGCGAGCACCTGCTCGAGGAGACCAGGCGCGACATCGAGGTCGAGACACGGCGAGCGATCGCCGAGATCCGCGACGAGGTCACCAATCTCACGATCCTCGCGACCGAGAAGGTCACACGCAAGACGCTCGACAGCGACGACCAGCGTCGGCTGGTCGAGGAGGCGATCGGGGAGCTCGACTTCTCGGCGCTGGCTTCGGAGAACTGAACCCCGATGGAGGAGATCGCCACCGTCTACGCGCGTGCGCTGTTCGAAGCGGCCCAGGAGCAGGGGCGCCTGGACGTCGTTCGCGACCAGCTCGGGCAGGTCGTGGACGCGCTCGAGTCGGCCCGCGACCTGCAGGTGTTCTTCTTCTCGCCGTACTTCTCGACGGAGGAGAAGCGCAACGGCCTGGCGCGAACGCTGACCGACGCCGACCCGCTGGTGACGAACTTCCTCGAGCTGCTGATCGAGAACCACCGGATGCCCGTGATCTTTCGCATGCGCCGTGCACTCGACGGCCTCTGGGAGCGCGAGAACCGCCTGCTGCCCGTGGAGGTCACGAGCGCGATCGCGCTCGACGACGCCGCCGTCGCGCAGATCGGCGAGCAGATCGGCGCTCAGACCGGGCGGCGGATCGAGCTGACCTCCACGATCGACCCCAACATCCTCGGCGGCATCGTGCTGCGCGTCGGCAACGCGATCCTCGACGCCTCGATTCGCAACCGTCTTGAACAACTACGCAGGCAAGTCGCGCGGGGCTAGGCCCGTCGCCGCAAAGCCAAGGAGCCCAATCACCAAATGCAGATCAACCCAGACGAGATCACCAGCATCCTCAAGAGCCGCATCGAGGGGCTCGACGCGGCCAGTGCGACGCTCACCGAGGTGGGCAGCGTGCTGTCGGTCGGTGACGGCATCTCGCGCATCCACGGCCTCGAGAACGCGATGTCGTTCGAGATGCTCGAGCTGCCGCACGATGTCGTCGGTCTCGCGCTGAACCTCGAGTCCGACAACGTCGGCGCGGTGCTGTTCGGCGAATGGGAGAAGATCGTCGAAGGCGACATCGTCAAGCGCACCGGCCAGCTGCTCGAGATCCCGGTCGGCGATGAGCTGCGTGGCCGGATAGTCTCGCCGCTGGGACGCCCGCTCGACGGACGCGGCGAGGTGGCGACGACGCAGACTCGCCCGGCCGAGTTCAAGGCGCCGGGCGTCGTGCAGCGCCAGCCGGTGCTGGAGCCGATGCAGACCGGGCTGAAGGCGATCGACTCGATGATCCCGATCGGCCGCGGGCAGCGCGAGCTGATCATCGGCGACCGCCAGACCGGCAAGACCGCAATCGGGCTCGACACGATCATCAACAACCGCGACACCGGCGTCGTCTGCGTCTACGTCGCGATCGGACAGCGCATGTCGACCGTCGTGGCGCTCGCCGAGACGCTGCGCGCGAACGACGCGCTGGAGAACACGATCATCGTCGCCGCGGCCGCCGATGAGGCGGCGCCGATCAAGTTCATCGCGCCCTACGCGGGCTGCGCGATGGCCGAGCACTTCCTCTACAACGGCGGCCACGCGCTGTGCGTGTACGACGATCTCACCAAGCACGCCTACGCCTACCGCCAGATGTCGCTGCTGCTGCGGCGCCCGCCCGGGCGCGAGGCCTATCCGGGCGACGTCTTCTACCTGCACTCGCGCCTGCTGGAGCGTGCGGTCAAGCTCAACGACGAGCTGGGCGGCGGCTCGATGACGGCGCTGCCGATCATCGAGACCCAGGCCGGCGACGTCTCCGCCTACATCCCGACCAACGTGATCTCGATCACCGACGGGCAGATCTTCCTCGAGCCGAAGCTGTTCAACTCGGGCGTGCGACCCGCGATCAACGTCGGGATCTCGGTCTCGCGGGTCGGCGGCAATGCACAGATCGCGCCGATGAAGAAGGTCGCCGGGCGCCTCAAGCTGGAGCTGTCCCAGTACCGTGACCTCGAGGCATTCGCCCAGTTCGGATCCGACCTCGACGCGGACACGCAGCGCACGCTCGCCCGCGGCGAGCGCCTGGTCAGGGCGCTCAACCAGGGCGAGCGCGAGCCGGTCGCGGTCGAGGACCAGGTGCTGCAGGTCTACGCAGCCACGAACGGCTTCATCGACCGCATCACCGTCGAGCGCGTGCCGGCGTTCCTGGCCGATCTGGTCTCGGCCGCGCACGCGCGCCACCAGGAGCTGCGCGCGAAGATCGCTGCCGGCGATTGGTCGGATGAGACGCAGGCGGCGACGAAGGCGGCCGTTGGCGAGTTCGCCGAGGACTTCGGCTACGACCTCGACGAGGAGGGCCAGCCGCTCGAGGACGACGCGGCCGCGCTGCCGGCGCCCAGCCGGCCGGGATCCCACGACGCGCCCGACGATGTCGAGCCCGAGCCGGAGGATTTGGCGGCGTAGGCCGCCAAACGCCACCAATCACCCATGGCCTCCCAGCGCGAAGTCCGCAACCGCATCGCGAGCTTCAAGAACATCCAGAAGATCACGCGTGCGATGGAGGCCGTCTCGGCCGCCAGGCTGCGCCGTGCGGAGCAGCGGATCGCCGCCCTGCGGCCGTACGCCGACGCGCTGCGCCGGATGACCCGCCAGGCGGCCAAGGACGCCGGCGCCGAGGCGTCGCGGCTGCCGCTGCTCGCCGCCCACGAGCAGGAGACGCATGTCGGGATCCTGCTGGTCACGGCCGACCGCGGGCTCGCGGGCGCCTTCAACTCCCAGATCCTCCGCGCCGGCCTGCGGCTCGGCGTCGAGGTCGAAGCGGAGCACAAGCAGCCGGTGTGGTTCGCCTCGGGTCGCCGTGGCGTCTCCTCGCTGACCTTCCGCGGACACACGCTCGACGGCGCCTACACCGGCTTCACCGACCGCCCGTCCTACGCCGACGCACGTCGCATCGCCGACGATCTGACGAGCGGCTACATCGATGGCAAGCTCGACCGCGTCGAGATCCTCTACAACGGCTACGTCTCGCCGCTGACCCAGCGGGTGACGCGCGAGATCCTGCTGCCGATCGCGGAGGCGACGATCCTCGGCGAGGACGACCCCGCGGAGGAGGACACCGAGGGGCCGCGCGCGCTGGTCGACTACGAGCCGGACGCCGAGGAGATCCTGCGCGTACTGCTGCCCGACTACGTCGAGATCTCGCTCTACCGCGCGCTGCTCGAATCGACGGCGTCCGAGCACGGCGCGCGGATGACCGCAATGCGCAGTGCCTCCGAGAACGCGGGCGAGCTGATCGAGGATCTCGCCCTGGAGATGAACCGCGCCCGCCAGGCCGAGATCACGCAGGAGATAATGGAAGTCGTCGCCGGCGCCGAGTCGCTGGTCTAGGACTCAAGCAACAAAGGAGCCAGCACCGATGGAAGCGTCAACATCCCCCAAGAAGGCGTCGAGCGCCCGCAGGGCGTCCGGCGCCGCCGAAGCCGCCGCGAACGTGGGGCTACATCGAGGAGATCCAGGGCGTCGTGATCGACGCGGTCTTCCACGACAAGCTGCCCGAGATCAACCACGCGATCACGGTCGTGCGTGCGAGCGGGGACGAGGAGGCGGAGGGGGTCTCCAGCGACGCCGACCGGTTGCTGGTCTGTGAGGTTCAGCAGCACCTCGGCGACAACAGGGTCCGCGCCGTCGCGATGGACTCCACCGACGGCCTCGCCCGTGGAGCGCAGATGACGGATACCGGCGGGCCGATCACGGTGCCGGTCGGGCCGGCCACGCTGGGTCGCATCTTCAACGTGCTCGGCGAGACGATCGACCTCGGCGAGGCGCTGCCGGCCGACACCGAGCGGCGCGGCATCCACCAGGTCTCGCCGCGGGTCGAGGACCTCACGCCGACGACCGAGATGTTCGAGACCGGAATCAAGGTGGTCGACCTGCTCGCTCCCTACGCGAAGGGCGGCAAGG
>CAWHDS010000015.1:0-55490 GCA_963828135.1 uncultured Solirubrobacterales bacterium
GAGATAGGTGTGACGCGGGTGGTCGTGGTCGATACCCAGCCGCGCCGCCGGACGCACGATGTAGCAGCCGTAGAACGGGCCGACGCGAAGGTCGTCAGCGGGCGCGTCACCTTCTGGCGCAGCGTGTCGAGGCCGATCTCCTCGACCAGCAGCCAGAGGAAGTTCTTGTTCGTCACACCAGGCTCGTAGTGCAGGCCCTCCGATGACAGCGTGGAGTTGATCTGGGTGCGGTAGACGGCGCTCGCGTCGAGGCGCTGCTGGCACTCGGTCTGCGCCCCCTGGCAGGTCGAGCAGATGTTCATCATCAGCTCGCCGTCGGTCTGCTGCGCCATCGCGAAGGTCCGCGCGTTCAGCGTGTCGGCGAGCTCCTGGTTGTGCTCGGAGATCACGCCGGCGCCGCAGCAGTTGGCGCGGTCCAGCTCGATCAGCTCGATGTCGAGCAGCGGCGCCACGGCCGCCATCGCTCCGTGCAGCTCCGGGGTGAAGCCGCGGCTCACGCAGCCGGGCCAGTATGCGACCTTCATGCCGTGGCCTCCGTCGCCGTTGGCTCGTTGTCCTCGTCGGTACCGCTGACGTAGAGGTTCAGCTCGTAGCGCTCCGGCTTGCTCTCGATGCGGTCGAAGATCGCGCGCAGCTCCTTCGAGGCCTTGTGCGGGTGCAGCAGCGCCTTGGCGGGCGTGATCTTGCCGCGCAGCACGCCGCGCAGCGCGACAGGCAGCGAGGCGATCAGCTCCGGCACGGCGCGCGGGTTGAACTTGCCGCCGTACGAGTCGGGCAGCAGGTCGGCCTCGTGCAGCAGGCCGTTGCGGCGGACGTTGTTTACGAACGCGTGCTCGTGGCGGTAGCCGTTGTTGCGGTCCTCGATGTGGTGGTCCGAGCCGGCGATGCGGCGCAGACGCATGATCTGCCCCATCGGGTTCACGCCCTTCGGGCAGGCGTCCACGCACTTGAAGCAGTGGGTGCACGTGTAGAGCCCGTGCGGGTCCTCCGACAGCGCCGTGAGGCGCTCGCGGTGCTCGGCGTCGCGCGGATCGCCGACGAAGCGGTAGGACTTGGCGAGCGCGGCCGGTCCGGTGAAGTCGGGGTCGACCTCCATCGCGAGGCAGTCCGAGACGCAGGCGCCGCACTGGATGCAGGCCATCGACTGGGTCACGTCGACCATCGCCTCGCGATCGACCAGGTACTCGCGCTCCGGGACCGGCTCGCGCGCCAAAAGCCACGGCGTGACCGACTGGATCTTCTTCCAGTGGACCGCGTCCATGTCGACGATCAGGTCCTTGATCACCGGCATGTTGCCCATCGGCTCGACGCTGATCAGCCCGTCTTTGGAGCGCGCCAGCGCCTCGTCGAGATGGGTGTGGCAGGCCAGCCCGGGCTGCCCGTTGATGCGCACGCCGCAGGAGCCGCAGATCGCGGCGCGGCAGGAGCAGCGGATGCCGATCGAGCCGTCGAAGCGCCCCTTGGCCTGCAGGATCCCCTCGAGCACGGAGCGGTGCGGATCGAGTTCGATCGTGTGCGACTCCCAGTAGGGCGGCTCGCCCGACTGCGGGTCGTAGCGTCGAAGTCGCAGCGTGAACTCGCTCATCGGTCGTTCTCCCGCACTAGTACTTCCTCTCCTCGGGTTGCCACTGGGTGATCGTCACAGGGGAGTAGGACACCTTCGGCGCTCCGTCCTCGCCGCTGCTGATGTCGATGTGCTTGAGCCACTCGGCGTCGTTGCGCTCCGGGTAGTCGGTGCGGAACTGGGCGCCGCGCGACTCCTTGCGCTCCAGCGCGGCGACCACCATCGCCTCCGCGGCGTCGAGCATGTAGCCGAGCTCGATCGCGCCGAGCACGTCCTGGTTGAAGACCGTCCCGCGGTCGTCGACATAGGCGTTCTCCGCCTCCTCCTTGAGCCGGGCGACGACCTCGCGGGCGGTCTGCAGACCCTGCTCGTCGCGAAACACGGCGACGTGCTGGTTCATCGTGGTGCCCAGCTCCTCCTTGATCTCGGAGATCCGCCGCCCCGCGCGCGGGCGGGCGATGATCTGCTCGATCATCGCGGTGTCGCGGCGCAGCTGGGCGTCGCTCAGCGACGGCATCGCGAGCGAGCGTGCCCGGGCGGCGGCGTGCTCGCCGGAGCGCCGGCCGAAGATCAGCGTGTCGAGCAGCGAGTTGGCGCCGAGGCGGTTGCCGCCGTGGACCGAGACACAGGCCACCTCGCCGGCCGCGTAGAGGCCCGGGATCGGCGTGCGGCCGTCCTTGTCGGTCTTCACGCCACCCATGATGTAGTGCTGTCCCGGCTGGATGATGATCGGCTCGCGCGTGATGTCGACACCGGCGAAGTCCTTGCCGATGTTGACGATCTCGCGCAGCGCTTCGAGCGTCCGCTTGCGCGGGACGACCGTGATGTCGAGGTAGATGCCGCGACCGTCGGGGCCGACGCCGCGGCCCTCGTTGATCTCGATCTGCTCGGCGCGCGAGACGACGTCGCGCGAGGCGAGCTCCATCTTGTTGGGCGCCATCTTGGACATGAAGCGCTCGCCCTCGCTGTTGAGCAGGTGCGCGCCCTCGCCGCGCGCCCCCTCGGTGATGAGGAAGCCGTTCTCGGCCAGTGTCGTCGGGTGATACTGGATCATCTCCATGTCCATCAGCGGCGCCCCGGCGCGGTAGGCCTGCGTGATGCCGTCGGCGGTGCAGATCAGCGCGTTGGTCGTCGGCTTGAAGCACTGGCCGGCCCCGCCGGAGGCGAGGATCACGTTCTTGGCGGCGAAGGTCTCCATCCGGCCGCTCCTGATGTCGCGCGCGACGACGCCGACGCAGCTTCCGTCATCGTCGATGACGAGCGAGGTGACGAACCACTCCTCGAAGCGCTCGACGGTCGAGGAGTGCTTCATCAGCTGCTCGTAGAGGACGTGCAGGATCGCCTGTCCGGTGATGTCGGCGACGTACGCGGTGCGGTTCATCGACGCGCCGCCGAACGCCCGCAGGTCCAGCTCGCCGGCGTCGTTGCGGTGGAAGGTGACCCCGATGTGCTCGAGGTGCATGACCTCGGCCGGCGCCTCGCTGCACATCACCTCGATCGCGTCCTGGTCGCCGAGGAAGTCCGAGCCCTTGACCGTGTCGTAGGCGTGCGAGCGCCAGTCGTCGGCGACGCTGATCGCCGCGTTGATGCCGCCGGCGGCCGCCACCGAGTGCGAGCGCACCGGGTGAACCTTGCTGATGATCCCCACCGACACCCCTTCGCGCGCGGCCGCGAGGGCTGCGCGCTGGCCGGCCAGGCCGGCGCCGATGATCAGGACGTCGTGTTCGGGCATCGTTTGAGTGGCGGTCTCCGGGTGGGGTTCCGGCGCCGGACTCTATAGGGCGGCAGACGGATTCATCGCCCGCCGGATGCTCGGGAGCGTGAGCACTCCCGCCAGTTTGCCGTCCGAGTCGACCGCGACGATCGCACCGAGCCGGCGCAGCCCGTCGGAGCGAAGCGCCGTCTCGAGCGTTGCCGAGGCGTCGATTCGCCACGGCGGAGAATCGATCGAGACCTCCCCGGCGGTGAGCGCGGGACGCCCCTCGTTCAGCTCGTGCTCGAGGCGTTCGCGCAGCAGCAGCCCGCGGTAGAGGCCGTCGTCGTCGGCGACCACCAGCCACGGTTGCGCCCCGGCGTGGAAGTAGCGGGCGTCGGCGTCGAGCAACGTCGTCTGCGAGGGGACGGTGACGGGCCGGCGGTCCATGATGTCGGCGACCTTGACGTCGCGGATCAGCGCGCCGACCGTCGCCTGCGCGAGCGCCTGGCGCGCGGACTGCGTCACAAACAGCCCGATCAGCACGAACCACAGGCCGCTGATCGTGTAGCGGTCCACGACCAGCACGACGCCGCCGGCGACGACCAGCATGCCGAACGCCCGGCCGAGCTGCGCGCAGGCGCGCGTCGCGCGGTTGGGGTCGCCGGTGAGCTGCCAGACGATCGCCCGCGCGATCCGCCCGCCGTCGAGCGGGAACGCCGGCATCAGGTTGAAGACGAGCAGCACGAGGTTGATCAGTGCGAGCCAGCCGAGCAGCACCAGCGCCGCGCTGACATGCAGGCCCGACTCGAGCAGGGCGACGTCCAGAAAGTGCTGGAAGCTGCCGAAGGCGAGCCCGAGGCCGACGCAGATCGCGATCACGACGGCGTTGACGGCGGGGCCCGCGGCGGCCATGCGGAACTCGGCGCCGGGCGTGGCGGCCTCGCCGCGTGTGCGCGTGAAGCCGCCGAGCGCCCACAGGTCGACACCCTCGATCGACATCCCCTGATGGCGCGCGACGAGGGCGTGGCCGAGCTCGTGGGCGACCACCGTGCCGAAGAAGCAGAGCGCCCCGAGCACGGCGACGATGAACGCCTGCGTGCCGTTCGGGAGGATCTGGCCGAAGTAGCCGTTCAACGCGTAGATCACGAAGAACAGCACGAGAAACCACCAGCGGCTGACGCCGACGCGGATCCCGAAGACCTCTCCGAGCCGGATCGTGTCGGCGCCGCGCACAGCTCAATCCTACGGTGAGGAGCGATAGCATCGCCCCCCCGAGCGAAAGGAACACCGTTGGGCTACGAAGTGACTCTCATCCCCGGCGACGGCACCGGACCCGAGCTTGCGGAGGCCACGCGCCGCGTGCTCGAAGCGACCGGCGTCGCGTTCGAGTGGGATGTACAACAGGCAGGGATCGACGAATACGAGAGCTCGGGAAACCCGTTTCCGCCGGCGACGCTCGACTCGCTGAAGCGGACGAAGGTGGGGATCAAGGGACCGACGACGACGCCGGTGGGCTCCGGCTTTCGCTCGGTCAACGTGCTGCTGCGCAAGGAGCTCGACCTCTACGCCTGCGTGCGACCGTGCAAGGCCTACGCCGGCGTGCGCACGCGCTTTCCCGACACCGACCTGGTGATCATCCGCGAGAACACCGAGGACCTCTATGCCGGCATCGAGTTCGAGCGTGGCACGCCGGAGAACGCTCGGGTGCGCGAGCTGCTCACCGAGCTGGGATCGGTGGTGCGCGAGGACTCCGGCATCTCGATCAAGCCGATCTCGGTGTTCGGCTCGGAGCGGATCGTTGAAGCCGCCTTCGACTACGCCAAGCGCAACGGGCGCCGCAAGGTGACGGCGGTGCACAAGGCGAACATCATGAAGTTCACCGACGGCCTCTTTCTCGAGGTCGCGAGGGAGGTCGCGACGCGCCATCCGGAGATCGAATTCGAGGACCGGATCGTCGACAACCTGTGCAACCAGCTGGTCTCCCGTCCCGAGGAGTACGACGTGCTCGTGCTGCCCAACCTCTACGGTGACATCGTCTCCGACCTCGGCGCCGGCATGATCGGCGGGCTCGGCTTCGCCGGTGGCGCGAACATCGGCACGCACGCCGCCGTGTTCGAGGCCACACACGGCTCGGCGCCGAAGTACAAGGGGCAGAACAGGATGAACCCGACGGCGCTGATGCTCTCCGGCGTTTACCTGCTCGCCCACCTCAACGAGCAGGAGGCCGCCGACCGCCTCGAGCATGCGCTCGCGGAGGTGATCCGCCGGGGTGAGAAGGTGACCTATGACCTCAAGGCCGACCGCAACGACCCAACCGCGGTCGGCACCTCGCAATTCGCCGACGCCGTGATCGAGGAGATGGGTGCATGAGCAAACCTGTGAACGTCACCGTGACCGGGGCCGCGGGCCAGATCGGCTACGCCGTGCTGTTTCGCATCGCGAGCGGCGCGATGCTCGGCCCCGACACGCCGGTTGCACTGCGCCTGCTCGAGATCCCGGCTGCGGTCAAGGCGGCCGAGGGCACCGCGATGGAGCTCGACGACTGCGCCTTCCCGCTGCTGGCGGGGATCGAGATAACCGACGACCCGACGATCGCCTTCGACGGCGTCAACATCGCCCTGCTGGTGGGCGCGCGGCCGCGGGGACCGGGGATGGAGCGCGCCGACCTGCTCGAGGCCAACGGCGGCATCTTCAAGCCGCAGGGGCAGGCGATCAACGCCGGCGCTGCGTCCGACGTGAGGGTGCTGGTGGTCGGGAACCCGGCCAACACGAACGCGCTGATCGCGATGTCGCATGCGCCGGATGTTCCGCGCGAGCGCTTCAGCGCGATGATGCGCCTCGACCACAACCGTGCCCGCGGCCAGCTCGCGGCGAAGGCCGGGGTCGGCGTCGCCGAGGTGACGAACATGACGATCTGGGGCAATCACTCGGCCAGCCAGTACCCGGACATCTTCCATGCCCGGGTCGCGGGCCGCGCCGCCGCCGAGGTCGTCCCCGACCGGGGCTGGCTCGAGGGCGAATTCATCCCCACCGTGCAGAAGCGCGGCGCGGCGATCATCGAGGCCCGCGGCTCCTCGAGCGCAGCGTCGGCCGCCAACGCGGCGATCGATCACATCCGCGACTGGATGGGGGCCACAGCCGAGGGTGACTGGGTCTCGATGGCGGTGCCGTCCGACGGCTCCTACGGCGTGCCGGAGGGAATCCTGTCCGGCTTCCCCGTCACGACCGCCGGCGGCGATTACACGATCGTGGCCGGCCTCGAGATCGACGACTTCTCACGCGCACGGATCGACGCCAGTGCGGCGGAGCTCGTCGAAGAGCGCGACGCCGTGCGCGAACTGGGACTGCTTTCCTGACGGACCACGGCGGGCGCAGGCGCGGCACTCATGGTGCCCGCCTGCGCCCGCCGCCGTCGCAGTCTCAGGCGGCGGCGTGCCAGCCGCGGTCGCGCTTCTTCACCTTGCCGTCCTTCTCCAGGCCGGGCAGCACGCGGTATAGGTAGTTCTGCTTGATGCCCATGGCCGCCGCGATCTCGGGAATCGTGATCCCGGGCTTCGCCTTGACGAGCTCGAGCGTCTGGAGCGCCCGCGTGCCCGAGCCGCGCGGACGTCCGCGACGGCCGCCGCTCGCGGGCTTGCGCGCACGCGCAGTGCGCGCCGCGCGCGGTGCCGCGGCTGTGCGCCGCCGGGTGGCGGTGGCGGCGGCGCGGGCGGCGCGGACCGGCCGCGACGTGCGCGCCGCGCCCGGAAGGCCTGCGAGCGCCGCGGCGGCCGCCTCGAGCTGGCGATACTCGGCGACGAGCGGTTCGAGCTCTCGGAGGCGAGCGGCGATCTCGTCACGCTTTGTCTGCAGGAAGTCACTCACAGATAATTCCCCAATTCGGTTCGTCGGTCAGTTTTGTTAAGGCAAATACCTGAACACATAATGACAGGTGCGATCGCGGGCGGTCTGCCGCGACCGCCATGTTGCAGGATTTGTGCAACCGCCGGGCACTCTTCAAACGCTTCCAGGAAAGTGGGCCGGCGGCGCCCGGCGCCGGTCGCCAACGCGGGCGGCGCAGCCGTCCTGAACGGGTTATGGAAAGTCGTCTGGCCGAGCACTCCCGTGGGCCGGCGGCGCCCGATCGGGTGGGTGGGGAGGCGGAGGGCGGAAGGCGCCGTCACCCGCGGGGGGAGGAGCGCCGTCACCCGCGGGGGGAGGGCGCGTAACCCGCGGGGGGAGGGCGCGTAACCCGCGGAGCGCCGTCACCCACGGGGCCGTCACCCGCGTGGCCGTCACCCGCGTGGCCCTATGACGCTGCGTGCTCTAGGACGCGGCGGGCGGCTGTTCCGGCGTATCCGAATCCTGCGGGCGGCCGCGTGTGTAGAACCACACGCCGGCGCCGATCAGCAGGAGCACCGCGACGACGCCGGCGGCGATGTAGCGCAGCGTGTGATGCACGGCGGGGTGCTTGGTGTAGACGGGGTGGACGCCGTGGTGCAGGAGGGTGTCCACGAGAACCCTGTCCTTCGACGCCGGGTAGGAGGCGAGCGGTCGCGAACCGTTCGCGAGCGTCACCCTGACATGGTGGTCGGCCTTGTCCACGGTGGCGGCGATGACCCGCTGCGGGCTGCCGTGTGCGGCGTCGATCTGCGTCAGCAGCACGGCGTAGCTCTCGGTGGGGGCGGGCGCCGCGGCGAACGTGGCCGGCGTCAGCGCGAGCAGGAGCAGCGCGATGAGCAGCGGGGGTGTGGCGGGCCGGAACATCGTGGGACAGTATCGACGCGGACGGGCGGGCGTCGTGCTCAGCCCGGCGCGTCCTCGATCAGACGGCGCAGTGCGGCAAGCGAACGATCCGCCTCCCGCTGGGGCGTCTGACCCATCACCGTGCGGCTCGCGATCGCCCCGAGCGCGCCCAGCGGCGGGCGGAACTCGTTCTGGTAATCGAAGCGTGTCCCCTCCGTTGTGGCGGTCAACCGGTACTCGATCTGTGCGGTTGAACGCGCGGGGCCGCGGCCCTCCCAGCGTGCGTAGTGCGGCTCCCTGCAATCCATCAGCAGCCAGCGCACGCGGACGTCGGTGCCGCGCAGGTGAAGCACCTGTTCCATGATCGCGCCCTCGCGCGGGGGGCCGTCCGACAGCACGCGCAGCTCGCGGTGAATCGTGACCCAGTCGCCGAAACGGCGTGGATCCATCACGACCGCCCAGACCGCGTGCGGTGGCGCGGCGATCGTGATCGAGCTTCGCACGACGCTCATTGGAGCGGCCTTGGCTCGAGCTCTTCCCATTTGCGCAGCGCGTGCTCGACGGCCGCGTCGAAGCCGTGCAGCGGCACGCCGAACGCGGCCCGTGCGGGCGCGTCGTCGGCGAGCAGGTCGCCGCCGAGGCTCCGCATCAGCGGGCCCAACAGCTCGTTGGGCTGCCCGCTGACGCGCGCCGCCACCGCGCTCGTGATCGGTCCGGCGGCGAGCGGGAGGGGCAACAGCGGGCGTGCGATCAGCAGCAGACCGGCGATGCGCTCGATCATCGCGCCGTACGAGAGCACCTCCGGCCCGGCGATGTCGAACGCCCGGCCGCCGACACGCTTGGCGTCCGCTGCCGCGGCGAGATAGGCGATCGCATCGCGCTCGTCGATCGGCTGCGTCCGGTAGCGCCGCCAGGGGGGGAGCGGCACGAGCGGCAGTCGCTCGATCAGCCGGACGATCGCGCGAAACGACCGCGACCTCGCGCCGATCACCAGCGAAGCACGCATCGCGACGCTGTCGGGCACGGCCGCGAGCAGGATGCGCTCGACCTCGCCGCGGCTATCGAGGTGGACGGAGCTCCGGCCGTCGACGGCCCGCAGCCCGCCGAGATAGACGATCCGCCTGACCCCGGCGCCGGCGGCGGCTGCGGCGAAGCGGCGCGCGGCGAGGCGGTCGCGGCGTTCGAAGCTCGCGTCGGGGCCGGGCTCCATCGAGTGGATGAGGTAGTAGCAGACCTCGACGCCGTCCAGTGCGCGTTCGAGGCCGGCGCCGGTCACGGCGTCGCCGCGGAGCACCTCGAGCTGCAGATCCCCGGCCACCCGGGCCGGGTCGCGCGAAAGACCGCGCAGCTCGTGGGCGCCGGCGAGCGACCGTGCGAGGGCGGCCCCGACGGCGCCGCTCGGGCCTGTGATGAGGATCCGCATGTCCCCACTGTAGAGGCGCGGCGGCCGCCGTCGAGCGCTCCCATAGCGCACGTCGCGGCGGGCGTCCAGGGTCACTCGCGCAAACTGCGCGGATTGTTCTCAGTAACGCCGTAAGCTTACATGACTATCGAAAAGATCTAGCTGATTTGCAGGGATTTCCTCGGTGGTCCGACGTTTTTAGCGGGTATTGCGAGAAGCCTCGGTGTGGCGTCCGGCACGGCTTGCTTTGATCCTCGTGGTCGCAGTATCGACGTGGAAAGGACGTCCCGCCCGTGGCCCGCTCCGCCGCCCGAGCCCCCAGTTGTGACGACTGCTTCTTCCGGCGGAACCTGCTCTGCGCGCTGCCGGAGCCGGAGCCCTGCGCGACCTTCCGTCCCTACCATCCCGACGGCCTGCGGCCGCCGCAGCAGCTCCGGCTCGTGTTCCGCACCGACCGGCGCACACGTGCGGCCTGGGCGTTCCCGACCGCGCAGGAGCAGGCCGCGCTGCACGCGTAGAGCGCGCGACCGCAGCCGCGCCGGAGCGACCGCGGGTTGACGGCGCGGCGCAGGCCGTGCTTTGATGCGCGCGCCCGTCGCACCTACCCCGCCTGCGGCGGCGCCCGCCACCCCGATGCTCCCGTGTCCATCCGCCTAACCATCCTGGGCAAGAGCCCGTCATGGCAGGACCGCGACGGAGCCTGCAGCGGCTACCTCGTCGAGCTCGCCGGGCGCACGCTCCTGATCGACTGCGGTAGCGGCGTCTTCGGCAAGCTGCGCAGCCATCACGACTACGCAGAGGTCGACGCCGTGATCGTCACCCACCTGCACGCCGACCACACGCTCGACCTCGTCCCCTTCGCCTACGCGCTGACCGTCGGCCCGCCGCTGCGCCGCGGGCGCCTGCCGCTGTATGCCCCGCCCGGAGCCCGCGCCGCGTGGCGGCGGCTGTGCAGCGCCTGGGGCAGCGAGACGCTGATCGAGGATGCCTTCGAGCTGCACGAATACGACCCCGCCCGCGAGCTCGAACTGGACGGGATCAGCGTGCGCTTCCAGCCCGTCCCGCATTACGTCCCCACCTACGCGCTCGAACTACGGGTCAGCGGCGAGGCGCAGCGGCTCGTCTTCAGCGCCGACTGCGGACCCAACGAGGAGCTCGTCGCGTTCGCGCGCGGGGCGGACCTCTTGCTGATCGAGTCCACGCGCCTCGACGAGCCGCTGCGCGACGACGAGGATCCAGACGAGCCGCCCGGACATCTGCGCGCCGCCGACGCGGCGTCGATCGGCGCTCGTGCGGGCGTCGGCCGGCTCGTGCTGACGCACTTCTCCGACCAGCTCGACCCGGCGCAGATCCGCGCGCAGGCCGAGGCGGTCTTCGGCGCCGCCGTGCGGCTCGCCCGCGAGGGCGACCAGTACGAGATCTGACCGCGTCGAAGACCGCTGCGATCAGCGGAAATGCGCGGCACAGATGGATATAGTGGAGCCGTGTCGTCCCGGTCGCAGCGGTCGCACGAACAGCCTTCGGGCACCGGCGAGGCTGAGCCCGCCGCGGGCTCGGCGCGCGGATCCAGGCATCGCAGCCGCACGGTGATCAAGGCGCTGCTGCTCGGCGGCGTCGTCGCGCTGGCGGCGAAGCCCGAGGTGCGCAACCGGTTGCTGGATGCGCTGTTCGGACCCGAGGAGCAGTTCGAGTACGACTCCGTCACCGAGCCCGTCGCGGCGCCGATCGCCGCCGAGCAGGGCGAGCAGCCGCTTGCGGCGCCCGGCGACTTCTTCACCGCCACCGTGCCCGCGCCGAGCGAGGCGCCGGCCACGGAATGGGCGCAAGTCGACGCCGAGTCATCGGAGCGCCTGCAGTATGAGGCGCCGGCGGAGCCGCCGGCGCCGATGTACGAGCGCTGGTCGCGCAGCGACGAGGAGGAGCCGGCAGCGAGCGAGGATGCGCCGTCCCCCGCCTACGAGGACTGGTCGCGCACCGACGACTACACGGTGGCTCCGCCGCAGGACCCGCCCGCCCACGACTACCTGGCGTGGTCGCGTACCGACGACGCGACGACACCCGCCGGCGAGACCGTGCCCGAGCCGCCCGCGATGGAGGAGGAGCAGCCGAGCACGGGCGGTGAGACCGAAGGCGCGAGTGAGTCCGACGAGCCGGCGATCGGCGAGGCACAATCGCCGCGCAACGGCTGGTGGAGCCCGCGGCGGCACCGCTCGGAGCCGACGAGCGAGCCTCCGCGCTGAGGGCCGCAGGCCCTCCCCAGAGGGCGAAAGCCCTCCTGAGAACGGCTTTCGCAATGACGGGCACGCCCGGATTCGGCCCGGATGGCGGCGTTGGGATCGTCACCCGGCACCTTGCAGGTACCACCGGCACCTGCTGCGGCACCGTGCGCCGCCCAACTTGCCCCCGGACCGCCCAAGGCCCACCCTCAGTGCGAAAGACGTTCTAAGACTTGACCTTGGGCGTCGACCACGGGGCGGCGAGGCGGCGTGAGAGCTCGCCGGCGAGGGCGTCGATCGCCAGGCGCTCCTGCGTGAGCGAGTCGCGGTCGCGCACAGTCACCGTGGCGCTCTGCACGCTCTCGTGGTCGATCGTGACGCACCAGGGCGTGCCGATCTCGTCCTGGCGGCGGTAGCGGCGACCGATCGAGCCGCCGTCGTCGTACTCGCACTGCAGTTCGTCGCGCAACGCCGCGTGGATCTCGTGCGCCAGCTCCGGCTGGCCGTCCTTGCGCAGCAGCGGCAGAATCGCGACCTTGATCGGCGCGAGGCGCGGGTGCAGGCGCAGGACCGTCCGCGTGTCGCCGTCGAGATCCTCCTCGTCGTAGGCGTCGACGAGGAAGGCGAGGGTGGCGCGATCGGCGCCGGCCGCCGGCTCGATCACATGCGGCACGTAGCGCTCGCCGCTGGCCTGATCGAACCACTCGAGCGTCTCGCCTGAGAACTCGGCGTGCTGGCGCAGGTCGAAGTCGCCGCGGTTCGCGATCCCCTCGAGCTCGGACCAGCCGATCGGGAAGAGGTACTCGATGTCGCTGGTCTGCGAGGAGTAATGCGAGAGCTCGTCGGGGTCGTGGGGGCGCAGGCGCAGATGATCCGCGCGCAGTCCCAGGCGCAGATACCAGTCTCGGCGCGCCGCCGTCCAGTACTCGAACCACTGCGCCGCCTGCGGTGGCGGGACGAAGAACTCCATCTCCATCTGCTCGAACTCGCGGGTGCGGAAGATGAAGTTGCCCGGGGTGATCTCGTTGCGGAACGACTTGCCGACCTGGGCGATGCCGAACGGGGGCTTCTTGCGCGCGAACTGGGCCACGGTCTTGAAGTTGACGAAAATCCCCTGCGCGGTCTCCGGCCGCAGATAGATCGTCGAGCCCGTCTCCTTGACCGGTCCGACGGTCGTCTCGAACATCAGGTTGAAGTCGCGGGCCTCGGTCAGGTCGCAGTCGGCGAACTCGCCCGGGTGCATCGACGGCTTGCGGCCGCAGGCGAGCTGGTCCAGGTGGTCGGCGCGGAAGCGCTGCTTGCAGGCGCGGCAGTCGATCAGCGGATCGGTGAAGTTCGCGAGATGGCCCGAGGCCTCCCACGTGCGCGGGTGCTGGAGAATCGCCGAGTCGAGCGCCACGATGTCGTCTCGCTCGCGCAGCATCGCGCGCCACCACTCGCCCTTCACGTTGTTCTTCAGCAGGACGCCGTAGTGGCCGTAGTCGTAGGTCGAGCCGACGCCGCCGTAGATCTCCGAGCTCGGGAACACGAAACCGCGCCGCTTGCACAGCGAAACGATCTTCTCCATCGTGACGGCGTCCTCCACGGGCGCGGATGCTAGTGGGTCTGCTCGAAACGTCAGCCGCGCAGGGGCATCGAGAGGCGTCCCGGCCCGCCTATACTGACGATCTCGATGCCGACCTACGAGTACCGCTGTCCGAAGGGGCACACCTTCGAGGTCACGCAGAGCATCAACGACGCCCCGCTGACGAACTGCGAGGTCTGCGGCCGCCCGGTCGAGCGCGTCCTGCACTCGCCGGCGGTGCACTTCAAGGGCAGCGGCTTCTACAACACCGACTACGGGACGAAGAAGCGTCAGCGTGAGAAGAGCTCAGGAGGCGCCGAATCCGAGTCCTCGCAGTCGAGCTCGTCGAGCTCGACGGGCGGCGACTCCAAGCCGTCGAGCGGCGGCGACTCCAAGCCGTCGAGCGGCGAGTCGAGCACGCGCAGCGACTCGAAATCCTCCAGCGAGAAGCCGAAGCCGGCGCCGAAGTCGGAGTGAGCCGACCGACCGGCGCCCTGGTGCGTGCGCTGCGTGCGGGCCGTGCGGGCCGTGTGGGCGTGTGGGCCGTGCGCGCCGTGCGGGCCGTGCGCAAGATGCGAGAGGTGCGCGAGGTGCGCGCCGGGCCTGCGAGAGGTGCTTGCCGCCCGCGCGCGAGGTGCGCGACGTTGCGTGCCGTGCCCGCGCGCGAGCTGCCGGAGGCGCACGAGCGCGGCGCCGCCGTCGTTCAGGAGTTGAGGAAGCGCTTCACGTCGGCCTCCTTGGCCGTCTGGGTGATCGTCAGCACATCCTGGCCGCCGTAGTACTCGGAGCCGGTCGGCTCGAGGATCTCGTTGGGAGCGTTGCCGAACAGCTCGAGCGAGGCGAGCACGCCGGCCAGCGTCGGTCCGCTCATGTCGGTCTGGAGCGTCTGCGGCAGCGCCCAGGCGATCCACGGCAGGCGGATGAAGCCGGACAGCGAGAGCATCTGGCTCTTCATGTCGAGCAGCAGCTTCTGCTGGCGCAGCTCGCGCGTGAGGTCGCTCTCGCGCGGGTTGCACTGGTTGGTGCGCGTGCGCGCCAGCGCCAGCGCCTGAGCGCCGTCGAGATGGTGCGTGCCGGACTGCAGCCGCAGTGTGAAACCGCCGTTGCGAAAGCCACCGCTGATGAAAGAGACGACACAGCTACCGGTGTAGGTGACGCCGCCCATCGCGTCCACCAGCTTTGGGAAGTTGGTGAAGTTGATCAGCAGCACGTGGTTGACCTGGATGCCAAGGAAGTCCTCGACGGTGCGGATCGCGAGCGCCGGGCCACCGAGTGCGTAGGCGGCGTTGATCTTTGCGTAGCCGTGCCCGGGGATGTCGACGAGCGTGTCGCGCGGGATCGAAAGCCGCGCCGAGTGGCCGCCGCCGGTGCGCACCAGCATCATCACGTCTGAGCGGCTCGGCCCGCCGACATCCGCGCCCGGCTCCTTCGATCCGACGGGCCGCGCGTCTGATCCCAGAACGAGCGTGTTGGCCGCGGAGAACGGAGGGATGCCGCCGCCGTCGAGCGCCGCGACGGCCGACGCCGGCACGCCCTGTGCGGTCAGCGAGCTGATCACGAACAGCACCACCGACGTGCCGATCCAGCCCACGAGAGCGAGCAGCGCCCAGCGCAGCACGCGCAACCACCGCGGCCGTGGCGGCCGCAGCCGGCGCCGGAAGCGGCGGCGCTCCAGAGCACCCTGGCCGAAGGGCTCCTCGTTGCGCGCCCGCAGCTCCTCCAGGCCCGCCTGCGCGCTCGGCGCTCGCCGCCACGGCCGCCGCAAACTTGCACGGTAATGCCGGTAACGCGCGGGCTCTGGGTCGGGAACGTCGGCCATGAGAGCGCCGTCTATAGTGGCGCAGGTGCCGACAGAATGCGTCATCGGCGTCGATCTGGGCGGCACCAACCTGTCCGCGTGCGCCCTCGACCGAGAGCTCGCCGTGGTGGGGCGCACGCGCCGCACGGTCGCCGGTCTCGACCTCGGCGCGCTGCTCGCGACGATCGCGGACGCCGTCGGCGAGCTTCGCGACGCGTTCGACGGCGGCGTGGAGGCGGCCGGCTTCGGGATCCCCTGCCTGATCGACGACGAGCGCGGGCTGGCAGCTTCGTCGGTCCATCTGCCGATCGCCGGACTGGCGTTCGCGGAGGCCATGGCGGAGCGGGTCGCCCTGCCCTGCTTCGTCGACAACGACGCCAACCTCGCGCTGCTCGCCGAACACCGCCGCGGCGCGGCGGCGGGCGGGCGCATCGCGCTGATGCTGACGCTCGGCACCGGCGTCGGCGGCGCGATCATCAGCGGCGGCGAGCTGTACCGGGGCGCCCAGGGGGCAGCCGGCGAGTTCGGTCACATGATCGTCGACCCCGACGGACCGCCATGCGGGCCGGGGTGTCCGAGCCACGGTTGCCTGGAGGCGTGGACGTCGGGCACCGCGCTCGCGCGCGAGGCCCGCGCGGCGGCGGCGCGCGACCGTGACGGCGCGCTTGCGCGCGCGCTGGCGGCCGGGCACAAGATCGAGGGCCCGCTCGTGTCGGCGCTTGCGCGCGAAGGCGACGAGCCGGCGCTGGCCGTGCTGGAGGCGCTTGGCGAATGGCTCGGCGTCGGGTTGTGCTCGCTGGTCAACATCTTCAACCCCGACGTGATCGTGATCGGCGGCGGAGTGTCGGGGGCCGGCGAACTGGTCCTCGAGCCGGCCCGTCGCGTGGTCGCCGCCCGCGCGCTGGCGCTGCCGGCGGAGCACGTGTCGATCCGCGCCGCCCGCTTCGGCGCGGAGGCCGGGATGCTCGGCGCGGCGATGTTCGCGCGCGAGTGCGTCGAGCGGAGCGTCGCGGCGTGAGCGGCCGGCTCGTCGTCTGCCCGACCCCGATCGGCAACCTCGAGGACGTCACCCTGCGGGTGCTCGCGGCGCTGCGCGCCGCCGATCTCGTTGCCTGCGAGGACACTCGCCACACGCGCAAGCTGCTCGACCGCTACGGGGTGACCGGCGCGCTCGTCAGCTACCACGAGCACAACGAGCGTGAACGCGCGGCGGAGCTGGTCGCGCGGATGCGCGCCGGGGCGGTCGTGGCGCTGGTCTCCGACGCCGGCATGCCGCTCGTCTCGGACCCCGGCTTCATCCTCGTCCAGGCCTGCATCGCCGCCGGTCTGTCGGTCGAGGTGCTGCCGGGCCCGAGCTCCGCGCTCGCGGCGCTCGTCGCATCGGGCCTGGCGGCCGAGCGCTGGCGGTTCGTGGGTTTCTTGCCGCGCAAGAAGGCGGAGCTCGAGCGGCTGGTGGTCGGCACCCAGGAGACGCTCGTGGCGTTCGAGTCCCCCAAGCGCCTCGTTGCCACGCTCGCGCTGCTCGCGGAAAAGGATCCCGGCCGCCAGGTCGCCGTCTGCCGCGAGCTGACCAAGCTTCACGAGGAGGTGCGCCGCGGCAGCGCCGCCGAGATCGCCGCGCACTACGAGCGCGAGCCGCCGCGCGGCGAGGTCGTGCTTGTCGTCGCCGCCGCGCCGCCCGGCGTGGGCGCCCCCGACATGGCGGAGCGGGCGCTCGCCGCGCTGCGCGCGCTGGTGGACGCCGGCGCGCGTCCGCGTCCTGCGGCCAAGGCCTTGGCGGAGCTGACGGGCGTGCCTGCGAATCGGCTCTACCGCGCGCTGACCGAGAGCACCGCCAAGCACCCGGGCTGAACCGACCGCTCGGCGGTCGCGGCCCGGCTGCGGCAGGCCGGCGTGCGTGCGGCGGTCGGTGGTGGCGCTGCCGTAGCCTCTCGGGCGATGTCGTTCTACATCACCACCGCGATCTCGTACGTCAACGGGGTACCGCACCTCGGGCACGCCTACGAGGCGATCGCCACCGACATCCTTGCCCGTCACAAGCGCCAGACAGGCGAGGACGTGTTCTTTCTGACCGGGACCGACGAGCATGGCGAGCCGGTGGCGGACGCGGCGCGCGCGCAGGGGCTCGAGCCGCAGGAGCTGGCCGATCGCAACAGCGCCCGCTTCATCGCGCTGATGCCGCAGCTCGAGATCTCCAACGACTTCTTCATCCGCACGACCGACGAGCGGCACAAGCAGCGTGTGCAGCAGGTGCTCCAGCGCGTGCATGACGGCGGCTACACCTACGAGGGTCTCTACGAGGGCTGGTACTGCCCGCGCTGCGCGGACTTCAAGGTCGAGAACGAGATCCTCGACGGCAACCGCTGCCCGATTCACGAAATAGAGCTGACGCGCGAGCAGGAGCAGAACTGGTTCTTCCGCCTGTCGGCCTTCCAGGGGCCGCTCGAGCGGCTGTTCGACGAGCGCCGCGACTTCGTCATGCCCCAGCACCGCTTCAACGAGGCTCGCGCCTTCATCGCCTCGGGCCTCGAGGACGTCTCGCTGTCGCGCGCGCACCTGAAGTGGGGGGTGGAGGTCCCGTGGGACCGAAGCCAGGTCTTCTACGTCTGGTTCGACGCGCTGCTCAACTACTACACCGCGCTCGGGTATGCCCGAGACGGCGAGGATCTGACAGATCGCTACTGGCCGGCCAGCTACCACATCATCGGCAAGGACATCCTCAAGTTCCACACGGTGTTCTGGCCGGCGCTGCTGATGGCGGCCAAGCTCGAGGTCCCTCGGCACGTGTTCGTCCACGGCTTCCTGCTCGCCGGCGACGGGCGCAAGATGAGCAAGTCCCTCGGCAACGTGCTCGACCCCTTCGTGGTACTCGAACGCTTCGGCGCGGACGCGCTGCGCCACTATCTCTTCCGCGAGGTCAGCTTCGGTCAGGACGGCCCCGTCTCCGAGGACGGCTTCCTCGCTCGCTACGACTCCGAGCTCGCCAACGAGTACGGCAACCTCGCGAGCCGCACGCTGAACATGCTCGAGCGGTACTGCGACGGAGTCGTGCCGGCCGTCGCGACGCAGGAGGGGCTGAGAGCCGAGTTCGGCGGCCTGTTCGAACGCGTTGACGAGCTTCTCTCGCGGGCCGAGATCTCGCTCGCCCTGGAGGAGATCTGGAGCCACGTCCGCCGGCTGAATCGCTACGTCGAGGAGCAAACGCCGTGGGCGATCGCCAGGGACGGCGAGCGCGCCGAGGAGCTGGCGGCGGTGCTCGCCACGCTTGCCGAGGGCTTGCGCGTCGTCACCGTCGCGCTGGAGCCCTACATGCCGTCGAAGACGGCGGAGCTGCTCGACGCACTCGCGGCGCGCGAGCGGACTGAGCGAGCGTTCGCCGTGCAGGGCTGGGGCGGCCACGTGGCTCCGCTGGCGCCGCTGTTCCCCAAGGGCGCCACGGAGGCGCGTTGATCGACTCGCACACCCACCTGGACGCCTGCGAACCGCCGGACGGCGAGCTCGTGGCGGCGGCCGAGGCCGCCGGCGTGGTGCGGATCCTGACCGTCGGGACCGATCCCGACAGCTGCCGTGCGGCGCTCGAAGCGGCCGAGCGTTTCCCCTCCGTCTACGCCGCGGTCGGATGTCACCCGAACGTCGCGGAGGCGCTCGATGAGGGGCTACTGCGCGAGCTGGCGGACCACCCGCGCTGCGTCGCGATCGGCGAGACCGGGCTCGACTACTACCGCGACGGGGCGCCGCGCGACGTTCAGCTGCGCGCCTTCGAAGCGCAGATCGAGCTGGCGCGCGACCTCCGCAAGCCGCTCGTGATCCACACCCGGGCGGCCGCCGCGGACACGCTCGAGGTGCTCCAGCGCGACGCGAGCGGGCTGCGCGTGATCCTGCACTGCTTCTCGATGGCCGAGCATCTCCCCGAATGCGTCGCGGCAGGGTGGTGGATCTCGTTCGCCGGCAACGTCACCTACCCCTCGGCCGGCGAGCTCGCCGAGGCCTGTGTGCTGGTGCCGGCCGAGCGCCTGCTGGTCGAGACCGACGCGCCCTACCTCGCGCCGCAGAGCCGCCGCGGCAAGCCCAACGAGCCGGCCGCGGTCGTCGAGACCGCCCGCTTCGTGGCTGTGCAGCGTGGCGTCGAGCCGGCGCAGCTGGAGGCGACGCTCGAGCGCAACGCGGCCGAGCTGTTCGGCTGGTGAGCACGCTCACCCAGCCGAGCTTGCGGCGCCTGCAGCAGTTCGACGTGCGCCCGCGCCGCGACCTCGGCCAGAACTTCCTCGTCGACTCGAACATGCTCGGCGTGATCGCCCGCCACGGCGAGCTAGACCAGCGCGACGTCGTGCTGGAGATCGGCGGCGGCCTCGGCGTGCTCTCCGAGTACCTGGCCGCGCGCGTCGCGCACGTGCATGTGGTCGAGATCGATCGCCATCTGGAGCCGGCGCTACGCGACGCGCTCGACCCGTTCGCCAACGTCACGCTGCATCTCGCGGATGCGATGGCGCTCGACCTCGCCGCGCTCGCGCCGCCCCCGAACAAGCTGATCGCCAACCTTCCCTACGGGATCGCGGCGGGCGCGATCCTGCGCACGGTCGAGGAGCTGGACTCGCTGACGCGCTGGGTCGCGATGGTGCAGAAAGACGTCGGGGAGCGCCTCGCCGCGGCGCCCGGCAGCCGCACCTACGGTGTGCCGAGCGTGCTCTGCCAGCTGGCCTGCGAGGTCAGCGTGCTGCGAGCGGTCTCACGCAACGTGTTCTTCCCGGTACCGAACGTCGACTCGGTGCTGATCGGGATGCGGCGGGTAGCGCCGGCGCCGCCGGTCGAGCTGCGTCGATTCGTCCAGGGAGCCTTCGCCCACCGTCGCAAGGCGATGGCACGATCGCTGATGCTGAGCACCGGCGCCGATCGTGAGCGCGTGCGCGCAGCGCTCGTCGCGATCGGGCGCCCCGCCAACGAGCGCGCGGAGCGGCTCGCGCCGGGGCAGCTCGCGGCGCTGTGGGAGGCGCTGTGAGGCGGCTGCGCCGGGGCCGCGCGGGCGCTGTGAGGGAGCTCGCGCCGGCGAAGGTCAACCTCTGCCTGTGCGTCGGTGAGCCGCGCCGCGACGGGCTTCACCCGCTGGTCAGCCTGATCCAGTCGGTCACGCTCTGCGACGAGCTCGAGCTGACCGATGCCGACCACGACGAGGTGCTCTGCCCGGGAGTGGAGGGCCCCAACCTCGTGAGCGCCGCGCTCGTTGCGTTTCGCGAGGCGACCGGTTGGGACGGTCCGCCGCAGCGGATCGAGATCGTCAAGCGGATCCCGGTCGCGGCGGGGATGGGCGGCGGTTCCGCCGACGCGGCCGCGGCCTTGCGGCTGCTGGCGCGGCGGTCGGGGCTCGGCAGCGGGGAGCTGCTGCACGAGCTGGCGGCCCAGCTCGGCTCCGACGTCCCCAGCCAGCTTCGGCCCGGGCGCGTACTGGTGCGCGGGGCGGGCGAGCTGGTCGCGCGACTGCCCGATCCGCGGCCCCTCGGTGTGCTGGTGCTGCCGTCGCGGGCAAGTCTGCAGACCGCGGACGTGTACCGCGAGGCGGACCGGCTCGGCCCGCGACGTTCCGCAGGCGAGCTGGCGGCGCTCGATCCGCTCGCGCTGATCGGCGTCAACGACCTCGAGGCGGCGGCGCTGTCGCTGCAGCCGTCGATCGCCGGCGCGCTCGCGCTGGCGCGCGATGCCGGCGCGGCTCCCGCGCTGGTGTGCGGCTCGGGGCCGACCGCGATCGGCCTGTTCGACGATCCGCTCGCGGCCGCGAGGGCGGCGGCGAGCCTGCGTGTCGCCGGCGTCGACGCGCGTGCCGCACGCCCCTTCCCGGGCACGGCGGCGGGGGCTGGTTGAGCGCCGATCCGCGCCGGCCGCTGCGTCAAGAGGACCACGACTGCCGCTTAAGCGACAATCCGCTGCAGCCGTGAGCAGGATCGACATCACCTACCTCGTGGCCGGCGTCTGCGGGCTGGCCGGTGCCGCCGCATTCATCGGCCTGATCCTGGTGCCGGCCGTCGGCGCCTACAGGCACGGATGGCAGCGGCTGGTCGCGCTGATGCTCTCGTTCTACGTGCTCGCTGCGATGATGGGAATCGGCCTGCTCGGAGCGGGCGCAGTGGTCTGGATCTGGGGTCGCTACGGATAGCGACCCGGCGATCTCGGGCGCACTGGACCTCGCGGCCCTCGACGAGATCACCGCGGCGGTCCAGTCGGGCGCGGGCTTGCCGACGGTCGTGCGCGCCGCGGCGCGGGCACTCGACGCCAGTTTGGTTGTGCTCGACCGCGGCGGGCAGGCGCTCGCGGTCGCGGCCCGCTCGCCGGCCGACGAGCGGTCGCTGCTCGGAGAGGCTGAGGGAGTCGTCGCGATCGAGCTGCGCGTGGCCGACGCCGAGGTTGGGCGCTTGCGCGTGCGCACGCGGGGGACGCCGAACCCCGGCCTGTTGCGGCTGGTGAGCACGCTGATCGCCTCGGAGGTGGAGCGGGTGCGCGCGCCCGAGCTGGCGTCGGAGGAGGCCGCCGCGGTGTTCGTCGCCGCCGTGCTCGCGCGCGAGATCACTGGGCGCGAGGAGGTGTTGGCGGCCGCCCGTGAGGTGGGGCTCCGCGACCTCGAACGGGGGGCCTCGGTGCTGATCGCCCACGCCCACCCGCAGGCGCCGGCCCAGGAGGGGTGGCGTTCACGCCTGCGGGCGATCGCCGCGCGCGCGGCGCGCGCGGCGGTGCCGAGCGCGGTCGCCGTGCTCTCGGACCGCGATCTCGATGCCGGTGCCGAGGTGATCGTGCTGCTGGCCGGGGCCGACGAGGCGGCCGCCAGACGCGCCGCCGAGGGAGTGCTGCGCGACCTCGAGGCGGGAATGGGCGGTTTCGTGTTCGTGATCGGGCGCAGCCGGCCCGTCGCCGACGCGCTGGAGCTGGCACGCGCCGCCGACGAGGCGCTGCTCGCGGCGAACGTGGCCGAGGGCGACCAGGAACATCGCGTGCTCGCGTTCGAGGAGACCGGTGCCTACCGCCTGCTGCTGAGCGCGATGAGCGAGAACCCGGCGGAGTTGCAGCGGTTCTACGCCGAGACGGTCGAGCCGCTCGTCGCCTATGACGAGCAGTACGCCACCGACCTGGTGGCGACGGTCGAGGCCTTCCTCGAAGCCGACGGGAACGTCGCCGGTACCGCCCAGCGCCTGTTCACCCACCGCCACACGATCCGCTACAGGCTCGAACGCGTGCGCGAGCTCTGCGGCCTGGATGTCGGCTCGAGCGACGGGCGCGAGAAGCTCAGCCTCGGACTGAAGGCGATGCGCGTGCTGGGGATGGGCACCTCGAGCGGGCCTGCGAGCGAGCCGGGGCACGCGGGCGGCCGCGTCCCCCGGCGGTAGGGCCGCCGCCGTCGCGCGACGTCAGCGCCTCGCGGCCGCGGGCGCGCCGGTCGCGCGGGGCACGCCGATGCGGACGCGGATCCGCCGCTTGCGGGCCCGCGGATGCCCCGCTTTCGGGGGCCTGCGGACGCGCCCATCTCGCGCACCCGCGGACGCGCCGATCCGGGCACTGGGGGGCAGGGACTCGAACCCCGATAACCGGCTCCAAAGGCCGATGTCTTGCCGTTAGACGACCCCCCAACGGCTACCGCCGCAAGTGTAGTTACGCTCACAACGATGTCCGAATTCACGGTTGTGATCCTGGCCGCCGGTCGCGGTACGCGGATGCGTTCGGGCACGCCGAAGCTCGCGCACGACCTCTGCGGGCGCCCGCTCTTGGCGTGGCCGCTGGCGGCGGCCCGGGCAGCCGGCGCCGGGCGCGTGATCGTCGTGGTCGGCCCCGACGACGGTTTGGGCGAGATGATCGGTGCAGGCCCGTCCGCCGGGCGCTCCCCCGACCCCGCCGGCGCTCCGGCGTGGGCGGAGGGGGTCGAGCTCGCGGTGCAACGCGAGCCGCGAGGGACCGCCGACGCGGTCGCGGCGGCGGCGGCGCAGATCGATCCGGGCGGCGTCGTGATCGTGCTGTCCGGCGACGTGCCGCTAGTCGAGCCCGAGCTGCTGCGGGGGCTCGGCGAGGCACATAGAGCTTCGCCCGCCGCCGCCACGCTGGTCACCGCGCTGCTTGACGATCCGCGTGGCTACGGCCGCGTGGTGCGCGACGCCGACGGTGCATTCGTGCGGGTCGCCGAGACCAAGGTCGCGGGCGACGCGAGCGAGGCCGAGCTGGCGATCTCGGAGATCAACACGGGGATCTACGCCTTCGATGGCGCAGCGCTGCTCGATGCGCTCGACGCGGTCGGCGCCGAAAACGCCCAGGGGGAGCGCTATCTGCCGGAGGTGCTGGCGGTCCTGCGTGCTCGCGGTGCGCTCGTTGCGACGCTTGCGGCCGGCGACCCGGCGGTCGTCCTCGGCGTCAACGATCGCGCCGGCCTCGCCGCGGTCCGGGTCGAGGCGCAGCGACGGATCCACGAGCGCCACATGCTGGCCGGCGTGACGATCGTCCAGCCCGCGACCACCAGCATCGATGTGACGGTCGAGATCGGCCAGGACAGCGTGATCGAGCCGTGCACACAGCTGCTGGGCACCACGCGCGTCGGCGCCGGCGCGACCGTCGGGCCGCACAGCACGCTGATCGACGCGGTGCTCGGAGACCGGGTCAGCGTCATCCACTCGCACCTCGTCCGATGCGAGGTTCGCACGGGCGCCAGCGTCGGTCCCTTCGCCCACCTGCGGCCCGGCACGCTGCTGCGCGACGGCTCGAAGGTCGGGACCTTCGTCGAGGTCAAGAACTCGGATATCGGCTCCGGCTCGAAGGTGCCGCACCTGTCGTACATCGGCGACACCGACCTCGGCGAGCATTCCAACCTCGGCGCCGGCTCGATCACTGCCAACTATGACGGCACGAGCAAACACCGCACCACGATCGGAGCACGCGTGCACGGCGGTGTCGATACCTCGTTCGTCGCGCCGGTGACGGTGGGCGACGATGCGTGGACCGCCGCCGGAACCGTCGTCACCGCCGATGTTCCGGCGGGCGCGCTGGCCGTCGCGAGAACGCGCCAGCGCAACGTGGAACGCTACGACGAGCGGCGCGGGCAGCGCTGAGAGGGCAGTCGTGCCTGCGGTTTACGTCCGCTTGACAACCACTACACTCCCGCCCGATGAGCGTGACTGAGCCGCAGCCTGCCATCACGAGTCTCCCGATCGACTACGACAAGCGGCTGATGCTGTTCGCCGGGCGCGCGACGCCGCAGCTCGCCGCGAACATCGCCTCGAAGCTCGCCGTCGAGCTCGGGCCGACCACGCTGAAGACGTTCTCGAACGGCGAGGTGTACTGCCGCTACGAGGAGTCGATCCGCGGCGCCGACGTGTTCATCGTCCAATCGACCTGCGGCAACGCGCAGACCGGGCTGACGGCGAACGACGCGCTGATGGAGCTTTTGGTGATGATCGACGCGGCGGTGGGTGCCTCCGCCCACCGCGTGATCGCCGTGGTGCCGTGGTTCGGCTACTCCCGCCAGGACAAGAAGTCCGCGCCGCGTGAGCCGATCAGCGCGCGGCTCGTGGCCCGCGTGCTGGAGGCTGCGGGGGCCGACCGCGTGCTGACGATGGACCTCCATGCGGGCCAGGTTCAGGGCTTCTTCAGCAAGCCGCTCGACCACATGACGGCCCGCTTCATCCTTGCCCAGCACTTCATCGACCTGCACCTCGAGGACATCGTCGTCGTCGCGCCCGATGTCGGGCGCGCGAAGCTCGCGCAGAAGTTCGCCGAGAAGATCGGAGCCGACCTCGCGGTGCTGACGAAGGAGCGGCCGGCCCAGCAGGTTGCGGAGATCGGCTACGTGATCGGTGAGGTGGCCGGCAAGACGACGGTAATCATCGACGACATCATCGACACCGCGGGGACGCTCTGCGCCGCCGCGCAGACCCTGCTCGAGCAGGGCGCGACGAGCGTTTACGCGGCCGCCACCCACGGCGTCTTCTCCGGCCCGGCCTACGAGAACCTGGCGGCGCGCCGTTCGAGCGCGTCGTCGTCACCGACACGGTCGCGACGCCGCCCGGCGCACCCGACAACGTCTTCGTGCTGCCGTGCGCTGAACTGCTGACCGACTCGATCCGGCGCATCTTCACCGACGGCTCGGTCAGCGAGGTGTTCGGCGGCGAGAACCAGCTCTTCTGAGCTTCCCAGGAGCCGTGAGCGCGCCCCTCAGCGGCCTCGTTGCACGGCTCGCGCTGACCGACGAGGAGGCGCTCGCGATCTTCGGACTGGACGCGCTCGCCGCGATCGCCGGCGACGTTGCCCATCGGCCGGAGATCGAGATCCTCGACGTCCTCACCGCCGAGGCGGCGGAGTTGCTCACGGACGGCGCCCTCGCGCGCTGGGTCCGGTCCGGGCGCCCGCCCGCCAGGCCGATCGACATGCTGCTGGCCGGCGACTTCGGCGTCTTCGAGGATGCGCTCGCCCGACGGGTCGAAGAGGTCGCTTGATGCGCGCCGGCGGGGCGCGTGGCGCCGTGGCCACCCTGCCGCGAGGGTTGATCGCCGCAGCCGGCCTCGAGGCGTCGTGAGCCGGCGATGGAAGCTGCTGCTCGCGGCCGGCCTGGTCGTGTTCGTGGGTCTCAGCCTGCTGCTGGGCCGCTGGCTGGCGCTCGAGAACGTCGAGCGCAGCGCGGTCGTGGTGCTGCTCGAGGACGAGGCGCGCGGGGACGCGCAGGCAATGCTGGCACAACTGCACGGCTGCGACAGTCACTGCCGCGCGACCGTGATCGCCGACGCCCGCCGGCTGCGGCGGCGCGGTCGTGTGCAGATCCTCGCCTACCAGTCGCAGAGCGCGTACTCGCTGACGACCACCGTCGCGGACACGCGCGTCGCGTGGAAATCGTCGCTTGGCCGCTTCCCGGTCGTGCAGTGCATCAAGGTCGAGCGCAAGGGCAACGCGATCTCCGGGCTGCAGATTAGGCTGCTCACCTTGAGCGTCCAGATACCCGACACCGCCGACTGTTGAGGCGCCTCGGAGCGCAGCGCCCGGCGGTGGCGCGTGCTGCGCGCGGCGTCGCCCTCGCCGGGCTCGGCGCCTTCGCAATCGTCGTGCCGCTCAGCGCGGCGAGCGCAATCCCGCTCGCCCATGCCGGCAGCGGCGTCGGGCGCGCCGGCGCAGCGGGCGAGGTGCCAACCGCCCGCGCGTTCTACAAGGACGGGCCGAGCGGTCGCTATCTGCTCGGCGGAACCTGGCTCTACCGCAACGACGACGGGGTCGGCCTGCAACAGCATTTCGAGGACGCACGGTCGCTGCGGGGCTGGCGAGCGGTGTCGGTGCCCAACGCCTGGAACGCCGGCGAGCCGACCGCCGCCGCCTACGCGCCCGCCGTCGGCTGGTACCGCAAGGATTTCGTTCTGCCCTCGAGCGCGCCCGGATACACCTGGATCGTGCGCTTCGAGTCGATCAACAACCGCGTCACGATCTGGCTCAACGGACACGAGATCGGCGTGCACACCGGTGCCTTCCTGGCTTTCGAGGTCGTGCTCCCGGCGGCCTACCTGAACCGCACGGTGGTCAACCGGCTCGTGCTGCGCGTGAGCGACGCCCACAGCCTGACCGACCTGCCGCCGCGCAGCCCGACGCCGGGCAGCGACGTCGTCGCCGGCTGGTGGAACTACGGCGGCCTGCTGCGCGAGGTCTACCTGCGCCGCGTCAACGAGATCGACCTCGCCGCCGTGAGCGTGCTCCCGAGCCTCGCCTGCGCCACCTGTGACGCCACGGTCGCCTACACCGTGGTCGTGCACAACTACGCTGCGGCCGCCAGGGTCGTCGCGCTGAGCACGCGCTACGGCACCGTCGAGCGCTGCGCTTGGGACGCAGACGATCGCCGCCGGGGCGAGCGCGACCTTCGTCGGCCGCCTGACCGTCGCCCAGCCGTTGCTGTGGTCGCCGGCGAGCCCGCACCTCTACGCGGTGACGCTCGACGCGAGTGCCGCGCCCGTCGGGGCCACGACAGCGGTCACGCAGGCGCACTACTTCCTGGAGAGCGGCATCCGCCAGGTCAGCGTGATCGACGGCCACCTCTACCTGAACTTCCAGCCGCTGCACCTCCGCGGCGTGGGGCTCGTCGAGGACTCGCTGACCCGCGGCGCGGCGCTCGATCGCGCCCAGCAGCGCGCCGCGATGGTGGCAGCCAAGTCGCTCGGCGCGACGATCATCCGCTCCCAGTACCCGCTCTCGGGCTACGAGGAGCAGCTCGCCGATGAGCTGGGGATCCTGCTGTGGTCGGAGATCCCCGTCTACCAGGTCCGCGACAGCGAGCTGCGGGCGGTCACGCCGTCCGCGCTGGCGATGCTGCGCGAGAACATCCTCGAGAACGGCAACCACCCGTCGATCGTCGTCTGGTCGATCGCCAACGAGCTGAACCCCGATGTCGGCGCGGCTCAGCGTGCATACATCGCCGCCGCCACCGCGCTAGCGCATCAGCTGGATCCGACGAGGCCCGTGGCGTTGGCCTACCAGGGCTCGTCCGCGACCGGCTGCCAGGCGGGTTACGGTCCGCTGCAGCTGCTCGGCGTCAACGAGTACTTCGGCTGGTATCCGGGGCCCTCGGGCCGGATCGCGAAGATCGGCGCGCTGGACCGCTACCTGGAGCGGCAGCATGCCTGCTACCCCAAGCAGGCGATGATGATCACCGAATTCGGCGCCGAGGCCAACCGCCCGGGACCGGCCGACGAGCGCGGCACCTACGCTTTCCAGAGCCGGTTCGTCCGCGCGCAGCTGGCGGCGGTCGCCGCCGCGCCATGGCTGAGCGGGGCGATCTACTGGGCGCTGCAGGACTTCCTCGTCCGCCCCGGCTGGACCGGAGGCAACCCCGACCCGACGCCGCCGCTGTTCGCCAAGGGCCTGCTGCATTTCGACGGCGCGCCCAAACCGGCCTGGACGATCGTGCAGCACGCCTTCGAGCGCACCGACCAGCTCGGTTAGGTCGATCCGGCCTTCGTGATGCGCCGCGCCGTCACTGCGGCCCACGGACACCCGTCTGGCGGCGTCAGCGCTCGCGCCGATGCGGCGCGCGTGAGCGGGCAGCCGGCACGGTTCGCTACGATCCGCAGCCGGTATGGAACGCAGCGCACTCACCCGACTCGACGTCGCAAGCCGCGCGCCGCATGGCTCGCGCTCGGCGCGCCGCATGCGTCGCGAGGGCCTCGTCCCGGGCGTGCTCTACGGCGGCCACGGCGACGCGGTCAGCTTCGCGGTCGAGGCCCGCACGCTGCGGACGGCGCTCGCCGCGTCCGGCGCGGTGCTCGAGGTGGCGCTTGACGGCGGCCGCCCGACCCCGGCGGTGCTCAAGCAGAGCCAGCGCCATCCGGTGCGCGGCGAGACTGATGCACGTCGACCTCGTCCGCGTGCGGCTCGACCAGCCGATCCAGGCGACGGTCGCGGTCGAGCTGCTGGGCGCCGACGAGTCGCCCGGCATTCGCGACGGCGGCGTGCTCGAGCAGGTCACCCACAGCGTGCAGGTCGAGGCTCTGCCGACGGCGATCCCGGAGTCGATCGGCCACGACGTCTCGGAGATGTCGATCGGGGACACGCTCCTGCTCTCGGCTTTCGCGGCGCCCGAGGGTGTGACGCTGCTCGGCGAGCTCGACGAGATCGTGATCGCGACGCTCGTCCCGCCGCGGCTTCGCCTCGAGGACGAGGAGGAGATCGAGCAGGAGACGGAGCTGGTCGGCGAGTCCGAGGGCGCGACGCAAGAAGAGTCGTCCCAGGCAGCGGACGACGCAGGCCCCGGCGACGACGGCGGGTAGCTCCTGCGCCTCTCGCGCGGTCCGTCGATCGACTGGCTCGTCGTCGGGCTCGGCAACCCCGGCCGGGAGTACCAGCAGACGCGGCACAACATCGGCTTCGCCGTCGCCGAGCAACTCGCCCGGCGCTGGGGCCTCGGCCGGGAGCGCACGCGCTACCGCGGGCGCCTGCGCGAAGGGCGCGCCGGTCCGGGCGGCCCGCAGGTGGCGTTGCTGGAGCCGCAGACCTTCATGAACGACGCGGGACGCAGCGTCGGCCCCGCGCGCGGCGCCTTCCACGTGGCGCTCGACCGGGTGCTAGTGATCCACGACGAGATCGACCTGCCCTTCGGCGACATCCGCTGTCGTCTCGGCGGCGGTCTCGCGGGGCACAACGGACTGAAATCGCTGCGCCACGAGCTGGGCGGCAGCGACTTTGCCCGCGTGCGCGTGGGCGTCGGGCGTCCGGACTCGACCGACCCCGAGATCGTCGCCGCCTACGTGCTCGGTCGCTTCAGCGAGTCGCCGGCGCAGGTCGCGGACCTGGTCGCCCGGGCGAGCGACGCTGCCGCCGCGATCGTCAGCGGCGAGGAGGGCCTGGACGGCCCGAACGGCAGAACGTGACGATCCTCGCGCCGCTGCTGCACCACCTCGCCGAGAGCGAGGACGGCCTGGCGCTGGCCCGCGACGGCGGTGATGCCTTCTGTTCCTCGGCGCTGCGGCCCTTCCTCGTCGCCGCGCTGCTCGCCCACGCGGACCAGCGGCCGGCGATCGTCGTCGCGCCCGACGACCGCGCCGCCGGCGAGCTCGCCGCGGACCTCGCCGCCTGGCTCGCGCCGCGCCGCGTCCGCTTCTACCCCTCGCGCGGCGTCACCTACGAGTCGCACCTCGCGCCGCCGCCGCATCTGGTCGGCCTGCGGATCGCCGCACTCGACGCGCTGGCCGCCGCGGCAGGCGGCGAAACGCCGGCCGGCGCCCCGGTGTTGGTCGCCTCCGCGCCGGCGCTGTCGGAGAAGGTTCCCGATCCGGCGCTGCGAGCGCACTCCTTCGAGTTGGCGGTCGGGGAGCTGCTCGACCTCGACGAGTGTGCGCAGACGCTCGTCGAGATGGGCTACGAGCGCGTATCCCAGGTCGAGGACCGCGGCCAGTTCGCGCTTCGCGGCGGGCTGCTCGACATCTTCGCCGCCACCTCCGATCGCGCGGTCCGCGTCGAGCTGTTCGACATCGAGATCGAATCGTTGCGCACCTTCTCGACGTTCACGCAGCGTTCGCTCGACGCGATTGAACGCATCGAGGTGGCGCCCGCCGCGGAGCTCGCCGCCGAGCATCGCGGCATCGCGCTCGAGGGCGAGCGCGCGGACATCGCCGAGCTCTTGCCGCTCGAGCGGTTCCGGCCGTTGCTCGAGCTGGTCGGAGACGACGCCGTGCTGCTCGTCGTCGGAGCCGAGGAGATCGGACCAACGCTGCGCGATCACTGGGCGGACGTGACGGCCGCCTTTCATGACGCCGACGCCCACCACCTCTACGTCGCACCGGCACAGATCGAGGCCGCCCTGAGCGAGCGAGCGCGGATCCGCCTGCACTCGCTCGCGGGCAGCGCGCCACTCGAGTTTCACGCGCAGGCTGCCGGCGCCGTCGCGCGATCGCTGGCCGAGGCCGAGTCGGAGCTGCAGCGCGACCTGCGTTCCGGCTACCGCACGGTCGTCACATGGGCGCGGCGCGGCGACGGCGAGCGAGCCGCGCACAACCTGGCGCGCCTTACCGCCGGCTGGCTCGAGGACTCGCCGCCGCAGGATCGCCTGACGTTCGCGCAGGCGACGCTTCGCGAGGGCTTCGTGGCCCCGGGGCTGCGTCTCGCGGTGATTCCCGACCACCTGCTGTTTCACAGGCGGCGAACGCAGACCCGTCCCGCCGTCGGCCGCCGTGGGGCGCTGCGCTCGTTCTCCGACCTGCGCGCCGGCGACATCGTCGTGCATGAGGATCACGGGATCGCGCGCTTCGCCGGCTTCGAGACGCGAACCGTCGCGGGGGTGACGCGCGACTATCTGTATCTCGAGTATCACGGCGACGACCGCGTCTACACGCCGACCGACCAGTTCGCGAAGATCTCCCGCTACGTCGGGGCGGGCGGCGAGCACCCGCCGCTCTCGCGGCTCGGCGGCACGCGCTGGGACACGCTGAAGGCGCGGGCGCGCCACGCGGCGCAGGAGATGGCCGGCGAGCTGCTGTCGCTCTATGTCGAACGCAAGCGCCGCCCGGGCCATGCCTTCGCGCCCGACGGCGACTGGCAGCGCGAGTTCGAGCAGCGCTTCCCCTACACCGAGACGCCCGACCAGCGCGAGGCGATCGAGCTCGTCAAGGCGGACATGGAGGAGCCGCGGCCGATGGACCGCCTGATCTGCGGCGACGTCGGCTACGGCAAGACGGAGGTTGCGCTGCGGGCGGCGTTCAAGGCGGCGGCCGACGGTAAGCAGGTGCTGCTGCTGGCACCCACGACGATCCTGACCCAGCAGCACTTCGGCACCTTCCGCGAGCGCCTCGCGGACTACCCGTTCACGGTCGATCACGTCTCGCGCTTTCGCGGCGCCGCCGATCAGCGCGAGGCGCTCGAGCGCTTCCACGACGGACGCCTGGACATCCTGATCGGCACCCACCGGCTGCTCTCGCGTGACGTCCGCGCGAAGGATCTCGGCCTCCTGATCATCGACGAGGAGCAGCGCTTCGGCGTCAGGCAGAAGGAGCGCCTGCGCCAGTTGCGACTGCGTGTGGACGTGATCGCGATGTCGGCCACGCCGATCCCGCGGTCGCTGCAGATGTCGCTCGCCGGCCTGCGCGACATCTCGGTGATCGAGACCGCGCCAGAGGGGCGGCGCCCGGTGCGGACCTACGTCGGCGAGTTCGACGAGACGCTGGTGCGCCAGGCGCTGCAGCGCGAACACAGCCGCGACGGCCAGGCCTTCTATCTGCACAACCGTGTCGAGACGATCGACGAGGTCGCCGAGCGGCTGCGCGGGCTCTGCCCGGAGATTCGCTTCGCGGTCGCCCACGGGCAGCTCGAGGACCCGGAGCTCGAGTCGCGCATGATGTCGTTCTTGCGCGGCGACGCCGACGTTCTCGTCTGCACGTCGATCATCGAGTCCGGCATCGACATACCGGCTGCCAACACGCTGATCGTCGAGCGCGCCGACCACTTCGGCCTGGCTCAGCTCTACCAGATCCGCGGCCGCGTCGGGCGCAGCCGCGAGCGCGCCTACGCCTACCTGCTCTACGACGCCGCGGCGGCGCTGACGGCCGAGGGGGCGCAGCGCCTCGCTGCCCTTTCCGACTTCACCGAGCTGGGCTCCGGCTTCCAGATCGCGATGCGCGATCTCGAGCTGCGCGGAGCCGGCAACCTGCTCGGGGACGAGCAGTCCGGCCACGTCGCAGCGCTCGGCTTCGAGCTGTACATGCAGATGCTCGACGACGCGCTGGCCGCCGCCGAGTCCGGCGGCGAGCGCCCCGACGGGGAGTGGGAGCCGGTGCGGCTCGACGTCGACGTGGACGCCTACGTGCCGGCCGACTATGTCGGCTACGAACAGGCCAAGATCGACCTGCACCGGCGGATCGCCTCCGCGCGCGAGGTCGCCACGATCGAGCTGCTGCGGGAGGAGCTGGAGGATCGCTTCGGTCCGCCGCCGCAGCCGGTCGAGCATCTGCTGGCGATCGCGCGGGCGCGGATCAAGCTCGGTGCCGCCGGTGCGAGCGCGGTCACGGTTCGCACCGGACGGCTCACGGTCACGCCGATCGAGCTCGACTCGGCGGGCGTGCGCGAGCTGCGCGAGCTCCTGCCGGGCGCGATCTACGAGTCGGGCCGATCGCAGGTCTCGGTGCGCGTCGCGGCCGAGCCCGAGCAGCGTTTCCGGGAGATCCTGGCGGCGGCCGACGCGATTCTTGCGGCGAGCGCGCTGCAGGGGGTGAGATAAACCCCGCGTGGCCCGTCCGCGCGATTCGCTAGAGTGCGACCCCTGTTGTCCGTAAAGAGGTCTCGCATCGGCATGGCGTTCTGCGCCGCGATCGCCACCGCCGTGGTACTTGGCGCGTGCGGCAGCGGCATACCCGGCAACGCGGTGGCCACCGTCGGCTCCGCGGCGATCACCAAGGCCGCGCTGGACCACTGGATCGTCGTCGCCAACGATTCCACGCAGGGCTCGACGGGCGCCGCGGCGCCGCCGCTGCCTGTCCCGCCGAACTACACGGCCTGCATCGCGGCCGAGAAGAAGGTCGCCACCAACACGGCCGACACCCCAGCCCAGCTGAAGGCGCTCTGCGCGCAGGCCTACAAGTCGCTGGTGAGCGAGGTCATGGGCTACCTGATCAACGCCCTGTGGATCGAGGGCGAGGCGGCCGACCGGCACATCAAGGTGACCTCCGCGCAGGTCGAGAAGTCCTACGAGAGCCAGCGCAAGTCGTCGAAGCCCTCGCTCGCAAGCGCCGCCGCACTCAACGCCTTCCTTGCGAAATCGGGCCAGACCATCGCCGACCTGAAGTGGCGCACCTACCTGAACCTCGTCTACAACGCGCTGCTCCTGCAGGTGCAGACGAAGGCGGAGAAGGTGACGCCCGCGCAGATCGCCGCCTACTACCACTCGCACCTCTCGTCGCTGACCACGCCCGAAACACGCAACGTGCACCTGATCGAGACCCAGACCGAGGCAACCGCCGCCAAGGTCAAGGCGCTGCTGGCGAGCGGCACGAGCTACGCCACGCTGGCTCCGAAGTACTCGATCGACCCGACCAGCAAGGGCACCGGCGGGAGCCTGCTCGGCGTCCGCACCGGCGAGCTGAACGCGCAGATCACCGCCGCGATCTTCGCGGCCAAGGTGAACGTGCTGACCGGCCCGCTGAAGACGGCGTTCGGCTACTACGTCTTCACCGTCGACGCCATCACGCCGGCCGTCACGCCCACGCTCAGCAAGGCGACCACCGAGATCAAGTCGGCGATCACCTCGGCGCGCGAGGCCGCGGCCCAGACCGTGCTGACGACCGCCTTCACGAAGACGTGGCCGTCGCGCACGACCTGCGCGACCGGCTACATCACCGCCAACGTCTGCGGTAACGCGCCCAAGACGTCGTCAACCTCGGCGACCGGCGCCACCACCGGCGCGACGTCCGCGTCCGGCTGAGCAGCCGATGGCCGGCGCGGCGCCGAGCGCGATCGCGAGGCTGGACGAACTGACCCGGCGGCTGCGCCGCGAGTGTCCGTGGGATCGTGAGCAGGATGAGCGCTCGATCGTGGCGCACACGGTCTCCGAGGCCTACGAGCTGGCGGACGCGGCGCATTCCGGCGACGACGCGAAGCTCCTCGACGAGCTGGGCGACGTGCTCTTCCAGGTGCACTTCCTCGCGCTTCTGCTCGAGGAGCGCGGCTCGGGAGATCTCGCCGCCGTGGCCGAGCACTGCAGGCAGAAGCTGATCCGCCGCCACCCGCACGTCTTCGGCGACGTCGAGGTCGACGGCCCCGCTGACGTGCGTCGCAACTGGGATGAGATCAAGCGCACGAGCGAGGGCCGTGGCGCCGGCGGCCTGTTCGCGGATGTGCCTGAGAGCCTGCCGGCGCTCGCGCTCGCCGCGAAGGTTCAGCGTCGCGCCGACGGCGACCAGCTCGAGCCGCCGTTCGCGGAGGTCGAGCGCGCGCTGGCGCGGCTCGCGGAGCGGACCGACCGCGACAGCCGCTTCGCGGTGCTGGGCGAACTGCTGTTTGCTGTGGTGCGCTGCGCGCGGGCACTCGACGTCGACCCCGAGCTCGCCCTGCGGCGCGCGACGGTCAACTTTCGCGAGACGCGGGAACGCGAGGCGGCGGCGCGGTGAGCGCCGCCCAACGCGGCGGCGCCCGTCGCGCATGCCCCCGGCCCCCACGGCGCACGGTCGCTTGCGGCTGATGCAGGAGCCTGCCCGGCGGAGGCGAATGGGTCTGCGGTGGCTGTCGTCACACACCCCGCTCGGCGTGCGCATGCCCCGGCGGCGCGGATCCGCTGGGATCGCGTCGGCCGTGTCGCAATGCTCTGCGCGCTCCTCGTCCTGCTCTACCTGGCGATCAGCCCGGTCCGCTCGCTCATCGCCGACGTCCACCTCTCGGCGGCGCGCAGCGCTCAGCTTCACTCGCTGCGCCGCCAGGCCGCCGCGCTCGCGACGGAGCAGCGCCTGCTCCAGGAGCCCGGCACACCCCAGATCGAGGCCCGCAATCTCGGTCTCGTGCGTCCCGGCGAGCACGAGTTCGTGGTCAGCGGTCTGCCCGACAACTAGCGCGTCGCGGTCGTGGCTCTCGCCGGCGGTCGCCTCGCGGACCGCGCGGCAGCGGCGCTGAGTGCTCGAGTACGCGCGTCTGCAATGGCATGACGGCGAACGCCGTCTGCGTGAGCTGCCGCCGGCGCGGCGGCGTGCGTTCGACCGTGTCGTCGAGCGGCTGGTCGCGGAGCTCCGCCGGCGTCTGGGCGGGAGCTTCACGGCGCTCGAGCTGGTGGAGCTCTACGACCGCTCCAACGTCTGGACGATGCCGATCGCGATCGAGACCGCGCCCGCCGAGCCCGCTGCCTGGGAGCAGTGGGTCGCCGACGCCGCCTTCAACCGCTACCTGCGCGAGGCATCGGACCGCCCGGTTCGCTGGTGAGCGACCGGGGCGCAGCCCCGCAGCGTCCTACTCGCTGCGGCGGATGACGATCTGGTCCTCCTCGATCGTCACGGCGACCGGACGGTGGCCGGCCCAATGCTCGGCGTAGATCGGATCGTCGGCGACCGCCGGGTCGAGCCAGAGCCCGTAGCCCTCCTCGCCGTGATCGAAGGTCCCTTCGAGCGGCCCCGTCGAGCTCTTGCCCCGGCGAATCCGCGAACCGCGGCGGGCGCGCCGCTTCGGTGCCGCCTCGCCATCCTCGCCGGCGTGCTCCGCCTCGGCGGCCGCTCGTGCGGCCTCAGCCTCCTCCGCCTCGCGTCGCGCTTGCTCGGCTGCCTCCAGCTCCGCCGCGATCAGCGCATCGTCCTCGGCGCGAAGGTCGATCTCCTCGTCGACCAGTCCGTTCGCCGCCGTACCGGCGACGCCGGGCTCCTCGTCGAGCAGGCCGCTCTCGCGCTTGAAGCTCGCGATCTGCTGCACCGTCACCTCGAGCTGGTGCGCGACCCAGGCGTCGGTTCGCCCCTGGCGCGTCCACGTGCGAATCTGGTTGAGGTGCGGCCGAAGCGACTTGCGTGCCATGCGAGGCGCGGAGCCTACCGCAAAGTCTCGCCCGCCCCGGGCCCCGCGCTTGCAATTGTGCGGCTCGCACGTAGATAATGGCCAACCTGCGGCGCCGAGAGAGGGAATGGCATGCTCGTCCTGACGCGAAAGTCGAACCAGAGCATCATGATCGGGGACGAGATCGAGATCTCGGTTCTGTCGGTGATGGGGGACAAGGTCAGGATCGGCATCCAGGCGCCGCGCAGCATCCCCGTCTACCGGCGCGAGGTCTACGTCGCGATCCAACGTGAACGCGAGGAAGAGCTCGCCGACACGAGCCCGGAAGGCGTCGAGTCGACCTCCTAGGGCGAGGGGAGGCGCAACGGCGCTCCCGCCTCTTCCTTTTTATGGCGCCGGTCCCCGGCGCTATTCAAGAATCAGATACAGGGCGCGGAACATCACGACCGAGACGATCACGGCGGTCGCGAGCAGCGTCACCGAAAGCACGATGAAGCGCGATTTGCCCTGCTTGACCCTGCGCTCCGAGCGGCGTTTGGCCGCGCGGCGTTCCGCCGTGCGCCGCAGCAGCTCGCGGCGATCCCGGTCGAGCGCCGCCTCTTCGACGAACGCGCGCTCGAGCTGGTTGAGGCTCTGTCGCATCTTCACGGCCGCCCAAGGGTAGCGCTCGACGCTCCGGTGGTCCGCGCTGGGGTCGGGCGTGCCTAGAATCATCGTGGGATGTCAAGGGCCGATCTGTTCGTCGTCTGCAAGAACCCCGACTGCGGAGCGGAGGTGAGCCCCTACGTCACGGAGTGCCCGTATTGCGGCACGCGGCTGCAGAAGCGCGCCCCCAAGCTGGACAAGGGGATGCAGCCTGCGCGACGCTCGCGACGCGTGCCGGCGCCGTCGCTCGGGCGCCTGCGAGCCGGTGAGATCCCCGGGATCGCGGCCGACAGCCCGCCCTACGTGACCGGCGCGATCATCGTCGCGACCGCCGTCTTCTGGATCGCGACGCGCGCCGCCTGGCTCGCCCCCGCGAACCTCGTCGCGGTCGCCCCGCTCGGCTCGCACCTCGCGCGCCTGCTGTCGGCGCCGTTCACCTACTTCGATCCGAATCCGCACAGCGGCTCGAGCCTGGGCAGCGGCGTCTACCAGTTCGCGACCCTGTTCGCGATCGCTCTCTTCGGCTGGCTGCTGGAGCGCCGCCACGGCGGGATCCCGGTGGCGGTGCTGTTCCTGGTCGGCGCGGTTGGCGGCACGGCGCTCGCCGTCGCGGCCGGCCCGACCAGCGACGTCGCCGGCGCCAACGGCGGCGCGCTGGCGCTGCTTTGTGCCTGGGCCGTCCCGGACCTGTTGGCGCGCCGCGCCAGGCGCGACTACGGCGGCGATCTGCTGGGGACCGGGGTGATCGCGCTCGTGCTCCTGGCGATGCCGATCGCGCGTCCCGAAGCCAACCCGATCGCGGGCGGGGTCGGCATCGTGGTCGGCTACCTCGGCGGGCTGGCGCTCGCGCAGCGCGGCCGCCACTGAGGCTGCCGGCCGGCGTCCGCGAGCGTGCGGGCGGGCCGCCGTATGATGCGGCGATGGCCCGCCGCACGCGCATCTACACCGCGCAGGAGGTCGACGCAGCCGTCGCGGCGCTCGAGGACGCCGGCCGTTTCGCTCACGCGACCCAGCTTGTCACGCACGCCGCACCCAGCCTCGCACGCGTGCTCGACCAGGCGCTGGCGGACGGCGGCTGGTACGGCTCGGCGCACGAGGAGCTGCTGGTACGCGCGAGCGGCGAGGTGGACGCGGGCGAGCGACTGGCCGCGGTACGGGCGCTCGTCGACGAGCAGACGCGGGTCGGGATGCTGGTCGGCGTTGCCGTCGGCTTCGAGCTCGCGGAGGAGCTGGCCGCTAACGAGACGATCACAGAGGAGAGTTGACGAAATGGAGATCCGCTTCCTTGGGCATGCCGCTTTCGCGCTCGAACATGACGGGGTCAGCGTGCTGATCGACCCGTTCCTGACCGGCAACCCGAAGGCCGCCGTCAGCGCCGAGGAGGTCGCGGCGGACGCGATTCTCGTGACCCACGGGCATGGCGACCACATCGGTGACACCGTCGCGATCGCCAAGCGCACCGGGGCGAGCGTGCTGGCGATCGTCGAGATCGCGGACGAGCTGCGCGGGGAGGGATTGGAGAACGTCCACGATCCGAATTTCGGCGGCACCGTCTCATTCGCGTGGGGGAGCGCGAAGCTGGTGCCCGCCTGGCACACCTCGACGACGCCGAAGGGGACCGTCAGCACCGCGGCCGGGCTGATCGTGGAGATCGGCGGCTCGACGGTCTATCACCTCGGTGACACGTCGCTGTTCGGCGATCTCGAGCTGATCGGGCGCCGCCACGCGATCGACGTGGCGCTGATCCCGATCGGCGGCCACTACACGATGGATCGTCACGACGCCGTCGAGGCCGCCCGGATGATCGGCGCGCGCCAGGTGATCCCGTGCCACTACGACACCTTCCCGCCGATCGTCACCGACGTGCAGGCGTTCGCGGCGGACGTCGAGAACTCGACCGCCAGTGAGGTCATCGTGCTCGCCCCGGGCGAGCGGCACACCGTATGACCGTGCCCGCCGCAGGAGGTCGCTGACGTGGACGTCCGCCAGCTCTGGCGCTCGCCGCCGGTCAAGCCGCAGTACGGACAGTCGCTGCCGGCGCTGCTCGCGCCGCGGATCGACAGCCTGCCGCGGATCGTCGCGCGGATCCTCGCGGCGCTCGCCGTGGTGGTGGTGCTCGTGGTCGTCGCGCTGATCGTGCGTCTGCGCGACCCCGTCTACACGCACTCGGGCCCGCCGGCGAGCTTCTCCACCACCTACTCGCGCGCGATGACGCGCGAGCCGGTCAGCTCCCCGGTGCTGCTGGATCTGCGCGAGAACTCGAGCGTCGGCCTTGCCGCCTCGTTCGAGATCACGACGCTGGCGCTGCCGCGCTACAGCGGCGAGATCAGCGGGCTGCTGCCGGTGCTGGCCGTCAAGATGATCCGCCGGCTACAGGCGAGCGACCCGACCTTCGTGCTGTGGAGCCAGGGGCGGACCCGGATCAATTTCGTCCCCGGCTACACCTTCGCCTTTCAGCGCAAGCTCGACGGGCGCCCCTACTGGGGGCGCTATGTGCTGATTACGCCGGACATCCGCGGCGACCGCGAGGGGCTCCTGATCTCGCTGCTGACCGACCCGGCCCTGCTGTCGGCCGCGACGCCGCCGGTCACTCCCGACAGCGTGGGCAGCGTCGGGGTGTTGTTCGAACCGCTCGAGCGGCTCCGCTTCAGCTAGCGCGGGTCGTCCGATCCACTAAGACCCGCTCGCGCCGGCTGAGCCGGTCGCGCCGGGGGCACCGTCCTGCTCCTGGCTGAAGGTCGACTCACCGTCGCCGGTCGCGCCGGTTGAGCCGGTCGCCCCGGTGGAGCCGTTGCCGGTCGCGCCGGTTGAGCCGGTCGCCCCCGTGGAGCCGTTGCCGGTCGCGCCGGTTGAGCCGGTCGCCGCGGTCGGGCCGGCGGGGCCGCTGCCAGAGGTCGTGGACGGAAAGACGGTGGTCGTGGAGACCTCCTGGGTCGTCGGCGTCGGCGCCGGCGTCGCCGGGGTGGCGGTCTGGACCGTCGTGACGGGCGCACTCACGGGCGCCGGCGTCGTGGCGGCATCGGTCGTGGTGCTCGAGCCCGCGGCCGCGGCCGACGTTGGGTAGAGCACGGGCGCCAGCACCGCGACGAACCGATGACGGCGGATCCGGCGCTCGGCGCGGTGGCGGACCACGGCGAGCGTGGGCGGGAAGGCGACGGCCTTGTCGGCCTGGGCGTGGGCGGCGCTGGCCGCCGGCGCGGTCGTGTGCGGCGTCGTCGAGTGGAGATGTACGGCGGAGGCGCCGACCGCGGCGACGACGGCAACCGTGGCGACCACGGCCACGGTCTTGATCACGAAGGCGCCGGCGGCGAGCGACCCGAGGCCGCCGGTCGTGGCAACCGCCGCCGTGCCGGCTGTTGCGGCCACCGTGCCGGCCGTCGCGGCGGCGCCACCGCCGGCCGTGACCGTCGCGGCGCCGCCGCTGGCCCCGGCGCCGCCGAAGAGCTTCGCCAAGCCCAGCTTGAAGCCGATCGTCTTCTTCAGCAGCAGGATCGGGCCGAGCGGGAAGATCGCGGCGAGCGCGCGGTTGTTCGCCCGCAACTGGGTGCGGAAGTTGCGGCAGCGCTCGCAGTCCTTGACGTGACGGCGGACGGGGGCCGTCAGCGACGAGATCCCCTCGGCGGCTGCGCCGAGCTCCAGGCGAACCTCGCTGCAGGTCAGCTTGCGGGCCTCGGCGGCCTCCGCGAGACCGATCCGCGCACGCACCAAAAGCGACTTGACGCCCGGCACCGTCGTCTCCATCGCCTGCGCGATCTGCTCATACGACAGGGCGTCCATCTCGCGCAGCACGAGCGCCGAGCGCTGGGTCTCCGGCAGATGCCCGATGTCCTCGAGCAGCAGCCGGAACTCCTCGCGCTGGTGCGCCTTCTCGCTGGTCGACAGCCCCGCGTCGGCGAAGTGCGTGTCCATCGAGTCGACCCCGATCGCGGTGTTGCGCCGCAGGTGGTTGAGCGAGCGGTTGCGGGCGATCCGGTAGAGCCAGGGCCGCGCGTTGATCTCGCGCGAGTCCGCCATGATCGCGTTGAAGGCGGCGGCGAAGACCTCCTGCAGCACATCCTCGGCATCCTCGCGGGAGTGCAGCATGTGGCGGCAGAACCCCAGCAGCCGCGCGTGGTAGCGGGCCACGAGCGCCTCGAACGCCGCCTGCTGGCCGCTGCGGGTCAGCGCGATCAGGCGCTCATCGCTCGCCAGCCGAAGCAGGGGCGACGGACCGCGCAGGGCAGCCAGGGGCTGCTGTTTGAGTGTGTAGCCCTCCACGGCGATCAGTTCCGGCTCATGCCTAAGGACACGGTAGCTCGCGCCGAGTTGCGCACGTATTGTGCATCGGCGCCTGCTTCATACCCCCTCAACATGGGGTTCAACGGCTACGATGGCCGTCCGGCCCGGGTTGGCGAAGCGGTACAGCCGGCGGTCTTAAAAACTGCTGCCCGTGAGGGCGTGCGGGTTCGAATCCCGCCCCGGGCATCGGCCGCGCCGCTACACACTTGACCGCAGATGCTTCGGCGCCTAATCTTTAGGCGCCGATTGATTGTTACCGCCGCGTGCGCACCCGCTGCGCACGATGCCATCGTGACCGACACCAAAGAACGCATCGATCCATACGTCTGGCGCGTGGCGGTCGTCGTCGTGCTGGGCTCGATCATGTCGATCCTCGACACGACGATCGTCAACGTCGCTCTGGAGACCCTGCACGCCAGGCTGCACAGCCCGCTCTCAGACATCCAGTGGGTGATCACGGGCTACCTGCTGGCGCTCGCCACCGTGATCCCGCTGACCGGCTGGGCCTCGCGGCGGTTCGGCGCGAAGAAGGTCTACCTGGCCTCGCTCCTGCTCTTCACGGCCGGCTCGGCGCTCTGCGGCCTCGCCGTGTCGACCAACGAGCTGATCGTCTTCCGCGTGCTGCAGGGCGTCGGGGGCGGCATGATCATGCCGGTCGGCCAGCTGATCCTCGCCGACACCGCCGGACCGAAGGCGATGGGTCGCGTGATCAGCGTGACCGGCGTGCCGACGATGCTCGGCCCGATCCTCGGCCCGACGATCGGAGGATTGATCCTCTCGACCGGCAGCTGGCGGCTGATCTTCTACGTGAACGTCCCTATCGGCGCGCTCGCGATCGTGCTGGCGCTGCGGCTCCTGCCCGCCTCCGGCCTGATGGCAAAGCCGCCGCGCCTGGACCTGCGGGGGCTTCTGCTGATGGCCACAGGCCTGCCGCTCTTGACGTACGGTCTGGCCGAGATCGGCATCACGCACGGCTTCAGCTCGGGCAAGGTGCTGATCCCGCTGATCGCCAGCGCGGTCCTGATCCCGGCGTTCGTGTGGCACGCGCTGGGGCACAAAGCGCCGCTCCTGGACCTGCACCTCTACCGGCGCAGCACCTACGCCTCCGCCTCGTTGGTGATCTTCTTCCTCGGCGGCGCGCTGTTCGGCGCGATCATCCTGCTGCCGCTCTACTTCCAGCAGGTGCGCGGCGAGAGCGTGATCGACACCGGCCTGCTGCTCGGCCCGCAGGGGCTCGGCATGGCGCTCGTGATGCCGTTCGTCGGCCGTCTCGTCGACAACGTGGGAGGGGGTCCGCTCGCCTTCGGCGGCGTGCTGCTGACGCTAATCGCCGGCGTCCCGCTCGCGCTGATCGGCGCCCACACCTCACTGGTCTGGCTGAGCGCGGTCCAGCTCGTGCGTGGCATCGGCATCGGCTTCGCCTTCATGCCCGCCTTCGTGGCGGCACTCGCGGCGCTCGAGCGGCGCGAGCTGCCCGACGCCTCGCCGCAGCTGAACGTGCTGATGCGGGTCGGCGGCTCGATCGGCACGGCCGTGCTCGCGGTGGTGCTCGAGCGCGCGATCATCGCGGCCGGTCACGCCCCGAGCGCCGCCGGCGTCGCGGGCGCCTACGGCACGGCGCTGTGGTGGTCCTTCGGGATCTCGGTCGCGGCGCTCGTCCCGTGCGTGTGGCTGACGCTCTCGGAGCGCTCGGTGAGGCGTGCCCGGCGCGCCGCCGATGGAGCGGGCGCTGCGCTCGAGCCTCCGCTGGTCGAGGTCGCGCTGTGAGCGCGACGACGGAGCCCGCCGTCTTCGCGACGCCTCGCGCGGCCGCAGGCCGCGAGCATCATGCTGCCGTGTCGACCTTCGCGCTGACCTTCAAGGCCGCGATGGGGGCGGTGCGGCGCCTGCGCGGGCGCGAATCCCACCGCCCCGGCGAGCTGAGCTACGCCCAGTGCGGGCTGCTGTTCGCCCTGGCGCAGCGCGGCGAGTGCTCGGCGAGCGAGCTGGCGGGGCTGGCCGACGTCGCCCCGGCGACCGCGACGCAGATGCTCGACCATCTCGCCGCCGGCGGCTTCGTCGAGCGTGTGCGCAGCGAGCGCGACCGCCGCATCGTGCTGGTCTCGCTGACGGCCCGCGGCGGTGAGCTGGTTGCTGCTCGGCGCGCCCGCTACGAGGCCCTGTGGACGCGCGAGCTGGCGAAGTTCAGCGTCGAGGAACTGGAGGCCGCGACGGCCGTACTCGAGCGGGCCGCCGCCGTCTTCGTGGAGATCGCCGCCGATCCCGCCGAGGGCGCCTGAGCCGCGGACGGGGTGGCGCGGCGCCGCGGTGGCGCAGTGCTCAGGCCAGGCCGGCGCACGCCAGCGCGACGCCGCGGAGGATGTCGTGCTCGGAGGCTTCGAAGGCGTCGAGCTCGAACGCCTCGAGCACGCGAATCAAGATCACGACGCCGGCGACGACGGTCGGCGCCCGGTCGGGATGCAGCCCGCGCACCCGGCGGCGCTCCGCCAGGTTCATCGAGGCCAGCCGTGCCAGCAGCAGCTTCAGCGTGCTCAGCTCGAGGCGGTAACCGTGCACGCGCGAAGCGTCGTAGGGGTCGAGCGCCTGGTCGATCGCGGCGCACGAGGTCGCGGTGCCACCGACCGCGATCGCCCGAGCCGCGGTTCGGCGCACCGCCTCCGGCACCGCCTGCTCGATCAGCGACGTGACGTCGGCGCCGAGTGCCTCGAGCTCCGCCACGCCCGGAGGGTCGCCGTGCAGGTGGCGCTCGCTCTGACGCACGACACCCGCCTGCAGCGAGACCGAGAAGGAGACCGCCCGCCCCGATCCGACGATCAGCTCCGTTGAGCCGCCACCGGCGTCGATCACGAGCGTTCCTTCCGCGGCGCCCGCGCCCACGCGGCCGCTCGTCGCGCCGAGATATGTCAGCTGCGCCTCCTCGCTTCCGGGGATCGCACGCGCCTGCAAGCCGTAGCGCTGCTCGACCGTGGCGACGAACTGCGCCCCGTTTGCCGCGTCACGCACCGCGCTCGTCAGCACCGCCGGACGCGCGTCCGCCCCGTAGTGCTCGATCGCCACGGCGTACTCGTCGAGCACCGCGAGCACGCGCTCGATCGCCGCATCCGCCAGCACGCCGGTCGCGTCGACGCCGTCGCCCAGGCGGGTGACGCGGCTGCGGCGCTCGAGCTCGTCAACCGCGCCGCCGGCGCCAACGTCGGCGATCAGCAGCCGCGTCGAGTTGGTGCCGATGTCGACGACCGCGACGCGCATCAGCAGGCTGGGTGCGGCATCGGTCTGCCGTCCAGGCCGGCGAGCAGGTTCTCCACCGCCAGCTCGGTCATCCGTGCGCGCGCCGTGTGCGTGGCGGAGCCGATGTGAGGGACGACCAGCAGGTTTGGCGTGTCATAGAGCGGGTCGCCTGGCGGGGGCGGTTCGGGGTCGGTCACGTCGAGCGCGGCGGCGGCGATCTCGCCGGCGCGCAAAGCGTCGATCAGCGCCGCTTGATCGATCACGGCTCCGCGTGAGGTGTTCACGAGGATCGCCGTCGGGCGCATCCGTTTCAGCGCCGCGGCGTCGATCAGGTGGCGGGTCCGCTGAGTGAGCGGCACGTGCAGGCTGATGTAGTCGCTGCACGCGAGCAGCTCGTCGAGCTCGGTGTCGGCGGTCGAGCGCACCGTCATGCGGAAGCCCTGCGCGCGGCGCGCGAGCGCACGACCGATGCGGCCGAAACCGACGATCCCGAGCGCGGCGCCGTCCACCTCCGCGCCCAACCAGCCCGCCGGTTCCCAGGTCCGCCACGCTCCGGCGCGGGCGTCCGCCGCGGCCTGTGGCAGCCGCCTGGCAGCGGCGAGCAGCAGCGCGAAGGCGAGGTCCGCGGTCGCCTCGGTCAGCGCGTCCGGCGTCACGCCGACCGGGATCCCGCGCGCGAGCGTCAGCTCCAGGTCGATGTTGTCGGTCCCCACGGCATAGTTCGCGATCGCGCGCAGCCGCGGCGCCGCATCGAGCAGTGCGCGGTCCACACGCTCCGTGAGCAGGCACAGCAGGCCCTCGACCTCCGCCAGGGCCTCGCGCAGCACCGCGGGCTCCGGCGGCAGCGCGCCGTCCCAAACCCTCACCTCGTGTGCGCGCCGCAGCCGGTCGAGGGCATCCCCGGGCACGGCGCGGGTGACGAAGACCCTGGCCATCCCCTGATTGTGGCCGCTCGGTCCGCCGCCGTGCACGCAACGTTGCAGAAAGGTCCGCAACCACGCCGTTGCGCACGGCTCGGAACGCTGCCGACTTGATACCTTGTAGGGACGCCGCGGGGTGGAGCAGTCTGGTAGCTCGTCGGGCTCATAACCCGAAGGTCGCGGGTTCGAATCCCGCCCCCGCTATTCAAAAGGCCCTGGAAGACAGGGCCTTTTCGTTTGGCCCATACCGGCATCATCCGCGCGCGTGAGCCTCTCCCGCGCCGCGAGACTTCCGCCCCCCGGGTCCGGCTGGCCCCCGGTACCTTTGGCGGTTCCGGGGGTGCTCACATGACGAACTGTGCTTCGGTGCCGGCGCGGAGTTGCTCGAGTGTGACGCCGGGTTGTAGTTCGATGAGCGTCATTTGGCTGGCGGGTGGGAAGTCGAATACGGCGAGGTCGGTGATCAGGCGGTGGACGACGCGGCGTCCGGTCAAGGGGAGTGTGCACTCGCGTTTGACCTTCGATTCGCCGCTGCGGGTTAGATGTTCCATCATCACGACGACGCGTTTTGCGCCGGCGACGAGGTCCATCGCGCCGCCCATCCCTTTGACCATCTTCCCGGGGACCATCCAGTTCGCCAGATCGCCGTCTTGCGAGACCTCCATGCCGCCGAGGATCGCGAGGTCGATGTGTCCGCCGCGGATCATCGCGAAGGACTCGGCGCTGTCGAAGAACGCGGCGCCGGGAATTGCTGTGACGGTCTCCTTGCCGGCGTTGACGAGATCGGGGTCCTCCTCGCCCGCGAGCGGGTAGGGCCCGATCCCGAGCAGCCCGTTTTCGGACTGCAGCAACAGGTCGCTGTATTCAGTGGCGTGGTTGGCGAGCAGTGTCGGCAGGCCAATGCCGAGGTTGACGTTCATGCCGTCGCCCAGCTCGCGCGCGGCACGGCTCACGATTCGTGCGCGAGCATCCTGCGCTGACTGGTCGCCCGCCACGCTAACGCTCCCTCACGGTGCGCCGCTCGATCCGCTTTTCATAGCCGGATCCCTGCAGGATCCGTTGGACGAAGATACCTGGCGTGTGAACGTGATTGGGATCGAGCTCGCCAACCTCGACCAGCTCCTCCACCTCAGCGATCGTGACCCGGCCGGCCATCGCCGCGAGCGGATTGAAGTTGCGGGCCGTGTCACGGTAAACCAGGTTGCCGAGCGGATCACCCCTCCACGCCTTCACGAGCGCGAAGTCGCCGCCGAGCGCGTGCTCGAGCAGGTAGGTGCGCCCATCGATCTCCCGCGCCTCCTTTTCTGCCGCCACGGGAGTGCCGACACCGGTCGCGGTGTAGAACGCCGGGATGCCGGCACCCGCCGCTCGCATCCGTTCGGCGAGCGTGCCCTGGGGAACGAGCTCGACCTCCAACTCCCCCGACAGGAACTGACGCTCGAACACCTTGTTCTCCCCCACATATGACGAGACCATCTTCGCCACCTGGTTGTTCGCCAACAGGATGCCAAGCCCGAAATCGTCGACACCACAGTTGTTCGAGACGATCACCAGCTCGCGCGAACCCTTGTCGCGCAAGGCCGTGATCGCGTTCTCCGGGATCCCGCACAGCCCGAACCCCCCAACGATCAGCCTCGCACCGTCCTCGATATCCGCAACCGCCACCGCGAAGGACTCAAGAACCTTCCCCGAGCTCACGGTGAACTCCACCGCCGGTACGCCGCGCCCGCAGGCTTCGGTCGCAGCCGCATGCTCAGTGTCCCTGCCAGCGCGGAGCGCGGCCCTCGCGGAACGCCCTCGGGCCCTCCTGCGCGTCCTCGCTGTGGTAGGCCGGCGCGAAGAACTCCTCGGCGCGGGCAAAGGCCTCGTCCGGGCTGGCTCCCGCGGTGGCGTAGACCATCCTCCTGCCGGCGGCGACCGAGAGCGGCGCGTTGGCGGCGATCGTCGTGGCCATCTCGCCGGCGATCCGGTCGAGTTGCTCGGCGGGGGCGAGCTGGTTGACGAGGCCCAGCTCGTAGGCGCGCGCGGCATCGATCGGGCGAGCCACGAGCAGCAGCTCGAGCGCCACGCGCGGAGGGATCAGCCACGGCAGCGGCGCGGCCCACGGCGCTCCGCGCCCCCACCTCGCCTCGGTGATGCCGAACTGTGCCTCCGGCGTCGCGACGCACAGGTCCACCATCTGGGCGAGCCAGAAGCCGCCGCCGAACGCGCCGCCCTGCACGGCGGCGATGACCGGCTTGTCGATCGGCATCGTGCGCTGCAGATCCGGCAGGTAGTCGGGCCCCAGGACGGTCATCGCCGTCTCGGCCATCTCCTTGAGATCGCCGCCGGCACAGAAGACCGGGCCGGCACCGCGGAGGATCGCAACGCGTGCGTCGCGGTCGTCAGCGAAGCGCCGGAACGCATCCCAGAGCGCCGTGCGCAGCTCCTGATTGAGCGCATTGCGCGCTTGCGGCCGATTCATCGTCAGCCAGGCGAGTCCGTCCTTGACCTCGTAAATCAGCACGTCGCCGCTGTTCATGCCGGGTCGCTTCCTGTGAGTGAGTGTGCGCCGAAGGCCTCGAGCAACAGGTCGCAATAGCCGTCGGCGATCTGGACTGCGGTGAGCCGACCGTTCGGCCGGTACCACTGCGGCGTGTAGTTGACCATGCCCAGCAGTGCGAGCAGCGCGAGCCGGCGGTCGGCGATGCGCATCGCTCCGCTCGCCTCGGCGCGGATGAGAATCGCGTTGAGGATCTCCTCGAACTCCCTGCGCCTCGCCCGGATTGCCTGCCACTGCGGTTCGGTTTCGATTACGTGCCGCTCCTGGATGAAGACCCGCATGTGATCCAGGCGCAGCTCGATGTGTTCAAGCCAGGCGCGCAGCACCTCGCGCAACTGCTCGCGTGGGTCCGCAGCCGCGTCGAGGACCGCGCGGGCGCGGGCGAGCAGCGGGTCCATCAGCTCGTCGGAGATGAGCACCAGCAGGTCGTTCTTGGTGGCGATGTAGTGATAGAGGCCGCCGGCTGTGAGGCCCGTCGCCTCCAACAGGGCCGCGATCGACGTGGCGTGGTAGCCCCGCTGGGCGAACAGCCGTGCGGCAGCGTCGACGACCTCGCGCTGCCGTCGGTCATAGCGCGCGCGCAGCGCCGGGCGGGCGGGTGGTGCGGGCATCGTCGCGAAGTCTTGCAGAAGGAACGCTCGAAATCCGAACGAACGCTCGGTATCCTTGCACACCGTGGACTTCGACCTCGCCGACGAGCACGCCCTGCTGGTCCGCACGATCCGTGACTTCGCGCTCGCGCGGATCGCGCCGGTCGCGGCCGAGCTCGATCGCACCAAGTCGTTTCCGTACGAGATCGTGGCGGAGCTCGGCGAGCTCGGCATGATGGGGATCCCGTTCCCCATCGAGTACGGCGGCGGCGGCGGTGACACGCTCGCCTATGCGCTGGTCGTCGAAGAGCTGGCGCGCGTGGACTCGTCGGTCGCGATCACGCTGTGCGCCCATACCTCCCTCGGCATCCAGCCGATCTACATGTTCGGCAGCGAGGCGCAGAAGGACGAATGGCTGCCCGCACTCTGCGCAGGACGCCTGCTCGGAGCGTTCGGACTGACCGAGCCCGACGCCGGCTCGGACGCCGGCAACGTGAAGACCCACGCGCGCCTGGACGGCGGCGAATGGGTGATCAACGGCTCCAAGCAGTTCATCACCAACGCCGGCACCGACATCTCGGGCCTGGTCTGCATCACCGCTCGCACCGGGGAGCACGAGATCTCGAACCTGATCGTCCCCAACGGGACGCCGGGCTACGAGCAGGACGAGCCCTACCGCAAGATGGGCTGGAACGCCTCGGATACGCGCCCGCTGCGCTTCAGCGACTGCCGCGTGCCGGCCGAGAATCTGCTCGGCCGCCGCGGCGCGGGGCTACGGCAGTTCCTCACCATCCTCGACGGTGGGCGGATCGGCGTCGCGGCGATGGGCGTCGGACTCGCGCAGGGCGCGTTCGACGAGGCTCTGGCGTACGCAAAGAGCCGACGGGCCTTCGGCCAGCCGATCTCGAAGTTCCAGGCGATCCAGGGCAAGCTCGCCGATATGTCGGCGGAGATCGCGGCCACGCGCATGCTCGTCCACCGCGCGGCGAGCGAGAAGGACCTCGGCCGCGACTTCACGCTCACGGCCGCGCAGGCGAAGCTGAAGTCGGGGCGGCTCGCCGTGCGCTGCGCGGAGGAGGCGGTCCAGATACACGGCGGTTACGGCTTCATCGAGGAGTACCCGGTGTGCCGGTTCTACCGCGACGCGAAGATCCTCACGATCGGTGAGGGCACGGACGAGATCCAGCAGATGGTGATCGCAAGGGCACTCGGTGCGTGACCGCGACCTGCTGGTGAGCGAGGTGTCGATCCGCGAGGTCGGGCCGCGCGACGGCTTTCAGAACGAACCCGAGATCATCGCGACCGCTGACAAGGTCCGCCTGATCGACGCGCTGGCGCGCACCGGACTGCGCCGACTCGAGGTCACCTCGTTCGTGCGTCCCGACGTGATCGCGCAGCTCGCCGATGCCGAGCAGGTGCTCGCGCGCATCGATGTCCCCGACGCGGTCGAGCTGAGCGTCCTGATCCCCAACCAGCGCGGCCTGGAGCGCGCGCTGGCGCAGCGTGAGCGCTTCCATGCGATCAGCTGTTTCCTGTCGGCCTCGGAGACCCACAACCGACACAACTTGCGGCGTTCCATCGAGGAGTCGCTGGTGGAGCTCGAGCGCGTGAGCGCCGGCGCCGTCGGGGCGGGCCTGCGTGTGGGGGCGGTCATCAGCGTGGCGTTCGGCTGTCCTTACGAGGGCCGGGTGGCACCCGAGCGGGTGTTCGCGATCGCCCGGCGGCTGATCGACGCGGGCGCCGTGGAGATCGGCTTCGGCGACACGACCGGGATGGCCAATCCGGTGGCGGTCGCGCGCTTCTTCGAGCTCGCGCAGGCAACGCTCGGCGACCACACCGAGCTGACAGCCCACTTCCACAACACCCGTGGCCAGGGACTCGCGAACGTGGTCGCGGCGCTCGGGGCCGGCTGCCGGTCGTTCGAGTCGAGCTTCGGCGAGATCGGCGGCTGCCCCGTGCCGCCCGGAGCGACGGGCAACATCGCGACGGAGGACCTCGTGGGCATGCTGGAAGAGATGGGCGTTGCCACGGGGGTGTCGCTCGATCGGCTGCTCGACGCCACACGCACGCTGCGGCAGCTGCTCGGCCGGCCGCTTGGGTCGCATACGCTGGCGGCCGGCCCGATCGACTGGCACGAGGCGCCTTGATGTTCGAGCGCGTGCTGATCGCGAACCGCGGCGAGATCGTCGTGCGGATCGCGCGGACACTGCGTCGCCTCGGCTGCTCGCCGGCAACGGTCTATGTCGGAGAGGACGCCGGCGCGCTGCACGTGCTTAGCTGCGACGCGGCCGTCGCGGTCCACTCCTATCTCGATGTGTCCGCGATCGTCTCCGCCGCAAAGGCCTGTGGCGCGCAGGCGGTTCATCCCGGCTACGGCTTCCTCGCCGAGCGTGCCGAGCTGGCGCGCGCGTGTTTGGATGGCGGCCTGGTGTGGATCGGCCCGCCGGCGGCGACGATCGAGCTGATGGGCAACAAGTCCGCCGCCAAGCAGGCCGCCCAGGGCGCCGGGCTGCAGGTCGTTCCAGGTCTGAACGGCACCCACCTGCTCGACCGGGACATTGAACAGTTTGCGCAGACGAGCGGCCTTCCGCTGATGGTCAAGGCCGTGGCGGGAGGTGGCGGCAAGGGCATCCGCATCATCCGGACGCTCGACGAACTCGAGGCGGCTGTGGCCGGAGCTCGGCGCGAGGCACACGCAGCGTTTGGCGACGACGCCCTGCTGGTGGAGCGCTACATCAGCCCCGCGCGCCACATCGAGGTTCAGCTGCTCGCCGACGCCCACGGCACAGTCCTCGACCTCGGCGAGCGCGAGTGCTCGCTGCAGCGCCGCAACCAGAAGGTCATCGAGGAGTCGCCGTCACCGGCGGTCGACGTAGAGCTGCGCCGGCGGCTCGGCGAGGAGGCGGTGGCGCTGGCCCGCAGCTGCGGGTACCTCGGCGCCGGAACGGCCGAGTTTGTCGTCGAGGCGACCGCGCCGGCGAACCACTACTTCCTCGAAATGAACACGCGTCTGCAGGTCGAGCACGGCGTGACCGAGGCGCTGCTCGGCATCGACATCGTCGAATGGCAGGTCCGCGTCGCGCTCGGCGAGCGCCTGCCGGCGCCGTCACCGGCGCGCGGACACGCCGTTGAGGCGCGCATCTATGCCGAGGACCCCGCAACCGGCTTCCTTCCCGCAGCCGGCCGGCTGCTGGCGCTGCGGCTGCCACGCGGCGACGGCGTGCGGGTTGACGCCGGTTTCCGCCAGGGCGACGTCGTCAGTGCGCGCTATGACCCGATGGTCGCGAAGCTGATCGCGCACGCCCGCGACCGTGAGACCGCGCTCGCCCGGTTGCACGCGGCGCTGGCAGAGACGGTGCTGCTCGGCGTGCGCAGCAACGTCGGGTTCCTGCTCGAGGTTCTCACCAACGAGGCCGTGCTCGAGGGACGCCTCGATACCGGGCTGCTCGAGCGCCTGCCGGTCGATCGCGCGCCTGACCCGGGTCGCGCCGCGCTGGTTGCCGCGATCGCCGAAAGCCTGCACGAGCGCGAGCTCGACGCCGATCCGTTCGTCAGCCTCGACGCCTGGCGAATCTCGGGCCCCGGGGGCCGTACACACAGGTCCCTGACGGTTGACGGTCGCCGCGACGTCGAGGTGGCGCTCGGTTCGCCGCGGGTCGCGCCGCGTGACGCGCTGGTCGACGGCGTCGCTCGCGTGGTGACGCTTGTGGGCGTCGAGGACGTCGACGGCGTACGGAGCCTGCGCGTGGACATCGACGGCATCACCGAGACCTGGTCGGTGGCGGCTGACGGCGACACCTGCTGGGTGGGATGCGGCGGTCATGCCTGGCATGTGAGTCCCGGCGAAAGGGTGCACGGCGCGGGCGACGCTCTCGACGGCGAGTTGCGCGCGCCGATGCCGGGATCGGTGGTTGCCGTGCACGCCCGCGAGGGGGCCGCGGTCGCTCGGGGCGCGGTGCTCGTCGTGATCGAGTCGATGAAGATGGAGCTGCAGATCGTCGCGCCGCGTGACGGCACGCTCGTCGGGCTGCGCGTGGCCGCCGGTGACCAGGTCGCACTAAATACAGTGCTCGCGTCAGTCGTTCCCGCCGATGGTGAGGCCGTCAGGTGAGCCGGATACTGGACAGCGCTGCAGTGCGGTCGAGCTCCGAGTTCGCCGACAATGCACGGGGCCACGAGGCACTCGTGGCCGAGTTGCGCGGGCGCCTCGAGCGCGCCGCGGCAGGTGGCGGCGAGGAGGCTCAGCGACGGCTGCGCGAACGGGGCAAGCTCGCGGTGCGGGAGCGGATCGACCGCCTGTGCGACCCGCACACCGCGTTCCTCGAGCTTTCGCCGCTGGCTGCGGAGGGGCTGTACGACGGGGAATTCCCGGGGGCCGGGTTGGTCACGGGTGTCGCCCGGGTGTGCGGGCGACACGTCATGGTGGTCGCTAACGACGCGACGGTGAAGGGGGGCACCTACGCTCCGATGACCGTCAAGAAGCACCTTCGCGCGCAGGAGATCGCGCTCGCCAACAGGCTGCCGTGCGTGTACCTGGTGGACTCTGGCGGCGCCTTTCTGCCGCTGCAGGACGAGGTCTTTCCCGACCGCGACCACTTCGGGCGGATCTTCTTCAACCAGGCGCAGCTGTCGCGGCGCTCGATCGCTCAGATCGCCGCCGTGATGGATCCTGCACGGCCGGTGGGGCGTACGTGCCCGCAATGAGCGACGAGGCAGTGATCGTGAAGGAGCAGGGGACGATCTTCCTCGGGGGGCCGCCGCTAGTGAGGGCGGCGACGGGCGAGGTCGTCAGCGCCGAGGAACTCGGTGGAGGCGATGTGCACACGCGCGTGTCCGGCGTTGCGGACCACCTTGCGCAGGACGACGCGCATGCGATCGAGCTGGTGCGTGACATCGTTGCGACCCTGCCGTCCGCCGACGCGGCGCCGTGGGCGATGCGGCCGCCCGAGCCGCCGTCGGTTGACCCGCGGAGTTCTACGGTGTTGTTCCGCTCGATCTGCGGGTTTCATACGACGTGCGCGAGGTGATCGCGCGGATCGTCGACGCGAGCCGCTTCCACGAGTTCAAGGCGCGCTACGCAGCGACGTCGTGTGCGGGTTCGCCCACATCCACGGCCACCCGGTTGGCATCGTCGCCAACAACGGCGTGCTGTTCTCGGAGAGTGCGCTGAAGGGTGTGCACTTCATCGAGCTGTGCGACCGGCGTTCGGTGCCGCTCGTGTTCCTGCAGAACATCAGCGGCTTCATGGTCGGACGCGACGCCGAGCACGGCGGAATCGCGAAACATGGAGCCAAGCTCGTGACGGCGGTCAGCGGCGCCCGGGTGCCGAAGCTGACGGTGATCATCGGCGGCTCCTTCGGCGCCGGCAACTACGGCATGTGCGGGCGGGCGTTCGATCCGCGGTTCCTCTGGAGCTGGCCGAACGCGCGCATCAGCGTGATGGGCGGCGAGCAGGCCGCGACCGTGCTGGCGACGATTCGCGCCGAACAGCTGGCAACCCGTGGCAAGGAGTGGCCGCCGGAGGAGCGTGCGGCATTCGAGCAGCACTGCGAGAGAGGTACGAGCGGGAGGGCGATCCCGACCACGCCACGGCCCGGCTGTGGGACGACGGCGTCATCGACCCGCTGCAGACCCGCGACGTGCTCGGGCTCGGCCTCGCGGTGGCCGCCAACGCGCCGCTCGCCGAGGTCGGCTAGGGCGTCTTTCGCATGTAGGTGGGCCCGCGCGGCACGGCGCAGGCAATGCATTCCGAGCCGGATCACGGGGATCTCGCCCGTCGCATCCACGCTCGTCGCGTCGGCGGCGGCGACTCTTGACAGGGGCAGGGGCCTCCGATAGCGTCGTGCAAAACGACTATCGGTTTACGAAGGGCGTCCGCACTTCGGGACCGGCTCGCGGGAGCCCATAGCCCAGGAGAACGATGCTCAGATTGATCACCGCCGGGACGTCCGGTTTGCTGCGCGGCGCACGGCGGGGTCGCGTTCGAGCATCCACCACCGCCGGCGTGGTACTCCTGCTCGGCCTCGGTGTGTCCGCGGCCGTGGGCACGTCGGCCACCTCAGGTGCGACCAGCAGGGTTGCGGCCGTCGCCGGATCTGGTGGCACGGTCACGATCAGAGTGGTCGACGACCTCGACACGTTCAACCCGGCCAAGACAGGCGCCCCCAACCTGGCCGTGCAGGTGATCGAGCTGACCTACGACCGCCTCGTCTACCTCAGTCCGGAAGCTCGAGCCCTACCTCGCCACATCCTGGACGACGACGGCGAATTCGGTGACGCTGAAGATCCGCAAGGGCGCGACCTGCGCCGACGGCACACCGGTCACGCCGGCGGTGGTGGCAGGCTCGCTCAACTACGAGCTTGCCAAGTCGACCGCCAGCCCCTACCTAAACTACGACCTCGGTCCTGCGGCGCTCAAGAGCATCACTTCGAACAGCGCCGCCGACACGGTCACGATCACGCTCACCAAGCCCTATAACGCGCTGGTGACTGCGCTGGCGACGGCCTTCCCGGATTTGATCATCTGCCCCGCCGGCGTCAAGAACCCCAAGTCGCTGAGCGCCGCGCCAGACGGCAGCGGACCCTACGTGCCCGACTCGCGGCCAAGACGACGCGGGGCAGCGTGTACACGTTCACGCTGCGTAAGAACTACAACTGGGGACCCAACGGCTGGTCGGCGACCAAGGCGGGGGTGCCGAGCACGATCGTCTACCGCGTCGTGACCGATGAAACGACCGCGGCGAACCTCCTGACCACGGGGCAGGTCGACATCGCGCCTGTGTTCGGAATTAACGAGCAGCGCATCGCCGCCAATCACAGCGCCTACACGTTTACGACCTCGGCGCTCCAGATGGGCAGCTGGGGAGACGTGTTCAACCAGAGTGCCGGACGCGTCGGTGCGGATCCGGCTGTTCGGCACGCCGTGTACCTGGCGCTCGATTCCCCGTCAATGGTGAAGGCCGCGTTCTCCAACGAGGGCGTGGTGTTCAACACGATGGTCACGCCGAACATGCAGTGCTATGACCCCGCCGTTGGCAAGGTGACACCCGGTTTCAATCCGACCGAGGCGAAATCGATCCTCGAGAAGGACGGCTACAAGCCTGGTTCTGGAGGCGTGATGACCAAGAACGGCAAGCCGCTCACGCTGAAGATCGTGATGTGGAACACGACCAACCAGCTCGGTGACTACATGCAGCAGGAGCTCCAGCAGATCGGCGTGTCGTCAACGGTCGAGAACACCGACATCAACACCTGGCTGAGCGCCCTGTTCACGACGGAGAACTACGACCTGACGGTCTACTCCTATTACTCGAGTTTCCCGAACCCGGTGATCATGCCGGCGCAGGATGCCTCGCTGAGCATCAACGACCCGAAGTACTTCGCGC
>CAWHDS010000016.1:0-12210 GCA_963828135.1 uncultured Solirubrobacterales bacterium
GCCTGCGACGGCCAGCACGATTGCGTCGAAGTCGCCGGCGTCGAGACGTCCAATGCGTGTGTCGATGTTGCCGTGCAGCTCCAGCACCTCAAGATCGTCGCGCAGCGCGAGCAGCTGCGAGCGCCGGCGCAGGCTGCTCGTTCCCACCCGCGCGCCCACCGGCAGCGCCGCGATCGACGCCGCTCCGCAGAGCGCGTCGCGCGCATCCTCGCGCGCCGGCGAGCCGGCGATCACCAGTCCGGGCGCGAGCTCGCGCCGGCAGGTCCTTCGCTGAATGCACGGCCAGGTCAACCGTCTGTCGAGCAGCGCCGCCTCGATCGTGTCGACCCAGCGGCGCTTGTCGCCGCCTTCACCGAGGTCGCCTCCGGTGCGCAGCACGACGATCTCGACCTCCTCGCCGATCGAGGCGGCGACGATCGCCGCCTGCCGCAGCGCCAGCGGGCTTCCGCGGGTGCCCAGTCGCAGGGCCGGCGCCCCTGCCTTCGCGCGCCGCTCCTCCGCGACCCCCAGGCTGGCGGTCGCGGCCTGCTCCGCGGAGTCGCTCACGACTTGCCGCTGCGCAGCTCCCGCACGTTGTCGTGCGCATCGCCGCGTGCCGGCGCCGCGTCGCCGGCGACGCCCTCGCCCGCGCCGCGTGCCGCGCCGTCACCGCGCAGGGCGAAGAGATCGCGCAGCAGCTCGATGCTGCCATGTACCCGCTCGGCGTCAAGGCTTCGCAGGCGGATCGTCGGCTCGTGCAGCAGCCGCCCGACGACCGCTCGTGCGAGCGCCTCGACCCGCGCCAGGTCGCGCGCCGACGCCGTCTCCCAACGCCCCGCGTTCTCCTCGAGCACCGCGTCGACGATCTGCTCCCCGCGCTGGTGCAGCGCGCCGATCGTCGGGCGGACGTCCAGTTCACCGAGCCATTGCGCGAATCGTCCGATCTCCTGGCCGATGATCGCTTCGGCCGCCGGGACGTCGGCCTCGCGGGTGGACAGGTTGTGCGTGACCACCGCCTGCAGGTCGTCGATGTCGCGCAGCGTGACGCCCTCCAGCTCCGCGCAGAGCGGGTCGATGTCGCGCGGCACGGCCATGTCGATCAGCAGCAGCGGCCGGCGCTCGCGCGCGCGCATCACCAGTTCCAGCTCCTCGTGACCGACTATCGGATGCGGCGAGGAGGTGGAGGCGAGCACGATGTCGGCGGCTTCGAGTGTCTCCGGCAGCCGGTCGAGCCGACCACCGAGCCGCCGAAGCGCTCCGCGACCGAGCGCGCGCGATCGGCGTGGCGATTGGCGATGAAGATCGTCGCGACGCCACGCTCGGCGAGCGCCTGGGCGGTCAGCTCGCTGGTCTCGCCGGCGCCGATCACCACCACGGGCGTCCCCGAGCTCGCCGAGCAGCCGCTCGGCCAGCTCCACGGCCACCGACGAGAGGCTCACGTGGCGGCGTGCGATCGCGGTCTCCGCGCGCACGCGCCGGCCGGTCTGCAGGGCCGCGCCGAACAGCCGGTTCGACAGCGGCCCGCTGGTTCCGGTCTCGCGGGCGCTTTCGTGAGCCCGCCTGACCTGACCCTGGATCTCGTGCTCGCCCACGATCATCGACTCGAGGCCCGCGGTCACGCCGGAACAGGTGGCGCGCCGCGTCGCAGTTGCGCAGCGTGTCAGGTCGCCTGCGCCAGCTCGTCAACCGGGATCTCGGCATGCGCGGCGAGCCGCGCGAGCAGCGTGTGCTCCGCGGCGGCGCCCGAGTCTTCGAGCACGACGTACAGCTCGGTCCGGTTGCAGGTCGAGATCGCGACCGCCTCGCTGATCGCCGGTTCGCTGCACAGCGCGGTCGACGAAGCGCGCGCCCTGGCGCTCGGTCAAGGCGACGCGCTCGCGCAGCGCGACCGGCGCGATGCGGTGAGAGATTCCCAGCAGCAACAGCTCGGTCACGGCGCGTCCGGCTCCTCGCCGCTCGCCCGCCGGCGCGCCGCCAGTTCGCGTCAGCTCGCCGAGCTCGCGTTCGATCCGGCTGAGCTTGCCGGCCATGATCGCGAGGTAGAGCAGGATGAGTGCGAAGAAGGCCGTGTAGGCCGCGGCGACGTAGGGGACCGCCTGGTGCAGCGGGATCTCGAGCACCGCGATCATCGTGGCGTGCCCACGCCCGGGTTCGCGCCGCTGCGCCGACGGTTTCGACGCTGACGTTCAGCGTCGGCACCGCGCTGCGCCGCGGCAGCGCCTCGTCCTCGTCGCCGGCGAGCATCCGCCGCAGCGCCCGCAGCTGCGCGCTGGCGTGCTTGGAGGTCATCTCGTAGCGCCACAGCGTGATCCACAGCAGCGCGAAGCTGATCAGCGACGAGATAGAAGACGACCTGGAAGCGCGCCGGCAGGTTCGCGCTGATGTCGCCGAGCACGCGCGGATGCAGATACGCGGTCGACAGGCGCACGATCACGAAGTCGATCGGCACGAAGGCGCCGGCGGTGATCGCGAACACCGATGCGTAGCGGGCCTGGCGCTCGGGGTCCTCGATCGCGAAGCGCAGCGGCTGGTAGGTCGCGTAGAGCAGCATGATCAGCAGGAACGAGACGAGCGTCGGCTCGCTCCAGTCCCACCACCCCCCCACGACCCCTTGGCCCAGATCGAGCCTGTGACGAGGACGCCCACGCCGAACACGAGCGAGAGGTGGATCGCGACGTAGGAGCGCATGTCCCAGCGCGAGTCGCGCGTGCGCAGATGCATGATCGCGGCCAGTCCGCCGTAGACGAAGCCGCAGAGCGTGACGATCGCCAGGGGGACGTGGAGGTAGAAGATCTTCTGCAGGAAACCCTGGTCGGCGTCGTTCGGAGCCCAGAAGAAGGCGAGCACCAGCGTCAAGGTGAGCGCTGCGAACGTGGTCAGCGCGAGTGCCCGCAGCCGCTTGCCGTACATCGGTTCAGTCCTCCAGGAGGAAGTCGAAGACCGCGAAGGTGATCAACCCGAAGACGAGATCATAGAGCGCCAAAGTAACAAGCCAGCGCAGCGGCAGCGCCCCGGCGTGGGCCGCGTGCAACACCGGTGCCCCGGCGCGCGCGGCGCACAGCAGCACGGGGACGAGCAGCGGCAGCGAGATCATCGGTCCGAGCAGGTCGCGCACGCTGGTCCGCACGGCGAGCGCGCCGACCAGCGTCCCGATCACGACGATCCCCGTATCGCCCAGTGCCAGCACGACCAGGAGCCCGGGCAGCGCCGGCCACAGCGCCGGCCCGAGTAGCAGCAGCGCAAACGCCGGCACCGCGACCAGCTCCAGGACCAGCAGGTAGGCGAGCAGCGTGATTGCCTTCGAGTACAGCAGCACGCTGCGGTCGGCCGGCGAGAGCAGGAAGCCGTCGAACCCGCCCTGCTCGGCGTCGGCGACGAACAGCCGGTTGATCCCGAGCACCGCGGCGAACAGCAGCGTGACCCACAGCACGCCGCTCGCCAGGTCGCCGCTCAGCGCGTTGCGCTGCAGCGCGAAGTGAAACAGCACGAAGGTGGTCACGCTGAACAGCGACATCGCCGGCACGGCGGAGAAGCTGCGCAGCTCGACGCGCAGCTCCTTGCGCAGCAACGCCCCGAGCACGACGGGAGTTTGCGGCGCGCGGGCGCTCATCGATAGAGCTCCGCGAGCGCCGCCGCGTCGAGCTCCGCTGCGCCCGCCAGCACACGCACGCGCCCGCGCACCAGGCCGAGCACGAGGTCGGACTCGGCCAGCACGCCCGCCGGATCGTGGCTGACGAGCACGCGCGTGTGTCCGGAGGCGCGCCCGATCAGCGGCTCGACGAGCTCGCTCGCGGCCGGATCGAGATTCGCTCGCGGCTCATCGAGCAGCAGCAGTTCCGGGTCGTGCAGCAGGGCCCGGCAGACCGCTACGCGCTGGACCATGCCACGCGAGAGCGTTCGCAGCGGCTCATCGGCGCGGCGCTCCATCGCCACCGCTGCCAGCAGCTGGCCGGCGCGCTCGTCGCCCTCCAGGCCGTGCAGCGCGCCATACAAGCCGAGGTTCTCCCGTGCGCTCAGTTCGCGGTAGAGCAGCGGCTCGTGGCCGAGCAGCCCGATGCGCCCGCGCACCGCCCAGTTCTCCCCCGGCAGCGCGTGTCCGAGCACCCGCAGCTCCCCACCGTGCGGGCGAAGCAGGGTCGCGAGCAGCCGCAGGAGTGTGGTCTTGCCGGCGCCGTTGGGTCCGAGCACGGCGAGCGTCTGGCCGGCCGCCACGCTGACGCTGACATCGGCGAGCGCGAGGCGCTCCCCGTAGTGCCGCGTCACGCCGCGCAGCTCAAGCGCCGCCAGCGTCGCCACCTCGAAGCGTCCGCGGGGCGCGACCGGGCGGCGGACCACTCAGCTTCGCGGGCTGCGAGACGAGGGGTGACGGGGCGGCACGCACGCGTTGCACGGTAAACGTCGCAGGCACGCAGCGGCGCCTCGGGCGCGTCCCCGCGCGGCGGGCCGGTGGCCTGTTCAGTGTGCGCGCGCGTGACGGCGGCGGCGCTGGCGCAGCGGCGCCCGCATGTGCACGACGCTGATCGTGGCCGTCGAAACGTTGCCGAGCTTGTCGATGACCGTCACGGTGATCTTGTGCGGTCCGAGCTTCAGCTTGGCCGCCGACTGCCAGGCGATCGAGCCGCTGAAGTGCGTGGCGAAGTGCTTGCTGACGAACTGCACCGTGGTGTGCGTGTTCAGGCGGATCCTGATCGCGCGCACGCCGTTGGTCGGGCTGGTGGCGGAGACCGCGATCCGCAGCGTGCCGCTGTAGTGCTGACCCTGCGTCGGGTGCAGGATCGTGATCGCGGGGCCGGTGAAGTCGCCGCAGGGTCCGGTCAGCTGGTCGCCGTGCAGCGACTCCTGTTCAAACGCCGCGAATGCCGGTTTCGGCGTGAAGTCGGCGTTCAGGAGGCCGTAGTTGTCGATCGGCGCGGTCGAGGTGGCGCTGTTGTACATCTCGAACCACATCGCCGCCTTGACGTAGGCGTATTGCGGCTGAGCGAGGCAGTGGTAGGCCTGCTGCAGGTAGGTCGCCTGTGTCTGCTCGGTGACGCCCCCGAGCTTCTGGTCAGCCCATGCGCCGGTCGTGCACTCGGCGCTGGTTGAGGACCAGCCGATCTCGGTCATGTAGATCGGCTTGGCGCCGTCGCCGTTGGCGGCCATCAGCGTATGGATCCCGGTGAAGCCGAGGAAGAAGTACTGGTTGACCGTCGTCGTGTCCTGGTTGTACTCGTAGACGTACGGCGAGGTGACGTTGCAGGCGGTATCGGTGTGGACGGCGACCGCGTCGAACGACCCCTCGGCGCCGTCGGCGTAGAGCTGGGTGAGGAAGGCGGGGTCGTTGGCGCCGACGATCACGGTCGCATTGGGGTCGGCGGACTTGATCGCCGGATAGGTCGCCTTCAGCAGCGCCGCGTACTGCGCCGGCGTGCCGCTCCACCAGCTCGAGGTCGCTTCCTCGTTCCAGATCTCCCAGGCTGCGACGCGGCCCTGGAAGGCGTTGACGAGGTAGTTCATGAAGCCGGCAAAGTCGCCGGGGTTGACCGGCGGGGCGGATATCGAGGACGAGCCGCCATTGGCCCACGCGGGCGCGCCGACGACGTCGACGTCGACCTGCGTGTCGGCCGGGAGCGACGCGAAGAACCGCTGGTAGAGCTGGATCCAATTCATGCTGTAGCTGCCCTGCTGGGGCTCGATGTCGCTCCACTGGAGGAACACGCGCACCCACGCGGGGTTGCTGGCGCGAATGTCGGCGGCGACCTTGGGGAGGTCATACCGGCGTTGGAGATGACGTTGACTCCGACCTCGGTGGCGCCGGCGGGCTGGGCGGACACGAGCATGCCCACGCCCAACGCGATCGCGAGAAGCGGTCCCAGTCGGCGGTAGACCCGTTGCCTCATGTTCTTCCCATCGGCAGCGCACGCGGCTTCGGCAACCAGACTAGGCGGACGTCTGAGGGCGCAGAGCGATCGTGCGCCGCGCGGTGCGTCGAGCGCGGCGGCATCGCGGGCCAGCATAGTCAGGCCTCCCGGCCGCGATGTCCGCGCGGGAGCGGAAATCAGCGCAACGAGCGGCGATTGCGTGCCGCCGCGCGCGCTCAGACGCCGGCCGCGGCGCGTTTGGCGTGCTCGATGAGCGCCATCACCGCGGGTTCGTCGCCGTCGCGCAGCAGCGCGATCGGGTCCGGTTCGCCACCGACGATCGAGTCGAAGAACGCCCTGCGCTGCTGGAAGGTGGGCAGCGTCGCCTTGGCCCAGCCACGCGCGTCGTTGAGGATCACCGCGAGGCGCGCGTAGTCCTCGCCGAACTGTTCCGCGATCTCGCGCTTCATCCGCTTGGCGAGCGCGGGCGAGGCGCCGGCTGTCGAGATCGCGATCGCCAGCGGCCCGCTGCGCACGATCGCCGGCAGGATGAAATTGCAAAGCGGCGGCACGTCGACGACGTTGACGAGCATCGCGCGCGCCTCGGCGTCCTCGTGCACGGCGATGTTGACCTCGGTGTCGTCGGTTGCTGCGATCACCAGGAACGAGCCTTCGAGGTCAGCGGTCTCATAGCGCCGGCGCTCCCAGGCGATCGAGCCCTCGGTGGCGAGCGCGACCAGCTCCTCGTGTACCGCCGGCGCGACGAGCGTCACGGCCGCTCCGCAGGTGAGCAGCCCCTCGACCTTCTCCAGCCCGACATCGCCGCCGCCGACCACCAGGCAGCGGCGCCCGTCGAGCCGCAGGCAGGCGATGTAGAACGGTACCGCGAGCATGTCGCGTACGCACGACTGGTCGCAGATTCCGCGCCGGTACTGGCACACGCATTCCTTGCCGGCGTAGGCCTGGGCTGGCATCGCCACAGCTTAAAGGGGCCGCGAACGGCGATCCAGGGCCGCTCAGTCGCCGGGACCGTCGCCCCGGCCGCCCCCGCCCCCGCCGCCGCGCCCGCGGGCCGCGCGCACCTGGGCGAGCGCCGACGCCAGCGAGGCCTCCGCGTCGTCGGGGTCGTAGAAGCGCATCCCCTCGAGACCCTCGGGCATCAGCTCCTGTGGGCTCGTGTGGCCGGGGTGGGCGTGCGGGTTGTCGTAGTCGGCGGCGCCCCGCAGCGCCGGCGGTGCGCGGCGCGCGCCGTCGCTACCGATCAGCTCGCGGGCCGCGCCGAGCGCGCGGCCCGCGGCGTTGGACTTCGGCGCGAGTGAGAGGTAGATCGCCGCCTGTGCCAGCGCGTAGCTGCATTCCGGCAGGCCGACGTGCTCGACCGCCGCCGCTGCGGAGACCGCCACCACCAGCGCCTGGGGGTCGGCGTTGCCGATGTCCTCGGAGGCCAGGATCACCATCCGGCGCACGATGAAGCGCGGATCCTCGCCGCCCTCGAGCATCGTCGCCAGGTAGTACAGCGAGGCGTCGGGGTCGCTGCCGCGGGTCGCCTTGATCCAGGCCGAGATGGTGTCGTAGTGCTGGTCGCCGGCGCGGTCGTAGCGAACCAGGCCGCCGGCGAGCGCGTCGCGCGCCGCCGCGAGGTCGATCCGCCTGCTCGTCGCCGCGGCGCGTTCGAGCGCGCTCAGCGCGATCCTGGCGTCGCCGCCGGCGCGGGTGGCGAGCAACTCGACGGCGTCCGCGTCCAGTTCGAGCCCGACGCCGAGCTCGCCCTGCTCGACCGCCCGGCGCAGCAGGATCGCGATGTCGTCAGCGCTCAGCGCCACCAGCTCGTACACCGTGACCCGCGAAAGCAGCGCGCTGTTGACCTCGAACCGCGGGTTCTCCGTTGTCGCGCCGATCAGCGTGACCAGGCCCTCCTCGACCGCCGGCAGCAGCGCGTCTTGCTGGGCCTTGTTGAAGCGGTGGATCTCGTCAAGGAAGAAGACGGTGGCACGGCCGCGGTGGCGCGCCCGCTCGATCACGGCGCGAACCTCGGCACGACCGGTGTCGACGGCGCTGTGCTCCTCGAACTCCGCGCCGGTGGCAGTCGCGATGATCCGCGCGAGTGTCGTCTTGCCCGAGCCCGGTGGGCCGTGCAGGATCATCGAGTGCAGCCGCCCGGCCCCGAGCGCGCGACGCAGCGGCGCGCCGGACCCCAGCAGCGCCTGCTGGCCGACCAGTTCCTCCAGCGTTCGCGGGCGCATCCGCACCGCGAGCGGAGCGGTCCGGCCGGCTTCGCGCGGCTCCTCGAAGAGGCGTTCCACGCACTCAGTATCACCCGTAGGATGCAGCTCGTGAGCGCGCGGAAGCAGAGCGAGTCCGTCGAGTTGCTGCAGCGACTGATCCGCTTCGACACGGTCAACCCGCCGGGCAACGAGCGCGCGGCCCAGGAGCACCTCGCAGGGGTCCTCTCCGACGCCGGCTTTCATTGCGAGTTGCTCGGGCGCACGCCGGAGCGCCCGAACCTGATCGCTCGTCTCGACGGCCCGCTTTCCGGCCCGCGGCTGTGCCTGCTCTCGCATGTCGACACGGTGCTGGCGACGGCGTCGGAGTGGTCGCATGACCCCTGGTCGGGCGATCTCGCGGACGGCTTCGTCTGGGGTCGCGGTGCGCTCGACATGAAGTCCCAGACCGCGGCCGAGGTGGCTGCCGCCTGCGTGCTCGCGCGCAGCGGCTGGCGCCCGGCGGCGGGATCGCTGCTGGTCGTCGTGCTCGTCGACGAGGAGACCGGCGGCTCGGAGGGGGCGCAGTGGCTGACGCAAACGCATCCCGAGAAGGTGCACTGCGACTACCTCGTCAACGAGGGTGGGGGCGGCATCATCGAGTACGCCGGCCGGCGGCTCTACTGCCTGTGCTGCGCGGAGAAGGGGATCTTCCGCTTCGTCCTGCACACCGACGGCGCGGCCGGACACGCCTCGATGCCGCGGCTCGGCGACAACGCTCTGCTCAAGCTCGCGCCGCTGCTGCAGCGCTTCGCGGGGCGCCAGCCGTCCTACCGGCTGACCGCCGAGCCGCGCGCCTTCCTCGAAGCGATCGGGGTGCTCGACGGTGACGACGCGGCCGGCGCGCTCGAGCGCGTCGGCGCGGTCGAGCCCCGCCTGGTCGCGCTGATCGAGCCGTGGCTTGGCGTGTCGCTCGCGCCGACGCGTGTCTTCGCCTCCGAGAAGATCAACGTGACTCCCTCGCACGCTCGCCTGGCTGTCGACTGTCGCGTCCCTCCCGGCCTTGGCGAGGACGCGGCGCTGGCTGCGATCGAGGAGATCGTCGGGCCGCCAGGCCCCTACCGGCTGGAGTGGACCGAACGCGTGATGGGCAACCGCTCGCCGATCGACTCGCCGCTGAGCGAGTTCATCCGCGGCTGGGTCGCCAAGCAGGATCCGGCCGCGATCTGCGTCCCGACCGTGCTGCCTGGCTTCACGGACTCGCGCACCTTCCGCGACGCCTTCCCCGAGTGCGCCGCCTACGGCTTCTTCCCGCACCGCTTCGCGACGAAGTTCGACACCGATCACCTGATCCACGGCGCGGACGAGCGCATCGACGTGCGCGACCTCGAGTTCGCCACAGCGTTCTTCGGCGACCTCGCGACCGGAATGCTCGGCACCGCCGCCTGAGCGCCGCCGCACGTTCGCCACCAGGCCACCGGGCATTCATCACCAGGTGAGCGTGGTTTCGTCCCTCCAGTGGGTCACCCTGGCCGCCGATAAGGTTGGTCCGTGCTGATCGCGAGCTCATGGGGCAGCGTCGAGGCGTGGGCCTACAACGCCCTGCCGGTGTTCGAGATCGTCTTCCTCGTGTCGATGGTCGCGCTGTTCACGCTGGTGGTGCGCTCGCTTCCGCGAACCAGGCCGCAGGAGATCAAGCCGGACTCGGACAGCGCGGTCGGCTGGGAGGACATCGCCGGCGTCGAGGACGCGCGCGCGGAGCTGCAGGAGGTCGTCGAGTTCCTCAGCGCGCCGCAGCGCTTCGCCCGGCTGGGGGCGCGTGTGCCGCGCGGCGTACTGCTGCACGGACCGCCCGGGACCGGCAAGACGCTGCTCGCCAAGGCCGTCGCCCACGAGTCGGGCGCGCGCTTCTACGCGCAGTCCGCGGCGGGCTTCGTCGAAATGTTCGCCGGGCTCGGCGCGGCACGCGTGCGGCGGCTGTTTCGCATCGCCCGCAAGAACGAGCCGGCGATCATCTTCATCGACGAGCTCGACGCGGTCGGCGGCCAGCGCGGCATGGGCTTCTCCGGCGAGAAGGACCAGACCCTCAACCAGCTGCTGATCGAGATGGATGGCTTCAAGTCGAGCGACCGCCTGGTGGTGATCGCCGCCTCGAACCTGATCGACAAGCTCGACGCGGCGCTGCTTCGCCCCGGACGCTTCGACCGCCAGATCTATGTCGCGCCGCCCGACGTGCACGCGCGCGAGCAGATCCTGCGTGTCCACATTCGCGGCAAGCCGGTCGGCGACGTGGACCTCGAGCTGGTCGCCCGCCAGACCGCCGGCCTGACGGGCGCCGACCTAGCCAACATCTGCAACGAGGCGGCGATCTTCGCCGCCCGGCGCGAAGCGCACGAGATCCTCAACGAGGACTTCGATCACGCGCTCGAACGCGTGATCGCGGGCACGCAGTCGCGCCGCGTGCTCAACGACCACGAGAAGGAGGTGGTCGCCTACCACGAGGCGGGTCACGCCCTGGTCGCCGAGCTGCTGCCGGCCGTCGACCGCGTGCACCGGGTCTCGATCGTGCCGCGCGGACGCGCGCTCGGCTACACCCTGAACCTGCCCGACGAGGACCGCTACCTGAAGACCCGCGAGGAGCTGATCGACTACATGACGATGCTGCTGGGCGGCCGCGCCGCCGAGCAGATCGTGTTCGGCGCGGTTTCGACCGGCGCCTCCGACGACCTGCGGCGCGCCTCCGAGGTCGCCGGGGCGATGATCACCGACTACGCGATGGGCACCACGGTCGCCGTCACCGGGCGCGGCTCGCCGATGGACGAGCGCGTCTCCGAGCAGACCCTGCGCCTGCGCGACGAGGAGCGCGAGGAGCTGCTGCACTCCGCCCGCGCGGCCGCGATGGCGCTGCTGAACGCCAACCGCGTGACGCTCGACGAGCTGGCCCGCGAGCTGCAGGCCCAGGAGGTGCTCGAGCGTTCCGCGATCGAGCGCATCGTCGCCCACGCCGCCCCGCCCCGTCCGCGCCTCGCCGCGGCTGCGCGGCGCGATCAGCCTGACGCGTAGGGCCCGCCGCACGGCCGCGCCCGGCGCGCCGCGTAGAATCAGCGGCGAGTGTTTGAGCGCCTGGACCACCTCGGGATCGCCGTCGAAGCGCTCGACGACGCCGTCGAGCGCTACCGCGAGACCCTCGACATGGATCTTCTGCACCGCGAGGTGCTTGTGGTGGACGGCGTCGAGGCGGCGCTGATCGGGGCCGGCGAGGAGCGGATCGAGCTGCTCGCCCCGCTTGCGCGCGACACGCCGGTCGGGCGCTTCCTCGCACGCCGCGGGCCCGGCGTACACCACGTCGCCTATGGCGTCGACGACATCGACGCGACGCTCGCGGCCCTCGCGCAGCGCGAGGTCGAACTGATCGACACCGCCGCGCGGCCCGGACTACGCGGCGCACGCGTCGCCTTCGTGCACCCGCGGGCAACCGGCGGCGTGTTGACCGAGCTCGTCGAGGCGGCGCACGCGTGAGCGCGGAGCGCAGCCAGAAGGTGTCGATCGGCTTCGCCGGCGGCCAGCTGCTGGCGGTGCGGGTCGCGCCCGGCGCGCTCAAGGTGCTGACCGAGGCGCTCGGCGGCGACCGCCGCTGGGTCGAGCTGGCGCTGGAGGACGGCTCCGTGCGGATCGATCTCGCCCAGGTCGCCTACGTGCGCGTCGACTCCGACGAGCCGCGCGTCGGCTTCGGCGCCTGACCGCGGCAGCGGCGCGCCGCCCGCGATGCACTCCGCCGACCTTGCCCTGCTGCGCGTCGCGCGCACGGCCGCCCACACACCGCAGCGTGATCGGGCCGTCGCGGCGTTCTCCGCGCTCGGCCAGCACGCCGCGATCTGGCTCGCCTTCGGCGCCGGCGCCGCGACCTTCGCCGCTCCGGACGAGCGGCGCGCGTGGCGCCTGGCGACCGCTACGGTCGCCGGGGCCTACGTCTTCAACACGGCGCTGAAGTTCGCCGTGCGCCGGCCGCGCCCGCAGCTCCCCGACCTGCCGCCGCTGACTGCGACACCGACGCAGCTGAGCTTTCCCAGCGCGCACGCGACCAGCTCGTTCGCCGCCGCGCGGGTCTACTCGGCCGCCGGCGCGCCGGCGCTGCCGCTCTACCTGCTGGCCGGCGGCCTCGCCGCCTCGCGCGTCTATCTCGGGGTCCA
>CAWHDS010000017.1:0-40548 GCA_963828135.1 uncultured Solirubrobacterales bacterium
GGAGCTAGGGGGACTCGAACCCCCGACCTCCTGGGTGCGATCCAGGCGCTCTCCCAACTGAGCTATAGCCCCATGCGCGCGCCGGTCGGCGGCGCGCGCAGGGAAGTCTAGATGCTGGCGACGCGTTAGGCTGTGGCCCGATGGGCGACCTCGATGACGCGATTCGCGACCACCTGGAGCTGAAGCGCCGCCGCGGAGCCGATCCGGCCGAGGTGGCGCGGGAGGAGCAGGAGGCGCTGGCACCGGTCACGCGCGGGCACGCGATCGTCGTGCCCGAGGACCTCGCGCCGCCAACGAGCGGCGACGACGTACCGCGCAACGGTGACGCGCGCCACGACTCGGAGCACAGGCGCCACGGTCCGGGCCGCGCGCCCCGCGACGCGGGCGACGACCATGACGCGGGTCACGCCGACCATGACGCAGATGCCGCGCGGTCGCCGGCGCGCGAGGATCTCGGTGACGCGACGCAGGAGTTTCGCGTCGTGCTCGGCGACTCCGACGACTGGCTCGAAGACGACGAAGAGGCGTAGCCGGCGGGCTACTGGGGCGCCGTAGCCGGCGCCTCGCCTGCCTCCGGCGCGTCGTCCGCCGCCAGCGCCTCGCCTGCCGCCGCCGCCTCGCCTGCCGCCGCCGGCTCCGCGGCTGGCGCCGCGGGCTTGGCTCCCGGAGCGTCCTCGGGATCGGGAACCGAGTAGACCGCCATCTTGTTGACGCGCCCGCGAATGTCGAAGTTGTCGACGAACACCATGTCGTCGGGGATCTGAGACATCCGCTCGCGCGTGCTCTCGGAGATGAACAGCATGTACGGCGTCCCCTTCGTCATCCCCTCGAGCCGCGACGCGGTGTTGGTGGTGTCGCCGATCGCCGTGTACTCGACGCGCTGGGCCGAGCCGACGTTGCCCGCCATCACCGTGCCGCTGTTGAGGCCGATGCCCATCCGGAACCCCGACTCGTGGCCCTGCTCGCGCAGCCAGTCGTTGAAGCGCCGCAGCCGCGGCCCCATCATCTCGCGTGCCGCGACGAGCGCCCGGTCGGCGTGGTCGGGCTGATCAATCGGTGCGCCGAAGACCGCCATGATGCCGTCACCCATGTAGGCGATCAGCGTGCCCCCCGCGGCGAGGATCGCCTCGGTCATCTCGTTGAGGTAGTAGTTGACGACCTCGATCACCTTCGCCGCGGGCTGCGTCTCGCCAGAAGCTCGTGAAGCCGCGCAGGTCGCTGAACAGCACGGTGCAGTCGCGTTCGACGCCGCCGAGGCGGAAGTCGTCGTCCGTCCGCGCCAGCACCTCGTCGACCACGTCCGGCGGTACGAAGCGGGCGAAGATGTCACGCGCGTGCTGGCGTTCGAAGGCCTCGCCGAGCAGCACGATCGTGAGCGTCGCGACGATCGCCAGCACGAGCGCGAGCAGCGGATAGGTGAAGGCGATGATCGTGCCGCTATCGAAGGCCAGCTGGGTCGCCACGGTGAAGAGAGCGGCCAGCACCAGCGGGGGAAAAACGGCGCGCCACAGGCGGATGCGGATGCTGGCGAGCGGCAGCCCCGCGCCGAACAGCACGATCAGCGCGATGTTCAGCCAGCCCGGTCCCTTGCGCAGCGGGATGCCGGCGATCGTCGTCGCCGCGGCGTCCCGCCTGGATCTCCCGGCCCGTCCATGTCTTCGGCGCCCGAGGTCGGCGTCTGGTGCAGGTCCTGCAGCTCTCGTGAGGAGGCGCCGACGATCACGATCTTGCCCTTGACCGCGGCTGTGGGGAACTTGTTCTCATACACCCGCCAGTAGGCGATGTCGGGCACGGTGCCCGGTGGGCCGGGATAGTGGATCGGCACTGGTCACATCGAGCCGCCAAAAAGTGTCGGGCTGACCTCGTGACCCTCCCAGTCCGTTGCGATCGTGACGGGGAAGGTGTCGATCGACTTGGTGCGGGTGCTGAAAGTCACGGATCACTCCCTGGGAGTCGCCGATCACGGTCGAATTGCCGGCCCGCGCGCCGACCGCCCGTAATTCGGCGTTACCGCCGAGCACGCCCGTCTGCCCGGTCCGGTCCACGGCGTCGGTGGCCAGCACCATGTTGTGGGCGCGGTCTACCGCCTCGATCAGCGCGTCGTCGTCGGCGACATCGGTCCGCTGCGTGAACTGCACGTCGAAGGCGATGAGCTTCGCGCCGGCGGCGAGCAGATGGTCGATTACGACGGCGTGGTAGCGCCGCGGGAACGGCCAGTTGATCTGGAGATGATTGAACGTCTCCTCGTCGATCTGGACGATCACGAAGTTCTTGACCAGCGACGGCCGCGCGGCCCGGATCGAGAACCGCGCATGGATGGACTGCGCCTCGAGCGGGTAGAGCAGCCCGGTCGCGTAGGCGAGCAGGCCCAGTCCGATCGCGGCGGCTGTGACCGCAGCCAGCAGCACTCGCTGGCGTCTCTGCCACGCGCGTCGGCGCTTCCCGGACGCGATGCTAGTGCAGGCCGGGGCGGCGCTGCGGGCGGCGTGCCTGGCGCGGCGGTGTGGCCGGCGTGCGCGACGCGCGCTCACGCGCCCGTGCACGCGAACCGCAGCGCCGTCAGGCGGCGGCGGTCGTGTCGGCGATCAGCACCGAGCAGGGCGCCTCGTGGGCGACCGAGTTCGGCACGCTCCCGAGCACGCGCGCACACCCTTCATCCCCTTGTTGCCGACGACGATCAGGTCGGCGTCGACGCTCTCGGCGACGGCGACGATGGCGTCGACCGGGTCGCCCTCCGCGGCGTGCACGATCGGCTCGAGCCCGCGCTCCCTGACCAGTTCGGACAGGCGACGTAGGAGTGCTTCCGCGGATGCTCGCCGGCGGAGTAGCGCAGCTCATCCGGCAGCGCCTCGGCGTGGACGGACTTCGGGTCGTAGGCTGTGACGATGTGGAGCGCTCCGCCGCCGTTTTGCGCGACGTCGGCCGCGACCACAACGGCCTGCCGCGCCGTGCTCGAATCGTCGGTCCCGACGACAACGGTGCTGAACACGGCCTTCCTCCTCAGAGTTCGCGTGGCGCTATGTGGGTCGCCTCGCGGACGCCACGGTCCGCTCGGCGGGCCGATCTTAGCTTTCGGCGGTCAGGTCTGAGGCGTCGGTATGCGCCGCGGTCGCCATCTCCGCCATGCGGCCGCCGCGTGCCGCCACCGCGGCGCGCAGGTCCGCTCCGGCGATCGTCATCAGCGTGCAGTTCTCTTCGGCGCGGACGGTTGCCGAGCGCGGCACGCGGTGGAGCACCGCGATCTCGCCGAAGCCGTCGCCGGCAAGCAGCTGCGCGCGGGGCTCGTCGCCGACGATCACGGTCGCGCGCCCCATCAGCAGCACGTGGTATTCGTCGTCGAGCGCGCCGGCGGTCACGATCTGCGTGCCGGCCGCGACCTCGTGCACCACGGCGTGCTCCGCGAGTGCGGCGACCGTTCGCTGCCCGATGCCCTGCAGCAGCGGCGTGCGGGCAAGCAGTTCGGCGTGGTCGTCGCCGCGGACGTCGACGGTGTCGAAGCTTCCGCTTAGCGGGACGTCGCCGCCGCCCACGGCGGTCAGGAACGCGTCGCGATCGAGCGCGAGCAGCCCGACCTCGGTGCTGGCCCGGACGGTCGCCGCGCGCGGGCGCTCGCGCAGCAGCGCGAGCTCGCCGAAGCCGTCGCCGCGCCGCAGCTCGTTGACGATGAAGCCGTCGATCAGCACCTCGAGCCGCCCCTGGGTCACGAGGTACCAGCCGCCGTGGTCGTCGACTCCCTGCGTGACCACGTCCTCCCCTACCGCCACGCTCAGCGGCTTGAGCTGAGCGACGACGCCCTCGAGCTGGTCGACGCGCAGGCGGTGGAACAGCTTGACGCCCGCCAGCAGGTGACTCATCTCCACGCGGCCGGCCGCGCGGGTGTCGATCCGCGTAAAGGCGCGCGCGCCCCCCGCGACCACCAGCGCGACAGCGACTCCCGCCACCACCAGGGCATCGCGGATCCCGAGCGTGCTCACGAGCGCCGGCGCCAGCAGGCACGCGCCACCCTCGACCAGCAGTTTCCCGCTCTCCATAAGGCCGGTCACGGGGGCGATCGACCGCGGCGCAACCACGCGGTTAAGTACGGCCTGCGCGGCGACGTCCGATACCGCCATGCCCATTCCCCAGCCGACCATGAACGCGACTGCGGGGATTCCGGCGGCGGCTCCGCCGATCGCGGCGATCGGCGCGCCACACATCACCAGCCCGAGCGCCATCCAGCGTGCGAGCTGCCGGCGCCCGACGAGCAGCGCGCTGAGCGGGATCGCCGCGAGCGCACCGGCCCCCGCAGCCGCCATCAGGATGCCGAAGCCGGCGCTGCCGAGTCCGAGCAGCTTCAGCGCGGCGACGACGCCGAGTGAGATCCACACACCGCGGATCGCCGAGCGCATGCAGGAGTACGCGACGATCTCCTTGGCCTCGCGGTCCCCGCGGATCGCCACCGCGCCGTCACGCATCCGGCGCAGCCTGCCGCGCAGGCCGATCGCCGCGCGCGCCGGCGGCGGCGGGGCGTGGATGCCGGCGGTCGCCAGCGCCGACGCCGCGTAGAGCGCGGACGCGACGGACACCGCGACGGCGATCGGTACTCCCGCGACGAGCAGACCGCCGGCGAGCGCCCCGAACATCTGCCCCGATGACTTGGCGTGCGATGCGAGCGCGGTCGCCGCGGTGAACTCGGTCGGCGTGTGCACGATCGTCGGCAGCAGCGTCGCCTGGGCCGGCCGGTAGGCCGAGCCGGCGACAGCGTCCAGCCAGACGAACAGGAGCGGGACGAGGAACGGAAGCTTCAACGCGAGCGATACGGCCGCCAACGCGCTCGCCAGCGCCCTGATCGCCGCGGTCGCCGTCATTACGCGCTCGCGCCGGTGGGTGTCGGCGAACTGCGCGGTGACGAGGCCCGCTACCGCGGCGGGGAAGAAGCGGAAGCCGACAAGGCCGACGAGCAGCGCGCCGCCGACCGGGTAGGCGTGGATCGCCACGGTCGTGCCGAGCACCCACTCGCCCACCGTCAGCGCCGCGAACCCTCCCACCACCCGCTTGACCGCCACGTTGGTGGCGGCGGTGTGGCTCAGCCCGCCTTCGTCGCCGATCCTCAGTCGCATCGCGCGACAATACGGTGCCGGGTGTTGCCGATTCGTAACGATTTTGTAGCGGCCCGGGCGTTCATTAGTTGGCGCGGTTCCCGCGCCGAGTGACCAAACAGCCGCGCGCCCGGCACACGCCGCTGCCGGGCGACCGTCGCGGGGCGCCGCTAGTCAGTGGGCGGTGTGCTCGCGCCGGTGGCCCTGCGCAAGCTCGTCCAGCGCGCCGCGGTCGAGTGCCGCAGCCTCCACGGCCGCGACGCGGCAGGGCGTGATCGCGATGAGGCTCGACGTGCGCCCGCTCTCCTCGAGGTGCGCGCGTTCGCCGAGCATCGCCCCCGGCCCGTATTCGGCGAGCCGTTCGCCATCCTTCTCCACCAGAAGCACGCCATCGAGCAGCAGGAAGACCTCGCTGCCGGCGTCGCCCTGGCGGACAAGGGCGTCGCCCGCCTTGATCTTGCGGATCTTGGGCCTCACTCCGGCTGACATGACCTGCGCCGAGAGCCGGCGTTCGAGGGCGGTCTCCACAGCCGTGACCATCGCCTCGGATTCCTCGTCCCCCCACGGCGTGTGCCGGCCAAAGGACTTGCGGAACCAGTCCTTGAAATCGGCTAGGCCGGATTTCTGCGAAAGCTTGCCCTCGTGGTCGTAGATCCAGTGGCGCGGAAAGCGGCTGTGGCCGGCCACCTCGGCGTCGGCGTGCCCGTCGGCATACACCGTGAGCGCGAGCGTCGTCCAGACCAGCGGCGCCTGCCACTGAATGAACGGCCGCCGGCGCACGCGGCGCGGTGCCGGCAGTCCGGTCCGACCGCCCGCGGTCTGCACGAAGCGAACCCAGCCGTCGCCACGCTGCGGCTCGAGTTGCAGATCGGGCAGCGCGACGGCTTCGAAGGTGCGCATCAACGGCCCGACCTTCACCGTCGTCGACCCCATCGCGCCGCCGCCGTCGTAGCCGCAGTCGGTGATCTTGCCGTGATCGTCGACCTCGATCCAGGCGCGCAGCACGTTCGCGAAGCGGAAGCGGTCGCTTAGCCGCAGTTGCTCGAGATCCTCGATCACGTCCGGCGGCGGCGGATCGTAGTGGGTGAACCCCGCGTCGAACGCGAGCCGCATGGAGCCCTCGATCGCCTCGGAGGGGATCCAGGACAGTGACGTGATCGAGCTCGTGTGGCGCATCGACGAAGGCCTTCGAGACCGCGCTAGCCTACCAGCGCGCCGCCGCCCCGGGCAAAGGATTGCGCGCGTTCCCCACGGCGCCGCCGGCGCATGCGCCGCCGCCCCGGCTCCGCTTCGCCTGCCGGCCCCGATCCGCCGTTAAGATCCATCCCGAGGGGCCATAGCTCAGCTGGGAGAGCGCCTGCTTTGCAAGCAGGAGGTCGACGGTTCGAGCCCGTCTGGCTCCATCGGAAAAGCATCCTGCACGCGGAAGCGGTGGGGGGTGCGCCGCAGGGGCGGTGCACACAGCTAGGGCACGCTGGCGACTATGTCGTCGCGGACGGTCATGTCGGCTGGAATCGTGATGGACAGCGAGCTAGTCATCGATGCACCGTTGACGGTCGCATTGGCGAAGGTCCCGTCGACCTTGTAGGTGCCGGGAGCGAGTGGGATCGTGGCGAGCTGTCCGCTTGCCACTGTCGCGCTCGCGACCGTCGCGCCGGAGGCCGGATCGATGACCACGATCGTGCCGGCTTCAGCGGTGCCCTGTCGGCAGCGGCCTGCGAAGATCTCGAACGGGCCGCCGGCGAGGTAGAGGCCACTGACCAGCTCGGTCGGTCCGACTGTCAGGAACGGCTCGCCGGCCGGCGGACCTGGAGCGCCCATCTCGGCGCACTCCGCTACGAGCCACACGTTGATCGACTGTCCTCGCCCGCCAGCCTTCGGTGCCTGCCGGGCGATGCGCCGCCGATCCTCTCCGCCCGAGATTCGGACGCGTTGACCGCTCGGCCCGACGATTGGGGCGCCCGCCACGCGAATGTGACAGCCGGAGCGCGCGGAGACAATGCGCGCCTTTGCCAACGTCAAGCCGGTCAGCGCCGGCACCCGACGACAAACGTTCCCGCGGGCGGTCTCGATGCGAGCGGCGAGGGTGGGCTCCGGCGCTGCGCGGCCGGCCGCTGCAACCGCCAGCGCGAGCGATCCCACGATCGCCACAGCGAGCGCCGCGCGCGAGCCGCGACCCCAGGGCAGGCCTCGCCCTACAAGCATCCAGCCATCGTCGCAGCTCTCACCAGTGCCCGCTCGACCGTGGCGTCCGCTGTCGAAGGCGACGCTGACAGCAGCACGCGTCGTGGGAGCGGACCGCGAGGTCGTAGCACCTTGAGTTTGGGCGACGGGTGGAGCCGCTCAACGTGTGGTCAACCCGCTCTCGCAGATCCAACGCGGGGGCGGTCGGACGACCGCCCCCGCCCCGAGCGCAAGCTGGTCGCTCAGCCTTCGCTCATGTAGTTGTGTACTTCGTAGAACGTCATCTCCGGCGGCCCCGGAAATCCCGCCTCCTGCGTGCGCGGGCCGATGTGGTCCTGAGCGAACCTCTCGAACTCTTCGCGCGTCTTCCAGACGTCTGTAACGACGATCCCGTCGGCCGTCGCCGCAACCCAATGGAAAAGGCTTCCTGCCGGACCAGAACCATTGGGCGTCAAATGCATCAGATCAGCAACCTTGTCGTACTGGTCCAGGGTGGCACCTTTGAAATCCATCACGATCGCTACGGTCATCAGTCCCCCAGTCTCGAGTTTGGAGGCGCTCGATCGTACCCGCTCCGTGGAGCCGCGTCGATGCGCCGGAACTGACGAGCGGTAGTGGGCGGATCCGCCCTCGGCCGCTCCCCGGGCCTCGCCGCCACGATCACGCCTGTCGGCGTGAGGTGCGACAGGCTCCTGGATCGAAGCTCTCGCGGGCCGCGCGCTGGTCGCCGTCGATGTCGCGCGATCTCGGCGCCGTCAGCGGTCGTTCCAGCCGGCGCCGGTCGCTTCGTACTCCTCGACTCGCGCCTGCATCAGCGCCTTCAATAGCCCGGTTGGCAGCTCACGGTCGTAGGGAAGCTTGACGAAGCCCTCGCCTGCCTCGTACCCGGCGGCCTCGACCGCGGCCTTCTGGGTCGCGAAGAACGGCGGTGGGAACCGCAGCGAGCAGTGGTTCTTGAAGTTCTGCAGCATCCACAGGCTCGTCCTCTCGCCGCGGACGTACACCGGCAGGTTCCACTTCAGTGTTTCCCGCGCCTCCGGGTCGGCCCCGACGCTCAACTCCCTCAGCGCCTCGAGGTGCGGGCGCTGAACGTCGTTCAACTGAGCAAAGAAATCATCGACGCTTGACCGTTTCGGCATCGGCATGGCATCAGCCTACCCCGTGGCAACGGAACACCCGTCTATCGATCCCGCTCGAGCGGCGCGAGTGCGCCGCGTGATCGCGGCGCCGTTGCCTGTCACGCAACGGGGCCGATCCTTTCGTGGCGCGGCACGCGTCGCCCGGTGATCAGGCGCTCGCGGTCGAGCATCATCGCGGCGCCCCAGCAGGCGAGGCCGTCGAGCACGACGAAGGCGAAACCGATCGCTATGGCCGACAGGACCGTCGGCGCGATCACCCGGAAGGTGATCAGGATCGCCAGCCCGAGCGGCGGCAGGCTCGCCAGCGTCGAGAGTTGCTGTGCTACGCGCACGTCGGAGGACCGTACCGAGATCGCCATGCCGACGCAGACAGACCAGGTGGCGAGGAGCGGGGCGAACGCGACCTCGACGAGGATCTGCGGGGTTTGCCATACGTCGGTGAACACTGCGTGCGTCGCCCACAGGCGCACGGCGACGACGAAAACCGCATACAGGAAGTACGTGACCGCAACCGCGGGCAGAACGGCCGCGAGCCCCTTGCCTAGCATCAGCTCGCCGCGGCGCACAGGGGTGGTCAGCAGCGGCTCCAGCGTGCCCTGGTCGCGCTCGCCGACAACGGAGTACGCGGAAATGGCGGCGGGCAGGATCACCGGCACGATCAGCATCAGCAGGAGGGCCGAGCCGACCACGGCGTGGATGGTCGAGCTGCTCGCGGCGGCGGTCTGCGAAAAGATGCTGATCATCGGGCTGGTCAGGAACAGCACCGGCAGGATCCCCATCGTCACGACGATCGCGCGGTTGCGCCGGAACTGGCGCAGTTCCTTGCGAAAGACGGCCTTCACGCGCCCGGCATCGATGCTCACGGGCGCCTCGCCTCCACGTCCTCGTCGATCAGCTCCAGGTAGACGTCTTCGAGCGAGCGTCGCCGCTCCCCGATCGAGACCACGTCGGCGCCCGCGGCGACGAGCGCCCTGGTCAGCGCGGGCGCGACCGCGCTCGGGTCCGACACCTTCAGCTCGTAGCCGCCGGCGTCGTCCGGACTCCAGCCATCGACGCCGGGGACGCCTGCAAACACGCGCTCGGGGGCTTCCAGCGGGGTCGCGGTGGTGACCGCGAGCGAACGCGCGAAAAGGCGCTCGCGCAGCTCATCGGGACGGCCCACGGTCCGCAGCGTCGTGTTGAGTATTGCGACGCGGTCGCACATACGCTCGGCCTCCTCGAGGCGGTGCGTCGTCAGGAAGATCGTCACGCCACGCTGGCGCAGCGCGGCGATCAGGTCGTGCACCTCGCGCGAGGCGACCGGGTCGAGCCCCGACGTGGGTTCGTCGAGGAACAGGACTCGCGGGTCGCTCAGCAGCGCCCGCGCGATCGCGACGCGCTGTTTGAGGCCTTTCGACAGGCTGCTGCACGGGTCGCCTGCGCGCTCGACGAGGTTGACGGTGGCGAGAGCCTGCTCGATCCGCGGGCGCACGTCCGCCAACCCGTAGAGGCCGGCGAAGAACTCGAGGTTCTCGGCGACAGTCAGTCGCGGGTACAGGCCCGGTGCCTCGGGCATGATCGCGATCTCGCTGCGGATCGCGACGGCATTCTCGGGGGTCAGCGCAATGCCGGCCACGACGGCTGAACCCGCGGTCGGCGCGATCAGCGTGCCGAGCGTCCGCACCGTCGTGGTCTTGCCCGCGCCGTTCGGCCCGAGGAAGCCGAACACCTCACCCCATCCGACGCTGAACGACACGTCACCAAGAGCCGTGCGCTCACCGAACCGCTTGGTCAGCCCCTCGACGATGATCGCGTAGTCCCCCGGCGGCCCGCGCCGCTCGGTCGGGATCGATGCCTCGGCCCGCAGCTGGGCGATCGCCGCCACCTGCTCCGGCGTGCGCTCGACCGGCTCTCGCGCGACGACCATGGGCGCCTCCTCGAGATCCCCCGGCTCGTCCCCTCGCGGGCCGGACAGGCGCCAGCCGACCGCGCTGTAGAGCACGACCAACGCGGCGAGCACGGCGATCCGCGCGGACGAGGCGTGCACGACCGCCAGCACCACGACCGCGGCGGCGACGAGTGCACCGGCGATCACCCAGCCCTGCCAGGCCGACGGGCGGTAGCCCACCCCGTAGCGGCGACGGACGAACCACGGCCGTGACCGCGATCCAGGCTCCGGAGGCGGCATCGTCAGCCGACTATACGCAGGAGCCGGCGCGTACTCGTCTTCGGCAGACACCCCGCGCGGCACGGCCATCAACGCCTTGCGCGACACGGCGCGGTCCGCGGCACGACCTGCTTGGTGGAGCCAGCTGGCGGCGGGTAGGGTTTGGACGATGCCGGCGCTGGCGTTCGAATCTGCCGTCAGGAGCGAGGTTGGCCGCCGGCCAAACAACGAGGACGCCGTGTTCGCCACGGGGCGCCTTGCCGTACTCGCTGACGGAGTTGGCGGGGCGGTCGGTGGCGAGGTGGCGAGCCGCTGGATCGTAAACGCCTTCATCCAGCTCGACAAGTCGCGCCTTTCGCGCCCGCTTGCAGAGGCGATGCGCGAGGCGCTCCGATGGGGGAACGAAGCGATCGGCTTCATCGCTGACTGTCGACCGCACCTGGCTGGCATGGCCACAACCGTGACCGCTGCTGCGATGACCAACGACGGCGACATTCTGCTGGTGAATGTCGGCGACTCACGGACCTACCTCTTCCGCGCCGGCAGGCTCCGCCAGCTCAGCCACGACGACACCCTCGTGCAGACGCTTGTCGACAGTGGCGCGATCAGCGCAGCGGACGCCCACCGGCACCCGCAACGCTCGATCGTCGTCGACGCGATCGACGGACAGCCCCGCTCCGCGCCCCACGTCAGATCGCTGCAGGCCGTCCCAGGAGACCGTCTGCTGCTCTGCTCAGACGGGCTCTCTGACGTGGTCGACGACGACGAGCTCGCGGCGGCGTTGCAGATTCGCGCTCCAGCAGACTGTGCCCGGACGCTCATCGACCTCGCGCTGCGCGCCGGGTCCCGCGACAACATTTCGGTGATCGTCGCCGACATCTCGGCTTGCGCAGATCCCGGCGCCGGATGGTTGCCGACGCTCAACCACCCGACAACACCGGACTGACGCAGCGCCCCACGCTATCCTCGATCCGTGAGCGATCTGCAGAAGCGCGGCAGCTACACCCCGCGGCGGGTTCGCGAGCGGCGCGCCTACCAGCTCGCGCTGGGTGGCGGCGTGGCCGGTTTGATCGGGATCGTCGGGCTTGTGCTGGCCGTCGTCGGCGTGATCGGCGCGACGCTGCCGATCCTCGCGCTCGTGGTGGCGGCGATCTGCGTGTTCCTGTTCAGGCGCGTCGTCTCCGGCTGAACGCCGCCCAGGCGCAAAGCCGAAGCGCCCCCGCATGCGCGCCCGACTCGACTCCCCTTCCGCGTGCGGCTACGATCGTGCGGTCAACCCGAGGAGGCTGAGTGATGCACGCGCGTGTGGCGACGTTCGAAGGCGGAGACCCGGAGCAGGTGCGCCGGATGGTCGAGGAGATCGGCCGTCAGTCAGCGGACGGTCCGCCCGAGGGCGTGCCGGCGGTCGGCCTGCTGGTGCTGCACCGGCCGGGCGACGCCAAGGTCCTGGCGATCACCCTGTTCGAGACGGAGGAGGACCTCCGCCAGGGCGACGCGACGCTGAACTCGATGGACCCGCCGGACCCGGGCGGGATGGGGCGTCGGGCCTCGGTCGAGATCTTCGAGGTTCCCGTCAAGGTCAAGGTCTGATCGACCGCGATCTGGTGCGGCTCGTGCCTGCCCACGAGCGCCGGCGCTGAGCCACGCGACCACGGCGGCCGCGCGGCCGCACCCCGGCCTCAGCCGTAGAGCGAGCGCGCGCCGGGGTCGGCGGCCATCCGCCGCCCGACGATCAGGTCCGCGACCAGCGCCGTCCAGCCCGTCTGGTGCGAGGCGCCGAGCCCGGCGCCGTCGTCGCCGTTGAAGTACTCGTAGAACAGCAGGTTCTCGCGCCAGCGCGGATCGCTCTGCATCCGCTCGACGCCGCCGAACACGGGGCGGCGGCCGTCTTCGCCGGGCAGCCACAGCGTGATCAGCCGCCGGCGCAGGTCGGCTGCGATCGCCGTCAGCGTCATCTGCTCGCCCGAGCCGGTCGGGTATTCCGCGACGATGCCGTCACCGACCTGCTCACCGAGCCGTGCCAGCGCGTCGACGAACAGGTAGTTGAGCGGCATCCAGACGGGCCCGCGCCAGTTGGAGTTGCCCCCGAACAGCGGCGTCGTCGACTCGGCCGGCTCGTAGTCGACGCTCGCGCTGACCCCGGCGATCGTGACGCGTGTAGGGCTGATCGCGCAGCCGCGCCGACACCGAACGCAGGCCGAACGGCGAGAGGAACTCGCTTTCGTCGAACGCGTGCGCGAGCAGCCGGAGCATCCGCTTTCGCCCGACGGCGCTGAGCAGCATGCGCTCGCTCGCTCCGCTGCCGCGCATGATTTGGCTCGCCGCCGGCCCCTCGTCGGGGTGGCGGTCGTGCAGCCGCCCGAACGCCTTGCGCAGCGCGCTCGCGCGGCGGATCTCGCGCCCGTCGAGCACGACCGTCGGCAGCAGCGGGATCAGACCGGCGATCGAGGGCACCTTCAGCGGTGTGTGCGAGCCGTCGGCGCCGGCCAGCACGTCGTAGTAGAAGCCGTCGTCCTCGTCCCACAGCCCGCCGCGCTCGAGGGCGTCGGCGATCGCGGCGAAATGTTCGAGGAACTTCAGCACGAGGTCCTCGTAGGCCGGCTCGTGGCGGGCCAGGTTGGCGGCCATCGAGAGCATCGTCAGGCAGTAGAAGGCCATCCAGCCGGTCGCGTCGGACTGCTCCAGTGTCTCGCCGCCGGGCACCTTCGAGCGGTCGATCGCCGAGACGTTGTCGAGGCCGAGGAAGCCTCCTTCGAAGACGTTCATGCCCTGGCTGTCCTTGCGGTTGACCCACCAGGTGAAGTTGACGAGCAGTTTCAGGAACACCCGTTCGAGGAAGTCGTGGTCGCCGGCGCCGTCGATCGCCCACACCTTCATCGCCGCCCACGCATGGACGGGCGGGTTGACGTCACCGAACTCCCACTCGTAGGCCGGCAGCGCGCCGGCCGGGCTCTGCATCCATTCGCGGCACAGCAAGAGCAGCTGGTACTTCGCGAACGCCGGGTCCAGGTGCGCGAGCACGACGGCCTGGAAGCCGAGGTCCCAGGCCGCGAACCACGGGTACTCCCACGGGTCCGGCATCGACATGATGTCGCGCGCCAGCAGGTGCCTCCAGCCGCTGTTGCGCCCGTCAAGCCGCGTGGCGGGCGGCGGCGGCTGGCCCGGGTCCCCGTCGAGCCAGCGGGCGACGTCATAGCCGTAGTACTGCTTGCCCCAGATCGCCCCGGCGAACGCCTGGCGCATGATCGCGCGCTCATCACGGGTGCAGTCCCCGGGCGCCAGCTCGTCGTAGAACTCGTCCGCCTCGCGCTCGCGCGCTGCCATCAGGCGCTCGAAGCCGCTGCCGAGCCCCGGCCGCGTCGGCGCGACCCCGCTCGGCCGCCGCCGCAGCCGCAGCCGCAGCTCCGCGCTCTCGCCGCCGCCCAGCGACAGCCGGTACCAGGCCGCCGCCTTGGTGCCGGCGCCGTCCGGATTGACCGACGCCGCGCCGTGCAGGACATGCTCGCCGATCCCGTCCTTTGGGTACGCCGGACTGTCGGCCGCACCGAACAGCCGTGCCGCGTTCGTGTCGTTCTCGCAGAACAAGAGCTGCGGCGACGTCCCGTCGGGCGCCGGCCCGACCGCCAGCGCGTAGCAGCCGAGCGTCTTCTCCTCGGCGATCACGAAGCTCGAGCGCTCCGCCCGCAGGCTGGGCCGCTCGACGCTCGGATCCCAGTCCCAGCGGTTGCGGAACCACAGTGTCGGCAGCACGTGCAGCTCCGCCTGCTCGGCGCCGGCGTTTGTCACCCGCACCCGCATCAGCAGGTCGGTCGGGTCGGCCTTGGCGTAGTCGACCTCGACGACCCAGTAGCGGTCGGCGTCGAAGATGCCGGTGTCGAGCAGCTCGTACTCCGGGTCCTGCCGCGTCCGGGCCCGGTTGGTCGCGACCAGGTCGTCGTAGGGGAACGCCGCCTGCGGGTAGTGGTAGCGCCAGCGCAGCCACGCGTGGCTCGGCAGCGCGTCCAAATACCACCAGTACTCCTTGGCGTCCTCGCCGTGGTTGCCCTCCTCACCCGTCAGCCCGAAGATCCGCTCCTTGAGCATCCGGTCGCGTCCGTTCCACAGCGCGAGCCCGAGGCACAGCCGCTGGTGGACGTCGCAGATCCCGGCGAGGGCGTCCTCGCTCCAGCGGTAGGCCCGCGAGCGCGCGTGCTCGTGTGGCAGGTACTTCCATGGCTCCCCGTCGGCGCTGTAGTCCTCGCGCACGGTCCCCCACGCGCGCTCGCTCACGTACGGCCCCCACGCGTACCACGGCGTCGCCGCGGACAGCCCGTCGGCGGCCTGGCCGAAGCCCGCGACCCGTTCTCGCTCCGCTCCCACCGCGCCCGGCTCGTCCCGCTCAGTCGCCGGCCGGGCTGTAGCGGTTCAGCCTCGAGCGCGCCGTCGTCGACTGTCGCTCGATCAGCTCCGGTTCGAAGCGGATGTCGCCGTGGCGGTGGTTGGGGTCGAGCGTCTCGGCGAGCAGCAGCTCCGCGGCGGCCCGCCCGACCTCGTACTTCGGCTGGCGGATCGACGTCAGCGCCGGCGTCAGCATCGCCGCGAACTCGACGTCGTCGTAACCGACGACGCTGATGTCGCGCGGCACGCGTACGCGTCGCTGCGCGAGCGCCCGCAGCACCGTGAAGGCGATCTGGTCGTTCACGCAGACGACGGCGGTGGGGCGGTCGTCGATCGCCAGCAGCGCGTCGACGTGGCGTTCGGCCTGCTCGAGCGAGGTGATCGGGTCGATCGTGTATTCCACGATGCTGGTGTCGGGGTCGAGTCCCGCTTCGCGCGCCGCCCGTCGCCCGCCGCGGCGGCGCTCCGAGCATTGCGACAGATGCAGCGGCCCGTTGATGAACGCGATCCGCCGGTGCCCCAGCTCGAACAGGTGGCGGGCCGCCAGCTCGCCGCCGTGGGCGTGGTCGACCGACACCGAGCAGAGGTCGCCGTCGGCGCTGCGGCGGTCGAGCAGCACGACGAGCGTGCCGCGGTCGCGCAGCTTCTGAAGGTGGTGGATGCTGCGCGAGGCCGGCGTGATCAGGATCCCCTGCACGCGCTGTTCCTCGAGCAGGCGCAGGTAGCGCGCCTCGCGGTCGGCCGAGCCGTCGGTCGAGCAGACGTAGACGGCGCAGCCGTGTTCGTGCACGACGTCCTCGAGGCCGCGCACCGTCTCGGTCGCGAACGGGTTGGCCGCGTCGAGCACGACCGCGCCGAAGCACTGGCTGGTGCCGCTTCGCATCTGGTGGGCGGCGGAGCTGCGCACGAAGCCGAGCCGCTCGATCACCTCGAGCACCCGATCGCGCGTCTCGGGCGCCACACGGTCGGGCCGGTTGAGCACGTTGGACGCGGTGCCGAGCGACACGGCGGCCTGCTCGGCGACGTCGCGGATCGTCACGCGCCCGACGACCGGCTGGCGCCCCGAGGCGGCCTCCCGCGCCGCAGCCTGCGGCTCCGCTGCATCCTTGCGGCGTGTCGTCAACGGTTTGCGTCCATTGGGCATCTCGATCTCACAGGGGACGCCCGACCCACGCTCGTTGACGCCTTCGCCGAAGAATAGCGCCGCGAACTATCGCGTCCCGCGCCTGTCGCGCGCACCGAAAAGAACGATTTTTAGGCGGCCCTATCGGGCCGGGGGGTCCCTAACGGGACACGTCCCATTCGCGGTCCGGCGTGCGCCGGCGCTTGGGGATCTCGATCAGTTCGAGCACGACGCCGAGCTGCTCGAGCGAGTCGAGGTAGGTGAAGCCGCCGTCGCCGTCGAGGCCGTAGCCGCGGCCCCACTGGCTGACGCGCATCCCGCGCGCCTCGAGTGCCGCGACGTCGGCGTCGAGGTTCTTGGTGAAGGTGCCGATGTGGTGGAAGCCGAGTCCGCGCTGCTCGATCCATTCGGTGTAGATGCTGGGGCCCTGCAGCGACTGGATCAGCTCGATCTGCGGGTCGGTGTCCGACAGCGCCACCCAGAAGGCGAAGCGCCCGCCTTCGCCGCGGTAGCCGAGCGCCGGCACGGTGTCGGGCGCGTAGCGGTAGCCGCGCCAGTGTGTCGCCCCGAACAGCTCCGAGTATTCGGCGACGCCGCGGTCGATGTCCTCGACCAGGAAGCAGAGCTGGTCGACGCGTCCGATCAAGCGATCCCCAGCGCCCGCTGGCGCGCCGGCGAGGGCTGCAGCAGCTCGAGCGTGATCCCGTCGGGGTCGTGGAAGTAGCAGGCGAAGCCGCCCACGTTGGCGCCCGCGGTGATCGCCACCGGCGGGTTGCGGAAGACGACGCCCTGCTCGCACATGCGCGCGTGGCGCTCGTGGATGTCGGTCACCATCAGCGCGAGGTGCGCGCAGCCGACGCTGTTGGTCGCGAGCTCCCCGAAGGGGGCGCCGCGCGGCGTCACGTACTCGACCAGCTCGAGCATGTGCGTGGAGCGCGCCGGCGGCACGCCGGGCACCGCGAACTGGGCGACCTCGAGCACCGCTCCCGGGATCCCGACCAGGATCTGCGTGTACTCGTTCTCCTGGCGCTGGCGGTGGACGAGCTCCAGGCCGAGCACGCGCGTGTACCAGTCGATCGAGGCCTCGATGTCGCTGACCGTGAACGAGAAGTGCAGGACGTCGGCGATCAAGCGCCCGCTCCTCAGTAGGCCAGCGTCTGGCGGGCTGCCTGCGCGATCCGCTCCGGGCTTGGCAGCCAGGCCGCCTCGAGCTCGCCGGAGTAGGGGATCGGCGTCTCGTCGCCGCCGACGATGATCGGCGGCGCGTCGAGCAGTTCGAGGTTCTCGGCGACCAGCGACGCGATCAGCGTGGCGCCCCAGCTGCCGCCCTGCGAGGACTCCTGCACGCAGATCAGCCGGTTCGTCTTCGCGACGCTGGCGGTGACCGTGTCGAGGTCGAACGGGACGATCGTGCGCGGGTCGATGACCTCCGCCGCGACGCCCTCGGCCGCCAGGAGCTCCGCCGCCTCGACCGCGCGGTGGCGCATCAGCTGGGTCGCGACGAGCGTGATGTCGGTGCCGGCGCGCACGACCGCGGCCCTGCCGATCGTCGCCGGTTCGTCGGCTTCGAGCTCCCCGGTCAGGTTGTAGAGGTTCTTGTGTTCGAAGTAGAGCACCGGGTTGGGGTCGCGGATCGCCGCGCGCAGCAGCCAGTAGGCGTCGCCCGGTGTCGCCGGCACGACGATCTTCAGCCCGATGATGTTGAGGAACCAGTTCTCCACCGACTGCGAGTGCTGGGCGCCGAAGCCGCCGCCGGCGCCGTTCGCGAGCCGCACCGTGAGCCCGACGCTGACCTGGCCGTCGGTCATGTAGCGGTATTTCGGCAGCTCGTTGGCGAGCTGGTCGAAGCAGACCCCGGCGAAGTCGGCGAACATGATCTCGATCACCGGGTTGAGCCCGCGGATCGCGGCGCCGATCGCGCAGCCGACGATCGCCTGCTCGGAGATCGGCGTGTCGAGCACGCGCCTGGGCCCGAAGCGCTCCTGCAACCCCTCGGTCGCCTTGAACACGCCGCCCGCGGCCGCGACGTCCTCGCCGAACAGGATCACCCGCTCGTCGGCCTCGAGCTCGTCGGCGAGCGCCTGCGTGACCGCCTGGCGGTAGGTCAGCTCGGTCATGTGTAGATGTTCTCGAACCGCGTCTCGGGCGCCGGGTCGGGCCAGGACTTCGCTCGCTCGAGCGCGCCGGCGACCTCCTCGGCGACCCTGCCCCGCCGGGCGGCCAGGTCGTCCTCGGCGACGCCCAGCTCGATCAGCGCCCGCTCGAGCAGCACGATCGGGTCGCGCGCGAGCCATGCGTCGAGCTCTCCCTCTGGGCGGTACTTGGCCGGGTCCGAGCGCGAATGCCCGACCTGGCGGTAGGTGAGCGATTCGATCAGCGTGGGGCCCTCGCCGCTGCGCGCCCGCTGCACCGCCTCGCCGGCGGTGGCGTGCACCGCGAAGAGGTCGTTGCCGTCGACGACGACGCCGGGCATCGCGTACGACGCGGCACGGTCGGCGAGCCGCTCGATCGGGGTGGTCAGGCTCTGCGGCGAGTACTCGCCGTAGCGGTTGTTCTCGCAGACGAAGATCGTCGGCGTCTTCCACAGCGAGGCGAGATTCAGCGCCTCGTGAAAGGCCCCGATGTTGGTGGTCCCGTCGCCGAAGAAGCAGACGCTGACCGCGTCGTCGCCGAGGTAGCGCGAGGCGAACGAGAGCCCGACCGCGATCGGCAAATGCGCGCCGACGATCGCGAAGGAGCCGTAGGCGCCGATCCGCACGTCGGTCAGGTGCATCGAGCCGCCCTTGCCGCCGCACAGGCCCTTTGCCTTGCCCATGATTTCGCCGAACACCTCGTCGGCCTGCGCGCCCATCGCCAGCACCGCGCCGTGCCCGCGGTACGTGCAGGTCATCGTGTCGCCCTCGCGCAGTGCCGCGCAGACGCCGACGCAGCTCGCCTCCTGCCCCTGGCAGAGGTGCGTGGTCCCGCGCACGAGCCCCTGCGTGAACATCCGCTGGACCTCGTCCTCGACGCCGCGGATCAAGAGCATCCGCTCGAAGCAGCGCAGCCCGAGCTCGATCCTCGCCGCCGCCGGGGTGTCGGCATTCACGCCGGTCACGCTCCCCTCAGCATCGCCACGTTCGCGCCGGCGTCGCCGGGCACGGCCTGCGCCGCGGCGTTACGGGCGGATCGCAGCAGGAACTGCCGTTCGGCGCGGAAGCGCTGCGACGGCGCGGCGACGCTCAGCGCCGCGAGCACGGCGCCGCCCTCGATGATCGGCACCGAGAGGCACGCCAGCCCGTCGGCGAACTCCTCGTTGTCGGTCGCGTACTGCGCGGCCACGATCCGCTCGAGCTCGGCGTTCAGCCGTGCCCGGCTCGTGATCGTCTTCGCGGTCAGCCGCGTCGGCGGATGGCGCGCGAGGTAGGCGTCCCGCTGCGCCGCCGGCGCGAGCGCCAGCAGCAGCTTTCCCGCCGCCCGCGCGTGGGCATGGGCGTAGGAGCCGATGTGGATGTCGGGGACGCGGACCGCGCGATTGCCCTCGACGCCGGCGAGGATCGTGATCTCGCCGCCCCGCCAGGCCGCGAGATGCGCGGTCTCCCCGGTCGCCGACGCGAGCTCCGCGAGCGCGCGCTGCCAGACGCTTGGGACCCCCTGCTCGCGCACGAACGAGCCGGAGAGCACACCGACGTTCGGCCCCATGTGGTAGCGCCTCGCCGCGTCCTTCTCGAGCAGCCCCTCCTGCGCCAGCGTGCTCAGCACGTGGTGCACGGTCGGCAGCGGCACGTCGAACTCGCGGGCCACCTCGGTCGCGCTGGCGCCCTCGTGCTCGGCGATCCACAGCAGCCAGCGAGCCGCCCGGCGCGACCGATCGCACGGAGGTTCTGGCGGGCGCCGTGGCGGACAGGGCGGCGGGCATCGCGGCGAGTATAGACCTCCGAATGGTGAAAGTGGTTTCAGCTGGTGAAATCCGCTGCTACGCGGCGAGCGCCGCCGCGAGCTCGCCCAGCACCGCCACCATCGAGGTGTCCTCGTGCGCGAGGTGCTGCAGCATCGCGCGCTCCACGCCGACCGCCTCGTACTCGCGCAGCTTCTGCGCGACCTGCTCGACGGTTCCCGCCAGCTCCGGCCTGTGGTCGAGCTTCGAGGCCTCGTCCCACGCCCGCAGGCGGTCGCGCACCTCGCCCTCGTCGCGCCCGACCACGCAGGTGGTCATCATCGAGAAGCGAAGCGGTTCGCGCCCCGCGGCGAGTGCAGCCTCACGCACGATCTGACAGCGCTCACGTGCCTGCCCGACCGTCGGAACGACGGTGTTGTACTCGTCCGCCCAGCGGATCGCCGCGCGCACGCTGCGCGGCTTGGCGGCGCCGCCGACGATGATCGGCGGTCGCGGCTGCTGGACCGGCTTTGGCCAGACGTCGCCGGCGCTCGTCCACTGCCGGTTGATCTCCTCCAGCTGGCGCTCGAACTCCGTCATCCGCTCGCCGACCGTTCCGAATGGGAAGCCGTACGCGGTGTGGTCCGGCTCGAACCAGCCGGCGCCGATCCCCAGCTCGACGCGTCCGCCGGAGATCTGATCGACGGTGACGACAGATTTCGCGAGCACCGAGGCCGGCCGAAACGTCGTCGGCGAGACGAGCGAGCCTCAGGCGGATCCGCTGCGTGCGGGCGGCGAGCGCGGCGAGCGTCGCCCAGCAGTCGAGCGAGCCGGCCGGATCGCCGCGGTGGATCGAGCGGTAGTGGTCCGAGCGGAACAGCCCGTCCAGGCCGGCCTCCTCGGTCGCGAGCGCGAGCGCCAGCCACTGCTCCCAGCTGACGCCCTCCTGCCCCTCGATCATCAGTCCGATTCGCATCGCGCTCCTAGCTCTCCTGCAACGGCCGTAGCGCCGGGTAGAGCTGCCGGTAGCGCGCGTAGCCGCGCTCGTAGGCCGCGGTCCAAACCGGGTCAGGCTCGATGCGGTCGCGCACGCGCACGCAGCGCCCGACGGCCTCCGCGACGTCGGCGAACACGCCGGAGCGCACGCCGGCGAGCAGCGCGGCGCCGAACGCCGAGCCCTCCTGCGACTCGGTGCGCTCGAGCGGTATGCCGAGCACCGAGGCGACGATCCGCGACCACAGCGAGCTGCGCGCTGCCGCCGCCGCTGAGCCGGCCGGCCCGCGCGTCGACGCCGAGGTCGCGCAGCAGCTCGAGCGAGTCGCGCAGCCCGTAGGCGACGCCCTCGAGCGTGGCGCGCGCGAGCGCGCCGCGGTCGTGGCGGAGCGTCAGCCCCGTGAACGCGCCGCGCGCGTCGGGGTCGGCGTGGGGGGTCCGCTCGCCCGCCAGATACGGTGCGAACTGCAGGCCCTCGACGCCCGGCGCCCAGCGCTCCGCCTCCTCGTCGAGCGTGCGGTAGCTCGGCGCTCGAGCACGCCGCGCAGCCAGGCGAAGGAGCCGGCGGCGCTGAGCATCACGCCCATCGCGTGCCAGGTTCCCGGGGCCGCGTGGCAGAAGACGTGGACGCGGGCCTGGGCGTCGGGCGCGTACGCGGGCAGCACGGCGAACACGACCCCGGAGGTGCCGAGCACGACCGAGACGAGTCCGGGCGAGACGATCCCCACGCCGAGCGCCGCGGCGGCCTGGTCGCCCGCGCCCGCGATCTCGGTCGACTCGTGGACCGCCGGCAGCCACTCGAGCGGTATCTCCAGCGCCTCGCAGACCTCCGCCGACCAGCGGCGGCCGGCCACGTCGAACAGCAGCGTCCCGGACGCGTCGGCGACATCGATCGCGCGCTCGCCGGTCAGGCGGTAGCGCACGTAGTCCTTCGGCAGCAGGACGTGACGGATCCGCGCGTGGAGGTCGGGCTCGTGCTCGCGCAGCCACGAGCAGCTTCGGGTGCGGTGAAGCCGGTCAGGGCGCGGTTCCCGGTCAGCGCGATCAGCCGCTCCAGGCCGACGCGCTCGCTCGATCTCGGTCGCACTGCGCCGCCGTTGCGCTGGTCGTTCCAGAGGATCGCGGGCCGCAGCACTTCGCCGTCGGCGCCGAGCACGACGAGGCCGTGCATCTGCCCCGAGAAGCCGATCTCGCCGTCGGGCAGCGCCGCCAGGCAGGCCTGCGTCGCCCGCCACCAGTCCTCCGGGTCCTGCTCGGCCCAGCCCGGCTGTGGCGTCGAGAGCGGGTACTCCTCGGTGGCGCTCGCGAGCAGCTCGCCGTCAGGCGAGATCGCGATGCCCCTTGACGGCGGTCGTCCCGACGTCCAGCCCGATGAGCGTCACGCAACGGGCGCCGCGACCGCCATCGGCGCGGCCTCCACCCCGATCCGCGCTCCGACTCGACGTCGAACAGCAGGATCGACTCCTCTCGCACGCGCAGGTGGATCGTGTCGCCGCTGCGCGGCGCGCCGCGGGGCTCAACTCGCGCGATCACGTCGTTGACGGCGGTGACCGATTTGCTCACGTGGGCCGCCAGTTGGGCGTACACGTACGCCTCGGCTCCCATCTCCTCGACCAGGTTGACGACCGCCGGGATCCCGCGCCCTTCGGCCACCAGCTCGATCGCCTCGGGGCGCAGGCCGACGGTGACGGGGGTGCCGCCGCGCCGCCGCGCTGGCGCAGCGCGTCGGGGATCGGGATCACGGTTTCGCCGAGCATCACTCCGCCCGCGTCGATCCGTCCCTCGATCAGGTTCATCGCCGGCGAGCCGATGAAGCCGGCGACGAAGGCGTTGACCGGCGACTCATAGAGCACCCGCGGCGTGTCGCATTGCTGCAGCACGCCGTCCTTCATCACCGCGACGCGGTCGCCCATCGTCATCGCCTCGACCTGGTCGTGGGTGACGTAGACGGTCGTCACGCCGAGCCGGCGCTGGAGCGCCGCGATCTCGCTGCGGGTGGCGACGCGGAGCTTGGCGTCGAGGTTGGACAGCGGCTCGTCCATCAGGAAGACGCGGGGCTGGCGCACGATCGCGCGGCCCATCGCGACGCGCTGACGCTGGCCGCCGGAGAGCTGGCCCGGCTTGCGCTTGAGGTACTCCTCGAGGTCGAGGATCTTGGCGGCCTCCTGCACGCGCGCCTGGATCTCAGCCGTGGGAGCCGCGCGATCTTCAGCGCGAAGCCCATGTTCTCGGCCACGTTCATGTGCGGGTAGAGCGCGTAGTTCTGGAACACCATCGCGATGTCGCGGGCACGTGGCGGCAGGTTCACGACGTCCTTGTCATCGATCAGGATCGTGCCCTCGTCGACGTCCTCCAGGCCGGCGAGCATGCGCAGGCTCGTCGTCTTGCCACAACCCGAGGGCCCGACGAGCACGAGGAACTCGGCATCCTTGATCTCGAGGTCGAGCCGGTCGACAGCTTTGCGCTTCGACTTCGGATAGATCCGAGTCGCGCCCTGGAACGTCACAGTGGCCATCTGGGTCCTTTCTGGCTGACGCAGGCGGCCGCGTTGTGTGCGTCCCCCTGCAGGAACAGTTTGCTGGTTTCGGCGTCGTGCCGTTGCTCGCCTGCGCGGCGGGCGCAATCGTAGTGCGGCGCCAGACGGCGGTGTGTAAGTTCTCGCCCGTGGAGTTTCTCGTGGAGATCGAGATCAGGCTGCCGCCGGATCTGGCCGACGAGCGCCGTCGCGCGCTGCTGGAGGCGGAGTTCGCCCGCGGCAGCGCCCTGGCGGCCGCCGGCGTCCTGCGGGCGATCTGGCGCGTTCCCGGCCGCCTCGCGAACCGCGGCATCTGGGCTGCGGCGGATGCCACCGCGCTGCACGACGCGCTCACCAGCCTTCCGCTGTGGCCCTACATGGAGGTGTCGGTGACGCCGCTCGCGAGGCATCCGCTCGCCGAGTCCTGCCTGGGCATCGCCGCCGGGAGCGCCGGCGCAAGCGACGCCTGAGCCGGCGGCGCACGGGCGGGCTGCCCGCGCGCGTCGGCTAGCTGGCTGTCGCGACCGAGCCATCGGAGCGCAGCAGCCTTTCGCTTGACGCGGGGCGCTCGACGACCGGGGCGATCGTCGCGTAGTCGTCCACCAGGCTGACGCCGAGTCCCGGACCCTCGGGCACCTCGCAGTAGCCGCCCTTGCGAACGACGTTCGTCGTGAACGCGGCGGACGCGGTGCCGGCGTCCTCGTCGCTGGGCAGGAACTCCATCGTCACCAGGTTCGGGATCGTCGTGCACAGGTGCAGCGTCGGCGCGGTGAGCGCCGGGCCGAGGAAGTTGTGTGGCGCGACGCCGCAATGGTGGGCCTCGGCGATCGCCGCGATCTTGCGGCAGCCCGACAGGCCGCCGGCGAGGCCGACGTCGGGTCGCACGAGGATCGCTACATTGCGCGAGAGCAGCTCCTCGAACTCCCAGATCGAGCTGAGCCGCTCGCCCATCGCGATCGGCGCGTCGATTCGCTTGGCGATCTCGGCCTGCGTCTCGATCGAGTCCATCTGGATCGGGTCCTCGATGAAGAGCGGGTGAAACTGGGCGAGCGCGTTGCAGACGACGATCGCCTTGGTCGGGTCGAGCTTGCGGTGCAGCTCGAAGATCAGGTCGATCTCGTCGCCGCCGGCCTCGCGCGCGGCGGCGGCCATCGCGCAGGCCGAGCCGACGAGCTTGCCGATCGGCAGATCCTCGTAGCCGTGCACGAGCGGGTCGAACTTGACGGCGGTGAAGCCCTCCTCGGCCGCCCAGTTGACCGATGAGCTGATCTCGTCCGGTGTGCCGCCGCCGACCAGCACGTGCAGGCGGACACGGTCGCGGGTGCGCCCGCCGAGCAGCTCCCAGACCGGCAGCCCGAGCGCCTTGCCCTTGATGTCCCACAGCGCCAGGTCGATCGCGGAAACCGCCGCGGAGAGCAGGTTGCTGCGGAACGGCCGCACGCGGTACGCGAGGTGCCAGATGTGCTCGATCCGGAACGGATCGACGCCGATCAGCAGTGGCGTCAGCTCGCCGAGCACGCCCGCGACACCCTTCGGGTAGCCCCAGCCGGCGGACTGCCCGAGGCCGCTGATCCCCTCGTCGGTCGTCAACCGTACGAGCGTGTGCTGGCCGGTCAGCTCGTTGCCGACGCCGATCACCTCGACCGACGCGATCTTCATCTGCCCTCCGATCTCCTCACCGCCCACAGACGGTAGCGGGCCGGGCGAACCGATGCGCCAGCGTGTCGCGCTCGCGGCTACCACGTCGTGGCGGCGCGACCGGGACGGTGTGCGGTGCGCGGGCACTCGGGGGATGGCGAGTCACACCGGCGACGGCCCGCCGCGGCGCAGGACGCGCGGCGCAAGCGCAAGATGGCTTGCATCGCCGGTTCTCCTGCAACGTCTTTCGCGTGCGACAACGCCTCCTCCTCGCCTCCACAACGGGCCTTTCGAAGCGGCCGGCGCGCCGATTCGAGGCCAATCCGCGCGCACTTTCGGCGCGTGATCGGTCTTCTCCGACCCCGACGGTTCCCGCTTGACAGCCGCACCGGGGTTGGTGTAGCTTCGCCGGACGCTTCACGTTGAAACATTACAACAGGGCGGCGATCGTGGACGCTGACGCTGGCGAAGGCGGTCGTTGACGCAGCAAAGCAGGACCGCAGTTTGTCCATCACAAACGCTGTGCGCGTGAGGTCACCGCCAGCGGCCCGACTTTGTTGGGAGAGGAGATCCGAATGACAGTGCATGAGCCTCGTCTCGAGGCCAAGAAGAGCCGTACGCGGCTCGGCAGGAAGCTCGTAGCGATCGTCGGCGCTTCGGCGCTCGCCGCGGGCGTTGGTGGCCTATACGCAACCGGCGCCAACGCGACGGTCAAGCACGCGGCCCTCAGCGGCAACCTGTCGATCACGTTCAACACGTTCGACTACACGACGCTGGACACCATTCTCCAGTCGTGGGAGGCGCTCAACCCCGGCGTGCATGTCACCGTCGCCGACGTGTCGAACAACCCCAGCACCTACGTCCCGCTGCTGCAGTCCGAGCAGTCGGCCGGCGATCAGCCCGACATCAACGAGGCCTATGACGTCCTCACGCCGACCTTCGAGGTCGACAACCTCGCTGCCGACCTGAAGACGGTCCTCACCTCCAGCGCCACCTATCCGGTGAGCTACTGGTACCCGTCGTTCGAGGCGTCCTACATCCCGCCGGCCGGCGCGACCGGTGGCGTGACCGTCGGCGATCCGTACGGCGTGCCGCTCGAGGCCGACGCCACGGTCATCCTCTACAACGAGAACGAGCTGAAGGCAGCTCACGTCCCGTTCCCCAAGGACGGCTGGACCTGGGCCCAGATGCTGGCGGACGCAAAGAAGCTCCGCGTCGGCAGTGGCGCGAGCCAGAAGCAGTACGGCATCTGCCTGCGCCCGGACTGGCAGGCTGAGTACAACCCCGGTGCTGCATGCGTACGGCGTGACCGCGTTCACCGAGACCAAGGCCACGCTGGACACGCCGGCCGCGGTCAAGGCATGGAAGCTCATGCTCGCAGCCGCTCGAGAACGGCGACGCCGTCCCCGAGTCCCAGATCGGCGCGAACGCCGCCGGCGACTGCGGTGGCGTGTTCGCCTCCGGTGAGGCCGCGATGGCTCTCGCCGTCCGCGGTGGTGCCGCCGGTTACGCCGCGAACATCGGCAACAAGTTCAAGTGGAACGTCGTCACGATGCCGACGATCCCGATCGGCAAGACCAAGGTCGACTACCCGGTGGGTGGCGGTAGCGTCAGCTTCACGCTCTCCCCGTCGGTCGTCAACGGCTCCGCCGGTGGCAACCACACCGCCGATCTGCCGAACGCCGAGTCGTTCATCCAGTACCTGTTCTCGGCCGCCGGATCGAAGGTCGGCGAGGACACGTTCGGCATCATTCCGGCTGCGGCAGCGCTGAACGGCCCCACGGCCGAGTGGCGTCACCTCGCAGGCGGCCCGGGTCCGAACCAGTCGTTCCCGACCAACAACAACGCCTGGTCGATCGACGCCGCCAAGGCGATCATCGCCCCGCAGACGCCGGGTACCGTGTTCACACAGTCGAACACGGATGTCCCGAACTTTGTCCAGGCCGTGACCACTGGCGCGGAGAGCCTGTCGGCAGGGCTCAGCCAGCTGCAGTCACAGATGAACGCCGCGTATTCGGGCTAGCAGGACACGGTACGTTTCCTGCTGGTGATTGAGTGAGATGAATGGGAACGGTCGGCTCAGAGATGACCCGGCCGTTCCCTTCTCTCGCGCGGAGCAGATGAGATGAAGCTTGGAACGGTCGGCTCGAAGATGAGCCGGCCGTTCCTCATCTTTTCCGCGCAGCTGTGATCATGTTTGACCGCTCAACCCGACCGCCAACCATCAGCGACACCCCACCAACGATCAGCGACACCCATGTCTGAACCCGCCACCGCAAACCTCGGCCCCTCGGTCAATCCGCCGCGCCGGCGCAGCTCGCGTCGGGACGGCCGCGCCGCGACGCTGATGATGGCACCGAACCTGCTGATGTTCGCCATCTTCATCATCGTCCCGATCGTCGGCGGGCTGTACCTGAGCTTCACGACCTGGGACATCAACAACGGCGCGCCCAAGTGGGTCGGCCTCGCCAATTACACGAAGATGTTCAACGATCCGATCGTCGGCGTGGCGGTCGGCAACACCGTGAAGTTCATGCTCTTTGGCGTCATCCCGACGGTCCTGATCGGGCTCGGGCTTGCGCTGCTGATCAACGTTCGCTTCCGCTTCGTCGGCGCCGTGCGCTCGCTCTACCTGATTCCCGCGGCGATGTCGTTCGCCGCCTCGGCGATCGTGTGGCGCTATATCTTCCTCGACGGTCCCGGCTACGGGATCGTCAACTGGGTGCTCTCAAAGCTCGGGCTGGTCCCGCCCGACTGGCTCGTGAGCACCACGTATGCGCTGCCGGCGCTCGACATCATCGCGATCTGGCTGAGTCTGCCGGTCGCGACGATCATCTACCTCGCGGCGCTGCAGCGCATCCCGGCCTCGGTCATCGAGGCCGCGACGCTCGACGGCGCCGGCCCAATCCGCCGCGTGCGCTACATCATCTGGCCGATGGTGCGGCCGATGACGGTGCTGGTCGCGATCGTCGCGATCCTGTCGTTCACGAACGGGTCGTTCGACCTCGTGAACATCCTCACCCCCACCGGCGGCACGAACTACTCCACGACCACGCTGATCTTCTACATCTACCAGCAGAGCTTCACCTACGGGCTCTGGGGCTACGGGGCGGCACTGTCGGTGCTGCAGATCGCGCTGATCGGCGGCGTGCTGGCGGTGCTTCGACTGTTCGCCGCACTGGGTAGGCGCGCCCCATGATCCGCAAGTCACAGGTGATGCACTCCACGCGCGTCCTGTTCGCGACGGTCGTCGGCCTGCTGATGGCCGCGCCGCTGTTCTACATGATCCTCAACTCGCTGATGACCACCTCGCAGACGGCCGACCTGACGCCCCAGATCATTCCCAACTCGGTGCACTTCAGCAACTACTCGGAAGCCGTTTCCGGTCTGACACAGGTGATCTACGGACGGAGCTTCCTGAACTCGGTGATCTTCACCTTCTTCGTCGTTCTCTTCCAATGGATGCTCTGCATCAGTGGCGGCCTCGTGATCGCGAAGATGCGCTTCCGCTCGCGCACGGTCATCACGGTGATGCTGGGGGTCTCGCTGTTCATCCCGATCCTCACCACGCTCATCCCGACGTTCGTGGTCACGCTGAAGCTCGGCCTGATCAACACCTACCCGGGAGTGATCCTCCCGATCGTCGCGCAGACCGGGTTCGGCACGCTGCTTTTCCGACAGTACATCGCGCAGATGCCGGAGGAGCTGTTCGACGCGGCGCGGGTCGACGGCGCGAACTGGTGGACGATGCTGCGCCGGCTGGTCGTGCCGCTCGCCAAGCCCGCGACCGGCGCCTACGTCGCGATCTCGGTCCTGACCGCCTGGAACATGTATCTGTGGCCGCTGGTTGCGGCATCCTCCCCCAACCTGGAGATGCTCACGCAGACGCTGGCGAGCCTCAACAACCTGACGTTCGGGACCACGCATCCGCAGAACATCGTCTACGCGGCGATCGTCATCGTCACGCTGCCGATGATCATCGTGTTCCTCTGCGTCCAGCCCTATTTCATCAGGGGTCTGACGGGGTCCGGCGTCGAGTGAGCGCGGTTGCCGCGGCTCCACGAACGCTGCGAGGCGTAAGGCATGGCTGAACTGAATCCCAACGGTTCGTCGCCCACCGGGTTTGCCGGCCTGCGCGCTGTCGTGACCGGCGGCGGCCAGGGCATCGGCGCGGCTATCGCCAAGGGGCTCGCGCGCCGCGGTGCGCACGTCGTCGTGAGCGGCCGGCGCGAGGCGACGCTGGAAGCCGTCAGCGCGGCGATCACCGCCGCCGGCGGCTCGGCCGATTACTGCGTCGGTGACGTCACCGATCCCGAGCACCTCGAGCAGCTGATGGCGCTCGCCGCCGGCTCGAGCGGCGTGATCGACATCCTCGTCAACAATGCCGGCATCTCGGGTCCGACGGCGCCGCTGGCCGAGGTCACGCTCGCGGACTGGAACGAGACGCTGGCGGTCAACCTGACCGGGGTGTTCCTCGCCTGCAGGGCCGCGCTGCCCTATCTCGAACGCGCCGAGCACGGCAAGATCGTCAACATCGGCTCGGTCACCGGCAAGCAGCCGCTGCTCAATCGCACGCCCTACGCGGCGGCCAAGCTCGGTGTCGTCGGTCTCACGCGCACGCTCGCGCACGAGCTAGGGCCGAGTGGGATCAACGTCAACGTCATCTCACCCTGGCTCGTCGGCGGCGAGCGGCTCGAGAACGTGCTCGGCACGATGGCCAGGCAGCGCGGCCTGAGCGCCGATGACCTGCGCGCCGAGATGACGGCGGGCACCGCGTTCAAGCGGACCGTGTCCGAAGAGGACATCGTCGAGATGACGCTGTTCCTCTGCTCGACGGCGGCGGGCAACATCACCGGCCAGGACATCAACCTGTCGGCCGGCGCGGTGATGTACTGATGGGCGTCGCGCACCGCGAGCTCTGAGAGCGGGCTCGGCGTTGAGCGATCCCGCCATCGGGCTGGTCGGCTGCGGTGGCATGGGCCACCGCCATCTGCACGCCTACGGCGCGCTGCGCCGCGTCGGCGCGGACGGATTCAAGCTCGCCGCCGTGTGTGACCCGCGGCGCGAGGCGGCTGAGCACGCCGCCGACCTGGTGGCGGAGCTGCTCGGGTCGCGCCCGGCCGTCTTCGCGAGCGCCGATGAGCTGATCGCGAGCGGCGCGGTGGACGCCATCGACCTCGTCACCGAGCCGTCGATCCATCACCTGATCGCCGTTCCGGCGCTGGCCGCGGGAATGCACGTCCTCAGCGAAAAACCGCTCGGTGTGACGGTGCGGGCATGCCGCGAGATGGTGGAGGCGGCGGCGAGCTCCGGGGCGATCCTCGCGACCGCCGAGAACTACCGCCGCGACGGTCCCAACCGCCTCGCCCGCGCGGTCGTCGACAGCGGCATGCTCGGCGACATCCACCTGATGGTCGAGAGCAACATCGGCGGCGACAACGCCGTCCTGATCAGCCCCTGGCGGCACCTGCGCGAAAAGGGATCGATCGCGCTGGACATGGGCGTCCACTACACCGACATCTTCTCCTACCTGCTCGGCGACCTCGAGCGCGCGTGTGGCGTCGCCTTCATCGCCGAGCCCGGACGCGTGCTCCGCGCCGGGATGGTGGCCGGGGGGGAGATCGAGGAGCTCGAGCCGGGAGTGATGCGCGCGACCGGCGACGATTCGCTCGTCGGCATCTTCGAAACCGCCGCCGGCGCGCTGATCTCGCTCACCTACCTGCCGTCCGGGCCTGGCCGCAAATGGATCCAGCGCAGCCTGCACGGCCGCAGCGGCTCGATGAGCGTGCCGTTCGACCGCACCGGGGGGCCGGTCGTCGTCGAGCTCGGCGAGCGCCGGCTGACCGGCGCCGAGCTTCGCGCCGAGCTCGGGGACTTCCGCCTCGAGGGTGTGACAGCCGACCTCTTCGGGCCGGAGGGGACCGAGTACGACCTGCCGTTCGCCGAGGTCGACGCGGCGACGATCGCGATCGAGCTCGACGACTTCATCGCCGCGATCGTGCAACGGCGGGCGCCTGAGGTCGACGGACGGGCGGGCCTGCTTGCGGTCGCAGGCGTGTGGGCGCTCGCCGAGTCCCGCGCCGCGGGCGGCTTCGTGACGATCGCCGCCGTCGCCGATGGCGCGATCTCCGCCGTGCAGGACCCAATCGACGCCGCGATCGGCCTACTGAGGAGCTGAACGCACCATGGCAGACGAGCAGTCCCCGTTTCTCACGCCCCCGATCAAGCAGTGCGCGATCGTCGTGCACGACCTCGACGAGGCGGTGCGCCGCTTCACCGCGGAGCTTCGCATCGGTCCCTGGACCGCGTACCGGCTCGAGCCGGGCGTGCTGAAAGAGATGCGTTACGGCGGCAGGGAGGTCGAGTTCTCGCTGCGCCACGCGCTCGCCTGGCAGGGCGAGCTGCAGTTCGAGCTGGTCCAGCCGCTGGAGGGCCCGAGCATCTTCGCCGAGCACCTCGAAGCCCACGGCGAGGGTCTGCATCACGTCGGCCGCTACGTCTCCGATCATCCCGCCGCGGTCGCCGAGGCGCTCGCCGCCGGCTTCGTCGAGCTGCAGAGCGCGCGCGGCTTCGGCGCCGAGGGCGACGGCGCGTTCGCCTACTTCAAGCAGCCGGAGCTGCCGCTGATCGTGGAGCTGATCTCGGCCCCCCGCGTCCGGATCGAGCCTGAGTTCGTCTACCCTCCAAGTGGTGGCTGAGCGCGGGCAACGACGGCCACCGGGAGAGAGTGCGACCGATGAAGATCGAAACCGTTGAGGCGATCCCGGCAGGCAGCTCCTGCTACGTGCGGGTGACCGCCGACGACGGGACCACCGGGGTCGGGGAGTCGACGTTCTTCGGCTGGCCGACCGCCGTCGCCGAGATCGTCAAGTCGTTCGGCGCCTACCTGCAAGGCCGCGATCCGCTGGACGTCGAGCATCACTGGCTCGCGCTCTACCGGGCCTTCAGCTTCCGCGGCATGGCCGTGACCGGTGCGATCAGCGCGATCGACCAGGCGCTCTGGGACCTCAAGGGCAAGCATTACGAGGCTCCCGTGTGGCAGCTCCTCGGCGGGCGCTCGCGGCGTGCGGTACGCGCGATGCGCGTGCTCGACACCGGCACGTTCGAGCAGGTCGTCGAAGCCGCCCGCGCGGCCGTGACGGATGACGGCTACACGGCGCTGAAGGTCATCCTCTTCCAGCACGACCACCACGGCGGCCGTCAGGCGTCGCGGATCGCCGATCTCGTCGAACGTTTCGCGGCGATCCGCGAGACCGTCGGCTGGGAGATCGACCTCGGCGTGGAGCTGCACCGGAACATGAGCGCCGGCGACGCCGTGCTGCTGTGCGCCGAGCTCGCCACGCTTCGGCCGCTGTTCGTGGAGGACCCGATCCCCCCCGACAGCGTGGCGGCGATGCGCGCGTTCGCGCAGAAGGTGAGCGTGCCCGTCGCGGCGGGGGAGCGCAACACCACGATCTGGGAGTTCGCCGAGTACCTCGAGCGTCCCGGCGTCAACTTCATCCGCCCGGACGTCGGCGTCGCCGGTGGCATCACGCACGTCAGGAAGATCTGCGCGCTCGGCGAGTCCTTCCACGCCGGCATCATTCCCCACGCCGTGCCGTCCGGCCCGGTCGCCGTCGCCGCGCACGTCCAGCTCGGCATCTGCGTGCCCAACTGGGAGGTGCAGGAGCACGTGCCCCAGGACACGCCGAAATGGACCGACCTCGTTGACCAGGTGATCGAGGTGCGTGACGGCTACCTGATCGCGCCCGACCGGCCCGGTCTGGGGATCGATCTCGACGACGCCGGTCTCGCCAAGCATCCGCCGGTGTCGGTCGACCTCTCGGACCCGCCGCTGCGCGAGGACGGCTCGGTGGCGATCCGGTGAGCGACGGCAGCGGCGCGCGGCGCAGGCGGGTCGGGCTCGCCTGCAACGAGGACACGCGCCGGCGAAACATCGACGACGCCGACCTTGCCCGCCTCGCCCCGGTCGCCGACTTCTCCTTCCACGCCTTCTCGGTTGCCTCGGACCTCAGCGGCCCGGCGCCGCGCGACGCGGCCGCGGAGGCCGAGCTGGCTGCGTTCGCGGCGGGCCTCGACGTCCTCGTCGTCTGCCACGGCGCCCCGTACCTAAGCGCCGAGGTGCTGGCCGGCGCGCCATCGCTGACGATGGTCGGCGAGCTCGACGGCGACCGCTTCGGCTACCGCCTCGACGTCGCCGCCGCGGAGCGCCAGGGCGTGGTGGTGGTCGACACCACGCACGGCTCCTCCTGGCCCACCGCCGAATGGGCGCTCGGGCTCGCGCTGATCGGGTTGCGCAACGCGGGCGCCGATTTCCGGCGGATGATCGCCCATCAGCCGACGCTTCCGCACGTCGAGCGCTCCGGCCCGGGCTACGACGGCGCCGAGCTGAGCGGCAAGCGTGTCGGCATGGTCGGCTTCGGGCACCTCGCACGCGATCTCGTGTCGCTACTGCGCCCGTTCGGCGTCGAGATCCGGGCCTACGATCCGTTCGCGCCGCGCGAGTTGGCCGAGGCCTACGGTGTCGACTTCGGTCCGCTGCAGTCGGTGCTTGGCTGCGACGTCGTCTTCGTGCTCGTCCCCCTCACCCCCGGCACCGAGCGGCTGCTGGGGGCCGAGGAGCTGGAGCTGCTGCGGCCCGGCGGCGTGCTGGTCAACGTTTCGCGCGGCGCGGTGATCGACAGCGCCGCGCTGCTCGCGCGCCTTGCGCGCGGCGACGTGATCGCGTGCCTCGACGTCTTCGACCCCGAACCGGTGCCGCTGGACTCGCCGATCCTCGACCTGACCAACGTCTTTCTCACCCCGCACATCGCCGGCTACACCGAGGAGAGCCGCCGGCGCTTCTTCACGCTGATGGTCGACGAGTGCCTGCGCCACTTCGCGGGCCTCGAGCCGTGGGCTCAGCTGACGCCGGAGAACGTCCGCCCGCACATCGCGCGCGGCTAGGCCGCCGGGCCTTCAGCGCGTGCGCAGCGTCGCGAGCGCGAGATCCGCGACGCGAGCAGAAAGATTCGCGACCGGAGCGAGAAAGATCCGCGTCGCTGCCGGACATGTGGGGTGCATGAGGAGATCGCGTGCCTTGCGGGCGGCGGCTGCGGTGGGGCTCACCGCGGCTGTTGTTCTGGTCGCCTCCGCGGGAGCCGCGGACGCCGCGCTCCACAAGCCCGTCTGGCTGTGCCGCCCGGGCCTGCCCAAGAACCCGTGTGCGGGGAGCCTCGAGACCGGCATCTTCTCGCCGGCGGGGACGCTTCAGAGCACGTTCACGCCGCCGGCCAATCCTGATCCTCCGGTCGACTGCTTCTACATCTATCCGACGGTCAGCGCGGAGACGTCGCTGCTCTCCGATCTGAAGATCCAGTCTGCGGAGACCGACGTCGCGCGCTACCAGGCTGCGTACTACCAGAGCGTGTGCAAGATATACGCGCCGATGTATCACTCGGTGACGAACGTCGGCGCGCCGCAGCAGGAGGCGATGACCCCTGCCGTCCAGGCCGAGCAGTACGACGGCGTGCTCGACGCGTGGAAGTACTTTCTCAAGCACTACAGCCACGGCCGCCCGTTCGTGCTGATCGGACACTCGCAGGGCGCGTTTGTGCTGCGCAAGCTGATCGCCCAGCAGATCGACCCGAACCCGACGCTGCGCAAGCGCATGCTCTCGGCGATCCTGGCCGGGGGTGCCGTGGTCGTGAAGCAGGGGAGCCTCATCGGCGGCAGCTTCAAGCACATCCCGGGCTGCACGTCGACGAGCGAGCTCGGCTGCGTGGTCTCCTGGTCCTCGTTCCCCGGTACGCCGCCTGTGGGCGCCGACTGGGGTGACAACACCCACAGCCCAACCGATGGCGTGGGACCGGTGCCCGCCGGGGACGCGATTCTCTGCACGAATCCGGCCGCGCTCAGCGGCGGCTCGGGAGTCCTCGAGTCGGTCTTCCCGGTGTCGTTCCCGCCTGGCAACGGGGTCGACATCCCGCCCGCGGAGGTACCCGGGCAGGCCGGGTCGACGCCGTTCTTCGAGTACAACGACTCCTACACCGCGCAGTGCTCCCAGTCGAACGGCAACAACTTCCTCGACGTGACACCGATCAACGGGGCACAGCCGCTGACCTCCACCGGAGTCCTCGCGCCCCTGTGGGGACTGCACCCGCTCGACGCCAACCTCGCCCTCGGCAACATGGTCAGCCTCGTCGCCAGCGAGACGACGGCGTACCTCGCACAGGGCGGCTAGCGGCAGCAGACCCCGATCGGCGGCGCAGCGGTACAGCCGCCGCGACGGCTCCTCCGCGGACGGAAAGGTTCGCGTGCCTGCCGGACATGTATTCGGCATGCTGTCGCGATCAAAGTCCGCGTGATCACGCCAAACCGCCGCCTCCACGGCGATCGCCGCGTCCGCTTCGAGGCGCTCTACCTCGAGCACCACGCGGCGATCCACGCCTACGTCTACCGCCGGCTGCCGGGAGCGCCCGCCGAGGTTCAGGACGTCGTCGCGGAGGTCTTCGTCGTAGCCTGGCGGCGGCTGGACGAGATGCCTCGCGGCGCGGAGGCCCGGCTGTGGCTCTTCGGTCTGGCCCGCCACACGCTGTTCAATCACCGTCGCGGCCAGCGCCGGCGGCGGCGCCTGTTCGACCGCCTGAGCCGGGAGGCGTCGACGATGCCGCAGGCCACCGTGATCGGCGAGCCGGCCGACGCGTGGCTGGTGGCCGCGATCGAGCGCCTCCCGGACGCCTACCGCGAGGCGGCTGCGGCTGGTCAGCTGGGAGGGTTGCAGCCACGCCGAGGCGGCCGTCGTGCTCGGCTGCTCGGTCAACGCGGTCGCGCTGCGCCTGCACAAGGCGAAGGCACGGCTGCGAGCGGATCCGCTCGTCACCCAGCACCTGTTCGCGGAGCGAGCGCAGGACACCCGTACCCTCAACGCCGCGAGCAGCTGAGATGGACCTCGACACCCGCATCCGCAATGCCGACCCTGCGAGGGAGCTCGTGGTCGTGGCGGTGGACCGCGCGAAGCCCGTCGCGCCCACCGCCGAGCACTCGCGCGCGGGGAGTACCGGCGCAGGCGCCGCTCGTCGTCCCGGCCACCGCGGCCTGGTGCTCGCTGCCGCCCGCGGCGATCGTCGGGCGGCGGCGCGCGGCGAGACGGCAAGACCGGTCTCGGCCGCCGCGGTCGTGCTCGCGCGGGCCGGCCGCGCCGGGAGCGCCAGCGCGACCGTGAAGCTCGGGCGCGGCGAGTACTTCTACAACGAGATCAGGACCCTGGCGGGCGGGTACTACGCGCTCGGCAACGGCGGTTCCACGCAGGGGGCGTACGTCGTCCAGCCGGAGACGGTGCAGACGTGGGGCTCCGACGAGGGCTCCGACTCCCAGGTCGTGACCTTCGACGGGCCGGCAAACGTTGCTCACGCGCGGAGCCAAGGGCTGGGTCCTCGGCGACTCCTCGGCGCTGCTCTCGCCGCCGGCCAGCACGCTGTATTCGCGCTCCGCGCCGTGGGGGCAGTGGGTCGAATACAACGCGCCCGGGGTGCTGCTCGCGGTCCCCGACGATCTCTCCCGGCTGCCGCGAAGCCCGGCGGCGCTGACGCAGCTGATCGACACCAACAACACCGGGTTGAACGAGGTCGTGACCGACCCGACGCTGCCCGCCTCGCCGGCCTACACCTTCAGCACCGCGGCGGCGATCCTCGCCGCGCCGGCGTTCGGCTCCTCCGCGGCGCTGCGCGTCGCGCTCTGCGAGGTGATGGCGAGCACGCCGGGGATCGAGCTGCTCGGGCCCGCGACCGACGCGGCGGGCGCGCATGGCATCGCGATCGCCGGCCCGCTCGGCGGCGACGGCTACAGCCCGTTCGGGGGCGACCGCGGGGTGCGCGAGGAGGTCATCATCGATCCCAGCGACGGGGCCGTGCTCCAACTCGCCCAGGTGATCGCGGACCCGAAGCTCGAGTCGGGTGACTTCAGGAAGGTGATCGGGGACTCGGCCGGCAAGGTCTTCGACTGGACCGACTATCTCGCGAGCGGGATCGTCAACTCCCCCTCCGCCACGCTGCCGGTGCAACCGGCGAGCGCCCCGGCGGACTGAGCGCGGAGCGCGCGCGGATCCGGTCGGCTGGCCGGCGCTCAGCCGGCCGCCCGCCCGGCCGCGAGCAGGCCGCGCAGGTTCTCGCCGAGGATCAGCCGCAGATCTGCCGGCGAGAAGAACGGGCAGTGGGAGCGCACGACCTCGAGGGTCTGGCGGAAGGTGGTGTAGCGGGTGGCGGCGGGAAAGTCCGAGCCCCAGAACAGACGCGTTGCGCCGTAGGCGTCGTGAATGCGCTCGAGCGCCGCGAGCGCGTCCGGCCAGGGATAGTCCCAGGCGCGGGCCGAAACGTAGTGTAGACCTGAGATCTTGAGCATGATGTTGGGGACCGCGGCGGAGGCCAGGACCTCGGCGAGGCCGGGCGAGTCGAGTCCCTCGGCGGCGCGGAAGACGCCGAGCGCGTGGCAGAGCACCGGCACGCTCGGATGTCGGGCGGCGAGCACGCGCAGGTCGGCCTGCCAGCCCGGTGGGGCCCCGAAGCTGACGATCAGGCGGCGCTCCTCGGCTACCGCGAAGACCGCGGCGGCCTCGTCGCTGCGCAGCCAGCCGTCGTTGTGCTCCGCCGCGTAATGCGTGAAGCCGACCAGCTCGTGCTCGTCGTCGAGCGCCCGCAGGCGGTGCGCGGCGCCGGGGGCGTGGTAGGTGTCGTGCCAGGTGCAGTCGAGGTCCGCAACGACGTGCAGGCGCTGCGGGTGCGCCTCGCGCGCGCGGGAGACGTAGTCCACGTTGTTGGCGTTGTGGTCGATCGCCGCGCAGACCACGGTGGCCTGCTCGACGCCGTGCTGATCCATCTCGTAGAGCAGCAGATCGACAGAACCGCGGGTGTCCTCGTCGGGGACGGCCGGCAGATAGGGCCAGCGGTGCCAGGCGTGGCAGTGGCAGTCGAGGATCGCGCCGGCGTCCTGCCCGAGCTCGCTGGTGGCCATCGCGGCGGATCCTATTTCACCGGCCAGCGGGCCGGCCGGGGCCGCCTTGCGGCGGCGACGCTGCTCGTCTACGGTTGTTTGGTGGCGATTGCGATGCGTTTCGAACGAAACCGATCTCGGTCTTGACCGCCGCGCGGCACTTCGCGGCGGTGGACCTGGGGGCGGACAGCGGCCGCGTCGTCCGCGGGCGCCTGGATGCCAGCGGAACCGTCTCGCTCGAGGTCGTGCACCGCTACGCGAACCGCCCGGTCCGCCTGCCGGACGGTCTGCACTGGAACCTGCTCGGCCTCTTCGCCGACACGCTCGATGGGCTCGCGCGCGCGGCCGCGGAGGGGCCGCTCAGCGGCATCGGGATCGACTCGTGGGGCTGCGACTACGGCCTGCTCGACGGCTCCGCACGCCTGCTCGGCCTGCCCTTCCACTATCGCGACGAGCGCACTCACGGCATGATCGAACGCGTCCACGAGCGCGTCGGTCACGACGAGCTCTACTCCGTCACCGGCATCCAGACGATGCCGATCAACACCATCTTCCAGCTGGTGGCGGAGTCGCAGTCGGCTGGCGCGCGCAGCGCACAGCGCATCGCGCTGGTGCCGGACCTGTTCGCGCTGTGGCTGACCGGCGTGCTCGCGAACGAGGTCACGGCCGCGTCGACGACCGGTCTGCTCGACGCTCGCAGCGGCGTCTGGGCGCGGGCGCTGATCCCTCGCCTCGGCCTGCCCGAGGCTCCGTTCGCCGGCGACCTGGTGGAACCCGGGACGCTGCTCGGCCCCGTCCTGCAAGGCCATGCCGACACCGCCGGCGCCGCCGTGGGGGTGGGGGTGTGGACGGTGGCCGGTCACGACACGGCCGCGGCGTTCGTCGCCGCGCCGTTGCGCGGCCCCCACGACGCCGTGCTCTCGTCCGGTACGTGGTCGCTGCTGGGGCTGGAGATGCCGCACCCGTTCCTCGGAGCGGACGCCTCCGCGCTCAACCTGACCAACGAACGCGGCCTCGACGGCACGATCCGCCTGCTGCGCAACGTGATGGGGCTGTGGCTGTTGCAGGAGTGCCGCCGCGGCTGGGCCGCCGGCGGCACGGCGTGGGATTACGAGCAGCTGAACGCGCTCGCCGCAGCGGCGGGACCGGACGTCGCGCTGTTCGATCCCGACGACGACGGACTGCTCGCGCCCGGCGACATGCCGGGGCGGATCGCGGCGCTCTGCCGCGCCGGCGGCCAGGAGCCGCCGGAGGGGCCGGGCGAGGTGGTGCGCTCGATCCTGCTGTCGCTCGCCTGCAAGTACCGGTTGGTGCTCGAGCGCCTGGAGGCGGTCACGCAGTCGCGGATCGAGCGCCTGCACGTAGTCGGCGGCGGTGCCCGCAACGAGCTGCTCTGCCAGCTGACCGCCGATCTGTGCCGGGTTGAGCTGCTGGCCGGCTCACATGAGGCGACCGCGCTCGGCAACGTGCTGATCCAGGCCCGCGCCGCCGGCGAGCTGGGCGGCACGCTGGCGGAGCTGCGCGAAGTGGCGTCCGCGTCCGTGGAGACCACCTCCTACCAGCCGGCGGAAGGGGCGCAGGCCGCTGAGACCTACGGCCGCTTCCTCGCCGTGACCGGGCTCGACAGCCCGAAATCCGAGCCGACGGCAGTCGGCCCATAAGAAAATCGAAAGGCAAAGCGATGACCGACACCAGTCACGACTACGAACACCTGGCGAGCCGACTGCGCGAGGACGGCTGCGATGTCGAGGCGGTCGCGGCGTCGCTCGCCGCGCTCGTGATCGAGACGCCGTCGTGGGGCTTCGGCGACTCCGGCACCCGCTTTGGCGTGTTTCCGCAGGCCGGCCGCCCGCGCGACGTGTTCGAGCGCTTCGACGACGCCGCCGAGGTGCACCGGCTGACCGGCGCCGCCTCCGCGGTCGCGACTCACTTTCCCTGGGATGCGGTCGACGATCTGGGAGCGCTGCGCGACCACGCCGCCGAGCTCGGGCTGAGCTTCGGCGCCGTCAACCCCAACGTCTTCCAGGATCCCGACTACAAGCTCGGCTCGGTCGGCAATCCCGACCCGGCGATCCGCGCCAAGGCTGTCGAGGCGCTGATCGAATGCGTGGGAATCGCGACCGAGCTCGGCTCCACCGCGCAGTCGCTGTGGTTCGCCGACGGCACCAACTACCCCGGTCAGGACAACCTCGCGGAGCGTCACGAGCGCGTCGTCGAGTGTCTGAGCCAGCTCTACGCGGCGCTGCCGGCCGAGCAGGAACTGCTCGTCGAGTACAAGTTCTTCGAGCCCGCCTTCTACTCCACCGACATCCCGGACTGGGGCACGGCGATGGCGATCTGCCGCCGGCTCGGCGATCGCGCGCGCGTGCTGGTCGACTTCGGCCATCACGCGCACGGCGTCAACGTCGAGCAGATCGTCGCGTTGGTCGCGGCCGAGGGTCGTCTTGGCGGCTTTCACTTCAACGACCACAAGTACGCCGACGACGACCTGCTGGTGGGCTCGGTCAACCCGTTCGGGCTGTTCCTGGTGTTC
>CAWHDS010000018.1:0-243170 GCA_963828135.1 uncultured Solirubrobacterales bacterium
TCGGCGCCGAAGTCGGTCAGCGTCCTCGTCGCCGCCGGCTCCAACGATCTGACGCGTGTGCTGGTCGACGCGCACAACCAGGCGGTGACCGCGGCGCTGGCCTACCTCGACGACAGCGCGGTGATGGTGCGTCGCGGCCATGACGGTACGACGGTGCAGGCGGGGGAGGGGTTGATCGCGGCGGCCTACCTGCACCGGATGAGCCGCTCGCTGGACCCGCAGCTGCACACGCATGTGGTCGCGGCGAATCTGACGCGCGGCCCGGATGGCCGCTTCACGGCCTTGCATGGCGCGCCGCTCTATCGGGCGGCGAAGACCGCGGGCTATCTCTACCAATCGCAGCTGCGCGCCACGATCAGCGAGCGCCTCGGTCTTGAGTGGGGGGAGGTCCGCAAGGGCGCCGCCGAGCTGGCGGGTGTCCCGGCGGAGATCCTCGTTGAGTTCTCGAAGCGCCGCCAGGAGATGCTGCGCGCTGCGGAGCTCGGCGGCATCAGCCTCGACACGAAGGCGGGCGGTGAGGCGGCGGCGCTCGCTTCGCGGGATCGCAAGGAGTACGGGATCGACACGGGAACCTGGCGAGAAGAGGTCCAAGCCCGCGCGAGCGAGCTCGGGTTCGGCCGCGAGGAGATCACCGAACTGCTCGAGCGAGGCCGCGAACGTCTCGCGCACGGATTGGCCGAGCCCGACGTCGCAGACGAGCTGACACTCGGTGACCGGCTCGCTGGCCCGCACGGGCTGACGGAGCGCGCGAACAGTTTCGATGAGCGGGTCGTGTTGCAGGAGTTTGCCGCCGCGGCCGGCCAGGGCGCGACGGTCGAGGACTTACGCGGGCAGGCCGACCGGTTCACCCGGCGCCCCGATGTGCTCGCGACCGAGCTCGGTGAGTTCACGACGGTCGATCTGGTGGCGTGTGAGCGGCGTTTGATCGCCTCGGCGGTCGGTCGTGCCGAGGATGGGGTGGGGGTGCTCGACACGCGCGCCGTTGATCGTGTGATCGCCCGGGCGGACCGCCCGTTGACCGCGGACCAGGCAGCGGTCGTGAGGGAGATCACGGCGCGTGGGCGTGGGGTGGAGGTTGTTGAGGCGCTCGCGGGGACCGGCAAGACCTACACCGCGGGCGTGCTGCGTGAGCTCTACGAACACGCCGGCTACCAGGTGTTGGGTGTCGCGCCGACGGGCCGTGCTGCGCGGGAGCTGACCGAGCAAGCGGGGATACCGTCGCGGACGCTCGACCGGTTGTTGATCGACCTCGACCAGCTCGGCGACACTCTGCCGAAGCGGTGCGTGGTCGTGTTCGACGAGGCCGGGATGGCAGCGACCCGGACGACCGCGAGACTCCTCGAGGCGGCGGAGCGGGCGGGGGCGAAGGTGGTCGCGATCGGTGACCCGGGCCAGCTCGCGTCGGTCCGGGCGGGCGGGTGGCTGCGCGCGGTCGGGCGTGAGCTCGGGGCGTTGCGGTTGACCGAGGTGATGCGCCAACGCGACCCCGCCGAACGCAGGGCACTCGCGGCGCTGCACGACCGGATCCCAGACCGCTACCTCGACTGGGCAACAAGAGCAGGACGAGTCGACACCTTCGACGACGCCGCGGGCGCGCGTGAGCGTGCCGTCGTCGAGTGGGCCGACGCGGTCGGTGAGGTCGGCGTGGATCAGGCGGTGATGATCGCCCGCGACAACGACACCCGCCAAGCGCTCAACACAGGCAGCACGCGAGCTGCGCACTGACCAGGGGCAGCTCGGCGAACAGTTCTCCTACGGTCGCCGGGAGTTGGCGGTCGGTGACCGGGTGATCTGCCGGCGCAACGACAGCCTGTTGGAGGTGGATAACGGGACGCGCGGGACCGTCCGCCATGTGGACGAGCATCGTGTCGTGATCGAAACCGACAGCCGCCTCGTCCGGGAGCTGCCGGCGCAGTACGTTGCTGAGCATGTCGAGCACGCCTACGCGCTGACCGGCCATGGGATGCAGGGCGCGACAGTCGAGGCTGCGATCGTCGTCGCTACGCCGAGTGATCTGACGGCGGGTTGGAGCTACACGGCGCTCTCGCGCGCCCGCGCGATACGCGGCTGCTGATCCACGACGACCAGCCTGTGCGCGAGCGGGCCGAGCACGCACCCGAACGCGCCGACCAGCCGGCGTGCCGTGAGGAGCTGCTTGCGCGGGCGGGGCGGCGGATGCTCGAGCGCGACGACCAAGACCTCGCCATCGAACAACTCGCCCCGGCCGGTCGTGCGGATGATCGCCAGCTCACACTCGCCCTCGACCACGCCGGCGAACCGCTGCAGGAGCACGCCGCATTGCGCGCGCAACCCGAGACACCACCGGTGGGTACGTCGCGGTTGCGCGAGCTCCGGGAACGCCTCGAGCAGCTCACTGTCCAACGCGGCTCGCTCCCGAGCTCCCAGCTGAACCAACTCGACACCGCTCACGCCCGGGCGCTGGAGTTGACGGCGGACCGTAGCGAGTTGTCCGCGAGTTTGGAGCGCTTGCCGGCGCCGAAGCGCAGCCTGCTCGGCCGCGAACGCGACGAGCACATCATCGACCGGGTGCGGCTCTCCTCCGCGCTCGACGCCACAGACGACGCGCTCGTGCGCGCCCGCGAAACCGAAGTCCGGCTGCGTGAGCAGCTCGGCAACCCGGAGCAGATCCGCTCCGAGCTCGACGGCCTCGACCGCGAGATACGGCGACTCACCAAACAGCGCGACGGGCTACTCAACGAGCTCACCGACCGCGAACTCCAAGCACCCGGGGAGTGGGCCAAGACGCTGCTCGGCGAACGACCCGCCGGCTCGCGCAGCGACGACTGGGACACCGCCGTGCGCCGCGTCGCGCGCTACCGGATCGAATACGAGATCACCGACCAGGCGGATGCGCTCGGCCCCGAGCCGCGCGACTACCACCAGGCCGGCCGGTGGCATCGCGCCCATGAAGCGGTAGAGCGGGCCGAGCGGCGCCTCGGCCGCGAACACACCCACGACCGCGGCCACGACCTCGACATCGAGTTCTGAAATGAGCGAGCCGAAAGCTGCTCACGGTCCCGCAGGTCGCCGCCGAGTTTCAGGTCACAGCGCAGACGATCCGAAACTGGATCGACCACGGGACACTCCCGGCGGTGCGGATCGGCCGGGCGTTCCGAGTCAAACGCCAAGACGTCGAAGCGCTACTCGAACGTGCCAGCGCCGACAGCACCTCGATCGCCACCCGCCGCGACCTCTGGCAACCAACCACCACAACCCTGCCACACCGCCACACCGCCGACCAACCCCGCTCGATCTGGGACGACACCAGCAACCTGGCTGCGCCCCAAAGGGCTGACGCTGAGCGACAAGCGCCGGTCGATTCCGGCTCTCGGGGCAGACCCGCATGAACTAGCCGGCAACCTCGCAGCCAGCTGTCTCCAGGGGCCGCGGCCACATCCGTTGTGCCGCCTATCGTCCACTGTCCATGTCGCCGACGTTCATCGCGTCACTCGAAGAGGGCGCCGCCGTTTTGCGGTTCCCCTTTGACGAGCGTCTTCGCCTGCTGCTGCGGGCGATCCCCGGGCGACGTTGGGATGCTAAATACCGGGTGTGGCGCGTCCCGCTTGACCCGGACCGAGCCGAGGCGATCACGCGATTGTTCGCGACCGTCCCCTACACGGTTGAGGTCAGCGGGGCGCTCGGACGAGCACTCGAGCGCCGTCGTGCCAAGCGCCGGCCCGACGAGTGCGTGCTCGGCCTCGCGCGTGCCGACGATTCCTGGTGGTTCAGCTTCGCGACCGACAACGCCGCGGATCTCGTCGCAGCGCTCCTGCAGCATCCGAACGCCTACAGCCTGCCGGCGATCGGCCGTGCCCTGATCCCGCTGGATCCGCGAGCCGCGGATCTCGTGCGTGCCCTGCTCGATCACACCACGCGTCTTCGCCTCGCCGACGACGCGCTGCACGCGCTTGTGGAGGTCGGGCAGCCGAAGCCCGCGGCAGCGCGTGAGGAGGCGCTCGCTTGGGATGTCGAGCTGCGTCGCGGCCGCGGCGGCGCAGCCTGGCTTGTGATTGCGGCTGAGCATGCGCCGCTCGCCCGTGCGCTCGCGAACGCGGTTGGGCTGAAGGTGCTCGAGGGCCCCGGCTCCTGCGTGGGGCTGGCGGCAGCCGACCGCGATGGCGTGCGCATAGCGGAGATCGTTGCCCAACTCGACGTTGCGGCGGTCGACCCGCGTGTCGAGGCTTGGCTGGAGCGCGCCACCATCTGGCATGGCACGATCGAAGTCGACGGGCCGGCTGACGCTCCCGTGTTTGTGCTCATCGGGAAAGCCGAGCGGCTCCCCTCGGCGCTGCAGGATCGCGCCCGCGCGGTCCCCGACGGTGCGAGCCTGCCACTCACACTCGATTCGTGGCAGCTGATCGACGCACAGCCACTACGAGGCTGGATCAGCCACGCCGCCAAGCGATGCGTCGCCGCCCTCGTCGCCGGCAACCCGGCGCCGCCGGCGGTGCTCGAGCTATCCGCAATCCATGACGAGCCGTCGTTCGTTCTCGCCCCCGGGCACGACACCCGTCTGCTTGAGGTGTTCGCCGGACTGCCCGGCGTGCTGGCCGGCAAATCTGACAAAGCTGGTGAGCACGAGCACACCCGCCTGCCCGCGATCCGCGTCGATCCGTTCTGCGTCCCAGCGCTCGACAGCTTCATCGCTGACAGCAACACCTGGGTGGCGCCCGACGCGCTGGGGGCGCTGCAGGAGGTCCGCGAGCAGCACGCGCACGCCGCGGGGCTCGTGGCACTCTCCGCGGCGACCGATTGCGCCCTCGAGGTGCACGGCCTCGGCGGCGAGCTGAAGCCGTTCCAGCGCGCCGGAGTGCGCTATCTCCTCGCCCAGCGGCGCGCCTTCCTCGCGGACGAGCAGGGCCTGGGGAAGACGATCGAGGCGATCGCGACGCTGCAGGCCGATGACGCCTACCCCGCGATCGTCGTCTGCCCGGCGAGCCTGAAGCTCAACTGGCTGCGCGAGCTGCAGCGGTGGCTGCCCGACCGCAGCACCCAGGTCCTCAACGGGGCGGCCACACGCGGCGCCGTGGCGCCGGCGGACGTCACCGTTGTCAACTACGACATCGTCGCTGCGCGGATCGACACGCTCACGGCGCTCGCGCCCCGCGCCGTGGTGATCGACGAATCCCACTACTGCAAGAACCCGGGGGCCAAGCGCACGCAGGCGGTGCACCGTCTCGCTGCGGCTGTACCGCCCGACGGACTCGTCCTGGCCCTCACCGGTACGCCGGTGATGAACCGCCCGCCGGAGCTGATCTCCCAGCTGCGGATCCTCGGTCGGCTCGGCGACTTCGGCTCGGGCGCGCAGTTCGGCCAGCGCTTCCGCGGACCCGACGCCCACCACCGCCTGCACTGGCACCTTCGCGCACGCTGCTTCGCGCGGCGTCTCAAGGTCGACGTGCTGCCTCAGCTGCCGCCGAAGACGCGCGCGGTCGTGCCCGTCGAACTCGACAACGAGGCCGAATATCGCCTCGCCGAACAGGACATTGTCGCGTGGCTTCGCAGCCAGCCGCTCGACCTGCGCGAACTCGATGCGAAGGTGGCCGCAGCGCTGCGCGCCGAAAGACTCGTGCGGCTGAACGCGCTGAAGCTGCTCGCCGCCCGCGGCAAGCTCCACGCCGCGCTCGCCTGGATCCACGACTTCCTCTCCTCCGGCGAGCGGCTCGTCGTATTCGCCCGCCACCGCGAGATCCAGCACGCCGTGCTCGAGCGCTTTCCTGCCGCGCTGCACATCCTCGGCGACGACAGCCAGCTGGCGCGCGACGATTCGCTACGCGGGTTCCAGGCCCCCGACGACCACCGAAACCAGCTGATCGTGTGCTCGCTCGAGGTCGCGGGCCAGGGCATCACGATGACCCGATCGTCGAACGTCGCGTTCCTCGAGCTCGACTGGACACCAGCAAAGCACGACCAGGCCGAAGACCGCTGCCACCGCATCGGCCAGCCAAACGCGGTCAACGCCACCTACCTGCTCGCCGCGGACACCATCGATGAGACGATCGCGACGCTCCTCGAGCGCAAACGCGCCGTGATCGCAGCCGTCACCGACGGCCGCCCGGAGGACGACACCGGCCTGATTGACGCACTCGTCGCCGAGCTGCGCAGCGAGCCCTACCGTCACCTGCGCGCCGTAGCCTGACCACGCCGTCTTCCCGAGCGGGCAAACCGCGTCGGCGAAGGCCGAGCGATTGGACGCGATCGCTACAACCGCGAGAGCGTCAGCGTGACCCGTCACGCCGAGCGACGAGCGCGCACCCGCGGTAGCAGCCCACTGGCCCGGTCCTCACGCTCCACCGCGACCGCGAGTTCGCCGGCCGCCTCAGTCAACTCCTCGTACGCCACCGCGACCGCGACCAGGTCAGTCCCGGTCGCTGCACGGTTGAGCTCGCTCACCGCACCGTCAAACCGCCGCCAGAGCTCCTGCGGACCACGCCGACCCGAGCCAGGCTGCAGCTCATACGGCGGCGCACTAGACGACACCCGATGCGGCGGCCACTCAAATCCCGCCAGGTCCGCCGCGCGACACGCAAGAGCTTCCGCTCGCGCGGCATCCGCGAGCCGGGCCAACCGGCCGCTGAAACCAGCGTCAGGCGGCGCCAAGCGGTGCGCCTCAAGCGCACCGCGCCACAGCTGCTGAGCGCCACGGAAAGCTTCCTGAGCCGCATTTTCGACCCTGTCGACCATGGGGCGGATCATCGCATCGACCTCGGTCGCCGCCGCTCATCTCGAGAAAGCCACAGAATCAGACCAGGGTAGCCAAACTCTCATCATTTTGCTAGTTTGGTCTATTCCTACCGTGAGCCTGCCAGCGCGCAACGTAGACCAGTCGAGTGAGGCCGCCATTCGGGGCGCCGCCGAGTCGAACCCGCGGCTGCTGACCTCCGCCGAAGCCGCCGAGTTCCTGACGCTCAAGGAGTCGACGCTGCGCGACTACTCCCGCCGCGGCATCGTCCCCAGCGTCAAGATCGGCCGCCACCTCCGCTTCGTCGAAGCCGACCTCGTCGGCTACCTCGACGGGCTGCGGAGGGCCTTCGACGCACGCCTGGATACCGGGTTTGGTAGACGAAAGTGGTAGACGAGGCCGATTTTGGGGCCTGTGCGGCCGCTAGAGAAAAGAGAAAGGCCCGCATTTGCGGGCCTTTCTTGTAAGCGGATGAAGGGACTCGAACCCTCGACCTTCTGCATGGCAAGCAGACGCTCTAGCCAACTGAGCTACATCCGCGGGAGCGCCAGTATAGATCGGTCGCAGCGATCGCGCGAGGCGCGGGTGGCGGGCCCGCGCGGGTGGCGGGCCCCGCGCGGGTGGCGGGCCCGCGCGGGGCACGGTGGGACGGCGCGGCGGCTGACCGCGCGGCCCCCGGCTCGCGCCGGGGGCCGCTGTGCGCGGATCAGCTGCCGGTCGTGTTGGGGGGCGCCGTGCTGGGTCCGCCGCTCGTGGCGGACATGTTCGGACAGTGATGCCCGCTCGGGGCGGCCGAGCCGGCGCCGCCGGTCGCTCCGGTCGAGCCGGTGTTGCCCTGGGCGGTCGAACCGTAGGTCGAGGTCGAGCTCGAGGTCGTGGTGGCCGGGGTTGTGGATGTCGTGCTGCTCGAGGCCGCATGGGCGACCGTGGCGCCGGCGATCGCTCCCGCGACACCGAGCACGGCGAGCGCACTCAGCATGCGTGGTCGCATCGTTGTGTGCCTCCTTTGCGTTGGTGGATGCGCTCCAGTCAACGGGTCGGCGGTAAAGGCACACTCACGCCGGCCTGAGACTCAGCTGGGATCATCGGCCGCGCGCCGCACGCACGATTCTCAGCTTCGCCAAAGCTGCGCGAAAAGGCGGGCTGCCAAGCTGTGCCGCGATGGCGTTCCTCCGCCGCGTCTTCGAGCCGCAGCCGGCCGGTCCGAGCACCGCCGGCGAGCTCACCGCGTCACAGGGCGCGCGGATCGGCCGCCGGCCGGCAGCCGTGCTCGCGGCCGTGCGACGCGCTCCGGAGCTCGCCGGGCTGATCGGCGTCGCCGCGCTGCTGAACCTTTGGGCGCTCGGGCGAAACGGCTGGGCCAACACGTACTACTCGGCGGCGGTGCGCTCGATGGCGGCGAGCTGGCACGACTTCCTCTACGCCTCGATGGATCGCAGCGGCGTGATGACCGTCGACAAGCCGCCGCTGTCGCTGTGGGTCCAAACGCTGTCCGTGCGTCTGTTCGGTTTTCACCCGCTGGCGATCCTCGTGCCGCAGGCGCTGATCGGTGTCGCCAGCGTGGTGCTCGTCTATGACCTCGTGCGCCGGCGCTTCGGACGGATCGGCGGCTTCGTCGCCGGTCTCGCGCTCGCGACCACGCCGATTGCGGTCGCGATGTCGCGCGACAACAACCCCGACGCACTGCTCACGCTCTGCTGCGTGGCGGCCGTCTGGTTCGCCGTGCGCGGGTTCGAGGACGGACGCACCCGCTGGCTTGTGCTGGCCGGGGTCGCGGTCGGACTGGGCTTCGAGACGAAGATGCTCGTCGCGTTCGTCGTCGTCCCGGCGATCGTGCTCGCGTGGCTGTGGATCGCGCCGCGCGGGCGTCTCGCCGCGATCCGCCAGCTGCTCGCCGGCGGTGCGGCGATGCTCGTCGTCGCGGGCGCCTGGCCGCTGCTCGTTATGCTCACGCCCGCGCGCGACCGGCCGTGGATCTCCGGCACCTCGGACAACAGCATCCTGTCGTTGATCTTCGGCTACAACGGCCTGGGGCGCGTGACCGGCCAGAACGGCGGTCCGGGGCGGCGGCGGCGGCGCGAACGGCGCCTTCGCGCAGGGCACCGGCCCGTTTCGCCTGCTCAACGCGTCGCTTGGCGGGCAGGACGGCTGGCTGCTCGGACTGGCCATCGCCGGCGTCGTGGTGGTCGGACTGGCCTGCAGGGTGCGCCGGCGCGATCCGCGCACGGCCTGGCTGGTGGTCGTCGCCGGCTCGTTCCTCGTCACCGCCGCGTTGTTCAGTTACGCACACGGGATCTTCCACCCCTACTACGTCGTGCTGCTGGCGCCGTTCACGGCCGCGCTGGCCGGCGCCGGCGTCGCCGCCGTGCTCCGAAGCGAGCTGCCGGTCGCGTTCGCCGGCACGTTCGTGCTGGTGGCCGGCGTGGTTTGCGAGTTCGTCGTCCTGCACGACTACACCGCCCAGCTCAGTTGGCTGCGCGTGGTCCTGCCGCTGATCTGCGCCGGCGCGGCCGGCGCGCTGTTCGTCTTCGGCAACGCCCGCGCGCGCGCCTGGGCGATGGGCGCGGGCGTGGCCGCGCTGCTGATCGCACCGACGATCTGGGCGGTCGACACGCTCGGCTACGCCGCCCAGCCCACGTTCCCGGCAGGCGGCCCGCAGAGCGACAACACCGCCGGGTCGCTCGGCGGTGGGTTCCCCGGCGGCTTCTCGCGCGGCGGCTTCGCCATCCAGCCCGGGGTGACCATCCCGAGCGGCCCGCCCGGCGCGGGTGGCGGCGCCGGTCAAGCCGGTGGCGCGTCCTCGTCGCCGCTGTTCGGCGGCGGGAGCCAGGGAGCGGCGCCCGGTCGCGGCCGCGCGTTCCGCGGCGCCGGCGGCTTCGCCGGCTTCGGCTTCCGTGGCGGCGGTGGGCTGTTCGGCTCGAGCGACCCCTCGCTGCGCGCCGCGGAGACCTGGGCAGGCTCGCACGGCGGCGGCACGATCGCTGTCGCCGCGCAGACGCAGGCCGCCGCCGCGATCCTCGCGAACGACGCCAACGTCGCCGGGATCGGCGGCTTCACCGGGCAGGAGAGCGACCCGTCGATCGCCTGGCTGGCCGGCGAGGTGGCTTCGGGGCGCATTCGCTGGGTCCTTGTCAGCGGCATCGTCAGCACCGGCGTCGGGGCTCGCCCCGGTGCGGCGGCCGCGCAGAACGCCGTCGCGGCCGCGTGCAGGCCGGTTGGCGCGGTGTCGGCCAGCTTCTACGACTGCGCCGGCCGGGCCGCCGCGCTGCGCGCGCTCAGCTGAGCCTGGGGATCACGAGCACGGGGCGCCTGGCGTGGTGCACGACCGCGTTCGAGACGGACCCGAGCATCAGCGATTCGACCGTCGAGTGGCCGCGCGCTCCAACGACGATCAGTTCGGCCTCGATCTCGTCGGCCGTGTCGAGGATGCCGCGCCACGGAGCTGCGGCCGTGCGCTCGAGCCGGCCCTCCGCGGCGAAGCCGGCGTGGCGCGCGAGCGTCACACCCTCCTCGAGGATGCGGTTCGCGCGGTCGAGGATCATCGACTCCAGTTCGGCGACCTGCGCGGGGTTCCAGGTCTGAAGCCCGCCGAACGGATCGGTTGGGAGGAAGTCGACCGGCGGATCCCACACATGGACGACGGTTGCGGGGACGTCGCCGAGCAGCTCATGCGCCGTCGTGATCGCGTGACCGGCGAGCTTCGAGCCGTCGTAGCAGAGCACGATCATCGGGGTGTCCAGCCGGCCGTCGTGAGCGTCTGTGCAGATCGCATGGGGGCAAGTCTATGCACTCACGCAAATCGTGTAACGGCGCCGCGGTTGTTACAGATTCAGCGGCACAGCTCGCAACGGGCGTGTGACAAGTCCATCGCGCGAGTCTCGTATGCTGCAATCACATGGCACGCGTTGGCATCCTGACCGGCGGCGGGGACTGTCCTGGCCTCAACGCCGTGATCCGGGCGATCGTGCGCAGGGGATTGGACGATCCCCAGACCAGCTGCGTCGGCTTCCGTCACGGCTGGGCGGGTGTGATGAACGGAAACTCGTTCGAGCTGACGCGTGCCGTGACGGCCGGCATCCTCGGCCGCGGCGGCACGATCCTCGGCACCTCGCGCACGAACCCGTTCGCGAAGGGCGCCGACGGCAGCGACCAGATCCGGGCCACGCTCGCAGCCCAGGGCGTCGATGCCCTGATCGCGATCGGCGGCGACGACACGCTCAGCGTCGCCGCGCGCCTGGTCGAGGCCGGCGTCCCGGTGGTCGGTGTGCCGAAGACGATCGACAACGACCTCGGCGGCACCGAGCTGACCTTCGGCTTCCACACCGCGGTGCAGATCGCGACCGACGCGATCGACCGCCTGCGCACGACCGCCGAGTCGCACGACCGGGTGATCGTGGTCGAGGTGATGGGCCGTGAGGCTGGCTGGATCGCGACCTACGCCGGCATCGCCGCCGGCGCTGACGCGATCCTGGTCCCCGAGTGGCCGTATGACGTCGACGAGGTCTGCAAGCTGCTCTGGGCGCGCCATGCCAACGGCACGACGTACTCGATCGTCGTCGTCGCCGAGGGCGCGAAGCCCAAGGATGGCGGCGAGAGCGTCACCCACGAGCACGTCGACGCTTTCGGTCACGCGCGTCTGGGCGGCGTCGCCGTCTCGCTGAGCGCCCAGATCGAGGAGCGCACCGGCTATGAGACGCGCTACACGATTCTCGGGCACATCCAGCGTGGCGGCACGCCGACCGCCTTCGACCGCGTGCTCGCGACCCGCTTCGGTGTCGCCGCGATGGACGCGGTGCTGGCAGGGCAGTTCGGTCAGATGGTCGCGTTGCGCGCCGACGAGATCGTGCTGATGCCGCTGAGCGAGGCGACGAAGGCGCACAAGCTGCTCGACCCGCGGCTGTTCGAGATCGCCTCGGTCTTCTTCGGCTAGTGAAGCGGGCGCCGGGCCGCGCGCGGGCATGCAGCCGCTGATCGCGGCGCTGGCAGAGCTGCTCGACGACGACAGCGTCAGCGCGCCGACGGCCGCGCAACTGCAGGACAGCACGGAGGTCCGCGGGATCGCGGCGAGCGCCGATGCCTGGGTCGCGCCGCGCAGCACCGCGGAGGTCGCCCGGCTGCTCGCCTACTGCAACGAGCACGATGTCGCCGTCACGGCGCGCGGAGGGGGGACCGGATTCGCTGGCGGGGCGGTGCCGCTCGAGGGCGGCGTGCTGCTCAGCCTCGAGCGCATGAACCGGGTGCGCTCGCTCGAGCCGGCGGCGTGGCGGATGTGCGTCGAGGCGGGCCTGACCACCGCGCACGTGCGGCGACTCGCACGCGAGAACGGGCTGCTTTTCCCGCCCGACCCGGGCGCCGGCGAGCTCTCGCAGATCGGCGGCAACATCGCCACCAACGCCGGCGGGCCGCACGCCTTCAAGTACGGCGTCACGGGCGCCTGGGTGAGCGGGCTCGAGGCGGTACTCGCCGACGGTCAGGTGATAACGCTCGGCGGACCGATTCGCAAGGACGTCGCAGGCTACGACCTGCGGAGCCTCCTGATCGGCTCGGAGGGGACGCTTGCGGTCGTCACCGCCGCCTGGCTGCGGCTGATCCCCGCGCCGGAGGCGGCGCTGCCGGTGGTGGCGGTGTTCCCCGACACCGCCACCGGCGTCGACGCTATCGAGCGGGTGCTCGGCGACGGTCTCGCCGTCGCTGCGCTCGAATACCTGGATGCGGCCACGGTCGCGCTGGCCGCGCACGGCTTCCCGGGACCCCTGCCCGACGGTGGCGGGTTCATGGTGATCGCGGAGGCCGACGGCTCGGCGGCCGAGGCGGCGAGGCTCGCCGGCGAGGTGGCGGAGGCGCTCGGCGAGGGCGCCGGCGTCCTGCTCCAGCCGCGCGAGCGGGCCGAGATCGAGGCGCTGTGGCGCTGGCGTGACGGTGTATCGCTCGCGGTCAGCGCCCATTTGGGGGGAAAGGTGAGCGAGGACATCGTCGTGCCGTTCGAGCGGCTCGGCGAAGCGGTCACGGCGACGCTCGAGATCGGCGCGCGCCACGGCCTGCACGCGTGCAGCTGGGGTCACGCCGGCGACGGCAACCTCCACGCCACCTTCTTGCTCGCCCGCGGTGATGGCGCGGCGCTCGCGCGGGCGCAGGCGGCGGCGCAGGAGCTGTTCGAGGTGGCGGTCGCGCTCGGGGGGTCGGTCAGCGGCGAGCACGGCCTCGGCTGGGTCAAGCGCGGCCAGCTCGCTCGCCAGTGGCAACCCGCGGCGCTCGACCTGCACGACGCGGTGAAGCGGATCTTCGACCCCCGCGGGATCCTCAATCCCGGCAAGAAGCTGAGCCGCGCCTGAGCGCGGCGGCGCGCGGCCGGCCGCACCACTTGACACATAGCAACACGATGTATAGTGTCGCTGTGTATGACGGCTGAAGGCCTCAAGGGACATCTCGACGGGTTGATCCTCGCCACCCTGGCGCAGGGTCCGGCGCACGGCTATGCGATCGCCCAGCAACTTCGCGCGCGCAGCGGCGGAACGTTCGATCTGCCGGAGGGCACGCTCTATCCGGCGCTCCACCGCCTGGAGCGCGCCGGGCTGATCGCCGGCGAGTGGTCGACGGAGGCGGGAAGGCGCCGGCGCACCTACCGTCTAACGCGCACCGGGGAGCGCGGCCTGCGCGAGCGGCGCAGCGAGTGGCGGCTGTTCGCGACCGCGGTCGAGGCGGTGCTGGCGTGAGCTGGCTGAGCGAGTTCGAGGGCGAGCTGAAGGCGCGCGCGATCCGCCCCGCCGTGCGCGAACGGCTCGTGGCGGAGCTCGCCGACCACATCGCCTGCGAGCAGGTCACGCCGACGCGGCTCGGCGCGCCCCGCGAGATCGCCGGTCAGTACGCCGACGAGCTGGCCGCCGACGACACGCGTCACGGCGCGGCTGCAGCGTTCGCCGCGCTGAGCTGCGGGGCGGTCGCGCTGGTCGTCTCGCAGGTCACGCTCGGCCGCTTCGTCGGCTACCCCGGCTACGACCACGGCTTCAGCACCCCGCTGGCGCTGCTGGCGATCCTCGCGATCCTGATCGGCCCGCAGGTCGCGCTCGTCGGCGGCACGCTCGCCGCCTGGCGCGCGCTTCGCCGCCGCCGCGAGGCGGTCCTGCCGGCGGCCGAGGTCGCGCTGGTGCGCCGCCGCGCGCAGGTGGGCCTGGTCGCCGGCGCCGTCACCGCCGCCGGGGTGCTGCTGTACGCCGCCGACTTCATCGGGGTCCTGCCGGCCTGGTGGCTCGCGCTGAGCGGCGGGCTCGCGGCGGTCGCGCTGGCCGCGCTGGTGGCGGCGCGGCAGGTTCTCGCGGGCAGCCGTACAACCGTCGTGCTCGCCGACGGCCCGGCCGGGGACATCTTCGACGACATCAGGCCGCTGCGGGCGCTGCGCGGCCATCCGCTGGTGCTGTGGCTGTCCGCGGCGCTGGCCTGCGGCGGTCTCGTGACGATCGCGGCATGGCACGCCGAGCACTCGCTCGCCGAGGGGTTGGAACGCGGGCTCTTCGAGGCGGTGGCGCTCAGCATCGGCTTCGCCGCGCTGGGGCGAACGATCGGTGCCCGGCGGTAGCCGGCCATAAGAGGAAAGCTCCAGGCGCGCAAGGCAGCCGAAGGGCCTGCCCCGCTACCGTTCGTGTGACATACGCACGAACGTGAGGAGCGACGATGACGCTGCCGGTCGAGGGCTACCAGCTGAAGGGCATCTCGTCGAAGGCCTACGAGCATCCCGCGGACCGTGCGGCGACGGCCTCGCTGCAGTCGATCCCCTACCTCGATCGCGTCGTGCGCAAGCTCATCGAGCTGGGCTACGAGCGGGCGTTGCGGCAGGCCTACCTTGGCTCCTCGGTGCGGCTCGGCGAGGATCAGCTGCCGAAGGTCTGGCACTCGCACGCGCGCGCGTACAGGACGCTGGACCTCGAGCCGGTTCCCGACCTCTACCTGACGCAGTTCCCGGTCGCGAACGCGTCGACGATCGGCGCCGGCCGGCCGATCGTGGTGCTGCAGTCCGGGCTCGTGAAGCTGCTCGACGAGGAGCAGCTCTACGCCGTCTTCGCGCACGAGGCCGGGCATGTGCTGTCCGACCACGTGCTCTACGGCACGGCGCTGACGATCCTCACCAGCCTCAGCCGGTTGCCGGGAATCCCGCTGCCGCTGATGCCGCTGCGTGCCGCGCTGATGGAGTGGTACCGCTCCGCCGAGCTGAGCTGTGACCGCGCCGCCGCGCTGGTCACGCGCGACCCGCTGACCGTCTGCCGCGTGCTGATGGTGATCGCGGCCGGCGCCGAGGCCAAGCGCCTGGACCTCGACGTGTTCATGAAACAGGGCGAGGAGTACCGCGAGAAGGGCAGCGGGCTCGAGCGACTCTCGCGCCTGCTGCTGGACCTGAACGTGACGCACCCGATGCCGGTGCGCCGTATCCACGAGCTGATGGAGTGGGTGCGCAGCGGCGACTACGACCGGATCGTCGGCGGCTCCTACGTGACCCGCGACGAGCCGGTGCATGCCCGCGCGGAGGCGGGCGACGCGGTCGCGCACTATGCCGAGCGCTTCAAGAACGTCTTCCGCGACGCGGGCGAGTCCGTGGGAGACGTCGGCAAGCAGTTGAGCGACTGGCTGCGCGGCAACGGCGAGCACCCCGACGACGACGACGAAGATTAGGAGATGCTCGCGACCGCCTTCGCGGTCGCTGCGCTTCGGGATTTCGCCTGCTGGTCCGGCCGTGCCGGGAGCTGCCGCCGTTCAGGGTGCCAGGACGTACGCCAGCGGCGCCTGCGGATTGCCGTTGTCGGGCGGTGCCGGACGGACCACGGTTGGCGTGTCCGCGTGGAGGTGAATCAGGCGGAAGCCGTGGTAGTCGATCTCGTCGACGGCGTGGAACTGTGAGCCGAAGAGCTGCGTGAGCAGCGGGTTGGTGACCGGTGTGAGCGCGCGTTCGTGGGCGCCGCGCTCCGGCTGCACCATCACCCACAGGTCGCTCGCATTGAGCGGGGCGCCGAGCGCGCCGCGATGCATGTAGAGCCCGGCGACGGCGAGCTCGAGCCCCGGCTCAACGGCCACCGGTTCGCCGCGCGCCCGGGCGACCAGACGCGCGCTCGCTCCGCGCCAGTCGGTCGAGGCCTGGTAGCGCCAGTTGCCCTGCACCGCGATCACCGCGACGACGCAGATCACGCTGTAGGCGAGCAGGGGGAGGCCGCGCAGGCGGACGAGGCCGTAGGCCGCGAAGGGCGCCACGCAGATCCAGACGCCGAGCAGGTTGCGCGCCAGCAGGTGGTCGTCGATGCCGGTCAGCGCCGAGAGGATCGGCAGTCCCGCCGCGACGATCGCGAGGGAGCCGAGCACGCGACTCGAGCGCTCACGGCGGGTCCGCGCCGCCGCGAACGCCGCTGCCAGGACGACGATCGCGATGCCGGCGCCCTCCAGCCAGGCGGTGGGAACGTTGGTGCCCATCGCGAACTGACGGACGACCCCTTCGAGCCGGGTGCTGAGCGACTGCGCCGCGATGTAAGCGGTCCGCTCCGAGTCTCCGCTCTGGGCGAGGAAGACCGACCACAGCGGTGATGTGACCGCGGCAACACCTGCAACGCAGAGCAGCAGCCGGGTCCGGGCGCGCGGAAGCAGGACGAACAGGACGCCGGCCTCGGCGACCAGCAGGAAGGCGGCGAAGTAGTGCGTCCACAGTGCCAGTGCCGCGGTCGCGCCCCAGAGCAGCCAGCGCCGCCACGACGGCCGCTCCAGCAGCGCCCCGAGCGCCCACACCGACAGCGCGCCGGCGAGCACGAGCAGCGCGTACGAGCGCGCGTAGATCGAGTAGGACACGAGCACCGGGCTGATCGCGCACAGCCACGCCACCACCAGTGCCAGGCGCGTGCCGACGAAACGCCGCAGCGCGAGGAACGAGACTGGCACGGTCAGCGACCCGGCGACGAGCGAGATCAGCCGCAGCGACGTGGGGGAGTGGCTCGCGCTGAGCTTGAGCCACAGCCAGCTCAGCAGGTAGTAGAGCGGCGGCGTCGACTCGGTCGCCCTGACTCCGTGCCAGACCGCGGCGAAGCTCGACTGGTTGACGATCTGCGCGGTGAAGACCTCCTCGTAGCCGAGGCTCTGGTCGCCGACGAAGACCGCGCGCAGGATCACCGCGAGTGCGGTGATTGCGCCGAGCGCGAGCCACGTCGTGGGCGCCGGTCGGGCGGCACGCACGCCCGCCTGGTCGCCAACGCCTGCCTGGCCGTGCTCTCCGACAGTGGTCACAGCCGTCTCCCGGGCCGCTCGACGCTCGCCCGCCGCACAAGCACGGCGTCGCGCTGCTGCGGGCGGGAGCCTACCGCTCGGGTCCGTCGCCAACCGGGGCCTCGTGGGAGGTCGCGGGCCCGCGCGTCGACGTTCTGGAGTGCCGCCGCGGCCACGGCATCGTCGCCGGGGAGCTGCGGGCCGCTCCCGACGACGAGCCTCAGAGGCGACGGCCGGAATCGAACCGGCGTAGACGGCTTTGCAGGCCGCTGCGTAGCCACTCCGCCACGTCGCCAGCGCGTCTAGCGTATCTCGGCGGCGATGCGCTCGGCGCTACGCGAGTTGCGCGAGCCCGCCAGCCATGGCGGGTGGTGTGTCGGATCGTTAGGCTTAACACCCCCAGGGCGATTAGCTCAGCTGGGAGAGCGCCGCCTCGACAAGGCGGAGGTCACTGGTTCGAGCCCAGTATCGCCCATCGGGATTGCGCGCGCGAATGCCACGTGGCTGCGCCGGCGGCGGCAATGACAGATCCTTCGATCGACCCATATGACCTCGCGCCAGGTGGCTGGCGGCTCCGATGACGCCCGCGGCCGAGCGCGCGGTGTCCGGACACGCGCCGCGGGCGGGCAGCGGACGCGCGGCCGTGGTCGCGCTGGCGGTCGTTGCGCTGCTCGGCCTGGCGCTGATCGGCGTCGTCGTGGCGTTGGCCGGCCCGGCCAGGGGGAGTCGTCAGGTTCGCCTGCCGGCTCCGGCCCCCGCGCCCGTGATCGCGCTGCCGACCGGGTTTGCGCCCGTGCACCACTACACGGAACTGGTCAGGAGCTACCAGTTCAGCGGCTCGACGCTGCCGGTCGGCTGGTCATCGGCCCGCGACGACAATCACGGGTTCGGGGCGACGCTGTTCACGCCCTCGCGGGTGAGCATGACGGGTACCTCGGTGGCGCTCAGCGCGACGCGACGGGCGCTCGGGGGCTACCCCTACCAGTCGGGCTGGATCTCGACCGAGGGCAGTTTCTCGATGCTCTTCGGGATAGTCGATTTCCGCGCGAAGATGCCGGCCGGCCAGGGCCTTTGGTCGGGGTTGTGGCTCGACCAGCCGGATCACAGCAACCCGTGGGGCGAGATCGACGTCCAGGAGATGCTGCTCGGCGACACCCACACCGTCTACGGCAGCCTCCACGACTGGGCGCCCTCCATCTGGAGCGAGCTGCAGAGCACGACGATGGCCGCCGACGCCTCGAGCGGCTTTCACGACTACCAGGTGGTCTGGCAGCCGGGGCTGATCACGTGGGCGGTCGACGGCGTCGCCTACGCGCAGTACAGCCGCGCGCAGGCGGCGGTGGCCGGGCGCCCATGGCCGTTCGACGACGGCACCGGCTTCCACCTGATCGCCGACCTCGCGGTTGGCGGACCGTCTGACTGGGGCGGCGCGCCCAACTCCTCGACCGTCTTTCCCGCCACGATGCAGGTCCAGTCCGTCAAGGTCTGGGAATAGCCGCGGCCCGCCCCGCGCCGTTCGCGGCGCTTCGCCTGCCCGCCTCGCCGAACTGCTGTTTCGTGCGCCCCATCCGGCAGGTTTTTCACACCGGAGGGCCATGGAGCGCCGCTATCATTTCGCGATCTGGTTCCGAAGGGACCTCGGCACAGATTGGTTGACGATGCACCCGGCTCGCGGCTCCAAGACGGTGAACGAGACGGCCAGCGCCGATTGTTGCGCTGGCTTTGCGCCGCCCCCGCGGCGCGCTCGCGCGATCCTGGCCCTTGTGGCGGTCGCTGCCGTGGCCCTGCTTGTCGCCTCCCCGGCGGTTTCGACGCCCGCGTCACCCCCGAGGGTGAGCGACTCCGCCGCCCAGCCGAGAGCCGAGACACATCCGGCGGCGATGGGCCCCCTGATCGCCCTGAAGAACCGCAAACCGGCGCGCCGCGGGGGCAAGGCGAGCATCGGCCTCTTCACGGCTAGCCCTGCGACGCTTCCGTCCTCGGGGGGAACGGTTCATCTGCTGGCCGTCGTGACCAACGCCACCACCTGCCGATTCACGTCCGGCGCGAGTTTGAAGGCGCTTCCGTCCACGCGCAACTGCAGGACGGGCAAAGCCTCGATCACGGTCCGGGTGCCGAAGAACACGGCGGCTTCGGAGCAGACCTACCGCTTCGACGTAGCTGCCAGCGGCGTTGCCGGCAGTGTGAAGGCGGCGCCCGTGGCGGTCGTTGAACGAGCCTCGCCCGGATCCAGCGGGAGCAGCACCGTGATCACGGCGCAGCCGACGAGCGTGACCGCCGCGGCCGGGACCGTTGCGACTTTCACTGCGGCGGCCTCGCCGGCCGGCTCCGCGGCTGTTCAGTGGGAGGTGCTGCGCGCCGGCGGAAGCGGCTGGCTGGACATCGTTGGAGCGACCTCGCGATCCTACTCGCTCACCGCGACGACCACCGAGAGCGGCGACGAGTTCCGCGCCGTCTTCACGTATCAAGGAACGACCGCGACCACGCTTGCCGCGACCCTGACTGTCACAGCTGCCAACAGCGCCCCCCCCAACGCGCTCCAGCCGACGCAGGCTGCGTCCGCCTCCGTGCCCGCGATCACGCAGCAGCCGCAGAGCGACGCGGCGATGTTCGGGTCGTCCGTGACATTCAGCGCCGCCGCGTCGGGCGTTCCCACTCCGAGCGTGCAGTGGGAGGTCTCGACCGACGGCGGCAGCACCTGGTCGAATGTCGCCGGAGCGACCTCGGCGAGCTACCAGCTGACCGCGAGCACGGCTGAGAGCGGCTATCTCTATCGCGCCGAGTTCACAAATGCCGCCGGATCTGCCACGACCCAGGCCGCGGCGCTCGTTGTCACGACCTCCCCGGTCGAGGCACCGGCGATCGTGGTCGGGCCGAGCAATCAGAGCGTGCAGGCGGGGGCGGGTGTCTCGTTCACGGCGGTGGCGACCGGCAACCCGACACCGAGCGTGCAGTGGCAGCTCTCAACGGACGGCGGCAGCACCTGGTCCGACATCTCGGGGGCTGACGGCTCGAGCTACTCCTTCACGGCGACCACGGGCGAGAACGGCGATCAATACCGTGCCGTCGTCTCGAACTTCGTCGGCCCGCCGGTGGCGACCGCTGCGGCGACGCTGACCGTGACACTGGCGGCCTTCGCCCCGGCCATCACGTCGCAGCCGACCAACCAAGCCGTGGTGGCGGGCTCCATGGCCACGTTCTCGGCCGGCGCGTCGGGCAATCCCGACCCGAGCGTGCAGTGGGAGTTCTCCACGGACGGCGGCGCGACCTGGGGCGACGTGGCGAGCGGAACATCGCCGACGCTGTCGTTCTCCGCCGCCACATACGAGAACGGCTACCGATATCGCGCCGTGTTCACCAACACCCAGAACTCCGCCACTACCAACTCGGCGACCCTGACAGTCGGCGCCGACCAGGCGAGCGGGAACTGGTCAGGGTACGCCGCGACCGGCGCAAGCTTCAGCAGCGTGTTGGGCACCTGGACGGTTCCCGTCGCCGACTGCGCGGCGGGGGCCACGACGTACTCGTCGCAGTGGGTTGGGATCGACGGCGACGGTGACGGCACCGTCGAGCAGGACGGCACCGACTCGGACTGCTCGGGCGGAGTGCCGACCTACTACGCGTGGTGGGAGATGTACGGAGACGACACTCTTGCCGCCAACTACGGGGACGCGAACCAGCTGCTTCCCGCGGCCTACCCGGTTTCCGCCGGCGACACGATCACGGCGACGGTCACCCTGACGAGCCCGGGGTGGATGCTGACGATCGACGACGCAGGGAGATGGACGTATCAGAACGGTCCGTTCTACCTGCCCACGCCGCAGCTCTCCGCCGAGTGGGTCGTGGAGCGTCCCGAGCTCAACGGCTACCTCACGTCGTTGACCGACTTCGGTACCGCGAGCTTCAGCAACGCGAGCGCGGTCGTTGGCGGCAAGGCGGAACCCCTGTCGAGCCTATCGGCGGTGCCGATCGAGATGGGGAACCCGTCGGGCGCGCTGCTGGCGCTTCCCGGGGCACTCAGCGGTAACGGCTTCAGCGTTTCCTGGTACGGCAGCTTCTGAGGTCAGCTCGCGGCTACGACGCGGGGTCCGGCGTGGTCGGGGCGAGCATGAAGATCTCGACACCGAGGTCGGGGTCGATGTGGTTGTTGCTCATGAAGGCCACGACGTCGCGGCCGGTCAGCCCCTCCACGAGCGCGATCGCGTCGTCGGCCAGCGCGGCCTGGATCGCGCGGCGACCGCGTAGCACGAGCTTGTCTCTGCCGGCCTCGACCAGCGCCCGTTCGGCCTTCGTCAGGGTGTCGCCGAGCACGCAGACGACGAGGTTCTCGTCAATTGTGGTGCGTGCGCGCACGGGCCCACGACCGGTGTAGCGGTGCATCAGCCCGACCATCCCGTTCGATACCGCGGCGGCGAGCACGCCGTGCCCGATCGTTCCATCGCTTGTGTCGGCCATGGTGGCCTCTCCGCCGAGTCTCGCAATTCATGGCGCCGCGCGCAGGGGGAGAATCGGCAGATAACCGAACGGACGACGACCTCAAGCGTAGCGCGTCCGGCGCGGGGCTCCGAGACGGGCGCGGCGGGGGCTCCGAGACGGGCGCGGGGGGGGCTCCGAGACGGGCGCGGCTGCTACTCGGATTGGGTGAGGTCGATCACTGCCGCTCCTTCGAAGCGCCCGTGACGGAGATCATCGAGCGCCTGCACGGTCTCGTCGAGCCGGTAGCCGGTCACGCTGGTGCGGATCGGCTCTCGCGCCGCGAGTGCAAAGAACTCCTCGGCGTCGCGGCGTGTGAGGTTGGCGACCGAGCGGACGATCCGCTCACCCCAGAGAAGGTCGTACGCGAACGCCGGGATCTCCGACATGTGGATCCCGGCGCACACCACCGCACCGCCCTTGCTCACGGCGGCAAGCGCGGCCGGGACAAGCTCGCCGGCGGCGGCAAAGATGATCGCGCAGTCGAGTTCGGCGGGTGGGCGCTCGAGCGACTCCCCGGCCCACTCGACGCCCAGCTCGCGCGCGAACTGCTGGGTGGCGACGTCACCGGGCCTCGTAAATGCGAACACGCTGCGGCCCTCGTACCGCGCCAGTTGGGCGATGATGTGCGCGGAGGCACCGAAGCCGTAGAGACCGACTCGCTGGCCGTCACCGGCTAGCCGCAGCGCGCGGTAGCCGATCAGCCCGGCGCAGAGCAGCGGAGCAACCTCGAGATCGCCGTAGGAGTCGGGCAGCGGAAAGCAGAACCGCCGATCGACCACAGCGAACTCCGCGAAGCCGCCGTCGATGTCGCGGCCCGTGAAGCGAGCGAGGTCGCAGAGGTTCTCCCTGCCGCTGAGGCAGTAGCGGCATTCTCCGCACGTCCAACCGAGCCACGGAATCCCGACGCGCGCACCCGGGGCGAGCGGTGCGTCGGCGTCTGCGCGGTCGCCGCCCGCCACGACGGTGGCAACGATCTGGTGGCCGGGCACGATCGGTGGGTGAGGTATCGACACCTCGCCGTCAAGCAGATGCAGATCGGTTCGACAAACTCCGCACGCGCGCACGCGAACGAGCAGCTGATCGGCCGACGGCACCGGCGTGGGGACCTCGACCTGTTCGATCTGGCCGGGACGGATGATCCGGATCGCGCGCATCCAGATCAGCCAACTGCCGCGACGCCGCTGCGCTCACGGCCGAGACGCGACGGCGGGCGGCGCGAAAGGCCGCCGGCGAGGACGGCGCTGATGCCGAGCAGCGCCAGTGTGCCGATCGGGCAGACGAGCCAGGGCAGTCCGTCGGGGTGAGCAAGCGGGTAGAGGACCTGCACGCCGCCGCCGGCGGCATCGAACAGCACGTGCGTCAGGTTCACCGCGAACACGGCCCAGGCGGCGATCCAGCGTCGTGTCACGAGCCACGTCAGTGCGCCGAGCACGGCCACGAAAGCGAACGAGTGGGTCGCCGGCCGTCCAGACATCGTCTCGATCGTGTGCAGGTTGAGGCTTCCGGCCGCGATGAAATGGTCGACGTCGAGTATCGAGCCGCCGATGAAGGCGAGCACGAAGTAAGCAGAGCGGTGGTTGCTGCGCCAGATCAGAGGTGCGACACAGACCACGCCGATGACGCCATGGATCAGGACTGCCCAGACCGCCGAGAGGAACGGGTGGTTCGGGTCCGAGAGGAAGGGCCAGGCGCTGTAGGAGCTCACTTGCGGCGGGTGGCCGACATCCGCAACGCCGTTGCCTTGCGTAGCGGCGCGGTGACCTTCCGTGTTAGCTCCACGGTGCTGACGACGGTACTTGGTCGCGCATGGCCGACCGTGACAACGACGGTCAACTGGGTTGCCGCGGATTGAGCGTGGGCCAGCGCGGCCTGCGCGCTCGCACCGAGCTTCATGTAGAAGGTGGTGACGGCGGTGGAACTGAGGTTGAACGAGAGCTGCGATATCGATGCTCCGATCGGCTTCGTCGAGCTGGTCGACATGAACCGCAGCGTCGCGGTGCCGTGGCACGCCGTAAGGCACCTGAGCTCAGTTGTGATCTTGTTGCCACTCAGCAGTGCCACGGCCGGAAGGACGATCGGCACGCTCGGGCAAGCTCCGTTGCATGGCCCGCTCTCGGCGCTCTGCGCGTGTGCGGGCGAGCTTCCGCCGGCGCCCGACACGCCACCGCTGCCTCCCGCACCTGCGGTGAGGGTCGCGTCCCCGCGCACCGAAGATTCGGTATCCGCCGCGTAAACGGCCCAGCTGGGTCCGCCGGCGCCGCCGCCGCCGGCGCCACCGCCGCCGCCCGAGCCGCCTGACCCGCCATGACCGCCGGCACCGAGCAGCGGAACGCCGTTAGCTCCTCCGGATCCGCCGTTGCCGCCCGCGCCGCCGTTGCCGCCGGCGCCGCCGTTCCCGCCGGCGCCGCCGTTGCCAGCCGTGACCGTGCTACCGGCCAGAACCGTGACCGTCGAAGAACCGTCGAGGTAGATGCCGAATGAGCCGCCGCCACCGGTGCCGCCAGTGCCGGCCAGTCCGCCGCCGCCGCCGCCGCCACCACCGCCGCCGCCGTTGCCGGATCCGTACACGACCCCGCCCGGCTCAAGCTGCACATCGCCGCCTCCGCCGCCTCCGCCGCCTCCGCCCGAGCCGGCGCCGCCAGGCGTGCCGGCAGCGCCGGTACCGGGAATCCAGCCGGGTCCTGCAGGGGACGTGGACGAGCCGGAAGCACCGTTTGTCCCGCGCGAGCCGTCGGATCCGTCGGTGCCGTTCTGGCCCGAGTGACCCCCTCCAGTCGCGCTGTTGGCACCCGCCGCCCCGCCGGCGCCCGCGCTCACCGCGGCTGCGGCGTAGGTCGTGGAGCCGGCGCCGCCGGCGTACACGCCGATGAGTTCGGCCTTGCCGGAGACGACCTTCGTCGGACCGCACTGCTTGGTGGCTCCCGATCCTGTGCAGCCCTGCGACGCGGCGCTCGCGCCGGTCGTGCCCCAGCCGCCGAACCCGCCGTCGCCGGCCGAGGGACCCGCTGCCGGAAGGGAGAGCCCATCGGCGGCGGCCAGCAGTAGTGGATTCGCCTCGTAGATCGCGGAGTGGCGCAGTGAGTAGTCGTTGCCGTTGGCTCCGACGCCCGGAGCGCCGCCGGGCGGATCAACCGGAACGCAGTGCGCGGCCGATGCGAGACAGGCCGCAGCAACCTGGGCCGCGGTCTGGCCTGCGCCGCCATTCGCGCCGGCCTGGCCCGATGCGCCGCCGCCGCCCGCGGTTCCCGCGGTGCCGGCGGTCCCGTTCTGGGCCTGCACAGCCACATTGGTCAGCGTCAGCTGTGATCCGCCGAGAGCTGTCACTCCGTACGCTGACGAGGACGGCGCGCTCGCCGCCTGACCGTCCAGCTTGAGCTGCTGAAGCGTGACGCCCGTCGCGCCGTTGACGAGGAGCGCCTGCGGTGAGCCGGTGATCGTCGTCGGTGTGGTTGGGTTGTACGTCGCAACCCAGCTGCTCGGGTTGAACCCTCCGAAGATGCCTACGTTGTCGTCGGCTGCGGTCAGGTCCAGCGGCCCGCGGTAGCTGCCCTGGGCGAGCCACACGTACTGCTTGCTCCCGCCCGAGGCCTCGACGATGGCGAGCGCGCGCTGCGGCGTGGCGACCGGCTGGCCCTGCGTGCCCGGGTTGGAGTCGCTGCCGCTGGGGGATACGAACACGGTACTGCTGCCACCACCCGCGACCGGCAGCGCGAACGTGACGCTGACCGCTGCGTCGGCCTGGACGTTGGTCAGCGTGCACGTGGTTCCCGTCCCCGTGCAGCCGCCACCGGACCAACTCGCGACCGCGAAGCCGTTGGCCGGTACCGCGGTGATCGTCACGGTGTCGTGGTAGTTCGCGAGGCAGCTCGGCTGGGCGCTGCAGCTGACGCTCGGGTCGCTCACCGAGACGGTGCCGTTGCTGCCGGCGCTCGCGCTGATCGTGTACTCGCTCGGCGTCGCAAAGCTCGCGATGTCCGTCTCGGTCGTGCCGGCGGCGCTCGCGGTGTTCGTGTCGTTCGCACCGGCGGCGAAGCCGCACAGGCGGGTCGTTTCGACCATGCACGAGCCGCCACCGGTCCAGGTGGTGAAGTGGTAGCCGTCGTCGACGGGCGGGTTGGGAGCGTTGGGCGTCGCCGTAATCTGGATCGTGTCGCCGTAGCTCGTAATGCAGGTCATGCCGTTGCTGAATGTGTTGCAGGTCGGGCTGGCGGTTGGCGTGAGATCCGCGATCGCCACGGTGCCGTTGCCGTCGCTCTCAGCGGTGATCGTCTCCGGGTTGGGAGCGAAGGTCGCGTTGTCGGTCTCGTCGGCCGAGACCTGGTCGATCGTGCACGGATTGGCGGTCGCCGGGCAGGAGCCGCCGCTCCAGCCGGTGAAGTGGTGGCCAACGCCGTTGGTGGCGGTCAGTTGGACGATGTCGCCCCAGCTGGCGACACACGCCGAGGTGGCGCCCGACGTACCACATGAGGTGGTGCTGTTCGTGAGATCGGCCACGCCGACAGTGCCGCCGCCACCCGGCGCCGCGCCCGACACGGTGTACTGGTTGATCGCGAACGATGGCGTATCGGTCTCTGACGCCTGCACGTTGCTGATCGTGCACGGATTCGCCGGGCCGACGCACGAGTTTCCGGACGTCCATGTGGTGAAGTGATAGCCGGGGTTGCCGATCGGGGCGAGCGTGACGGTGTCGCCGACATCCGCGACACAGAACGGCTGGTTGTTGCAGCTGACGGTCGAGTCGCTGACGGTGGCGGAGCCGTGGGCGGCGGGCCCGGCGGTGATCGTGACCGTCTTGACGAATGTCGCGGTGTCGGTCTCCGCCGCGGCGACGTTGCTGATCGTGCAGGTCGCTCCAGCCGCCGAGCACGAGGGGCCGGCCCAGCTCTTGAAGTTGTTCCCGGGAAGCACGGGCGACGCGGTGAGCGTGACCGTGTCGCCGTAGTCGGCGGGGCAGCTGGTTTGACCCGAACAGCCAACGTGGGAGTCCGTGACGGTGGCGGCACCGGTGCCAGGGCCTGCGGTCGCAGCGGTGATCACGTAGGTGTTGATCGCGAACGTGACGCTGATGGCGGTGTTGTTGGCGGCGACGTTGTTGATCGTGCAGGTGCTCGATGTCTGGGCCTCGTGGCAGGTGGCGTTGTTCCACGACGTGACGTGGTAGCCCGGTGCTGGGGTCGGCTGAAGGGTGACGGTGTCGTTGTAGGTTGACGGTGCAGTTGGTGCCGGCGCAGCTCCCGCTCCCGCGCTAACCGAAATGCTGCCGTGCTGGTCGCGCCGGCAGGGTTGCGGAGACCGTGAACGTGTTGATCGCGAACGTGACGCTGATGGCGGTGTTGGCGGCGGTGACGTTGTTGATCGTGCAGGTGGTGGATGGCTGGTTGTCTCGTGGCAGGTGGCGTTGTTCCACCAGGTGACGTGGTAGCCGGTCGCTGGGGTCGGCTGAAGGGTGACGGTGTCGTTGTAGTTGTCGGTGCAGTTGGTGCCGCCGCAGCTCCGGAGACCGCGTTGACCGAAATGCTGCCGTTGGAGCTGGCCGCCGGCGTCGGCGGAGACGTAGGTGTTGATCGCGAACGTGACGGTGATCGCGGTGTCGTTGGCGGCGACGTTGTTGATCGTGCAGGTGCTGGAGGCTGGGTCTCGGCGCAGGTGGCGTTGTTCCACGACGTGACGTGGTAGCCGGTCGCCGGGGTCGGCTGTCAGGGGACGGTGCCGTTGTAGTTGACGGTGCAGTCGGTACCGGCGCAGCTCCCGCTCCCGTCGCTAGCCGAAATGCTGCCGTTGGCTGGTGAGCCGGCCGTCGTTGACGGAGACGTAGGTGTTGATCGCGAACGTGACGCTGATGGCGGTGTCGGCGGCGGTGACGTCGTTGATCGTGCAGGTGGTGGAGGTCTGGTTGCCTCGGGGCAGGTGGCGTTGTTGCACCAGGTGACGTGGTAGCCCGGGTTGAGGTTGGCTGTCAGGGTGACGGTGTCGCCGTAGGTGGTCGTGCAGCTCGGACCCCCGCAGCTCCCGCTCCCGTCGCTAGCCGAAATGCTCCCGTGGCTGGTCGCGCCGGCCGTGGTTGCGGAGACCGTGACCGTGTTGATCGCGATCGTGACGGTGACCACGGTGTCGGCGGCGGTGACGTCGTCGATCGTGCAGGTTGTCGAGGTCTGGTTGCCTCGTGGCAGGTGACGTTGTTGGACCAGGTGACGTTGTAGCCCGGGTTGAGGTTGGCTGTCAGGGTGACGGTGTCGCCGTAGGTGGTCGTGCAGCTCGGACCCCCGCAGCTCCCGCTCCCGTCGCTAGCCGAAATGCTCCCGTGGCTGGTCGCGCCGGCCGTGGTTGCGGAGACCGTGAACGCGTCGATCGCGATCGTCGCGGTCAGGTCGGCGGCGCCGTTGACGCTCTCGATCGTGCAGGTTGTCGAGGTCTGGTTGCCCTCGTAGCAGCCGGCGCCGCCGGACCAGGTGACGTTGTAGCCCGGGTTGAGGTGGCCGTGAACACGACCATGTCGCCGTAGTCGGCGTCGCAGCTCGCGCTGGGGCCGCCAGCCCCGCAGGAGGTGGTCCCGTCCACCGCCGAAACGCTCCCCCCGTTGGTCGCCCCAGCGGTTGACGCCATGACCGTGTAGCTGTCGAGCGAAAACTCGGCGGTGTCGGTCTCCGTGTTCGAGCCGTCGCTGTCGACGTCGATCTCGCACGTCGGGTTGCCGCTCGTGCCGCAGAGGCCGTCTCCCTCCCACTGGCTGAAGCCGTAGCCGGTGGCGGGTGTGGCCGTCAAGTGACTCCGTGTCGCCGTCGGTGTCGATCGTGCAGGTTGCCCCCGGGTCGCCGTTGTCGCAGTCCCAGCGGCGTCGGTGACCGCCACGGAGCCCCCGCCGCTTGGATCCGCGTACCGTGATCGTGACCGGGGTCATTACGGGATCGAACTGGAGCAGGGGGCCGGCGCGGAAGCCGGACAGCGGGATCCGATCGCCGCCCGTCGGCGACGCGTGTGCTTCGGCGACGAGCGAGACCGAGTGGGACGCAATCGGGCCGGATCCGCCGCGATCAACCCTCGACGAATGTTCGGGTGGGCTGGACGCGGCCGGTCGCTGGACGGGGGGCAGGATCCTCCCCTGAAACGCCCGATTTGCAGGCTTAACGGCGCTTATCGGCGCTGCGGCGGCACCCGCGCGCGCGAGCTGTGGAGCCGCCGTGGCCGCGTTCCCGCGCTCGAGCCCGGGCCGCTCGCCGGCGGATCCCGTCGCGAGCGCGATCGCGACCGCGCCAGCGAGAACGGCGCTCACCGTCAGGAGGCAGGCTCTCCAGAGCAGGGACACGCGGCGCCGCTTTCGCCGATCCCCCGGGCGAAGCTGCGCGTGCGTGGAGGGTCGCCCGTCTTCAAGCACTCCATCACTATGGCGAACTTACCCGGGCCGCGTCAAAGTACGCGAAACGGCCGCGGCGACTGGTCGCAGCCAAACCCGACGTGTGTTCGACCCGTGTGCAGCCTCGCAGCGCTCGTGCGTGGCCGGCGTCCGGACGGGACGAGACCGCCAGGTGCTTCCCCCGCGATCGCGCCGGGAACTCGCCTAAGATGGGCCGAGAGCGCTCCATGTCCGACCGTTCCGAGCAGTTCGCGATCGATCCCGCAACGGCGGTGCACGCACTGGTTCTCGCCGAGGCCGCGGCGCGTAACGTGCTGGACCTGCGTGCGGACTGCCCGGTCGGCGAGCTTCACCTCGCGATCTTCAGCGGTCGGGCCGACGGGGCGCTCCCCGACGCGGAGGATGCGCGGGCGGTGATCGAGCACATGGAGAACCGACTGATCGCCGAGCATGGCCCGGCCGGGACAGGGGACGTGATCGAGTCGGTCGGGTACTCGAAGAAGGACATCACGCGGCTGAAGGCGTTCGAGTGCGTTCGCACCGGCGTGGACTCCTACGAGGCGATCCTCGTGCGGCGCAAGTTCGACGGAGCGACGCGCAGCTACGGCAGCCATCTCTTCGGTCAGATCGGCCCGGATGGCGACTCGATGCCGCTGATCGCCGCGGCCAGCGGCTGGCGGGCCGACCAGGACTACCTCGCGGCGATGGTCGTGGCGGCGACGCTGCAATGCGTCCTGCTGGAGTACGGGGTGCTGCCGCGCGACGCTATCGTCTCGTCGGAGTTCCTGCTCACAGCCGGAGCGTGGGAGTACCCGGTCGCCTGACGCGGGAGCGCCGAAGCAGCGCCCTGTAGGGTCGGCGACCGGACAACGGACGCCGCTCGATGACCCGACTACGACCGCACCGCGTCGCGCTCGCGCTCGTGCTCGCCTTCTCGGCGGTGCTCGAGTGCTACCGCCTAGGCCAGAACGGTTGGGCCAACACGTTCTACTCGGCGGCGGTCAAGTCGATGCTCGGCTCGCTGCACAACTTCTTCTTCGTCTCCTCAGACCCCGGTGGGCTGGTGAGCGTCGACAAGCCGCCCGTCGGGCTGTGGCTGCAGACCGTGAGCGCCGCGATCTTCGGCTTTCACCCGCTCAGCATGCTGATCCCCGAGGCGCTCTGCGCGATCGGCACGGTCGCGGCCGTCTACCTGATCGTGGCACCGCGGTTCGGCGTGTGGCCGGGCGTCGCGGCCGCAGCGGCGCTCGCGGTGTTTCCGTCCTTTGTGGCTTCCGGCCGCGACAACAACCTCGACGCGCTGCTGATCGCGCTGATGACGCTGTCCTGCCTGACGGGCCTGCGCGCGATCGAGACGGGGAGGTGGCGATGGCTGGTCGTGACCGCGGTGCTTGTCGGGCTGGCGTTCAACACGAAGACGCTGGCGGCGTACCTGGTCCTGCCCGGCCTGGCGGCGGGCTGGATGGTCTGCGCCCCGGGCAGCCTCGGACGACGCGCCCGCCTGCTCGCCGGCGCGACCGCGGTGCTTGCGGTCACCTCGCTGGTGTGGCTGGTCGCGGTCGAGCTGACGCCGGCATCGCAGCGACCGTACGTCGGCGGCACGGTCGACAACTCGGAGCTGTCGCTGAGCTTCGGGCACAACGGGTTCGGGCGGGTGCTCGGCGAGCGCAACGCGCCGACGCCGAACGTCGTGATCGTGCAGGCGCCGGGAAGCCTGCGGCTGGCGGGCGCGATCTCGTCCAGCGGAGCGCCCGGTCCGTTGCGGCTGTTCGATCTCCCGGACGGCGATCAGTGCGCGTGGCTGCTGGCGTTCGCGCTCGCCGGCCTGCTGGGGATCGCGGTCACGGTGCGCGCCGGCGGGCGGCGAAACCCGCAACTCGCGCTGCTGTTCGTGATGGGCGGCTGGTTCGCCGCCGAGGCGTTCGTGCTGAGCGCCTCGTCGGGGATCGTGCACCCCTACTACGTGTCCGCACTGGGGCCGGGGACGGCGGCGATGACCGGCGCCGGCGCCGGCGCCTTCGTCGCGCTGCGCAGGCGCCGGCTCAACCTGATCCTGCCCGCCGCGGCGATGGTTGCGACCGTCGGGGTGACGCTGATGCTGTTGCGGCGCGAATACGACTACCTGCACTGGTTCTGGCCGATCCTGGTCGGCATCGTCGGAGGCGCCGTGGTGATGATGCTCTGGCAGCCGCAGGTTGCGCGCGCCGCGATCGTCGTGGGCCTCGGGATGCTGCTGGTCGTGCCGGCGATCTACTCCGCGACGACCTGGCAGGTCCCCGTCAACGGCACCTTCCCGACCGCCGGCCCCTACATCGAGGACGACACCGAGGCCCTCAGCATCCCGACCGACCAGATCCCGATCTATCGCCAGCTGCTCGTCTACGTTCGAGCCCACCAGCCGCCGAGCCGCTGGGACGTGCTGACACAGGGCGCCACGACCGCGGCGCCGCTGACACTCCTGGGCGGTCGCGTGGCGGCGCTTGGCGGTTACGGGACGATCGACCCGGTGCTCACGCCGAGCCAGCTGGCGGAGCTCGTCCGGCGTGGGGAGGTGCGGTTCGTGGCGCTCGGCGGCGGCTACGCGAGAAACGGCGGCAACGCGGCGTCGACGGCGGTCGCCCACGCCTGCACCGAGATCCCGGCGCCGCGCTGGCGCAGCCCGCAGAACATCGGCACGCCCGGTCACCCGGACTACGTGTACGCGCGCGGCGGCTGGAACCTGATCCTCTACGACTGCGCCGGGCGCACCGCGCAGCTCGCCGCGGAACACTGACTCAGCCCGCGGCGATCGCCGGCCGATACCCGCCGGGTGCAACGCCAGCGCCACAAGACCGCTCGACGGCTCACTAACATGACCCGTCGATCCGCCGGAGGAAAGGACAGTGAGCGGTTGATGAGTTCGAAGTGGCATGGCACGGGTCGCCTGATGACGGTTTCCGCCGCCGTCGGCACCGCCGTGCTCGCCGGCGCCTCCGCGGTGCTCGTGGCGAGCGCGTCCGGCGCGCTGCGCCCCCACAGCGCCGAGCCGCCGGCGAGCCACGCCGGCGCGGTGCCTGCGGCGTCGACCCCGGGTGCGCCGGCGGCTGTGCTCTCACGGAGCACAAGGCGAACAACGCTCACGCACCTGCCGATCGGCGGCGTCACCGACGGCACGCGCGGCGTCGCGATCCGCCTCAACGGCGACCCTGCCGCGGGCACGCCGAGGCCACGGCTCCTTCCCTACACGGCGGGGAGATGGACCGATGTCGGCGACTACGAGTTCTTCCGTCCCGCCTCGACGCTCGAGCCCTGCGCGAGCTACAAGCTGACGATCCCCGCCGCGACCGTCGCGGCCGGTCACCGCAAGCTCGGCCACGCCCGCACGGTTTCGTTCACGGTCGCCTGCCCCGGGATCACCGCGGTGCAGGAGGCGCTGGCTCGCCTGAACTACCTGCCGTACGCGCTGCACGGCTTCGTCGGCGCCTCGAGCGTCGCGCCCCTGACCCGTGTGGCGGCCGCGCGGCGCGCGTTCAACCTGCCCGACGGGATCCTGCGCGCCAACGTCCGCGCCGCGCCGCCGTTGACGATGGGCAAGGTCGACCCAACCACCACGGGCGCGATGGAGGTCTTCGAGGAGGATCACGGGCTGCCGCTCAGCACGACTCGACGCAGCAGCTGTGGACCGAGCTGCTGGCGGACGAGACGCTCGCCAAGAAGAATCCGCGCCCCTACACCTGGGTGACCGTCACCGAAACGATCCCCGAGACGCTCGAGGTTCACGAGAACAACCGAATCGCGCTCACCAGTCCCACCAACACCGGCGTCCCCGGCGCGGCCACGCAGCAGGGGATCTTCCCGATCTATGTGCGCTACGTCGCCACGACGATGATCGGCACCAACGTCGACGGGAGCCACTACGACGACCCCGGAGTGCCGTGGGTCAACTACTTCAACGGCGGCGACGCCGTTCACGGATACATCCGCCCGACCTACGGCGTGCCGCAATCCAACGGCTGCGTCGAGTTGCCGATCGCGACCGCGCAGATCGTGTACGGGATGCTTGCGGTCGGCGATCTGGTGATCGTGGAGTAGCTTCCAAGCGTCTCGCCTGCCGCCGGCGTGCGCTACCCGATGCGCACGCCTCGCTCGACGCGCGCTCTCTCATCCGCGGCGTCGCCGTGAGGCGAACGCCGCCATGAAGGATGGATGCGTGTCGTTAACCACCACCGGGGCGGTGTCTTGCGAGTCCGCCCCGGAGGTTCGGGAGAGGGCGAGGAGAAGGTTCCTCTAACTGCCGACGGGATATGAGGCCGGCAGGCTCACCCGCGCCGGCGCTCCAGCCGGGCGGGGGAAGTCGCTACGACAATGGCGCGAGCACCGGCAACCTGTGCTGCCACGAACGAACGCACCGCATCATCGCGAAGCGTTCGTGGCCGCGGACGCGCAGCGCTCGCTGCTGCGGTCCGCGGCCACTCGCGTCCTCAATCGGCCCCGCCTGCGGCGGGCGCCGGGTGAAGCGTTGCCGAGCCGAAGCTGCCGAGCGTGGCGACGTCGGCCGGATAGACCTCGTGACCGTGGATCGCATGGTCGCCGATCTCGAGTTCCTCGTCCGTGCATCTGAGCGGGATCACCAGTCCCACCAGCTTCAGCAGGATGTAGGTGACAACACCTGACCACAGGATCACCCACAGCGCCGTCTCAGCCTGCCAGCGCAGCAGCGTCGCATTGCCTCCTGGCTGGAACAGCCCGGCGAAGTTGGTCGCTCCGAGGTAGATGTTCATGTGCGGGTCGCTCAACAGGCCGACCAACAGACCCCCGACCAGTCCGGCGATCCCGTGTGTGTAGATCACACCGAGCGTGTCGTCCACCTTGCGGAACAGCCAGGTTCGACTGAGGTAGCGGATCGACATCCACACGACCGTCGTTGCGACGACGCCTTCTATGATCGCGCCGTAGCCGTTGACGTAGCCCGCGGCCGGCGTGATTGCAACGAGTCCGGTGATCATGCCGTTGACGCTGCCGATCAATGTCGGCTTGTCCTTGTAGATCAGATCCCAGCCGATCCACACGAGCATCGCCACGGCCGTGCAGAGGTTCGTGTTGACGACGGCCGCCGAGGCACTGGCGCCGGCGAAGTACGGATCGCCGCCGTTGAACCCGTTCCAGCCGAGCCACAGCAGGCCCGCGCCGGTGGCCACCATCAGCAGGTTGTTCGGCGCGTCGACCTCTCGGTCTCGTTTCAACCTTGGTCCGATCACGAAGGCCGCGACGAATCCGGAGACGCCGGCGGAGAGGTGGATCACATAGCCGCCGGAGTAGTCCAGCGCGCCGTGGGCTCCCCAATAGCCGCCACCCCAGATCAGGAAGGCGTCGATGGCATATACGAACGTGATCCACAGCAGCACGAACGGAATCCACGCTTTGTAGTTGACACGCCCGATCACGCTGCCGAGCATGAGGATCGGGGTGATCGCAGCGAACACGAACTGGAAGTACACGAGTGACGCTTCGGGGAAGCGGAACTTGGGTATGAACCCGTCCAGCAGCGGTATGTTCGCCTGGGCCTGCAGGCCCACATGGCCGAGAACACTCTGTGGGTTGCCGACCATGTTCGAGAAGAAATTCCCCGAACCCGCGCCGAACAGGTGTATTGGGCTGCCGAACCCCATCTTGAACGCCCACAGAACCCAGGCGACAAGCACCACGGCGAACGTGATGAACGTCAGCATCATGCTGTTGACCGACCAGCGCTTCTGCATCACGCCGCCGTACAGCACGACGAGACCAGGGACGCTCATCAGGCCGACGAACGTGGCGGCGGTCATCTGCCACGCGTTGTCGCCTGCATTCAAATAGGCCTTGTACGGCAATAATGTGGCTGCGAGCATGCGCTCCTCCTGGGGGCGTGGGTATGACCAGTAGCCGCTGCTGCGGCCTCGCCCGGAGTTCTACGCAGCGCGCCGCCGCGCCCATACCTCCCGTCGGAGCAAATCCCCGGGGCGGCGTTTGTACATGTGGACGGGAGCGGAGGTTCCTCCCCTGCCGCGATGGCCACGAAGTCGCGGCGGCGCCCCTGGGCGGGCTGCGTCGCGGCGGCGTGGCCGCAAGCCGGCCGACGCGGTTCGCTACGGTTGGGCGGTGGCGCTTCACGCAACCCTCTACACCGACCCGGCCTGTCCGTGGGCCTATTCGGCGACGCCCGCGCTGACCGTGCTGCGCTGGCGCTACCGCGACCAGCTCAAGTGGCGGCTCGTGACGATCGGCCTGCGCGAGGAGGCCGCGGCGCCCGCCTCGGGCGGGGGTCATGCGCCGGCGCGCCAGGCGTCCGGGTCGCGCCGCTTCCGCGACCGCTACGGGATGCCGATCACGGCGGCGCCGCGCCCGCGCCCGGTCGCGACCGCCCGCGCCTGCCGTGCGATCGTGGCGGCGCGCCTCGCGCACCCCGGGCGCGAGTTCGCGGTCCTGCGGGCGCTCGCGTTCGCCTGGTTCAACTCGACGCTGCTGCTGGACGAGGATGAGGGCATCGCCGCGGCGCTGGCCGCAGTCGAGGGGATCGACGCCGCCGCGCTGGTCGCCGCGCTCGACTCCGACGCCGTCGCGCAGGCCTACACGGCCGACCGCGCGCAGGCGCGCAGCGCGGCCGGGGGCGCAACCGAGTTCCAGGGCAAGGCCGCGATCAGCGACGGCCTGGTCCGCTACACGGCGCCGTCGGTGCTCTTCGAGGCCGACGGGCGCCGCCTCGAGGCCGGCGGCTTCCAGCCGCTGGAGGCCTACGACGTGCTGATCGCCAACCTCGACACCTCGCTCGAGCGCTTCGCGCCGCCGGCGAACGGCCCGCTCGAGCTGCTCGAGCACTTCCCGGCGGGGCTTTGCACGCAGGAGGTTGCGGCGCTGCTCGCCGGCAACCTCGTCGACGTCGATCGCCCCGGCGCCGAGGACGCCCTGCTCGAGCTGGCCGCCGAGGGCCGGGCACGGCGCGACCCGCTCGGCGACGACGCGATCTGGCGCGCCGCCTGACAGCGGGCGCGCCGGCGTCGAGGCGCGCGCGTAACGCGGCGCCTAGTTGACCGACGGGTCCTCGGGCATCCGCGCCAGCAGCGCGTAGCTGCCGCCCTTGCGCCGCAGCGCGGTCGACCACAGCTGCGAGCTGTCGGACCGCCACAGCTCATCGGGGGCCAGCTGCCCGACGATCCAGCCGTCGTCGGTCAGCTCCCCGTCGAGCTGGCCCGGGCCCCAGCCCGAGTGGCCGGCGAATACGCGCGCCCGGCGTGCACCCGCCGCGAGGTCGTCAAGCTCGCAGTCGGCGCTCGGGAAGCCGACGCTGCCGAAGATCATCAGGGCCGCCAGCGTCGGGTCGCGGAAGTCCGCCAGCACGACGGCCGACTCGGGCGCGACGGGGCCGCCGCTGTGCAACGTCGAGCCAGGTTCGGCAAGCGAGTCGAGCACCGGCGAGATCTCGGCGAGCGGCGTGTCGAGCGGACGGTTCAGCACCAGGCCGAGTGCGCCCTCCTCATCGTGCGCGGCGATCAACACGACGGTGCGCGCGAAGTTGGGGTCGACCAGCATCGGGGGGGCGATCAGGAGCTTTCCGCGCAACGATTCCATCGCCGTCAGCCTACCCCGGCGGAACGGGGCGCCGCGATCATGGGCCGCCGCCGCCCCGGTGACGCAGCGGCGCCGCCCCGGTGACGCAGCGGCGCCGCCCCCGTGACGCAGCGGCGCCGCCCCCGTGACGTAGGATCGTCAGGCGATGAGCACGCACGTGACGCTCCCTGATGGGAACACGCTCGAACTCGCCGACAACTCCAGCGGCGCCGATGTCGCCGCGGCGATCGGCGCGGGCCTCGCGCGCGCGGCACTCGCGATCGAGGTCGACGGAGAGCTGCGCGACCTCGCGCGGCCGGTCGACGACGGCGCGTCGGTGTCGATCGTCACCGCGAAGAGCGACGGAGCGCTCGGCCTGATCCGTCACGATGCCGCGCACGTGCTCGCGGCCGCCGTGATGGAGCTCTACCCCGGCGTGAAGATCAGCATCGGCCCGGCGATCGAGAACGGCTTCTACTACGACTTCGACTTCCCGCCGGGGATCTCGATCTCCGAGGATGACCTGCCGGCGATCGAGGCGAGGATGCTGGAGCACGTCAGGGCCGCGGAGCCGTTCGTGCGCGAGGAGCTTCCGGTGGCAGCCGCCCGCGAGCGCTTCCTCGCCGAGGACCAGCCCTACAAGGTGGAGCTGATCGACGACCTCGTCGCGCGACCAGCAGGTCCAGACCGTCTCGCTCTACACCAACGGCCCGTTCACCGACCTCTGTCGCGGACCGCATGCCCCGAGCACCGACACGATCAAGGCGTTCGCGCTGCAGTCCGTCGCCGGCGCCTACTGGCGCGGCGACTCCAACCGCGCCATGCTGACGCGGATCTACGGCACCGCGTTCCTCTCCAAGGCGGACCTCGAGGAGCACCTCGAGCGCCTCGAGCTGGCGCGCGCACGCGACCACCGCCGCGTCGGACGCGAGCTCGGCCTCTTCCACTTCTCGGACTGGGCCGCGGGCAGCGCGTTCTGGACACCGCACGGCACTACGCTGTGGAACACGCTGCGCGACCTGATGAGCGAGCTGACCGCCGCCCACGGCTACACCGAGGTCAAGACGCCGCAGCTCTACGACGCCGAGCTGTGGCGGATCTCGGGGCACTGGGAGAAGTACCGGGCGAACATGTTCGTCACCAACGACGCCGAACACCCGCTCGGGCTGAAGCCGATGAACTGCCCCGGCCACTGCGCGCTCTACGCGATGGAGCGCCACTCCTACCGCGAGCTGCCGGTCCGCTTCTCCGAGCCGGGCCTGCTGCACCGCAACGAGCCCTCCGGCACGCTGCACGGGCTGCTGCGCGTGCGTCACTTCGCGACCGACGACGGCCACATCTTCTGCACCGAGGAGCAGATCGCGAGCGAGGTCACCGACTTCATCGCCTTCGCCCGCGAGGTGTACCAGCTGTTCGAGCTGCAGACGCGCTTCGAGCTCTCGACGCGCCCGCCGGTGCGGATCGGCGACGACGCGCTGTGGGACCGCGCGGAGGCGGTGCTCACCGAGGTCCTCGCCGCGGCGGGCATCGACTACCAGCTCAACCCGGGCGACGGCGCCTTCTACGGGCCGAAGATCGACATGCACATGACCGACACGCTGGGACGCTCGTGGCAGCTCGGCACGGTGCAGCTCGACTACAACGCCCCGGAGCGCTTCGAGCTCACCTACAGCGGCGCCGACAACGCGGAGCACCGTCCGGTGATGATCCACCGCGCGATCCTCGGCTCGCTCGAGCGCTTCATCGGCATCCTGATCGAGGACCGCGGCGGCCTGCTGCCGGTCTGGCTCGCGCCGGTGCAGGCGATCGTGCTGCCGATCACCGACCGCCAGAACGAGGCGGCGGGGGCCGTGCTGGACGCGCTCGCCGCCGCCGGCCTGCGCGCCGAGCTCGACGCGCGCTCGGAGTCGGTCGGACGCAAGATCCGCGACGCCGAGCTGCTCAAGATCCCGTACATGCTGGTGGTCGGGGAGCGCGAGGCGGCCGCCGGGAGCGTCGCCGTGCGCGAGCGCAGCACCGGCGACGCCGGCGTCGTCGCCACCGCGGAGTTCGTGGCGCGGCTGGCGGTCGAGACCGCGCAACGGTCACGCTGAGCCGCGCCCGCTTCACAGCTCGCCAACAACCCCTCGCCACGGGCCTCTCGCCCCGCTATACTCGCGCCTCTTGGCCATCGCACCACCCACCATGCCGCGCACGCACACCGCTTGACGCGCGCACGTGATCATTAGTGCCGGTCCCTCGTAGATTCGACCGGCGCCCGCCAGAGCGCGATCCGACCAGGATCAACGAGCGCATCCGGGTTCCCGAGGTCCGGTTGATCGGGGAGGACGGCGAGCAGATCGGGTTGATGAAGATCGACGACGCTCTGCGCTACGCCGCCGAGCGTGATCTCGACCTGGTCGAGGTGGCGCCCGAGGCGAAGCCGCCGGTCTGCCGTGTGCTCGACTATTCCAAGTACAAGTACGAGCAGGCGCAGAAGCTGAAGGCCGCGCGCAAGCACCAGCAGCAGATCACGATCCGCGAGATCAAGTTCCGCCCGAAGATCGCGCAGCACGACTACGACACCAAGAAAGGGCACGTCGAGCGCTTCCTGCGCCATAAGGACAAGGTCAAGGTGACGATCATGTTCCGCGGGCGCGAGGTGACGCACCCCGAGCGCGGTGTCGCGATCCTCGACCGCCTGGCCGAGGAACTCGCCGAGTTCGCCGTCGTCGAACAGCGCCCGCTGCAGGACGGCCGCAACATGACGATGATGCTCGGCCCATCGAAGGCCGTGCTCGCCGGTCAGTTCGACAAGCTCGCCAACGGCGCGCTCGCGGCTGCTGCGGCGCTTGCGCCCGCCAACGGCGCGCAGGCCCCGGCCGCGACGGGCGAGGCGGAGATCGGTCCGCCCTCCGCCAACGGCGACACCCCGCCGGCGCCGCCGGTGGCAGAAGCGGTCGAGGCGTCGGCTGGCGAAGACCCCGCCGAGCCGCCGGACGCGGATGATGCGCCCGTCGCCGCTGAGCCGGTCGACGCCGCCGAGTAGCCGAGCCGCAGCGCCCGTCTGCCATACTGCTTCGTCGCCATGCCGAAGATGAAGACGCACTCCGGCGCGAAGAAGCGCTTCAAGACGACCGCCACCGGCAAGGTCAAGGGCCGGCACGCCTTCACGAGCCACATCCTCGAGAAGAAGTCGCCGAAGCGCAAGCGCCACCTCGGTCAGGACGCGATGATCTCCGACCACGACTCCCCGCGGATCAAGAAGATGCTGGGGCTGGGCTCATGACACGCGTCAAGCGCTCCCTGAACGCGAAGAAGAAACGCCGCGCGACACTCGAGCTGACCAAGGGCTTCCGCGGCGAGGCGAACTCGAACTACAAGCGCGCGAAGGAAGCGCTGATGAAGGCAGACGCCTACGCGTACCGCGACCGGCGCAACCGCAAGCGCGACTTTCGCCGCCTGTGGATCACCCGCATCAACGCCGCCGCGCGCGAGTGCGGCATGAGCTATTCACAGCTGATCCATGGTCTCGCACTGGCCGGCATCACCCTGGACCGCAAGGTGCTGTCGGATATCGCCGTGCGCGACCCCGAGACATTCCGCCGATTTGCCGACGCCGCCCGCGAGGCTTCGGCTGCCTGACCGCTCACGCGCAACGCAGTCACCTCCCGGGCGCCGCTCCTCAAGGACGGCGCCCTTTTTTGTGCAATGACAATCACCTCCCCGACAAATCAGCATCTCACCGAAATTCGCAAGCTCTCACGCGCGCAGGCTCGCGCACGCGCCGGCCGCTTCGTCGTCGAGGGTGAGGATTTCTAGAGGCGGCTGCCGCCGCCCGGATCACGCCGCTGCACGTGCTCTGCGTGCAGGGCCACGAGGCCGCGCGCGAAAGGGGCTGGCTGGAGGTCGCACCGGCGCTTCTGGCGAAGGTGTCGGGGCTCGGTTCCTCGACGCGCGTGATGGGCGTCTTCGAGCAGCACTGGAGCGCGCCGGCCGGACCGCTGGCGGTCGCGCTGTGGGGGGTCGGCGATCCGGGCAACGTCGGCACGATCATCCGTGCCGCACACGCCTTCGGCGCGAGCTGCGTGGCGCTCGGGCCGGGCAGCGCCGACCCGTACGGGCCGAAGGCGCTGCGGGCCTCGATGGGCGCGATCTTCGCCATCGCCCTCGCCCGCTTCTCCAGCGTCGCCGAGCTTCCGGGGCGGGTCGTGGGGCTCGATCCCCGTGCCGGCGAGCCGCTCGATGGCTCCTTCGACGGCACCGTCACGCTGATGGTGGGCGGCGAGCGTGAAGGACTGCCCGCCGAGCTGCTCGAACAGTGCGCCGAGGTCCGCCACATTCGCCAGCTCGCCGGAGACTCCCTGAACGCTGCGATGGCCGCGACGGTGGCGTTGTACGAGGCCACTAGGATGGCCGCGAGATGAGCGCCCTCGAGCGGATCGCGGCACTGCGCGCACAGGCGGAGGCGGCGATTGCCGCGGCAGCCGACAGTGCCGCGCTCGAGGAGCTGCGGATCGCCTACCTCGGCCGCAAGGCGGAGCTGCCGCAGCTCCTGCGCGGCGTCGCCTCGCTCGAGGCGGCCGAGCGCTCGGCGGTCGGCAGCGCCGCGAACGCGGCGCGTCAGGCGCTGACGGAGCTGATCGCCCAGCGCGAGGCGCAGCTCGCCGGCGCCGAGCTCGACGCACGGCTGCAACATGACCACGCCGACATCACGCTGCCCGGCGCCCCCGCCTTCGCGCGCGGGCATCTGCACCTGCTCACGCAGACCCGCCGCGACCTCGAGGACGTCTTCGTCGGGCTCGGCTTCCAGATCGCCGAGGGGCCCGAGATCGAGCTGACCGCCTACAACTTCGACGCGCTCAACACCGACGTGACGCATCCTTCGCGCTCGCGCAGCGACACCTTCTACGTCAGCGACGACGTCGTCCTGCGCACCCACACCTCGCCCGTCCAGGTGCGTTCGATGATGGTCTCACCGCCGCCCCTGTACGTGGTCGCGCCCGGCCGCGTGTTCCGCCTCGACCACGACGCGACGCACACGCCGCAGTTCCACCAGCTCGAGGGTCTCGCGGTCGACGAGGGGATCACGCTCGCCGACCTGAAGGGAACGCTGCTGGCGTTCGCCCGCGCGATCTTCGGCGAGCAGCGCGAGGTGCAGCTGCGCCCCGACTTCTTCCCCTTCACCGAACCGAGCGTCGAGGTCGACGTCTCCTGCTTCAACTGCAGGCAGGGCCACCTCGCCGACGGCTCGCGCTGCCCGCTCTGCAAGGGCTCCGGCTGGCTCGAGATCCTCGGCGCCGGGATGGTCGACCCGAACGTCTTCGCCTACGTGCGCGAGTATGGCTACGACCCCGAGCGGGTCACCGGCTTCGCCTTCGGCATGGGGATCGAGCGGATCGCGATGCTCCGTCACGGCATTCCCGACCTGCGCCTGTACTTCGAGAACGACCTGCGCCTGCTCGAGCAGTTCGGAGGCGCGTTAAACCCCCCCCCCCCTTTCCCCCCCGCCCCCAACAACGGGTCGCTGATGCTCGTCCCCGTTGAATGGCTCCGCGAGTACTGCGCCCCGGAGCTGTCGACCGAGCAGCTCGCGGTGCGCCTGACCCTGACGGGCACCAAGGCGGAGCGCTGGTTCCGCCATGGCGTGCCGTCCGGCGATCACTACGTGGTCGGGCGCGTGCTCGAGGCGACCCGGCATCCCGACGCCGACCGTCTGAGCGTGTGCCGCGTCGAGCTCGGCGAGGCGCAGCCGGCGACGATCGTCTGCGGCGCCCCGAACGTCGCCGCCGGGCAGACCGTCGCGGTGGCGCGCCCGGGCGCGGTGCTGCCGGACGGGCGCACGCTCGGCGCCGCGAAGCTGCGCGGCGTGGTCAGCGAGGGGATGATCCTCGCGACCGACGAGATCGCGCTGGGCGGTGAGCACGAGGGCATCCTCGTGCTCGAGGACGGGCCGGCGCCGGGCACGCCGCTGGCCGAGGTGCTGCCGCTCGGCACCGACGTGATCGAGCTCGAGATCACGCCGAACCGCCCCGATTGCCTGAGCGTCTACGGCGTCGCGCGCGAGGCCGCCGCCGCGACCGCCACGCCGCTGGCCGCCCCGCCGTGGTCCGGGGACGCCGGCACGCTCGAGGGCGAGCCGCCCGGGATCGAGATCGTCGTCGAGTGCCCCGAGCTCTGCCCGCGCTTCACCGCGCGCGTCTTCGAGGAGGTCACGATCGGGCCCTCGCCGCTGTGGCTCGCGGCACGCCTGCTCGCGGCTGGCATGCGCCCGATCTCCAACGTCGTCGACATCACCAACTACGCGATGCTGCTGAGCGGCCAGCCGCTGCACGGCTTCGACCTCGACCAGATCGCCGGCGGCCGGCTGACGGTGCGCCGCGCCCGCGAAGGCGAGACCGTCGCGACGCTCGACGGCGCGCAGCGCACGCTCGACTCCGAGATGGTCGTGATCTGCGACGACCTCGGGCCGACCTCGCTCGCCGGGGTGATGGGCGGCGCGCGCTCCGAGGTGGGCGCCCAGACCACGCGGGTGCTGCTCGAGGCGGCGAACTGGAACGGCGCGAACATCCAGCGCACCGCGGTCCGCCTCGGACTGCGCAGCGAGGCCTCCGGGCGGTTCGAGAAGGGGCTGTCGCCCGGCACGACGCTCGAGGCGCAGGCGATCGCCACGGCGCTGCTCGTGGAGCTGTGCGGCGCGCGCGTGCTGGCGGGTACCGTCGACGTCGGCGGCCCCGGCGCGGACCCCGCGCCGATCGCCCTCCGGCCCGCCCGCGTCGAGGCGCTGCTGGGAGCCGAGATCCCGGCGGCGCGCTGCGCAGCGATTCTCACCGCGCTCGGCTTCGGCGTCGACGAGGATGCGCAGCTGCGCGTCCACGTCCCGCACTTCCGCCGCGGCGACGTCACGCGCGAGGTCGACCTGATCGAGGAGGTCGCGCGGATCGACGGGCTCGAGCGGCTGCCCGCGACGCTGCCGCCGCGCCGCGGCGCGGCCGGCCGGCTCAACCATTCGCAGACGCTCCGCCGTCGCGCCGAGGATGCGCTTGCCGCGCGCGGCCTGTCGGAGGTCGTCGGCTGGAGCTTCACCGAACCGCGCCTGCTCGAGCGCCTGCGGATCGGGCCGGGCGACCCGATCGGCCAGGTGGTCGCGATCGAGAACCCGCTGTCGGAGAACTGGTCGATCATGCGCCCGACGCTGCTCGGCTCGCTGCTCGACGCCGCGGAGCGCAACACCGCGCGTGGTGCCCGCGATCTCGCGCTGTTCGAATCCGGCACCGTCTTCCGCGCCGCCGCGGACGGCCCGCTCGCCGCCGAGCACCACGCGCTCGCCGTGCTGATCGCCGGCGACGTGGTGGCGGCGACTTGGCGCGGGCCGGCGGTGGCCGCCGACTTCTTCGCCGCGAAGGGGCTGCTGGCGGCGGTGCTCGACACGCTCGGCGTGCGCTGGGCCGTGGCGGAGGAGACATGGCCGTTCCTGCATCCCGGGCGCTCCGCCTGCGTGCTCGCCGGCGAGACCCGGCTCGGCTTCCTCGGTGAGCTGCATCCGCTCGTCGCGGCGGCCTGGGACCTCGAGTCCGCCGCCGTCTGGGCGATCGACCTCGACCTCGTCGCGACGCTCGCGCCCGAAACCGTTCGCTTCACGCCGTTCGGCGAATACCCGGCGGTGCGCGAGGACCTCGCGGTCGTCGTGTCCGACGGCCGCTCCGCGGCGGAGGTCGTCGCCGTCGTGCGCGAGGCGGGCGGCGCGGAGCTCGCCCGCGTGGAGGTCTTCGACGTCTACCGTGGCGCGCAGGTGGGGGAGGGGCGCGTGTCGCTGGCGCTGCACCTGGAGTTCCGTGCGAACGACCGCACGCTCACCGACGAGGACGTTGCGGCGCGGCGCGAGCGGATCGCGGCGGCGCTGGCCGAGCGGGTGGGAGGCGAGCTGCGTGCCTAGCGTCCTCGTCATCGGCGCCTCCGGCTACGCCGGCGCGATCGCGGCCGACCTGCTGTGGCACCACCCGCAGTTCGAGCTGGCCGCGATCACCGCGCAGAAGGACGCGGGCAGGCCGCTGTGCGAGCTGTACCCACATCACCGCGTGCCGCTGACGCTCGAGCAGCTCGACCTCGACCGCGCCGGCCGGGCCGACGCCGCGATCGTCGCCTATCCGCACGGCACGGCGGCGCCGGTCGTCGCAGAGCTGCTCGCGCGCGGCCTCCGCGTCGTCGACCTCTCGGCCGACTTCCGCCTGCGCGAGGTGTCCGTCTACGAGTGGTGGTACGTGCCGCATCCGCATCCCGAGCTGATCGAGCGCGCCGTGTACGGGCTGACCGAGCTCCACCGTGCCGAGATCGCGCAGGCCGCGCTGGTCGCCTGTCCGGGCTGCTTCCCGACCGCCGCGATCCTCGCGCTCGCGCCGCTGGCCGCCGCCGGGCTGATCGCCGACGTCGTGATCGACGCCAAGACCGGCGTGTCCGGGATGGGCAAGCAGCCGCGCGACGCCAACCACTTCGTAGCGGTCACCGAGAACGTGCGCCCCTACGGCGTTGGCGCGCACCGCCATATGCCGGAGATCGACCAGGAGCTCGCCGCCCTCGGCGCGCCCGTGCCGGTCACCTTCACGCCGCACCTGTTGCCGATCGACGAGGGCGAGCTGCTGTCCTGCTACGTCACGCCGACCCGCGCGCTCGCGCAGTCCGAGCTGGAGGCGCTGTACGCGGAGCGCTACGCCGGCGAGCCCTTCATCGAGCTGGTCGCGGCGGCGCCCGGGGTGCGCGACGTACGCGAGACCAACGTCTGCGCGCTCAACCTCCACGCCGACGAGCGCACCGGCAAGCTGTTTGTTTTCGCCGCGATCGACAACCTCTGGAAGGGGACGGCGTCGCAGGCGATCGCGAACCTCAACCTGATGTTCGGCTTCGACGAGGGACTCGGACTGCGATGAGCGAGCCCTTCTTCACCTCGCGCTGGGTCGAGCGCCCGAGCTGGGTGCACGACTCCGCGGCGCTCCCGGCGGAGTTTCGCTTCGCCGGAATCGCCTGCGGGGTCAAGGACACGGCAGCAACGGGCCTCGACCTTGGGCTCGTCGTCTCCGACGTGGCGGGGACCGTGAGCGCCGCCCGCTTCTGCGACTCGGGTGTGCTGGCGGCGCCGGTCGTGCTCACGCGGGAACGCTGCGACCTGCACGCGCTGCGGGCGGTCGTGGTGAACTCCGGCAACGCGAACGCGGCCACCGGCGAGCCGGGGATCGCTGAGGCGCTGCGCGTGCAGCAGGCCGCGGCGGTCGCGCTCGGCCTGCACCCGCGCGAGGTCGCGGTCGCCTCCACCGGGGTGATCGGCGTCCTGCTGCCGGGCGAGCGGATCGCGGCCGCGGTCCCGGCGCTGGTTGCGGCACTGGAGAGTGACGGCACCAGCTTCGCGCACGCGATCCGCACGACCGATGTCCTGGACAAGCATGTCGCGCTGCAGGTCACGCTGCCGTCGGGCAGCGTGCGCCTGAGCGCGTACTGCAAGGGGGCCGGCATGATCTCGCCGCGCTTCGCGACGATGCTGTGCTTCGTGCAGACCGACGCCGTGCTGCGCGCGCAGACCGCCGAACTGCTGCTCGGCGTCACCGTGAAGCGGTCGTTTGACCGGATCAGCGTCGACGGCCAGCTCTCGACGAACGACACGGTGATCCTGATGGCGAGCGGCGCGAGCGGGGTGGTCGTGGAACCTGAGAGCGAGGACGAGCTGCGCTTCGGCGAAGCGCTCGACGCGCTGCTTCGCCAGCTCGCGCTGCGGATCGTCGCGGACGGCGAGGGCGCGCTGCGGATCGCGCGCGTGCACGTGCGCGGCGGGGATGGGCAGCAGGTTGCGCTGGTGGCGCGCGCGGTCGCCAACTCGCCGCTCGTCAAGGCGGCGCTGTTCGGCGGCGACCCCAACTGGGGCCGTGTCGCGCAGGCGATCGGCGCGGCGCTTCCCGGCAGCGCTCCGCTGCGCTACGACATCGCGATCGAGGGCGTCACCGTCGCCCGCGACGGCGCCGCGGCCGAGCACGACGCCGTCGCGCTCGCGGCCGCGGTGGCCCGCGACGAGGTGGCCTACGAGATCGACCTGGAGGGGGGCGGCGCCGAGGCCGAGCTGTTCTTCTCCGATCTCAGCTACGACTACGTGAAGATCAACGCCGAATACACCACCTGATCGTGATCAACCTCAAAGGATCGGCCCACCACTGATGCGCGACGTCGCAACACTGCTCGAAGCACTGCCCTACATCCGCGAGTTCCACGGCTCGACGGTCGTGATCAAGTACGGCGGCGCGGCGATGGAGGACCCGCTGCTGCGCGAGGAGTTCGCGCGCGACGTCGTGCTGCTCAAGTACGTCGGGATGGTCCCGGTTGTCGTCCACGGCGGCGGCCCGGACATCACCGCCTACATGGAGCGGCTGGACATGCCGGTCGAGTTCGTTGGCGGCCTGCGCGTGTCCGACGAGGCGACGGTCGAGATCGTCAAGATGGTGCTCGTCGGCAAGCTGAACACCGACATCGTGCTGCGGATCGGCCGCCACGGCCAGCCGGCGGTGGGCCTGTCGGGCGACGACGGCGGTCTGCTGCGCTGCTCGCGCCGCGCCGCGCCCGGCGGCGAGGACATCGGCTTCGTCGGCCAGATCGATCACGTCGACGCCGGCGTGATCAACCACATCGCGCGCGACTACATCCCGGTCGTCGCGTCGGTCGGCGCCGACGCCGAGGGCAACTCCTACAACGTCAACGCCGACGAGGCCGCGGCGGCGATCGCGGTCGCATTGCACGCACGCACGGCGATCTTCCTGACCGACGTGCGCGGCTGGCTGCGCGATCCCGCCGACCCCGACAGCCTGATCGCGCAGGCCAGCGCCGCCGAGGTGAAGGAGGCGCTCGGCGCCGTCGAGGGGGGGATGCGGCCGAAGCTTCAGGCCTGCGTCGACGCGGTCGCGGGTGGCGTCGGGGCGGCGCAGATCATCGACGGCCGTGTCGAGCACTCGCTGCTGCTCGAGCTCTTCACCGACGCCGGCATCGGCACCAAGGTCACCGCGTGAGCGCCGTTCGCTCAGCAGACGCGCACCTGACGCCCAACTACGCCCGCTACCCGGTCGAGTTCGCGCGCGGCGAGGGTGCCCGGCTGTGGGACTCCGCGGGCGTCGAGTACCTCGACTTCCTCGCCGGCATCTCGGTCTCGAGCGTCGGTCACTGCCATCCAGCCGTCGTCGCCGCGATCCGCGAGCAGGCCGGACGCCTGCTGCACGTCGGCAACCTCTACTACACCGAGCCGATGTCCGTGCTCGCGAGCCGCCTCGCCGAATGCTCGCTCGGCGGCAAGGTGTTCTTCACGAACTCCGGCACCGAGGCCGTCGAGGCGGCGCTGAAATGCGCGCGCAAGGCGCGCCAGGGCGGCACGATCGTCTCGCTGCACGGCGCCTTTCACGGACGCACCTACGGCGCCCTGTCGGCGACGCCGCAGGAGTCAAAGCAGGCGCCGTTCGCGCCGCTGGTCGGCGGCTTCGTCAGCGTCGACGCCACCGGCGAGGCGATCGCCGGCGCGCTCGACGAGGCCACCGCGGCGCTGATCCTCGAGCCGATCCAGGGCGAGACGGGGGTGCACGTGCTCGCGGATGAGCTGCTGCGCTTCGCCCGCGAGCGCTGCGACGAGGTCGGCGCGACGCTGATCTTCGATGAGATCCAGACCGGCCTCGGGCGCACCGGCACGGCCTGGGCCTACGAGCACTCCGGCGTCGTCCCGGATTTGCTGGTGAGCGCCAAGGCGCTCGCCGGCGGGCTCCCAATGGGCGCGCTGATCACCGGCGCGCGCCACGCCGACACCTTCGCGCCCGGCGACCACGGATCGACCTTCGCGGGCGGGCCGGTCGTCTGCGCGGCGGCCCTCGCCGCCCTGGACGTGCTGCTCGACGAGGCGCTGCTCGCCCGGGTGCGCGAGCTCGGTGAACTGCTCAGCGAGCGCCTCGCGACGCTCCCGCACGTCGTCGAGATCCGCGGGCGCGGGCTGATGGTCGCCGTCGACCTGGACGTCGACGCGCCGGAGATCGTGCGACGGGCGCTGCTCGACCAGCACCTGGTCGTCAACGCGACCGGCCCGGCGACCGTGCGGCTGCTCCCGCCGCTCGTGATCGGCGAGGCCGAGGTGGAGGACTGCGTGGAGCGGCTGCGGGCGGTGCTCGCCTGAGATGCGCCGCGCGCTCCAGCACGGCTACGAGCTCGACGACGACCGCGCACGGATCGACGTCGACTACGTCTTCCGCTACCTCTCGCTCGAGTCCTACTGGGCTGCCGGGCGCCCGCGCGAGGTGGTGGAGCGCTCGCTCGCCGGCTCAGCGCGCGTGATCGGGCTCTACCACGGCGACGCGCAGGTCGGCTTCGCCCGCGTGATCTCCGACGGCGCCGTGCTCGCCTACCTCGGCGACGTGTTCGTCGACGCCGCACACCGCGGCCGCGGCCTCGGCGTCGAGCTGGTGCGCGAGGCCGTCGACGGCGGCCCGCAGCGCGAACTGAGCTGGCGCCTGGACACGAGCGACGCGATGGCGCTCTACACGAAGTTCGGCTTCAGGGAGCGCGTCGCGCCGCCGGTGCACATGGAGCGCGGCGCGCGGCGCCGGGACTGACGGGCGGCGGCGGCCCGCTGACCAGGGCGTTCACACGCCGAGCGGCGCGCGCATCCGCAGCGTGGGTTCGCCGCTGCGCTCGTGTGTGTTTGCAGCGCCGTCGGCCGCGAAGCCGACGGTCTCGTAGAACGCCCGCGCGGCGGCGTTCTCGACCAGCACCCACAGCGACATCTCCTTCGACCCCTCCACCCGGGCGAGCTCCATGGCCGCGTCCATCAGCGTCCGCCCGACCCGGCGGCGCCAGCAGCTGGGGTCCACGTAGAGCGCCGCCAGCTCACACGTCCCCGGGTCGAGGTCGGTGTCCGGGCCGGGCACGCGCACCGTGGCGAAGCCGACGATCGTCGCACCGGCCTGCGCCACGAGCGTCGTCGTCCCTCCGAGGCCGAGCCAGTCCCTCCACTGGCCCGTCCGCTCGCTGACCGACTGCGCCGCGAGCACGGCGTCCGGCACGATGCCGCGGTAACCGACCTGCCAGGCGAGGACGTGCACGCCCGCGATCGCGGCGGCATCGGCGACGACGGCCCGGCGGATCGCGATCTCGGTCACCGGCGGAGCGTAGAGCGAACGACCTTGCGGGCGGCGGTTGGCCGGGCCGCGCGAGAGCAGCCGCGCGAGCGGCGGCGCCGGTAGGCTTGCGCCCCCATGAACGACCCCGAATTCGCGCCGCGCACCGCCGGCTACCAGGCCGATCCCGCCGACGTCCACCGCGTGCTGCTGCTCTACAGCGGCGGCCTGGACACGAGCGTGATGCTGCGCTGGATCCAGGAGCGCTACGCGGCGGAGGTCGTCACGCTGACCGTGAACCTCGGGCAGCCGGGTGAGGACTACGCCGTGATCGAGGGCAAGGCTCGCCAGATCGGCGCGGTGGAGTGCCACGTCGTCGACGCGCGCGACGAGTTCGCCGACGAGTACCTGGCGCCGGCGATCAGGGCCAATGCGCTCTACGGCGGCGGCTACCCGCTGTTCACCGCGCTCGGGCGCCCGCTGATCGCCAAGCTCGCCGTCGACTACGCGCGACGCAGCGGCTGCGACACGATCGCCCACGGCTGCACCGGCAAGGGCAACGACCAGGTTCGCATCGACGGCACGATCGCGACGCTCGCGCCCGAGCTGAGGGTGATCGCGCCGGTCCGCGAATGGGCGATGGGGCGCGAGGAGGAGATCGCGTACGCGCGCGAGCACGGGATCCCGGTCAAGGGCGGCGTCGAGGCCGTGCCTTACTCGATCGACGACAACCTCTGGGGTCGCTCCTCGGAGGGGCGCTGGATCGAGGATCTCGACCATGCGCCCGACGAGGACGTCTTCCAGCTCGTCACGCCGCCGCGCCTCGCGCCGGACGAGCCGCAGCGGATCGAGCTGCAGTTCGAGCGCGGCCTGCCGGTGGCGCTCGACGGCGAACGCCTGGCGCTCGCGGACCTGATCGAGCGCGTCGGCGCGCTCGCCGCCCGCCACGGCGTCGGCATCATCGACCACATCGAGGACCGCATCGTCGGCCTGAAGGTGCGCGACATCTACGAGGCGCCGGCGGCGGCGGTGATCCTGACGGCGCACCAGGACCTCGAGAAGCTCGTCTGCACCATCCACCAGAACCAGTTCAAGGCGGGACTCGACCGCCACTGGGCCTACCTGGTCTACGCCGGACTGTGGTGGGAGCCGCTGCGCGGCGACCTCGACGCCTACATGGAGTCCGTCAACGCGCAGGTCACGGGCGCGATCGGGCTCGAGCTCTACAAGGGCACGGCGCGCGTGATCACGCGCTCCTCGCCCAACGCCGTCTACGACCAGTCGCTCGCGTCCTTCGCGCAGTCCGGCGGCCTGTTCTCGCAGACCGCCTCGCCGGGCTTCATCGAGCTGTGGACGCTGCAGTCGCGGATGGCTTGGCGCTTGCGGAACCGTTAGGGCTTGCCCCCTAACGGTTGTCCTCGGCGCCAAACCCGACCATCGTCTTCGCGGTCTCAGTCGCTCGGCCATCGCGCCACCAGGACGCGCTTCCCGCAACGTGCGCAAAGACGCTTCGGCGGGCGCCTCGCGGCGACCGTAAACGACGGCGGCGGACGCCGAAGGCGTCGGGCCGCCCCTCTAGGATCAGTCCACCGGATGTCCGAGCCCTGTTGCGCCCATCTCCATGTCCACTCCGAGTACTCGCTGCTCGACGGTGCCTCGAAGATCGCCGGGCTCGTGGAGCGAGCGGCGGCGTTCGGCCAGCCGGCGCTGGCGCTGACCGACCACGGCGTGATGAACGGCGCGGTCGAGCTCTACCAGGCTGCGCGGAAGGCGGGGATCAAGCCGATCATCGGCTGCGAGGTCTACTTCGTCGACGACCACGCGGCCGTCGCGACGCCCGGCCAGCGGCTGGAGCACAACCACCTGACGCTGCTCGCGAGCAGCGACGCGGGCTACCGCAACCTCGTGCAGCTGTCCTCGGCGGGGTTCCTCGAGGGACTGCAGCGCGGCAAGCCGACGGTCGACATGGAACAGATCGCACGCTACGGCGACGGCCTGATCGCGTTGACGGGCTGCCTGGCGTCGCGGCTGTGCTCGCGGATCGCCGACGGGCGCGATCGCCGAGGGCCGCGAGCACGTCGACGCGCTGATCGGGGCGCTCGGGCGCGAGAACGTCTACTTCGAGGTGCAGAAGAACGGCCTGGCGCTGCAGGATCGCTGCAACGAGGAGATCGTCCGGATGGCGCGCGAGATGGGCGGCTCGCTCGTCGGGACCGGCGACGTCCACTACCTGCGCCGCGAGGACTACGACCACCACGCGGCGCTGCTGTGCGTGCAGACCAAGAGCACGCTCGCGGAGCCGAAGATCCGCTTCGAGACCAACGAGTTCTACCTGCGATGACTGCGCCGAGATGGCGCAGGCGTTCGCGCAGTGGCCGGAGGCGCTCGCGTCGACGCTCGAGATCGCGGAGCGCTGCAACGTCGAGCTCGAGCTGGATCGCCAGCTGATCCCCGCCTATCCGGTTCCCGACGGCGAGAGCCGCGCGCAGCTACCTGCGCGAGCTCGTCGAGAAAGGGTCTGCGCGAGCGCTACGGCGACCCGCCGCCGGCGGCGACGCTCGAGCGGATGGAGACGGAGCTCGAGGTGATCGACCGGATGGGCTTCAACGCCTACTTCCTGATCGTCTGGGACTTCGTCGACTTCGCCAAGCGCAGCGGGATCGCGGTCGGCCCGGGCCGCGGTTCGGCGGCCGGCTCGATCGTCGCCTACAGCCTGCGGATCACCGACGTCGACCCGCTCGCCTACGACCTGCTGTTCGAGCGCTTCCTGAACCCCGAGCGCGTCTCGATGCCGGACATCGACATCGACTTCTCCGTGCGCGGGCGCGAGCGCGTGCTGCGCTACGTCGTCGAGAAGTACGGCCGCGACTGCGTCGCGCAGATCGTCACCTTCGGCAAGATGGCGCCGCGCCAGGCGACGCGCGACGCCGCGCGCGTGCTCGGCCACGACTACGGCGTCGGCGACCGGCTCGCGAAGCTGATTCCGGATCCCCAGCAGGGCCGCGCGCCGTCGTTCGAGGAGTGCCTCGCCGAGGGCGAGCTGCTGCGCGCGACCTACGACGAGGATCCGGTCGCGCGCGCAGATCATCGACACCGCTCGCGGCCTCGAGGGCGTCGTCCGCAACTCCTCGATCCATGCCGCCGCCGTCGTGATCGCCGATCGGCCGCTGACCGACATCGTGCCGCTCCAGCTCGCCGACGCGGGTCTCGACGAGAAAGGCGAACGCCAGTTCCGCACGGTGACCCAGTTCTCGATGAAGCCGATCGAGGAGATCGGCCTGCTGAAGATGGACTTCCTCGGACTGCGCAACCTCGACGTGATCGAGGACGCGCTTGACATCATCGAGCGCTCGACCGGGACGCGACCGGACATGGCCGCGTTGCCACTCGACGACCCGGCGACCTACGCGATGCTCTCCGCCGGCGACAGCATCGGCGTGTTCCAGTTCGAGTCGGAAGGGATGCGCGAAGCGCTGAAGAAGGTCCGCCCGGACCGCTTTGACGACCTCGTCGCGCTCAACGGGCTCTACCGGCCCGGGGCGATCGACCAGATCCCGACCTACGCCCGCGGCAAGCACGACCCGGAGTCGATCACCTATCCCGACGAGCGGCTGCGCCCGATCCTGCGCGCGACGATGGGGGTCATCCTCTATCAGGAGCAGGCGATGCAGATCGCCAAGGAGCTGGCCGGCTTCTCGGGCGCCAAGGCCGACGACCTGCGCAAGGCGATCGGCAAGAAGAACCGCGCGGCGATGGCCAAGCTGAAACCCGAGTTCGTCGCCGGCGCGCGCGCCAGCGGAACCTCCGACGCCGTCATCGACTTCATCTGGTCGACCAACGAGAAGTCGGCCGACTACTCGTTCAACCGCAGCCACGCCGCCTGCTACGCGCTGATCGCCTACCGCACCGCCTGGCTGAAGGCCAACCACCCGGCCGAGTACATGGCGGCGCTGATCTCCTCGGTGATGTCCACCAAGGACCGTGTCCCGTTCTTCGTCGCCCGCTGCGAGGAGATGGGAATCGAAATCCTGCCCCCCGACGTCAACCTCTCCGACCACGAGTTCACGGTCGTCGAGCGGCGGATCCGATTCGGCCTGGATGCCGTGAAAGGCGTCGGCTATCAGGCTGTCGAGGCGATCAAGCGCGCACGCGAGGAGGGGGGAGCCTTCACCTCGCTGTGGGATTTCTGCGATCGCGTCGACGGCCGCGCGGTCAACAAGAAGGCGATCGAGGCGCTGATCAAGTGCGGCGCGCTCGGCTCGACCGGCGCGACCCGGCGCGGGATGCTCGAAGTGCTCGAGCAGGCGCAGGGCGCCGGGCAGAAGGCGCAACAGGACGCGCTGATCGGGCAGGGCTCGATCTTCGACCTTGGCGCGGTCGACGCTCCGGTCAACGGGCACGCCGCCGTCCGCCCGCCGATCCCGACGGTCGAGTTCGACCAGCGCGAGCTGCTGGTCGTCGAGAAGGAGGCGATCGGGCTGTTTATCTCCGCGCACCCGCTGAAGGCGGTGCGCGAGGCGCTGTCACTCGCCGTCGACTGTCCACTCTCCGCCGTCCCGGAGCGACCCGACAAGGACACCGTGACGATCGGCGGCATCGTCACCCAGGCGCGCAAGATCCGCACGCGGGCCGGCGCCGACATGATGTTCGCGACGCTCGACGACCTCGAGGCGCAGGTCGAGATCATCGTCTTCGGATCGGCGCTCGAGAAGCTCGAAGGCACGCTTGCGGTCGACTCGATCGTCACCGTGCGGGGTCGCGTCGACCAGAAGGAGGAGGGCCGGACGTCCGTCGTCGCGCAGTCCGTCGAGGAGTTCCGCCCCGATGCCGAGCAGCTGGCGCGCGCTCACGCCGCGGTGCTCGAGGCCGCGCAAGCGAAGCCGCTGCACGTGCGGATCGGCGACGGCTGCCGGTTCGCGGCGGTGCTCGACGACCTCAAGAGCGTGCTCGTCACCTTCCCCGGGCGCTCGGAGGTCGTGATCGAGCTCTCCGACGAGCGCCGTGTCCGGCTCGGCAGCGAGTTTCGCGTCGAGCCGAGCCCGGGCCTGCGCGCCGAACTTGAGCACCTGCTCGGCGGCCCGGCGCGCCTCGTCGCCTGACGGGCGGCCGCGCGGCCGCGTCCGTGCAGTCCCTCAGCGCGCGAGCAGCCCGATGACCAGCGCAACCTCTTTGGCCGTCGGGCCGCTGCGGTCCGGGCCCGGCGTCTCGAGCACGCACGCCAGGCCGGCGAAGCGTGGCTCGTTGACGAAGGCCCGTGCCCCCTCGAGGCCGAGCTCGCCCTCGCCGATGTTCGCGTGGCGGTCGCGGTTCGAGCCGAGCGGCGTCTGCGAGTCGTTGAGATGCAGCGAGCCGACCCGGCCCGGGCCCACCGCGCGCTCGCACTCGTCGAGCACGCCGGCGAGCGCCGCCGGTGTGCGGATCTCGTAGCCGGAGGCGAGCAGGTGACAGGAGTCCAGGCAGAGCCCGAGGCGAGGCGAGCCGCCACCGGACTCGAGCAGCGCGGCCAGCTCAGCGAACGAGCGCCCGAGCGTGCCGCCCGCGCCGGCTGTGTTCTCGAGATGCAGCGGGCAGCGCTCGGAGTCGGCGAGCGCAGCCGCGAACACCTCGCCGGCACGCTCGATCGCCGGCCCGACCGGCCCCGCCTTCGCGGAGCCCGGATGGACGACCACCGCGGTGGCCCCGATCGCGTCGCCGACGCGCAACGAATGTGTGAGCGACGCGAGCGACCTGGCGCGGATCTCGCCGTCGTCCGAGGCGCAGTTGACGAGGTAGACGGCGTGGATCAGCACCGCGCCAATCGCGCTCGCCGCCTGCGTCTCACGGAAGCGAGCGAAATCCTCCTCGCGGTAGTCGGTCGGTCGCCAGGCGCGCGGCGACTGGTTGAAGATCTGGATCGCCCTGGCGCCCAGTTCGGTCCCGCGCTCGACCGCGCGGTACAGGCCGCCGGCCGGCGAGACGTGGGCGCCGACTAGCATCCGAGACCACCCATGAAAGTTCGCTTCGCTCCTTCCCCGACGGGCGCCCTGCACATCGGCGGCGCCAGAACGGCCTTCTTCAACTGGTTGCTGGCACGCAACGCCTCGGGGCGCTTCGTGCTGCGGATCGAAGATACCGACCAGGAGCGCTCCACGCCGGAGAACGTCGACCAGATTCTCGATGCGCTGCGCTGGCTCGAGCTCGACTGGGACGAGGGGCCGATCTTTCAGAGTGAGCGCGAGGGGCGTCACCGCGAGGCGGTCGCGTCGCTGCTGGAGAGCGGCCGCGCGTACCACTCCCAGACCACGGCCGATGATGTCAAGGAGTGGAAGGCCGTCCACGGGGACGAGCGCGGCTTTCGCGGCGAGCCGCACGACAGCGGCGCGGTCCGTCTGCGCGTGCCGGACGATGGCGACACCGTGTTCGAGGACCTCGTGATCGGCGAGGTCCGCTCGCCCAACCGCTCGATGGATGATCTCGTGATCGCGCGCGCCGACGGCACGCCGCTCTACAACCTCGCCGTCGCGGTGGATGACCTGGACCTGCAGATAACGGACGTGATCCGCGGCAACGACCACCTCACGAACACCGCCAAGCAGCTGCTGATCATCCAGGCGCTTGGCGCGACACCGCCGCGCTACGGGCATCTGCCGTTGCTGCATGGGCCTGACGGCAAGAAGCTCTCCAAGCGCCATGGCGCCGCGTCGGTGCAGGAGCTGCGCGCCGCGGGCTATCTGCCCGCAGCGCTCCGCAACTACCTGGCGCTGCTGGGTTGGGGCGCCGGGGACGACGAGACGATCCTCTCCACCGCCGAGCTGGTCCGGCGCTTCGACATCGCGCGCGTTCAGCGCAACCCTGCGCAGTTCGACGAGACCAAGCTGCGCTGGCTGAACGGCCGCTACATGCGTGAGCTGAGCCTGGCGGAGCTGACCGCAGAGCTCGAGGCGTTCTACGGCCGAAGCGGCCTGGCGCCCGCCGTGGCGATCAGCGCCGAAAAGCTGCAGACGCTCGCCGACTTCTGGCCGCTGTGCGGCTTCATCTACGACGGGCCCGTCGATGACCCACAGGCGCGGGAGCGCTGGCTCGGCGAGGAGGGGAGGGCCGTGCTGGCCGAGGTTCGCGCAGCACTGGCGGCCGTCGAGGTGTTCGACGTCGCCGAGATCGAAGCGGCGCTCGGCGCGGTCGTCACCCGGCGCGGCTGCAAGCCGCGGGACGTCTACCAGCCGTTGCGGGTGGCGCTCGCGGGTCGCCCGGTGTCGCCGGGGATCTTCGAGACGGTGGCCGTGCTCGGGCGCGAGCAGACGCTCGCCCGCGTCGATGCGGCGCTCAATCTCTGATCGGGTTCTGCCGATACCTTGGCAGCGCGAAAACCCGCGGTGTCAGCGGGACCGCTTGCGGCAGGATGCCGCATTCCCAACCCACGGACGAACACGGAACCTGTATGCCAGCGAATCAAGCCGTGCCCGCGGTATCCCCGGTGCTCGGCGCCTCCGGACTCGAGCAGCTGCGACCCGGCGAGGGCCATGGACGCAGGCTGACGGCGGCGTTCGAGGCGCTCGAAGGGTTCCCGGCGCTGGCCGAGTCGCGCAACCGGCTGCTCGCGCTCGTCGGCGGTCATCGCGTGCCGATCGCCGAGGTCGTCGAGGCCGTGGAATCCGACATCGCGCTCGTTGTCGCCGTGATGCGCGTCGCCAACGACCTGCCAACCCGCGGCGGCGCCAAGGTGGAGAACATCGTCGACGCGGTGCGGATCCTCAGCCCCGAGGCGGTCCAGCAGCTCGCCGAGCGGGTGCGGACCTTCGACTTCTTCGAACGGAGCGCTGTCTGGGACTCGATGCCCGACCGCTTCCGACTGCACGCGTTGGCCACGCGCGCGGCCGCCGACCTGCTGGCCAGCGAGATCGGCTATCCGGACCGCGACCGGCTGATCGTCGCCGCGCTGCTGCACGATGTGGGCAAGCTGGTCCTGATGCACGCCTATCCCGGCTACCCCGACTCCGTCCACCGCGACGCGCGCACCCCGGAGGAGCGCGTGACGCGCGAACGTCGCGAGCTCGGCGTCGACCATGCCGTCGTCGGCGGTGTCCTCGCCCGCCGCTGGGGACTGCCGAAGTCGATCGCAAACTCGATCGAGCGCCACCACTCCGACGACATCGACGGCGACGCCGCGCTCGTTCGCCTCGCGGACATCCTCGCGCACTACGCCCACGGCGCCGCGGTGTCACCGGCCGACATGCTGCGCGTTGCACGCACCGCGGGCGTCGGCTCGGGTGAGCTGCGCGCCGTGCTCTTCGCACTGCCACAGGCCTCGGGCGTCGGCAAGCGGCGCGTCGTCGAGGCCTGCCCGCTGTCGGCCCGCGAGCGAGACGTCCTGCGCCTGCTCTCGGACGGCAAGGTCTACAAGCAGATCGCCGCCGAGCTCTCGCTCTCGACGAGCACCGTGCGCACCCATCTCCACAACGTGTACGGCAAGCTTGGTGCCGTCGATCGCGCGCAGGCCGTGCTGATCGCCACCGAGCGCGGCTGGCTGTAGCACGACACCGGCGCGCGAAGCCCTGGGAACACCGCAACGACGTTAGGATCGGGCGCGCGTGCTCTCGATCACAACGAAGTCGCCCTACGCGATCGCCGCCCTGGCCGAACTCGGTCGCGGCGGTGAGCACGGGCCGATCCCGATCGGCGAGCTGGCGCGCCGGCGCGAGATCCCCGTCCAGTTCCTCGAGCAGCTCTTCGCGACACTGCGTCGCGCGGGGATGCTGCGCTCCTACCGCGGCGTGAAGGGCGGCTACAGCTTCGCGCGCTCGCCGGAGACGATCTCCGTGCTCGAGGTCGTGGAACTCCTCGACGGACCCCTCGGGGCGGGTGCTAGCGGCGTCTTCGCCCAGGCCGCCGACGCCGCCCGAGGCGTGCTCGCCGCCACCACGATCGCCGAAGTGATCGAGCGCGAGGCGCGCGAGGGCGGCGTCATGTATTACATCTGACGACCGCGACGGTCGCCGGCGAACGCGCGCCCACGCGCCGCGGTGCGCGGCGGCGGTCACGGGTGTGCTTTGCAGTAGGGTGCGTTGCGTGTCGTGGCTGCCGACGATCAGGATCGCGCGTGCCGCCTGGAAGGGTCGGCAGGACCCCGCCGGGCTGCTCAAGTCGCAGCTGTCCGGCGAGCAACCCGCGCAGGCGCAGGCGCAGGCGCAGACGCCGGCGTCGCTGCTCGCTCCGCCGGTTGCGGCGGCGGCACACTCAGCCCCGGCGGTCGCACCGGTGCCAGTCGCGGCCGTGGTCGAACCGGTCGCGCAGCCGCACGAGCACGCGACCCACACCCATCTGCTTCTGCTGCTGAGGTGAGCGTGCGCTGGGAATATCTCGTCCTCTCCTGGGCGATGACCGCCACGCCGCCCGACGAGGTCTCCGACGTGTGGCGCCTGGAGGCTTCGTTTCACATCTTTCGCCCCGGGGCGATGGCGGCCGAGACGCGCACCTACGACGGCACGCAGGCTTCGCTGCTCGGGTTCGAGCTGTTGAACGAGCTCGGCGCCGAGGGCTGGGAGCTGGTGAGCAGCGTGGTCGAGCGCACGGCGGTGGCGCCGGCGCAGGGCTACCAGACCGCCGGCGTCCCGATCGCGACGACGCAGATCTTCAAGCGCCCCGCCGAGTAGCCGGCGACGACGGGCCGGGCCGGGCCGTAACCACGCCGGCACGCGGGCGCGTTTCGCCACCGGTACCTGCTTCGGCACCGTGCGTCGCCCAACTTGCCCCCGGAGCCGCCCCGGGCCCACTCTCACCGTGAAAGACGTTCTCAAGGCCTCCCAGAAAACGGGCGATATTGATCTTGCGATGGGAGTTGGCTAGCCGTGAACGCGCCGGGCAAGTCGGCGCACGCCCGCCCGCAACGAAGCGCCGCGAACGAGCGGCGCCGGCTGGGTCGCATGCACGCGGCCATGATCGGCGCGCTGATCCTCGTGCTGGGTCTCGCAGCGTCGGCGTTTGTCGCCGCCGAATGGCATTCGAGTCTGAACGGCGCGAACAGGAAATCGTTCGAGTCGACGACCACCGACCTGACCGCCGCGCTCAACTCGAAGCTGCAGGCGAACCTTGCGCTGACCGCCACGATGCGCGCGATCGCGACGATGGAACCGGGGGCGGGTGAGACGCGCTTCACGCAGTGGTACAGCCAGCTGGAGCGCAGCAGCGCGCCGCTGACGCGTGACGTCGCGGCGACCCTGATCGAGCCGGTCCCGGCAGCTGCGCTGGGGGCCTACCGGCGCTCGGTCGAGGCCGACCCGGCGTTTCGCAGGCTGCTCGGCGGCCCCTTTCAAGTCGTGCCGGCAGGGCATCGCGCGGTCTACTGCCTGACGCGCGCGGCGGTCGGCGGCGACTTCGCACCCAACGTGTACCCCTTGCTGCTGGACTACTGCGCACCGGTCCTGCCGGTGATCGGCCGGTCGCCGTTTCCGGCGCTGATGCGCACGGCGACCGACACCGGAACCGCGATCGTGGTCCCGGTGGGCGGCGTCACCAACGCGTCGCTCGCCGGGATCGCGGTGGCGGTGTACCGGCGTGGCGCGCCGCTCGCGACGGTCGCGGAACGCCGGTCAGCGGCAACCGGTTTCGTCGCGGCGACCTTCGATGCCGGCACCCTGCTCAGCTCGCTGATATCGGGCGATCGTGGACTGGCGATGTCGCTCTACCACGCCAACGCCGGCGGCTCGCCGCAGCTGATCGCGCAGGAAGGCGCCAGGGCCACGGCCGGCGGCGCGTCCGGCTATCGCGTGCGGACCCAGCTCGCCGGCGGCTGGCTGGTCGTCGCGACCGGCACGGTGGCCGGCGCCTCGGCCAACGCTCAGGGGCTCGTCGTATTCGGCTCCGGGGCGCTGATGAGCCTGCTGATCTTCCTGCTCTACGTCGTTCTGGTGCGCTCGCGCCAGCGGGCTTGGAGCCTCGTCGCCGAGAAGACCGACGAGCTGGCGTACCTCGCGCTGCACGATCCGCTGACCGGCCTGCCGAACCGGACCCTGGTGCTCGACCGCGCGACGCAGCTGCTCGCTCGGGGCCGGCGTTTCGACAGCCCGGTCACCGCGCTGTTCGTGGACATCGACGGCTTCAAGCAGATCAACGACCTGTTCGGCCACCAGGTTGGGGACGAGGCGTTGCGCGAGATCGCGGCGCGCCTTCGCAGCGTGCTGCGCGACAGCGACACCGTGGGCCGCCTCGGCGGCGACGAGTTCGTGATGCTGGTCGATCCGCTGGACCGCACGGGTGCCGAGCGGATCGCCACGCGCATCCTGCGCGTGCTCGCGCGGCCGATCGAGCTGCCGGAGCCGGCGCGCTCGCCGGTCTCGGTGACCGCCAGCGTCGGCATCGCCACGGGCCTGCCCAACGCAGCCGAGCATCTGCTGCGCGACGCGGACCTCGCGATGTATCAGGCCAAGGCGGTGGGCAAGGGCGGCTACGTCGTGTTCGAATCGTCGATGCAGACCGCGGCCCAGGATCGCACCGAGCTGGAGATGGGCCTGTCCGAGGCCCTCGACGCCGGCCAGTTCTCGCTCCTCTACCAGCCGATCGTCGAGCTGGAGACGCAGCGTGTCGCGGCGGCCGAGGCGCTGCTGCGCTGGCACCATCCGACCCGCGGCGACACCTCGCCCGACGTCTTCATCCCGATCGCCGAGACGAGCGGGCTGATCATTCCGATCGGTCGCTGGGTGCTGGCGCAGGCCTGCGAGCAGTGCGCCGCCTGGCAGCGCAACGGCCATTCGCTCGGCGTCTCCGTCAATGTCTCCGCCCGCCAGTTCGAGCGCCCAGAGTTCGTCGACGAGGTGCGCAACGCACTCGCCGACAGCGGCCTCGACGCGGCCTGGCTGACGCTCGAGATCACGGAGACCGCGCTGATGAACCGGCCGGCCGTCACGGAGGGGCTGCTGGTGCAGCTGAAGACGCTGGGTGTGCAGATCGCGGTCGACGACTTCGGGACCGGCTACAGCTCGCTCGGCTACCTGCGGCAGTTCCCGATCGACTCGCTCAAGCTGGACCGCAGCTTCATCACCGGTCTCGCGCGCTCGGGCGAGGCGAACGCCCTCGCGCACACGCTGATCCAGCTGGGCAAGACGCTCGGCCTGCGGACCCTCGCTGAAGGCGTCGAGGCCTACACCCAGCTGTGCCAGCTGCAGCTCGAGGGCTGCGATCTCGCTCAGGGCTACCTGTTCGCCCGTCCGCTGACGCCGGCCGCGCTTGAGCTCTTTCTCAAACGCGACCCCGGTTCGGCCCGTGGCGTGCAACCGCCGATCGCGCAGCCGGTCGGCGGGCGCTGAAGCGCCAGATCAGCCGAGGCACTTGGTCTCCTCGCTGAGGATCGGCCCCTTCAGCGCGGAGAAGCGGTTGGCCTGCGTCTGAATCGTCGCGTTGAGCGCCTTGACCTGGGCGGCGATGGCGGCCGCCTGCGCAGAGCTCTTGGCCTCGCCGGCCTGCTCCGCCTTGGGAATCAACGGCGGATATTTCGCGGCGTCCTCGAGGATCCCGCCGAGCACCTCGAAGGCGGTGCCGACGTTCTTCGCGAAGCTGTCGCAGGCGGCGGGCACCGCGGCGGTGTGTGCCGCCTGGTGAGCCTGTGAGGACGCGAGCGGCGCCGCCACCTCGCCGATCGCGATGCCGAGCGTCCCCGCGGCGAGCAGCGCCACCGCGAAGCTTCGATGCGAGATTTGGATCGTCCTGCTGCGGTCCGTCGACATTGCGCCTCCTGTCGGGTGGGTGAGCGCCCGGCCCAGCCGCACTGCCCGAGCCTGCGGAGCGTTGCAAACTAACGCACCACGCCGGCGGCGGTGGCGCCCCCGGCAGCATGCGGCGCCGGCCAAGGGAGGACTGCGTGCCCACCTGCTGAAATACCGGATGTGTTCCCCTCGAGCGAGGAGGTGTCGGGGCGCCGACCCCCAGGCCACTCGCTGCGACGCTTTCTCGGCGGCGGGGCGCTGATCGCGCTGCTCACGGCCGTGGTGATCTCAACCGCCGCGTTCGAGGGTGTCAGCTCGATTGCCGACGCGCTTCACAGCGGGGGGCTGATCCGTTCGCCGGACCTCACGCCGACAGCCGGCGATTCGCCGACGACCTTCCTCATCCTCGGCTCGGACGGGCGCTCGAAGGGGGCGGCCGACGCCAGCAACCCGCCGCACAGCGACACGATCCTGCTCGTGCACCTCGACCCGCGCACGGGGCTGTGGTCCGAGCTGTCGGTTCCGCGCGACTTCTACGTCCGGTTCCGCTACCACGGCAGTCCCTACGCGAGCAAGATCAACTTCGCCTACACGCTCGGCGGCGCCTCGCTGTCGCTGCATGTCGTCAAGGACCTGCTGGGGATTCCGATCAACTACGTCGTCGACCTCAACTTCCTCACCTTCGACAAGGTCGTCGACCAGCTCGGCTGCGTCTACGTCGACGTCGACCATCTCTACCTGAACACACCCGCGGAATCGGCTCTGGACGGCTACGACTCGATCAACGTGAGGCCCGGCTATCAGCAGCTGTGCGGCGAGCACGCGCTCGACTACGTCCGCTACCGCCACGACGACGACACCTTTGCGCGCGACGCGCGCGAGCAGGCGTTCCTGCGTGACGCCAAGGAGCAGCTCGGTCTGAGCGGCCTGCTCGGCCATGCCGGCGGCATCGTCGACGTCCTCTCGAAGTCGATCGCGTCGAACATCCGCGGCGCCGCGACGGTAGCGGGACTGCTCGAAACGGTCGCCGACTCGGTCAACGGTCCGATCAGCCAGGTGCAGTTCCCCAACATCCCGCTCGAAATCGACGGGCAGGACGACCAGACCGCGAGCCCCGCCCAGATCCGCGCTGTCGTCAGCCGTTTCCTGGCCCCCAACGTGACGGCGCCCGTGATTCACTCGATCGCCGCACGAAAGAGCGCGACGACCGGCCGTCGCGCCGGCGGCGCCGGCTCCAGCGGCGGCGCGGGCCCCAGCGTGACGCCGACGGTCCCAGGGCTGACGACGACACTGGCGAGCACCTCCGCGAGCGCGCTCGCGCTTGCCGTGAACGTCCCCTTCGCGGTCTACGTGCCGACGCTCACACTCGGGTCGGCGTCACCCGATCCGTACGAGCCGTTCTCCCACTACACGGTCAAGGACGCTCAGGGCCATCTCCACTACGGCTACCGGATCGACTGGTCGACCGGGTCGGTCGGGTCCTATTACGGGATCGAGGGGATGAACTGGACCGATCCGCCGCTCTTCGCGCACGCCGACAGCGTCGAGCGCTACGGGCGCCGCTATCTGTACGTGGACACCGGCAGCCACGTGCAGGACGTCGGCTGGATCGTCGGCGGCACGCTCTACTGGGTCAGCAACACGATCTTCGACGACCTCACCAACGCGCAGATGTTCGCGCTCGCGCAGTCCGCGCAGCCGGTCCACTGATCGCCACCGCGATCGGCCGAACCACTACATTGACGTCGAATGGGGCGAATCCCGGCCGACATTACGGAGTGCATCGGGGGGACGCGACTGGTGCGCCTGAGCCGGCTCGCGCCGGGCGTCGAGCTCTACGGCAAGCTCGAGGCGGGCAACCCGGGCGGCAGCGTCAAGGACCGCATCGGCCTGGCGATGATCGACGCGGCCGAGCGGGCCGGAGCGATCGAGCCCGGACGCACGACGATCGTCGAGGCGACGAGCGGGAATACCGGCATCGCGCTGGCGCTGGTCTGCGCGGCACGCGGCTACCAGTTGGTGTTGACGCTGCCGCAGGGCATGAGCCGCGAGCGCACGGCACTGCTGCGCCAGTACGGCGTGCGGGTCGAGATCGTCGAATCGATGGGGGGCATGGGCGAGGCGGTCGCGGCGGCCCGTGAGCTGGCGCGCGACACAGACGTCTTCCTGCCGGACCAGTTCTCGAATCCCGCCAACCCGGAGGTGCACCGCCGCACGACCGGGCCGGAGATCCTCGAGGCGTTGGACGGGCGCGTCGACGCCCTCGTCGCGGGGGTCGGCACGGGGGGGACGATCACGGGCGTCGGCGAGGTCCTGCGCGCGCGCAACCCGCACTGCCGGATCGTCGCGGTCGAACCGGCCTCCTCGGCCGTGCTCAGTGGGCGCCCGGCGGGACCCCACCGCATCCAGGGCATCGGCGCCGGCTTCGTGCCGGCGGTGCTCAACCGCGCGCTGCTCGACGAGGTGATCGCGGTCAGCGACGAGGACGCGATCGAGCTGGCGCGGCGCGCCGCCCGCGAGGAGGGGATCCTCGCGGGGATCTCCTGCGGCGCCGCGCTCGCGGGCGCGCTGGAGGTGGCCGCCCGCGAGGAGTTCGCCGGTAAGCGGATCGTCGTGATCCTCCCCGACTCCGGCGAGCGCTACATGTCGACGCCGTTCTTCTCCGCCTAGCGGACCGTCACGGCGCGTCGGCGCCGCTCGCTACTCTTTAGAGGTAATGGCCGGCCTCTTCTCGCTTGCGCGCGTGGCGCGCGAAGTGCACCGGGATCTCGAGGCCGCGCGCGAGCGCGACCCGTCGGCGCTGGGCGTCGGACCGGTCGAGATCCTCGCCACCTGGCCCGGCGTCCAGGCGGTGCTGGCGCACCGCGTCGCGGCGGCGCTGCACGAGGCCGGTGTGCCGCTTCTGCCACGCGCGATCGCCTACGTCGCGCGGGCGCTCACGGGGATCGAGATCCACCACGCCGCGAAGGTCGGGGCCGGCCTCTTCATCGACCACGGCGCGGGCGTCGTGGTCGGCGAGACGGCGATCATCGGCGACGGCGTGACGCTCTACCAGGGCGTGACGCTCGGCGGCACCGGCTTCGAGACCGGCAAGCGCCACCCGACGGTCCAGGACAACGTGACGATCGGTTCCGGCGCCAAGCTGCTCGGCCCGATCGAGATCGGCCACGGCGCCAAGATCGGCGCCAACAGCGTCGTCGTTCGCGACGTGCCCCCGAACTCCACCGTGGTCGGCGTGCCCGGGCATCCCGTGCGCATCGACGGGCGCCGCGTCGAGGGCCCCGACACCGACTGGATCCACCTGCCCGACCCGGTCGCCGACGCGATGCGCGCGCTGTCCGCGAGGGTCACCGAGCTCGAACGGATGGTCACCGAGCTCGGCGGAACGCCACCCGCCGTCGAGCCGGAGAACGTGCACACGCTGCGCCCCGTGCGCGGCCGCAACCCCGCCGGAGGCTAGGCGGGTCGGCGCATGCGCCGACCCGGGGATCGGTTCATGAACCGATCCCCCGGAGGGTGCATGCACCCTCCGGTCAGATCAATAGAAGACACAGCGGCACCGGTGGCGGGGTAGCGCCTTGATCGCGGGCGACTGGCCGCGGTTCCAGAGCCAGTTGTCGAGCACGCGCGGGGCGACGCAGACGCGGGCGCTCAGCAGCTCGCATGCGTGCACGGCGGCGGCCCGGATCTCGTGCTCCTGCGGACCGGGGCGCAGCAGGCGCCCGGCGTCGATGTGGGCGGCGAGTCGGGGTTCGTAGAGCAGCACGCCTTCGCAGCGCAGCACATGCGGGACGAGGTTGTCGGCGAAGATCGTCAGACGGTCGAGATCGCCGAAGCTCGCGACACCGGCGAGCGCGAGGTTCGCCGGGACGATCTGCGCGCGCTTATAGAAGCCGCGGTCGTCGAACATCGCCATCGAAGCGAGTGCGCCGGCCAGCGCCTGCGCCGACCCGCCGGCCGCGTCGATCGCGTCGAGCACGCTGCGCTCGCCGAGCCAGCCTCCCAGCGAGCGCAGCGCCTGGGCGTAGAGCGCCATCAGCTCGTGGTCGGCGCTCTGCCCGAGCGTGTGGGCGATCGTGGCGGTGTCGAGTGAGCGCAGCTCGCCGTTGCTCCACGCGCCGCCGGCGCGAAAGCGGTCGCTCAGTCGGCTCGCGATCGTCGCGTAGCCCGAGCAGCCGGGGCGCTTGCGGAGCGTCGGGAACCAGCCCGAGCCGAAGTTGATCGCGTCGAGCGTCAGCAGGTAGCGCGCCACCTCCTCCGGCGGGCCGTCGAGGTGGTGGAGCGAGGCGTCCAGGGTCGCCTGCGGTGACGCCTCGAACGCCTCGAGCCTGGCGATGTCGATGGTGACCGAGCGGGCGCGGGCCGCGACCTCGGCGCAGTGTGCTCGCACGTCGTCGCAGACGCCCATGGGGAGAGGCTAGCCGCCCACACATCTATGCTGGAGAGATGCCCGAGCAGAGCGTCACGGAGCAGCGCATCGACGCGCTGCTGGAGGGGCTCAACGCGCCTCAGCGCGATGCCGTGACGCATGGCGACGGGCCGCTCCTGATCCTCGCCGGCGCCGGCAGCGGGAAGACGCGCGTGCTGACGCACCGGATCGCCTACCTGGTGCACACCGGTGAGGCGCGCGCCGACGAGCTGCTCGCGATCACCTTCACCAACAAGGCCGCACAGGAGATGCGCGAGCGCGTCGAGCTGCTGCTCGGGCGAAGCACCCGCGGGATGTGGGTGATGACCTTCCACGCCGCCTGCACGCGGATCCTGCGGGTCGAGGCGCCGCGGCTCGGCTACACGCGCCAGTTCACGATCTACGACCAGGCCGACGCCAGGCGGCTGCTCAAGCAGTGCCTCGATCGCGTCGGCGCCGACCCCAAGCGCTTCCCGCCGGCGGCGGTGCACGCGCAGATCTCCGACGCCAAGAACCGTCTGCGCGACGCGGCGGAGTACCGCTCGATGGTGGGCTCGCACTTCGAGCAGACGGTCGCCGACGCCTACGAGCTCTACGAGCGTGAGCTGATGCGCTACAACGCGATGGACTTCGACGATCTGCTCGGCCGCGCCGTCAACGTGCTCGAGCTGTTCGCGGAGGTGCGCGAGCGCTACCAGCAGGCGTTTCGCCACGTGCTGGTCGACGAGTACCAGGACACCAACCACGCGCAGTACCGCTGGCTGACGCTGCTCACCGGCGAGCGGCGCAATCTGGCCGTGGTGGGCGACGACGCGCAGTCGGTGTACGGCTTTCGCGGTGCCGACATCCGCAACATCCTCGACTTCGGCCAGGACTTCCCCGACGCCCACATCGTCAAGCTCGAGCAGAACTACCGCTCGACGCAGACGATCCTGTCGGCGGCGAACGCCGTGATCGCGCACAACCGCAACCAGGTCGCGAAGGACCTCTGGACCGAGCTTGGGGAGGGCGACCCGATCAAGGTGCGGATGCTCGCCGACGAGCATGCCGAGGCGCGCTACGTGCTGAGCGCGATCGAGGGCTTCGTCGAGGACGGTGTGTCGCGCTCGGAGATCGCCGTCTTCTACCGCACCAACGCGCAGTCACGGGTGCTCGAGGACGCGCTCGTGCGCGCCGAGGTCCCCTACCAGGTGATCGGCGGCACGAAGTTCTACGAGCGCGCCGAGATCAAGGACGCCATCGCCTACCTCTCGCTGCTCGCCAATCCGGCGGACCAGATCAGCTTCACGCGGGTCGCGAACAGCCCGCGCCGCGGCATCGGCCAGACCTCGCTGTCGCGCGTGATCGCTCACGCGGCGACGGTCGGCGAGCCGGTCTGGGAGGTCGCGAGCGCGCCCGACCGCGTACCGGGCCTGGGTCGCGCGGCAGTCAGCGCGATCGGGCGCTTCATGGACACGATGGGCGAGCTGCGCGAGCTGGCGCGAAGCGGCGCGCCGGTCGGCGAGCTGCTCGAGGCGGTGCTCGCGCGCAGCGGCTATCTCGAGGCGCTGGAGGCCGAGCGGACCTTCGAGGCGCAGGGCAGGATCGAGAACCTCGAGGAGCTGGTGGGTGTCGCGCGTGAGTTCGAGGCGAGCGGCGAGACGCCGCCGCGCGGCGAGGGGGAGGAGGGGCTCGAGAGTCTGGACGCCTTCCTCGGGCAGATCGCGCTGGTCAGCGACGCCGACGCCCGCCGCGACGACCGCGGCCTGATCACGCTGATGACGCTGCACAACGCGAAGGGGCTCGAATACCCGATCGTCTTCATCATCGGCTGCGAGGAGGGCGTGTTCCCCCATTCGCGCTCGCTTGACGAGGGTTCGCTGGAGGAGGAGCGCCGGCTCTGCTACGTCGGCATCACGCGTGCGATGAGCGAGCTGACGCTCACCTATGCCCGCCGCCGCACCCTGTTCGGGGCGGAGAGCTTCGGCCTGCGCAGCCGCTTCGTGGACGAGATCCCGCCCGCTCTGACGGACGCGAGCGACGACGTCTTCGGCTCGGGGACGGGACGCATCGGCGCCTGGGGCGCAGGCGGGGGCAGCGGCGCGGGCGCCCCGGGGATCTGGGCGGCGGCGTCGGCGGCCGGCGGCGCAACCGCGTCGCGGCGAACATCGGCGCCCGCCTACCGCGTCGGTGAGGACGTCGTGCACGCGTCGTTCGGCGAGGGCGTCGTCACCGGCCTCGAACGCGACGGGATCGTCATCGTGCGCTTCGCCGCGGACGGCTCGGAGCGCAGGCTGCTCGCCGAGTTCGCGCCGGTGAGCAGGCGGTGAGCGCGCGCCTGATCGACGGGCGGGCCGTCGCGGCGGCGCTGCGCGCCGAGCTGGCGAGCGAGGTGGCCGGCTTCGTCGCGCGCCACGGCCGCCCGCCCGGGCTCGCGACGGTGCTGGTCGGCGAGGACCCCGGAAGCGTGGTGTACGTCGCGATGAAGCACCGCGAATGCGAGGCGATCGGGATCGCCTCCTTCGACCACCGCCTGCCCGCGCAGACGGGCGAGGCCGAGCTGACCGAGCTGATCGAGCGGCTCAACGCCGACCCGCTCGTCAGCGGTGTGCTGGTCCAGCTGCCGCTGCCCGGCCGCCTCGACGGCGTCCGGCTGACCGGACTCGTCGACGTCGCCAAGGACGTCGACGGGCTGACGCCGCTCTCCGCGGGCCTGCTCGCGCTCGGCCGGCCGGGCCTTCGGCCCTGCACGCCGAGCGGCGTGATGGTGCTGCTGGACAGCGCGGGGATCGTGCTCGAGGGTGCCGAGGCGGTCGTCGTCGGACGCTCGAACCTGTTCGGCAAGCCGATGGCGCAGCTGCTGCTCGGCGCCAACGCGACCGTCACGATGTGCCATTCGCGCACCCGCGACCTGCCGGCGGTCTGTGCGCGGGCCGACGTGCTGATCGCCGCCGTCGGGCGCCCGCGGATGGTGACCGCCGACTGGGTCAAGCCGGGGGCGACCGTGATCGACGTCGGCGTCAACCGGCTCGAGAGCGGGCTGGTCGGCGACGTCGACTTCGACGCGGTGCGCGAGCGCGCGGCCGCGATCACGCCGGTGCCGGGCGGTGTCGGACCGATGACGATCGCCTGCCTGCTGCGCAACACCGTGCTCGCGGCGCAGGCCGCCGCCGGCGAGCGCCCGCCCGGCTGACGGCGCAGGTGAGCGGACGCCGGAGCGGCCGTTCGTGCTCGCCGCCGGCCGCGGGATAGGCTTTCGCGCCGTGAGGATCGACCTTCGGCAGGCTTCGCCCGGCCGAGGCGCTCGCGCTGCCCGCCGGTCTGCTGCTCGCCGTCGCCCTGTTTCTGCCGTGGTTCGACGAAGCCGGCGCGCGGGCGGACGCCTGGCACGCGCTGCCCGCCGCCGCGGTCCCGGGGGCGCTCGCGGCGCTCGCGGCGCTGGCGCTCACGGCGGCGACGGTCACGCAGCGCTCGCCCACGCTGCCGCTCGTCCTCGCGGTGTCCACGGCCCTGCTCGGTCTGCTCGCGAGTGTGCTGGTCGCGGTCTTCGCCGCCGCGCCGCCGGCGGGCGCGAGCGCGCGCTGCTACGGCCTGTGGCTGGGCCTGGCGGGGGCGCTGGGCGTGCTCGCCGCGGCCTGGCTCTCGCTGCGCGACGAACGCCCCTTCTGGGGCGTGCCGGTGTCGCGGTGATCGAGCGCGAGGAGGTCCGCCACGTCGCACGCCTCGCGCGGCTGCAGCTGAGCGACGCCGAGGTCGATCGGATGGCGGTCGAGCTGGCGGGAGTGCTCGAACATATCGCGACGATCGAGCAGCTCGACCTCGACGACGTCGCGCCGACCTCGCACGTCGTCGGCGGTCGAAAACGCACTGCGCGCGGACGAGCCGCAGCCGTCGCTGTCGCGCGAGCGCGCATCGCGAGTGCCCCGCAGGTCGCCGACGACGGCTTTGCCGTGCCGAGCCCGCAGGCATGAGCGAGATCATCGGCCTGTCGGCCGCACAGGCCGCCGAGGCCGTCCAGCGCGGCGAGCTCGACGCCGGCGAGCTGTTCGACGCGTACCGGGCACGGGCGGCCGCGGATCAGCTGAACGCCTTCGTGTGGGTCGCCGACGAGGCGCCGGCGGCCATCGACGGGCCGCTCGGCGGCGTGCCGCTCGCGGTCAAGGACCTCTTCTGCACGGAGGGCGTGCCGAGCCAGTCCGGCTCGCGGATCCTCGAGGGCTACCGCCCGCCGTACACCGCGACCGTCGTCGAGCGTCTCGCGGCAGCCGGTGCGCCGCTGCTGGGCAAGACCAACCAGGACGAGTTCGCGATGGGCTCCTCGACCGAGAACTCCGGCTTCGGGGCGGTGCTGAACCCCTGGGACCGCGGCCGCGTGCCGGGCGGCTCATCGGGCGGCAGCGCCGCGGCGGTCGCCGCCAGATCGGCGCCCTGGGCGCTCGGCACCGACACCGGGGGCTCGATCCGCCAGCCGGCGGCGCTCTGCGGCATCGTCGGCCTCAAACCCACCTACGGCGCCGTCTCCCGCTACGGCATGATCGCCTTCGCGTCGTCGCTCGACCAGGCCGGTCCGTTGACGCGCGACGTGACCGACGCGGCGCTGCTCTACAGCCGCATGGTCGGGCCCCGCGACCCGCGCGACTCGACGTCGCTCGCAGTTCCCGGGCGCGATCGTGCGCCCGACCCGCAGCGACCTCGCCGGCGCCCGGATCGGCGTACCCGCCGAGCTGACCGGCGAGGGGATCGAACCGGGTGTGCTGGCGGCCTTCGAGCAGACGCTCGCCCTGGCGCGCACGCTCGGCGCGAGCGTCGAGGAGTGCGCGCTGCGCACGCGCCCCACGCGCTGGCGGCCTACTACGTGCTGGCTCCTGCGGAGGCGTCGTCCAACCTCGCGCGCTTCGACGGCGTGCGCTACGGCTACCGCGCCGCCGGCGCCGGCGATCTGACGGAGATGTACACGCGAACGCGTCATGACGGCTTCGGCCCCGAGGTCAAGCGGCGGATCATGCTCGGCACCTACGCGCTCTCGAGCGGCTACTACGACGCCTACTACGGGCGCGCGCAGCGCGTGCGCACGAAGATCGCCGAAGATTTCGCCGCCGCCTTCGAACGCTTCGACTTCATCGCCACGCCGACGGCGCCGGGCGTCGCGTTCGAGCTCGGGGCGAAGACGGCCGACCCGCTCGCGATGTACCTCAACGACTTCTGCACGGTGCCGATGTCGCTCGCCGGGATCCCCGCGATCTCGATCCCGTGCGGGCTTGCGGAGCCACCGGGCGGCGGCGCGGGCTGCCCGTCGGCTTCCAGCTCGCCGGGCCGGCGTTCAGCGAGAACGAGCTGCTCGGCGCGTCCTTCGCGCTCGAGCAGGCGCTCGCCTTCGACGGCAACGCGCCCCATGAGGCATAGCACGGCCACGATGAACGCCGCGCTCGAACCCGTCATCGGCCTGGAGATCCACGTCCAGCTCGCGACCGCGACGAAGATGTTCTGCGGCTGCGAGCTGAGCTTCGGCGAACCGCCGAACACGCGCACCTGCCCGGTCTGCCTGGGCCTTCCCGGCGCGCTGCCGGTGGTCAACGAGCGGGCGATCCACTTTGGCCTGATGATCGGGATGGCGCTCGGCTGCGAGCTCGCGCCGCGCTCGATCTTCCACCGCAAGAACTACTTCTACCCCGACCTGCCGAAGGGCTACCAGATCTCCCAGTACGACGAGCCGCTGTGCCGCGGCGGTGCGCTCGCCGGCGTGCGGATCCACCGCGTCCACCTCGAGGAGGACGCGGCCAAGCTGATCCACATCGGCGCGAGCGGGCGGATCGACGGCTCCGAGCTGTCGGTCGTGGACTTCAACCGCGGCGGCACGCCGCTGGTCGAGATCGTCACCGAACCGGATCTGCACTCACCGGCCGCGGCGCGCGAATGGCTCGAGCTGCTGCGCGCCACGCTGCGGGCCCTCGGTGTCAGCGACGTGAACATGGAGGAGGGTTCGCTGCGGGCCGACGCCAACGTGTCGCTGCGGGCGACCGGCAGCGAGCAGCTCGGCACGAAGACGGAACTGAAGAACATGAACTCCTTCCGCCATCTCGAGCGCGGCGTCGCCGCCGAGATCGAGCGCCAGCGCGCGATCATCGAGGCCGGCGAGGAGGTCGTGCAGGAGACCCTGCACTTCGATCCGTCCTCCGGCGCGATCACGACGCTGCGCTCGAAGGAGGAGGCCCAGGACTACCGCTACTTCCCCGAGCCGGATCTCGTGCCGATCGCGACGACCGCGGCGATGCTGGCGGCGGCGCGCGACGCGATGCCGGAGCTCCCGGCGGCGCGCGCCGAGCGCTTCGAGCGCGAGCTCGGCCTCAGTCCCGAGCGCGCGCATCAGCTCGCGTTTCGCGGCGAGCTCGGCGACTTCTACGAGCGGGTGCTGGCGGCCGACGCGTCGGCGGCCGTGGTACTCGCCAACTGGGTCGGCGGCGAGCTCGTTGCACGGATCGGCGACGGGGATCCGTCGGCGAGCGCCGTCGAGCCCGCAGCGCTCGCGGCGCTGGTCGCGCTCGTCGCCGCGCGGGCGCTCAGCGTGACGGCGGCGCGGGAGGTGCTCGACGTGCTGGTGCGCGATGGTGGCGATCCGCAGCAGATCGTGGCCGAGCGCGGCCTCGGCGCGATCGACGACGCCGGCGGTCTCGCGGAGATCGTCGCGCGTGTGGTCGCGAACGATCCGGCGGCCGCCGAGCAGGTGCGGGCGGGCAACCCGAAGGCGATCGGTGCGCTGGTGGGGCCGATCATGCGCGAGACGCGCGGACGCGCGGATGGCGCCGAGGTGACGCGGCTGATCCGCGCCGCGCTCGGACTCGAGGCCGGTGGCGGCGAATAACACGTCTGGAGCAGGGAAAAAGCGTGGCTGACAAAGCTGAGAAGCGGCGGACGCGGATCTTGGCCAGCCGTCCAACGACGCGAACGGCCCGCTGGTCGATCATCTCGGCCATGAACACACCCAACGCCCGATCCAGATTCCTGCTCCTCCCGCAGGTGGACGAGGCGTCCACGATGGTCAAGGCGCCGGCCGTTCTCCGGCGCTACAGCCTTGCTCGCCTGGCAGCCTCCGCACCCGCGCGACCCGAGCAGCGCCCGTACCGTCCCCAGCCACAGCAGTAGCGCCATCGGTGAGTGGGCGCTCTCCCGCGGTTGCATCGCGGCGGAGCGTAAGCTCTCCCGTATGAACGAAGAACACACCGAAAGCCCCAGCCGCGTGCAGTCGCTCGGCCGCCATGCGCTTGCCGCGTTGGTGTTGCTCGTCTGCGCCTGGCTTCTGCTGCACATCCTGTTCCACGTCGTCGTCGTGGTCGCGACGATCATCGCGGTGGTCGTCGCGATCATCGGCGCGGTCTGGGCGATTCGCGTCCTATTCTGAACGGCAGCGAGGTCTATCTTGCGGTCTGCCTGATCTCGGCGCTTGCCGGCGGCTACATCGGCATGCGCAAGGGCAGTTCGCTGTTCGTCTGGTTCGTGATCTCCGGCGTGGTGCCGGTACTCGGTCCCCTCGCGGCCGCGCTCTACCGTCGCGAGACCGAGGAGGCGCTGCGGATCTGCCCGGGCTGCCGTCGCGCCGTGCGCCACTACGACGCGATGTGCATGCACTGCGGCACCGACCTCGAGTACCCGCAGGACGCCGAGCTGATCGAGCCCGACCCATCGATTCGCGTGCGCGCGCGGCTCTGACCGCGCCGGACATCGGCGCGCGAACGCCCGGGGTCGCGAACGCGCTTGCAGCGCCAGATCCGTCGGCGCGAGCACGCTATCCTGACCGTCAGGCCTGCGACAGCGGCCGGTTCAGCGTTCCCGAACTCGTTCGAAAGGAGGTCAGCGCGATGCGTGCAGTCGATGCCGTGATGGAGTGCCTTAAAGCCGAGGGCGTCGATGTCGTATTCGGCCTCCCCGGTGGCGCGAACCTGCCCACCTACGACGCGTTCTACGACGCCGGCATCCGCCACGTGCTGGTGCGCCACGAGGCCGGCGGCGGGCACGCCGCGGAGGGCTACGCAAAGGCGACCGGCAGGGTCGGCGTGGCGCTGGCCACATCGGGCCCCGGGGCGACCAACCTGGTGACCCCGATCGCAGACGCGATGATGGACTCGGTGCCGGTCGTCTTCATCACCGGCCAGGTCCGCACCGAGCTGCTCGGCACAGACGGCTTCCAGGAGGCCGACACGCTCGGGATCACGATCCCGATCGTCAAGCACTCCTTCATGATCCAGCACCCGCTGGAGATCCCGCAGGTGATCCACGAGGCGTTCCACATCGCGCGCAGCGGGCGCCCCGGGCCGGTTGTGATCGACATTCCGCAGGACCTCTCGCGGGCCGAGATCCCCTACGAGCCGGTCCTCGAGGTCTCGCTCCCCGGGTATCAGCCGACGATCGAGGGCAACCAGAAGCAGATCCGTCAAGCCGCGAATGCGCTGGCGAGCGCGCGCAGGCCCGTGATCTACGCCGGCGGCGGCGTGATCAACTCCAATGCCGCTGCCGAACTGGTCGAGTTCGCGACCGCCGACCGCTTCCCGGTCACGTGCACGCTGATGGGGCTCGGCGGCTTTCCGGGCGACCACGAGCAGTGGCTCGGGATGCTGGGCATGCACGGAACGCGGACCGCGAACTATGCAATGGACGAGGCCGACCTGATCTGCGCCGTGGGCGCGCGTTTCGATGACCGCATCACCGGCAAGCTCGCGGAGTTCGCGCCGCACGCCAAGTTCATTCACATCGACATCGATCCGGCGGAGATCTCGAAGAACGTGCCGGCGCACATCCCGATCGTCGGCGACGCGCGCAACATCCTGCGCAAGCTGGTGGCGGAGTACCGCGCGCTCGAGCCCGACCCGGCGAGACTGCGCGAGTGGTGGACGAAGATCGACGGCTGGCGGTCCGAGCATCCGCTGCGCTACGAGGACAGCACGGACGCGGAGATCAAGCCGCAGTACCTGATCCAGGCGCTCTACGAGGCGACCAACGGGCAGGCCGTGATCGTCTCGGACGTCGGCCAGCACCAGATGTGGGCGGCGCAGTACTACCACTTCACGCGCCCCCGCCAGTGGATCAACTCGGGTGGCCTCGGCACGATGGGCTTCGGCCTGCCGGCCGCGATGGGTGCGAAGGTCGGGACGCCCGACGACACGGTCTGCGTGATCGCCGGCGACGGGTCGATTCAGATGAACATCCAGGAGCTCGCCACCTGCGTGCAGGAGGAGATCGCGGTCAAGGTGTTCATCATGAACAACGGCTACCTCGGCATGGTCCGCCAGTGGCAGGAGCTGTTCTGGGACCACCGCTACAGCCACGTCGACATGGGCGAGCACCCGGACTTCGTCAAGCTCGCCGAGGCCTACGGGGCGACCGGGCTGCGCTTCACCGACAAGCGCTCGCTGGTCGAGGACATCCGCGGCGCGATCGCCACGCCCGGCGTCGTCGTCGCCGACGTCCGCGTGACACGCGAGGAGAACACCTACCCGATGATCGCGCCCGGCGCCGCCGCGCGTGACATGGTGGGGTGACCGCGATGGGTGAGCCTGGAACCAAGACCCCCCTCAGCCTCGAGGAGCTGGACGCCGCCGTGGGCCTGCGGACCGGCCGCAAGCACGTGCTGTCGATCCTGGTCGAGAACCGCCCGGGAGTCCTGACGCGGATCGCGGGCCTGTTCGCGCGCCGCGGCTTCAACATCGAGACGCTGACCGTCGGCCCGACCGACAACGAGCAGTTCTCGCGGATCACGCTGACCGTCGACGGTGCGCTGCACCCAATCGATCAGGTCACCAAGCAGCTGCACAAGCTGGTCAACGTGTTGAAGATCCGTGACCTCGAGCCGGCCGGCACGGTGACGCGCGAGTTGGCGCTGTTCAAAATCACCGCGGAGGCGCAGGCGCGCAGCGAGATACTCGAGTTCACGGCGATCTTTCGAGGGCGCGTCGTCGACACGACGAAACGCTCGATCACCGTGGAGGTGACGGGCGACAGCGAGAAGATCGAGGCCTACGAGCGCGTCGTCCGCCCCTACGGGCTGATCGAGATGATGCGAACCGGCGAGATCGCGATGGCGCGAGGCCGCACGGAGACGTAGTGGCCCACCGAGGTCGACTGCGGTGACGCCTTGACGGTGGCGCGGGTGGAGGCGACGGGTTCGCCGCCGTTCGCGCTGCCGGGGCGTCAGCGGTTGCGCTTCGAGGCCCAGCTGGCCCGCGCCGCCCGTCTCGCGCGCCGCCACGGCGACTGCGTCGCAGCGGTCAGCTGGCGGCTCGCGGACGGACTGGACCCGAGCGCCATCGTGCTCGCATCGCGCCGGGCGGGCGAGCCCTGGATGTGCTTCGAGCAGCCCGAGCGCGAGCGCTCGGTGGTGGCGGCGGTCGGCGCCGTGGTGACGCTCGAGGACCGCGGGCATCTGCGCTTCGAACGCACCGCGGCGCGCTGGCGCGAGCTCGTGGAGCGGGCCTGTCTGGAGCCGTCGGAAGGTCCGATCGGCGGCGGGCTGATCGCCTGCGGCGGCTTCGCTTTCGCGCCCGACGGAGGGGGCTCGCCGCACTGGTCGGCGTTCGCTCCGGCGTCGCTGGTCGTGCCAGAGGTCGCAATCGTGCGCCGCGGCGAAGAGGTCTGGTGCACCGTCGCTGCGCGCGTCGACGCGGACGATCCGCCGGATCGCGGCCTGGTGCGCGTGCAGGAGCGGCTGGCCGGCCTGTGCGATCGAGGGCTGCCGCTGCTCGACCCCCACCCGACCGAGCGTCACACGGTCGCCGGCGCGATGGCCCCCGAGCACTACGAGGCGGCCGTCGCGCGCGCTGTCGAGCTGATCGCCGCCGGGCGGCTGGAGAAGATCGTGCTGGCGCGTGAGGTCGACGTCCACGGACCGGCCGATCACGACGCCGCGGCGGTCTTCGGCGTGCTGCGCGAGGCATTTGCCGGCTGCTTCGTCTACGCGGTTGGCCGCGGCGAGGCGGCCTTCGTCGGCGCCACGCCCGAGCTCCTGCTGCGCCGCGAGGGCCTGCGGCTGAGCACCATCGCGCTGGCCGGTTCGATCGGCCGCAGCGCCGACCCTGCTGTCGACGACCATCTCGGGGAGCGGCTGCTGCGCTCGGACAAGGAGCGCGAGGAGCACGCGGTCGTGGCGCGCCGGATCGAGCGGGCACTGCGTCCCCACGCGGTCTGGGTGACGATGCCCGAGGAGCCGGAGGTCGTGCGGATCGCCAACATCCAGCATCTCGCGACGGCGATTCGCGCGCAGCTCGCCGCGCCCGTGGCGGCCGTCGAGCTGGCTGGGCTGCTGCACCCGACGCCGGCGGTCGGTGGCGAGCCGGCCGGCGTGGCCCTGCCGCTGATCCGCGCGCTCGAGGGGATCGACCGTGGCTGGTACGCCGGTCCGCTCGGCTGGACGGACGCCAACGAGGACGGTGAGTTCTGCGTCGCGTTGCGCTGCGCGCTCCTGCAGGGTCACCTCGCGCGCTGCTTCGCCGGCGGCGGTGTCGTCGCCGACTCGGACCCCGCCGCCGAACTGGCGGAGACCGAGGTCAAGCTCGGCGCGCTGCTGCCGGTCGTGGCCGCCTAGCGGGTCAGGCGCCGGCTGCGGCGGCCACCGCGGCCGCGACGCGCCGGTGCAGCTCCACGCCGTGTGCGCGGTCGGTGCGCACCTCGATCAGCGTCTCGGGCGCCGGCTCGGCGAGCAGTGCCTGCAGATCGGCGAGCGTGGTTGGGCACTCGTGGCGGAAGCCGTAGAGCTGCGCTGCCCGCGCGAAGTCGAGCCCCGTCGCGGTCGCGACGTGCTGTTCGTAGACGTCGCTCTCGCTTGCGATCGGCAGATAGTCGAACACGGCGGCGCCGGCGTTGTTGATCAGCACGATCGTCAACGAGAGGCGCAGACGCGACGCGGCCAGCAGCCCGCCGATGTCGTGGGCGAAGGCGACGTCGCCGATCAGCGCGACGACGGGACCGTCGCTGACGGCGGCCACGCCCAGCGCGCTCGAGAGCGTGCCGTCGATGCCGTTCGCGCCGCGGTTGGAGAGCACCCGCGGCGCGTCGTCGCGGACCGGCCAGAAGGACTCGAGCTCGCGCACCGGCATCGACGCGGCGACGAACACCGTCGCACCGGGGGGCAGCGTTTCGGCGATCGCCCGGGCGACGTTCGGCTCGCTGAGCTGGTCGCCGAGCGCCGATCCGATCGCGGCGGCGGCCGCCGTGTCCGCCGCGCGCCAGGCCGCGAGCCAGCCGCGGTCGGCTGCGGGCGGTGGCTCCAGCAGGCGTGGATCGGCGCGCAGCACGAGCTCCACGACCGAGGCCGGGTCCTGCCAGGCGAGCTGCGGGTCGACGAGGATCTGGCGTGCCCCGTCGAGCTTGCCGAGCCAGGCGCGCAACGGCTTGGAGGTCGGCAGGTCGCCGACCCGCACCACGATTTCCGGCGCGTGCGCCTGCGCGAATGTGCGGTCGCGCAGCAGCAGGTCGTAGTACGCGACGGCGGCCGCGCCTCGCCGCGCGCCCGACAGCGGGTCCGCGAGCAGTGGGTAGCCGGCGGCGAGCGCGAGCTCCGGGATCGATGGCGCGAGCCCGGCGTCGTCGCGGCCCGCGACGATCACGCCGCGCGCGGGCGCCTCGATGTGCTCTGCCAGCCGCGCGCCACGGGCTTCGCGCCCGCGCACGGTGATCCACGGACGACCGCCGGCGCGGCCGCCGGGAGCCGGCCGGACGCCGTCCGGCACGAGCGGCTCGCGCAGCGGCCAGTTCAGGTGCACCGGCCCGGGACGCTCGCCGGTCGCGGTGGCGTAGGCGCGACAGGCGAGCGCGCGGACCCAGGCGATCAGCTCCCCGCCGCCGGCGTGGTTGCCGACCTCGAAGAACCAGCGCACGGCGTCGCCGTAGAGCTTGAGCTGGTCGATCGTCTGGCCGGCGCCAATCTCGCGCAGCTCGGGCGGGCGGTCGGCGGTCAGGACGATCAACGGCACGCGCGCCTGCGAAGCCTCGATCACCGCGGGGGCGAGGTTGGCGGCCGCGGTCCCCGAGGTGCAGGCGAGCGCGACGGGTCGCGCGGTCGCCTTGGCGATGCCAAGCGCGAAGAAGCCGCCCGAGCGCTCGTCGATGTGCGAGTGCGCGCGCAGCCGCGGATGGCGCGCGAGCGCGAGCACGAGCGGCGTGGAGCGCGACCCCGGCGAGGTGCAGGCATCGGTCATCCCACAGCGGGCGAGCTCATCGACGAAGGCCGCGATCAGATCGTGGCTGTCGGGGGTGGGGGCCACGCAGGAACCGTACCGGCGGCGCGTGCGCGGCACGCACAACGGCGCGTGCGGCACGCACGGCGCTCCGCGTCCGCGGCACGCACGGCGCCTCGCGAATGCGCTACAATGCGGTGCATGGTAGCTGAGGCCGCATGGTAGATGAACCACGTGGCTCCGCGTTCTCGCAGCTGCGCCGGGGGGTGCTGGAGTACTGCGTGATGGCGGCACTCCGGGTCGGCGAGCGATACGGCTACGAACTGGTGTCCGAGCTGGCCCACGCCGACGGGCTGCTGACCTCGGAGGGCACGATCTACCCGCTGCTCGGCCGCCTGCGCAAGGACGGATCGGTCGCCACGACCTGGCGTGAGTCCGCGAGCGGGCCGCCGCGGCGCTACTACAGCCTGACGCCGGCAGGTCAGGAGGCGCTCGAACGCTTCAGGGGCGAATGGGCGCGCTTCCGTGACGCCGTCGACGCGATCCTGGAAACGAGCGGAGAGCGAACATGAGCCCGAGTGCACTGCCCAAGGCCGTGAGGATCTACCTGCGGCGCCTTGACGCCGCGAGCCGCGGGCTGCCGAGAGCCGAGCGTCGCGAGCTGCGGGCGCAGATCGAGGAGCACCTGCGGGCCGGACTGGCCGCCGAGCCGACGGAGGCCGAGGTGCTCACACTGCTCGACCGCCTCGGCGACCCGGAGGAGATCGTCGCCGAGCAATACGGCGCACGCCGGCAGGCGACGCGGACCGCCGGTGCGCAGGAGTGGACCACGGTGCTCCTCCTGCTGTTCGGCGCCGCGCTGTTCCTCGTCGGCTGGCTGGTCGGGGTCGTGATGCTGTGGAGTTCGCGCGCGTGGAGCATCGGCGAGAAGCTGCTCGGCACGCTGGTCCTGCCCGGCGGCATCTTCGGCGCCTTCTTCGTCGTATCCGTGCTGTTCCTGCGCGCAGGCGGGGGAGCAATCTGCACGAGCAGCGGTGGAGTCCTTCACGTCGTGCACCATTGCACGGGCGGGACCTCCACGATCGACACGATACTCGCGGTCGCGCTGCTCGCCCTCATCGTGATCGCGCCGATCGCCACGGGCGTGATGCTGATCAGGCGCGCCCGCCCGGCGGTCGCCTGAACCGTTGCCGCGGCCGCGTGGCACACTGGCGCCCGTGCCGACCCCGATCGTCCTCCTACACGGCTTCGCCGCCACCGCTCGCCACTGGGACCGCGTGATCGCGACGCTACCGGCGGGGCGCTTCACGCCGATCGCGCTGAACCTCACCGACGCCACACCGCTCACGCCGGACGGCGTCACGGCGCTGGTCGGCGACGCCGCCGACGGCCCGCTGGTGCTAGCCGGCTACTCGATGGGCGGACGCCTCGCGCTCCACGCCGCGCTCGCGATCCCCCTTCGCATCGCCAGGCTCGTCCTCATCTCCACCAGCCCCGGCATCGAGGACGCCGGCGAGCGCAGCGCGCGCAGAGCTGCCGACGACGCCCTGGCGGCGCAGATCGAGCGGGCCACGATCACCGAGTTCATCGAGCGCTGGCGCGCAGCGCCGCTGTTCGCCGGTGATCCCGACTGGGTGCACGACGAGGTCGCCGCCGACGAGCGCCGCTGCGAGCCCGTCCAGCTGGCAGCCGCGCTGCGCAGCCTCGGCGCGGGGACGATGACGCCGATGTGGGATCGCCTGCGCGAGCTCCGGATGCCCGTCGAGGTGGTCGTCGGCGCCGACGACACGGCCTACGAGGCAACGGGGCGGCGGCTCGCGGCCGCCATCGAGAACGCCAAGCTCCGTGCGGTCGCCGGGGTGGGGCATCGCGTCGCGTTGCAGGCGCCGGACGCCGTCGTCGACGCGCTCGCCGGAGCGTGAGCGCCGGCGTAGCTCAGACGGCCAGGCGCTCGCGTGCCGTACGCTCGGCGAGATCCTTCAGGTTCAGCAGCTGGCGGCGCATCATCAGCAGGTCCCCGGGCGGGAGGACCAACCGCGTCAGCCTGCTGTGCCAAACGTGCGACGGATAGGCGACGAGCACCTTGACAACGATGCGAGAGCGTTCCGCCGACACCGGATCGGCCCGGTAGGTGCAGGCCACGCCGGCGAACAGCATGCCGCTGGCGGACATCGTCAACGAGCGGCCCTCCTCGAACTCGACGAGCGTGAAGACGGTCTGCACGCGCTGGCCGGCGGCGAGCTGCTCGAGCCCCGGCGTGAGCGTCTGGGGGCTGCGGCGTCCGCGGTTATCCAGCCTGTCGTAGCTGTACGGGGCGGCGCGCAGCTGGCACAGCCAGCGGAACGTCAGCTGCACCGGCGCGCGCACGTCAACCGCCCTGAACAGCACGTGGTCGGCCGAGCCAACCAGGCGGTCGCATGGAAAGGGCTGGGCGCGCTCGGCCGCCGTCGAGCCCCAGTTCGCGACGAGCGGCGGCCAGATCACGGCAGCGGCGCCACGCCCAAGCCGGGTTCCCGGGGCACCGCGATCTCGCCCCGCACGACCGGCAGCACGGCCGGCGCGTCGGCGAACAGGCCGAGCGTTGCGAGGCCGCAGGGCGGCAGCGGGGCGAGCGCCGCGGCGGCGTGCAGGGCGGCGGCTATCCCGAGCGGGCCGTCATAGGTCGAGGAGAGGTACACCTCGGCGCCGCTCGCGCGGACCAGGGCGGCGGCGGCCAGCAGCCCGCCGATCCCGCCGCAGCGCGAGATCTTCAGGCAGACGGCGTCGGCGACGCGGGCGGTCAGCGCGCCCGCGATCGCCGCGGTTTCGTCGATCGCGATCCGCACCGCGACGCGCTCGCGCAGCGCGCGCGTCTCGGCCAGGCCGTGCACCGGCTCCTCGACCAGCTCGAGGCCGTGCATGTCGAGCGCCGCGATCATCCGCTCGGCCCGCGCGAACGACCAGGCGCCGTTGGCGTCGAGGCGGAGCGTCGTGGTGGGGCCGATCGCGGCGCGCACCGCCGCCACGCGCGCGACGTCGTCCTCGGCGCCGACCTTCAGCTTCACGCAGCCGTAGCCGTCCGCGACCGCCTGTGCGGCCGCCGCGGCGGCCGCCGCCGGAGTCGCCGGCGGCGATGCTCGCGTTGACGGCGATCGCCGTGGCCGGGCTGTCGCTCAGCAGCTCGCAGACCGGACGCCCGGCGCGCTTGCCGGCGATGTCCCACAGCGCCATGTCGACCGCGGCGAGCGCAGCGGGCAGATCGTCGGCCTCACGGCAGCCGTCCAGCACCGCTGCGCCCGCGAGCTGCGAGGAGGCGTCGAGAACCCGGCGGTACGCCGCGAACGCGACCAGCGTGCGCTTGATCGAAACACCGTCGTAGGACTCGAGCGGCGCCGCCTCGCCGTGGCCCACCAGTCCGTCGGCATCGGTCAGGGTCAGCTCGATCAGCTCGCGCTCGCGCAGCACGCCGTGCGCGGTGGACAACGGCTGCGCGAAACGCAGGACGACCCGATGGAGCGAAAGCTCCATCCCCTAAGAAGCCAGAACCCCGCCGCAGAGCAGCAGGCAGAAGAGCAACGCGAGCTTCGCGCTACGCGCGAGAGCCGCGTTCAGCGACGGCCCGTCCGCGTGCGTGCGAACCGTCTGCACGACGCCGATCGCGAGTGGCGCCGCGGCCGCCGTCACGAACAGCCACGGCGAAAGCGCGCCGGCGAACCACGGCACCCACGAGGCGACGAACGCGGTTGCCACGATCGCCGCGAACAGCATGCGCGTGCGCTCGCGGCCGAGGCGGACCGCCAGCGTGCGCTTGCCGGCGCGGCGGTCGGTGTCAATGTCGCGCACGTTGTTGACGACCAGGATCCCGGCGATCAACAGGCCCACCGGGACGGCGAGCACGAACGCCTGCCACGGCAGCGCCCGGCGCTGTACGAAGTAGGAGCCGGTCACCGCGACGATCCCGAAGAAGAGGAAGACGAAGACCTCGCCAAGGCCCTCGTAGCCGTATGGCCGCGGACCGCCCGTGTAGAGCACCCCGGCGAGGATCGAGGCGGCACCGACCGCGAGCAGCGCCCAGCCCGCGACCGCGATCAGATACACGCCGCACAGCACCGCGGCGCCGAATGTCAGATAGGTGGCGATCAGGACCTGGCGCGGCGGCACGAGGCCGCCGGCGGTCACGCGAACCGGGCCGATGCGCTCGTCGGTGTCGGCGCCGCGGCGCGCGTCGGAGTAGTCGTTGGAGAGGTTCGTGCCGATCTGGATCGCCGTCGCGCCGAGCAGCGCGGCGATGAACGCGAGCGGGTGGAAGGTTCCGTAGTGGATCGCCAGCGAGGTGCCGACCAGCACCGGCGCGACGGCGGCCGGCAGCGTCCGCGGCCGCGCTGCCATCAGCCAGATCCTCACGGGCGCCGCGGGAACTGCGAGAAGTCGGGTGGCCGCTTCTGCGCGTAGGCGTCGCGGCCCTCGCGCGCCTCGTCGGAGCCGTAGAAGAGCAGGTTCGCGTCGTGCGCGAGCTGCTGCAGCCCGGCGAGCCCGTCCTCGGACGCGTTGAAGCTCGCCTTCAACAGTCGCAGCGCGAACGGCGAGAGCGCGAGCATCTCGCGGCACCAGGCGACGGTCTCCGCCTCCAGGCGATCGAGCGGCACGACCGCGTTGACGAGTCCCCACTCGAGCGCCTGGCGCGCGTCGTACTGGCGGCAGAGGAACCAGATCTCCTTCGCGCGCTTCTGGCCGATCTGGGCGGCGAGCAGGCTCGCGCCGTAGCCGCCGTCGAACGAGCCGACGCGCGGGCCGGTCTGGCCGAAGCGGGCGTTCTCGGCAGCGATCGTCAGGTCACAGACGACGCTCAGCACGTGGCCGCCGCCGATCGCGTAGCCGGCGACCATCGCGACGACCGGCTTCGGCGTGCGCCGGATCTGCAGATGCAGATCGGTGACGTGGAAGCGTCCAACCTCGCCGGGCCGCGACACATAGCCCGAGTCGCCGCGGACGCGCTGGTCGCCGCCGGAGCAGAACGCCTCGTTGCCGGCGCCGGTCAGCACGATCACGCCGACCTCGGTGTCCTCGCGCGCGCGGGTGAAGGCGTCCGCCAGCTCGACGACCGTCTGCGGGCGGAAGGCGTTGCGGACCTCGGGGCGGTTGATCGTGATCTTCGCGATCCCGGGCTCCCGCGAGCACTCGTAGCGAATGTCGGCGTAGTCGCCGTCGGCCACCCACTCGATCCCCGCGGCGGCGCTCGCTTCGTCAGGCACGACCGCAAGGCTAGCCTTTCGTGCGTGCAAGTCGAGGCGTGGTTGACGCGGGCGGCCCGGCGGGCGCCCGAGCGGATCGCCGTCGAGACGCGTGAGCGCGCGGTCAGCTACCGCGAGCTGCACCGGCTCGCCGGCGCCGGCGCGCGCGAGCTCGGGGTGCCGGCCGGTTCGCGCGTGGCGATCGCACTCCCGCCCGGGCTCGACTTCGCCGTTGCACTGCACGCCTGCCTGCGGGCGGGTGCGATCGCGGTGCCGGTTGACCTTCGCGACGGCGCCCGCGCGTCAGTCGCGCGGTGCGACGCGACGATCGACACCCCGCTGTCGTGCCGCGGCCCGGCGGCCGCCGACCGCCGCCACGATCTGTCCGCGACGGCGCTGATCGTGCAGACCTCGGGCACCGGCGGCGAACCCAAGGCGGTCCCACTGACCTACGGCAACTTCCTATGGAGCGCGATCGGCTCCGCCGTCGCGCTGGGATCGGATCCCGGTGAGCGGTGGCTCTGCATGCTGCCGCTGGTGCATGTGGGTGGACTCTCGATCATCCTGCGCAGTGCGATCTACGCGACGACCGCCGTCGTGCACGAGCGCTTCGAGACCGAGGACGCGCTCGACGCGCTGATGGCGCGCGAGATCACGCTCGTCAGCGTCGTCGCGACGACGCTGACCCGCCTGCTGGACGCGGGCCTTGCGAACCCGTCGGCGCTGCGCTGCGCGCTGGCCGGAGGAGGGCCGGTGCCGGCCGCTCTGCTCGATCGTGCGCGCGGCGCGGGCGTCCCGGTCAGCCAGACCTACGGGTTGACCGAGGCCTGCTCACAGGTCGCCACGCAGGCGCCGGGCGAACACGGCCCCGACTGCGGAGCGCCGCTCTTCTGCACGCGCCTCGCGCTCGCGAGCGACGGCGAGATCCTGGTCAGCGGGCCGACCGTCAGTCCGGCGGTGAACGGCGGCGTGCTCGCCACCGGAGATCTAGGGGAACTGGGGGCGGACGGCTCCCTGCTCGTGGTCGGCCGGCGCGCTGACACGATCATCACGGGTGGCGAGAACGTCTCGCCGGGCGAGGTCGAGGCGGTCCTCGAAACGCACCCGGCGGTGTTCGAGGCCGGCGTCTACGGCGTCCTGGACGCGCGCTGGGGAGAGGCCGTGCACGCGGTCGTGGTGACCCGCTCCGCGGTCGGCGAGGAGGAGCTGCGCGCTCACTGCAGGCGGCGGCTCGCCGCCTTCAAGGTGCCGAAGGCGATCCGCTTCACCGACGCGCTGCCACGCACGCCCTCGGGCAAGCTGCAGCGCACCCTGCTCCCTGTTGACGGCGGCGAGCGCACGTCATAAGGTCGCAGGATGATCGGAGGCCGGGGCATGCGAGGACGTACGACGTTGGCGGTGATCCTGCTCGTCGGCGCGATCGCGGTGACGTCGCTCGCGGCCTCGAATGCGCGGCGCGTGGTCGGCGACTGCACCAAGTCGCAGGTTCGCCCCGGCACGATCGTGCTCGCGTGCGCCGACTTCAACCTCGAGCTGACCAAGCTCCGGTGGAGCACGTTCGGGGAATCGAGCGCCCACGCGACGGGGCAGTACTACGTCAACGGCTGCACGCCGAACTGCGCTGCCGGCAAGTTCCACTCCTACCCGATCGACCTGATCACCTCGGCCGCGAGGGTGTGCAGCGACAAGTTCGACGACTACCGCCACGCGATGGTCACATTCACCGGCAAGCGACCGCCGGGACAGAAGACCGTCGTCCTGCAGCTGTCGCTGTCCTGCCCGCTGCCCGGGTAGCCGGCGATGCATTTGCGTGTCCTCGCCGCGGCGTGCGTCATCGCGACTGTCGCCGCCGCGGCCGTTCCGGCGCTCGCGGCCGGCGGCGCGCGGCGCGTCGTCGGCAACTGCGACCGCTCGCAGGCTCGCCCCGCGACGATCTGGATCTCCTGCAACAACCCGAGCTTCGCCCTCACGTCGCTGCGCTGGAGCGCGTTCGGCGGACCGTCGGCGCGCGCCACCGGGGTCGTGCGGCTGGAGAGCTGTCCGTCCGCCTGCATTCCCAGTGCGGTGCGGGACTATCCCGTCGTGCTCGTCCTCTCGCAAGCGCGCCAATGTCCCGACGGGCACGACGACTACCGGCACGCCGACCTCTTCTATGGCACATCGGCACGCCCGCCGGGAAGCGCCGCCAAGCCCCCTCCACTGGTGCTGTTCTGCCCGCTGACGGACTAGACCCGGGGGTCGCCGGGCGCGACCACGACGCGGAGCGCCGCGAGAGCCTCGAGCGCTGGGAGTCCGCGGCGGCCGGCTGGGGCCGCCAGCGCACGGCCTGGGCGCGGACAACCGCGCCCGTGTCCGCGTGGATGATCGAGGCCGCCGCGCTGGCGCCCGGCCAGCGTGTGCTCGACCTCGCCGCCGGGCCGGGGGAGATGGGGTTCATCGCGGCGAAGTTGATCGAGCCCGGCGGCGAACTGATCTGCAGTGACCAGTCGGAGGCGATGGTCGAGCTGGCGCGGTCATGCGGGTCCGAACTGGGCCTGACGAACGTGTCCTACCGCGTGCTCGGCGGCGAGTGGATCGATCTCGAGCTGGCCAGCGTCGACGTCGTGCTCTGCCGGTGGGGCTACATGCTGATGGTGGATCCGGCGGCCGCGCTGCGTGAAACGCGTCGCGTGCTGCGCAGCGGCGGGCGCGTCTCGCTCGCGGTCTGGGACGCCGCCGAGCACAACCCGTGGCTTGCGGTCCCTACCGCCGTGCTCACCGAGCACGGCCTGATGAGTCCACCCGAGAAGGACGGAGCCGGTGCCTTCGCACTCGGTGACGCGGCGCTGCTGCACTCGATGCTGGAGGACGCCGGGTTCACGCAGATCACCGTCGACGCGATCGCCATCAGGCGTGAGGCGACCGAGTTCGACAGCTGGTGGGCCACGCATCTCGATCTCTCGGTACCCACGCGCACGGCGTTCGAAGCGGCCGACGAGGCTCAGACCGAGGCGATCGAGGCCGAGCTCGTGGCTCGTCTGGCGAGCTTCACCACGGCGAGCGGCGCGCTCGCGGTTCCGGGTCGCACGCTCGTCGCGGTCGCCGAAGCGTGACCGCGCCCGGCCGGCCCCAACCGCTAGCCTGCCTCGCATGATCTATGACGACGACGCAGACCTCAGCAGGCTCGACGGCAAGACCGTCGCGATCATCGGCTACGGCTCCCAGGGGCACGCCCACGCCCTGAACCTGAAGGACTCGGGGGTCGACGTCGTCGTCGGCCTGCGCGAGGGCTCGAGCTCGGTCGCCGCTGCGCGGGAGGCGGGCCTCGAGGTGCTCGGGGTCGTCGAGGCCGCGAGCCGCGGCGACATCGTCATGATCCTCGCGCCCGACGAGCTTCACCACGAGGTCTGGGAGCAGCAGGTTCGCGACGGCATCGCCGAGGGCAACCTGCTGCTGTTCGGGCACGGCTTCTCGATCCACTACGGCGAGATCGTGCCGCCGGCGGGCGTCGATGTCGCGCTCGTCGCGCCGAAGGGGCCTGGCCATCTGGTGCGCCGCGAGTTCGTGGAGGGCTCGGGCGTGCCGGGGCTCGTCGCCGTCCAGCAGGACGCGACGGGCAACGCGCGGGCGCTCGCCCTGGCCTACGCCAAGGGCATCGGCTGCACGCGCGGCGGCGTGATCGAGACGACCTTCAAGGACGAGACCGAGACCGACCTGTTCGGCGAGCAGGCGGTGCTCTGCGGCGGTGCCTCGGCGCTCGTCCAGGCCGGCTTCGAAACTCTCGTCGAGGCCGGCTACGACCCCGAGATGGCGTATTTCGAGTGCCTCCACGAGTTGAAGCTGATCGTCGACCTGATGTACGAGAAGGGGCTCGCCGGGATGCGCTTCTCGATCTCGAACACCGCGGAGTACGGCGACTACACGCGCGGCAACCGCGTCATCACGGCGCAGACGCGCGCGGACATGAAGCGGATCCTTGTCGAGATCCAGTCCGGCGAGTTCGCGCGCGAGTGGATCGCCGAGAATCGCGCCGGCCAGGAGAACTTCAAGCGGATGCGCGCCGAGCAGGCGCAGACCCAGGTCGAGGATGTCGGCAGGGAGTTGCGCTCGCACATGGGCTGGATCAAGCCGAGCTTCTGATGCTCGCGTACGTCTTCTGGCACCGGCCCGCTCCCGGGGTCGCGCCGGAGGCGTATGCGGCGCTGATCGACCACTTCCACCGCTCGCTCGCGGCGCGCCCACCGGCCGGCTTCGTGCGCTCCGTCTCCTTTCACGCGCCGGCCCCCAACTGGCTGGGCGAGGAGCCGGCGTTCGAAGACTGGTACGTGGTCGAGGACTTCGCCGCGCTGGGCGTGCTGAATGCCGCCGCGGTCGGTCGCGGCCATCTGCACGCGCACGACGCCGCAGCCGCGCACGCCGGGCCGGGGACCGCCAGCATCTACCGGCTGCTGGAGGGCGCGCCGAGCCTGGACGAGGCACGCGTCGCCGTCTGGATCGAGAAGCCACGCGGGGTCGAGGCGCCGCTGTTGGCGGCACTCTTCGGCGACGGCATGGACGGCGCCCACGCCGGCCTGTGGCAGCGTCAGCTCGCGCTCGGCCCGGCGCCCGAATACTGCGTGCTGGCGCCGGAGGCCCCGAGCGGAGTCGGGCCGGCGCGGCTCCCGCGCGGCTGGGGCGCGCTGGTCGCGGCGCGCCACCCGCTGTGAGGCGGGCCGTGTCGGTCGCGGCGCTAGCCACAAATCCGCTGGCCGACCATCTACAATTCGCGCAGCCGTCGTAACTGGCGTTCTGGTGGGATGAACCTACGGGGAGCGACGGCGAGCACCGCCGCGCGCCTGGGCACCTCCGCATTTTCCTACAGCGAGGAGTTCCCATGACGCCCACCACCGACACCCCCCGAGCCCCGCCGATCATGATCCCGGCGGACCTGCGGCCCGCTGACGGCCGCTTCGGCAGCGGACCGTCCAGGATCCGCGCCGCGCAGCTGGCCGCGCTCGTGAGCGACGGCGCCGCGGTGCTCGGCACCTCGCATCGCCAGGCGCCGGTGCGCGGGTTGGTCGGTCGCGTGCGCAGCGGGCTGCGCGAGCTCTTCTCGCTGCCGGAGGACTACGTTGTCGCGCTCGGCAACGGCGGCGCAACCGCGTTCTGGGACCTCGCCGCCTTCGGGCTGGTCAGTGAGCGCTCGCTGCACCTCGTCAACGGCGAGTTCTCCGGCAAGTTCGCGGCCGCCACGAAGCTGGCGCCGTTCCTGGCCGACCCGATCGTCGTTTCGGCCGAGCCTGGCACCGCCCCGGAGCCGGTCGGCTCGCCTGACGCCGACGTGATCGCATGGGCCCACAACGAGACCTCGACGGGCGTGATGATCGACGTGCGCCGCCCGGCGGATGCCGGCGCCGCACTGGTCGTGATCGACGGAACCTCGGGTGCCGGCGGCTTGCCGCTGCGCCCGCTCGAGGTGGACGCCTACTACTTTGCGCCGCAGAAGAGCTTCGGCTCCGACGGTGGGCTGTGGCTCGCGCTGCTCAGCCCCGCCGCGCTCGAGCGGGCGGCACGGATCGCGTCCTCCGGCCGTTTCATCCCGGCCTTCCTCTCGCTCACCGACGCGATCGACAATTCGCAGAAGAACCAGACCGTCAACACGCCGGCGATCGCCACGCTCCACCTGATGGCCGAGCAGCTCGACTGGATGCTGGCCGCGGGCGGGCTCGAGTGGTGCGTCGCGCGCACCCGCGAGAGCTCCGGCCATATCTATGAGTGGGCGGAGCGCGGCGCCGTGACCACGCCGTTCGTCGCCGAGGAGGCGGCGCGGTCGCTGGTCGTCGCGACGATCGACTTCGACGACTCGGTCGACGCCGCCGCGCTCGCGGCGACGCTGCGCGCCAACGGGATCGTCGATGTCGAGCCCTACCGCAAGCTCGGGCGCAACCAGCTTCGAATCGCCACCTATCCGGCGGTCGAGCCCGCCGACGTGCGGGCGTTGACCGCGTGCATCGACTATGTGCTGGAGCGTGCAGCATGAGCGCGCGGGTGCTGGTACGCGAGGATGTCGGCGAGTCGGGCCTCGCCCTGCTGAGCGAGCATTTCGACGTGGAGACCGGCTTCGACTGGTCGGTCGAGGAGTTGAGCGAGCGGATCGGCGAGTTCGACGCGATCCTGATCCGCTCCGCGACCAAGCTGACCGCGGAGCTGATCGAACGCGGCGAGCGGCTGAAGGTGATCGGGCGTGCCGGCGTGGGCGTCGACAACGTCGACGTCCCGGCCGCGACGCGGCGCGGGATCGTCGTCGCCAACGCACCGCAGTCGAACGTCGTGACGGCCGCCGAGCACACCATGGCGCTGCTGCTGGCACTCGCGCGAAACATCCCGCAGGCGCACGCCTCGCTGACCGCCGGACGTTGGGAGCGCTCCAAGTTCTCCGGGGTCGAGCTGTGCGACAAGCAGCTCGGAATCATCGGCTTCGGCCGGATCGGTCAGCTCGTCGCAACGCGGGCGCGCGGCTTCGGCATGCGCGTGATCGCGTTCGACCCGCTGGTGTCCGCCGAGCGCTACCGGGAGCTGGGGGTCGAGAAGGCGGCGAGCGTCGACGACGTCTACGCACGCGCGGAGTTCCTCACGGTGCACCTGCCGGTCACGGACGAGACGCGCGGGATCATCGACGCCGCGGCGATCGCGAAGATGCGCGATGGCGTGCGCATCCTCAACGTCGCGCGCGGCAAGCTGATCGACGACGCGGCGCTGCAGGCCGGGCTCGACAGCGGCAAGGTCGCCGGGGCCGCGCTGGACGTCTTCCCAAGCGAGCCGATCACGGACTACCCGCTGTTCACCGGGTACCCCAACGTGGTGGTGACGCCGCATCTCGGTGCCTCGACCGCCGAGGCGACCGATCGCGCCGGCTTCCAGAGCGCTGAGCAGATCGTGCTGGCGCTGACCGGCGGCGCCGTCACGACCGCGGTGAACATTCCGTCCGTCGGCGCCGAGGCGATGGCGCAACTGACGCCGTTCCTGCCGCTCGCCGAGCACCTCGGACAGCTGGCGATGGGTTTGGCGCAGGGCAGCTCGGTGGAGCGGATCGAGGCCGCGTTCCTGGGACGGATCGCCGATCTCGACACGCGGCTGCTGACGCTCGCGGTGGTCACCGGCGCGATGCGCGGCCGCACCGAGCAGGACGTCAACTACGTCAACGCGGCGTCATTCGCGGCTGAGCGCGGCATCGTGATCGAGGAGACCACGAGCCGTGAGGCGCAGGACTTCAACGAGCTGATCCGCGTGAGCGTGGTCGCCGGCGGCGAGCGGGTGGCCGTGGCGGGCACCGGCGTCGGTCCGTCCCACGTGCCACACCTGGCGGAGGTCTGGGACCACCGCTTCATGGTCGAGCTCGAGCAGCACGTCTCGGTCTTCCGCTACCGCGACGTTCCCGGCATGATCGGTCACGTCGGCACCGTCTTCGGACGCAACGCCATCAACATCTCCTCGGCGGCGGTCGGTCGCCAGGCGGACGGGCGCGATCGGGACCACGGGGGACTCGCAGCGATGGTCGTGACGACGCACGAGCCGGTGCCGGATGCGGTTGTGGCGGAGGTCCTCGCCGCGGCCGAGTTCGTCAGCGGGCGGAGCGTCACGCTGACGTGAGCGTCGGGCGGCGCGAGGCTGAGGCGTTCGCGCGCCGCGATCCGTTCTGGCCGGCGCAGCTGACGGTGCTGGCGGCAATCCTGCTGAGCCTCGACCTGCCGAGCTACCTGACGGTCCGTGCCGTCTGGCTGATCCCGGCGATCGAGGGTGTGCTGCTCGTGGCACTGGTCGCGCTGACGCCGCGCAGGGGGCAGGGGTCGCGCCGCCGACGGCTTGCTTTGACGCTGATCGGTCTGGTCAGCGCCAGCAACCTGCTGAACCTGATCCTGCTCGTGCACAGGCTGCTGCATGGCCCGGCGACGGGCGGCCGTCCGCTCGTCCTGGCCGGCGCCGAGATCTGGATCACCAACATCCTGCTGTTCGCCGTCTGGTACTGGGAGCTCGACCGCGGCGGGCCGCTGGCGCGCCGGCAGGCGGCGCTTCGCGCGCCGGATTTCCTGTTTCCGCAGATGACGGACGTTCACCTGGGTGGAATCGACTGGCGCGCCGGTTACGTCGATTATCTGTACACGTCGTTCACGAACGCCTCGGCGTTCAGCCCGACCGACACGATGCCGCTCTCCCCGTGGGCGAAGATGCTGATGCTGGTGCAGTCGCTCGCGTCGCTCGTGACGATCGGCATGGTCGTCGCGCGCGCCGTGAACATCCTGCACTGAATGTGCGCGGCAGGCGTGGCGGCGGCGGGCGTGGTTCACTAAGCTTCTGCGCGCATGATGTTCCCGAAGTCTCTCCTGCTTCTCCTCCTCCCCCTTCGGGGGGAATAGCGCGTGGCGGCCGCGTAGCCGCAAACCCAGCCGAGAAGAAGCCGCAGGAGAAGCCCGAAAGGAAGAAGGAGCATCATGGATTCCGCATCTGACCGAGTACTGATCTTCGACACGACGTTGCGCGACGGCGAGCAGTCGCCCGGCATCTCGCTGAACGCCGCCGAGAAGCTCGAGATCGCCCAGCAGCTCGCGCGGCTCGGCGTTGACGTGATCGAGGCCGGCTTCCCGATCGCCTCGCCCGGCGACTTCGAAGCCGTCCAGGGGATCGCCCGCCAGGTCGAGGGACCCGTGATCGCCGGCCTCGCGCGCACGCATTTCGCCGACATCGAGTCCGCGGCCAACGCGGTCGCCGACGCCGAGCGCCCGCGAATTCACACCTTCATCTCGACCTCCGACATCCACATCGTGCATCAGCTCCAGACGACCCGCGAAGACGTGCTGGGACAGGCCCGGGCGGCGGTCGCGCACGCTCGCGAGTTCGTCGCGGACGTCGAATTCTCGCCGATGGACGCGACGCGCTCCGAGCTCGAGTTCACCGCCGAGGTCGTCGCCGCCGCGATCGAGGAGGGCGCGACGACGATCAACATCCCGGACACCGTCGGCTACGCGATGCCGCACGAGTACGCCGCATGGTTGCAACGCCTGTACGAGCTGGTCCCGGCCCTGGCGGGGGTGGTGCTGTCGGTGCACTGCCATGACGACCTCGGGCTCGCGGTCGCGAACTCCTTCGCCGGCGTGCGCGCCGGCGCGCGCCAGGTGGAGTGTGCGATCAACGGGATCGGCGAGCGCGCGGGCAACGCATCGCTGGAGGAGATCGTGATGCTGCTGGCGACGCGTGCCGACGACATCGGTCTGCACACCGCCATCAACACACGCGAGCTCGCCCGCACCAGCCGGCTCGTTTCGCGGTTGACCGGCTACGCCGTGCCGCCAAACAAGGCGATCGTCGGGCGCAACGCCTTCGCGCACGAGTCGGGCATCCACCAGGACGGCGTGCTGAAGGAGCGCACGACCTACGAGATCATGGAAGCCACGAGCGTCGGCCTCGCGACCAACTCGCTCGTGCTCGGCAAGCACTCGGGACGTCACGCGCTGCGCCAGGCGCTCGAGAACCTGGGCATCGAGGTCCAGGGGCAGGCCCTGAACACGGCCTTCCGGCGCTTCAAGGAGATCGCCGACCGCAAGAAGGTCGTGACGGCGATGGATCTCGAGGCGCTCGTCACCGACGAGCTGCGCGAGAACGTCGCGGGCTTCGTGCTCGAGAGCTACGAGCTGTCCGCCGGCAGCGATCGCGAGCCGCAGGCAAGCGTCGTGGTGCGCACGCCGGCGGGGGAGAGCGCCAGCGGGCGGTGCAGCGGCGACGGCTCGGTCGATTCGGTGTTCGGCGCGATCAACGCGGCGACCGGCGTCGATGCGCGCCTTCGCGAGTTCCGGATCGACGCCGTGACCGAGGGTCAGGACGCGCTCGGCGAGGTCTCCGTCGTGGTCACGCTCGGTGAACGTTCGGCCTCCGGCCAGGGTGTCGCGACCGACGTCGTCGAGGCCGCGGCGCGCGCCTACCTGCGCGCGCTCACGACGCTCGCGCGCGGCGAGGAGAAGGCGCCGACGTCGGCCGATTTGGCGCCCGCCCCCTGACGGCCGCGCCCGGAGTGCGTCGCAACGGGGCACGGCCGGCGCGGCCCGAGCCGCACCGGCGCGGCGACGCCCGGCCTCGCACTGTCCGTGATAACGTACACGCGTATGGCGTTTGCCGCTGACCAGGACCACTACGACGCGACCGCCGTGGGACCGCGCGTGCGAGCGCTCCGCGAGGCGATGGGACTGTCGCTGCGCGAACTCGCGCTGCGCTGCGGCGTCAGCGCGGCGATGCTCTCGCAGGTCGAGCGCGGCGAGACCAGCCCGACGCTGCAGGTTGCTGCGAGAATCGCGACGGGCCTCGAGCTGCGCCTCTCGCAGCTGCTGCGTCTCGACGAGAGCGGGTCGGTGACGATCGTGCGCAGCGGCGAGCGGCGCGTCGAGGGCAACCCGCGGCGGGGCCATCGCGCCGAGGTGCTGACGCCGCCGATTCCCGGCCAGCGGGCCGAGCTCTCGCTGCACACGCTCGCCCCCGGCGCGGTGACGGGCGGTTCCGATGACCCGCCGATGCACGAGCCGGGAAGCAGGGAGACGGCGCTGGTGGAGGATGGCGAGGTGGTGCTGCTCTGCGACGGGCGCCCTTATCCACTTGCCGCCGGCGACTGCGTGACCTTCGATGCCGACCTACCGCACCACTTCGAGAATCCCGGACCGCTGCAGGCGCGGCTGCTCGCCGTCGTCTCGGCCGGCCTGCGGCGCAGCTAGGAGAGCGCACAGATGCCACAGACACTGCTCGACAAGATCTGGGACGCCCACGAGGTCGCTCCCGGCCTGCTCTACATCGACCTGCACCTCGTGCATGAGGTGACGAGCCCACAGGCCTTCGAGGGGCTGAGGCTCGCCGGACGCAGCGTGCGCCGGCCGGACCGTACGCTCGCGACAGCCGACCACAACGTGCCGACTGACGGCACGCCGCGCGCCGCCGCGATCGTCGACGAACTGTCGCGCGTCCAGGTTCAGACGCTCGAGCGAAACTGCGAGCAGTTCGGCATCCCGATCTACTCGGTGGGCTCCGCGCGCCAGGGCATCGTCCACGTGATCGGCCCCGAGCTCGGAGTGACACAGCCAGGCATGACGATCGTCTGCGGCGACTCGCACACGGCGACCCACGGCGCGTTCGGAGCGCTCGCATTCGGCATCGGCACGAGCGAGGTCGAGCACGTGCTCGCCACTCAGTGCCTGGTTCAGAGCAAGCCGCGCTCGATGCGGATCAGCTACGACGGGGGCCGCGGCTTCGGCGTCACGGCCAAGGACCTGATCCTCGCCACGATCGGCCAGATCGGCGTGGACGGGGCTGTCGGGCACGTCGTCGAGTACAGCGGCGAGGCGATCGAGGAGCTTTCGATGGAGGGTCGGATGACGGTCTGCAACATGACGATCGAAGGCGGCGGGCGCGCCGGCATGATCGCGCCCGACGACGTCACGTTCGAGTGGTTCGAACGCGGCGGTCGACCCGGAGTCGACTCGGGCGGTGCGCTCGAGCGGAGTATCGAGGCTTGGCGCGAGCTGCGCAGCGACGACGGGGCGGCCTTCGACGCCGAGGTGGTCGTCGACGTCGCCGCGATCTCGCCGCAGGTCACCTGGGGCACCAATCCGGGCATGGTGGTGGGCGTCGCCGAACGCGTACCGGCCCCGGACGACTTCGCTGCCGCCGCCGATCGCGACGCGGCTGAGCGCGCACTCGACTACATGGGTCTCGAAGCCGGCACGCCGATCGAGCAGATCCGCCTCGACCGCGTGTTCATCGGCTCGTGCACGAACTCGCGGATCGGCGACCTGCGAGCCGCCGCCTCGATGATCCGCGGGCGCCGCGTCGCCGAGCACGTCAAGGCGATGGTGGTGCCCGGCTCGGCAGCGGTCAGTGCGGAGGCCGAGGCGGAGGGTCTCGACGCGACCTTCCGCGCTGCCGGCTTCGAGTGGCGCACCGCCGGCTGTTCGATGTGCCTAGGAATGAACCCCGACATCCTCGCGCCGGGCGAACGCTGCGCATCGACCTCGAACCGCAACTTCGAAGGGCGCCAGGGGCGCGGCGGGCGCACCCACCTGGTGTCGCCGGAGATGGCGGCGGCGGCCGCGATCGAAGGCCGTTTCGTCGACATCCGCAACTGGAGCTGAGCACATGGAGCCGATCACGGTCATCGCCGGAGGGGTCAGCGACCTCGACCGCAGCGACGTCGACACCGATCAGATCATCCCGAAGCAGTTCCTCAAGCGGATCGAGCGGACCGGCTTCGGCGAGTTTCTCTTCTACGACTGGGCCAAGCAGCCTGGCTGGCAACTGCCGCGCAACCCGATCCTGACCAGCGGTCGCAACTTCGGCTGCGGCTCATCGCGCGAGCATGCGCCATGGGCGATCGAGGACTACGGCTTCCGCGCCGTCGTCGCGCCGAGCTTCGGCGACATCTTTTACAACAACTGCATGAAGATCGGCCTGCTGGCGGTCGCGCTGGAAGAGCCCGACGTGCGCGCCCTGGCGGCGGCGGGCGAGGGCGAGGTCGACCTCGACGCGCAGGAGGTCCGCTTCGCCGGCCGCAGTGTCCCCTTCGAGATCGACCCCGAGATCCGCCGGCGGCTGCTCGGCGGCCTCGACGACATCGCGCTGACGCTGCAGCTGGATGACGCGATCGAGGACTACGAGTCAGGGCGCGAGCGCCACGGGCCCGTCACCACGGCGCTCTGAGCAGGCTGCCGTCGCCGCGTACCACACGGCGGACGAAGCCACCGCATGACCCTGTCGAACACGATCAGCGCCCTGCGCTGAGGCGCACGCGGCGCCCGTGAGCGCGCGGCGCAACCCCGCTGCTACGGTCCCGGATCGATGACGCTGATCGCGACGCTGCCCGGGGACGGGATCGGGCCGGAGGTGCTGGCCGCGGGCCTCGAGGTGCTGGCCGCCGTGGCCGACATCGACGTCGAGCCACACGTGTTCGGCGGCGCCTCGATCGATGCAAACGGCGTGGCGCTGACCGACGAGGTGCTGGCCGCCTGCCGGCGCGCCGACGCGGTGCTGCTCGGGGCCGTGGGAGGACCGAAATGGGACACCACCGATCCGCACAAGCCGCGGCCCGAGCAGGGCCTACTCGGTGTGCGCAAGGGGCTCGGCCTGTTTGCGAACCTGCGTCCCGTGCGCGCGATCGAGGCGCTCTACGGCGCGAGCCCGCTGCGCGAGGAGCGAATCGCCGGCACCGACCTGCTGGTCGTCCGCGAGCTGACCGGCGGCATCTACTTCGGCGCCAAGACGCGCACCACGCAGGCGGCGAGCGACCTCTGCGAATACAGCGTCGCCGAGATCGAGCGCATCGCCCGGGTCGCCTTCAAGGCGGCGCGAACACGTGTCACGAGCGTCGACAAGGCCAACGTGCTCGAGACCTCACGCCTGTGGCGCGAGGTCGTGACGCGCGTGCAGGCGGAGGAATTCCCGAGCGTCGAGCTCGGCGCATCTGCTCGTCGACAACGCGGCGATGACGCTCGTCAGCGCTCCCAGCAGCTTTGACGTGATCGTCACCGAGAACATGTTCGGCGACATCCTCAGCGACGAGGCGGCGATGATCACCGGTTCGATCGGGATGCTGCCGAGCGCGTCGCTGGGGGAGGGCGGGCCCGGGCTGTTTGAGCCGGTTCACGGCTCGGCGCCCGACATCGCCGGGCAGGGCATCGCCAATCCACTCGCGATGTTCCTCTCGGTCGCGTTGATGCTGCGGCGCGGCCTGGGCTTGGAAGCACAGGCGAGCGCTGTAGAATCGGCGGTCGATCGTGCGCTCGCGGATGGGCTTCGGACGCGCGATCTCGGCGGTTCGGCGACCACGGCGCAGGCCACGGCGGCCGTGCTCGCACACCTATAACGGAGGGAAAGCCGGCACGCTGTGATCGAAACCGAGGTCATCTGGCACAACGGGGAGTTCGTCGCCTGGGCGGACGCGAAGGTGCACGTGCTGACGCACGGCCTGCATTACGGCACCGGCGTGTTCGAGGGCATCCGCTGCTACGAGACAGAGCACGGCCCGGCGATCTTCCGCCACCGCGACCACCTGGACCGCCTCGAACGCTCGGCCAAGCTCTACTACATGGAGCTTCCGTACTCGGTCGAGCAGCTGCGCGCCGCGACGCACGAGCTGGTGATCCGCAACGGGATGTCCTCGTGCTACATCCGGCCGATCGCCTACCGCGGCTACGGCCAGATGGGGCTCAACCCGCTCGAGGCGCCCGTGGATGTTTCGATCGCACTGTGGCCCTGGGGCACATACCTCGGGGAGGAGGGCACGCGCAACGGGATCCGCGCGAAGGTCTCCTCGTGGGAGCGCATCAGCCCCCACTCGCTGATCCCGGCGGCCAAGGCCTCCGGCCAGTACCTCAACAGCGTGCTCGCGAAGATCGAGTCGGTCAAGGCGGGCTACGACGAGGCGATCCTGCTCGACGCGCAGGGCCACGTCTGCGAGGGCTCCGGCGAGAACGTCTACACCGTGCGCGACGGGGTCATCGTGACGCCACCCCAGACGGCCTCGATCCTAGACGGGATCAACCGCCGCTCGGTCGTGCAGATCGCCCGCGACCTCGGCTATTCGGTGGTCGAGCGCGACATCACGCGCGCCGAGCTCTACCTCGCCGACGAGGTCTTCCTCACCGGTACCGCGGCGGAGCTCGTGCCGGTCCGCGAGGTCGACGACCACGCGATCGGGTCCGGCGGACCCGGTGAGGTGACCCGGGTGCTGCAGGACGCCTTCCAGGACGTGCTCTATGGACGCAACGAGCGCTACCTCGAGTGGCTCGATGTCGTGGCGATCCCGCCGGCTTCCGCCGTCGCGGGTCCAGCGGTCCCGGAGCGGGCTGGGGCGTAACGATGGCTGTCCTTTCGATGTTCGTGGTGCGAATTACGCGGGCGGCCGACTAGCGCTCCTGCGCACGGCCGCTGCCCCGCGCCCTCGCCCCGACGACCGCTTCGAAAGGAACCACCGTGAACGAGATTCAGCTATACGACGCCACCTTGCGCGACGGCATGCAGGGGGAGGGGATGTCCCTCTCGGCCGAGGAGAAGCTGCGCGTCGCGCACAGGCTCGACGAACTGGGCATCGACCTGATCGAGGCCGGTTTCCCCGGCTCCAACCCCAAGGATCGCGAGCTGTTCGACCTGCTCGCGGGCGAGCGCTTCGAGCATGCGCAGCTGGCCGCGTTCGGGATGACCCATCGCCGGGACGTCGAGGCGCCCGAGGACCCGGCGCTGGTGGAGCTCGTGGCGTGCGTCGCACCGGTCTGCACGCTGGTCGGCAAGACGTGGACGCTGCATCTGGAGAAGATCGTCAAGGTGGACCGCGAGGAGAACCTGCGAATGATCTCCTCGTCGGTCGCCTTCCTCAGCGACGCGGGCAAGCGCGTCGTCTACGACGCCGAGCACTTTTTCGACGGCTACCGCGCCGAGCCGGAGTACGCGCTGCGGTGCATCCGCACCGCCGCCGAGGCGGGTGCGGAGACCGTCACGCTGTGCGACACCAACGGCTCGTCGCTGCCGTCGCAGGTCGCCGATGCGACGGCCGCGGCGATCGCGGCGCTAGGCGACGGCGTGCGCGTCGGCATCCACTGCCACAACGACGCCGAGTGCGGGGTCGCCAACACGCTGGCTGCGGTTGAAGCCGGTGCACGCCAGGTCCAGGGCACGATGAACGGCTGCGGTGAACGCACGGGGAACGCCAACCTCGTCTCGATCATCGCGAACCTGCAGCTGAAGATGGGCTTCCGCTGCCTTTCCGACGAGCAGCTCGCGCGGCTGACCGAGACCGCGCATTTCGTCGACGAGCTTCTCAACATCACGCCGGATCCCAATCAGCCTTACGTTGGACGCAACGCGTTCGCGCACAAGGGCGGCATGCACGTGGCCGGAGTCAGCGCTGACGCGAGCACCTTCGAGCACATCCCGCCAGCGCTGGTGGGCAACCAGCGCGAGCTGGTCGTGTCAGAGCTCGCGGGACGGGCCAGCGTGAACGAGAAGGCCGCCGCGCTCGGGATCGAGCTGGACGAGCCGACGACGCGCAGGGTGCTCGAGCGGATCAAGGACCTCGAGCACCGCGGCTACCAGTTCGAGGCGGCCGACGGCTCGCTCGAGCTGCTGCTGCGCCGCGAGAGCGGCGGCTACACACCGCTCTTCAAGCTCGAGTCCTGGCGCGTGATCGTCGAGCAGCTGGCGGACGGCGAGGCGCAGACGGAGGCGACGATCAAGATCTGGATCGACGGCGAGCGCCGCGTGCACACCGCCGAGGGCAACGGCCCGGTCAACGCCCTGGACGCCGCGTTGCGCGCCGCGATCGGCGAGGTTCACCCACACCTCGCCGACATTGAACTGGTCAACTTCAAGGTGCGCATCCTTGACGAGGACAAGGGCACCGGGGCGGTCACGCGTGTGCTGCTCGACTCCTCCGATGGCACCACGGTGTGGGGCTCGATCGGCGTGTCGGAGAACGTCGTTGCCGCCTCGTGGGAGGCGCTCGTGGACTCGCTCGAGCGTGGCATGCTGGCCGGGCCACCGGCGTGAGCGACGACGAGATCCCGCTCGCACGGCCGCTGCTCGGGGAGGCGGAGGAGCAGGCCGTGATCGAGGTGCTGCGCTCCGGACGGCTGTCGCTCGGCCCGCTGCTCGGCGAGTTCGAGCGGCGCTTCGCCGCTCGCATCGGCTCGCCGTACGCGAGCGCTGTCTCGAGCGGCACGGCCGGACTGCATCTCGCGCTGCGGGCGGCCGGCGTGAGTGACGGCGATGAGGTGATCACGAGCCCGTTCTCGTTCGTCGCCTCGGCGAATGTGATCGTCTACGAGCGCGCGACGCCCGTCTTCGTGGATATCGATCCGCGCACGCTCACGATGGATCCGGCCGCGGTCGCCAGTGCCGTCGGACCGCGCACTACCGCGCTCCTGCCGGTGCATATCTTCGGCTGGCCGGCCGACATCGAGGCGCTCGAGCAGCACGGGCTGCCAATCGTCGAAGACGCCTGCGAGGCGCTCGGCGCGGTTCACGCCGACGGTGTCGCGGTCGGCGCACGCGGACATCCGGCGGTCTTCGCGTTCTACGCCAACAAGCAGATCACGACCGGCGAGGGCGGCATGGTGACGATCGCCGACAAGCCGGTCAGAAGGAGCGCATCGACAGCGAGCGCAACCAGGGTCGAGCGCCCGACATGGACTGGCTCGACCACGACCGGCTCGGCTTCAACTACCGCCTCAGCGAGCTCGCCTGTGCGATCGGACTCGCCCAACTCGAGCGCCTCGACGCAATGCTGGCTGCGCGGACTCGCGTCGCGGCTGCCTACGGCGAGGCGCTCGCCGGCATCGAGGGCCTCGAGCTGCCCTGCCCGGACGAGGGAGGGCGCGTGCGCGGCTGGTTTGTCTACACGGTGTCGCTGCCGCGCGGCGTCGACCGCGACGAGACGGTCCGCGCGCTGCGCATGCGCGGCGTGCAGAGCAAGCCGTATCTGCCGGCGATCCACCTGATGAGCTACTACCGCGAGCGGTTCGGCCATCGGCCTGGCGAGTTCCCGGTCTGTGAGGACGTCGCGGCGCGCTCGCTCGCGCTGCCGTTTCATCCGCAGCTGAGCGAGAACGAGGTCGCCGCGGTCGCGGACGCGCTGACCGCGGTGCTCACGCGCGCATAGACTCAGCCACGGCGATGTCGCGCTTCTCGCAACCCCAAGATCCGGACTTCCAGGCGATCAACGCCTCGGTCGACTTCGACTGGCGTCTGTGGCGCCACGACGTCGCGCAGTCGCGTGCGCACGCGACGATGCTCGCCTCGATCGGTGTGATCTCGGACGACGAGCGCGAAGAGCTGCAGGGCGGCCTGGATTCCGTGGCAACCGAACTGGAGGCGGGCAGCTTTGTCTTCGCGCCCGACGACGAGGACATCCACATGGCGATCGAGCGCCGCCTGACCGAACTGGTCGGGCGCGTCGGCGGCAAGCTCCACACCGCGCGCTCGCGCAACGACCAGGTCGCGACCGACGTCGTGCTGTTCGTGCGCGAAGCCTCGGCTGCCGCGCTCGCGGGGGTCGGCGGACTGATCGACGTGCTGCTCGCCCGGGCCGAGAGTCATCTCGACTGGCCGATGCCCGGCTACACCCACCTTCAGCGCGCGCAGCCCGTTTATCTCGGCCACCACCTACTCGCGTACGTCTGGATGCTGCTGCGCGACCGTAGCCGCTTCGAGGCGGTCAACACGGCGTGTGGCGTGCTGCCGCTCGGCGCTGGCGCGCTGGCCGGCGTGAACTTCGCGACGGACCGCTCGCAGGTTGCGGCCGAGCTGGGCTTCGACAGCGTCGCGGCGAATTCGATCGACGCCGTCTCCAATCGCGACTTTGCGCTCGACTACCTCGCCGCCGCGGCGACCCTCTCGACGCACCTCTCGCGCCTGGGGGCCGAGCTCGTCCTGTGGAGCACCGAGGAGTTCGGCTTCTGCACGCTCAGCGACGCGTGGAGCTCCGGCTCGTCGATCATGCCGCAGAAGAAGAACCCCGATGCCGCGGAGCTGCTGCGCGCCAAGGCGCCACGAATCGTCGCGCATCACGCGGCGCTGCACGGCGTCCTCCACGGCCTGCCGCTGACGTACAACAAGGACATGCAGGAGGACAAGGAGCACCTCTTCGACACGGCCGACACGCTGGCGCTCACACTCGCCGCCGCGCGCGGGATGCTCTCCACGGTCAACTTCGATCGCGAGCGCCTCGCTGCGGCGGCCTCCGATCAGCTGATAGCGGCTGTGGACATCGCCGATCTGCTCGTGCGCGGCGGACTGCCGTTTCGCGAGGCGCACGGCGCCGTCGCCGATCTCGTCCGCGCGGCTGTCGAGGAGGGCAGGCCGCTGGCCAGCTTCGACGTGGACGAACTGGCCGCGATCGCGCCGACGCTGGATCGTGAGGCGCTCGTCGCACTGCTGCAGCAGGGCTCGTGGCTCGAATCGAAGATCTCCGTCGGCGGCACCGCGCTCGTGCGGCTGCGCGAGCAGCTCGCCGCGGCGCGAAGCGCGCTCGCAGAGAAGTGAGCGACCCATACAGCGGCCCGGTGTGCGCGGTCGCGCGCGCACTGATCGGCGGTGTCGTGCGCTACGGCGAGACGGCCGGCGTGATCGTCGAGACCGAGGCCTACCACGAGTCCGAGCCGGCATGTCACGCCTACATCGGGCGCACGCCGCGGACGCTGACCCTGTTCGGGCCGCCGGGGCGGGCCTACGTGTACCGCTCCTACGGCGTCCACGCGATGCTGAACGCCGTCGCCGAACCCGATGGGATCGGGGCCGCCGTGCTGATCCGCGCACTCGAGCCGTGCGACGGAATCGAGCTGATGCGAGCCCGCCGCGGGCGTCAAGCGCTCGAGGAGCTCTGCTCGGGACCGGGGAAGCTGACGGAGGCTCTTGGCATCGAGCTCGTGCACAACGGCGGCGACCTGAGCTCGGGCCCGGTGACGATCTCGCTGGCGACCGGACGCTCGCCGGAGATCGTGGTCTCCCGGCGAATTGGGATCACCAAGGCGGCGGATCTGCCCTGGCGCTTCAGTTTGCGGGGCAGCCGCTTCGTCTCGCGCGGCGGCGCGCGGACCGCGGCGGCGGTCAGCCGGGCGGCGCGCTAGTACCGCCACCGGGCGCGGCAACGCCGCCGCCTGTGGTGGTCGTCGGCGGTGATCCACCCACCGGCGTGCTCGCGCCGGTCGTCGGCGTCGTCGCACCACCGGTCGAGGTCGTGGAGCCACCGGTCGGCGTCGTCGCGCCACCGGTCGGAGTTGTCGATCCAGCCGCCGGCCCGGTCGTCGCGGGCGCGCTGCTGCCGCCGCTGCTCGTCACGGTGCCCGTCGCCGGCGTCGTCGCGCCGGTGGCGGAGGTGCTGGTCGTGCCGGCGCCGGTCGCGCTCGTGGCCGAAGTCGGGCCGGTGGCGCTCGTGACCGCGCCTGACGCACCCGTGGTGGACTTCGGGGCCGTTCGATGCGCATGCTCGGCTGCGAGGTCGGCCGCCTCGCTCTTGTACTGCTGGATCGCCTGCAGTACATACGCGCGCCAGATCAGCGCCGGGTAGGTGCCGCCGTAAACCGGCTTGCCGCCGAAGGCCTTCGACATCGATTTGTCGCTGTTGGGGTAGCCGACCCACACGGCGACGGTCATCCCCGGCGCCGAACCGGTCGGAGCCGTCGACCCGACGAACCAGGCGTCGGCATAGCTGGAGGTCGTCCCGGTCTTGCCCCATGCCGTGACGCCGGGGATCGCGGCCGCGTGGCCGGTGCCGATCGGGTTCAGTACGTCCTTCATCATGTCGATCTCCGCCTGGTCGTCCTGGTAGGGGAAGACCTGCTCAGTGACGGTCTCGTTGCGTCCCCCTGTGATGACCTTGCCGTTCTGTGTGATCAGCTTCACGCCGACCGGCCCCGGGCAACTGTCCGCCGCCGGCGGCTTCCCCAGCCACTGCGGCATGCTGCCGCCGGCGCAGACGTCGGACGACAGTGTGCCGTAGGTCAGCTTGCCGTAGTTGGCGATCGTCTCGTAGGCGTGCGCCATGTCCAACGGCGTCACGCCGATCTGCAGACCGCCGATGACCATCGAGGGGTTGACCGAGATCGTCGTGGAGATGCCGAACTGGTGGGCCAGCGTGGCGATGTTGGACTCGCCGTCCACCTGGAGCCCGACGTGCGAGAAGACCGTGTTGTCGGACAGCTCGAGGGCCTCGTACAGCGGTATGTTCGCGTATTCGTAACCACCCTCGTCGTTGTGGACGGCGAAGTCGCCGAACGGCACCGCCTGCTTCGTCCAAGTCCACGGGGCGGAATAGAACTCTGAGTTGGCCGTCTTGCCGTCCTTCAGCGCCACGGCGAGGTCGAAGACCTTGAACGCCGAGCCGGGCTGGCGCTCAGCCTGCGTGGCGAGGTTGAAGGCGTTGTCGGTGAAGTTGTAGCCGCCGACCATCGCCTTCACCTCGCCGGTCGCGTTGTCGATCGCGACCAGTGCGGCCGCCGGTCCGCCCTGGCCCTGCGGGAGGATCTGGTCGACGACCTTCTGCGCGTCCTCCTGCAGCTTCCAGTCCAGCGTGGTATGGATCGTGTAGCCGGCGGAGTAGACGCTCTGTCCGAGGTAGAGCGGCTGTCCCGTGTCCAGCGTGAGCTGATTCTGGATCCAGTTCACGAAGTAGCCGGCGCTCGGGTCGACGTCCTCCTCGGAGGGCGACTGGATGAAGATCGCGGGCGGTAGCGAGACTGCGAGGTCCGCCTGGTACTCGGTTTGCGTGAGGTAGCCCTGCTCGTACATGTCGTAGAGCACGAGGTTGCGGCGTTGGTAGACGGGTTTGACGTCGTTGAAGAGGTCTTCGCCCAGCGTCGTCGGCGCATCCACCAAGCCCGCGAGCAGAGCCGCCTCGTCGGCGTTCAGGTAGGTCACGCAGAGGCTCGCCGGGTCGCTCAGCACCGGCACCCTGCCGCAGTTGTAGAGATTCGAGGTCGGGTCGTTGCCGAAGTACGCGCGTGCCGCGGCTTCGATGCCGTGGGCGCCGTTGCCGAAGTACGCGGTGTTCAGGTACTCGGCAAGGATCTTCGCCTTGGGCCACAGGTGACTGAGCTGGAACGCCAGCGCCGCCTCCTTGAGCTTCTCGAAGATCGTGCGGTGGCCTTCCTGGCCGAGCGCGTTCTTGATGAACTGCTCGGTGATCGTCGAGGCGCCCTGCGTGCCGCTAGCGGAGCCGAAGACGTCGGCCATGAAGGCGCGGGCGATGCCGCGAAAGTCAACGCCGGACTCGGTCCAGAAGCGCTTGTCCTCGATCGCGACGATGGCGTTGTCCATCACGAGCGGGATCACTTTGGAGGTCAGGAAGAACTGGTTGTGATCGGTGAGGATGCCAATCTGCTTGTAGCCGGGGCCGGCGGCCAGGATGTCCGAGTTGCGGCCGGTGCTGTAGGTCGCGCGCAGCTCCTTGGTCAGCGGCCCCAGCTGCGGCTCGAACGCCAAGACGACGCCGAAGACGAAGGAGATCAGGGCCAGGAAGCAGAGCGGCACGAGGATCGCGAGCAACCGCAACCAGCGGATGCGACGGTTACGCCGGCGGCGTCGGAACAGGCCACGCCGCCTGCGCGGGAGCGGCCCGACCGGGGACAGCACCGACGCCATTCGGTCGGCCGTGGCAGCGCTGGAGTATCCGGTTCGGTCGTCCTCAGTCATCTGCTCGGTGCCGCGAGGCACGCTCGGCCTGCCCTCGGAGGGCGGCAACTCACGCGCCTCGGAGGTGGAGCGTGGCGGCGACCAGCCCCAGGAACCCCGCGCAGTCTAGCATTGCACCGATGACGCGATCCGGCGCCGACGAGCTTGCGCGCGGCGCCTTCGAGGTGCTGCCGGCGGGCGAGCTGGAACGCAAGTTGGCGCTCGGGCGCCCACTACGCGTCAAGCTTGGGATCGACCCGACCGCGCCGGACATCCACCTCGGGCACACGGTCGTGCTGCGCAAGCTGCGCGACTTCCAGGATGCCGGGCATCTGGTGGTGCTGATCATCGGCGACTTCACGGCGCGCCTCGGGGATCCAAGCGGGCGCTCCGAGCTGCGTCCGATGTTGAGCGTCGAGCAGATCGAGGCCAACGCGCGCACCTACCAGGACCAGGCGTTCAAAGTGCTCGACGCCGATCCGGCGCGCCTCGAGTTGCGCCGCAACAGCGAGTGGCTGGACATGAGCATGTCGGACCTGCTCGCGCTTGTACGCACGACGACCGTCGGACAGCTGCTCGAGCGCGACGACTTCGCCAAGCGCCGTGCCCGCGGCGAACCGGTTTCGATGCTCGAGCTGCTCTACCCGCTGATGCAGGGCTACGACTCAGTGGCGGTGCGCGCCGACATCGAGCTGGGAGGTACCGACCAGACCTTCAACCTGCTGCTCGGCCGTGACATCCAGCGCGCGTACGGCCAGGCTGAACAGGCGGTGCTGACGATGCCGCTGCTGGTCGGCATCGACGGCAAGGAGAAGATGTCGAAGTCGCTGGGCAACCAGATCGGCGTGACCGACGAGGCGGGGGAGGTCTACGGGCGCACGATGTCGATTCCCGACGGCGCGCTCGCACAGTGGTATCTGCTGCTGCTCGGACGGCCGCTGGCGCCGGACGCGGATCCGCTGAGCGCGAAGCGTGCGCTCGCGCACGAGCTGACCGCGCTCTATCACGGCGACGACGTCGCGGCGCGCGAGAGCGCGGAGTGGGACCGCGTGCAGCGGGCCGGCGGGCAGCCGAGCGAGATCGAGGTGGGGGAGTTCAGTCCCGCCGGCGGCATGGTCCACCTGCCGGCGCTGATCGGCGAGCTGTTCGGGCTCTCGACCTCGCAGGCGCGGCGACTGATCGAGCAGGGAGCGGTGTCGCTCGACTACGTCCGCGTCGACGCGCTCGACCTTGCCCCCGACGACCTCGAGGGGCGCGTGCTGCGCGTCGGCAAGCGGCGTTTCAGGCGCCTGCGGGGCGCCGGGAACTGACGCCTCCAGGCGCTGGGCGCTATAGTTGCCTGTTCGTCCGGCGGGCGCCGCGTGCGCCTGCCTCGCGTGCTGCGCCGGGAGTCCCCCGGCGCCGGATGGCGCGGCGGTCTTTGAAAACTCAACAGCATGCGCACCGAGGCCGGCTTCGGCCGATCTGGTGTGCGTCCAGGTTCGACCCGCGGTCGACCGCGCCTTCGCGCGCCGGCCGCGGCACGAGTCAAGAATAGAAGTACCCCTGTCATGGTCGAGCGCCCATGTGTATAGGCCTCGAACCACCATGACGACTCTCTTCACGGAGAGTTTGATCCTGGCTCAGGACGAACGCTGGCGGCGTGCCTCATACATGCAAGTGGAGCGACGAACCAGGCTTCGGCCTGGGGCAAAGCCGCGAACGGGTGAGTAACACGTGGGTTACCTGCCCCGATGATTGGGACAACCCGAGGAAACTCGGGCTAATACCAAATGTGCTCCTGGTCGTGATGGCCAGGTGGAAAGGAAGCTTCGGCCTCCGCATCGGGATGGGCCCGCGGCCCATTAGCTAGTTGGTGGGGTAATGGCCTACCAAGGCGACGATGGGTAGCTGGTCTGAGAGGACGATCAGCCACACTGGGACTGAGACACGGCCCAGACTCCTACGGGAGGCAGCAGTAGGGAATCTTGCGCAATGCGCGAAAGCGTGACGCAGCAACGCCGCGTGGGGGAAGAAGGCTTTCGGGTTGTAAACCCCTTTCAGTTGGGACGAAGCTCCGCCGGTTAATAGCCGGCTGGAGTGACGGTACCTTCACAAGAAGCACCGGCTAACTACGTGCCAGCAGCCGCGGTAATACGTAGGGTGCAAGCGTTGTCCGGAATCATTGGGCGTAAAGAGCGTGTAGGCGGTTCGATCAGTCCGCTGTAAAAGTCCAGGGCTCAACCCTGGGAGGCCGGTGGATACTGTCGGGCTAGAGTCCGGAAGAGGCGAGTGGAATTCCTGGTGTAGCGGTGAAATGCGCAGATATCAGGAGGAACACCAATGGCGAAGGCAGCTCGCTGGGACGGTACTGACGCTGAGACGCGAAAGCGTGGGGAGCAAACAGGATTAGATACCCTGGTAGTCCACGCTGTAAACGATGGGCACTAGGTGCGGGAGGTGTCGACTCCTCCCGTGCCGAAGCTAACGCATTAAGTGCCCCGCCTGGGGAGTACGGCCGCAAGGCTAAAACTCAAAGGAATTGACGGGGGCCCGCACAAGCAGCGGAGCATGTGGTTTAATTCGACGCAACGCGAAGAACCTTACCTGGGCTTGACATGTGAGTGACCGCCGTGGAAACACGGTTTCCCTTCGGGGCACTTTCACAGGTGGTGCATGGCTGTCGTCAGCTCGTGTCGTGAGATGTTGGGTTAAGTCCCGCAACGAGCGCAACCCCCGTCGCATGTTGCCAGCATTTAGTTGGGGACTCATGCGAGACTGCCGGTGACAAACCGGAGGAAGGCGGGGATGAGGTCAAGTCATCATGCCCCTTATGTCCAGGGCTACACACGTGCTACATTGGCGCGTACAAAGGGTTGCGATACCGCGAGGTGGAGCGAATCCCTTAAAGCGCGTCTCGGTTCGGATTGCAGGCTGAAACTCGCCTGCATGAAGGCGGAGTTGCTAGTAATCGTGGATCAGCATTGCCACGGTGAATACGTTCCCGGGCCTTGTACACACCGCCCGTCACACCACGGGAGTGAGCAACACCCGAAGCCGGTGGCCTAACCCGCAAGGGAGGGAGCCGTCGACGGTGGGGCTCGTGACTGGGGTGAAGTCGTAACAAGGTAGCCGTAGCGGAAGCTGCGGCTGGATCACCTCCTTTCTAGGGAGCGCCGTAAGGCGCCCCGGCGGAGCCGCCGGCCCATACCGGGCCGTCCGAGCGACCGTCGGGCCTAGCACGTCGACCGAACCTGACCGGGTTCCAGTCGGCCGATCGCCCCTCTTGAGGCGGACGGCCCGCGCACCCCGGCATGCTGTTGAGCTTTGAGAGACCGGCGCTAGCCGGGTGTCGACCGCGCATGTCGCGGCCAGGCGCCACAGACGGCGAGCGAACGCCTCCGGCGATCCTTGAAAACTGCACAGTAGCCACAGCGACCGCGAGCAATCGCGATCGCATCAACAACGGGTATCACCGAACCATTTTGGTTCGATCACCGTCAAGATAGTAAGGGCACGTGGTGGATGCCTTGGCACTAAGAGTCGATGAAGGGCGTGGACGGCTGCGATAAGCCGCGGTGAGGCGCTGAACAGCCTATGACCCGCGGATTCCCGAATGGGGAAACCCGGCGCCGGTAATGCGGCGTCATCCCCGGCTGAACACATAGGCCGGAGGAAGGCAAGCGGGGGAAGTGAAACATCTCAGTACCCCGAGGAAAGGAAATCAACCGAGACTCCCTGAGTAGTGGCGAGCGAAAAGGGATCCAGCCCAAACCTGGCGCGTGTAAGCGGCCATGCGTTGCGCGTCAGGGGTTGTAGGGCGCTTGTTCCGGGTCGTGGCCGATCCGGCGGAAGTTACAAAGTCGTGTGGTAGTCGAAGCGCGTGGAACCGCGCACCACAGAGGGCAATCGTCCCGTAGACGAAACTGCACGACCTTCCGTCAAGCGTTCCTGAGTAGGTCCGCACACGTGAAACGCGGACTGAATCTGGGGGGACCACCCTCCAAGGCTAAGTACTCCTTAGTGACCGATAGCGGACTAGTACCGTGAGGGAAAGGTGAAAAGTACCCCGGAAGGGGAGTGAAATAGTACCTGAAACCGCGTGCCTACAAGCGGTGGGAGCAGGCTTGTCCTGTGACCGCGTGCTTTTTGCATAACGAGCCGGCGAGTTACTCGTCTGCGGCAAGGTTAAGCGATGAGCGGAGCCGTAGCGAAAGCGAGTCCTAATAGGGCGACACAGTCGTAGGCGGTAGACCCGAAACTGAGCGAGCTACCCATGGGCAGGCTGAAGCGAGGGTAAGACCTCGTGGAGGGCCGAACCGACCTAGGTTGAAAACTGGGCGGATGACCTGTGGGTCGGAGTGAAAGGCTAATCAAGCTCAGTGATATCTGGTTCTCTCCGAAATATATTTAGGTATAGCCTCGGATAAATTACGTCGTGGCCGTAGAGCACTGTTTGGACTAGGGGCCCTACCAGGTTACCGACTTCATGCAAACTCCGAAGACCACGACGTCTACTCCGGGAGTCAGTTGCTGGGGGATAAACTTCAGCGTCAAAAGGGAAACAGCCCAGACCGCCAGCTAAGGTCCCCAAGTTCTAGCTAAGTGGTAAACGATGTCTGGATGCATAGACAACCAGGAGGTTGGCTTAGAGGCAGCCACCCTTGAAAGAGTGCGTAACAGCTCACTGGTCAAGTGTTCGGGCGCGGATAATGTAACGGGGCTCAAGCTAGACACCGAAGCTGCGGGTGCGTGAGGACCTCGGTCCGATCGCGCGGTAGGAGAGCGTTCCCAAGCCAGCGAAGCGGCGGCGGAAGCCAGTCGTGGAGGCTTGGGAAGTGAGAATGCCGGCATGAGTAACGAAAGAGGGGTGAGAATCCCCTCCACCGATTGTCCAAGGATTCCTGGGTAAAGTTCGTCTTCCCAGGGTTAGTCGGGTCCTAAGGCGAGGCCGAAAGGCGTAGTCGATGGCCAACAGGTTGATATTCCTGTACCACGTCGAGTCCGTTTGACCGATGGAGGGACGAGGACGGCTAAGGGAACCCAGGCGATGGTCGCCCTGGGGTAAGCGTGTAGGGGTGGTCCTAGGCAAATCCGGGACCGCATAACCTGAGGCGCGATGCCAGCTGGCTTTAGAGCCGGCGAGTCCCTGACGCCATGCCTCCAAGAAAAGCTCCTAGGGAGGACTCGCGTGCCCGTACCAAAACCGACACAGGTGGACAAGTAGAGAATACTAAGGTGATCGAGATAACCATCGTTAAGGAACTCGGCAAAATGGCCCCGTAACTTCGGGATAAGGGGCGCCCCAGTAGGGCGAAGTCACTTGCTGACGGAACCCGAGGGGGCCGCAGTGAAATGGCTGGAGCGACTGTTTACCAAAAACACAGGTCTCTGCTAAGTCGAAAGACGACGTATAGGGGCTGACGCCTGCCCGGTGCCGGAAGGTTACGTGGAGATGTTAGGGCTTGACCCGAAGCATTGAAGCTAAGCCCCGGTAAACGGCGGCCGTAACTATCAGTTGACCGAGGTAGTTGTAAAACTCGGCTATATGCTGGAACATCCGAGTATCCCGCGCTACGAGTTCCGTCCCAAACGGGCGGTACCGTGAAAATGTGCCGGGTGCGGACAATCAGCAGGAAAGACCGTGCATAGAGGCCATCTCGAGCTCGCTCGGTAGCTTCTTGTCCGGGTTTGCGCTGGGCGAGGGAAGCTTCATGCTCGTGTGTCGCAGACGCGACGAACGAGCGAGACGCTTCCGGATCTCAGCCGCCTTCAACGTGTCTCAGCGCGACCGCGCGCCGCTGGATCTCTTTAAAGAGACTTTCGAGTGCGGCACGCTACGGCGGGCGGGAAACGGAGGCTGGTATTGGGAGGTCAACAGACTCTCCGATCTCAGTGACCGGATCGTGCCGTTCTTCGACCGCTTTCCGGTCGTCGGACAGAAGGCGGAGGACTATCGGCTCTGGAGAAGCGCAGTTGTGCCTCTCCGTGTGGGCCGCCTCAACGACCAGGACTACGCCAAGGTTCTAGCTCTCCGGGAACGGATGAACCGCGGCGGAAAGAGGCGCTACAGGATGCACGGAATCCTCAGAGACTATACGCCGAGCTCACACGCCTTAGAGCGGCTGTGGGATGAGATAGTCCGCTCTCATGGGCGACCATGAGAGTCCGCCAGAAATGAGCGGACCGCTCAGGTGCTTTGGTACCTGGGTGTAACAGCAGGAACGGTCCTAAGGTAGCGAAATTCCTTGTCGGGTAAGTTCCGACCTGCACGAATGGCGTAACGACTTCAGCGCTGTCTCAACGATGGGCTCGGTGAAATTGCAGTCTCGGTGAAGATGCCGAGTACCCGCGGCTAGACGGAAAGACCCCGTGAACCTTTACTACAACTTGGTATTGGGATTCGATGCACTTCGCTCAGGATAGGTGGGAGGCTTTGAAGCACCGGCTGCGGCCGGGGTGGAGCCAACCTTGAGATACCACCCTTGGTGTATTGGATTTCTAACACCGCGCCGTGAATCCGGGCGGTGAACAGTGCCAGGCGGGTAGTTTGACTGGGGCGGTCGCCTCCCAAAATGTAACGGAGGCGCACAAAGGTTCCCTCAGCACGGTTGGAAATCGTGCGTAGAGTGTAAAGGCAGCAAGGGAGCTTGACTGCGAGACCGACAGGTCGAGCAGGTGCGAAAGCAGGTCTTAGTGATCCGGCGGTAGCAAGTGGAAGTGCCGTCGCTCAACGGATAAAAGGTACTCCGGGGATAACAGGCTCATCGGGCCCAAGAGTTCACATCGACGGCCCGGTTTGGCACCTCGATGTCGGCTCGTCGCATCCTGGGGCTGGAGTAGGTCCCAAGGGTTGGGCTGTTCGCCCATTAAAGCGGTACGCGAGCTGGGTTCAGAACGTCGCAAGACAGTTCGGTCCCTATCTGCCGTGGGCGTTGGAGAGTTGAGAGGAGTTGTCCCTAGTACGAGAGGACCGGGATGAACAGACCTCTGGTGTATCTGTTGTCGTGCCAACGGCATCGCAGATTAGCTACGTCTGGATTGGATAACCGCTGAAAGCATCTAAGCGGGAAGCCAACCTCGAGATGAGCTCTCCCATCCCCATGAGGGAGTAAGACCCCTGGTAGACCACCAGGTTGATAGGCCAGCTCTGGAAGGGCGGCAACGCCCGGAGGAGACTGGTACTAATGGGTCGAGGGCTTGACGGATAACTTTGTGATACCCGCTTTGAGTGGCTCTGTGCAGTTTTGAAGGATCGCCGAGGCGGTGTCTCTCGCCATTTCCGGTGGCTATGGCGAGGGGGAAACACCTCTTCCCATTCCGAACAGAGCAGTTAAGCCCCTCAGCGCCGATGGTACTTGGCTCGCAAGAGCCTGGGAGAGTAGGTCGCCGCCGGTTTACTTATGCGAGCCCCGCCCGCCGACGGGGCTCGCTGCATTTCGGAGCGCCGCCGGCGCTCAGGTACGTCGGGCCGGGATTGCGCCGGGCAGCAGCGTCTCCCCGCTGCTCTCGGCTCCGACGGTGATCGTGAGGCCGCGCAGGAAGCGCCCGGTCAGCCGTTGGGGCGTGCGTGCGGTGTAGCGGTAGGCGAGGAGCCCGTGGACGTCGCTTCGACCGGCGAGCGTGAAGGCGGGCGTCGGTGCGCGGAGGGCCGCGGGACGGAGCGGCGCGTAGCCGACGAGGTCGACCTCTCGCACGGACACGGTCAGCCTGCGCGAGAGGTAGCGCAGCCGCAGCCGCGGCAGGTAGTACTCGAGCGGAGCGGCGCCCAACTCGACGGTCACGATCGCCCGGTCACGGGACCCGGGGCGCAGGTCGTTCGCGACCGCGCTCCAGTCGGAGCGCTGCAGGCGCGGGTCGAGGACGGTGGCAACCAGCACGGCGGTGGCGCCCAGGCACAGCACGACGGCGAGCACCGCTCCGGCGCGACCGGCTGCGCCGGCCCCCAGGACGAGCGCCACCGCAGCGGACAGCGGGATCCAATCGGCGATCAGGTTGCGCGGCGCGAAGTAATCCTGCCCGGCGAGCGCGAGCGCGAGCGGGATCAGTACCGCGACGATGCCCAGGCCGAGCATCAGCACCAAGCCCTCGAGCTCTGCGCGCGCCAGCCGGCGCTTGGCCAACAGCCGGGCCGCGAGCATCGCCGTGGCGACCAGCGGCAGCGCGCTCAGCGCGAGCAGGCCGTGACCGAGCACGGACCCGTTCGCCCCTAGCAGGTAATAGCCGGGGGTCTGTATCAGCCTGTCGGAGAGCGCCCACTTCCCGATCCATTGCGTGCCGCGGCCTGCCTGGGCGATCACGAGTGGCACGAGCGCCGCGCCACAGGCCGTGACGGCGCCCACGGCAAGCAGCGTCCGGCGCGTCGTCCCCGAAGGCGTTCGCGCGGGGCCGCGCGCCGCGCTCGCGGCTGGCGTGCCCACCGCGACCGTCGACCGTGCGTTGGTGCCACGAAGCGGCCGCAGCCTGGCGAGCAGCAGCAGAGCCTCCGGAGCCACCAGGAACACCGCGAAGTAGTGCGAGAGGAGCGCGAGCACCGAACTCAGCGTCCAGAGCGCCAGTACCGTACGGCCGCCGCAGCGATAGGCGCGCAGGAAGAACAGCAGTGAAACGGCGCTTGCCAGCGCGTAGAGCTCGTATGCACGGGCCTCCTGCGAGTACCAGACGAACAACGGGTTCAGCGCGAGGATCGCGGTGAGCACGATCGCTGTGCGCCTCGAACCCAGTTGCGCGCCGATCGCCCATCCGACGCCCGCGAGCGCGATACCGGCCAGCGCCGACAGCAGCCGCAGGGCCACGACACCGGTGCCAAGCAGCCGCGAGATCGCCCACACCAGCATGTACCACAGGGGCGGCGTGTTCTCCCGGGCGACCACCGCGTTCAGCGTGGCGACAAGGCTCGGGTGCAGCACGTGGACAGGCGTGAAAGCCTCGTCGTACCAGAGGCTCTGCAGCGAGAGCGTCGGCAAACGCGCCGCGGCGGCCAGTACGAGCAGTGCCGCGAGCGGCCAGCAACGGGCCAAACCGCCGCCGGCGCGGACGGCGGCCCGCCGGCTGCCGTTCGGGCGGTGGAGGGCGATCCGCTGGCGGGGCGCCGAGGAAGCCACCGACGACCGCGAAGCCCGGCGCGGACCGCTCATGGCGTGACTGTAGCGCCGCGCCACGGCGCTGCAGCCGCAGGGCGGTGCTCGACGGCTCCGGACGACCGTCCACACCCCGAGCGCCGGGACTCCCGGACCTGCAGAGCCCCGGCGGGGTGTGCTGTTCGCCGGCCTGCCTCCCAGCGTCAGCGACGACCTGCGAGCTCACGGCTGCAGGGCGCCGACCGGACCAGCGGTGTGATGCAGTGCTGCGGACGTGCCAGCACCGCTCCCGCCCGCCGCCGCGCCGACGGGCGACGCGGTTGCGCACGGTGCGGGTGGAACGCGCGCGCAGCGACGAGCTCGTCGGCGTCTTCGAGCGGCGGCTCGAGGAGCAGAGCGGCACGGGCCAGGTCGCGCGCGCGGTGCACGGCGCGGAGGGGAGCCTTCGGGTGTGAGGTGCGCCAGAACATGTGTTCGTATGGTGCATGCGCTGCCGGATGGAAGCCACGGGGCATCCATGTTCGCGATCTCAGCACGTACTAGAGTGGCTCCAGAGAGCCAAAAGAATTGGTCATTTCTGCAACGCGGATTGCAGAACACATGTTCGTCCCGGGCCGCGGAAGGCGCCTTCGCGGCGCCCGCCGGGGCTGTGGACCGCCTTCGGTGTAGGCTTGCGCGCTGGCACCAGCGATGGAGAAGTTCGTCATTCAAGGCGGCGCGCCGCTCAGCGGAACGGTCGTTCCCGCCGGCAACAAGAACGGTGCGCTGGCGATCCTGGCCGCTTCGGTGCTGACCGACGCCGAGCTCGTGCTCACAAACGTGCCGCGGATTCGCGATGTCGATGCGATGCTCGAGATCCTCGACGGTCTCGGCGTCGACGTCCATTGGCTCGGCGAAAACGAACTCACGCTGTGCGGCGCCGACGTGGATGCGAGCTCTGTGGATCCGACGCTCGGAGAGCAGATTCGCGCCTCGTTCCTGCTCGCCGGCCCATTGCTGGCACGTTTCGGGCGGGCTGAGATGCCGCCTCCGGCGGCGACTTCATCGGGCGCCGGCGCCTGGACCCGCACATCGACGCCTTCGAGGCGCTGGGCGCTGTCTGCGACCACGATCGCGCCTTCATCCTGCACGCCGAGCACGGCCTGCGCGCGGCCGACGTCTTCATGGACGAGCCGTCCGTGATGGCGACCGAGAACGTGCTGATGGCGGCGGCGCTGACCCCCGGGACGACGGTCGTGCACAACGCGGCCTGCGAGCCACACGTCCAGGACCTCGCACGCCTGCTGGTCAAGATGGGCGCGCGGATCGGGGGGATCGGCTCGAACCTGCTGACCGTCGAGGGAGCCGAGCAGCTTGGCGGAGCGAACCACGAGATCGCGCCCGATCACATCGAGATCGGCAGCTTCATGGCGCTCGCCGGCGTGACCGGAGGCGACCTCCGGATCACCGACACGATCCCGGACGACCTGCGCATGATCTGCCTCGTGTTCGACCAACTCGGCCTCCATAGCGAGTTCGACGGCAACGACATCCTGATTCCCGGCGGGCAGCGGCTGGTCGTCAAGTCCGACTTCGGCGGTTACAAGCGCAAGGTGATGGACGGGCCGTGGCCGGCGTTCCCGGCCGACCTGACGAGCGTCGCCGTGGCTCTCGCGACCCAGGCCGAGGGCTCTGTGCTGATCCACGAGTGGATGTTCGAAAGCCGCCTCATCTTCACCGACAAGCTCGCGACGATGGGCGCCGACATCGTGCTCTGCGATCCGCACCGCGCGATCGTCACGGGCCCGCGGCGCCTGCACGGCGAGCGCCTCGAGTCGCCCGACATCCGCGCCGGCATGGCGATGCTGATCGCGGCGCTGTGTGCCGAGGGCCGCAGCGAGATCGGCAACGTCTCGCAGATCGACCGCGGATACGAGCGAATCGACGAACGCCTGCGCGCGCTCGGCGCCCAGATCGAACGGGAATCGACCGTCCAGGTCTGACGCCGCGCGAGTGCGGCGACGGCTGACCGAGCGGATGGCGGGGCGCCGTCCGGCCCCGAGCCTGGCGTGGTTGCGGTGATCCGGCTTTGACCGCGCGGCGAGGCCTGTTAGGGTCCCCTAACTTCGAACGGCTCCGGCCGGGTCCCACACCGCGACCAACTTGCGCAGCCAGCGATCACAGCGGGGAGTGGACTCCGCCACACGGCAGACGGCCCGCTCGCGGGTCTTCTTCTACGTCTGGACGGCGCTGGTGCTCGCCGTGGCGGTGGCGGTGGTGGTGCTCGGCTGGCGTGCACGCGGTGGTACGACCGACCCGACCGCGCTCCCGCGGGGCGACCGGCTCACCCATACGACGGTGGTGATCAACAGCGCGATCCTCGTCTTCCGCGAAGGGCTGGAGACGATCCTCGTGCTGGCGGCGATCACGGCGAGCTTTCTGGGCGCCAACCGGATCTACCGCAAGCCGGTGGCGATCGGCGGCGGCACAGCGATTCTTGGCGGAATCGCGACGTGGTTTGGCGTGGTCTGGCTGATCGGCCGCTTCCACGGCGGCGAGTTCGACGTGCAGGCCGCGACCGGGCTGCCGTCGCTGCTCGTGCTCCTGCTGGTGATGAACTGGTTCTTCCACAGGGTCTACTGGACCGGATGGATCTCCAGCCACAACAAACGCCGGCGCACCCTGCTCGCCGGCGACGGCGAGGCCAACCTGCGACGCATGCTTCTGGGTCTCGCGATCCTCGGCTTCACCTCCGTCTACCGTGAATGCTTCGAGATCGTGATCTTCCTGCAGAATCTGCGCGAGCTCTACGGCTCGAGCCCGGTGTTGGAGGGCGTCGTGATCGGCGCCCTGTTCACCACCGCCGCCGGGGTGCTCACGTTCGCGTTGCACCAACGACTGCCGTACCGCCGACTGCTGGTGATCACGGGGGCAATGCTGCTGTTCGTGCTGATCGTCTCCGTCGGCGAGGAGGTCAACGAGATGCAGCTCGCCGGTTGGATCGGCACCAGCACGATCCACTGGCTCTCGATCCCGGGCTGGATGGGCACCTGGTTCTCCCTCTTCAACAACTGGGAAACGTTCGTCGGTCAGGCGATCGCCCTGACGCTCGTGCTCGGCTCCTACGTGATCGCGCAATACCTCCGGGTTTGGCGCCCACGCCGCCGCGGCCAGCAGGCCGCGCACCGCGCCAGGCAGGCACCCGAGCAGCCTGCAGACATCGCGGTCGCGGGCCCGTTGGCCGGCGCGCCAATTTAGAATCGGGGCGGTCCGCTACCGTCTCGGGGCGATGATCCTCCCGATCCCCAGCGGCACGCGTGACGTGCTGCCCGACGAGATGGGTGAGCTGCGCACGCTCACCGAGCGGCTTCGCGCCGTGTTCAGTGACGCCGGCTATGGCGAGGTCTACACGCCCGCGCTCGAATACGAGGGGGTGATCACACGGGGAGCGCTCGGTGGCGCACGGCCGGCCTATCGCGTCTTCGACGAGAACGGCGAGGTGCTCGTGCTGCGCTCGGACATGACCGTCCCGATCGCGCGTCTGGTGGGATCCCGCTACCAGGCGTCCGAGCCGCCGCTGCGGTTCGCGTACTTCGCGCACTGCTACCGCGGTGTTCGCCCGCAGCGCGGTCAGCCGCGCGAGTTCCTGCAGGCGGGCATCGAACTGGTCGGCGCCGCGGCGCCCGGCGGCACCGCCGAAGCCGTGACGGTGCTCTGCAACGCGCTCGACAGCGCCGGCCTGATGCGCTACCGCGTCGGGATCGGCGACGCCGCGCTGTACCCGGCGCTGATGGACGCGCTCGAGGTGCCGCAGGAACAGCGGCCGCGGCTCTTGGCTGAGCTTGGCCACGGCGACTTCGTCGGCCTGGAGAACGCGCTGGCCGAGCTGTCGATCGACGAGCGGTCGCTGGCGCTGCTGCTGCGTGTGCCGCAGCTGCGCGGCGGCCCCGACATCCTGCACGGCCCGCCTGGGCCGGTGGCCGACGCCGTCGCCGGTCTGCGCTTGATTCACGAGCTGCTCGCGTCCGATGTGGCCGAGCGCGTGATCTTCGACCTCGGCCTGTCGCGCGCGCCCGGCTACTACACGGGCGCCGTGTTCGAGGTCTACGACCCGGCGGTCGGGATGCCGATCGGCGGCGGCGGGCGCTACGACCATCTGCTCGGCCAGTTCGGGCGCAACCTTCCCGCCGTGGGCTTCGCCCTGGAGGTCGAGAAGCTCCACCAGGCGCTGGCCGCCGAGGAACGCCTCGCCGAGGGCGCACGATGAGCGCCACCGGCCTGACGATCGCGGTCCCGCGTGGCGCCCTGTTCGACGACACGCTCAGCTGGCTAGAGCGACTCGGCGTCGCGACCGGAGAGGTCCGCACGAACGACCGCAAGCTGCTGTTCGAGGACGTCGGCCTGATCACGATGCGGCCGTCCGACGTGCCGACCTACGTGGCGGCGGGCGCGGCCGACATCGGCGTCACGGGCAAGGACGTGCTGATGGAGCAGGGCGACGCCGCGCCGAACGGATCCGGCCGCGACGTCTACGAGCTGCGCGACCTGGGCTTCGGCCGCTGCACGATGGTCGTCGCCTCCGTCGCCGGTCCGGACCGTGCGGCCGAGGCGCTCCGGCGTCTCGGCGTGATCCGCGTCGCGACCAAGTACCCGCGCGTCGCCGCGGCGCACTTCGAGCGCACCGGCCGCCAGGTCGAGATCATCGAGGTCAAGGGCTCGGTCGAGCTGGCGCCGCTGACGGGCCTGGTCGAGGCGATCGTCGACCTCACGGCGACTGGCACGACGTTGCGCGAGAACAATCTCGTGATCCGCGAGACGCTCGCGGTCTGCACCGCGCGACTCATCGCGAACCCCGTCGCGCACAAGCTGAAGGCGGCGGCTATCGACGAGCTGCTGGAGCGCTCGCGTGCTACTTGAGCGCCTCGAGCTCGGCGCGCCCGCGGACCTGGTGGCCGAGATCCGCGCGCTCGCTCCGCAGGCGCCGTCGGTCGCCGACGCCGTGAGCGAGATCATCGCGGCCGTCGCGGCGGAGGGCGACGCCGCCGTGCAGCGCTACACCGCACGCTTCGACGCCGACCCGCCGCCGCCGCAGCGGGTGGAGGCCGAGGAGCTCGCGCATGCGCTGGCGGTGCTCGATCCGGCCGTGCGCGCCGGCCTCGAGATCGCGATCGCGAACGTCGCCGAGGTGTCCTGGGCGGCCGCCGACGAGGACCGCCAGATCACGCTCGCCCAGGGCCAGAGCGTGCTGCTGCGCGAGATGCCGGTCGCCCGCGCCGCGGTGTACGTCCCCGGCGGGCGCGCGCCATATCCGAGCACCGTCGTGATGGGTGCTGTCACCGCACGTTCCGCCGGGGTCGAGCACGTCGCGATCGCCACGCCGCCGCCGATCGACCTCGTCACGCTCGCTGCCTGCGAGCTGATCGGCGTGGGCGAGGTGCACCGGATGGGGGGTGCGCAGGCGATCGCGGCGCTCGCGCACGGCACCGAATCGGTCGCCGCCGTCGACGTGATCGTCGGTCCCGGCAACCTCTACGTGCAGGAGGCCAAGCGGCAGCTGTGCAGTCGCGTAGGCATCGACGGCTTCGCCGGCCCAAGCGACCTTGTCGTGCTCTTCGACGCAACCGACGCCGGCTCGATCCGCCTGATCGCCCACGACCTGCTGGCGCAGGCGGAGCACGGCGAGGCGAGCCTGGTCGTCGCGGTCGCGCCCACGGCTACGCTGCTCGATGCGCTCGAGAGCGACCTGCGCGGCCTGTGGACCGGACAGAGCGCCCCGTTCGTGCTGGTCCACGCGGGTTCGATCGAGCACGGCCTGGACTTCGCCAACGCCTTCGCGCCCGAGCATCTGGAGCTGATCGGGCCTGGCGCCGAGGCGCTCGCCGCGGGTGTGCGGGCCGCCGGCTGCGTGTTCGTCGGCTGGCCGGGCGCGACCGCATTCGGCGACTACGTCGCCGGCTCCAACCACATCCTGCCGACCGCCGGCTCCGCACGCTTCGCCTCGGGGCTCGGTCCGCGCCACTTTCGCCGCCAGATGGCGGAGCTGCGGGTCGCACATGGCTCGCTCGAGGCGCTCGCGCGGGCGGGCGTGCCGATCGCGCGCGCCGAGGGCTTCGTTGCCCACGCCGAGTCGATGCGCGCCCGCGTCCCAGACTTCGTGGAGAATCCATCGTCATGAACCGCACTGCGGAGATCACCCGGGACACGCGCGAGACGAGCGTCTCGCTGCGACTGGCGCTGGATGGCACCGGCGCCGGCGCGCGCGAGACCGGCGTCGGTTTTCTCGACCACATGCTCGACCTGCTCGCCCGCCACGGACGACTCGATCTTGACGTCAGGGTCAGCGGCGACCTGGAGACCGGTGGACACCACACCGTCGAGGACACCGGCATCGTGCTCGGCCAGGCGCTCGATCAGGCGCTTGGCGACCGTGCCGGAATCTTTCGTTACGGCGACGCGATCGTGCCGATGGACGAGGCCCGCGCACTGTGCGCGATCGACGTCTCGGGGCGGCCCTACCTGCGGATGGTCGCCGAGCTGCCCGCCGGCTCGACCGGCGGCTTCGACCACGAGCTGCTCGAGGAGTTCTTCCGCGCTGTCGTCAACAACGCCAAGCTCACCGTGCACCTCGAGGTGCAGGCAGCCGGCAACGCGCACCACATGATCGAAGCCGCGTTCAAGGCGTTTGCGCGGGCGCTTCGCGGCGCGGTCGCGATCGATCCCACCGAGCCGGGCGTCCCCAGCACCAAGGGGGTGCTGTAGGTGGCCGGCCGCGGGCCGCGCCGCCTCGTTGCATCGTGATCGGGCTCGTCGACTACGGGATGGGCAACCGGCGGTCCGTCGAGAAGGCGCTCGAACACGTCGGCGCGACGGTGCTGGTCAGCTCCGACCCCGTGGCGCTGGCGCGCGCCGACGCGCTCGTCATCCCGGGCGTGGGCGCGTTTCCCAAGGCGATGGAGCGCCTGCGCGAACTCGAGCTGGACGACTTCCTGATCGAGCGCGCCGCCGCCGAGGTGCCGCTGCTCGGGATCTGCCTTGGCATGCACCTGTTCTTCGAGCGCTCCACCGAGCTCGGTGGTTCCGACGGTCTCGCGACCGTGCCCGGCGAGGTGCGGATGCTCGCGACGGGCGAGCTCAAGTCGCCGCAGATTGGCTGGAACGAGGTTCGCTGGGAGCGCCCCGCCGCGGTCCTCGACGGGCTCGGTGAGGCCGCCGCCTTCTACCACGTGCACAGCTTCGTCGCCGTGCCAGCGGACGACCAGGACGTCCTGGGCAGCGCGGAGTACGGCGAACGCTTCGCCGCGGCGGTCGCGCACGGCTCGTTCCTGGGGGTCCAGTTCCATCCCGAGAAGTCATCGCACGACGGCCTGCGGCTACTCGCCAACTGGGTTGCCGCCAGCGACGGTGGCGCGTGATCCTCTACCCGGCGATCGACATCCTCGACGGACACGCTGTGCGCCTCGTGCAGGGCGACTTCGACCGCGGCACGCAGTACGCCGCCGATCCGCTCGATGCGGCTCAGGGCTGGGCCTCCGCCGGCGCCCGGCGCCTGCACGTCGTGGACCTGGACGGTGCGCGAAGCGGCTCGCCGGTCAACCTCGAACAGGTCGCGCGGATCGTCAGCGAGACCGGGCTGCCGGTGCAGCTCGGTGGGGGCCTTCGAACGCGCGCGGCGATCGCCGCCGCGTTCGAGGCCGGCGTCCAGCGGGTCGTGCTCGGCACGGCGGCGTTCGCCGATGACGGGCTGTTGGCGGACGCCGTGGCCGAACACGGTGAGCGGGTCGTGGTGTCGGTCGACGTTCGCGGCGGCATGGTTTCGACAGCCGGCTGGACACGGACCGGAACGCTCGCCGCGGTCGCCGCCGTGCGCGCGCTGCTCGAGCGCGGCGTGCGCAGCTTCGTCTACACCGACGTGGACCGAGATGGCATGTTGGAGGGCCCCGATCTCACCGGCCTCGTGGCCGTCGCCGAGGCGGTCGAGGGCGAGCTGCTCTACTCCGGCGGCATCGGCTCGCTCGCGGACCTCGAGGCCCTCGTCGCCCTGCGCCAGCCGCGCCTGGCAGGCGTGATCGCCGGCAAGGCGCTCTATGAGCAGCGCTTCACCGTGTCCCAGGCCGAGGCCGTGCTGTGCACCTGAAGCGCGTCATCCCGTGTCTGGACGTGGACGCCGGGCGCGTCGTCAAGGGCACCCGCTTCGTCGACATCCGCGACGCGGGTGACCCGGTCGAGCTGGCGGCCTTATACGACCGCGAAGGGGCTGACGAGCTGGTCTTCCTCGACATCACCGCGACGCACGAGAAGCGGGCCACGATCGTCGAGCTGGCCCGGCGCACCGCCAACGACGTGTTCGTGCCGTTCACGATCGGCGGTGGGATCCGCTCGGTCGCCGATGCGCAGGCGGTGCTCGACGCCGGGGCCGACAAGGTCGCGGTCAACAGCGCCGCCGTCGCGCGCCCGCGGCTGCTGGACGAGCTCGCGGACCAGTTCGGCGCCCAGTGCGTCGTCCTCGCGATCGACGCGAAGACCCGCGAGGACGGCAGCTGGGGCGTTCACGTGGCCGGTGGACGCACCGAAACAGAACACAGCGTGGTCAGCTGGGCGCGCGAGGCGGTCGAGCGCGGCGCCGGCGAGATCCTGCTGACCAGCATGGACCGCGACGGCACGACCGAGGGTTACGACCTCGTGCTGACGCACGCCGTCGCCGACGCCGTGGGCGTGCCGGTGATCGCCTCGGGCGGGGCCGGGCAGCTCGATCACCTCGTCGCGGCGCTGCAGGCCGGCGCCGACGCGGTGCTCTGCGCGTCGATCTTCCATTACGACCAGTTCACGGTTGCGCAGGCCAAGACCCATCTCGCTGCCGCTGGGATCGCCGTGCGTCGCTGATGGACGTCGGCACGTTCGATCCCGGCGCCGTGCTCGCCGCTCTGGCGCGCTACCCGCCGCTGCCGAGCGCGCCGGCGCGCATCGCCGTCGTCGGCGGCTTCGTGCGCGACATCTGGTTGGGGCGCAAGCCGCGCGAGCTGGACCTGGTCGTCGAGGGCGACGCGGCGGCGGTTGCCCGGTCGCTGGGCGGCGAGATCGTCGTGCACGAGCCGTTCGGCACGGCGACCGCCACCGGCCCCGGCTGGCGTGTGGATCTGGCGATGGCGCGCCGCGAACGCTACCCCGCGCCCGGGGCGCTGCCGCAGGTCGAGCCGGCGAGCATCGAGGAGGACCTCGCGCGCCGCGACTTCACGGTCAACGCGATCGCCGTGACGGTGACCGGTGGCGAACTGCTCGCGGCGGACGGCGCACTCGACGATCTGGCGGCCGGGGCCCTTCGCGTGCTGCACGAGCGCAGCTTCGTCGACGATCCCACCCGTCTGCTCCGGCTCGCGCGCTACGCGGAGCGACTCGGCTTCGTGGTCGAGCCATGGACCGCGGGGCTCGCGGACAACGCGAGCCTGGGAACGCTGAGCGGGGGCCGACTCGGCGGCGAGCTGCGGCTGGCGCTGTCCGAGGGCGACCCGGTCGCCGTGCTCGCCCGTCTCGCCGGGAAGCTCCCGCTCGCAATCGACCGGCCGCTCGCACAGGCTGCGCTGGCGCTGGCGCCGCCGGAGAGCGATCGCGCGATGCTGCTGCTGGGGCTGCTGAGCCTCGAGGAGACCTGGCTCGCCGAGCTCGAGCTGACGGCGCGCGAACACGAGATCGCACTCGCCTGTCACCGCGCCGGCGCAGCCACGGACGCGCCGCCCAGCGCGCTGTGGCGCGCCTGGCGCGGCGTGCCGATCGAGGCCGTCGCGGTTGCCGGCGCACGCGGCGACGCCGGAGCGGCGAGGCGCTGGATCGCGGAGACTCGTCACGTTGCGCTCGAGATCGGCGGTGACGAGCTGATCGCGGCCGGCATCGCCCAGGGGCCACAGATCGGGCGGCGACTCGAGCGGACACTCGCGGCGAAGCTCGACGGCGAGCTCACCGGAGGGCGCGCGGCGGAACTCGCCTATGCGCTTGCGGGGGAAAGCTGACGATTCGCGTCACCTGCGCGGCGTGGACGGCGGTGTTCACCGAGCGCGCCGACGGAGACCTGCGGGTCAGCTCGCGCGCCGCCGGTGAGCCGCTCGCGGCGGCGCAGAATCGCCTGCTGGAGTCGCTGGCTGTGGAGGGTGTGGCGGTGCCGCGGCAGGTGCACGGCGCCGATGTGACAGTCGTTGACGGGCCGCTCCATGGCTACCGCATTGGCGCAGGTGAGGGAGACGGGATTGCAACCAGGGCTCGCCATGTCGCCGTCGGGGTTCACGTCGCCGATTGCCTGCCGATCGCGATCGGCGGGGAGGGAGCCGTCGCGATCCTGCACGGGGGATGGCGCGGGCTGGCGGCCGGTATCACCGGCGAGGGCGTGCGGGCGGTGCGCGCGCTGGGCGTCGCAGGCGAGCTCGAGGCCGTGATCGGGCCAGGAGCCGGCGGCTGCTGCTACGAGACCGGCGACGAGGTGCGCGAGCTGTTCGCGCCCTACGACGCGAGCCACGGCAGGCTGCTCGATCTGAAGGCGGTGGCAGCCACCCAGCTGCGCGAGGCGGGCGTTGCGACGGTACTCGATGTCGGCGTTTGCACGATCTGCTCGCCGTCGAAGCGCTTCTTCTCACATCGCCGCGAGGGGGCGGGGACCGGGCGCCAGGGCGGGTTTGCGTGGCTGGCGTGAACGTCGAGGTCGTGCGCGCCAACCTGGCTGCCGTGCAGCGTCGAATCGAGCGCGCGGCCGCGCGCGCCGGCAGGGACGCTGGTGAGGTCGAGGTTCTCGTGGCCACCAAGTACGTCGATGTCGACGACGTCGAGGCCCTTGCGTCGGCCGGTGTCGAGCTCGTGGGGGAGAACCGCGTCCAGGATCTCGTCGCCAAGGCGGCGCGAGCGCCCGGACGGCTGCACTGGCACTTCATCGGGGCGCTGCAGTCGCGCAAGGTCAAGCTGATCGTCGAGCACGTCGAGCTGATCCACTCCGTGGCGAGTGACTCTGCGCTGGTGCAGCTCGGACGCCACGCACCGCCGGGCTTCGAGATCCTCGTCGAGGTCAACGTCAGCGGCGAGGCGGGGAAGGCGGGGATCGCCCCGGCGGAGCTGGACGCCTTCATCGCACGCTCACCGGTCGCCGTGATCGGGCTGATGACGATGCCGCCACAGACCGGCGATCCGCAGCGCAGCCGCGCCCACTTCGCGGCGCTCGCCGCACTCGCACGTGAGCGTGGCCTGCCAACCCTTTCGATGGGCACGAGCCAGGACTTCGAGGTTGCCGTCGAAGAGGGGGCGAGTATCGTACGGATCGGCACTATCCTCTTCACTGGGGCCACCGACGCCGAATGACGGCGGGACAGTTCGGTAGAGTCCGGTTTGCAGGGAAACAAGCGCGTTCAGCGAAACATCCAGCCATGCCGCTCCGAGACTCCTGGCATCGCACGCTCGTGTACTTCGGCCTCGCCGAAGAGGCTGACGAATACGACGACTACGAGACCGAGTCGGTGCGCGCACAGCCCGAGGCCGCACTCGCAGACCGCTACCGCGAGCGCCCGAACGTGCGGCGCCTGCAGGGACGGAAACGCCGCGACGACTTCGACGACATCTTCGCCGACGACGATGCGGCACCGCCGCCGCGCCCGGCGGCCATGCTGCGGTCGGTGACAGGCGGCCGTGCCGGCGCGAGCCGGAGCAGCAGCAGCAGCTCCGAGGGCGACTTCGGCGTGCATCTCGTGATCCCCAAGTCTTTCAACGACGCGCAGCAGGTCGCGGACAAGTTCCGTGACGGCATCCCTGTGATCCTCAACCTGCAGGGCATCGACACGCCCCTCGTGATGCGCCTGATCGACTTTGCGAGTGGGCTCACCTACGCGCTTGACGGTGGCATGCAGCGGATTGCCGACAAGGTCTTCATGCTGACGCCGCGCAACGTCGAGCTGTCCGCCGAAGAGCGCGCGCGCCTGATCGAGAAGGGCTTCTTCAACCAGGCGTGACGTGTCGTTTCGCGGACGCGGGTGCGCCCGCGCCCGCTGCCCCGGCACCGGCGGATCGCCCGAGCTGACGGTAGCCTTGCTCTGATGCTCATCGGATTCATCGGCTCAGGCAACATGGCGCGTGCGTTGGCGCTCGGTTTCGGCGAGCCCGCGCTGTTCACCGACCACGGGTCGGGGCGCGCGGCCGCGCTCGCAGCGCTGGTCGGCGGGGAGGCGGTCGCAACCAACCGGGAGCTGTGTGAGCGGGCGCAGATCGTCGTGCTCGCGCACAAGCCGGCGCAGCTCGACGCGGTCGCCCGCGAGGCTGGCGGGGCGTCGGTCGTGCTGTCGCTGCTCGGTCGCGTGACCACCGAACAGCTGGCGGTGGCGTATCCGGACGCGCAGATCGTGCGGGCGATGCCGAACACGGCGTCGGCGATCAGGGCGGGGGTGACCTGCGTATGCGGTGAGCACGTCGCGGAGGTCGAGGCGCTACTCGTGCGGGTCGGTGCCGTCGTGCGGCTCGAGGAGCGGCTGATGGACGCGGCCACCGCTGTCAGCGGTGTCGCGCCCGCATACGTGGCGCTGGTTGCCGAGGCCTGGATCGACGCGGCCGTGGGACAGGGCATCCCGGCGCCTGTGGCGGCCACGCTGGTGGGCGGCGCGCTCGCGGGCTCAGCAGCGCTGCTGCAGGCCCGCGAGATGGACACACTGGGCGTTCGGCGGGAGGTGACCTCGCCGGGTGGGATGACGGCCCGCGGTTTGCGCGCGCTCGAGCAGGCAGGCCTGCGCAGCGCGTTCGCCGATGCCGCGGCCGCCGTCGCCGGGCCGAGCGCGACGTGATCCTCGCGCTCGCCAACGTGCGCGTGACGATCGCCGACTTCGTGTTCGACCTGACCTGGGTCTACACGCTCGTGATCTTCGCCTACATCCTCACGAGCCTGGCCTTCACGGCCGGCCTGCGGATCCCCTATTCGCGTACGAGCAACGCGATCCTGGGCTTCCTGCGTGATGTCTGCGAGCCTTACCTGCGGCTGTTCCGCCGGATCCTGCCGTCGTTCGGCGGTCTCGACTTCAGTCCGATCATCGGCATCATCCTGCTGCAGATCGTTGGCACGCTGGCGTCGCGTGCGATCAGGTGATGACCCCTGCCGGCCGGGCATCGGCACGGGCCGCCATCGTCGCCGCGGTCGTGTTGATCGCCGATCAGCTCACCAAGCAGCTCGTGCGCAGCTCGATAGCGCTCGGCGAGAGCCGCCACCTGCTGCCGGGCCTGACGCTCGTCCGTGCACAGAACAGCGGCATCGCCTTCAGCCTGTTCACCGGCAGCGTGGTCGCGGTGATCGTGGTCGCCGCGATCGTGCTCGCCGCGGTGCTCACCTATTTCGCCCTCCACCGCGAGCGCCGCTGGATGTGGCTGTCGTCCGGCCTGATTGTGGGCGGCGCGCTCGGCAACCTGGTCGACCGGCTGCGAGTAGGGATGGTCACCGACTTCATCAAGCTGCCGGACTGGCCAGCCTTCAACGTCGCAGACGCAGCGATCACGGTCGGCGTGCTGACCTTGCTGTGGGTCGTGGGTCGCGGTGGAGCTTCTGCGCGTCCCGCCTGAGGCCGCCGGCGAGCGCCTCGACCAGTTCCTCGCCGAACGCGTCGGCTCGCGGGCGCAGGCTCAGCGCCGGATCGAGGCCGGCGCCGTGTCGCTGGACGGGCTGCCAGGACGCAAGAACGACCGCCTACGCGGCGGCGAGACGATCACGATCGCGCCCGCGGACGCCATTCCCGAGGGGGCCGGCGGCGAGACGCCGGAGCTGGCGATCGCGTACGAGGATGACCAGCTGCTCGTGGTGGCCAAGGCGGCGGGTGTCGTCGTGCACCCGGCGGGCCCTTACCGCGACGGCACGCTCTCGCAGGCGCTGGCCGCACGTGGTGCGGCGGGCGGCGAGGCATGGCGCCCGGGCATCGTGCACCGGCTGGACAAGGACACCTCCGGCCTGCTCGTCGTCGCCAAGAGCGAGGAGACGCACCGCCGGCTGAAGGCGGCGCTCGCTGCACGCGAGATCGTCCGCGAGTACCTGGCGCTCGTCGAGGGCCGTCCACCGTCGCGCAGCGGGACGATCGACGCGCCGCTCGGGCGCGACCGGCGGGCCCGCACGCGCATGTCGATCGACACCGACAAGCCGCGGGTGGCGCGCACACATTTCGTCCTCGAGGAGGCGCTGCCCGGTGCCGCGCTGCTGCGGGTGCGGCTGGAGACCGGTCGCACGCACCAGATTCGCGCACATTTCCAGGCGATCGGGCATCCGGTCTGCGGCGACAGGGAGTACGGCACACCCGGTCTCTACGGGCTGCGACGGCAGTTCCTGCATGCCGCGCGGCTGGAGTTGACGCAGCCGTTCACGGGCAAGCGGCTCGTGATCGAATCCGCACTGCCCGGCGATCTCGCAGAGGCGCTGGCGCGGGCCAGGCTCGGTTGACCCGCCCCGGAGCCCGCGGCCTCTAAGATGTGGAGCCCATAACTCGACCCGCGCGGGGTCGAGGGCCTGCGTCCTGCCTGGAGCGAGCGCTCCAGGTCCGCACGGCCCGCCGCGCGGCAGACCGTCCCCCCAATAAGGAGCTCTACCGTGGCCCAGCCAGGAATCAAGGAGCTGCTGGAGGCCGGAGTGCACTTCGGCCATCAGACGCGCCGCTGGAACCCCAAGATGCGCCGCTTCCTTCACGGCGAGCGTGATGGCATCTACATCATCGACCTGCTGAAGACAAAGCGCCTGCTCGATCAGGCGAGCGAGTTTGCCGGCACCGTCGCGCACCGCGGCGGCACGGTCCTCTTCGTCGGCACGAAAAAGCAGGCGCGCGACGCTGTGCGCGAAGTCGCCGAGGAGACCGGCATGCCCTACGTCAACCATCGCTGGCTGGGAGGCCTGCTGACCAATTTCCAGACGATGAGCGAACGCATCCGCCGCCTGCACGACCTCGAGCGCTACGAGGCTGAGGGACAGCTCGCGCTGCTGCCGACGCGTGAGCGGCTGTCCGCGCAGGCCGATCTCGCCAAGCTGCGTGCGAACCTCGGCGGCGTGAAGAACATGAAGGGCACCCCGGCGGCGATCTTCGTGATCGATCTCAAGACCGAGGCGATCGCCGTGCGCGAGGCGCAGCGGCTGCGGATCCCGATCATCGGCCTCGTCGACACCAACTGCGACCCCGACGGAATCGACTTCGTGATCCCCGGCAACGACGACGCGATCCGATCGTGCGCGATCATCACGCGGGCGATCGGCGAGCGCGTCGGCGAGGGCGCCGGCATCTACCGCGCCGAGCAGGATCGACTCCGCGCCGAGGCCGAGGAGCGCGCGCGCCGCGAGGCTGAGGAGCGCGCGAAGCGCGATGCGGAAGCCGCTGCCGCCGCTGCCGCGGCAGCTGCCGCGGCGGAGGTCGCGGCGAGCGAGGCGACGGATACGACAGCCGCCGACACTGCGCCCGCCGCCGCCCCGGAACCGCCCGCAGCCACCGCGCCCGTACCGACCGCCGAGCCCGAGCCCCCGGCCGCCGCCGAACCCGAGCCACCCGCCGAGCCCGTCCCCGCGGCCGAGGAGACCCCGGCCGCGGCCGAGGAGGCGGCGCCGGCCCTCGAGGAGGCCGCGGCGCCCGCCGAGCCACCCCCGGCCGCGCCCACAGCGCCCGGCGATGCCGAGCCGGCCCCTGCCGAGCCCTCACCAGCCGAAGCCGAGGCGGAGCCGCAGGCTCCCGCCGAGGCCCCTGCCGAGGCTCCGGCGAAAAAGACGCGCCGCCTCGGCCGGCGCAAGCAGACCGCCGAGCCCGAGCCCGAGCCCGAGCCCGCAGCAGCCGAGGCGGAGCCGCAGGCGCCCGCCGAGGCCCCGACAAACGCCGCGGACGCGGCGGAGGAGCCCGAGGCTCCAACACCCGCCGCCTCCACCGACCGAGAGGAGGAGCCCAGTGTCTGAGATCTCTGCGAAGGATGTGAAGGCGCTGCGTGACCGCACCGGCGCCGGGATGATGGATTGCAAGAAGGCGCTGACCGAGTCCGCCGGCGACGTGGAGAAGGCGATCGAGCTGCTGCGGCTGAAGGCCGGCAAGCGGATCGAGGACCGCGGCCAACGGGAAGCCTCGGAGGGCACGATCCAGACCTACGTGCACCACAACGGGAAGATCGGCGTGATCGTCGAGGTCGATTGCGAGACCGACTTCGTCGCGAAGAACGCCGACTTCGTCGCGTTCGCGAAGGAGATCGCGTCGCACGTCGCCGCGGCGGCGCCGCGCTGGGTAAGCGAGAGCGACGTTCCTCATGATGTGCGCGCGGGCGAGCTGGCGATCTTCGAGCAGGAGGCGGCCGACAAGCCGGCGGAGATCCGCGCCAAGATCGCCGAGGGCAAGCTCGCGAAGTGGTACAGCGAGGTCGTCCTGCTCGACCAGCCGCACATCAACGCGGACAAGCACGAGGGCAGGACGATCGGCGAGATGCTGCACCAGATCGCGGCGACGACGGGGGAGAACGTCGTGATCCGCCGCTTCTCGCGCTTCGCGATCGGAGACTAGCTGGTGGCCCCGTGCGGAGCGCCTGCTGTTCAACGTCCGGAGAGGGTCCACCGGTGACTCCTCGCGAGCACACGCAGCGGGCGCGGCCGTGAGCGAGCCGATCTTCAAGCGCGTCCTGCTGAAGCTCTCGGGCGAGGCGATGATGGGAACGCTCGACTATGGCATCGACCCGGCGCGGGTCGTCGCGATCGCCAGCGCCGTGCGTGGCGTCATCGAGTCGGGCGTGCAGCTGGCGGTGGTCCCCGGCGGCGGCAACATCTACCGCGGGCTGAAGGGCGCCGCGGAGGGCATGGACCGCGCCACCGGCGACTACATGGGGATGCTGGCGACCGTGCTGAATGCGCTCGCGCTGCAGGACGCCTGCGAGAAGGAGGGCGTCGACACGCGCGTGCAGTCCGCGATCACGGTTCAGGAGGTGGCCGAGCCGTACATCCGCAGGCGTGCGATGCGCCATCTCGAGAAGGGCCGCGTGGTGATCTTCGCCGCGGGGACCGGTAACCCGTTCTTCACCACCGACACCGCGGCGGCGCTGCGTGCGAGCGAGATCCACGCCGAGGTGATCCTGATGGCCAAGAACGGCGTCGAGGGCGTGTACACGGCGGATCCCGCGCTCGACCCGACCGCCGAGTTCATCCCCCAGATCACGCACATGGAGGCGATCCAGCGCCGCCTGGCCGTGATGGATGCGACGGCGCTCACGCTCTGCATGGAGAGCCGGCTGCCGATCCGTGTCTTCAACGTCGACGACGACCGCAACATCGCCCGGATCCTGGCCGGCGAGCAGGTCGGGACGCTCGTGTCGACGCCGTCGGCCTAGAACCGGCTTTCACAATGGCGGGCGCGCCCGGGATCGGCCCGGATGGCGGCGTTGGATCGTCACCCAGCACCTTGCACGTACCACCGGTACCTGCTTCGGCACCGTGCACCGCCCAACTTGCCCCCGGACCGCCCCGGACCCACCTTCATCGTGAACGACGTTCGTAGGCTCCGCTGGCATGCCCGGCGTGCGCGCGCGCAGGGCCGCGTCGAGGGCGCCGGACCCGTTATCCTCCCCCCGGCCATGGTCACGAATTGCCTGCAACTGAAATGATCGACGACCTGCTGGAGGACGCCCGCGAGCGGATGGCGAAGTCGGTCGAGGCGACCGGCAACGAGCTCGGATCGGTGCGCACCGGACGCGCGACGCCGGCGCTGCTCGATCGCATACAGGTCGACTACTACGGCGCGGCGACGCCGCTGCGACAGCTTGCGACGATCTCCGCTCCGGAGGCGCGCCTGCTGACGATCCAGCCGTTCGACGCCTCTTCGATCAAGGCGATCGAGAAGGCGATCAACACCTCCGATCTGGGGCTGAACCCGTCCAACGACGGCAAGATCGTGCGGCTGACGATCCCCGAATTCAACGAGGAGCGCCGCCGCGAACTGGTGAAGGTGGCGCGCCACATCGTCGAGGAGGGGCGGATCGCGATTCGCAACATCCGCCGCGACGTGATGCACGACCTGCGCGAGCTGAAGGAGGCCGGGGAGACCGGCACCGACGACGAGCGCCGCGCCGAGGGCCTGCTGCAGAAGCTGACCGACGAGCGAATCGGTGAGCTCGACGCGATGCTGAAGGGCAAGGAAGCAGAGATCCTCGAGGTGTGATGAGCGCCGACGCGGACCGGCCGCGGTACGTCGCGATCATCACCGACGGGAACGGGCGCTGGGCCAAGGAGCATGGTGTCTCGGTCGCCTCCGGGCACAACGCCGGCGCCGACACGGTCAAGGCGCGTCTGCGTGACGCGGTCGAACTCGGCGTGCGCGAGCTGACCGTGTACTCGTTCTCGACCGAGAACTGGTCGCGCCCGGCGAGCGAGGTCAGCGCGCTGATGCGGATGTTCAACCGGCGGATCAGGACGGAGACGCCGGAGCTGCGCGACGAGGGGGTGCGGATGCGCTTCATCGGCCGCCGCGAGGGGATCTCCAGGGCGCTCCAGCGACAGATGGACTGGGCGCAGGAGCAGACCGCCGACAACGACCGGATCACGCTGTTCGTCGCCTTCAACTACGGCGGGCGCGCGGAGATCCTCGATGCGGCGCGGCGCTTCGAAGGCGGCGGCGAGGAGGAGTTCCGCGCGCTGCTCTACGCCCCCGAGATGCACGACCCGGACCTGATCATCCGCACCAGCGGCGAGCAGCGGCTGTCGAACTACCTGCTCTGGCAGTCGGCCTACTCGGAGCTGATCTTCCGCGACGAGCTTTGGCCGGACTTCACGCGCGAGGCCTTCGAGGAGTCGCTCGCCCAGTACGCCGGGCGCCGGCGCCGCTACGGCGGCAGGTAGCGCGCATGGCCTCCGGTCAGCTCAGCAGACGCCCGCCGTCAGCGCGCCCGCGGCGCCCACGCCCGTCGCGCAGCGGGCGTCCCTCGGAGCTGCGCGCGCGCCTGCTGGTCGCCGTGCCGGCGCTCGCGGTCGCCGCGATCGTGATCGCGCGTGGCGGCCTGCTGTTCGCCGGCGCGCTGCTGATCCTCGGCTGGATCTGCCTCGACGAGCTCTACCGGATGACGGCGCGCGCGCACCCGGCGAAGCTGGTGGGCTTCGTCGCGGTGTTCGCGCTGATGGTGGCGGCGCACTACGGCACACGCGACCAGGTGCTGCTGATCGCCGTCGCCGCGCTGCCCGCGAGCTTCCTGCTCACGCTCGCGGCGCCCCGCGGCAGCATCTTCGGCATCACCGTCACGCTGCTCGGGGTCTGGTGGGTCGGTCTCGCGCTGGCCCACGCCGTGCTTCTGCGCGACCTGCCGCACGGCGGCGGCATCCTCACCGACGTGGTGGTGGGAACCTTCGTCGGCGACAGCGGCGCCTACCTCGGCGGGAGGAGCTTCGGCCGCCGCCCTCTCGCGCCGGCGATCTCGCCGAACAAGACTGTGGAGGGGCTGGTGACCGGCCTGCTGTGCGCGGTCGTCGGCGTCTGGTTCGCTTCGCTCTACCAGCCGTGGTTCCACAAGGGCGACGCGATCCTGCTCGGCCTGGGTGTGGCGATCGCGGCGCCGATCGGAGACCTGTTCGAGAGCTACGTCAAGCGGCAGTGCGGCGTGAAGGACTCGGGCCGCGTGTTCGGCGCTCACGGCGGCGCGCTGGACCGCCTCGACGCGGTGCTGTTCAGCGTGGTCGTCTCCTATTACGCGTGGCTTGCGATCCTGGCGGCGAAGTGAGCGACGCGAAGCGCATCCTCGTGCTCGGCTCGACCGGTTCGATCGGCCTGCAGGCGCTCCAGGTGATCGATGGCGCCGACGACCTCGAGCTGGTGGGGCTGTCGGCGCGCTCGTCATGGGAGACGGTGGTCGAGCAGGCGCGCTCGCACGGCGTCTCGCGGATCGCCCTGACCGACGAGGCGAGCGCGGCCCGGGCGGCCGGGGCCTGGCCGGCGGGGGAGGTCCACAGCGGCACGAACGGGCTCGTCGAGCTGGTGCTGGAGTCCGGCGCCGACCTGGTGCTGAACGCGATCGTCGGCTCGGCCGGGCTCGGTCCGACGATCGTGGCGCTCGGCGAGGGGATCGACCTCGCACTCGCGAACAAGGAGTCGCTGGTCGTTGGCGGCGAGCTGGTCACCGCGCTCGCGGAGGCGACGGGCGCGCGGATCCTGCCGGTCGACTCGGAGCACGCGGCGCTGCATCAGCTGATCGCTGCCGAGCGCTCCACCGGCCCCGGGACGATCGAGCGGCTCACGATCACCGCGTCCGGCGGCCCGTTTCGGGGCGCCTCGCGCGGCGAGCTCGAGCGCGTGAGCGTCGAGCAGGCGCTCGCGCACCCCACCTGGTCGATGGGCGACAAGATCACGATCGACTCCGCCACCCTGATGAACAAGGGGCTCGAGCTGATCGAGGCCCACCACCTGTTTGCGATCGCCTACGAGCGCATCGACGTGCTCGTGCATCCGCAGTCGATCGTCCACGGCATGGTCACGCTCTGCGACGGCGCCGTGCTGGCGCACCTCGGCTGCCCCGACATGCGCGTGCCGATCGCCTACGCGCTGCATCACCCCGAGCGGATGGAGCTGGATGTGGCGCGGCTGGACCTCGCCGCCGTCGGCAGTCTGACCTTCGAGCCGCCCGATCTCGAGGCGTTCCCGGCGCTCGCGGTTGCGCGCCGTGCGGCGGTCGCGGGGGGCACCGCGCCGTGCGTCCTGAACGCCGCCAACGAGGTCGCCGTGCACGCCTTCCTCGAGGGCCGGCTGCGCCTTCCTACGCATCGCGGAGGTGATCGAGGCGACGCTCGACGAACTGGGGGCGACGCCGCTGCGCGAGTTCGACGCACTGTTCGAGGCGGACCGCCGTGCGCGCGAGGTCGCCGCCGCGAAGATCGCGTGACGGCGCGCCTCCGGCGACGTATCAACAGCATGACGCGGCTACCTTCGGTGTCCGCCGTGGCGGGATTTGTCCTGGCCTGCGGGGCCGCGGCGGCTCTGGCGGCTCCGCAGGCCCCCTCACCGGTGCTCACGGCGCCGGCCGCAACGCAGGCCCAGGCCGCGGCCGATGCGGCCGCGGCGCTTTCGCGGATCACACTGCCCGCGGGGTCGCTGCGCCTCGCCACGGCGCCGCGAGCCCTGCGCGGAGCGCTCGGCCCGGATTCCACGATGGCGTACGCGACGTTCAGGACGGCGACGGCGTACTGGAGCCTGGCGGACGGCGCCGCGGCGAGCGCGCTGCTCGCGCAGGCGCCCCACGGCAGCTCGACCTGGTCCTACTATCCGGGCGGGCTGAGCGGCGCGCAGATCAGCCTCCCCGCGCGCGGTGGCTGGTTCGGCCCGAGCTGGCTGGTGATCGAGACCAAACCCGACCCGGGCAGCGCCGGACGCTGGCTGGCGGAGATCCAGGCGGTCGTCGTGTGGACACCGTGGCGGCTCGAGCTGCCCGGCGATGTGGCGTCGGTCACCGTGCGCCGCCTGCAGGACGGCAGGGTGCTCGCCGACGTGACCGGCGCCGGCCGCGTCGCGCGGATCGTCGCCGCGGTCAACGCCCTGGCCGTCGACGACGCGATCCACGCCGTCTACGCCTGCCCCTCCGGCCCGACGGGCAAAATCCCCGGCTTCGAGCTGGCGTTCGCAGGCTCCACTGGCGCCCTGCTCGCGACCGCGACAACGGAGTGGTGCCCGCTGGACGTCTCGCTGAAGGTCGGCACCCACGCGCCGCAGCAGCTGATCGCCGGCAACCTGGTCGCCACGCTCGAGCGGATCCTCGGGATCACCCTGCCGCCGGCATTCTAGAAGCCGTCTCAATACCCCCCGCCACGTCTGGCGGCGGCGGATCAGCGCGGATGCAGCCTCCTCGGTCGCGGCAATGGCTCTGCCATTACACGCTCCCTGCGTCCTTGCCCCGCTCGATCCGGCGCTCGCCAGCCCCACACGCGGAGTATTGAGACGACTTCTTAGGCCGCGTTCACCCGGCCTGCGACACTTCGCCTGTGACCTGGGTGATCGCGATCGCCGGTTTCTGCGCGCTGATCGTGCTGCACGAGGCCGGGCACTTCGTCGCGGCGAAGGCGGTCGGCATGCGCGTGGAGCGCTTCTCGCTGTTCTTCCCGCCGAAGCTGATCGGCTTCCGGCGCGGCGAGACGGAGTACCAGATCGGCGCGATCCCGCTCGGCGGCTACGTGAAGATCACCGGCATGACGCCGGACGAGCTGAGCACCGTCGATCTGCGGGTCGCCGAACGCAGCTACTACATGAAGGAGCCGTGGAAGCGGATCGTCGTGATCCTCGCCGGGCCGGCGGTCAACCTGCTGACGGCGTTCGTGCTGTTCGCCGCGGTGCTGCTCTCGCACGGCCTCGACGGCGCCTACGCGATCGGCAACCTCGCGCCGTCGCAGACGACGGTCAGCCAGGCCGCGACGACGATCGTCGGCACGGTGGTCAAGCACAGCGGCGCGGCCGGCGTGCTGAAGGTCGGCGACCGCATCACGGCGATCGACGGGCGCCCGGTGACGCCCACCACCGTCGACCACGCGCTTGCCGGCGAGCATTGCCCGGGTGCGCTTCGCAACGGTTGTACGGCAACCGCGCCGGTGACGGTCGCGGTCCGCCGCAAGGGCGCCGCGCGCAGCTTCACGATCACGCCACACTACGACGCCGCCGTCAAGCGGATGGTGCTCGGCGTCGGGTTGGACGTGCGGATCGTGCCGGTGCGCTTCGGCGTGCTCGGCGCGGCCGGAACCTCCGCCGGCGCGATGTGGGATCTCGGCACCTCGACGATCACGCACTACTTCGACGCGCTCGTCCACTCCAAGGACCGGGCGCAGCTGCAGAGCGTGGTGGGCATCACCCAGGATACCCAGGAGGCGGTCGCCCGCGGCCCCGGCTACGCGCTCGTCGTGCTCGCGCTGGTCTCGCTGGTGCTGGCGGTCGTCAACCTGTTCCCGTTCCTGCCGCTCGACGGCGGGCACGTCGTCTGGTCGGTGGCCGAGCGGCTCCGCGGCCGCCGCGTCTCGCTCAGCACGATGTGGCGCTTCAGCTCTGTCGGCATCGTGCTGCTCGCCTTCCTCGTGCTCAACGGCATCAGCAACGACGTCAGCCGCCTCGGCGGCTAGCCGGGCAGCCGCACGCTGATCCAGCTCTTGGTGAAGGGGCCGAAGCGCTCGCGCTCGGCGGGCCCGAACAGCGCCTCCAGCTCGCCGCGGCGCAGCAGGTCGACCTCGCCGGGCAGCCCGCCCGCGCCGAGCCGCCAGTAGCGGGTCCGCAGCGGCGCCGGCAGCCAGTGCGCGCCCGGCAGCAGCGAGTGCGGCTCGATCGGGAACGAGCGCGCCGGCGTCTGCACGTACCAGCCGCGCGCGACGCGCCGCAACTCGGCCGCGAAGGCCGCCCGGCGCCCCGGCGCGACGTGCTCGATCACGCTGTTGCAGTAGGCGAGATCGAACTGCGCGTCGGCGAACGGCAGGCCCTCGGCGGCGTCGGCGACCACGAACGGCCCCGGGTAGCCGGCGTGGGCGACCAGGTCGACGCCGGTCACGTCGAGCTCCGGGGCGAGCCCGCGCAACCCCAGGGCGCCGCAGCCGACGTCGACGATCCGCATGCCAGGCCCAGGGGAGACGAGCGCCACGAAACGCCGATGGCGGCGCTCACGAGCGCGCTTGGCGAACGGTTCGGCGAGCCGCGGAAGCGGTCCGCGGGCCGTCGGGTAGACGTCGGGAGCGGCCAAGCTCGCAGCGTAGTCGAGCGGCCCTCTAGACTCCATCCATGGCCTCAGGACGGCAGATCATGGTCGGCGACGTGCCGATCGGCGGCGGCGCGCCGGTCGCGGTGCAGACGATGACCAAGACCGAGACCGCGAACCTCGAGGCGACGATGGCGCAGATCGAGACGGTCGCGGCGGCCGGCGCCGACATCGTGCGGGTCGCCGTGCCGCGCGAGCAGGACGCGGTCGCGCTGGCGGAGATCGTCAAACGCTCGCCGATCCCGGTGATCGCCGACATCCACTTCAACTACACGCTGGCGCTGAAGGCGATCGACGCGGGCGCGCACTGCGTGCGCCTGAACCCCGGCAACATCGGCACCGCCGCGCAGGTCAGGACGGTCGTGGAGCGCGCGAGGCAGACCGGCACGCCGCTGCGCGTCGGCGTCAACTCCGGCTCGCTGCCGAAGCACCTGCTGGAGCTCGAATACTCGAACCCGGTCGAGGCGCTGGTGACCGCCGCGGTCGAGACCGTCGAGCTGATGGAGAGCCTGGACTTCATCAACTTCAAGATCTCGATGAAGTCGACGTCGGTGCCGAACACGATCGCCTCCAACCGCGAGCTGGCGGCGCGGATCGACTATCCGCTGCACCTCGGGATCACCGAGGCCGGCACGAAATGGTCGGGCTCGCTGAAATCGGCGGTGGGCCTGGGCACGCTGCTGGCGGACGGGATCGGCGACACGATCCGGATCTCGCTCTCCACCTTCCACGCGGAGGAGGAGGTCAAGGTCGCCTGGGAGATCCTCAAGGCGCTGAAGCTGCGCGAGCGCGGCCCCGTGCTGATCGCCTGCCCGACCTGCGGGCGGCTGCAGTTCGACATGGACTCCGTCGTCGCCGAGGTCGAGCGGCGCCTGGAGGCCTACGAGGACCCGATCGAGGTGTCGATCCTCGGCTGCGCGGTCAACGGCATCGGCGAGGCGCGTCACGCCGACTTCGGCATCACCGGCGCCAAGGACATGGGGATGATCTACTCCAAGGGCGAGCCGCTGAAGAAGGTCCCGACGGAGCGCCTCGTCGACGAGCTGTTCGCCGAGATCGACCGCTACTACGCGGCCGGCAAGACCGTCGTGCGCGACGAGCAGCACGCCGCCGAGGCGCGCGTCTGGCTCGCGGAGAACGAGGACCCCGACGCGATGACGCCCGAGCGGATGGCGGCGCTCGAGGCAGAGGCGGCGCGCGGCGTGCTCGACGAGGACGAGTCCCCGGTCGACGGCCGGCGCTTCACCCGCGCGTAGGAACCGGTTGTTCAGGTGGGTGCATGCACCCACCTGGGGGTTGGCGCATGCGCCAACCCCGGGGGTCGGTGCATGCACCGACCCCCCAAAGCTGGAGAGACCTCAAGCGACCGCGGCGTAGCGCTCGGCGACCGCGCCCCAGTCGACGACGTTCCACCAGGCGTCGATGTAGTCCGGGCGGCGGTTCTGGTAGCGCAGGTAGTAGGCGTGCTCCCAGACGTCGACCCCGAGCAGCGGCGTCTTGCCCGCCGAGATCGGGTTGTCCTGGTTCGGGGTGCCGACCACCGCGAGACCCGAGCCGTCGTGCACCAGCCACGCCCAGCCGGAGCCGAACTGGCCGACGCCGGCGGCCTTGAGCTTCGCCTGGAAGTCGGCGAAGGAGCCGAACGCGGCGTCGATCGCGCCGGCCAGCGCACCGTCGGGCGTGCCGCCGCCGGAGCCGGAGAGGCTGGTCCAGAACAGCGAGTGGTTGTAGTGGCCGCCGCCGTTGTTGCGGACCGCGTTGCGCTTGTCCTCGGGCACGCGGTCGAGCGACTGCAGCAGTTCCTCGACCGGCAGCTCCGCCAGGTCCGTGCCCTCGAGCGCCGCGTTGACGTTGTTGACGTAGGCGGCGTGGTGCTTGTCGTGGTGGATCTCCATCGTCTGCGCGTCGATGTGGGGCTCGAGCGCATCGAACGCGTAGGGGAGATCGGGAAGTGTGTAGGCCATGGTTCTCCTTGCGGAAGGGGTTCTCGTCCAGACAATATCCAGCCCGCGCACTCGCCCCTTATAGGCTTGTGGCGTGACCCGCCTCTCGCGCTACCTGCTGCCGACGGAGAAGGAGGCGCCGGCCGACGCCGAGGCGCTCTCGCACGTCCTGATGGTCCGCGCCGGCCTCGTGCGCCAGGTCGGCTCGGGCCTGTGGAGCTGGCTGCCGGCGGGCTGGCGGGTCCATCAGCGGATCTCCGCGATCGTGCGCGAGGAGCTCGACGCGATCGGCGCGCACGAGATGCTGATGCCGGTGATCCAGCCCGCGGAGCTTTGGAAGCGCACCGGGCGCTACGGCATCGAGGAGCTGTTCAAGCTGAACGACCGCCGCGGCGCCGAGCTGGTGCTGGCGCTGACCCACGAGGAGGTCGTCACCTCGCACGTCGCCCAGTTCGTGCGCTCCTACCGAGACCTGCCGCTGATCCTCTACCACCTGCAGGTCAAGGGCCGCGATGAGCAGCGCCCGCGCGCCGGAGTGCTGCGCACGCGCGAGTTCATCATGAAGGACTCCTACAGCTTCGACCGCGACCAGGAGGGGCTCGAGCGCTCCTACGAGCGCCACATCGAGGCCTACGACCGGATCTTCGAGCGCACCGGCCTGGAGTGGTACCGAGTCGCGGGCGACGTCGGCGTGATGGGCGGCACCGGCGCCCACGAGTACATGGCGCCCTGCGCCGCGGGCGAGAACGAGGTCGCGCTCGCCCCCGGCTACGCCGCGAACGTGGAGGTCGCGAGCGCGCAGGCGCAGGCGGTCGAGCTGCCCGCCCCGCGCGGCGCGCCGGAGCCGGTGGAGACACCCGGCGCGACGACGATCGCGCAGGTCGGCGGCCTGCTGGGACTGGCACCGGGGGCGATGCTGAAGGCCTTCCCGGTGGTGGTGGAGGAGCGCGGCCTGATGATGGTGATGCTGCGTGGCGATCACCGCGTCAACGAGGTCAAGCTCGCGCTGGCGCTGCGCGCCCCGTGGAGACCCGCCACGGCGGAGGAGATCGCGGCGTCGATCGGGCCGGCAGGGTTCATCGGGCCGGTCGGCGCGACGGTGCCGGTGCTGCTCGACGAGGGCGTCGCCGACGGCCCCTACGTGACCGGCGCGAACCTCGCCGACACGCACCTGCAGGGCGTCGAGCCGGGCCGCGACTTCCCCTTCGAGCGCGTCGACGTGCGCTGCGTCGAGGTGGGGGACCTGGTCGGCTCCTCGCCGATCACGATCGAGCCGGCGATCGAGGTCGCCAACATCTTCCAGCTCGGCACCCGCTACTCGAAGGCGCTCGGCGCCTCGTACCTCGACGAGCAGGGCGCCGAGCAGCCGATCTGGATGGGGTCCTACGGAATCGGCATGGCGCGCATCGCCGCCGCAGCGGTCGAGCAGTTCGCCGACGAGCGCGGGATCTGTTGGCCCGCGGCGATCGCGCCGTTCGCCGTGCACCTGGTCGCCGTCGGCAAACCCGGCAGCGCGGAGCGCGAGCTGGCCGAGCAGGTCTACGAGACGCTCCGCGAGGGCGGCGTCGACGTGCTCTACGACGACCGCGAGGCGGGCGCCGGCGAGAAGTTCGCGGACGCCGAGCTGCTCGGCGCGCCGCTGCGCCTGACGATCGGCCGCCGCACGCTCGAGTCGGGCGAGATCGAGGCGCAGCTCCGCCGTGGCAGCGAGGCGCTGGCGGGGATCGCCCCCGCCGAGGTCCTCGCGGCGGTGGAGGAGCTGTGCCGCGGCCTGCCCTGAGCGCTCGCCGGCTGCTCGGTTTCGACCGCTCCGGCCCGCCGCCGCCGCAGACCGCGGCCGACGCGCCGCTTCGGCCCTGGACGATCCCCAACGCGATCGGCTACCTGCGGGCCGCGCTGATCCCGGCGATCCTGATCCTCGCCTACTCCTCGCGTAGCGGCACCGGCGCCGGCGCCGGGATCTGCTTCTTCCTCGCCGGCGCCGGCGACTACGCCGACGGGATCACGGCCCGCATCACCGGCCAGTACAGCCGCCTGGGGGCGATCCTCGACCCGGTCCTCGACCGCCTGCTGGCGCTCTGCGGGCTCGCGATCTGCTGGTCCTACGAGCTTCTGCCGCGCTGGCTGGTCGCGGTCGTGGTCGCGCGCGAGGCGCTGATGCTGTTGCTCGGCCAGGCGTGGGTGCGCCGCGGGCTGGCGCTCGCGATCAACTGGCCCGGTCGCATCGCGGTCGGTCCGACGCTGTTCGGCATCTGGCTCGCGCTGCTCGGCGTGCGCGCGGTCGCCGAGGGATTCCTCTACGCCGGCATCACGCTGGCGCTGATCGCCACCGCCATCTACGTGCGCGACGGCCTGCGCCAGCTCCGGGACGACGGCAGACTCTCAAGCTCAGCTTGACCCTCGGACCTCTGCCGGTATACTCGCACGACTCACGGCCCCGTAAGGAAAGACCGCTATGGATGACACCACCTTCCCGGATCTAGGCACACTCACCGACCAGGAGCTGAAGGAGCTGATTGCGCAGCTCAGCCAGGAGGAGGAGGACGTCTCGTACCGGCGGCGCATGCTGCACGGCAAGATCGACATCCTGCGGGCCGAGCTGGTCAATCGCCTGCGCGTCAAGCACACCGGCGGCGAGGAGATCTTCAGCGGCTCCGATGTCGAGCGGTTGACGCAGATCCTGGCGGGCCACGCGGCTCCTCCACCCCCGTCAGACGCGGACTAGCGGCGGGCACGCGGTGGCTCTGCACTGCTCCGAGTGCGGCTTCGTCAACCCCGAGGGCGCGAACTACTGCCAGAAGTGCGGCGCGCTGCTCGAATCCGGCGGCACGGGCGAGCCGACGACGGCCACCTACCGGATCGGTGAGACCGGCGACTTCATCCCGGTGGACATCGGCTCCGTCGCCCCGGGCGCGGCCGCACTGGTGATCCGCGCCGGCGGCGGGCGCGCCGGCGAGAGCTTTGCGGTGGTGGGCGAGCGGATGACGATCGGCCGGCGCCCGGACTCCGCCGTGTTCCTCGACGACGTGACCGTCTCGCGCGACCACGCGCTGCTCGTCAACCGCGGCAACGACTGGTACATCGACGACTGCGGCTCGCTGAACGGCACCTACGTCAACCGCGAGCGGATCGACTCGCAGCGCCTGTCCGACGGCGACGAGCTGCAGGTCGGCAAGTACAAGCTCACCTTCCGCGCGCGATGAGCACGGCGGAAACGATCGAGGGCGTCGAGCCCAAGCGCCCCGCCTCGAAGGCCTCGACGATCGGCGCCGTCTGCAAGGCGCTGTCCGCCGAATTCCCAGACATCTCGATCTCGAAGATCCGCTACCTCGAGGATCAGCGGCTGCTGACGCCGCGCCGCACACCCGGCGGCTACCGGCTCTATACCGCCACCGACGTGTCGCGGCTGCGCACGATCCTGCGCCTGCAGCGCGACGAGTTCCTGCCGCTGCGGGTGATCCGCCAGGAGCTGGCGGCGGGCTCGCCCGAGACCTCGGATGTCTCGACCACCGCCGGCGAGTCGCGCCGCCGCTGGCGCCCGAACGTCAGCGTGGCCGAGACGAACTCGTACTTCACGCTCGAGGACGTGCTCGAGGAGACCAAGGCCGATGCGAAGCTGGTCGCCGAGCTCGAGGACTACGGCGTGATCAAGGGCGAGCTGCGGGGAGGCCGCCGCTACTACGACGACACCGAGCGCGAGATCATTCGCGCCGTGACCGAGCTCGCCCGCTACGGCGTGGGCGGCCGCAACCTGCGCGTGTTCCGCTCCTCCGCCGACCGCGAGGCGAACCTGCTGCAGCAGATCCTGGCGCCGGCGCTGCGCTCGCGCAACCCGCAGCGGCGCAAGGAGGCGGTCGAAGCGCTGGAGAACCTGGCGGCCGTGGCGACGCACCTCAAGCATCTGCTGCTCGTTCGTGACCTCCGCAAGATCGCGAACTAGTGGGCGGCGCTCCCGAACCGCTCCAGCGGTGACGGCCGCGTCCGGAGGCCGTCTGGCGGCGTCCTCGGTCGGGGCAGGGCAAGCGCCATTGGGGCCTCGATGAGCTCGGGCGTGAGGGCCGCCGTCGAGCCGGCCGAGATGCGCTGGTGGGGCTGGGGCCGCGAGGACCGCCAGGTGCCGCTCGCCGAGCAGCTCGCGAAGCTGCTCGACGACTCACTCGGCCTCGACGGCGTCGAGCGCAGCCCGGTCGCACTCGCCGAGGTCAAGCTGCCAAGGGCGACGCTCACGAAGCGCGCGCGCGACCGCCTGGTCGCGACCGTCGGCGCCGACTCCGTGCGCACCGACCCGGAGTCGCGGATCCTGCATTGCGGCGGCAAGGGCTACCTCGACCTCGTCTCGATGCGCGCCGGCACCCCGCGGGGCGCACCCGACGCCGTCGTCTATCCCGACGGCCACGACGCCGTGCTGGCGGTGCTCGCGGTCTGCGCCGACGAGCGCGTGGCGGTGGTGCCGTTCGGCGGCGGCACGAGCGTCGTCGGCGGGCTGGAGGCGATCGCCGGCGGCCAGCATGCGGTGATCGCGCTCGACCTGCGCCGCCTGACCGGGCTTCTGTCCGTCGATCGCCGCTCGCTGACGGTCAGCGTCGCCGCCGGCACGCGGGCGCCCGCGGTGGAGGCCGCCCTGGCCGAGCACGAGCTGACGCTCGGTCACTACCCCGACAGCTTCGAGTTCGTCTCGATCGGCGGCTGCGCCGCGACACGCTCGGTCGGGCAGGCCTCGAGCGGCTACGGCCGGATCGATCAGGCGATTCAGGGGATCCGTGTGGCCACCCCGGCCGGCGAGCTCGCCCCGGCCGCCTTGCCGGCGAGCGCGGCAGGCCCGGCGCTGCGCGAGTTGATCGTCGGCTCCGAGGGTGTCTTCGGCGTGATCACCGCGCTGCTCCTGCGGGTTCGCGCGCGTCCGGCCCAGCGCGTCTACGAGGGCGTCGTCTTCGAGACCTTCGACGGCGCCGCAGAGGCGCTGCGGATCGCGATCCAGGACGACGCGCCGCCCGACGTCGTGCGGCTGTCGGACGAGCTTCAGACGCGGCTGCTGCTCGCCGCGGGAGAGGGCGACGGCCGCCGTTCGCCGCTCGGCCGCCATGGGCGCCGCGGGCGCGCCGGGGTGCTCGCGATCGTCGGCTGGGAGGGACAGCAGGCAGCGGTGGCGCGCCGGCGCCTGCACACGCTGACCCTGCTCCGGCGCGGCGGTGGCACGCCGATCGGCGAGGCCGCCGGGCGCGCCTGGGCGGCGGCGCGCTTCACGTCGCCCTACGTCCGCGACGACATGCTCGCGCGCGGCGTCTTCGTCGAGCAGTTCGAGACCGCCACCACGTGGTCGGGCCTGCCGGCGCTGCGTTCGGCCGTGACGGCGGCCCTGATCGGCGCGCTCGGCCCGCTGGGCACGCCACCGCTGGTCGGCTGCCAGATCTCCCACGTCTACGAGACCGGGGCGTCGCTCAGCTTCACGGCGCTCGCGAAGGCGCTCGAGGGGAAGGAGGGTGCGCAGTGGCGGGCCGCCAAGGACGCCGCCAGCGCGGCGATCGTGCGCAGCGGCGCGACGATCTCGCACCACCACGGCGTCGGGCGCGATCACGCCGGCTGGGCCGCCGTGGAGCTCGGCGCGCTCGGCGCCTCGTCGCTGCGCGCGCTCAAGTCGGTGCTCGACCCGGCCGGCGTGATGAACCCCGGCAAGCTGATCCTGCCCGGTTAGGGGCCAAACCCGCGCGCGGATCCGCGGGGCTGCCGCCGGAGCGGAGCGGGGCGCCCGCGGAGGCTGCGCCGGGCGTGCGCGGGGGCAAAGTCACGCGGAGCCGTGCCGAGCGCCGGGTGTGGCGCTATCGTGCGCGCGGTGATCCCCGGCATCGTCGTGACCCCCGAGGAGAGCTTCAACGGACTGGTGGGGCTCGAGGTGGCGGGTGCCGACGAGCACAGCGCCCACGCGGATCTGGCGGTGCGCCGCGAGCTGCTGCAGCCGTGGGGAATCGTCCACGGCGGCGTGTTCGCGACAATCGCCGAAACGCTCGCCTCCTGGGCGACGGCATCCGTCGTCGCACCGGAGGGCCAGGCGGCGATGGGCCTCTCGAACGCCACGAGCTTCCTACGGCCGATCAGCGCGGGGACGATCCACGCGGTCGCGACGCGCCGCCACCGCGGCCGCACGACATGGGTGTGGGATGTTGACATGAGCGACGACGAGGGCCGGCTGTGCGCGACCTCACGCGTGACGATCGCGGTGCGAGCGCCGGCGGGCGCGGCGGAGGCTCAGCCGCGGTAGCGGTTGGTGATCGGCATCCGCCGGTCACGACCGAAGGCACGCTCCGTGATCTTGATCCCGGGCGGGGCCTGACGGCGCTTGTACTCGGCGCGGTCGACCAGCGCGAACACCTGATCGACGGCGGCGGCGGGCAGGCCGCGGGCGACGAGCTCCTCCCGGCCGCAGTCCTCCTCGACGTGACCGCGCAGGATCGCGTCGAGCGTCTCGTAGGGCGGCAGCGACTGGTCGTCACGCTGGTCCTCGCGCAACTCGGCGGAGGGCGCGCGGTCGATGATCGAGGCCGGGATCGGCGCGCCGTTCTCGTTGCGCCAGCGAGCGAGGCTGTAGACGAGCGTCTTGAAGATGTCCTTGATCACCGCGAAACCGCCGGCCGAGTCGCCATAGAGGGTCGAGTAGCCAACCGACATCTCGGACTTGTTGCCGGTCGTGAGAACCAGCCAGCCGAACTTGTTCGACAGCGCCATCAGCAGGTTGCCGCGGATTCGCGCCTGCAGGTTCTCCTCGGTCAGGTCGGCGTCGAGGCCGGCGAAGGCCTCGGCCAGAAGCGCTTCGTAGGCGCCCATCACCTCGCCGATCGGCAGTTCGAGGACGCCCACGCCGAGCGTCGCCGCCATCGCGCGGGCGTCGCTCTGCGTCTGCGTGGAGGAGAAACGCGACGGCATCACCACCACGCTGACCTCGGAGGGCGTCAGCGCGTCGGCGGCGATCGTCGCGACGAGGGCCGAGTCGATGCCGCCGGAGAGCCCGAGCACGACGTGGGCGAAGCCGTTCTTGCGCACGTAGTCGCGCAGGCCGCAGCAGAGCGCGGCGTAGATCTCGGCTTCCGCTGGCACGATCGGCGCCGCTATCGCGTTGCGCACGGAGGACTGCAGTCGGGCGGGCGCCGGGCCAAGCGCCAGGCTCGCGAGGGTGTCCACGACCGGCGCGGCGGCGGCTGTGAGGCCGCGGTGCGCTGAGCGCCGGAGGCGCTCCGCGGCCGGCGCGGCAAGGTCCACGTCGCAGATCAGCAGCTCCTCCTCGAACTGCGCGGCGCGGGCCAGCAGTGCGCCGGCGTGGTCGACGACAAACGAGTGGCCGTCGAACACCAGCTCGTCCTGGCCGCCCACCAGCGCGCAGAAGGCGAACGCAGCGACGTGCTCGCGGGCGCGTTGGATCACCATCTGCTCGCGCTCGAGACCCTTGCCGGCGTGGTAGGGGGAGGCGGAGAGGTTGACGATCAGCGTCGCACCGGCCAGCGCGAGGTCCGAGCAGGGTGGCCCCGGCTGCCAGATGTCCTCGCAGATCGTGATCCCGACGCGGTGCTCGCCGAGCTCGATCAGGCCGGCCGCGCGCCCGGCCTGGAAGTAGCGCTGCTCGTCGAAGACGCCGTAGTTCGGCAGCCGGATCTTTCGGTAGATCGCCGCGAGCGCGCCGTTCGCGAGCACCGCCGCCGAGTTGTGGACGTCGGCGTCACGCTCCGGGAAGCCGACGATCGCGACCAGCCCCTCGCTCTGGGCCGCCAGACGGTCGATCGCGGCGCGCGCGTCGCGCAGGAAGTGCTCCCGGTAGAGCAGGTCCTCCGGCGGGTAGCCGGTGATCGCAAGCTCGCCGAACAGCACGAGCTGCGCGTCCTGGGCTCGCGCGGCCTCGAGCGAGGCTGCGATCGCGGCCTCGTTGCCGGCAATGTCGCCGACCGTCGGATTGAGCTGGCAGAGCGCCAGGCGCAGCATGGCCACGCACCGATTATCGGGCATCGGCCGGGAGGCCCGGTTGGAGCGGGCAGCGGTGTCTGAGGGCGCCGCCCCCGCGCTCAGGGGCGCTTGGGCCGCGCGCCCTTGCGAAGCTCGGCCAGCGACTCCTCGAGCAGGCCCGCCAGCAGCTCGACGTCGCCGAGCGCCGTGGCGTCCGCGAGCAGCCCGAAGCGCAGGCGGCCGCGGTGGCTGGCAAGCGCGACCGAGAGCGCCTGGTTGGTGGCGAGCGGCATCGCCGGTGCGACCGCGCGCAGCCGATGGCCCAGCAGGTGGCGCGCGCTGCGCGGGCCGGGAACGTTGGTCACGACGAGGTCGAAGCCGCGCTCGGCGCTCTGCAGGCGGGCGGCCTGGTGGAGCAGCGTCGGCGGCGCGAAGCCGTCGCGCTCGACCAGCTCCCGGGCGGGGCGGACACGCCCGCTGGCGCGCAGGCCATCCAGGGCACGGCTGATTTCGGCGTGACGGCGCCGTGCGTCGGTGATCCCGACCGGCAGCGCCACGTAGCCGGCGAGCAGCCGCTCCGATGCCGCATCCGCCAGCGGCACGAGCGCGCGGAGCGCGAGCCCGTCGGTGTCCTCGCCGTGCAGGCGCAGGTAATGTCCGACGGCCCCGGCGACGGCTGTCAGGGCGACGTCGTTGACGGTGCCGCCGAGGCGCTCGCGCTCCCGTTCCAGGCGGCCCAGTCCGACCTCCACGCCGGCGTAGCGGCGCTGCAGGCCGCCGGTCGTATTCAGCAGCGCCGGCGGGGCGGCTGCGTGCCCGTCCCGCCGCTCGAGTTCGTGCTGGGCGCGTGTCGCGGCCGCGCGCAGCACGCGCAGCGGTGCCCGCGTGTCGCGGGCGCGGTCGGCCAGCGCACGCAGCAGCAGCTGCGCCGGCGTTGGCACCGGCGCCGCGTCCCAGGCGGGTACGGGCTCGTGGCTCGGGTCGCCGGGCCGCTCGTCGACCAGCACCGAGAGCAGGTCGCGGTTGGCAGTTCCGTCCACGAGCGCGACGTGACTCTTGCCGATCACGGCGAAGCGCTCGCCGAACAGCGGCCCGACGAGCCACAGCTCCCACAGCGGCTTGCCGCGATCGAGCCTTTGCGAGAGCAGCGTGCCGATCAGCCTGGCGAGCTCTGCCTCGTCGGCGTCGCCCGGCACCGCGACCTGGCGCACGTGGTAATCGAGCGCGAAGTGCGGGTCGTCGATCCACGCCGCGCGACCCAGCCACGGGGCGCCCGAGATGACGCGGCGGCGGTAGCGCGGCACGAGATGCAGGCGCCCGCGGACGTGCTCCTCGAAGCGCTCGAGGCTTGGTGGCACGCCGTCGAACAGCAGCGCGCAGCCCACGTGCATGTGGACGCGGCGGCGATCCTCGAGTTCGAGCAGGCGGACTTCGGTGGCGCTCAGCGATTCCATGTTGTGAGGATCGGCACTTGCGGTTGGGGTCGTCTCGTCCGACTCATGGGTAGAATACGAACAGTTGTTCTACCTGCCGAGTCGTGCCGCACCAAGTGGCGCGAGCGGGGGACCCATTGCCGACAGTCGTGGCGCATCCGGTGCCCGGCTCGGTTGGGGCGAATCGGCCGCCGATCTGCGGTCGTAGCGACGAAGGGCACGGCTCGCCGTTGAGCTGCTACCCGCGCCGCGAGCCCGACAGCTAACCCCGTAGGCGGCGAAGCCAAGGAGGACCTCAGATGAGGCCGCAGTTGAACTGGCGCGCTGCGCGCGCTGTTGCCGTTGCGGGCGCCATCGTGCTCGCAGCGGGTGTGTCGGAGCGGATCGCGAGCGCCGCGTCCAGCTCACCGGCGGTCATGGTGGCCAGGAGCGTGCGCCACGAGCGCCGGCGCAGCGAGCCCCCGCGCCTGCAGGCACTGCTGCTTCACCCGAACGTGCTCATCGGCCGTGACGTCGCCCTCGTCGGTGTGGTCAGTCCGGGCGGTGCGCCGCGCGCGGTCGCCGTGCAGGCACGCCGCGGCACACGCTGGGTCTCGGTGGCGCGAGGGCTCACCAACCGCCGCGGCCTCTTCGTGGAGCGGTTCTGGCCGCGCCGGCTCGGCCGCGTACTGCTGCGACTGCGCGCGAGCGGCGTCTCGGCGCGCCACGTGGTGCTGCGCGGATCGGTCGCGACCGTCTACCACGAGGTGATCGCTTCCTGGTACGGCCCGGGGGGCGTCACCGCCTGCGGCGAGGCGCTCGGCGCAACGACCCAGGGCGTCGCGAACAAGACGCTGCCGTGCGGCACGATGGTCACCCTCCGCTACCGCGGGCGGAGCGTCCGCGTGCCGGTGATCGACCGCGGGCCATACGTGGCCGGGCGCGACTACGACCTCACCTACGCGACCAGACTTGCGCTCGGCGCCGGTGGCGTCTCGCAGATCTGGGCGAGCGCCTGACGGCGGCGGAAGCGGGCGCCGGCGTTGGGGGGGCGGGGGCGGGGCGTTCCGCTCCGCGGCGCTCACACCGGCAGCGTCAGCTGCACGGGTGCCCGCGGCGGCTGCGGGTCGGCCTCGTCCGCGAAGGAGGCGACCCGCACGCCGAGCAGGCGCACCGGGCGGACCGGTGCGTAGGCGCGCAACAACTCGAGCGAGATCGCCGCAATCGTCTGCGAGTCATCGGTGAAGCGGTCGATCGTGCGAGCGCGGGTAACGGTTGTCCAATCGTCGAGCCGCACCTTGATCGCGATCGTGCGGGCGCGGCGCTGGCGCGCGCGCAGGCCCTCGCCGAGCTCGCCGGCCATGCCGGCCAGCGCACGTTCGAGCGCCGCCGCATCGACGACGTCGGTCGGGAACGTGACCTCGCTGGAGCGCGACTTGGCGATCCGCACGGGTTCCACCGGGCTGTCGTCGAAGAAGTGCGCGCGTGCGTGAAGCTCGCCGGCCATGCGCTCGCCGAAGCGCTGCGACAGCATGTCCGGCGGCGCCGCCTGCAATGCGCCCACTGTTTGGATGCCGAGCGCCGCGAGCCGCTCCGCGGTCTTTGGGCCGATCCCCTGAAGCACGCGCGTCGAATGGCCGGCGAAGTGCGCTACAGCCTGCTCACGGCTCATCGCGACAAAAGCCGCCGGTTTGAAGTGCGCGCTCGCCGTCTTGGCGACCAGGCGCGAGGGACCGATCCCGACCGACAGCGTCATGCCCGTGCGCTCGCGCACGGTCGCCACCAGTCGACGCAGCAGCGCGACCGGGAAGGGCTCCTCGCTGAGATCGAGGTAGGCCTCGTCGATGCCCGCGCTCTGAATCACGGCGACCTGCTCGCGCACGAGGCTCCAGACCTCGCCGCTCGCCCGCCGATAGGCCTCGAAGTCCGGCGCGACGACGACGGCGTCCGGACACAGGGCGCGTGCGCGCGCCGCCGGCATCGCCGAATCCACGCCGAAGCGCCGCGCCTCGTAGCTCGCCGTGGTCACGACCGCCCGCGGACCCGACCCGGCCACGATCACCGGCAGCCCGCGCAGCTCCGGGCGCCGCCGCAGCTCGACCGAGGCATAGAAGGCGTCGATGTCGACGTGGGCGATGACGCGGCGGCGGGTGTGGCTCATCGAGCGAATTCTCCGCCGCCGTCCAGACGAATCACGCCCGTCTGGCGTCGCCGGTCAGTACAACGCCGCCGCGAGGCGCCTGCGCGTCTCACGCACGAGCGGGTCGCCCGCGCCGCGGCGATCCAGCTCGCCCACGATTAGCATTCGAACGTCCTCGTTCGGCAGTCCGCCGAGCAACAGCTCGAACGCCCGCTCGTCATCCCCGGCGTCGAGCGCGGCGATCGCCGGGGCGCATTGTCCCGCCTGTTGCAGGCGAATCCGCGCGCGCAGGCCCTCGACCTGGAACTCGCCGGCGAGCGGCTCGAGCAGAGCGAGCGCCTCGTCCTGCTCGCCACGCCTGAGCGCGATCCGCGCCAGCGCGGTCGCCGCGCCGGCCTGCTGCGGATCCAGCGCGACCGCGCGGCGCAGTGACTGCTCGTCGCCTGCGGCCACCAGCAGTTCGGCTTCGCTCGGAGCTACGGCGTCGAAGAAGCTCTCGACGACCGCGGCTGGCTGGGCTCCCACGAACTCCTGGACGACCGCGCCATCGCGGAACGCCTTGACCGCGGGAATGCCCTGAATTCCGAAAGCCTGGGCAAGGCGCGGGTTGGCGTCAGTGTCGACCTTGGCCAGGACGACAGAGCCCTCGCGGGAGCTCGCGGCCTGCTCGAGCAGCGGCGTCAGTGCGCGGCAGGGCCCGCACCAGGCGGCCCAGAAGTCAACGACCACCGCAGTCGTGCGCGAGCGCTCGATGACCTCGACGTCGAAATCGGCCTCACTGACATCGACCACCGTCATCGGTACAGCCTATGAGATCGCCTGCTGCGCTAGACATCACGGCGTGACACACGTGGTCAGACGCGGCGCGCAGTCGCTCGCGTACGAGCTGCATGGCGAAGGACCGGCGGTGATCGGCCTGCACGGTCTGACGGCCACGCGTCGCTACGTGGTGATGGGATCGCGCACGCTCGCACGGGAGGGACGGCAACTCGTGCTCTACGACGCCCGCGGCCACGGCGCCTCCTCGCCGGCCCCGGACGGCGACTACTCCTACACGGCGCTCGCCGGCGATCTCGAGGCCGTGATGGACGCACTCGGCATCGGGCGGGCAATCCTGATCGGTGCCTCGATGGGTGCGCATACTGCGATCCGCTTCGCGCTGGCGCGGCCGGAGCGCGTGGCCGGTCTGGCGCTCGTGACACCCGCCTATGACCCCGACCGCCCCGGCGACCTGGTCCACTGGGACGCGCTCGCGCGCGGCCTGCGCGAGGGTGGGGTGGAGGGCTTCGTCGCGGCGTACGGACTCGCGAGCGTGCCACTCGCATGGCGCGAGACGGTCGAGCGCGTGCTGCGCCAGCGGCTTGGCGCACACAGTCATCCCGAAGCGGTTGCCGACGCGCTGGTGTCCGTTACGCGCTCGCGGCCGTTCGAGGACTGGTCGGAGCTGTCCCTGATCCGCGTACCGACGCTCGTGGTGGGCAGCCGCGACGAGGCCGACCCGTCCCACCCGCTGGCGACCGCGCAGCGGTACGCGCAGGCGGTCCGCGGTGCCCAGCTGCACGTCGAGGAGGAGGGGCGCTCGCCGCTCGCCTGGCAGGGCGGCCAGCTCTCGCGGCTCCTTCTAGACTTCTAGCGCAGTGGCCTCCTCTGCAACCGGCGTGGGCGTCTTCGCCGCGATCGCGGCCGGTGCCGTGTCGTTCTTGTCGCCGTGCGTCCTCCCACTCGTCCCGGGCTACCTCTCGACCGTCGTCGGCGTCTCGCCGAACGAGATCTCGAACGCCGGCGTCCGGCGGGTGCTGGTACCGAGCCTGCTCTTCATCCTGAGCTTCTCGACGATCTTCATCCTGGAGGGACTCGGCGCGACCGCAATCGGCTCGGCGCTGATCGTCAACCACGTGACGCTCGATCGCATCGCGGCCGGGTTCATCGTCGCGCTCGGCGCGCTGTTCGTGCTCTCGGCGCTGGTCCCGGCGTTCGGCCGCGAGTGGCACATCGGCAGGCTTCTGGCCCGTGCCGGGCGCGGTGGACCGCTGGTCGTCGGGGCAGCCTTCGCGATCGCCTGGACGCCGTGCGTGGGGCCGACGCTCGGTGCGATCCTGCTGGCCGCCGGCACGACCCGCTCGGAGGGCCAGGGCGCGCTGCTGCTCGCCTTCTACTCCGCCGGCCTGGCGATCCCGTTCATGGCAACCTCACTCGCCTTCGACCGCATGACCACGCTGTTCGGCTGGGTCAAGCGCCACTACGGCGTGATCGTCTTCACCGGCGGAGCGGTGCTGATCGCGATGGGCGTGCTGATCTGGACCGGCGAGCTGGGCGTGCTCAACAACCAGGCCCAGAGCTGGCTGCACTCGGTCGGGATCAACTTCATCGGAATATGACGTGGCCGCAGCGCACGCCGATCGTGCGTCCCGCGTCGCAACCGCCTTCGCGCTACAGCCGCAGGCGGCGGTAGCCCGGCAGTTCGATCACGACGCGCGCGCCGCCGAGCGGCGACTCGGTCGCCCACACGCGACCGCCCTGTGCGTCGACGATCGCGCGCACGATCGCCAGGCCGAGGCCGGTCCCACCGGCACTTCGCGCGCGCGAGGGGTCGGCACGGTGAAAGCGGTCGAACACCTTTTCGCGCTCTGCGGCGGGGATCCCCAGGCCGTCGTCGTCGACCCAGATCTGCACGCGGGCGTCCGGCGTCTCGCGCGCACCAAATTCGATCGCACCGCCTGGTTGCGTGTGCTCGACGGCGTTGCGCAGCAGGTTGCGGAGCGCCTGCGCGAGGCGATCGCGGTCGGCGTTGAGGATCCCGGGAACCTCTCCCCGGATCGTCAGGCGCCGGTCGGTCGTTGCCTGGGCGCTCACGATCAGCTCGGCGAGGAACAACCTCAGCTCGATCGGCTCGCGCCGGATGAAGCGCGCCTCGTCGGTGTGCGCGAGCACCAACAGGTCCTCGGTCAGGCGGGTCATCCGCTCGACCTCCGCCGCCACCAGCTTCTGCACGCGACCGACCTCCGCCGCGTCCGGGTTCTGCCGGCGAGCCAGCACGTCAAGCTGCCCGCGGATCGCGGTCAGCGGCGTGCGCAGCTCGTGCGAGGCATCTGAGACAAACGCCTGCTGGCGCGAGAACGCCTCCTCGAGGCGGTCCAGCATATGGTCGAACGCGTCGGCCAGAACCCGCGTCTCGTTGCGCGGTCCGCGGTAGTCCATGCGCGGCGAGAGGTCTCCCGCGTCGACCCGCGCGGCGATCACCGCCATCCGGCGCAGGGGGCGCGTGAATCCCGTCGCCAGGAGAAAGCCGACGAGCAGAGCGGCGGCGAATGTCAGCGTACCCCCGATCGCGAACGCGCGCGTGATCCCGTCGAGCGCGTCGTCGACCGGCTCCAGTGGCTCGGCGACCCCGATCCGTGCACGGACGCCGGCACCGCCGCCAACGACCCTGACGTACAGGCGTACGCTGCCGGCATCGGGCGCGCGCTGGATCGAGAACCCCGCCGGCTGTGCCCGCAGCGCTGCAGTCAGCCGAGCCTCGGCGCGTCGCGTGGCGGGCGTGTCATCGGTGTCACGAGCAGTCTGGCCCAGCAGTTCAGGGTAGTTGGTGGCGATCCTCTGTCCGGGCACGATCGCGTAGAGCAGGCGCGACGACGCGGAGAACGGCTGGTCCGCGACGAAACCCTGCGCCCGCGCCGCGATCTTCCGGGCGGTCGGCTTCTCGCCGGACGCCGATGCGACCCGCTGCGCGAACGCGGCGGCTTCGTGGCGCAGGTCCGCGTCGACCTGCCCACGCAAGCGTGCGCCGGTTTCGTGGTAAACGACGTAGAAGGTGCCGAGGAAGGCCAGAACCAAGACCGTGCCGAGCGCGAACGCGAGGCGCCAGCGCAGCGAACGGGAGCGGGCGCCGATGCCGCCGGGACTCATGGACGACTCAGCCGCGCGTCGGCGCGAGCCGGTAGCCGACCGATCGCACGGTGACGATCGGCGCCGGCGAACCGGGACGGCCGAGTTTGCGCCGTAGGTAGCTCACGTAGACCTCGACGATGTTGGTGCCCGGGTCGTGCGAGTAGCCCCACACGGCGCTGAGGATCTGCTCGCGGGAGAGCACGTTCGCGGGGTGGCGCAGAAAGTACGCGAGCAGATCGAACTCCTTGGACGACAGAGCGACCTCGATGCCGTCCCAGAGGCCCGGCGGGTCAGCAGATCGAGTTCGATTCCGTACGCCTCGAGCCGCGTCGACCGGGTTTGGGACGGCGTGCGCAGGTGGGCCCGCACACGCGCGGCGAGCTCGTCGAAGGCGAATGGCTTGGTCATATAGTCGATCGCGCCGGCGTCGAGACCCTCGACGCGGTCGTCGATCTGCGTACGCGCGGTCAGCATGATCACGCCGAGCTCGGGCTTGGCTGCTCTCAGTGCCTCGAGGACCGCGATCCCGTCGAGGCCGGGGAGCATGCGGTCGAGCACGACCAGGCCGAAGTCCTCGGAGAGCGCGAGCGCCAGCGCGTCGTCACCCCTGGACGCGACGGTCACGGCGTAGCCCTCGGCGCTCAGGCCGTGGTCGATGAAGTCGGCAATCGCCGCCTCATCCTCGGCTACGAGGATCCGCATTGCCTTTCAGCGTAGCTGAGGCGTCGCCGCGGAGGCGGTGCTGGTGGGTGTCTGCGCTGCGGCTGCCGCGCTTGGTGCGAGGACCGGCGTCGCGCACATCCTCGTCGCCGCCGTGAGGTGCGACCGCGCAGCCGCCGTCCGGAGGGATCCTGCCGCCCGCCGAGGCTCCGAGAAGAGGAACCCCTGCGCGTAGCCGCACCCGGCCCGCTGCAGCTCGGCCAGTTGCTCGGTGTCCTCGACGCCCTCGGCGACCACGCTGATCCCCAGCTCACGCGCCGCTGTCGTGACGGCGATGAGAATCGCGCGGTCGCGGCGTCCCTCGGGGCGGTTCAGCGCACTGACGAAGGTGCGGTCGAGCTTGATCACGTCGACGGGAAGCTGGCTGAGATGTCTCAGCGAGGAGTAACCCGTGCCGAAGTCATCGAACGCGATGCGTACGCCGAGCGCGCGTAGCTCCTCCAGGCGAGCGGCCGACCCAACCGGGTCCGAGACAACCGCGGTCTCTGTCACCTCGAGGCACAACGCGCTGGCCGGTACGCCCGTCTCGGCGAGCAGGGCGGCCACCATCAGGCTGACGCGCTCGTCGGTGAGCTGGCGCGCGGAGATGTTCACCGACACCCCGATCGTGCTGCCGTGAGACCGCCATTCGGCCAGCTGTCGCAACGCCGTGCCGAGCACCCAGGCGCCGATCGACCCGATCAAGCCGTTCTCCTCTGCGAGCGGGATGAACTCGTCGGGAGAGATCGGTCCCCACTCGCGGTGGGTCCACCGAACGAGCGCCTCGCAAGAGGCCACGGATGAGTCGGCGAGCGACACCACCGGCTGGTAGTAGATCTCGAACTCGTTGCGCGCGAGCGCGTGCCGCAGGTCTCGCTCGACGCTCAGTCGCCGATCAACCTCAATGCGCAGCTCCGTGTCGAAGATCGCAAAGTGGTTTCGGCCGAGTTCCTTGGCGCGGTACATCGCGATGTCCGCCTCGTGAATCAGCCCGTCTGGGGTCTTGTCGACATCCTTCGCGATCGCGAGCCCGACACTGGCTGAAACGCCGACCGGGCCGCCGCCCACATCGAACGGCTCGCTGAATGCTGCGAGCACACGGCGCGCCACCGCCACCGCCTCGAAGTCGTTCTCGAGCAGCTCGAGCATGATCGCGAATTCGTCGCCGCCGAGGCGTCCGATGACATCGCCGGCGCGGACCGCTTCGCGCAGCCGCTCTGCGACGGCAGCCAACAGCCGATCGCCGCCCTCGTGCCCGATGCTGTCGTTAATCTGCTTGAAGGAGTCGATGTCGATGAACAGCACGCCGAGATCGAGACTCGAGCGTCCGCGGCGGCCGAGCGCGCGCGTCAGTTCGTCGGTGAAGACCTCGCGGTTGGGCAGCGACGTCAGCGGGTCGCGCCCGACGCGGTGCTCGAGGCGGAGCGACTCGGTGACGTCCGTGGCCGAGGCGTACCAATAGTCGCCGTGCGCGCTGCCGCTCCACAACAGCGAGCGACAGCTGCCATCGCCGTGGCGATGTCGAGCGAGCAGTTCGAGGAACCCTGGCTGCCACCCCTGCGCCGCCTCTGCCTTGCGAGCCGCGGCCGAGGGGTCGTGTGGATGCAGGCATTCGAGCAGCGACTCGCCCACCAGCTCGCTCGGCATGCGGCCCAGCACGCGTGCGCAGGCGTCGTTGACGGCCACGAAGCGACCCTGGCCGTCGAAGATCGCGAGCATGGAGCCGGCGTTCGCGAAGAGTTGCTCGTACGCCTCCAGGCCCAGCTCGGCGCGTGCCCTGACCGGTGCCACCGGGGGCACCCCAGAGGTGTGGGTGATGAGCCTGAGCGACAAGGTGGACGGCGGAACCCGCGGGCGGCGCGGCCGACGCCGTTCGATACGCGCCAACCGCGCATCGGCGCAAAGCCGCGGGATCTTGAGCGCGCGGGCCGGGGTTCATACGGCGGGCCAGCCGAAAGCGGCGGAGGGATAAGATCGGGACATGGTCTTGCGAGCCCGCTCGCGGCTGATCGCGCCGCTGCTCGCTGCCGGCCTCGCGCTGGCTGCGATCCTCACCGGCGCCCAAGGCGTAGACCTTGCGGCGGCAACCTATCGCGTGGAACTGTTCGCCCGCAGCGGTCTGACGCTCTGGGACAGCGGATGGTACGGCGGACACTGGACCTTCGACTACTCCGTGCTGTTCGCGCCGGTCGGTTGGCTGGCCGGCATACCGTTGATGGAGATCGCCTGCGTCGCGATCGCGGCGTGGGCGTTCGACCGCCTCGCCGTCGGGCGGTTCGGGCAGGCGGGCCGCGCGGGCGCGATCGTCTTCGCCGTCGGCACCGTCGTGCAGGTGGCGATCGGCCAAGAGCCCTACCTGCTCGGCGAGACGCTCGCGCTGGTGGCATTGCTCGCAGCCCGCAAGCGCCTGTGGCCGCTCGCCATGGTCTTCGGCGTCGCGACGTCGTTGGCCAGCCCGCTCGCCGGCGCATTCCTCGCGATCGCGGCGCTGGCCTGGCTGGTCGGCAGCTGGCCCGAGCGCCGCTTCGCCGCGGCGACGCTGCTCGGCGCCGCGGCCATCCCGGTGCTCGCGCTCGAGGTCCTGTTCCCGGGTCTCGGGTCGATGCCCTTCCCGTTCATCAACTTCGCCGGCATGTTCGTCGGCCTGCTGGTGGTCGGCATCGTCGTCGCGCCCCGCGACCGCGTCATCGCTGTCGGTGTCGCGCTGTACGCGCTGGCGCTCATCGTCGCCTACGCCGTGCCGAGCGCGGTCGGCAACAACGCGACTCGCCTCGGTGTCTCGGTCGGTGTCGCGCTGATCGTGATGCTGGCCTGGCGGCAGCGGCGCCGCACGCTCGTGGTGCTGGTCGCCGCCGCGATTCCGCTCGCGCTCGCTCAGTGGATTCCGGCCGGCAACGCTCTGCTCGGCGACGGCAACGCCTCGGTGCGGGCGGCCTACTTCCAGCCACTGGTCTCGTTCCTGCGGCGCGCCGACAGGCCGCTGGGGCGCATCGAGGTCGTACCCACCGCACTGCACTGGGAGGCGGCCTACGTGGCGCCCTTTTTCCCGCTGGCGCGCGGCTGGGAGCGCCAGATCGACGTCGGAGCGAATCCAATCTTCTACGACCCGAGGGCGCTGACCGCGGCCTCCTACCGCAGGTGGCTGTTCGCCAACGGCGTGCGCTTCGTCGCGCTGCCCAACGTCCCACTCGACTATGCCGCGCTCGCCGAGGCCAAGCTCGTCCGTTCCGGCGTACCGGGCCTGCGTCTGCTCTGGCGCACCTCCCACTGGCACGTCTATGCGGTGGTCGGCGCGCCCGGGATCGTGAGTGGGCCTGCGCGCCTGCTGAGCTCGAACGGGGCAGAGCTTCAGCTCGTGGTTGCGCACGCCGGCGCGATCGTCGTGCGCGAACGCTACGTCGACGCGTGGGGCGTGTCGAGCGGCGCCGCCGTGATCGGGCGCGCACGGGGGGGCTGGCTCGAGCTGCACGCGAAGCGGCCGGGCCGTGTGGTGCTGCGGATCAACCTGTGATGCTGAGGCTGAGCTGGTGAGTCGCATTTAGTCGCGGTTCATCGAGGCCCGCCAAGATCCGGGCTGCGCCGATGGCTCGACGACCGATCACCACGATCCTCTCCGCAGCGCTGGGCGGCCTGCTCGCCGCGCTCGCGGTTGTGCTGCTCGCGCCGTCCGGGACGGTCAACACGCGCACCATCGCGTCGACCACGGATCTCGCGGCCAACGCGCTGGCCTCCGACCAGCAGACGCATCAAACGCTCGCTCACCTCATCTACGAGCATGCTGCCCCGAGCGTCGTGGCGATCCTCGCCACCACGCAGACAAGCGGGCTGTTCGGGGGGACGCAGAGCGACACCGGCTCCGGCATCGTGGTCAGCGCGAAGGGTCTGATCCTCACCAACAACCACGTGGTCGCCGGCGCGAACAGGATCGTCGTTCAGTTCGGCGGCAGCAACGGGCCCACGCGCAAAGCGACCTTGGTCGGCGTCGACGCCTCCAACGACCTTGCCCTCCTCTCCGTCAAACCCGCCGGCCTGACGCTGTCGCCTCTGCGGTTCGGCAGCTCGGCATCCGTGCGTGTGGGCGATCCCGCGTTCGCGATCGGCAACCCGTACACGTTCGACCAAACCCTGACAGTCGGCGTGATCTCGGCACTCAGCCGCACGATCACCTCGCCGAACGGCGCGAGCATCGCGGGTGTGATCCAGACCGACGCTGCGCTGAACCCGGGCAACTCCGGGGGCCCGCTGCTGAACGCGGCAGGTCAGGTGATCGGCGTCAACTCGCAGATCGCGACCGGCGGCAACGCTTTCGCCACGGAGGGTTCGAACAGCGGCATCGGCTTCGCGATCCCGAGCGCAACGGTGCTCGCCGACCTCGCAACCCTCGATCACGGCGCAGCGCGGGGCGGGTAGCGCGGGGCGGCGCGCCCACGCCGTTTGCGCAGCGGCGCCGCTCAGGCGGCCGCCGCGAGCCCGCGGGTCAGCGAGCCGACTGTCTGCGGTAGCGAGCTCGTGGACACGATCCGGCCGGTCGGGTCGAGGAAGACCGTCGTCGGGAGGAAGTGGATTCCGAACGCGTCGCCGGTGACCCCGTCCGGGTCTGCGAACACCGGGAAGCTCCAGGCGTACTGGTGCACGAAGGCGCGCCAATAGTCACCGCCATCGCTGTAGTCGATCGCGACGACGTGGCCGCGTCCGGCGGCCGATCGCGCGAAGCTGGCGACCGCCGCGGCCTCCCGTCGGCAATCGGTGCACCAACTCGCGAAGAACACCACGACGACGGCGCGCCCGCGCAGGGCGGCGAGCGTCGTCGGCGTGCCGCTCAGCGTACGGGTTGGCAGCGCTGGCGCGAGTCGTCGCGCCTTCGGCGCGTTGGCAAGCAGCCCGTAGGCGAGCAGCGCGACGGCGAGTGCGCCCAGCGCGAACCGCAGCGCGAAGCGGTGCGTGGCCAAGCGCGCGAACATGCTGGCTCAGGATACGGCGAGGATGCGGGCGTCGTGGACGATCTCACCCGGCGTGAAGTTCGACGGATAGATCACCGTGATCCTGCCGTGCGCGGTGATGCCGTACACGAGCGCCGAATGCGCAACGAGGTCGGGATTGCCGGCGGAGGCCTCCGCGGCGGACGCTATTCCCCAGCCCTTCCAGACCGCCTTCAAGACCGGGGCAGACCCGATCAGGTACTGCATCTGGCCGGTCATCTCGTGCGCGGCAAGGAACTGGGCGACGGTGCTTGGCGTGTCGCCCCGCGGGTCGACGGACACCGCGATGATCTGGAGCTTGCGGCGCTCGGCGGCCGGCATCTCGGCCAGCGCCGTGTGCAGGTGCGAGGCGATCAGCGGACACACATCCGGACAATGGGTGTAGAGGAACGTGACGAGCACGGCCTCGCCGCGGTAGCTAGCGATGTTGACGGGCGTGCCGAGGTAGTTGCGCAGCGCCAGGGGCGGCGCCGCCTCGGCGGTCGAGAGCGCCAGGCCGTCGTAACGCGCTCCGTGGGCTGTGCCGACTCCCCCCGGGCCCTTGATCGCGCTGCCGCCGCGGAAGAGGTAGGCAAGTACCCCGGCGAGCACGACCAGCAGCACGACGAGGACGGCCAGGTCACGTCGCCGCAGCGCAAGCCCCACTCGAGGCGTCGGCGCGCCGGCTTCGCTGTGCTCCACCATCGGCTCAGAGGCTACCTGCTGGCCTTATCCCCGAGATAAGGATCTCGTAGCCAAGTTGGAACGTCACCGTGAACAGACCGCGGACTCGCACTCGCATGCCGAGCTTGCCGGCAGCGCGCGAGCTCGGCTCGAGCACGATCCGTGTCCCGTGGCCGCCGTCCAGGACATACAGCCGCGTGCGGCCGGAACGGCTCTCACCGACAGTCCCGACGGTTGCCACCTGCGCGTCCGCATAGACCTCCGGGTAGTGGGCGAGGTCGCGCAAGGCGATCGCACCCGACCCGCCCGGGGAGGGGGGCAGGGTGCTCTCCTGGCTGCCACAGGCGGTCAGCAGCGCCACGACGAGCGCCGCCAGCATGATCAGCGAAGGGCGGATCCCTGGATGGTAGGACGCCGGACCATGCGTCACACTGAGGCGGTGAAGACCGCTCGCCGGGACGCCCTGTTCGAAGGTGCCGCGGTGATCGGCGCGCTCGTCGCCGTGATGTGGGTCGTCGAGATCATCAACAAGATCGACGGCCAGCGGCTGAGCCAGGACGGCATATATCCGCGGTCGCTGTCGGGGCTGCCAGGGATCCTCTCGGCACCGTTTCTGCACGAGGGCTTCGGCCATCTGCTCGGCAACACCGTTCCGTTCGTTGTGCTCGGCCTGGTGATCGCGGTGGCCGGCGCTCGACGCGTCATCGAGGTGACCGTGATCGTGATCCTGGTGGCCGGACTGGGAACCTGGTTGACCGCCGGAAGCGGCACCGACACGGTCGGCGCGAGCGGCGTGGTGTTCGGCTACGCCGGCTTCCTGATCGCCCGCGGGTTCTTCACCCGCAACATCGGCGCGCTGCTGATCGGCGTGGTCGTGGCGCTCCTCTTCGGTGGTGCGCTCGCCGCCGATCTCGTGCCGCAGACCGGCATCTCGTGGGAGGACCACCTGTTCGGCGGCTTGGGTGGAATTCTCGCCGCGCGCCTGCTGTCCGACGGTCGGGCCGCGAAGAGCGCGATCGCCCCGCGGGCCGGTTGAGCCGACCGTTTAAAATAATTCAGACGCGGAAGCGAGCCGTTTGAGGAACCCTCCTACGGTGCGCTCCCGAAGGGGCGCTCCGTTCTCTGGGTGGCGCGGCCTCACACCTCGGTGGCCTCGCTCTTTGCGGCTCGTCCCGCGTCCTGGCGAGAACATACGATCTGCCCTTCGGCAGTGCAAGACCAGCGCAGCGAACTTGCCGCATCCTCCGCAAAAAAGTCCGGTTGCGCCTATCGTCGGACGGATCGGGTAGGGTCGCGGCCATGCCGTTTCGTCCGTCGCAGGCAGTACTCGAACGCTACGCGGACGTGCTCGTCAACTTCGCGCTGGGGGGAGGCGCCGGGGTCAAGCGCGGGGAGGTTGTTCGGGTCACCGCCCACGAGGTCGCGAAGCCGCTGTACGTCGAGTTGCACCGCGCCGTGTGGCGGGCCGGAGGGCACACGATCGGCCACTACCTGCCCGATGACGACGCCGAGTCAAACCTGTCGCGCGACTTCTACGAGCTTGCGGGTGACGAGCAGATCGACTTCTTTGCCGACGCGTTCCTGCGCGGGATGATCGACCAGATCGATCACCAGGTCACAGTGCTCAGCGAGACCGACATGCACGCGCTCGAGGGCGTCGACCCGGCATTGATAATGCGCAGCGGGCGCGCGATGAAACCCGCGATGGATTGGCGCACCGAGAAGGAGAACGCCGGGCGCTTCACGTGGACGCTCGGCCTGTATGGCACCGCGGCGATGGCGGCCGAGGCGGCGCTCACCGAGGAGGAGTACTGGCAGCAGATAACCGACGCCTGTTTCCTCGATGAGGATGACCCGATTGCGCGCTGGCGCCAGGTCAGCGAACAGATCGGCGAATACGTGGCGCGGCTCAACGCGCTGCCGATCGAGGCGCTGCACATCGTCGGCGCGGATGTTGACTTGCGAGTCATGCTCGGCGAGCGGCGCCAGTGGGTGGGCGGGAGCGGGCGCAACATCCCGAGTTTCGAGATCTTCACGAGCCCGGACTGGCGGGGCACGGAGGGCTGGATCGCGTTCAACCAGCCGCTCTACCGCTACGGCAACCTGGTCAGAGGAGTGCGTCTCGAGTTCGTCGACGGACGCGTTGTGAAGGCCGCGGCGGAGCACAACGAACACGTCATCACGGAGATGGTGGCGAGCGAGAACGCGGACAAGGTGGGGGAGTTCTCGCTGACGGACCGGCGGTTCTCGCGGATCACCAAGTTCATGGCCGAAACGCTTTACGACGAGAACGTCGGCGGCCCCTTCGGGAACACCCACATCGCGCTCGGCAAGTCCTACCACGACTGCTACGCGGGGGATCCGGCGTCGGTGACCCGCGAGGAATGGGACAGGCTCGGCTTCAACGAGTCGAGCGTGCACACCGACATCGTGTCCACGACCGACCGAACCGTCACCGCGACGCTGCGCGGCGGCGGCGAGCAGGTCATCTACACCGGCGGCGAGTTCCAGCTCTGAGGGCCAGCGCTAATGGCGCTTGAGCGCGGTGGCGTGCGGCCTGAAGCGCTTCGGCAGGAAGTACTTCCAGACGATCTGTGAGATGCCCTCGATCGTCTCCACGCCGTAATCCATGCTCGGGTCGTCGCTGGTCAACACGGCGATCAGATAGTCGCGGTAGCGCCCGGTGACGGCGCCGATGCTGTTGATCTCCCAGCCAGGACCGACCGGGAGCCAGCCGTTCTTCAGCGCCACCGTGGCGGGCGAGAGCACGCCCGCAGACACGCCCCAGTCCTGCGCGGGGTCGATCCGGTGCATCAGGGCCAGCTCGTAGGCCCGCGATGCGTAGGTGAGCACGTGGTTGGGCAGCGCGACATGCTTCAGCAGACGTATCTGGTCGCGGGCGGTGCTCTCGTACAGGCCCCACGCGCCCTCCGGATCGAGGATCGTCTGCGCCATTCCGATTTTGGCGTTGAAGGCGGCGATCCCGGCGTTGCCACCATCGTCCTCCCACAGATCCTCGGCCGCGTCGTTGTCGCTCTCCTCGATCGCCTCCGTAGCCAGCTCCTGCTGGGTGGCGGTCAGCGTCGTGCCGTGCTCCTGGGCCTCGTACAGCGCGGTGGCGAGGATGTCGACCTTGGCGATGCTCGCGTCGTCACCGAGCACTCCCGGGCGGTATAGGAACAGCCGCCCGGACTTCACGTTGTAAGCCGCCGCGGTGATGTCGCCCGAGCGTGTGGCGAGAAAGGCTCGCATCGCCGCCATCGCGAACGGTCCGAGCGGTTGCTTCTTGGCCTCCCTCGCCGCCGCTGGGATCACGAAGACGATGAGCGCGCCCAGCGCCCCCGCGACGAGAGCCGCCGCGACCCTTCTCACGAGAGATCGAGCACCGGTTGGGGCGCGGGAATCACGTGATCCTCGCTGCCTTCCGCGGGGATGATCGCCGTGCCGATCGCGAAGAACTCGATGACGTGGCTGCCCCAGCCGTGCGAGCGCTCGTGCAGGTCGACGCCGACGATGCCCTCGGCCTTCGCCTCGAGCGCCTCCGCCTGCATCCGTTCCATCGCCAGCTCCCGGGCGTCGTACAGCGCCTGCGTGTAGTTCGCCAATTCGACGTTCTGACCGACGTTTCGCAGGCTCTGGCGCATCGACTGGTGGGCGACGTGGTAGACGCACGAGCCCATCACCATCCCGACCGGCCGGTGGCCCGTCTGCAGCAGCGTCCAGAACTCCTGGCCGCTGAGGTCGCTGGTGAACGGACGCCCGGAGGGCGCGCGGTGAAGCTCGCCGCCGTGGTGCTTGACCGCCGTGCCGACGGCGATGAACTCGGCGAGGTTCTCGCCCCACTCGTAGCGCCCGATGTCCAGACGCACGCCGACAACCCCGTCGGCGCCAAGTTGATCCGCCTCTTCCTCCATGCGTGTCATCGCCAGCTCGCGCGCGTGGTACATCGCCTGGGAGAGCACCGTCATCTCCTGGTTCTGGCGGTAGCTGGCCTGCTGGAAGCCGATGTGGTAGATGCTCGAGCCGATCACCAGGCCCAGCGGGCGAAACCCGGCTTGACGCACGAGCAGAAACTCGTTGACCGACAGGTCGCTCGTGAACAGCCCAGCGCGGTTCTGCTGCAGGCGGGCGCGGCCGGCCTCCGGGACTCCCTCAGTGCTGCTCGGGTCATAGGCCATGGTGCGTTTCCTTTCGGAGGGGTCGCCGCGCGCGCTGCTCGTTCACGCGAGTGAGAGGATCGTCTTTGGAGTTCTGGCACTCGTCGCGAGCGAGGGATCCTCGCGCACGGCGGTGCCGATGACGTGGAAGGTGATGATCATGTCGTCGCACTCGATGCCGCCACGCGCGACGCGTCGGCCGCTGGCGTGCTCTTCCAGCTTGACGCCGATGATCCCGTCGGCGCCGAGCGCGGCGGCCTGCTGCGTGACGTAGGTCATCGCCTTCTCGCGGGCGTCGTAGACCCCCTGCGTGAAGTCGCCCAGCTCCTGGTTGTACCAGGAGCCTCCGAACATCCCGCCGCCCATCGCGCGCGCCGTCTGCCAGCTGGCCGGAACGTAGTGAACGCTCGTGTGTGCGGCTATCCCAACCGGGCGTATCCCCGCTGCGCACAGCTGCCAGAACTCCTGTCCCTCGAGATCCGTCAAGACCGGTCCGTCGCCGCCGCGCAGCGCCGGCGGCAGGCGAACCGCGGTGCCGATCGCGACGAACTCCACCGAGCCCGCGGCGAAGTCGTGGCGGCCCTGCTCGATCCGCACGCCGACGACCGCGTCGGCGCCCACCAGCGCGGTCTCCTCGAGCAGTCGTCCGAGCGCGAGGCGACGGCTCTCGTTATAGGCGTGCGAGACGCTCTGAATCTCTGTCGGCACCATGTAGTAGGTGCCCTGCCAGCCAACCTGATAGATGGAGGAGCCCATCACCAGCGTGACCGGGATGATCTCGAGGCTGTGCAGCAGCGCGTATTCCTGCACGGAGAGGTCGCTCGCGAAGGCGAGCGTCGACGGATCGGCGCCGGCTAGCGTGGCGAGCCGCTCGGCGGCGTTGAGCGGGATGTGGCCCTGCTGCAGGCGCGTGAGCGACTCCTCGTCGCGCCGTGCCTGTGCCTGCGCCTGTGCTGGATCCTGTGGCGTCCCACCGCCACGCGAGCGACCGAACAGCGGGCTCACGTCAGCAGGCCCTCCAGCGCGATACGCGCCTGCTCTCCGACCGCTGCCGTGCGGGTCACCTCGTCGACCAGCTCGACGATCCACTGCGCGACCGGCAGCTCCTCGCGCTTTAGTGTGATGCCCCGTACGACTCGGTGGCGGAGGCATTGGAAGCCGCCGCGGGCCTGCACGAGCTCGAAGCGTTCGTCGCCGAGCTGGACCTCGATCCGCTCGACCTCCGTCTGCTTGGATCGAAAGCCGCCCACCCGGCGACGCCGGACGGCAGCGAGGCGGGGGAGGGACTCCTCAAGCCGAGTGGCGAGCGCCTCGATCAGCGCGTGCGTGTCGGCGCTGTCGACCCGAACCTCGGCGGCCGCGAGATCGAGCGCCGAACCGGGGTCATCCCGCGGATCGGAAAGCTCCTGACTCACACTGCGGAGCGTACTTCAATCGGTTTCGGCGGGCGCGAGGGGTGCGGCGGGCCGTTCGGCTGCCGTGCGGGAGCCGTCGGCGGCTACCCGATGCGGGGCGGGTGTCCGGTCACGCCGGCGCGCGCGCTCCCGCAGGCGGGGCCAGTGTGACGGGCCGTGAAGAGGCGTCGGCGTCAACGCGGGGCCGGCGGTCATGGCCGGCTCCACGAGTGTTCCCTGCAGACGCCTAGCGGCATCCAGATGGTCGCGGGTCCAGATCATCCTCACCGCCGTGGCCGTGGCGCGGCCATCCTCGCTGCGCAGATCCTGGCTCACGGCATCGACCAGACGCGCGTCGGCGTTCGCGTCAGGCGCCATCGGCTCGGGAATCTTGCCGCCCGTCGTGAGGCCGACGGAGAAGCCGTCATACCAGGCCGTGATCAGCTCGGTCTCGATTTCGAGCTCGCGCCGGGCGGCTGTGCGGTCGCCACCGGCCCCGTTATCCTGCTGCCAGATGCCGAGCACGGCGTCAGCGGCGAGTCGCAGCCCGGCGACGCCGTTGACCAGCCCCGTGACCTCTGCCAGCGGCGTCGGCTTGGAGCCACGCTCCGCCAGGTAGCCCCGGAAGGTGTCGTCCAGTCGCCGCGCCGCCGCGGCCGCGCGTGCCGCCTCCTCCTCAGGCGCCGGCCGCGACGGCACGCAATCGTCGCAGCGCCCCATGCCGTAGGCGACCGCGCCCGTCAGGTAGCGCACGGCGTCTCTGTACGCATCGGACAGCGCCGTGCCGAGCGCGGCGGCCGCGCCCCGCGGCCAGAACAGCAGCCCCACGGCGACGCTCACGGCGCCTCCGAGTGCCACGTCCTCGACCCGCACCAGCCCGATTTGCCAGCCCGCCGGCTCGAGGATGTTGAAGAGGATCAGCAGCGTCAGCGTGAAGGCGCCCTGACCCGCGGCATAGGAGACCGTGGCGGGCGCGAGCCCGGCGAGCAGGATCGCGGGGGGAAGGAGCAGCCACAGCACCGTTGTGTTGGTGCCGATCAGGGTGACCAGCGCGGCGCCCACGATGAATCCAGCCGTCGTGCCGGCCAGGCCGCGCAGCGCGTTCTGGCCGATGCTGAGCGCGTTGGACCGCAGCACCGAGAGCGTGCCGAGGATCACCCAGAAGGCGTGCTGCACACCGGTCAGCTTGGCGACGAGCACCGCCAGAGCCAGCGCGACCGCGCCGCGGATGCTGTTGTGCAGCCAGACCGAATGGCGCTCGAGGTGAGCACCGGCGCGCTGGTGTGCCGCCGCGAGCGGACCCACGAGGCCAGGGGGCTGGCGGCCCAACAGCCGCTGCAGCCACGTGCGTCGCTCGGCTGCCGCCGCGAGGTCGATGTTGCTCGCGATCTGAGCGACGACGAAGCTCAGCTCCTGAGCCCGGAAGCTCGGGTCGAGCGACGCGACGAAGGCCTCGATTCGGCCGTTTGTCGCGGATTCGTCGCGCTCGCCGACCGTCGCATGCGCCGGCAGTCGCCCGGTGGCGGCACGTTCGAGCTCGAGCAGTGCTTCGCGGAGCGCGAGGAGCGCCGTCTGCAGCGCACCGCGAGTGCAGCCGGGCATGTCGAGAAGATCCGCGCCCCGTTCGAGCACGGTCGCCGACGCCAGCTTCACCGCGCACGCTGCCGGGTCTCCGGGCCTTCCGTCGGACCGCGGCGCGGACTCGACGACGATCGCGTTCAGCCATCTCAGCTCGTCGACCAGTCGCACGATGGCCCGGGCGGTCGTGCTCAAGCCGGTTGGCCGGTTGGGGGTCGCGAAGAACTCCGCGTGCAGGGCCCCCAGCGCGGTTTGGGCGCGCGACACCGCCTCATCGTGTGCAATCTCGCCGCGTTGAGCGCCGAGTGCTAGCGCCACGTCCGCGCGCAGCCGTGCGGCCAGTGCACGACAGGCTTCGACCGAGCCGCCCCGCAGCGGTTCGCGTGCCGGCGCCGGCCACAGCAGCCCGACCGCCAGCAGAGCGGCGCCCGCCGCCAGGCCCCAGCCGGCGAGGCGATCGGGGATCGACGACGCTGGGCCTGCGAGCGAGACGGGGAGGATGAAGGCCAGCAGCAGCGAGGTTGTCGCGGATGCGAGCACGGAGCTGACAACGCCGGCGAACAGGACCGCGAAGCCGACGAGCGCCATCGCCAGGGTGCCCAACGCGTCCGAGCTCGACGCCAGCGTGCCCAGGCACACCAACGCCCCGCAGACGACTGGGAGCACTGCCTGCGCCTGCAGGCGCTCGCGCATCGGTCCGCCGAAGTCGACGAACAGCACCATCGCGAACGAGCCAAAGGCGGCGAAGGTCGCGACGCTCGGGTTGCCGATCACCCGGTCGCCGATCGCGAACATGGCGGGCATCACGATCGCGGTGCGTCCGGCCCGCCGCAGTGCGCGCAGATCCGGATCGCGCGCCCGGATCCAGGCGATCACGGAAGGGGCGGGTGGCGAGAGCGCCATCGGCGCATCGTAATGTCGGGGTGGCGTGATCCGCCGGCGACGGTCAGCTGAGTCGGGGATCGATCAAGCCATGCGACGGACCGCGACCGTCCGGTCGGTCTCGGCGGCGATCTCCCAGGCTCCGCGCGCATCGGGTGAGCGGAAATGGCGGTCGACGACCGCGGTGGGGCCCGGCAGGCCGCGGCCTCCGGCGCGTCCCAGGCGGGCGTCGTGGAAGACGATGTGGCCTCCGACGGCCACGTGCTCGTGCCAACAGTCCCAGTCGCGCTCGCAGCCCCGTTCGCTGTGATCGCCGTCGACGAAGACCACGTCGACCTCTCCCGACCACTCTGCGGCCACCTCGTGGGAGAGCGCCACGTGCCAGTGCACGCTGGGGCCGGGTGTCGCGCGCCGGCGCAGCGCCCGCGCGACCACGCGGCGGGTGGCCCATTCGGTGGCCGCCCATCCGCCGGGCAAGGCGTCGGGATGCTCGCCGAACGGGTCGACCAGGTGCAGCTCGGCGCCCGCCGGCAGCGTTTCGCACAGCGCCACCGCCGAGGAACCCTCGTAGACGCCGATCTCGACCACCCGGCGTGCGTCGCGGGCGACCTCCAGTAGCAGGCGCGCGTCATCTGCGGAGTGCATCCTGCGCGGCGGGATCACTCCCAGCCCGACCGCCACCGCACGAAGATGGACCTCGTCGCGCAGACGATTCGGTGTCCAGCGCCGCACGGTCGCCGGAAGCTGGGCCATGTCGCGCACCCTAACGCGCTCGAGAACGCGGGGCGGGGGCACGCTGCGGAGTGCGGTCAGGCCGAAAACGGCTGATGCAATGCTCGATAATCTATCTTATGTAGAACAGCCCGGATCTTACACGGGCATCGACGAGCGGCTGCGCAAGGCGCCCGGCGTTTCGGGGAGAAAGCCACGCCCCACACACGCGAGACCGGACCGCGGCGACGCGGTCGTGTGTGGCGCAGAAGTCCGGCGGCGGCGCGCGGCAGTCCGAGCTGGCGACGCAAGCACGGGGCCAAACCGTCTGACGCGGGCTTCTCGAGCCTCGACGCGCACCGCGGCGCCCGGCACGCGGGCTCTGACGGCGTCAAGGAGCGCGCCGGCCCCAGGCCGGCGTGCCCCACCGCATTTGTCTCCCCGCCCCGCTTTCCGCCGGTTATGTGAACTGGCGGACGATCCGGCGCAGAGTCCACATTGCAACGCGCCGGCCCATCGGACGCCGCTTCTTGGTCGGCGTCGCGGGTGCCGGTGCGCCTGCGGCGGGCTCTGGGTCCCGGTTGCGTCGCGTCCCGGCGGCTCCGTAGAGCAGTCCGCCGAGCGTCGCGAGCGCGAGCACGATGAGGATTGCGGTGAGCGGGCTGAGCCCGCCAAATGTCGAGTCGTCGTGATCCACGCGCGCTAGCCTACGCGATCCGGCGGACCCGCCGGGTTAAACCGTCTCCCCGGAAGCATCGGCGGTGAAACGGCGCCTTCCTCGCGGCGCAGCGAGCCTCGCAGCCGGCTAGGACTTCGCGCCGCGGCCCGGCCAGCGACCGGTGAGCCGGGCGAACTTGCGTCGCGAAGCCTGGTCGAGCAGTCCGCTCACAAGGGCCGCGCACGCGCCTTCGAGCGCGAGCGCGAACGCGAGCCTCGCAACGGATTCCTGGCGTTCCTCGGCGCGCGGTGGCGGCGCGTCGTCGTCGATGACGCGCCACAGACGTCGGTAGAGCCTCGTCGAGACACGCGGCGCGATTCGCTTCGCGACGATCTTCACCGGCGCGAACATCAGCTTGGTCACAACCGGCGTTCCCGGCTCGCTCTCGACGACCGCGGGAAGCTCAGGGCGCTTGGCTCGCTGACGCACCGGCGCAGCCTATCTGCCGCTCCCATCCGCCGCGTGCGGGGCCGCCCGGGATGAACGTTCGCGCAAAAACGCGTCGCGAGCTCAAGTAACGGGCTTGGCATGCCGATTGGTAGTTGAGGGTTTCTGTCGATGCCTGAACGGCCACTCGCGATTGCAGGACCGCCTCAGCGCGTCGGACCCCGGCGTGGCGCCGAGGCCGAGTGGTATGAGGGGCCCGACGTCCGCCGCGACGCCCGCGAACGCCGGCTCGCGCGTGATCTCGTCGAACTCATGCGTCTGCAGCGCGGTGACGAGCAGGTCGAGCGCACGCAGATCGATCTCGCCAGCCTGCTGCGCGCTGTGTGCGCCGACTACCCGCGGCTGTGTATCGCGGGTCCCGATCCGCTTCCTTTCAGCACCGACTCGCGGCGGCTCGCGCGCGTCCTATCGACTCTGCTCGACAATGCCCTGCGGCACGGGGCGCCACCGATCAGCGTGCGCTACGACGCGGCCGAGATCGTTGTGCAGGACGCCGGACCTGGACTCGAACCGAGGCTCTTGGAACGGGCGACCGAGCCGTTCGTCACCGGCAGGCCGGCGGCTGGGCGCGGAGTCGGCCTCGGATTGGCGATCGCTGCACGCCAGGCCGCCGTGCTCGGCGCAGAGCTGCACTTGAGCAACGCCCCGGGCGGCGGCGCAGTCGCGCGGCTGTGCTTCGACGTCGAGGCGAAAGTCGTAGGAAGCTGCCTCGCCTAGGGGCGCCCCCGTCGCGCCGCTCAGCTCTCGATCCCCCACTCCGCCGTGTGCGTCTGCGCCGGCTCGAGGCGTATCAGACTCTCGGCGCTTACGAAGGCGTTTGGCGGACACGACATCGGTTCGACAGCGAGCGCACGGCGTCGACGCTCGACGACCCCGAGCGTGTCGCCGGTGTAGACCATCACGTAGTTGAAGGCGTCCCCCATCCAGAGCGTCACACTCGTGCCGGCGCCGTTCAGCGTGACGCGGGCGCGACCGTCGTCGTCGCGCACCAGCTCGTGAAAGCACGCGTCGAGCACGATCGGGCCGATCTCGCGCGGGGCGCGGAAGTCGTAGGGCGTGCCCGACACCGCCTCGGAGGAGACCGGCATCAGGCGCTCGTCGGTGATCAGGATGCGCTCTGCCGGCAGCTTCAGGCGGGCCTCGTCGATCAAGGCGCCGAGCGTCAGATAGGGATGGAAGCCGACTCCGTACGGGCAGGCACGGGTGCCGAGGTTCTCCGCTCGCGTGCACACGCGCAGGCCGGCGTCGCTCAGCTCGTACTCGATCGTCAGACCGAGCGTGAAGGGATAGCCGGCCATCGGGAACAGTCGCAGCCCGAACGTCAGCCGTGACGGCTCCCAGGCGAGCACCTGCCAGTTGCGCCAGCGGACGAGTCCATGGATCGCGTGGCCGAGCTTGCTGTCGCTGAGGGGAAGCTGCATCATCTCGCCGTCCCAGACGTAGCGCCCGTCGCAAATGCGGTTCGGCCAGGGCATCAGCGGCTGACCGCGTCCACCGTCGGCTCGCTCATGCAGGCCGTAGCCGTCGATGACGTCGCGGTCGCCGACGCTGTATTCCCGCAAGGCGCCTCCCACCTCGACGACGACCGCGCGTTGGTCGCCGTGGCTGAGCTCGAACTGCTCGCCGGAAGCGGCCAGGCTCATCGGTCTACCCACGGGGAATGCCAGCGTCCGAGGCCGTGCACGAGAGCTTTCGCGGCCTCCTGCGGGCCCCAGGAGCCCGGCGCATATGAGTGCACCGGCCCCGGCTTCGCGAGCAGCGGGGCGACGATGCGCCAGCTCTCCTCCACCGAGTCCTGGCGCGTGAAGCGGGCGGCGTCCCCCTCGAGCGCCGCCTTGATCAGCAGCTCATACGGCGTGGGTGGCACGCCCCCCTCGTCGACGAGGTCCGCGGCGAGGGTGATCGGCGCGGGGCCGGCACGGTCGGCGCGCAGCCCATCGAGTGTCAGCTGGATGCCGACGCGCGGATCCAGCCGCACGACGAGCTGGTCGGGCTCGGGACGGCGGTGCCCGCCGGCGACGAAGCCGAGCCGTGGCGGGTGGCGGAAGACCAGGCGCACCTCCGTCTGGGTCACGGGGAGCCGCTTGCCGGTCCGGATCAGGAACGGAACACCGGCCCAACGCCAGTTCTCGATCTCGAGGCGCAGGGCGGCGTAGGTCTCGATTCGCGAGCGTTTGGACACGCCGTCGATCTCGCGGTAGCCCGTGTACTGGCCGCGCACGTAGCGGGCCGGGTCGGCGTCGGCCGTCGAGCGCAGCACCGCATACTTGGCGTCCTTCAGCGTCGCGGCGTCGGCGGCGGCGGGCGGCTCCTGCGCCACGGCGGCCATCAGCTGCAGCAGATGGTTGACGACGACGTCGCGCAGCGCACCGACCGCGTCGTAGAAGCGCCCGCGGTCCTCGACCCCGAACGCCTCGGCCATGGTGATCTGGACGCTCGAGATGTGACTTCGGTTCCAGACCGGTTCGAGCATCGTGTTGGCGAAGCGCAGGTAGAGGAACTGCTGCAGCCCCATCTTGCCGAGGAAGTGGTCGATCCGGTAGAGCTGGCTTTCGGCCAGATGCTCGTGCAGCTGCGCGGCAAGCGCACGTGCGGATGCAAGATCGTGGCCGAAAGGCTTTTCCACCACGACTCGCGCGCTCGCCGGGAGCGCCCCCGCGGTTGCGAGGCCGGCGACGACCGGGGCGAACAGGGCGGGCGGTATCTCGAGGTAGAAGACGGGGGTGCGGGCCGTCCCGATCGCCTTCGCGACGCGATCGAAGGTCGCCGGATCGCCGAAGTCGCCGCTGATGTAGGAGAGCCGCTTGGCGAAGCGGGCGAAGATCTTCGGATCGACCGGCTCGCCGCTGGCAGCGATCGAGTCGTCGGCGTGCTCGCACAGGCGCTTGAGCGTCCAGTCGTCGGCGGCGACGCCGATGATCGGGCAATCGAGCTGTCCGTGGGCCTCCAGGCGGTAGAGCGACCGCAGCGTCATCTTCTTCGCGAGGTCGCCGGTGATGCCGAAGATCACGAGCACGTCGGCGCGGTCACTCATCGAACACACCTCCGCGCCGCAACGCGATGCCGGTCAGAACCTCGCGCACCACGCGGTCCGCGATCAGCGCGGTCACATCGGCCGAGCCGACCGCCGTCGGGATCACCTCGACCAGCTCGGCGCCGACCAGATCGAGTCCGTTTGCCAGCGCGCGCGCGGCCACCATCAGCTCCGCGGCGCCCATGCCCCCCGGCTCCGGTGTCCCGGTTCCGGGCGCGATCGATGGATCGAGCACATCGATGTCGATCGAGAGGAAGACGGGACCACTGCCGACGATCGCGACCGTTTGTCCGACCATCTCGTCGATCGGCATCGTGCGGAGGTCGGCCATGAACAGCGCCGTGATGCCGTGCTCACGCTGCCAGTTGAACTCGCGCTCGCCTGGCCAGTATCCGCGCAGTCCGATCTGCACGTAGCGGGCACCGTCGATAACACCCTGCTCGACGAGGCGTCGCATCACCGTGCCGTGCGAACGAGCGACGCCGAAGACCGCTGTGCCCGTGTCGGCATGCGCGTCGAAGTGCACGAGGCCAAGCGGGCCATGTCTGGCCGCAACAGCACGCATGTCGGGCTCGGCTATCGAATGGTCGCCACCGAGCACGAACGGGATCGCGCCGGCGCCGACAACCTCGCCGACCGTGCGCTCGATCGCCGCATGGCTGGCCGGCGCGTCGCCGGGGATCACCGGCGCATCGCCGTAGTCGATCACCGTCAGCGCCGCGAAGGCGTCGATCGCAGCATCGATGTGGCGCCCGGGCGGGCAGCCCGCGGCGCGGATCGCGCGCGGCGCGAAACGCGTGCCGGGGCGATCGGAGACGAGGTCGTCGGTCGCGGCGCCGACGATCGCCACGTCGGCGCCGACGAGGTCCTCGGGATCCTCGGTGTAGCGCTGACCGGCGAAGCTGAGCAGCCCGGTGAAGTCCGGCTTCTCGCCATGCGCGGCCCAGCGGGTGAGCGGGTCGATCATCGCCGCGGACGCTACCAGCGTCACGCCCGGTGGCTAACCTTTCATGTCGTGAGACAGCAACTCCGCCCGCTTTTCGACCGAGTCGTGATCAAGGAACTCGAGCCGGACCGGATTCGCCAGTCGGGGCTCGTCGTGCCGCCGGGCACCCACGAGCCGCCGCCCCAGCACGGCATCGTGCTCGCCGTCGGCACCGGGCTCGACTGGTGGGCGCAGGCCGGTATCGAGATGCCGGTCTCGCCCGGCGATCATGTCGTGTTTCCGTTCTCGGCCGGGAGCTGGGTTGAGATCGAGGAGGAGCGCCTGCTGGTCTGCCGTGTCGGAGAGCTGCTCGGCGTCCTCGAATTTGTCGAGGAGCGCACCGCGGTGCGCGAAGCCGACTGACCGGAGCGTCGCGCACTCAGGCCGCGGCGTAGCGCCGCAGCGCCTCGACGAGCGGGCCCAGCGCCCGGCCCCGCTCCGTCAGCCGGTACTCCACCCCCGGCGGGCTGTCGGGGATCACGACACGCTCCACCAGGCCGGCCCGCTCGAGGTCACGCAGGCGCGAGGACAGCATTCGCGGGGAGATGCCGACCACCGCCGAGCCGAACTCGTTGAAGCGGACGGCGCCGGAGTGTGCCGCCACGACCACCTGGATCAGCCAGCGGCGCTCGAGCAGGTCCGCGGCGACGCGGACCTCACGATTCACCGGCTCGCAGCTACGACAACGCGACATCGCGCACCGGCTCGAGCGCGAGCTCGAGCACCTCCCCCACGGTCATCACCGGGTGGAAGCGCACCGCGTCGCGTACCTCGCTGGGAATCTCGTCCAGATCGCCACGGTTGCGCTCCGGCATGACCACGTCGGTCAGGCCGGCCGCGCTGGCCGCCAGCGCCTTCTGCTTGAGCCCCCCGATCGGCAGCACCCTTCCCTGCAGCGTGACCTCGCCGGTCATGCCGACGGTGTGCCTGACGGGTCGGCCCGAGAGCAGCGAGGCGAGCGCCGTGACCATCGTCACGCCGGCGCTCGGGCCGTCCTTGGGGATCGCCCCGGCCGGCACGTGAATGTGAAACTCACGCTCCTCGAACGCGTCGTACGGGATGCCCAGCTCAGCCGCGTGCCCGCGGACGTAGGAGAGCGCAATCTGCGCGGACTCCTTCATCACCTCGCCCAGCTGGCCGGTGAGAACCAGGCCGGCGGAGGAGCGGTGGGACTTCATCGTGGTCGCCTCGACGAACAGTACGTCGCCTCCGGTGCCGGTGACGGCAAGACCGGTGGCGACGCCGGGGACCGCGGTGCGCGCCGCCGACTCCTGAAAGAACTTCTGGCGTCCGAGCGCATCGCGGATCGCTGCGATCTCGATCTCGACAGGCGCCTTGACCTTGCCGGAGGCGATCCGCGTGGCGGTCTTGCGCAGCAGCTTGCCAAGCTCGCGCTCGAGGTTTCGCACGCCCGCCTCGCGGGTGTACTCGGCGATCACCGTTCTCACCAGCTCGTCGGAGATGCTCACCTCGCCGTCGAGCAGCCCGTTGCGGTCACGCTGGCGCGGCCACAGGTAACCATTTGCGATCGCCAGCTTTTCCTCGCCGCTGTAGCCGTCGAAGGAGATGACCTCCATGCGGTCGAGCAGCGGGCCCGGGATCGTGTCCGCCTGGTTGGCGGTCGCGAGGAACAGCACCTGGCTGAGGTCGAGCTCGACGTCCAGGTAGTGGTCACGAAAGCTGTGGTTCTGCGCCGGGTCCAGGACCTCGAGCAGCGCGGAGCTCGGGTCGCCACGCCAGTCGGCCCCGACCTTGTCGACCTCGTCGAGGAGGATCACCGGGTTCATCGTTCCCGCATCGCGCAGCGCGCGCACCAGACGTCCCGGAAGCGCGCCGATGTAGGTGCGCCGATGGCCGCGGATCTCGGCCTCGTCGCGGACACCGCCCAGCGACATGCGCACGAACTCGCGGCCGGTCGCGCGGGCGATCGACTCTCCGATCGACGTCTTGCCGGTACCGGGCGGTCCGATCAGCGTCAGGATCGCACCCGAGCGCGGATCGGCCTCGATCCCGCGCTCCTGGCGCAACTTGCGCACCGCGAGATACTCGGTCACGCGGTCCTTGACGTCCTCGAGCCCGGCGTGATCGGCGTCGAGCACCGCACGCGCCGCAACGGGGTCCAGACGCTCCTCGGAGCGCTTGTTCCACGGCAGCGCGATCATCCAGTCCAGGTACGTGCGAATCATGCTCGCCTCGCCCGACTGCTCGCCCATCCGCTCGAGCCGGCCGAGCTCCTTGACCGCCTGCTCATGCGCCTGTTCGGGCATCTCGGCTGCCTCGATCTTCGTGCGGTACTCCTCGACGATCGAGGCGTCGTCCTCGCCGAGCTCCTTGCGGATCGAGTCCATCTGCTTGCGCAGGAAGTAGTCGCGCTGCTGCTTGTCCGCGCCCTCCTGCACGTCGTCGCGGATCCGCTTGCGGATCTGCAGCTCCTCGAAGCGCTCGCGCTGGAACTTCAGCGCCAGTTCAAGGCGATCGGTGACGTCCAGCGTCCGCAGCAGCTCGACGCGCTGCTCGTAGTTGAGGTCGGGGCTGTAACCGCAGGAGTCCGCGAGCATGCCGGGCTCGCTGATCGAGCGCAGCCAGCCCGTGATCCGCGCATCCACGCCGCGCAGCTCGAGGATCTCCTCGACCACGGCGCGGTATTCGCGCGAAAGCGTGCGCGTGCGCGCGTCAACGGGAACCTCATCCTGGCGCTCGTCGACCTCGACGAAAAGCGCGCCGTCCGAACCGGTCTGCGCGGCACCGATCAGGGCGCGATGCTCGGCCTCGACGTTGACCGCGTGCCCGCCTCCGGGAAGGCGCACCCGCTCGGCGACGGAGGCGACCACCCCAACCTCGGCGTACTCCCCGTCGTGGCGCGGGACCAGCACGACGCGCTCGTCATCGGTCACGGCGACGGTGAGCGTGATGCTCATGCCGGGGAAGACGACGGTGTCGTCGAGGGGGATCAGGCGCAGCGTGCTCACTAATATCAACTCCCTATCTACTTACGAATGAGAAGTTAGTGTAGCACGCTCCCCGCGTGAAACAGGACACGCGCGTAGGCTGTCGGCGTGGCTACCAACCCCGGGTCGATCGCCGACATCCTCGCCACCCGTGGCGGCGAGGCGATGGAGCTCAACGACCGCTACCTGAACCCGCAGCTCGGACGGATCGTTCGCACGCTCGGCTTCGACCACGACTGGACTGGCGGTGAGGGCGCCTACCTGATCGACGCCGCCGGAACGCGCTACCTCGACCTGCTGTGCGGCTACGGAACCTTCGCGGTCGGGCGAAATCACCCCGACGTCCTCGCCGCCCTGCGCGAGCTTCTCGATGCCCGCAGTGCGAATCTCCCCCAGCTCGGCGTGAGCGTGCTTCCCGGGGTGCTCGCGGAGCAGCTCGTGGCTCGCGCGCCGGCGCGGATCGCGGCGATGGTAACGGCGAACACGGGGACCGAGGCGGTTGAGGGCGCGATCAAGCTCGCGCGGGCGGCGACCGGTCGGCCGCGCATCCTCTACGCCAGCCACGCCTTCCACGGCCTGACGCTCGGCTCGCTCTCGCTGAACGGCGACGAGCAGTTCCGGGACGGCTTCGGGCCGCTGCTGCCCGGCTGTGACAGCGTCCCGTTCGGCGATCTCGATTCGCTTGTACGCGAGCTCGCCCGCGGCGACGTAGCCGCCTTCGTCGTCGAGCCGGTGCAGGGCAAGGGCGTCAACCTTCCGCCCGACCGCTACCTCGCCGGGGCGCAGCAGGCCTGCCGCGAGCACGCCACGCTGTTCGTCTGCGACGAGGTGCAGACCGGCCTCGGCCGCACCGGGCGGTTCTTCGCGCTCGAGCATTGGGGACTCGACCCCGACATGATCTGCGTCGCGAAGGCGCTCTCGGGCGGATTCGTGCCGATCGGCGGCGTGCTCGTCTCCGCCGAGGTGCGCGCGCGTGTGTTCGACGGCATGGAGCGCGGCGTACGCCATGGCTCCACCTTCGGCGGCAACGACATGGCCGCCGCCGCCGGGATTGCCACCCTGGCGGTGATCGAGCGCGAGAGTCTCGTCGCCCGAGCGGCGTCGCTCGGCGAGCTGCTGCTCGAACTGACCCGCCCGCTCGTCGAGCGCTACGAGATCGTTCGCGACGTGCGCGGCCTGGGGCTGATGTGGGCGATCGAACTGGGCACACCGGAGCGCCGGCGCCAGCGTGCCGTCTGGAACCTCGTCGAGCGCGCGCAGACCGGCCTGGCTGCGCAGCTGATCGTCGTCCCCCTGTTCCAGCGCCACCAGATCTTCTGCCAGGTCGCCGGGCACCGGATGAACGTCGTCAAGGCCCTCCCCGCGCTCGTCGTCGACGAGGCGGAGATCCGCCGCTTCGCCGCCGCACTCGAGGACGTTGTCGCACGCGCGGACCGCATGGGCGGCGCGGTCGGCAGGCTGGGGTGGGACCTGGCGCGCGGCAGCGCACGCGCGCTGCGAAAGTGAAGGCACTCGTCACCGGCGCGGCCGGATTCATCGGCTCCCATGTCGTGGCGGCGCTCGTCGCGGCGGGCGCCGACGTGCGCGCGTTCGACCGCCGCCTGCCGGTCGACCTGGCCGGCGGGGCGGAGTTCATGCAGGGTGACCTGCTCGAGCGCGACGCGCTGCGACGGGCGCTGTCCGGCCGCGACGTCGTCTTTCATCTCGCGGCGCTGTACAGCTACGCGCGCGCCGACGCTCAGGCAATGGAGCGCGTCAACGTCGAGGGCACGCGGCTGATCCTCGAGCAGGCGCGCGGCATGCGGGTCGTCCACACCGCCTCATGCGCGACCTGCGGGCCCGTCGCCGGGCGCGACGCAACCGAGGCGGACTCCCCCGCGCGATGGGAGCTGCGGGTGCCCTACAAGCGCACCAAGCTCGCCGGTGAGCGGCTGGCACTCGACGCTGCGGCGAGCGGCGCGGACGTCGTGGTCGTCAACCCGACCACCCCCGTCGGACCCGGCGACCACCGGCCCACGCCGACCGGCAAGATGGTGGCCGACGTCGCCGGCGGCCGCGCCCGCGCCTACCTCGCCGGCAGCGCGCTCAACATCGTCGCCGTCGAGGACGTCGCCCGCGGACATCTGCTCGCCTTCGAACACGGCCGCGCCGGCCAGCGTTACCTGCTCGGCGGCGAGAACCTCTCGATGCGCGAGATCTTCGGCACGATCTGCGACGCCGTCGGACGGCGTGCACCGGCGGTGGCGGTGCCCTGGTCCGCGGCCTACGGCGCGGCCTGGATCGCCTCCCACCTGTGGCGCGACCCCAAGCTGCTCGTGCTCGATGAGGTACGCGTCGCGCGCTGGCCGATGCGCTTCGACGACTCGCTCGCCCGCACGGAGCTGGGCTACAGCTCGGAGCCGGCGGCCTCGGCACTGACACGAGCGGCGCGCGCCGCTGTGCGAAAGCCGTAGCGCCGGCGCATCACGACGTCGTGTTGCGATACAGCTGGAGCGAGATCGCGAAGAACACGACCAGGATTCCGGCGGACCAGGCGAGCGACTGCCAGACCGACTGGCCCGTGGGACCGTTCTCGAGCAGGCCGCGCACGGCGGTCACGGTCACGCTGAGCGGCTGGTTGCGGGCGAACCCCTGCAGCCAGCTCGGCATGGTCGCAACCGGAACGATCGCGTTGCTCGCGAACATCAGCACGAAGAACGGAAGGATGCCCGCGATCTGGGCGGTTTCCGGGTCCTTGGTGGCGAGGCCGATCGCGGCATACACCCAGGAGAAGGCGTAGCCGAAGGCCACGATCAGCGCCATCCCGGCGATGATCGAGCCGGCGCCCGCGTGGAACTGGAAGCCGACGAGGAGGCCCAGGCCAACCATGATCGCGAGCGACAGCAGGCTGCGACTGAGATCGGCGATCGTGCGTCCCGCGAGCACGGCGAAACGCGCCATCGGCAGGCTGCGGAAGCGGTCGAGGATGCCGCTCTTCAGATCCTCGGCGAGACCGATCGAGGTGGTCATGCCGCCGATCAGGACCGCCTCGATGAAGATCGCCGGCACGACGTAGTCGACGTAGCTGCCACCCGGGATCACGATTGCGCCGCCGAGCACGTAGCGAAAGACGACCAGCAGCAGCGCCGGCTGAACCGATCCGATCAGCAGCAGGCGCGGCGTGCGGACGATGCGCAGGAGGTTGCGCTTGGCGACGCCGGCGGTGTCGCGCGCCGCGTCCCGGGCCGTCGTGCGCATCGGCGGCGAGGCCCGAGTTTCGGCGACCGCGCCGCTCACCGCGCCGCCTCGGGCTCCGGGGGGCCATGGTCCGAACCGGCGCCGGTCAGCGAGAGGAAGACGTCGTCGAGCGACGGGCGACGCACGCCGATGTCATCGAGCGCGATCTGCTCCTCCTCGAACCGGCGTCCGGCTGCGAGCAACAGCGCCGTGCCCTGCCCTGCCGGGATGCTCACGAGCTGGCGGTCAGGATCGATCCGCGGGTGAGCGTCGCCGACCTCTGCGAGCAGGGCTGCGGCGCGGCCGAGATCGCCAGGATCGGCCACCCGAGCCTCAAGTGTCGCGCCGCCCAGGCGCGCTTTGAGCTGTACCGCCGTTCCTGCGGCGATCACGCTGCCCACATCGATCACGACGATCTCGTGCGCGAGACGCTCGGCCTCGTCCATGTACTGCGTGGTCAGCAGGACCGTCGTGCCGGTCGCGACCAGCTCCTCGATGAAGAGCCAGACGTCGTTGCGCGTGCGCGGGTCAAGGCCCGTGGTCGGCTCATCCAGGAACAGCACCGCCGGGCGGGCGATCAGGCTCGCGCCGATGTCCAGGCGCCGGCGCATGCCCCCGGAGTAGGTCTTGACCAGGCGATCGCCGGCGTCGAGCAGGCCGAAGCGCTCCAGCACCTCCTGTGCGCGGCGGCGGTACTCGCGCCGCTCGAGGTGGTACCAGAGCCCGACGAGCTCGAGGTTCTCGCGTCCGGTCAGCAGCTCGTCGACCGCGGCGTACTGGCCGGCGAGTCCGATCATGTGCCGCAGCGCTGAGGCCTCGCCAACCACGTCGCAGCCCGCGACACGAGCGCTGCCGCTGTCGGGCCGAAGCAGCGTCGTGAGGATGCGCACCAAAGTCGTCTTGCCGGCGCCGTTGGGGCCGAGCAGGGCCAGCACCCGGCCCTCCTCCGCGACCAGGTCGACGCCGCCGAGCGCCGTCGTCGATCCGAAGCGCTTCACGACAGACTCCACCTCGATCATCGCTCGGGCCACGGCGCTCCTCGTCAGGCTACGGCAGGGGCGGCGGATCGCCGGTCGGCGGCGATCGCCAGCGGACACGCTACCGTGAGCGTGACCGGCGGTCGCTGTGCACCCCACCATGAGGAGAGGCGATGTCTTTGCTGAACGGCGACGCACGTGAGCTGATCCAGTCGGCCAAACTGGCGCACCTGGTGACGCTGGCGCCCGACGGGAGCCCGCGGGTCGCCATCATCTGGGTCGGCCTCGATGGCGACGAAATCGTTGCCGGGCACCTCGACCGCCACCAGGTCAAGTTGCGCAACATAGCCGGCGACCCCCGCGTCGCGCTGTCGATCGAATCCGACACGGTCAACGCGATCGGCCTGCAGGAGTACCTCGTGATCCGCGGCAGCGCGCGGCTGGTGGAGGGCGGCGCGGCCGCATTGCTGCAGCGCCTCGCGCACGTCTACCTCGGGCCGGATGTGACCTTCCCGCCGATGCCCGATCCGCCGGCGGGGATCGTCTCACGCATCACCGTCGAGCACGTCAGCGGGATCGGTCCCTGGGTCCACTAGTCGGCCGGCCACTCCCCCGTGCGGTCGAACTCCTCGCGCGCGCGCGCCTCGCGCTCACGGTCCGGTTGGCTCTGGGGACCGAGGCGTCCCACGACCACGCCGATCACGACAACCAGCAGGAAGCCGAGCAGGACGCAGCCGATCACCTCCTGCACCCCACTCCCCGGGATCGTCAGCAGCACGAACCCGGCGACCCCGGAGAGGCTGACAGTCACGATCCAGATCCGTTGGCGCACGTGCGCCAGCGTATTGCCTGGCGATCCTCCGGGCACGCGCTCAGCCCGGCACGATCGTCGGGCGCTCGCCGCCGCCGGGCGCGCGCGACGCGGGCTGACGCGCGTCCTCGGCCTCCTCCAGGCCGAGCGCCCGGCGTGCGGCGAGCGCCAGCTCATCGGCCGAGGTGAAGCGGCTCCCCGGCTCCTTGTCGAGCGCCCGGATGATCACCGCGTCCAGAGCTGCGGGCACAGCCGGCCAGTGGTCGCTCGCGCTGGGCGGCGGATCATGCAGGTGTGCGGCGATGCGCGCCGCCTCGCTCGCGGCCGGGTAGGGCGGGCGGCCGGTCAGCGCCTCGTAGAGCACGCAGCCGAGCGAGTAGATGTCGGCCGCGGGTCCCACACGCTCGCCGCGGCATTGCTCCGGGGCCATGTAGTCGACCGTGCCGAGACGCTCGCCGACGCCGGTCAGACCCTCGTCGCCGACCTCATGGCTGACGCCGAAATCCGTCAGGTAGGCGTGATCGCGCTCGTGCAGCAGGATGTTCGCCGGCTTGACGTCGCGGTGCACGAGACCGCGGGCATGCGCCGCGCCCAGCGCGCTCGCGACCTGGGAGAGCAGTCGCACGGCGCGCGCCGGCACGAGTGGCGCCTCCGCGGTGAAGAGCTCGGCGAGGCTTGGCCCTCGCACCAAGCGCATTGCGATGAACAGCAGCCCCCCGTCCTCACGGGCCTCATAGACCGGGATCACGTGCGGGTGCTCGAGCGCCGCGGCCACGTGCGACTCGCGCACGAAGCGCGCACGGAACTCCTCGTCATCGGCGTGGGCGGGGTCGATCAGCTTCAGGGCCACCGGCCGGTCGAGCGTCAGCTGCACCGCCTCATAGACGACCCCCATCCCGCCACGGCCGATCAGCGACACGATGCGGTAGCCGGCGATCACCGACTCCGGGCCGATCGCGAATGCGCGCACCCGCAGCGCAATCCCCGGATCGGCGAGCACCGCATCGACGACGCTCGGATCGAAGCGGGCGAAGCGGTAGCGCAGCAGCGCGAGCTCGCGACGCTCGACGGCGAGCGGGATCAGCACGGCGCCGGCGCCGCTGACGACCAGGGCCGCGAGCACCGGGATCAGCAGGTTGATCGTTCCGCCGTCGAAGGCGAGCTGGGTCCCGACAAGCAGCGCCGCGGCGGCGGCGAGTCCCGTCCAGACGAGTAGCGGCCAGCGCACGCGACGCAGCGCGAGTGCCGGCAAGAGCAGCGCCGCCACGATCACCAGCAGCCAGTTGACCGCTGCGGACGCGGGGCGCAGGGCCGCGCCGGTCATCAACGTGGAGATCGCATCAGCCTCGAGCTCCGGGCCGGTCATCGGCAGGTTGGGGCCGTAGTCGACGGTGTGGGTGTCCTGCAGGTCGCCCGCGGTCGCGCCGACGACGACGATCCGCCCACGCACCAGCGCGGGGTTGAAGCCCGCTGAGAGCACGTCGGAGAACGAGTAGGACCTCACGGTCCCGGCCGGCCCGGGGAAGTCGATCCACTGGAATCCGTTGTCGAAATCCGAGCGCAGCGCACGCGCCGGCAAGCCGGCGTCGCGGGCCGCCGCGACCGCGAAGCTCGGCACGCCCCCGACCTGCTCCGGCACGCGGCGCACGGCGCCGTCGCTGTCCTCGTCGAACAGCGCCATGCCGACGCTGACGCCCGCGAGCCGCTGGTTGGCGACGCCGCCGAGCACGTTGGTGGTTCCGTTGCCGTTGATGTCGGAGGCCTGCGCGGCGAGGACGAGATGGCGGTGCGCGCGCTCGGCGGCCTTCAGCAGGTCGAGGTCGTACTGGGGGTAGTCGCTGGCGCTATCGAAGATGAGGTCGTAGGCGATCGTCTTCGCCCCGTCCTTGCGCAGCCGGTCGATCATCTCCGCGTCGTAGATGCGCTTGAACGGGAAGGACCCGAAGCGCGAGGTCTCGAGTGTCTTGACGTCGATCGCCACGATCACGACGCCCGGATAGGGCTTCTGCGTTCCGCGCAGGCTGATGCGCGCGTCGATCGTCTGCAGTTCGAGGTTGTTGCCGAAGTTTGTGTGCCAGGTCCCGTACCCCGCGAGCAACGCGACCAGCGCCACCCCGAGCATCGCCGCCGGAAGCGGAAGCCGCGGCCGCGCCGCAGCCGCTCCCGCTAGCGGTCGGAACCGACCAGGCCCCACGTGATCGCTCGCTCGGCGAGCTGTGCGCGTTTCTGGTTCTGTGGCAAACGCGCCAAGCCGAACAGTCGATACATCGCGCGCAGGTTTGCCTTCACCGCGTCGACGCTGAGGAACAGCTCCTCGCTGATCTGCTGGTTGCTGGCCGGCGACGCGAGGTGCAGCGACCCCGCGTACGGGCGGCAGAGCGCAACCAGCACTCGGCGCTGGGTGTCGCTCAGCTGCTCGAACGTCACACCGACGGGTCCGCGCAGGGTCGGCGCGGGCGCTGCGAGCGGGTTCCGGAAGAGCAGGACCGTCGCACCAACCCGGATCGCGTCCCCGTCGGCGAGACGGCGGCGACCGGAAATACGCTGCCCGTTGACGAATGTACCGTTGCTGGAAAGGCCGTCGTCGAGCACGATCCACTCCCCAGCGGCGCACTCGATCTCCGCATGCAGGCGTGAGACCTCGCCGTCCCAGGAGAGCGCGACGTCGGCACGGTCGCTTCGCCCGACAGTTATCCGAGGCTTCGCCTCGCCGTCGAGTGCGACGATCCGCTGCTGCTCGGCGTCGTCGCGCAGCACGAGGAACGCTCGCCCGGTGCGTTCGGCGGACAGGCGCTCTTTCACCTCACCGCCTGAGCGGACCGTCGGCGACCGCTCCGTGTCGCTGTGCCCGTTGCGCGGTGACGCGGTCACGACGTGAGCGAGTGTAGTCGCTGCAAACGCCCCGTTCAGCGGCTCAGCGCGCGCCGGCGAGGTAGTGATGCCCCGCAGTCAGGACGAACGTGCGGTGGCGCACGCGATCGGTCACCGTTACGCGACCGACGGTGACGGCGATAAGGGTGCCGTCGCAGCGGTCCGCGGTGTGCCATTTCGTTCCCTCGTCGGCGGCCGTGGCGTAGTGCCCGCGCGTCGAAAACTGGCCGTGGGCGTTGCCGAACACCTGGTTGACGACCTTCTTTGACTTCCTGGGCTTCTTCGGCTTCTTCGACTTCTTCGACGCCTCGGCCGCGGCGACGTGCGCCAGCGGCTTCGCGACGCAGGCCTTGAAGGTGCTCGCAAGCGTCAGCACCGTGACGGTCGTGCCGGGCCGCTGCGTAACGGTGAACAGACCGCCGGAGAAAAGGCCGCTCGCCAGCTCGCCCGGACCGGTCGCGCTCTGGATCAGCACGGTCCCGTGGAGCGTGTTGATCGTCGCGCCGAGGGGGATCAGCTCACCCGCCGAGAGGCGGATGAAGTGGTGCTTCCCGGGCAGTTTGATCAGCACGCTGCCCGCTGTCGTGGTGGCCCCAACGGTGGTGTTCAGCTGCGGCTGCAGCGTCGAGCCGGTGGTGAAGGTCTGGTCGCCCGAGACGGTCTGGCAGCTCGCGGCTGAGCAGTCACTCGCGACCAGCCGGTAGTGGTAGGTCGTGTACGGCGTCAGACCGGTCAGCGTCGCGCTCACCGTGATGCCCGCCGGCGTGAGGCTGGCGGTGGCCGGCGGCGTCGACGATCCGTAGGCGGTGCTCGTGCCGTATTCGAAGTCGTAGGTGACCGCCGTGGTCGCGCTGCCGGCGGGCTCCGAGATCGTGCCCGACAGCGTCGAGCCGGCCGTGGTCACCGCCGACACCGGCGTGAGCACGGCCGTCAGGGCCGGCGAAGCCGCCGTCGTCGATGTGTTCGCCGTTGTCGTCGGCGGCGGGGTCGTCGTGGGCGGCGTCAGCGGCACGTTGTCGACCGTGTTGGTGGTCTGGTCCGTCAGCCACAGGGAGTCGGTGCCGCCGGGGTCCTTGACGATCGAGCTGATCGTGTCCGGGGTCGGGACGAGCCCGGGGTAGGTGGTGAAGGTGCCGGTCGTCGTCGTGAAAGCGGTGAGCCCGCCGTCGGTCCCGGGCATGTCGGGCATCCAGAGCCGGCCGTCGGGTCCGGCGGCGAGGACGTCGGGGTTCGCCGTCGCACCGGGGTTCGAGGTCGCCGGGAGGGGAAACGGGGTCACGACGCCGGCCGGTGTGATCCGCACCAGGGCGGGCTGCTCCTTGACCGCCGCCGCCACTCCCAGCCGCAAGACGACGCCGGCGTTGGCCTGGTCCACCTGGTTCACGGCCGCCACGCCAACCCAGAGGCTGCCGTCAGGGCCGAGGATGATGTTGCCGAGCGTGCCACTCACGCCGCTTGGAAGCGGGTACTGCTCGACGTTACCGTCCGACGTGATCGAGCCGATTTCGTCGCTCCCGGGTTCGGTGAACCACATGGTCGTTCCGTCGGGACCGGCGGCGATCGATTCCGGATCGGTCGGCGGAGAGAACGTGTAGTAGATCTCCGGATCGGCGTCGGCGTCCCGCGTGATCGGCGGCACGATCTCGCCGATCTCGTTGTCCTGTGGGTGCGTGATCCAGAGGTCGCCGCTTGAGTCCGCGGCCAGGCCGCCGATCGAGGGCGTGAGTCGGGCCTCCGGGGTGACGACACCGGCCGTGGTCATCGAGTTGAGGTACGAGTAGTCGCCGTCGGTGTCCGAGATGTCGCTACCGGTGTCCGTGAACCAGAGTTCGCCGCCTGTCGCCGTCATCGCGACGGGCCGGAGGCGCAGCGGTGGCGAGGGGTACTCGAGCACCTTGCCGGAGGCGACGGTGCCGATGCGGTAGACGCCGTTGGCATCCCGGGTCTCGAGGAACCACGGGTCGCCGTCCGGTCCGGCGGTCAGCGCCGTCGCCCCCGCCGCGCCGGTCGGTCCGGTCGCGCCGGTTGCACCCTGGGGAATCGCGTAGGGCGTCACGGTCCCGGTCGGCGGGTCTGCGCCCGCGAGCGAGGCCAAGCCGAGGATCACCGCGCCAACGACCACCACTGCGACAGCCGCGCCGCGCCTCATCCGGCCACCACCCGCGCGCCCTCACCGCGTGCCTCAACGAGGTCGCCGTCGTGCAGCTGGCGCCCGCGCCGAGTCTCGGGGACCCCGTTCACGTACACGACCTCGGCGAGCAGCAGCGCCTTGCTGTCGCCACCGGATTCGGCGATGCCGCTGAGCTTCAGCAGCTGGCCGAGTCGGATCGTCCCGCCGGTGATCTGAATCTCCTGGATCTCGACCACTCTAGAGATCTTGACGAAATCTCCATGCCGCCACTGCACATCTTGATGCGGCCTACACGAACGGGGTCCTACGCTCGTTCCCATGCCCGGAGACATCGTCGCGATCGTCCTTGGAATCGTCGCCTTCGCGGTCCTCTACCTGATGATCGAGGCAATCGACCGCGTATGACGACGCTCGGCTACTTCGTCGCGCACATGAGCGCCGCCGACTTCTTCGGCCTGGTCGTCTCGGTGCTGGTCTGTCTCTACCTGGGCTACGCGCTGGTGCGCGGGGAGAAGTTCTAGGCCATGACGGTCAACGGCTGGCTGCAGATCCTCGCCTTCTGCGCCGCTCTGATCATCCTCTCGCCGTTCCTCGGCCGGTACATGGCCAAGGTCTACACCGGCGAGCGCGTCTTCCTGACGCCCGTCTTCGGCTGGTTCGAGCGGCTGCTGTACCGCTGCTTCGGCGTCGACCCCACACGTGAACAGGACTGGAAGTCCTACGCGCGCAGCCTGATCATCTTCTCGCTCGCCGGCTGGATCATCCTCTACGTCATCCTGCGCAGCCAGACGATTCAGCCGTGGAACAACTACGGCGGGGTCACCTTCCACGCGGCGCCGTGGGATGTCACGTTCAACACCGTCTCGTCGTTCCTGACGAACACCAACTGGCAGTACTACGGCGGCGAGACGACGATGACCTACTTCAGCCAGATGCTCGGGCTGACGGTACAGAACTTCGCCTCGGCGGCTGTCGGCATCGTCGTGGCGGTCGCGCTGGTGCGCGGGATCATCGGGCGTAGCGGCAAGAGCCTCGGGAACTTCTATGAGGACTTCACGAGGACGATCCTCTACGTGCTCGTCCCGATCGCGTTCGTCAGCGCTCTGGTACTCGTCTCGCAGGGGTCGATCGACAACCTGGCGCACTACGTCTCGGCCCACGGCATCAGCGGCATCTTGCAGACGATCGCGATGGGGCCGGTCGCCTCACAGGAGGCGATCAAGGAGCTCGGCACCAACGGCGGCGGTTTCTTCAACACGAACTCCGCGCACCCGTTCGAGAACCCCAGCGGTTTCACGAACTACTACGAGATGCTGCTGGTGCTGATCATCCCGGCAGCACTGGTGTGGATGTACGGCCGCATGGTCGGCTCGCGCCGCCAGGCAATCGCGATCTTCTCAACGATGTTCGTGCTGTTCATCGGCGGCGTGACCGTCGCCTACGCCGCGGAGGCGCACGGGTCGCCGGCCCAGCGCGCCGCCGGCGTGCACACGCAGGTGATCGCCAACTCGACCGGTGGCAACCTCGAGGGCAAGGAGCAGCGCTTCGGCATCGCCGGCTCCGCGATCTTTGATGTCGTCACGACCGTCACCTCCTGCGGCGCCGTGAACAGCTCAATCGAGTCGTTCACGGGTCTTGGCGGCGCGATACCGATGGCCAACCTCTCCGCAAGCGAGGTGATCTTCGGCGGCGTCGGGACCGGTCTGTACTCGATCCTGCTGTACGTGCTGCTCGCCGTGTTCATCGGCGGTCTGATGGTCGGGCGCACTCCGGAATATCTGGGCAAGAAGGTGGAAGCCAAGGAGATCAAGCTCGTGGCGCTCGGTCTGCTGATCACGCCGCTGACGGCGCTCTTCTCCACCTCGCTCGCCACGGCCAGCGCGGCAGGGCGCGCCTCCATCTACAACGCCGGCCCGCAGGGATTCTCCGAGTCGTTCTACGCCTACCTCTCGCAGGCGAACAACAACGGCTCCGCGTTCGCGGGCTACACCGGCTTCAACCAGCCCGCCGCCGGGAACGTGGGCTCGCATGGCGTCACCTTCGCCGACCTGCTCGGCGGGTTCACAATGCTCTTCGCCCGATACGCGCCGATTCTCTTCGCGCTGGCCGTCGCGGGAGCGCTCGCCGGCAAGCGGGTCAGTCCCGTCGGGCTCGGCACGATGCGAACCGACAACCCGACGTTCGTGGTTTTGTTGATCGGCGTGATCATCCTCGTTGGCGCGCTCACCTTCTTCCCGGCCATTCTGCTCGGACCAATCGTCCAGGCACTCACAGGGCACCTGTACTGATGCGTCGCGACCTCCTCAGCGGGTTCCGCTCGATGGTGATCTTCACTATCCTGCTCGGCCTCGCCTACCCGATGCTGGTCCTCGGCGTCAGCCAGGTCGTCTTTCCGGGGAAGGCGAACGGCTCGCTGATCAAGCGCGACGGCGGCGTCGTCGGCTCGGCGCTCATCGGCCAGCAGTTCTACGAGCCGGTGATCGGCAAGAACGGCAAGCAGCTGGCGGTCAAGGGCGTCGCGCAAACCCAGCCCGACCCGCGCTACTTCCAGACGCGACCGTCGTCGACCTCCGACAACGACGCCAGCACCGCGTTTTCGAACCTCGGGCCCAACGGCAAGACCACGCTGGCGGCCTTCGAGGGCTACATCCAAACCTATCTCGCGCTCAACACCGCGCCCGACAAGAAGCCCTACGACCCGGCTGTCACCAAGGCTGTGCAGATCCCGGTCGACGCGGTCAGCGACTCGGCGTCGTCGGTCGACCCCGACATCTCCGTCGCCAACGCTCGGATCCAGGCCTACCGCATCGCCGCCGTTCGCCACCTCCCACTGAGCACGGTCGACGGCCTGATCTCCACCTACACGACGGGCCGCAGCCTCGGCTTCCTCGGCGAGCCCGGAGTCAACGTGCTGGAACTGAACCTCGCCCTCGACCGCCTCTCAGGGAGCAAGTAAACAGATGTCGACGCAACCTGCAACCTCCGAGCGGCGCGCAATCTCGCTCTTCCGGCGCGACATCGTCGTGCGCGCGCTGCTCGACAGCCTGGAGAAGCTCGACCCCCGCGTGCAGATCCGCAACCCGGTGATGTTCGTCGTCGAGATCGGCGCCGTGATCACGACGATCACGTGGTTCATCCAGCTCGGAGGCGGCAAGTCGCTCGGCGGCTACGAGCCCTCCTGGTTCACCTTCGCGATCTCGATCTGGCTGTGGCTGACGGTGGTCTTCGCGAACATGGCCGAGGCCTTCGCGGAGGGTCGCGGGCGCGCCCAGGCGGACACGCTGCGCGTCAATGCGCAAGGAAACGATCGCAACGATGCATGACGGCAGCACCCGTCCGGCGGCCGAGCTTTCGCGCGGCGACATCGTCGTCGTCGTCGCCGGCGAGGTGATCCCCGGCGACGGCACCGTGATCGAGGGCATCGCGACGGTCGACGAGTCGGCGATCACCGGCGAGTCAGCACCCGTGATCCGCGAGTCCGGCGGCGATCGCAGCGCCGTCACCGGCGGCACGCGCGTGACCTCCGACCGGATCGTCGTCGAGATCACGCAGGAGCCGGGCAAGTCGTTCCTCGACCGCATGATCGCGCTCGTCGAGGGCGCTGAGCGGCGCAAAACTCCGAACGAGATCGCGCTCAACATCCTGCTCGCCGGCCTGACCCTGATCTTCATGATCGTCGTCGCGACGCTGCGCCCGTTCGGGCTTTTCGCGAACACCCCGATCTCCGAGACGACGCTGATCGCGCTGCTCGTCGCGCTCATCCCCACCACGATCGGCGCGCTGCTGTCGGCGATCGGGATCGCCGGCATGGACCGCCTGGTCCGCCGCAACGTCCTCGCCCTCTCAGGCCGCGCCGTCGAAGCCTCAGGCGACGTCGACGTGCTGCTGCTCGACAAGACGGGAACGATCACGCTCGGCAACCGCCAGGCGTCGGAGTTCATACCGATGCCCGGCGTCACCGAGGCGGAGCTGGCCGAGGTCGCGCAGCTTGCCTCGCTCGCGGACGAGACACCCGAGGGGCGCTCGATCGTGGTGCTCGCCAAGCAGTACGGGATCCGCGAGCACGACATGACCGGCAGCGACGTGACGTTCGTGCCCTTCACCGCGCAGACGCGGATGAGCGGCGTCGACTGGCGCGGCCAGCAGCTGCGCAAGGGCGCCGGTGACGCAGTGATCGAATTCGCCCGAAAGGAGGGCGGCGAGGCGCCACCGGAGCTCCAGGCCCAACTCGACCGCATCGGCCGCGAGGGCGGAACGCCACTGGCCGTCGCCCGCGACAGCCAGGTGCTCGGCGTCGTCTACCTCAAGGACACGATCAAGGAGGGCATGAGGGAGCGCTTCGACCAGCTGCGTGCGATGGGCATCCGCACCGTCATGGTGACCGGCGACAACCGTCTGACCGCCGCCAAGATCGCCGAGGAGTCGGGCGTCGACGATTTCCTCGCCGAGGCCACCCCCGAGGCCAAGCTCGCGCTGATCAAGGAGCAGCAGGCCTCCGGCCGGCTCGTCGCGATGACCGGCGACGGCACCAACGACGCTCCCGCCCTGGCGCAGGCCGACGTCGGCGTGGCGATGAACACCGGCACCCAGGCCGCCCGCGAGGCCGGCAACATGGTCGACCTCGATTCCAACCCAACGAAGCTGATCGAGATCGTCGAGGTCGGCAAGCAGCTGTTGATCACTCGCGGCGCGCTCACAACCTTCTCGATCGCCAACGATGTCGCCAAGTACTTCGCGATTCTGCCTGCGATCTTCATCTCCACCTACGCCGCCGGCAGCGTCAAGGGCCCGTTGCACGTGCTCAACATCATGTCGCTCGGCACGCCCAACTCCGCGATCCTGTCGGCGATCATCTTCAACGCGATCGTGATCCCGCTCCTGATCCCCCTCTCGCTGCGCGGCGTGCGCTACCGCCCAATCGGGGCGAGCGCCCTGCTGCGACGCAACCTGTGGATTTACGGCCTGGGTGGGATCATCGCCCCATTCATCGGGATCAAGCTCATCGACCTGGTCGTCCACAACCTCCTCGGCGGCTAGCGGCCGCGAAGCAGTGACCGTCGCAACCCGCCGAGGATCGCACCGCGTCTTCCTCGGCATGGCCGCGGGGGTGGGCAAGACGTACCGCATGCTGCAGGAGGGCTACAGCGAGGCGGAGAACGGACGCGATGTTGTGATCGGCTACCTCGAGGCCCACGGCCGCCGCGAAACCGAGGACCTGGCCCGCGACCTGGAGATCATCCCGCGCCGGCGGATCACCTACCGCGACACGCCGGTCGAGGAGATGGATCTGCCGGCGATCCTGGCGCGCTCACCAGAGCTCTGCCTGATCGATGAGCTGGCTCACACCAACGCCTCGGGGGTTGAGCACGCGAAGCGCTGGGAGGACGTGCAGACCGTGCTTGAAGCGGGGATCGACGTCTTCTCGACGGTCAACGTCCAGCACCTGGAGAGCCTCAACGACCAGGTCGCCGAGCTGACCTCGACGCGCGTGCGCGAAACGATTCCCGACTCGGTTCTCGCCCAGGCCGACGAGCTCGTGCTCGTCGACATTCCCCCCGAGGCGCTGATCGAGCGCCTGCGCGCCGGCAAGATCTACCGCACGGACCGCATCGAAACGGCGCTGAACAACTTCTTCAGGGTCGAGAACCTCTCGGCTCTGCGCGAGGTCGCGCTGCGCCAGGTCGCGCAGGAGGTAGAGGCCAAGCGGCTGGTTCCGAGCACGACCGCGCGCGAGGATCGACTCGCCCGCACCGCCGCGCCGCAGGCCGTCGGTGAACGGCTACTCGCGCTGATCACGCTTTCACCCCAGTCCCAGCGCGTCGTACGTCGCGCATGGCGCTCCGCGCAGCGACTCGGCGCCGAGCTCGACCTGCTCTGGATCGTCAAGCCCGGGCGCCTCATGCACCAGGAGGGAAGCACGGAGCTGGCGGCGGTGCGCCGGCTCGCGTCTGTGCTCGGCGCGCATGTGCTCGTGGAGGAGGGCGACGTGATGATCGACGTGATCACCCGGGTCGCCCACGAGCGAGGGACGACCTACATCCTGATGGGCACGCCGCCGCCGCGCAGCGGCTGGCAACGCCTGACACAGCCCTCCCTGCTCTTTCAGATCCTGCGGGCCCTGCCGGGTGTCGACCTGCGCATCGTCGCCGACCGGACGCAGCGACCGAACGGAGAAACATGACCGTGCTCGTCGTGATCCTCGCCGTAGCCGTGGTCGCGCTCAGCGCCGTGGCCCTGCGCGAACGCCGTCGGCACGGCGTCACGCCACGCCCCAATGCCGCCGGCCGGATCCTCTTCCCGTTCCTCGGCACCGAGCTGTCGCAGCGCGGCCTGGACGCGGCGTTGAGGATCGCCCAGATCGACAACGCGACGCTCGTGCCCGTGTACCTGGCCCGAGTCCCGATGCACCTGCCGCTCGACGCGGCGCTACCGGTGCAGTGCGACAGCGCCCTGCCGCTGCTGGAGGCGATCGAGCAGCGCGCCGTCCGCTCTGGCGTCGCAGTCGACTCGCGGATCGAGCGCGGGCGTAGCTATCGCCACGCGATCCGGGAACTCGTCGAACATGAAAGCTTCGACACGACCGTCGTTACCGCCGCGGACAGCGGCACGACAGGCCTGTTGCCGGACGAGATCAGCTGGCTGCTGGAGAACGTGCCCGGCGAGATCATCGTGATCCGCCCCGGAACGCAGGTCGACCTCGACTCGCTGCGCCCGCGCCGTCGCGGGCGCCGTCAGGTTCTCAAACGGTAGTCCGCGGAACGTCCACCGAAATCGCGAGGCGCTTAAGGCGCCATCCGCATATACCGATACCAGCGCCATGATGCCCCGGCCGCCGCGTCGCACGCCCGCGGACGAGAGTGGATTCTCGCTGATCGAGCTGCTCGTCGTGATCCTGATCATCTCGATCCTCGCCGCGATCGCGATCCCGTCGTTCCTCAACCAGAAGGGCAAGGCGAGTGACGCCGGGGCCAAGGAGCTCGCCCACACCGCGCAGGTGGCGCTGGAGACCTGCGCCACCGACCACGGCGCCGTCTACACGAGCTGCAACACCCCCGCGGCGCTCGCAGCCTACGAGGCCACGATCCAGACAACCGTGGGCACCAACAACGCGTTCCTGTTGTCGGTGTCCACCACCGCCAACACCTACACGCTGACCACACAGGCGACGAGCGGCGACGAGTTCCAGATCAACCGCCTGGCGAGCGGCGCGCTCACGCGCACCTGTCTCGGGCCGGGCGGTGTCACGGTCGGCGCCGGTGTGATTGACGGGGGCTGCGTCGGCAGCGCCTCCGGCGGCACCTGGTAGCTCCGGCGCCGCGTCCGCCGCCTCGATCACCCGCTGAAGCGGTAGCCGATCCCGGAGTCCGTGCGGATGTAGCGCGGCCGCTCCGCCCCGGCCGCCAGCTTGCGGCGAAGATTCGCGATGTGCGTGCGCAGCAGCGGCGTCGCATCCGCGTACTCCGGACCCCAGACCTCGGTCAGCAGCTTGCGGTGCGTCATCAGCAGCCCGCGATTGACCGCGAGCGCCCGCAACAGGGCGAACTCGAGCGGCGTCAGATGGACCTCCTCACCGTCAAGCGTGACCGCGTGGGCGGCGACGTCGATCACCAGGCCGTCGGCTTCGATCGTGGGCTCGACCGCGGCGCGACCGGCTCGCCGCAGCACTGCCTGAACCCGAGCGACCAGCTCCCCGGGTGCGAACGGCTTTGTCACGTAATCGTCGGCCCCGCTCTGTAACGCCTCGATCTTCGCCTGTTCGTCGGTCACCGCCGAGAGCACGATCATCGGCAGCTCGCTCCAGCTGCGCAGCTCCCGGCAGACCTCGATCCCAGGACGGTCCGGCAGCATCAGGTCGATGATCGCGGCGTGCGGGCCGCCGACCGCGGCACGGTCCAGAGCCTCCTCCGCCGTGGCGGCGGTCAGTACCTCGTAGCCCGCGCCGCGGAGCACGAGTCGCAGCGCGCGCAGGATCTGCGGATCGTCGTCGCAGACCAGGATCCGCTCGCCGGCCATCAGGCAGCAGCGCCCTGACGCGCGGGGGCGGCGATCGGGAACTCGATGACGAAGCTGGTGCCCTGGCCGGGCAGGGACTCGACGGAGATCCGTCCGCCGTTGACCTCGATGAAGCCCTTGGCGATCGCCAGACCGAGGCCCGCGCCCTGATGCGAGGGGGATTGACCCGGCGAACGGTAGAACGGCAGGAAGATGCGTTCAAGCTCGCCGGCCCGAATGCCCGGCCCCTGATCGACGATCCGGATGCGCACCCGGCCCGAAACCGTCCGCGCGCGAATCGCGACGGGCTTGCCGCCCGAGTAGCGCACCGCATTCTCGATCAGATTGGCGAACGCGCGCTCGATCTGGCTTGGATCCCCCTCGAGCAGCGGCAAAGCGTCGTCGAGCGACATGCGTACGAGCTTACGGTCGGCGGCGACGTGCTCGACCGCCTCGCCGATCACCTCGTCAAGCGAATACGCGCCGACGTGCTGTTCCGGCGACCCGGACTGCAGTCGCGAGAGGTCGAGCAACTTCTCCACGAGCGCCGCCAGCCGGGTCGCGGCCTCCAACACGACCTCGCGCACCTCCGCAACCTCCTCGCCGTCCGGCCGCTGCGGGTCAAGCGCCGCCGCCGCGCTGAGGATCGCTGTCAGGGGCGTGCGCAGGTCGTGCGAAACCGAGCGCAGGAGGGCTGTCTTCATCTCGTCGTTGCGTCGCAGCGAGGCGGTCTCGATCACCTCTGCCTGCAGCTCCGCGCGCTGCAGCGCCGCCGCCAGCACCGACTGCAGCGCCGGGACGATTCGCTCGACGATGCGTTCGCGGTCGGCCGCCGCGAACGCCGCCGGCAACACGAGCGTGCCGATGACCTGCTCGCCCTCGCACAGCGGAAAGGTGGCGCGACGCTCATCGCCGATCACCACGCCACGCTCGATCGCCGCCGACGACGCGCCAATCGCCGCTGCGAGTCGCTGCGCCGTCGTCGCAAGCGCGTCATCGAGATCCGCGCCGGCCAGCAGCGTATGCGCGATCTCTGTTGCCAGATCGGCCTCGCGCCGACGCAGGTCGGCTTCCTCGGCGCGCGTGCGCGCAAGATCGGCGACCAGGCCGGTCGCGGCAGCGACGACCAAAAACGACGCCAGAGCCACCCAGTTGCGATCGTCGGCGAGCGTCAGGCGCCCGACGGGCGGGAGGTGAAAGTAGTTGTAGGCCAGCGCGCTCACCAGAGCGGTGGCAAAGCCGAGCCGGATTCCCCAGTAGGTCGACACGACCACGACGCCGAACAGGTAGACGACGCCCAGCGAGACGACGGGTGCGACGTGCGCCAGCGGATAGACCGCGAGCGTTTCGGCCGCGATCGCCCCCAGCGCGACGGCCACCCCCAGGGCGAGCGACGGACGCGGGGCACGCAGGACGAGCGGCGAGAGGGAACGCTTCGGCATGGCACAGCGAATCTTCCTCCATGCGCGGGTCGGCATCGCCCGATGACCCCCGCCCCAACGAAGCCCACCGGCGGCGGACTATGATGCGCGCGTGACGGACTTGCCGGCGCGGCCCCCGAGGCGAGCGACGGCGTCCGCGCCGCGGCGGCCCTCCCCCGCGACCTCGGAGCGCACCACCGCCGCTCCCTCCCCGCTGCTGCTCGTCGGCGTCGTGCTGATGGCCGCGAACATGCGGCCACTGGCCACCACCGTCGGCCCTGTGATTCACCAGATCGACGCGGGGCTGCGGCTGTCCGGCGCCGCGGCCGGGCTGCTGCTGACGATCCCGGTTCTCTGCTTCGGCGTCGTCGCCCCGCTCGCCGCGCCGCTGCAGCGGCGGCTCGGGATTGCGCGGACCGTCGCGCTGATCCTCTGCGCGGTGATCGCCGGCCTGCTGCTGCGTGTCAGCGGCGGCGTGGTGCCGCTGTTTGCCGGCACGGCGCTTGCCGCCGCCGGCGCCGCGTGCGGAAACGTGCTGCTTCCCGTCGTCGTCCGGCGTAGCTTCGCCGCGCGCGTCGGCAGGGTGAGCGCGCTCTACACGACCGCCCTCGTCGGCACGGCCGCCGTGGCGGCCGCGGTGACGGTTCCACTGGCGCACGTGATCGGCCGCGGCTGGCGTGGCGGGCTCGCGATCTGGTCGGTCCCGGCGATCGTGGCGCTGGTCGTGTGGCTGCCACAGCTACGCCGCTGCGCGGCAGCGCCGGCGCGAGAAGATGGGCGCCACGCGCGCATGCGCGAGATCACACGCCACCGCCTGACCTGGCAGCTGACGCTCTTTTTCGCAACGCAGTCGTGGGGGTTCTACGCCACGCTCGCGTGGTTGCCGAGCATCTTCGAAGCCCACGGCACCGGCAGCACCAACGCGGGCCTGCTGCTCGGCCTCAGCGGGATCATGGCGGTGCCGGCAGCGCTGGCTGTGCCGTCACTGGCCACACGCTTGCACGACCAGGTTCAGCTCGCCGTGGCGCTGACCGCAATCACGTTGGTGGGTTACGGGGGCCTGCTGTTCGCCCCCTCCGGTGCTCCAGCGCTGTGGGCCGTGCTGATCGGCTTCGGTCAGGGCGCCTGCTTCCCGCTTGCGCTGACGATGATCGTGCTCCGCAGCGGCTCGGCACGGCTCACCGCCGGCCTTTCGACCCACGTGCAGTGCGTCGGCTACCTCCTCGCCGCGGCCGGGCCGTTCGTGATCGGCGCGCTGCACGACGCGAGCGGCTCGTGGACCGTCTCGCTGATCGTGCTGATGGCGATCCTCGTGCCGCAGGCGCTCTGCGGTGCCGGCGCGGGGCGTGCTCGGATGCTGTCGGGCGCCGCCGTTGCCCCGAGCGGCTGACCGGGGCGACGCGGAGTCGCACTGCCCGCGCGTCCGCCTGTCCACTCGCGCGCGACCCCGCGGGTCTGTCAGCTCAGCACGCGCTTGCGGAAGTTGCGCAGCCCAAGCGTGAGAAACAGCGCGCAGAAGCCGACCAGCGCCGGGTAGACGACGTAGAGGTGCATGTTCTGCCCGTTCGACGTCAGCCCGGCGCGCAGGCCCTCGTTGACGTAGATCAGCGGGTTGAAGAGCACGATGATCTGCAGCCAGTGGATCCCGCCCACGGTGAGCGGCGCTAGGCGGTTCCACTGGTAATAGGTGCCGCCCAGGAAGGTGATCGGCAGCACCACGAAGCCGAACATCAGGCCGATGTTGCGCGGCTCGAACGCCGTTCCGAGCAGCAGGCCCAGCGAAGTCATCATCACGCACGCCAGCGGGATCACCGTGACCACGATCGCCCAATGCGCCGCGAGGTGCGCGTGCACGCCGGGGGCGTGCACGACCGCCGCGATCGGGAAGACGATCAGCGCGGCAAGCAGGCCCTGCGCCGCACCGGAGAGCACCTTCGAGAGTGCCACGAGCCAGATCGGACACGGCGCCTGCACGCGATCCTCGATCTCGCGGGTGTAGCCGAACTCCGTCGCGAGCGCCAGCGCGACCGCCTGGATGCCCTGGAACATGATCGAGATCCCGACGACACCTGGTACGAGCACAGTCGCGAACCGTGATTCGGAGATCGCGCCGTGCCCCGCGCCCACGCCCTGGCCGATGCTTGGAAACACATAGAGGAAGACGAAGACCAGGAGGAACGGCTGGATCACGGTGCGGATCACGAACTCGACGGAGTGTTTGCGCAGCACGACGAGGTCGCGCACGATCAGCGCGCGCAACGCGCTCGCTGGCTGCCGCGGCGCTGCGCGCCGGCGTGGCGAGGATCCGGTGTGAGACCGGCGGCTCGGACGCGGCGATCCGCTCGGCCGTCACTCGCGAAGATCCTTGCCGGTGAGGTTGATGAAGACCGTCTCGAGGCTGGGCTCCGCCACCGCCAGGTCGACGATCTCGAACCCCGCCGTCTCCGCCGCGTTGACGACGCTCGGCACGAGCCGGTCAGCCTCTCGCACGTGGAGCTCGACGCCACCCTCGATCTGGCGGGTTCGTGTCACGAACGGCAGCTCCGCGGATACCGCTGCGGCCAGCGCCGCGCCGTCGCCCCGCGCCTTCAGCGTGACGATCGTGTCAACCCCAACGGACTGCTTGAGCGCCTGCGGCGTGTCGAGCGCGAGGATCCTGCCATGGTCCATGATCGCGACGCGGCCGCACAGCTGGTCGGCCTCCTCCATGTAGTGCGTCGTCAGCATGATGGTCTGACCGTCGCCGTTGAGCTCGCCGAGGATTTCCCACAGCGCAAGGCGACTCTGGGGGTCAAGCCCCGCGGTCGGCTCGTCCAGGAACAGCACCGCCGGTCGATGGAAGATCGCCCGCGCCACCATCAGCCGCTGAGCCATCCCGCCCGAGAGGGCGTAGACCGACGCCTTGGCCCAGCGCGAGAGCTGGAACTGTTCCAGCAGCCGATCGGCGATCTGCCCGGATTCGTGCGCGGGGATGCCAAACAGACGGCCATGGAAGTAGAGGTTCTCGCGCACCGTCAGTTGGCGGTCGAGCGTGTTCTGCTGCGAGACGATGCCGATCAACTGCTTGGCGAGCGTCGGGTGTGCGACGACGTCGATCGCACCGACGCAGGCGGAGCCGGAGGTCGGCACGACCCGCGTCGTCAGCATTCCTGCGGTGGTGGTCTTGCCGGCGCCGTTCGGGCCAAGCAAACCGAAGACCTCGCCGGCCTGGATGCTCAGGTCGAGGCGATCGACGGCCGCGAAGTCGGTGCCCGCGTACACCTTCGTCAGCTCGACGGTGCGAATGATCTCGTGTGGGCCGTCGCCGTGTGGGCCGTCGCCTCGGGCGCCGGGAGCGGCTTGGTTCTCGGCTGCGTGCGGCGTCGTGGCCATGCGTGCCCCGGTGCTCGTCTCGGAACGGCGGAAGCGGCAAGGATACCGGGCGTGCGACGGCGGCTGGCGGCGTCGCGGCGGCGAAGCAGCGGCAGGGCCGTGCACGGATGTCGAGCCGCCACGGGCCCCGCAAACGCGGCTGCTGCTACGGGTAAACCTGCGTCCGCGTCTCGCGCTCGACGATGCGGATCGCGCTCGTCGGGCAGCCCTCGGCTGCGGCGGTCAACAGTTCATCTGACCCCGTTCCGATCACGACCGCGACGTCATCCTGCACACGAAATACCTCTGGCGCGATCTGCTCGCAGTCACCGTGAGCGGTGCAGACGTTCGGGTCGATCAGGGCGACCAGGGTCATGCGGGAGCCTTTCGGTGAGCGGGCGACGAGCACGCCAATGCTAGGCGTTCGCGCGGCGCGTGGCTGCGCGCCGAGCACACCGGCGTGCCGCTCCGCCCGGGCTCGGGCCGCGGCGCCTGCGCCGGCGCAGCGCCGCGCGCATGGCGATCGCCTAGCCTCGTCTACGGTGCTGATCCCCCGCACAGATATCCGCAACGTCGCGATCGTCGCCCATGTCGACCACGGCAAGACGACCTTGGTCGACGCGATGCTCTGGCAGTCCGGGGCGTTTCGCGCCAACCAGGAGGTCGTCTCGCGGGTCATGGACTCGATGGATCTCGAGCGCGAGAAGGGCATCACGATCCTCGCCAAGAACACCTCGGTGCGCTACCGCGGTGTCAAGCTGAACATAATCGACACCCCCGGGCACTCCGACTTCGGCGGCGAGGTCGAGCGCGGCCTGACGATGGTCGATGGCGTGCTGCTGCTGGTCGACGCCAGTGAGGGCCCACTGCCGCAGACGCGTTTCGTGCTGCGCAAGGCGCTAGACGCGCAGCTGCCCGTGATTCTCGTCGTCAACAAGGTTGACCGCCCGGACGCCCGGATCGGCGAGGTCGTCAACGAGGTCTACGAGCTGTTCCTCGATCTGGACGCCGACGAGCAGCAGATCGAGTTCCCGATTGTCTACACCAACGCACGGGCCGGCTGGGCGGCCTCGAGGAAGGCGCGGTCGGCACCGACCTGGGGCCGCTGATGGACCTGCTGCTCGAGCGCATCCCCGCGCCTCTGCACGACCCTGAGCACCCGTTTCAAGCGCTCGTGACCAACCTCGACGCCTCCCCGTACGTCGGCCGCCTGGCACTGTGCCGCGTGCGCCACGGGACCGTCCGCCGCGGCCAGGCCGTGGCCTGGTGCCGCTCCGACGGCGAGATCACGCGCGCCGTGATCGGCGAGCTCTACGTGACCGACGCGCTCGATCGCGTCGACGCGGAGGAGGCCGGGCCGGGTGAGATCATCGCGGTCGCGGGTATCGCCGAGGTGACGATCGGCGAGACGCTCGCCGACCTTGACGATCCGCGCCCGCTGCCGGTGATCACCGTCGACGAACCCTCGCTGTCGGTGACGATCGGGATCAACACCTCGCCCCTGGCGGGTCGCAGCGGGAGCAAGCTGACGGCGCGCCAGATCAAGAACCGTCTCGACCAGGAGCTGGTCGGCAACGTCGCGCTGCGAGTCGGTGAGACCGAGCGTCCCGACGCCTGGGAGGTGCAGGGGCGCGGCGAGCTTCAGTTGGCGGTGCTGGTCGAGATAATGCGCCGCGAGGGTTTCGAGCTGACCGTCGGGCAGCCGCAGGTGTTGACGCGCGAGATCGGGGGTCGCCTGCACGAGCCCGTTGAGCGGCTGGCGATCGACGTACCCGAGGACTACGTCGGCGTCGTGACGCAGCTGGTCGCGCTGCGCAAGGGTCGTCTCGAGCAAATGGTCAACCACGGCACCGGCTGGGTGCGCATGGAATACCTCGTGCCCGCCCGCGGGCTGATCGGATTTCGCACCGAGTTCCTCACCGAGACCCGCGGCACCGGCCTGCTGCACCACGTCTTCGACCGCTGGGAGCCGTGGGCCGGTGAGCTGCGCAACCGCCCCACCGGGGCTCTCGTCGCCGACCGCGACGGCGTCGCGGCGCAGTTCGCGCTGATGAACCTGCAGGAGCGCGGCACACTCTTCGTCGGCCCCGGGGACCCGCTCTACGAGGGGATGATCGTCGGCGAAAACGCCCGCGCGGACGACCTCGACGTGAATGCCTCGAAGGAGAAGCACCTCACGAACATCCGCTCCTCGACCGCGGATGTGCTCGTACGGCTCGTGCCTCACCGCCAGCTGTCACTCGACCAGGCGCTCGAGCTGCTGCGCAGCGACGAGTGCGCGGAGGTCACCCCGGACGCGGTGCGCCTGCGCAAGGTCGTGCTGAGCAAGGTCGACCGCGTCAAGGTCGCGCGACGGGCACGCAGCTAGTCGGTCGGCCCCGCCACGAGCGCGGTGCCAGGCCAGATGTTCCCCGACGGTCAGCTAGCGGCCTGAGCGCCGCGCTTTTCGCGCGGCCTTCGCCTTCGCACGCGAGCGCTTGATCCGCTCGGTGCGCGGCGCCACCGTACCGCGCTCGCGGTCGATCTCGCGCGTGGCATGCCGCGGCGCGTGGATGTGGGCGTCTCTGCGGATCACGTAGATGATCGTGGCAAAGACTGCGATCGCAGCCACGACGATGCCGAGGTCGTCGAGCGCCGAGAGTCCTCCGCTGGTGGTTGTCGGCAGCGTCACCGGCGGCGCGGTGCTCGTCGACGAGGTCGTCGTGACGCTGGTCGAGCTCGTCGAACCGGTCAGACCGGTGAACGGCGCCGCGGCCAACGCGCCGGCTGGCAGCGCGAGGGCCGCGAGCACCGCGAGCGCCGCCGCAAGCATGCGAACCGGCTGCAATCGAAGCTTCATCGCGCCCAATATATCCGCCGGCGGTCCGTAGACTACGAGGCAGTGCCACCCAAGCAACGACAGATCCGCATCGAGCAGCGCGTCGCGCCGGATGTGATGGAGCAGCTGCAGACGCGCAGCAACGAGCAGCTCGAGGCCGAGCGCAAGCACCGGTCGGTCGCGTTCGCGATCCTCGGCGCCCGCGCCGCGGAGCGCTACGACGCGGACGCCGCGCGCAGCTGGTTCCAGAAGGCGATGGTCGCCTCGACCCACCCGCAGGAGCGTATGCAGATCCGGCGGATGGCGGACGCCTCGCTCGCGCTGGCCGAGCGCCGCGCCGGCGACCTGAAGACCGCGGTCGAGAAGCTCGGCCAGGAGGCTCCATCCGCGCGCGCCCTGTTCGGACTGCGCGTGATGGGCCTGATCGCGCCGCCGAAGAGCATGGGCATCCTGGCGCGCCTGCGCGGAATCGTGGTCGCGATCGTCGCGGTCATCGTGCTGGTCGCACTCGGCACCGGCATAGTCGAGCTGATCTCGCTCGCCCCCGGACGCCTCAGCCTCCCCCCCGCCGTGCTGCTCGGCGTGATCCTCGACGCCGTGGTGATCGCGATCCTCGCGATGTTCGGACGCCGCCGCCAGAAGGCGGCGCGAGCCAAGGCAACCGGCGGGTCCTGAGCGGGCGACCGGCCCCGGCGCCGGGTCCACTCGCGCCAGAGTCGATCGCCGTCAGCCGCGCGTCGGCATCGAGATGGCTCCCAAGCGCACCCACCACAAGCACTCGTCGACGAAGGGGTACCGCCGCGTGCTCGACCGCCTCGCGGACCACCCGGCCGTGCACAGCGTCGCCACGGGCCGTGTCACACCGCGGATGGGCGCCGGGCGGCCGGTCGCGCTGATCTCGAAGGTGCGCCCGGTCGCATCGGGGCTGTCGATCACGATCAACATCGATGGCGCGATCATCGACGCTTACGTGGTCACCGGTCAGCCCGAGGAGGTCGTGGCGTTCATGGACGAGCAGGGCTGGACACAGTCGTGACGCCGGATCTGCGGGCTGCGGTCGCGCGCGGCGCCGGACGCCTTCTGCGCGCGGGCGGGCGGGGCGGCACGAGTCTGCCGGGCAAGCTGATGTTGAGAATGGACCCCGCGGCCATCCCACGGCTCGCCGCTCAGCTGCCCCGCGGCAGCGTTGTCGTGTCGGCGACGAACGGCAAAACCACCACGGCCGCCTTCGCCGCGGCGATCCTCGACGCCGCCGCCATCGCGACGGTGCACAACGTCGCCGGCGCGAACATGGCCGGCGGTATTGCGTCAGCGCTGCTCGACGCCGGTGCCGAGGCGCAGCTCGGCGTGTTCGAGGTCGACGAGTTCTGGCTCGACTCGGTCGCGGCGGCGCTGTCGCCCCGCGTGCTGCTGCTGGGGAACCTGTTTCGCGACCAGCTCGACCGCTACGGCGAGCTCGAGACGATCGGCGAACGCTGGGCGAACCTGGTCGCGACGCTTCCCTCGAGGCTGGTGCTGAACGCCGACGACCCGCTGATCGCCGATCTCGGCCGCGACCACGCCGACGCGCTCTACTTCGGCATCGAGGACCCCGCGGCCGCCACTGCGACGGGTCTGCCTCACGCGTCGGACTCCAAGCGCTGCCGCCGCTGTGGCGCCGCCTACGCCTACGCACACGTCTACATTGCCCATCTCGGGGTCTACGCCTGCCCCGGATGCGGCGCGCGGCGCCCGACGCCGCTCGTGAGCGCTCACGAGGTCAGGCTGGACGGCCTGCGAGGCGCCTCCTTCGAACTGTGCACGCCATTCGGCACCATCGCCGCTCGGATCTCGCTTCCGGGTCTCTACAACGTCTACAACGCGCTCGCAGCCGCGGCGCTGGCGATCGCCCTCGAACTTGAGCCGGCGACGATCGCGAGCGGCCTCGCCGCGACCTCGGCGGTGTTCGGCCGCGGTGAGCGGATCCGGCTGGGCGATCGCGAGCTGGCGATCCTGCTGATCAAGAATCCGGCCGGCGCGAACGAGGTGCTGCGGCTGCTCGGAGCGCAGCAAGGCAGCCACGACGTGCTCGGCATCCTCAACGACAGAACCGCCGATGGACGTGACGTCTCGTGGATCTGGGATGCGGACTTCGAATCGCTCGCGCCGCGGGTGCGCCATGCGACCTGCTCGGGCACGCGCGCCGCCGAGCTCGCGCTGCGCCTGAAGTACGCGGGCGTGCCGACCGAGCGCATCAGCGTGACCACGGAGCTCGCGAGCGCGCTGCGTGAGGCACTCGAGCGCGCTGATGGCGAGCTCTATGCGCTCCCCACCTACACCGCGATGCTGGCGCTGCGCGAACTGCTCGCACGCACCGGTCAGACGCAGAGCTCGTGGGCGCGCCGATGAGCACCGACGCCGTGATCTGGCATGACCTCGAATGCGGCGGCTACACGGCCGACCTGCCCCACTGGCATGCGCTGGCGCAGCGCCACCCGGGGGTCGTGCTCGACATTGGCGCAGGCACCGGCCGCGTCGCGCTGTCGCTGGCCCGCCGCGGCCACACCGTGATTGCGCTGGAACGCGACCGCGAACTGGCGGCTGAACTCGGCCGCCGCGCCCGCGGGCTGCCGGTGGAGGTGCTCCGCGCGGATGCCTGCCGGTTCACGCTCGCCTCGCCCGTCTCGCTGGCGATCGTGCCGATGCAGACCATCCACCTGCTCCCCGAGCGTCAGCCGTTCCTGGATTGTGCGCGGCGCGCGCTGACGCCGGGCGGCGTGCTCGCGGTGGCGCTGCTCGGCGAGGGCGTCGAGCCGTTCGAGCTCGAACTCGAGCCCGACGCCGTCGCGCTCGGGGCGGTGCGCTACGAGAGCACGCCAACGGCGCTGCGCCGGCGCGGCGGGACGGTCCTGCTCGAGCGCCGCCGAACCCGGATCGCCGGCGGCCGCTCGCAGTCGGCGCTCGACGTGATCGCGCTGTCCGAGTGCGACCGCGCGACGCTGTCGAGGGAGGCCGCGAGGGCCGGGTTCGAACCGCTCTGCAGCCGGCTGATCGCCCCGACGGACGAGCATGCCGGCAGCGAGATCGTCTGTCTGGGGGTGCCGGCGTGATCCTGCGGGCGTGCGCGCTCTATCCGGACCTGATGAACATCTACGCCGACCGCGGCAACCTGCTGATGCTCGAGCGCCGCTGCACCTGGCGCGGAATCGACTGGCGGCTGCATGAGAGCGGCCTGGGCGAGCCGTTGCGTGACGAGCACGACCTCTACTACATCGGCGGCGGACAGGATGCCGACCAGCGCCGCTGCGCGACCGACCTGCTCGAGCACAAGGGCGCCGCGCTGCACGCCGCCGCGGCGCGCGGCGCCGTCGTGCTCGGCGTCTGTGGCGGCTACCAGCTGCTGGGTCATTCCTACGAGCTCGCCGCCGAAACGATCCCCGGCATCGGACTGCTCGATCTGCACACCGTGCGCGCGCAGGGTCCGCGACTGATCGGCAACGTGGCGGTGCGGACCGCTGAGGGCACGATCGCCGGCTTCGAGAACCACGGCGGCCGCACGCAGCTGGGCAGCGGCCAGGAGCCGCTGGGGCGGGTGCTGCGCGGCCACGGCAACGACGGACGCAGCGGCCTCGAGGGCGCGCGGCGCGCCAACGTGATCGGCACCTACGTGCACGGTCCGCTGCTGCCGAAGAACTCCTGGCTGTGCGACTGGCTGACCGCCCGCGCGCTCGGCGTCGAGCCGGAGGACCTCGCGCCGCTCGAGGATTCGCTGGAACGCTCCGCTCACGCCGGCGCGCTGCACGCCGCCGGCGTGTCGAGCTGAGCGGCGCGCCGCCGCGCCGCGCGCTCAGCCGCTCGAGCCGAACCCGCGCCCGTCGCGCTCGCTCGCCTCGAGGCTGTCCACCTCCAGCACCGCAGCCGCCGCAAATGCGACGACCACCAGCTGCGCGATGCGATCGCCGGCGGCGATCTCGAACGCGGCCTCGCGGTCGGTGTTCAGCAGCAGCACACGCAGCTCGCCCCGATAGCCGGCGTCGATCAGGCCGGGAGCGTTGACCAGCGCGATGCCGTGGCGCAGCGCGAGCCCCGAGCGCGGGAGCACGAGCCCAGCGTGTCCGGGCGGGATCGCGACGGCGATCCCCGTGCCGACGCTGGCGCGCTCCCCGGCGGGGATGCGGGCCGCTTGTGCGGCGTAGAGGTCGAGCCCGGCGTCCCCTTCGTAGGCGCGTGTCGGCAGCACCGCGCCCGCACTCACGCGTGCTACCCGCAGCGTCATGCGCGCTTGTGCGGCACGGCGAAGCGCTCGTAGCGTCCGACGCTCGCGGCGGGCACGAGCGCGCGCACGCGGACGCCGTCCGGTGTGTCCTCTCGGTCGAGCTCTCCGGCAAGCTCGTGCAGTTCGGCGAGGCGAGCGCCCTCCGCGTAGGGCAGCAGCAGCTCGACGCTCACCAGCGAGCTGACGAAGAGCTCGTCGATCCGCTCGCACAGCGAGTCAAGCCCCTCCCCACTGGCCGCCGACACGAGCAGGGCGTCACGGTGGCCGTTCACGGCGCGAGTTCGGCCGAGCTCGTCGAGCAGGTCGGCCTTGTTGAGCACCAGCAGGCGGGGGCGCTCGCCCGCGCCGATCTCGTCGAGCACCTTCTCGACGGCGCCGGTCATCGCCTCGAGCTCCTCCTCGGACGCGCTGGCATCGACGACGTGCAGAATCAGTTCCGCGCGGACGGTCTCCTCGAGCGTGGCGGCGAAGGCGTCGACGAGTTGGTGTGGGAGCTTGCGGATGAAGCCGACGGTGTCGCTCAGCAGATAGGTGCGGCCGTTGATCTCGAGCGAGCGGGTCGTCGGGTCGAGCGTGTGGAAGAGGCGGTCTGCGACCGCCACATCCGAGCCGGTGAGGGCGTTCAGCAGCGTCGACTTGCCGGCGTTGGTGTAGCCCGCCAGCGCGATCTGCGGCAGCGCCGAGCGCTCGCGCTCGCCCCGCATCACCTGGCGCGAGGCATGCACATCGCGCAACCGCCGGCGCAACACAGCGATGCGGTTGCGCGCCAGTCGCCGGTCGGTCTCGATCTGCGTCTCACCTGGTCCGCGGGTCCCAACGCCGCCGCCGAGGCGTTCGAGGTGCGACCACAGTCCGCGCATCCGCGCGAGGTTGTATTCGAGCTGGGCCAGCTCGACCTGCAACTTGCCCTCGGCGCTGCCGGCGTGACGGGCGAAGATGTCGAGAATCACCGCTGTGCGATCGACCACGGCGATTCCCAGTGCCGCCTCGAGCGTGCGCTCCTGGCGCGGCGAGAGCTCGTCGTCGCAGGCGACCACGTTCGCGTCGAGCTCCGCGGCCAGCGTTTTCAGCTCCTCCAGCTTGCCGGAGCCGAGGTAGCTGTTGGGGTGCGGCTGATCGCGCTGCTGCACCAGCTCGCCAACGACCGCGACACCCGCCGTGCGCAGCAGCTCGCGCAGTTCGGCGAGATCCTCGACCGCCGGCTGGGACGCGATGCAGAGGGCGCGCTGGCGCGCTCGCCCCTCGCGTGGCGCCTCTTGGGTCTGGCTCTTGCGGGCGCTGGTGCGCGGGGCCACTATCGGTCAATCATCGCGCACCGGCGTGATCACCCGGCGAGCCTGCCGAGCCGCTCCACGGCCTCGGTGAGGCGGTCGTCGGGAGTCGTCAGCGAAATGCGGAAAAAGCCCTCGCCGTTGCGGCCGTAGGCGCCGCCCGGCGACAGCACGACGGCGGCCTCCTCGAGCACGTGCTCGCAGTAGGCGGCGGCGCTTTCGAAGCCCTCCGGCACGGGCGCCCAGATGTAGATCGTGCCGCGCGGTGGCGTGACGTCCACGCCGATCGCGGCGAGCGCTTCGCAGACGAGGTCCCGCCGACGCGCGTAGATCTGGTTCATCTCGGCCTTGTAGGGGTCGAGCTGGGGCGAAAGCGCGGCGGCGCCGGCCAGCTGCACCGCCTCGAACATGCCGGAGTCGACGTTGGTCTTCAGACGCCAGTAGGAGGCGATCGCCTGCGCGTTGCCCACGATCGCGGCACAGCGCCAGCCGGTCATGTTGTAGCCCTTGGAGAGCGAGAAGACTTCGACGCCGACGTCCTTCGCGCCCGCCGTCGAGAGGAACGACGGCGCGACATACCCATCGTATGTCGTCTCCGAGTAGGCGTTGTCGTGCACGATCAGGATGTCATTGGCGGCGCCGAACTCCACGAGGCGCTCAAAGAAGCCGTCGGGAACGACCGCCCCGGTCGGGTTGTTGGGGTAGTTGACGAACAGCAGGCGGGCCCGCTCGCGCGTCGCGGCATCGATCGCGTCGAGATCCGGGATGAAGCCGAGCTCGGGCACCAGCGGCATCAGAACCGCCTCGGAGCCCGCCAGCAGCGGCCCGCCGGTGTAGACCGGGTAGCCGGGGTCAGCTGCGAGCGCGACGTCCGTCGGGTCGAGGAACGCGATGTTGAGGTTGAAGATGCATTCCTTGGCGCCGATCGCCGGCATCACCTCGCTGTCGTGGTCGATCGTGACGGCGAAGCGCCGGCCGTAGAAGCTCGCGACGGCCTCGCGAAACTCCTCGCGGCCGCGGTTCGAGGGGTAGGTGTGCGTCGATGGGTTGGCGACCGCGCGTTGGGCTGCCTCGACGATCGGCGGGAACGTCGGCACGTCGGGATCCCCGATTCCGAGTGTGATCACGTCGATCCCGGCGGCCCGCTTTTCGGCGATCTTGCGCTCGAGCTGGGCGAAAAGGTACGGCGGGATGCGCTCGAGGCGCTCACTGTGTCTCATCCAGCTCCCTCACGAGTTCCTCCGAGAGCGTACCGGCGCAGACCGGCAGCGCCCAGCCGGTCAGCGTCACCGCAAGCTCGTCCGCGACCTCGACCTCGAGCTTTCCGCCGTCCAGCGCGACGACGATCGCGCGAGGCCCGCCGGCGAGGTGGTGGGCGATCGCCGCGCCGCAGGCGCCGGTTCCCGAGGAGAGGGTCTCGCCCACGCCGCGCTCGAAGATCCGCGCACGGATCACGCCAGGCTCGAGCTCGCGATACCACGACACGTTGGTGCGGTTGGGAAACAGCGCATGGCGCTCGATCGAGGGTCCGACGGCCGCCAGGTCGAGCTGCTCGAGATCGTCGTAGGCGATCGCGCACTGTGGGTTGCCGATCGACACGTGCTGGAAGCTCCAGCTGCGCCCGTCGGCGTCGAGCTGGCCGCGCCCATCAGGAGGACCCGACGGGAAGTCCTTCGAGCGCGTCGCCGCGTGCCCCATGTCGATCGTCGCACTGGCGCGACCGGTGATTCGCGCGCTGATCACGCCGGCCGGCGTCACGATCGAGAACTCGTCGCGGTCGACGTGACCTCGCCGGCGCAGATAGATGATCGCTTGGCGCGCACCGTTGCCCGACAGCTCGGCCTCGGAGCCATCGGGGTTGTAGATGCGAAGCGCCGCGACGTGCGCCGCCTGCTCGCTCGGAGACAGCAGCAGGATGCCGTCGGATCCGAGACCGCGATGGGGGTCACAGATCCTGCGAACGCGCGCCGCCGTCAGCTCCCACGGCAAACCGCCCGATTCGACGATCAGGTAATCGTTGCCGAGCGCCTGCCACTTCTCGAACCGCATCCTCGGCGATCATCGCAGCGCGCGGGCCAGCTCGTCGGCCGAACGGCCCGTCGGCATCCACCAGCTCGACCCCGGCGAGCTTGCGCATCCAGGTGAGCTGGCGCTTCGCGTAGTTGCGTGTACGCCGCTTCATCGCCTCGACGTCGCCGGCGAGGAGCTCCTCGAAGCCGAGTGCCGCGCGCGCCGTGGTCGACGCACCGGCCCGGTGCGCGGCACGCACCTCCTCGATCACCCCTCCCGCAACCATCGCGTCGATGCGCTGGTCGATGCGGGCGTAGAGCTCCGCGCGGTCCATCGTCAGGCCGATCAGCCGGGTCGGATGTCGCACGACCTCGCTCCACAGCTGCGACTCACCCTCCTGCGGCGGCTCGAGCGCGCCGATCTCCTCGAGCTCGAGCGCACGCACGACGCGGTGGCGGTCGGCGGGCTCGATCCCGGCCGCGGCCCACGGCGCCCGCTCCGCCAGCAGCGCGTGCAGCGCCCCGGGGCCGCGCCGTTCGAGCTCGGCGTTCCAGCGTTCGCGCACGCCCGGCGGCGGCGGCGGGCGCAGCGCGAGCTCGGTCAGCGCAGCCCGCAGGTAGAGGCCCGTACCGCCGATCACGATCGGCGTCGCACCGTCCGCGAGCAGCTCGTCGATCTGGACGTGCGCCAGCGCCGCGTACTCCGCAACGCTGAAGCGCGCGTCGACCGGCAGGAACGACACGAGCCGATGCTCGAGCAGGCGTTGCTGGGCGGCACTGGCCACGCCGGTCAGCAGCCCAAGTCCCGCGTAGACCTGCAGCGCGTCGGCCGAGACGGCGACCGGCCGCTCCCCCCGCTCGCGCAGCCGCACGGCGAGCGCCACCGCGATGTCGGTCTTGCCGACGGCGGTCGGGCCGAACAGTGCGATCAGACGCTCGGGCACCGCCTCAGTATCGTGACGGGCGTGCAAGTCCGCATCGGTGTGCGATGACCGCCGTGGCTCTGCGTGGCGCGCGCGTGCTTCTGACCGGGGCCACCGGCGGCATTGGCGCAGCGATCGCACGGCGGTTCGCCCGCGAGGGTTCGCAGCTCTTGCTGACGGGACGCCGGGCCGACGTGCTCGACGCGCTGGCCGGGACGCTCGGCGGGCGTGCGCTGGCGGCCGATCTCTCCCAGCGCGAGGAGCTCGAGCGGCTGCTCGAGGCGGCCGGCGAGGTCGATGTGCTGATCGCCAACGCCGCGCTGCCGGGAACGGGGCGCCTCACGATGCTCGAGCGCGACGCGGTCGATCGCGCGCTCGAGGTCGACCTGCGCGCCCCGATCGCGCTCGCTCACGGTGTCTTGCCGGCGATGGTGGCGCGCGGCGGCGGCCATCTCGTCTTCATCGGCTCGCTGTCGGGCAAGGCGGCGACCGCCGGCTCATCGATCTACAACGCGGCGAAGTTCGGCCTGCGCGGCTTCGCGCTGGCGCTGCGGGAGGAGCTCGCCCCCTCCGGGGTCGGCGTTTCGCTGGTCGCCCCGGGCTTCGTCCGCGAGGCAGGGATGTACGCCAACACCCAGATCCGCCTTCCGCGCGGGGTCACAACCCGCACCCCCGATCAGGTCGCCGACGCCGTCGTGCGCGCGATCGTCGAGAATCGTGGCGAGATCGACGTCGCATCGCTGACGATGCGCCTCGGCGCCGATTTCGCGAACTTCGCCCCCGCGCTGGCCGCGCGCGCAAGCCGGGCTCTCGGCGGCGAGCGGCTCGCGCTCGAGTTCGAGCGTCGCCAGGCCGACCAGCGCTAGGCACACGCCCGAGCGGCGAAGCGACGCTCGGCTCAGAAGAGGCTGTGCTGCGGTTGGGCGTGCGGGTGCGCCGCGACACGATCTCGCCGAGGGTCCGCGCGCGGTCGCTCAAAGCGGGCGCCGCTCGGGCGCCCCGGGCTCTCCGGGCGCACGAGCTCATGCAGGCGTCGGCGCTCCCCCGCTGCGAGGTACGCGCCGCGGGCGTAGAGCGCCGCGTAGTCGCCGGCGAGCTCGGGGCGGGATTCCTCGAGCCAGTCCATGAAGACCTCGCGCACCCCGGTGCGCAGGTGCAGCGCGACCGGCGTCACATTGCGCGCCCCGGCGGCGCGCGCACGCGCGACGATCTCGCGCACCGAGCGCGGATCGTCGTTTATTCCCGGCATCAGCGGGGCGACGAGCACGCTCGTCGGAATGCCCGCCCTGGTCAGCTCGCGGACCGCCTCGAGCCGTGCGGCCGGGTGCGGCGTGTGCGGCTCGGTCGCCCGCCAGGCGCGCTCGTCGAGCGTCGGCACCGAGAGCGCCGCGCTGAATAGTCCCTCTGCGGCGAGCTCCGCCAGCAGCGGAAGGTCGCGCAGGACCAGCGGAGACTTGGTCAGCACCGAACACGGCGTCCGGTGTTCGAGCAGGGCTTGCCAGATCCCCGGCATCAGCTTGTAGCGCGCCTCGACCCACTGGTAGGGGTCGGTGTTGGTCCCGAGCGCCACGTGCTCGCGCGCCCAGCTCGCGCGCCCAAGCTCGCCGTGGAGCACCTCCGGCGCATTGACCTTGACGACGATCTCGCGTTCGAAGTCGCGTCCGGCGTCGAAATCCAGGAAGCGGTGCGTCGGGCGCGCGAAGCAGTAGACGCAGGCGTGGGTGCAGCCCCGGTAGGGGTTAACGGTCCAGCGAAACGGCATCGGCGACCGGTCTGGAACGCGGTTGAGAACGGAGCGCGCGCGCACCTCGTAGAAGCGGATGTCGAGCGCCTCCGGCGCGTCGAAGCGCCGCACGATCGCCTCATCGCGGTAGCCGGGCAGCCGCCGCTGCTCTTCGTCGGTGAGCGTCAGGTTCGTCCAGCGCACGAACATACGTTCGCATCGCCGGCGGACGGATCTGGCGGCTCCCGGCCCTCTAGGCCCGCCACGGCGTCGGTAGAACGGTCCGAGAGCCCCTGCACTACCCTTTCACGCCAATGGACAGCGTCCGCTTCGTGCGCGACACCTGGGACGCGCTGGCGCGCGGCGACATCGCTCCGCTCGAGGCCGTGCTGGCGCCCGGCGCGCGCTGGCGAGCGGTCGAGGACGGGCCCTGGAACTGCGAGAACGCACGCGAGGTCGTCGACGCGATGAGCCGCAACATCGCGAACGGCCTCACGGGTCGGATCGACGAGGCGTTCGTCGCCGGCGATCGCGTCGTGGTCGGGTTCCGCCCCGACAACCACGCGGACGATGCGTGGCCGTTGGACCACGGCGTCCGCTGGGTTGTGGTCAGCATGGCGGGCGGACTCGTGACCGAGATCAAGGGCTGCGCGAACCGCGAGGTCGCGCTCGCCTACGCCGCCGCGGCCTCCTAGCGCGCGACACGGCGGCATCGGCGCGGCGAGTCGCGTGCCCGTCAGCCCTGCGAGCCCGCCCCCGCCCCCGCCTCCGCGCCCACCCCGGCCCGCTCACGTGATCGTGAACGCGTCGGCCGCGGGCGTCCGGTCGGCACCGCCGGCGCCGATCGCCCGCACGTAGAACACGTAGCCGCCCACCATCAGGTGCTGGTACGTGATCGGCGCACGACAGGCGGCGTAGACGGGCGCCGGCGTCCTAGCCCCTCCCGCCGCCGGCTTGCGAACGAGCGCGCACTGAAAGCCGGTCGAGCTGCCCGTGGCGCGGAAGCGGAAGCTCGCGCTGCCGGCACTGGCGTCGATCGTCTCGGCGCGGAGCTGCGTGTTGGGTGGGAGCGGCTCCACGACAGCCGTGACGTGCGACGGCGCGGGAGCGCTCTTCGCGCGGGCGTTGCTCGCGGTCTCCAGCACCCTGATCGTCGAGCCGATGTCCGCGGTGGTGAGCGTGTATGTGCGGCCCCTCGCACCGGTGATCGAGCGGCAGTGCCCGCCGGAGCGGTCGCAGCGCTGCCACTGGTAGCCGTACGAGGTTGGCGTATTGGACCAGCTCGCGTGCGACTCGCCGAGACGCTCGCCGACGACCGCCCGACCGGAGATGGACGGCGGCGGCTTCCCCACTATCGACGGCGACTGGCTCGCGGAGATCGACGGCGGCGCGCTGCTGACCGGCTGCGGCGAGACGACGGGCACCGCGGCGCTCACCGCCGGCGCGCCGGCGCCGCCGGCGTTCGATGCGGTCACGCTGCACGCGAGCGCGTGGCCGAGCTCGAACGGCGAGACGACGAAGGTCTGCCCGTCTGCGCCGGCGACCGCGGTGCCGTCGATCGCCCACCCGAAGCTGTATGCCGTCGGCGCGTTCGACCAGGCGCCGTCGGAGCACGACAGCGTGTCGCCCACATACGCCCGGCTGCCTCCTCCCTCCCCGCTGATCCGGGGAGCGGCGGCGTCAACCGGCGGCGGCGGCACGCTCGTGATCGGGTTCGACGTGGTCAGCAGGCCAGTCGCCGAACCGGTGTACAGCTGGAACCGGTAGCTCCCGGGGGCGGACGGCATCGTGTAGGTGCAGGACCCTGTGGCCGGCGCCGCCGTGCCGCTGCTGGTCTGCGCGCAGCTGTCGGCGTAGACCCCGTCGACGTACGAGCTGTCCGGCGCGCCCGGCTGGTAGAGCCCGATCCAGTCGCCGGCCGTCGGGTTCGAGATGCCGCTCCACGAGATGGTGAGTGGGCGGCCGGCCGTCACGCTCGCCGCGCTCGCGGACACCACGACCGGCGCCATCACCACGTCCGGCCCGTAGACGGTCGCGCCGCCCGTGTCGGTCACGACCAGCTGGTAGTGGTAGGCCGTGCCGGGAGACAGGCCGTCGACGGTGGCGCTGACGGCGACCGGTGCGAGTCCCGGGGCGATCGACACCGACGGGGTCTGGGATCCGTAGCTGATCGTCGGCCCGTACAGGAAGTGGTACGCGGCCTCGTAGATCCCACCCGGCGTGACCGTTCCGTTGAAGGTCGCCTGCGTCGAGCTGACGGTGCTCGGCGACGCGGTGGCGGCGGCCAGGCTCGTGTCGTTGCCGAAGATCGTCGCCGCGGCGGGGCGTGCCAGGAGCGGGCCGAAAGCTGAGTTGGCCTCATAAAGCTCGGAGTCGGTGTATTTGGAGCAATCCAGCACGTAACCGGGCGCCGCCATCTCGTAGTAGAAGACGTGCGCCGGCGGCGCTGGCAGCGCGCTTGGCGACATCAGCGTGCCGACGAGATACTGGGCATCCGCCTGTTGCTGCGTGACACCGCGCGCACTCGGCTGGCCCCTGAGGCACTCCCAGGCCGCCACCTCCGTGAACCAGACCTGCTCGTTCGGGCCCGGCGGTGTCGGTAGGCCGTCCTCGAAGGTCGTCACGGCGATCGACTGCTCGCAGTTGACCGCGTAGTACGGGTGAAACCCCCAGATCGTGGGCGCCACGCCGCCGAGCGCCGCGATGTACTGGCTCTCATAACTCGCGAGGTGAGCCTCGTAGGTGAGCGGCGGGCAGGGCGCGTTGAACGACGGCGACGGCTGATCCGGGTCGTTGTCGACGAAGTCGCCGGCGATCGCGGTGCAGCCGGCGGTTGCGCAGACACCGCTCGCGGCGGTCCAGTACGAGGCGGCCGTGGCCGGCGACACGCTCGAGGAGTTCGGCTCGTTCCAGGCCTCGATGTAGGAAACCTTCGCCCCCGGGTACAGGCTGTCGAGATCGGTGACGAGCTGGCTGATGTCGGCCGTGTAGGCGGCGGCCGTGGGTTGACCGTGGTCGGCGCAGCCGCCTTCGGCGACGTCCCATACCGCGATCACCGGGATCAGGTGCAGCGTCTGGGTGACGTAGGTGAACCAGTTGGTGAGGTTCGCCGCGCAGGCGCCGCCCTGGGCGATCGCATCTGGTGAGGTCACGTAGCGCGCGTACTGGAGGTGCTGCGCCCCGGGGACGCCGACCCAGGCGCCGGCGAAGAAGCTGTCGAAGCCCGGGCCGAACAGGCCGGAGGCGTCCTGGTAGTCGCCCTCCCACGACCCGAGGTTCTGGTCGGAGATCCCGTCCACGTATGGCGTGCCGGCCGCCCTCGCCGGCACGGCGCCCACCGCGCCGGCGAACGCGAGCGCACACGCGCCGGCCGCCAGCACGCGACGCAGCGCAATCCTTCGTGAGCCCGTGTGGCCCCTCGTGTGCCGATGCTGCGCGCGCCGCAGGACGCTCATCCATGCACCTCCGGTCAACGTTACGCCGGCGCGGGCGCGGCAAGAGGGCCCACGGGCGCACCTGGAGGGTAGCGTCCCACCGTCGCCTGGGCGCGATCTTGCGGCCGCGGGGCGCGGTGAGGAGCTAGGCTCAGAGGCAGATGGGCGACGACCGCTTCACGCACCCGCGCGACCTGCTGGTCTCCTACATGGCGCGCATCTACGGCTACCGGATGACGACAACGTCCGGCGGCAACCTCTCGATCCGCGACGAGAACGGCGATGTCTGGATCACGCCGGCGAAGATCGACAAGGGACGCCTGCAGCGCTCCGACATCGTGCTGGTGCGTGCTGACGGGTCGTGGGAGAGCGAGGCGCCGCCCTCGTCGGAGCTGCCGCTGCACCAGACGATCTATCGCACCCGCCCCGACGTCCGCGCGATCGTCCACGCCCATCCGGTCGCGCTCGTCGCCTTCAGCATCGTCAAGCAGATCCCCTCGACGCGGGTGTTTCACCAGGCCTGGCGGGCCTGCGGCGCCGGGGCGTTCGCGCCCTACCGGCTCCCCGGCAGCGCCGAGCTCGGCGAGTCGATCGCGGGAGCGCTCGGCGCGCAGCACACCTGCGTGATCCTCGAGAACCACGGCGTCGTGACGGTCGGCGGCGATCTGCCGGAGGCGTTCCAGCGCTTCGAGACCTTCGAGTTCGCCGGCAAGAGCATCATCAAGGCCCGCCTGCTCGGGGGCGAGATCCGTGAGCTCTCCGACGCCGACCTGGCGCTCGCGGGCGAGCAGGCCGCCGAGACCCTCGAGGTCATGGAACCCGTGGCGCCGAGCACCGTCGAGCAGGAGGTGCGCACGACACTGCAGGACTTCGTCCGCCGCGGCTACCGCCAGCGCCTCTTCATCAGCAGCCACGGCACGTTCTCGGCGCGCGTCGGTGAGGCGTCGTTCGTCATCACGCCGCACGAGCAGGACCGCGGCGCATTGGAGCGCTCCGACCTGGTTCTGATTGACTCCGGCCGTGTAACGGCCGGATCGAGGCCAAGCCACGCCGCGACTCTGCACGCGGCGATCTACCGCCGCCATCCGCAGATCCGGGCGATCGTGAACGCCGCGCCGGTCAACGTGACCGCGTTCGCCATCACCGGCGCGGTCCCCGACACGCGCACGATCCCCGAGAGCCGGCTGGTCGTCCGCAGTCCGGTGCTCGCCGAGTTCTGGCTGCAGTTCGAGGATCCGGACGCGCTTGCGCAGCTCGTCTCGCAGGAGCAGCCGATCGCGATGCTCAGCAACGACGGCGTGCTGGTGACCGGGGGCAGCGTGCTCGAGGCCTTCGACCGCCTGGAGGTGCTGGAGTCGACGGCTGAGGCGCTGATCAACGCGCGGGCGCTCGGTCCGCTGTCGCCGATGGATGACCGCGCGATCGCGGAGCTCGAGGCGGCCTTCTTCGGCCCGCCTGAGAGCTGACGGCGCTTCCCCGCGCGTCAGGATCCGCTGTCGGCGATCAGTCCGGCGAGCGGCGCGAGCGCGTCGGCGATCGCGGCGCGTTCGGGCGCCGCGAGCCCGCGCAGCCGCTCGGCCAGCCAGACGGTCCGCCGCGCGCGCACGGCGACCAGCAGGCGGGCGCCGGCCGGCGTGATCGTGAGCCCGACGCGCCGGCGGTCGGTTTCGGAGCGCACACGTGCGACCAGTCCGGCGCGCTGCAGGCGGTCGACCAGGCCCGACACGGTGGGTGTCGCGATGCCCTCGCGCTCGGCCAGGGCGCGCAGGCCGATCCCGGGGTGCTCGGAGATCTGCCACAGCAGCGTGGCCTGACCGCCGGTGATGCCGAGGTGCGCCGTCTCCTTGCGCAGCTCGCGCGCCAGCCGCAGCAGGATCGGCCGCAGCTCGTTCGCGAGGTCCGTGGTCGCGCCGGGCCGCTCAGCCGGCACGGGCAAGCAGGCGCTCCTCACCGGCGAGGGTCTGGCTCGTCGCGCTGTGCACCTCGACCTGCGCCAGCTCCCCCGCCGCCGCCAGCCCGGAGAAGTTGACGACCTTGTTGTGGCGCGTGCGACCGCGCAGACGCTCGGGGTCGGTGCGGCTCGCGCCTTCGACGAGCACCTCGACGGTGCGTCCGACGAAGCGCTGGGCGCGCTCGCGCGCGCCGCGCTGGACCAGTTCGACGAGCCGCTCCATCCGCGCGACCTTGTCCGCGTGCGGCACGACGCCGTCGGTCAGCAGCGCCGCCTCGGTGCCGCGGCGGGGTGAGAAGATGAAGGTGAAGGCGCCGTCATAGCCAACCTGCTCGACGAGCGACAGCGTCTGCTCGAAGTCCTCCTCCGTTTCGCCGGGGAAGCCCACGATGATGTCGGTGGTCAGCGCGACGTCCGGCACGTGCCGGCGGATCAGCGCCACGCGGTCGAGGTAGCGCTCGCGGTCATAGGTCCGCCGCATCGCACGCAGCACCCGTGTGGAGCCCGACTGCAACGGCAGGTGGATGTGCTCGCACAGCGAGGCGAGCTCGGCGTGGGCGCGGATCACGTCCTCGCGCATGTCCTTCGGGTGCGGGCTCGTGTAGCGGATCCGCTCGAGTCCCGGGGTCGCGTCAAGCTCGCCGAGCAGCTGCGCGAAGCTCGCGCGCGCCGGACCCAGGTCGCGACCGTAGGAGTTGACGTTCTGCCCGAGCAGCGTGATCTCGCGCACGCCATCGTCCACCATCCGCGCCGCCGCGTCGAGCAGGTCGCCGAGCGGCCGGCTGACCTCGCGCCCTCGGGTCGACGGCACGATGCAGTAGGAGCAGGCGCAGTTGCAGCCGACGCTGATCTGCAGCCAACCCTGGTAGGGGCGCGCGCGTTTTTCCGGCAGCTCGCCGCTGAAGCCCTCGAACTCGAAGTAGCCCTGCGCGCTCAGCGAGTCGCTCGCGAGGAATTCGGCGAGCCGATGCACCTGGCCGGGACCGAACGCGACGTCGACGAACGGGAAGCGCTCGAAGACCTCTTCGCGCAGCGACTGCGCCCAGCAGCCGCCGACGCCCACCACCCGCGCCGGATCCTCGCGCTTGAGCCTCCTGGCCTCGCCGAGGTGCGCGATCAGGCGGTTGTCGGCGGTCTCGCGAATCGAGCAGGTGTTGAACAGGATCAGGTCCGCCTGCGCGCGTTCGGCCGCCTCCTCGTAGCCCAGCGACTCGAGCATTCCGCGCATGTGCTCGGAGTCGTGCTCGTTCATCTGGCAGCCGAACGTCGTGACGTGGTAGCGCTTCACGGCGCCAACGCTAGCAGCGCTCCGCCGCGTTGAGGCCGCCTGGAGGCGCGCAGAGGCCGCGGTGGGGCGGCTCGCCCGCCCCCAAGCGGTTCTACTCGCCGCGTGCGCCCGACGCGGCGCGAACGGCGTCGTAGGCGACGTCGGAGTCATAGCCGGCCCGGATCAGGATCGCGAACGCCCGCTGGCGCTCGCGATCGTCGTCCAGCGGTCCGCGGCAGCGTCGTTGCAGCAGCGCCGACGCCGCCTCGAGCTCCGACGCCGGGTCGTGGCCGGCGAGCACCGTATCGATCAGCTCGCGATCGACGCCGGCGCTCTGCAGGCGCGCGCGGATGCGGTCGGCGCCCCAGCCGTCGAGCTTGCGCCGGTCCTCGGCGAGCAGGCGCGCGTAGCGCGCGTCGTCGAGGTGGCCCTGTTCGCTGACGATCGCCAGCGCGGCGTCGATCGCCGGCGTGCCGAGCCTGGCGCGCTCGAGTCGCCTGCGCAGCTCCGCCACGCTGTGCTCGCGATCGCCGAGGTGGCGGTAGCAGCGCGCGAGCGCGTCTTCCAGCTCGTCCGCGTCGACAGCCGCGGTTTCCTGCGCGGCCACGGCCGTCAGGCGGCTCGCTCGTCGGCGATCGTGATCGCCGCCGCCGCCTTCTCGAAGTCGATCGGATCGGTGTCGGCGATCTCCTCGCCGTCGACGTGTTCGATCGGCAGGACCAGCGACTTCGAAACCCCGACCGCCGCGTAGATGCGCTGCTCGATCTCCGTGGCCATCTCGGGATGCTCTTCGAGGTACGTCTTGGCGTTGTTGCGGCCCTGTCCGAGGCGCTCATCGCCGTAGGAGAAGAACGACCCCGACTTGGTCACGATGCTGTGTTCGATGCCCAGGTCGATCAGGCAACCAGCGGTCGAGATCCCCTTGCCGAACTCGATGTCGAACTCGGCCTGGCGGAAGGGCGCCGCGACCTTGTTCTTGACGACCTTGACACGAACCCGGTTGCCGACCGCCTCGTTGCCGTCCTTGAGCGTCTCGATGCGGCGGATGTCGAGGCGCTGCGAGGCGTAGAACTTCAGCGCCCGCCCGCCCGGCTGGGTCTCCGGCGAGCCGAACATCACGCCGATCTTCTCGCGGATCTGGTTGGTCAGGATGCACAGCGTCTGGGTGCGGTTGAGGTTGCCCGCCAGCTTGCGCATCGCCTGGGACATCATCCGCGCCTGCAGCCCGACGCTCTGGTCGCCCATCTGCCCCTCGAGCTCGGCGCGCGGGGTCAGGGCGGCAACGGAGTCGATCGCCACCACGTCGATCGCGCCGGAACGCACCAGCATGTCGGCGACCTCCAGCGCCTGCTCGCCGTAATCGGGTTGGGAGACCAGCAGCTCGTCGATGTCCACGCCGATCTGCTTCGCATACAGCGGGTCCATCGCGTGCTCGGCGTCGATGAAGGCGCACGTCCCCCCCAGCTTCTGGGCCTCCGCCAGCACGTGATAGATCAGCGTCGTCTTGCCCGAGGACTCCGGGCCGAAAACCTCCACGATCCGCCCGCGCGGGACGCCGCCGATGCCGAGCGCGAGGTCGAGCGAGAGCGCGCCGGTCGGGATCGCGGCGACGCGAACCTGCGCCCCCTCGTCCCCCATCCGCATGACGGTGCCCTTGCCGAACTCCCGCTCGATCTGGGTCAGCGCGCCCTGAAGCGCCGCCGTACGGGCTTTCGCGGCCTTTTCGTCTTCTGTCACGCTCATCGTCGTCAGGCTCCTGTCAGGCTGGATCGGGTAGTCCACCATAGGAGGCTCTTCGGACAGAACTCGCGTCCGCCGGCACGCGTAGCTACGACGGTGGGATCGACGCGAGCGCCGTGTAGACGGCCCCGGCGGGATCGAGGTCGGAGCGAAACAGGGTCAGCGCGGTGGGCGTGAACGTGACCGGCGGGGTCGGCGGCAGCTCGCGGGCGCGCTCGCTGCCGGGGCGCATGCGGGCGAGCGTGATGTGCGGGCGGAAGCGCTCGTGCCTGGGCCGCCAGGCGAGGCTCGCCGCGAGCTCGCCGCTCAGGCCGGCGTGGAGCGCGCGCAACGTGCCGTCGGGATCGCCCACCTCGACCGCCAGCACGCGCGGCCGCCGTGGCGGGAGCCAGGCCGGAGCCCCGACCGCCAACCGCTCGACACGGAAGAACGGCTCGATCATGCTCGCCAGCAGCGCCGCGATCTCCGCGACCGCGCCCGGCGGCTGCTCGCCCAGGAAGCAGAGCGTCAGGTGCAGCGACTCGGCGGCGATTCGCCGGGCCGCCGGGCTTCGCCCGAGCGCGCGCCGCGCCCACTGCGCAAGCTCGTCGCGGAGCGCCTCGGGCGGCTCGAGGGCGATGAACAGGCGCAGATCGCCGCTCACGCGGCTGAGCGCCCGCCGGCTTCGAGCAGCATCCGCCGCAGCAGGTGCAGCGTGGCGACAACGGTGCGCTCGCGCACGTCCGCGCGCGTGCCTCGCTGGTCGGTCCGGCGCGCGAGCCGCTGACCACCGGGCCCGGCGAGCGCGATCCAGACAAGTCCGACCGGCTTCTCCGGCGTGCCGCCGCCGGGGCCCGCCACACCGGTCACGCCGATCCCGATGTCGGCGCCGATCCGCTCGCGCGCCCCGTCGGCAAGGGCGAGCGCCACCGCTTCGGAGACCGCGCCATGCTCGTCGATCAGCTCGCGCGGCACCCCGGCGACGGCGGCCTTGACCTCGTCGGCGTAGGCGACGACGCCCCCGCGCAGGAACGCCGAGGACCCTGGCCGCTCGGTCAGCCTCCCCAGCACCAGCCCACCCGTGCACGACTCGGCGACGGCGACCGTCAATCCCTGTGCGAGCAGCAGCGACGCGACCTGCTCCTCCACCGTCGTTCCGTCGTCGGAGTAGATCACCTCCGCGTGGCGTTCGCGGATGATCGCGTCGAGCGCCGCGGCGACAGGCGCCGAATGCGGCTCGTAGCGGGTGACGACCTCCAGCTCGCCGCTGCGCACGCAGGTCGTGACCTCGATCTGGGCCAGCGCCACGCCGGCGCGCTGGGCCTCGCGCAGCGTGGTCGCGATCTCCGATTCGGGCAGCCCGTACAGGCGCAGCACGCGCTGCTCGTAGACGGTCGCGCCGCGGACCGCGTGCGCGAAGGCCTCGGTGCGTGTGGCGAGCTCCCAGAGCGGCTGCAGCTCGCGCGGCGGGCCGGGCAGGACGACGACCGTCGGGCCCTCGCGCCCTGCGGCAAAGGGCACGACGAGCCCGGGGGCGGTGCCGACCGGATCCAGGATGCTCGCGCCGGCGGGGACGACCGCCTGCTTGCGGTTGGCCTCGCGGATCGCCTCATCGGACAGGTGCGCCCAGCGCGCCCGCGACGCCGCAAGGATCGCGGCGATCCGCTCTTCGAGCGCTTCGTCGAGCACCATCTCGCGGCCGCAGAAGCCACCCACGACGCTCGCCGTGAGATCGTCGGCGGTCGGTCCGAGACCGCCGCTGGTGACGATCAGCGAGACGCCTAGCGACGCCGACCACCGCAGCGCCGCGAGCATGTCGGCCGGGCGGTCACCGACGATCGTGACGTGCGCGAGCTCGACGCCGAGTTCGCCCAGCCGCTCCGCGAGCCACGGCCCGTTGCGATCGCTGACGCGCCCGCCCAGCACCTCGGTGCCGGTGACGACGATCGCTGCCCGTGCGCTCACGAGCAGTGAGGCGCCGCGCCGGCGGCCAGCCGGCTGTAGCGCCCGCTGCGGAAGATCTCGTACGCGACGGTCGTCCCCGTCGCTCTGACCGGGACGTCGTGGCCGTCGATGACCATGCGCAGCGCGCCGTCCGTGAAGCTCGCGAGGAAGTGGTTGTCGGCGTGCAGCACCGGCGCCGGGCTGCCCGGTTTCAACAGCGCGTCGTTGTAGCGCCTGTGCGCCCCTCCGTGCGCCGTGCGGTAGCCGATCAGGCAGACGTGCACAGGAGTCGTCGCGACCAGAGCCAGGCCGACGCGGAGCGGCGGCGCGCTGTGCGAGTGGCTCGTCGTCGTCGAGGAGCTCGTCGTCTGGCTCGTGCCGCTTGGCGTGTTCTTCTTCCTCAGTTCCTGTACGACGAACAGCGCGGCGGCGAGCAGCACCACCAGCAGCGCCGCCGCCAGCACCCGCGAGGAGGGGCCCTTCTGGCGCCGCTCGCGGCCGCGCTCGCGGTCGCGGCCGTGTTCGGGGGCGCGCTCGCGTGTGTGCCGGCCCTCGCCGCGGCTCGGCAGGACCGGCGCGAGCTCGAGCTCGGATGGATCCTGGTACTGGCGCTTGAATTCGTCGACCAGCAGGCGGCCGTCGAGGCCGAGCATGTCGGCGTAGGTGCGCAGGAACGCCTTGGCGAAGGTGTAGCCCGGTAGCAGCCCCCACTCCTCGTCCTCCAGCGCACGCAGGTATTTCGCGCGGATCTTCGTGCGCGCCTCGAACTCGGCGATGTCACGGTGCTCACGCATCCGTGCCTCTCTGAGCATCGCGCCGATGTCTGCCATCTCGACGCCGAAGCGTATAGCGCTACTGGTGTTCCGCGGGCGCGACCGCCTCGGCAGCGCGCGCGCGGCCGCCGAGCGCCGCGATCACCGCCGGAAGGTCGGCCTCCGAGACCAGCACCTGGCGCGGCTTTGATCCCTCGTAGCCGGAGATGATCCCGCGCCGTTCGAGCATGTCGATCAGCCGTCCGGCCCTGGTGTAGCCGAGCCGCAGTCGCCGCTGCAACATCGAGGTCGATGCGGTCCCCATCTCCACCACCAAGGCGATCGCGTCCTCGAGCAGCGGATCCTCGTCGGGGTCGAAGCCCTCGTCGTCGCCGTCCGCCGCCGGCTCGGCTTCCAGCTCGGCGAGCAGTTCCGCGCGGAACTCCGGCTCCCCCTGGCGGCGCCAGAACTCGGTCAGCGACGCGATCTGCGCCTCGTCGATGTAGGCGCCCTGGATGCGCTGCGGGGCGGAGGAGCCGATCGGGGCGAACAGCATGTCGCCGGCCCCGAGCAGCGACTCGGCACCGTTCTGGTCGAGGATCACGCGGGAGTCGGTCTGCGAGGACACGGCGAAGGCGATCCGCGATGGCACGTTGGCCTTGATCAGTCCGGTGATCACGTCGACACGCGGCGATTGGGTCGCGAGCACGAGGTGGATGCCGACCGCGCGCGCCTTCTGCGCGAGGCGGATGATCGCGGTCTCGACGTCGGCCGGCGCCACCATCATCAGGTCGGCCAGCTCGTCGATCACGCAGAGGATGAACGGGATCGGCGGCTCGCCGCGCGCGATGCGGTGACGGTTCAGCTCGACCAGCGAGCGGGTGCGGGCCAGCGACATCATGCCGTAGCGTTGTTCCATCTCGCGCACGAGATTGCCGAGCGCGTTCGCCGCCATCCTGGGGTGCGTGATCACCGGTGTCAGCAGGTGCGGGATCGACTCATAGTGGTTCAGCTCGACCTGCTTGGGGTCGATCAGCACCAGGCGCACGTCGTGCGGCGTGGCGCGCAGCAGGATGCTCGCGAGCATCGCGTTGACGGAGCCGGACTTGCCGGAGCCGGTCGTGCCAGCTACGAGCAGGTGCGGCATCTTCGCGAGATCGGCGCCGATCGCATGCCCGGAGACGTCCTTGCCGAGCCACACGGCCAGCGGCGACCAATCGACCGGCGGGTCCTGGTACACGTCGCCGAGGCGCACGATCCGCCGCCGCGCGTTGGGCACCTCGACGCCGACCGCCTGCTTGCCCGGGATCGGCGCGAGGATCCGCACATCCGTGGCGGCCAGCGCGTAGGCAAGGTCGTCCTTCAGGTTGGCGACCTTCGAAACCTTGATGCCTGGCGCCAGACGCAGCTCGTAGCGCGTGATGTGCGGCCCCGTGACGGTGCCGATCACCTTCGCCGCGACGCCGAAATGGCCAAGCGCCTCGAGCAGGCCCGCCGCCACCTTCTCCTGGCCAGCGGTGTCCGGGCGAACCTGCTCGGCGCTGGAGCGCGTCAACAGCTTGGGCTTGGGGAGACGCCACTGGAAGCTCGGATCGTCGGTCAGCGCCGCGCGGAAGCGCCCCTGAGGGGTGAGCTGCGCGGCGTCCACCGGAGCACGGTGCACCGCCGGCTCATGCTGGGGCGCCGAGAAGTCCGGATCCCCGGCGTCCAGTTCGACGTCATCGATGTCGGGGAAGTCCGGCACCTCGACCGCCGGCGCCTCGACGTGGGTCGCCCGCACGACCAGCTCGCGGCCGTCGAGCTCCGGCGGCGCGACGCGCTCCGCACGTGCGGTGGCCGCCGCAGCCGCAGCCGCCTCGCGGCGCTCGCGGGTCGCGCGCGCGAGGCGAACGCCGCCATGGCGGATCGTCGCCGCCAGCGAACCCCCGGACAGAAGGACGATCCCGGCGAGCGCGAGGAAGACCGCGAGGATGTGGGCGCCGGTCGTGCCGATCAGGCGCGAGGCGGCCCAAAGCTCGCCCTGGCCGAGGATGCCGCCGTGAAGCCTGAAATAAGCAGGCGTCCAGAAGTGGTGGAGCGGGCCGTCGCCGGCGAGTGCCAGCGTGCTCGCGGCGAAGAGCAGGGCAACGCCGGCGCGAAACGGCTTGACGCTCGCCAGCAGCGGACGCATCCACAGCAGCGCGCCGGCCGCGGCGAGCGCGACGGGGACGCCAAGCCGCGCCTCGCCGATCAGCCAGGCCAGGCCGTTTGCCAGCCAGTCGCCGACGCGTCCGCCGTCCCAGTGCGCGTAGAGCACGAAGCCGAGCAGCACCGCGACCGCAAGCGCCGCCAGGCCGAGCACGTCGAAGTGACGCTGCTGAAAGCGAAACGCGCCGTTGCGCCGCCGGCGCCGTCGGGTTCGCCGCGCGCGCGGTTGCGCAGCACGCCTGCGCCGCGCCGGGCGGCGGGCGGCCGTCTTGCGGATGATGGCCATCGCCCGCCCATTCGACGCCGGAGCGCGTTTGCCTGCCGCGCCGGCGTGCGGTCGCGTGACATCCGCCCTCAACGCGGCCTAAATATCGGTTCGATCGTCTTTGGGCTGCCCTAACATCGCTGGAAATGGTTGACTTCGAACGCTCCCCCCGGGTCCTGGTGGTCGAGGACGACGGCGACATCGCCGACGTGCTGCAGCGCTCGCTGCGGCTCGAGGGCTACGACGTGCGAATCGCCGGCGACGGCCAGATGGCCCTCGACGAGGCCAACGCGTTCCTGCCCGACGTCGTGATCCTGGATCTCGGGCTGCCGAAGATCGACGGGATCGAGGTGGCCCGCGAGCTGCGCCGTGACGACAACGTGCCGATCCTGATGCTGACCGCGCGCGACGCGGTCGAGGCGCGCGTGATCGGGCTCGACGCCGGCGCCGACGACTATCTCGTGAAGCCGTTCGAGCGCCAGGAGCTGCTCGCACGGATCCGCGCGCTGCTGCGGCGCACGCCCCCGCGCGGGAGCGCGCCGCTGAAGGTAGCCGACCTCAGCCTCAACCCCGACACCCACGAGGTGGTCCGCGGTGAGCGCGAGATCGAGCTGACCCAGCGCGAGTTCGAGCTGCTCGAATACCTGCTGCGCAACGAGCGCATCGTGATCTCGCGCCAGCGCCTGCTCGACGAGGTCTGGGGTTACGACCCCTTCTCGACGACCAACACGATCGAGGTCTTCGTCTCGAACCTGCGCCGCAAGCTCGAGGCAGGTGGCGAACCGCGCCTGCTCCACACGATCCGCGGAGCCGGCTACGTTCTCCGCGCTTAGACAGAAGGTCGGCCGGCCGGTCTCGCGGCTGCCGATCAGGATGCGGCTGGCCGTCAGCGTCGCCGCCGTGGCGTTCGTGATCCTCGTGGTGTTTGCGGTGGTCGTGGGCCAGATCAACGCTCACCGCCAGCGCTCGAACTTCTACTCCGAGGTGGCGGAGAACGCGAACAACATCGTCACCGGCGCCCACTTCCGGCTGATCGGCTGCCCGGCTAACTGCACGATCTCACCGCCGATATCGACGCTGATCCCGAACGCGGGAGCTGTGATCCGCCTGCTCAACCTCTCTGGCGGTGTGCTCGCGCCCCGGAGCGGCGCGCCGAACCTGGGCAGCCCGCTGTATCTCGCTTCCAACGACCAGCAGTCCGGCGCGGCCAACGTCAACGGCTACCGGGTGGTTTCGTTCTTGGTCAGCCTCGGTTTCGACGGCGACCAGGGCTACCTCCAGTACGCCCAGCCGTTCAGCTCGATCAACGGCGAGATCGACGGATTGCAGCTGATCCTCTTCCTCGGAGCGCTGATCGGCACTGCGCTTGCGTTCGGCGCCGGGTCGCTGGTGGCGCGGCGGGCGATCGCCCCGATCGCCGGGCTGACAGCGGCCGCCAGCGAGATCGAACGCACGCGCGACCCCGACCGGACCCTGCCAGAGCCGGTCGCCGACGATGAGGTCGCCGAGCTTTCGCGAACGCTGAGCGGCATGCTCGCCTCGCTCAGCGAGGCGCGCGACGAGACCGAGGCGACGCTCGAGCGCCAGCGCGCGTTCGTCGCCGACGCCTCGCATGAGCTGCGCACGCCGCTGACGAGCGTGCTCGCCAACCTGGAGCTGCTCGTCGATTCGCTGCGCGGCTCCGACCGAGAGGCCGCCGAGTCGGCGTTGCGCTCGACGAAGCGGATGCGGCGGCTGGTCGGCGACCTGCTGCTGCTCGCGCGCAGCGACGCCGATCAGGCGCCGGCGCGTGAGCCGCTGGATCTGGCGGCGATCGTGATCGAGGCGGCCAGCGAACTCGAGTCGGTCAGCCGCGAGCACGTCGTCGACCTCGATGTCAAGCCGGCCCTGGCGTTCGGCAACGCCGACGACCTTCTGCGCGTCGTCACCAACCTGCTCGAGAACGCGCTGCGTCACACCCCGCCCGACACGCACATCACGGCCAGCACGAGATCGCTTTCGGACGGCTCGGCCGAGCTTGTCGTCGCCGACGACGGGCCCGGCATCCCGGCCGACCTTCGCCCCAACCTGTTCGCGCGCTTCATTCGCGGCGCGGGCGACCGCGGCGGCTCCTTCGGCCTCGGTCTCGCGATCGTCGCCGCCGTCACGCAGGCCCACGGCGGCACCGTCGAAGCGAGCGCCTCGCCACACGGAGGCGCGATGTTCACGGTGCGCCTCCCGCCCTCGACGGCCGAACCCGACGAACGCCCGCCCCAGCCGCACGAAGGCCCCGTCGAGCCGCTGGTCCAGTCGCCTACGCCGTAGCGCTCAGTTGACGCCCTCGAGAACGCGGCGAGGGCAGCTCACCACAGTGTCGAGAGGCTGCCGGTTGGTGTTGAGGTCCTAGACCTCAACGACAACCGGCAGCACCATCGGCCGGCGCTTCAGCCGCTCGTACACGAGTGCGCCGAGGTGGTCGTGCAGCAACTGCTGGAGGTGCTCGACGTCGCGGACGCCTTCGCGTGAGGCGCGGTCAAGCGAGTCCTCGACCGTGTCCTTGATCTCGTCGACGAGCTGGCCGGCCTCGTCGAGGAAGGCGACGCCGCGGAAGATCACCTCGGGCTCGGCGACGGAGCCGCCGTCCTGTTCGGAGATCGTCGCGACGACGATGAAGATGCCGTCGGCGGACAGCATCCGGCGGTCGCGCAGCGCCGCGTCGGCGACGTCGCCGATGTCGACGCCGTCGACGAAGATCATGCCGGCGCCCTCGGGCTTGCCGAAGCGGGCGCCGCGCGCGTCCAGTTCGAGCACGTCGCCGTTCTCCGCCAAAAAGATCGCCTCGGTGGCGACGCCAACCGCCTCGGCGAGCGCGCCGTGGAGCTTCAGCCGCTTGTAGTCGCCGTGGAACGGCATCACGTAGCGCGGCTTGGTCAGGTTGAGCATCAGCTTCAGCTCCTCCGTGTAGCCGTGGCCGGAGGCGTGGACCTGCGCGTCGGCGGTGGTGATCACCTCGCAGCCGATGTGGTAGAGCCGGTCGATCGTGTCGTTGACGGCACGCTCGTTGCCGGGGACCGGGGTCGCGGAGAAGACGACGGTGTCGCCGTCGTGCAGCTTGACCTGCGGATGGTCGCGGTATGCCATGCGCCGCAGCGCCGACAGCGGCTCGCCCTGTGAGCCGGTGGAGATGATCACCATCCGCTCGTCGGGGAAGTCATCGATCTCGCGCGGGCCGACCATCAGGCCGTCGGGGATCTCGATGTGGCCGAGCGTGCCGCCGATCGCGACGTTCTTGCGCATCGAGCGCCCGACCAGCGAGACCTTGCGGTCGAGCGCGGCGGCGGCGTCGATCACCTGCTGGACGCGGTGGATGTTGGAGGCGAAGCTGGTCACGATCACGCGGCCCGGCGCGCGTGCGAAGACCTCCTCGAGGTGGGGCCCGACGACCGACTCCGAGGGCGAGAAGCCGGGCCGGTCGGCGTTCGTGGAGTCGCCGCAGAGCAGCAGGACCCCGTCCGCGCCGAGCTGCGCGAGCCGCGACATGTCGGCCGCCTCGCCGTCGACGGGCGTCTGGTCGAACTTGTAGTCGCCGGTCACGAGCACCGTGCCCAGCTCGCAGGTCAGCGCGACCGCGCTGGCGTCGGGGATCGAGTGGGTCATGTGGATCAGCTCGAGCGAGAACGGGCCGAGCTCCAGCTCCTCGCCGTCCTCGAGGTCGGTCAGGCGCACCTCGCGCAGCTTGTGCTCCTCGAGCTTGGAGCGCGCCATCGCCATCGTCAGCGGGCGCCCGTAGACCGGCGGCGCGTCGGCGGCGCCGAGCTCGCGCAGCACCCACGGCAGCGCGCCCAGGTGGTCCTCGTGGCCGTGCGTGACGACGATCGCCTCGATGTCGCCAACGCGCCCGCGCAGGTAGCCGAAGTCGGGCAGCACCAGGTCGATGCCGAGCATCTCCGGGGTCGGGAAGCGCAGGCCGACATCGACGACGACGATGCGGTCGTCGTACTCGAAGACCGTCATGTTCTTGCCGATCTCCCCCAGGCCGCCGAGCGGCAGCACGCGCAGGACGCTCACGCGGTCACGTGCCCCAGCAGGCCGTGGCGGACCAGCATCGCCCGCACCGCCTCGCGCTCGCCCTCGTCGGCCTCGACCATCGGCAAACGCAGGCCGCCGACGCGATGTCCGAGCAGCTCGAGCGCCGCCTTCGTGCAGGTCGGGCTGGCGGTCAAGAACAGCGTGCTGTAGACGTCCTGGAGCGACTCGTCGATCGCGGCGCGGTTCTCCGGTTCGTCGACCATCCGGCGCATCTGCGGGCCGACGATGTGGCTGGCGACGAGGATCCCGCCGGCCTCGCCGAGGTCGAGTGTGCGCGCGAACAGGTCGTCGTTGCCGGCGTAGACGCGCAGGCCGTCGACGGGCGCGAGGTTGTCCGCGTTGCTCTGCTTGACGTAGTCGATCCGCTCGATCTGCGCGAGCCGGGCGAGCAGGTCGTTGGGCATGTCGGTGGCGGTCCGCGACGGGATGTTGTAGAGCACCACAGGCACGCTGCTGGCGGCGGCGACGGCCTCGAAGTGGGCGAGGATGCCGCGGCGGCTCGGGCGGTTGTAGTAGGGCGTGACCGAGAGCACCGCGTCAACGCCGAGCTCGCAGGCGCGCTCCGTCAGCTCGACCGCGTGGCGGGTGTCGTTGGAGCCGGCGCCGGCGATGATCGTGACGCCGTCGGGGCGCTCGCGAACCGCCAGTTCGACGAGGCCGAGGTGTTCCTCGTCGCTGAGCGTGGAGGCCTCACCGGTCGTGCCGCAGACGACGAAGCCGTCCGAGCCGTTGGCGGCGAGGTGGTGCAGCAGCGAGACGAAGGCGTCGTCGTCGACGCGCAGCTGCTCGTCGAACGGCGTCACGATGGCGGTAATCAGTGTGCCGAGATCGGGCATCGCGCTCAGTATCCCAGGCCGCCAGTCCGACCGACGGATTCGCTCAGGAGTCGAACAGCAGAGCCTCGAGCCCGATCACGGGCGAGCGCTCGAGCGTGCCGACGCGGCGCACCGCGAGCAGCACGCCGGGCATGAACGACTCGCGCGAGATCGAGTCGTGGCGGATCGTCAGCGTCTGACCGAGGTCGCCGAGGATCACCTCCTGGTGCGCGAGCAGTCCCGGCAGGCGAACCGAGTGGATCGGCGGCGCGGCGCGGCCGGACGCCGCCGCCATCAGCCGCGCGGTGAGCGCGGCGGTGCCGCTCGGCGCGTCGAGCTTGCCGTCGTGGTGCAGCTCGATGATCTCGGCCGCCGCCATGTGCCGTGACGCCTCCGCCGCGAAGCGCATCATCAGCACCGCGCCGATCGCGAAGTTCGGCGCGGCGAACACGTTCGCGCCGCGCAGGCCCGAGAGCGCATCCAGGTCGAAGCCGGTCGTCCCGATCACGACGTGCACCCCCGCCGCCACGCAGGCCCGCGCGTTCGCGAGCGCCGCGTCCGGCCGCGTGAAGTCGACCACCACGTCGCAGTCGCCCAGGATCGCGTCGAGCTCCACCCCGATCGCCGGGTCGGCCTGACCCCGCAGCTCCATATCGCTGGCAGAGGAGATTGCCGCGCAAGCCGCAATCCCCATCCGCCCGGCGGCGCCGGCCACGCCGACGGCGATCATGGCGCGGGCGCCAGGGCCGGCGTGAGCGGCACGATCGCGGCGCGGAAGGCGTCCTCGTCGGGTCCGATCGCCGCCGCGCAGAGCCGTTCCGGGGCGAGCAGCTCGACCGCGAGCGCGCCGACCGCGTCGGCGTCGACCGCCTCGATCAGCTCGATCGTCTCGTCGAGCTCGAGGATCGGCAGGCCGGCGAGCACGGCGGATCCGAGCCGGTCCATCCGCGCCCCGGTCGATTCGAGCGCGAGCACGATGCGTCCCTTCACGTTGTCCTTCGCGCGCGCCAGCTCCTCCGCGCTGACCGGCTGCTCGCGGATCCGCGCGAGCTCGCCGCCGAGCACCTCGCAGACCTCGGCGAGGTTCTCCGGGCGCGTGCCGACGTAGAGGCCGACCTGGCCGGTGTCGCGGTAGAGCGACTGGAAGCTGAAGACGGCGTAGGCGAGGCCGCGCTGCTCGCGCACCGCCTGGAACAGGCGCGAGGACGAGGTCCCGCCAAGGATGCTGTCGAGCACGCGCAGGGCGAAGCGGCGGTCGTCGTCGCGGGCGAGTCCGCTCGCGCCAATCGTGACGTGGTACTGCTCGGTGTCGCGCACGCGAAAGCGCGCGCTGCCGGCGGCCTGCGCCGGCAGCGGCGGTGCGAGCTCGGCGCCGCCGAGGCCGAGCGCCGGCGCGGTCAGGGCGGACCGGGCCCACTCCACGACCTGCTCGTGTTCGACGCTGCCGGCCGCGGCGACGACGATGTTGCGCGCGAAGTAGCGCTCGCGGTGGAACGCCTGCAGCTGCTCGCGCGTGGTGGAGCGCACGACCTCCGCGCGCCCGAGCGTCGAGCGCCCGAGCGCATCGTCGGGGAAGATCGTCTCGCCGAGCACGTCGAAGATCAGCTCCTGGGGGTCGTCCTCGTACATCGCGATCTCCTCCAGCACGACCTCGCGCTCCTCCGCGAGACCCTCGATCGCGGGCGCGGTGATCATCTGCGCCATCACGTCGAAGGCGCGTTCGAGATGCTCGTCGAGCACGCGCGCGTACAGCGACGTCATCTCCTTGCCGGTGCCGGCGTTCAGCTCCGCGCCCATCGCGTCGAAGATCTGGTCGATCTCCTCCGAGCGGTAGCGCTCGGTGCCGCGGAACAGCATGTGCTCGAGCAGGTGCGACAGCCCCGCCTGGTCGTCGCTCTCGGTGCGCGAGCCGGTCCCGATCCAGAAGCCGAGCGCGACCGAGCGCACGGCGGGCACGCGTTCGCTGACGACGCGCACGCCACCGGGCAACTCAGTGATGACGTGCGCGCTCTTCACGGTCGGTCAGCGGGCGCGAGACGATCAGCTGTCGCGGTGGCGCGGGCGGCCGGAGCCGCGCGAACCGCCGTTTCGGCCACCGCCGCCGCCCTCGCGCGGACGCCGCGGGCCACGGTCGCCGCCGCCACCACCGCCGCCACCGGTGCCGGCGAGCGTCGCCAGCTCCTCGATGGACTTGCCGGCGATCTCCGGGTCGTCGCTGCGACGCACGCCGATGCGGCCGCGCTCGCGGTCGACCTCGACGACGCGCACGGTGATCTCGTCGCCCTTGCTCAGCACCTCCTCGACCGTGTCGACCCGGTTGCCCGGCGAGACGTTCGAGATGTGCAGCAGGCCGTCGGTGCCCTTGGAGAGCTCGATGAAGGCGCCGAAGGTGGTCGTCTTGACGACCTTGCCCTGGTACTCGTCGCCGATCTCGACCTCCTTCATCATCGTGCGGATGCGCTCGACGAGCGCGTCGGCGAGCTCGCCGTTGGCGGAGTAGATCAGCACCTGGCCGTCGTCGTTCACGTCGATCTGGGACTCGTACTCCTCGCAGAGGCCGCGGATCGTCTCGCCGCCCTTGCCGATCAGCAGGCCGATCTGGCTGGGGTCGATCTTGATCTTCTCGATCCGCGGGGCGTAGACGCTGAGCGCCTCGCGCGGCGCCGCGATCACCTCGGCCATCCTGCCGAGGATGAACTTGCGGGCCTCGTGCGCCTGCGTGAGGGCGTCGCGCAGGATGTCGAAGGTGACGCCGGAGATCTTGATGTCCATCTGCAGCGCGGTGATCCCGCGATCGGTGCCGGCGACCTTGAAGTCCATGTCGCCGAGGTGGTCCTCGACGCCGGCGATGTCGGTCAGCACGACGTAGTCGTCGCCCTCCTTGATCAGCCCCATCGCGATGCCGGCGACGGGCCGCTCGATCGGCACGCCCGCGTCCATCAGCGACAGCGAGCTGCCGCAGACCGACGCCATCGACGAGGAGCCGTTCGATTCGAAGATGTCGGAGACCACGCGCACGCTGTAGGGGAAGTCCTCGATCGAGGGGATCACCGGCACGAGCGCCCGCTCGGCGAGCGCCCCGTGGCCGATGTCGCGGCGCTTGGGGCCGGCGAGCCGGCCGGCCTCCCCGACCGAGAAGGGCGGGAAGTTGTAGTGGTGCCAGTAGTACTTCTTCGTCTCCAGCCCGAGCGTGTCGAGGCGCATCTCCTCCTTCAGCGTGCCGAGCGCGACGACGCTGAGCGCCTGCGTCTGCCCGCGCGTGAAGAGCGCCGAGCCGTGCGTGCGCGGCGTCACCCCAACCTCGATCGTGATCTCGCGGATCTCGCCGGTCGCGCGCCCGTCGGGGCGCTTCTTGTGCACGGCGATGCGCTCGCGGATGATCGAGCGCTCGAGCTTGTCGAACACCAGCTGCGCGGCGGCGCGACGCTCGGCGTAGATCGTCGCTGTCGGGATCGCCGGGAGAACTGCTCCAGCACCGCGACCTCGACGGCCCTGGTGGCCGCCTGGCGTTCGAGCTTGTCCGCCACCTGCGTGGCGGCGTCCAGCGCGGCGCCGTGGGCGGCGCGGACGGCGTCCGCCAGCGCGGCGTCGACGGCCGGCACGACGACCTCGAGCTTGGTCTTGCCGACCTTCGCGGCGAGCTCGCGCTGCAGCGCGCAGAGCTTGCGGATCTCGCCGTGGGCGATGTCGAGCGCGTCGAGGATCTCGGCCTCGGGGATCTCCCGCGCGCCGGCCTCGACCATCAGGATCGCGTCCTCGGTCCCGGCGACGGTCAGCTCGAGCTCGCTTACGCCGAGCAGGTCCTCCTCGCGCGGGTTGACGACGAAGTTGCCGTCGATCTTGCCGATCCGCACCGCGCCGACCGGGGTCGCGCAGCGGGATGTCGGAGATCATCAGCGCCGCCGAGGCGCCGTTCATCGCGAGGATGTCGTAGGGGTGGACGTGGTCCACCGACAGCGGCATCGCGACGATCTGCGTCTCATAGCGCCAGCTCTTCGGCAAGAGCGGCCAGATCGGGCGGTCGATCATGCGCGCCGTCAGCGTGCCCTTCTCGCCCGCGCGGCCCTCGCGCTTGAAGAACGAGCCGGGGATCTTGCCGGCCGCGTACATCCGCTCCTCGACATCGACGGTGAGCGGGAGAAAATCGGTGTCGCGGAGGTTTCCGGCGGTCGCGGTCGCGAGGACCATCGTGTCGCCCTGGCGGACCACGACGGCCCCGCCGGCCTGCTTTGCGATCCGTCCGGTCTCGAACGAGATCTCGCTCCCGGCGATCTCCACGGAGAGCCGGGTGACGTTGTCACTACTCATGTAATTACCTTCCTGTCCGCCTTCGGCGGCGGAGCTTGCTGGTCTTTTCCTGTTAAGGGTTCCGTTGATCCTACCCGGTCAGGCGGGTGATCAGCTCGGCGCCGGGGGCGCCCGGCACGAGCACGCCGTCGGCGATCAGCGTGGGCGTCACGGCGACGCCGGCGCGGATCCCCGCGCGGGTCTGCTCGCGCACGAGCTCGACCAGCGCCTGCGAGCGCCGGTCGCGCTCGAAGCGCTCGAGCTCCAGGCCGAGCGTGCGGGCGTGCGCCCACAGGTGCGGATCGTCGCTGTGCGCGTGGTCGGCGAACAGCGCGTCGTGGAGCTCCCAGAAGCGCCCCTGCAACCCGGCCGCCTCCGCCGCGCAGGCCAGCGGCACCGCCCGCGGATGCTTGGCGGCGATCGCGAAGTGGCGGAACGCCAGCCGCAGCGGCGCCTCGCGCAGCCGCGCGTGCGCGAGCGCGCAGCGCGGGCAGGTGAAGTCGGCGTAGATGATCACCAGCGGCCACCCCGGCTCGCCACGAACATGATCGGCGCCGTCGAGCGGCGGCACCGGCGCGCTGCGGAGATCGCTCACGTCGCTTCTACGCTACAGGCGTGAGGGAGCGGTGCATGCACCGCTCCCGGAACGGTGCATGCACCGTTCCGCGGGTGGGTGCATGCACCGACCCGGAAGGGTTCCCCTAAAGGTTTCTCTGGAGCTCGTCGAGCCCGTCGAAGATCATGTTCGCGCCCGGCAGATCGTCGATCGACGGCGCCTCGTAGCTCCAGCGCACGACCCCGTCCTCCCCGACGATCACCAGCGCCCGCTGCGGGTGGCCGGCGGGGTGCAGCACGCCGAAGGCCGCGTGGTCGCGCCCTTCGGCTCGAAGTCCGAGAGCTGGGCAATCGTGGAACCCAGCTTCGCCTTGAAGGCGATCTGCGAGTGGATCGCGTCGGCCGAGATCGCGTACAGCGTCGCGCCACGCTCCGCGAGGTCCGGCAGGACCTCCTCGTAGAGCGTCAGCTGGTCGCTGCAGACGGAGGTGAAGGCGAAGGGGTAGAAGACGAGCACGCTCGTTCGCCCGAGCAGGTCCGCGCGCGTGAACGGCTGCTCATCCTCGTCGATCGAGCGTGAAGTCAGGCGCCGGCGTGCCCGGCGCGAGCACGCTCACCTGCGCAGCCCGAGGGCCTTGATCAGGTCGCGGTAGCCATCGAGGTCGTTGCGCTGTAGGTAGTTGAGGAATCGCCGGCGGCTGCCGACCAGCATCAGCAGGCCGCGCCGGGAGTGGTGGTCACGCTTGTGCTCGCGCAGATGCTCGGTGAGCTGGTTGATGCGCTCGGTGAGCTGCGCGATCTGGACCTTGACGTTGCCGGTGTCGCGCTCGTTGGCGCCGTATTGCGCGGTGAGCTCGCGCTTGCGTTCAGTTGTCAGGGTCATCGACGGCCGTCAACGGTAGCAGACGGGGCCGTTTCGCCAAGCGCGGCGGCGCAGATCGCGCGCGCCTGCTCGACGTCGACGCGCATCGCGGCGACCAGCTCCTCGACGCCCGCGAAACGCCGTTCGCCGCGCAGGCGTTCGAGGAAGCGCAGCCGCAGCTCGCTGCCGTAGAGGTCGCCGTCGAAGTCGATCAGGTAGGCCTCGATCAGCTCCGCGCGACCGCTGCCGAAGGTCGGACGCACGCCGATGTTGACCGCCGCCGGCAGTCCGTTCGCGAGGCATGCGTAGACGCCGTGACCCGGGCAGGCGAGGCCCTCGGGCGGGATCATGTTCGCGGTCGGGAAACCCAGCTCGCGCCCGCGTCGGTCGCCGCCGACGACGACCGCGCTGATCTCGTAGGGGGCGCCGAGCAGGCGTGCGGCGCGCGCGACCTCGCCGGCCGCGATCAGCGAGCGGATCCGACTCGAGGACACGATCTCCCCCTCGACCTCGCGCAGCGCGCACGACCCGCGCGTCGAAACGCCCGTCGGCGGCGAGCATCGACGCATCGCCCTGCGCGCCCGCGCCGAAGCGGAAGTTCTCGCCGACCGACACGCTGCGCGCGGCGAGCCTCGCCACCAGCACCTCGTCGACGAACTGTGCGGCACTGCGGGCGGCGAACGCGGCGTCGAAGCGGATCACGATCAGCTCGCCGACCTGGAGCGAGGCGATGATCTCGGCCTTGCGCGCCAGCGGGGTGAGCAGCTTCGGCATGTGCGACGGCGCGATCACCGCGACCGGGTGGGGCTCGAAGGTGAGCACCGTGTCGGCTCCGGCGATCACCTCGCGGTGGCCGAGATGGACGCCGTCGAAGGTTCCGACGGCGAGCGCGCCCGCGCCCGGCCGTGCGTCCTCGTAGTCGGTCAGGCGCATTTCGGGGCGAAGCCTCGATCCGCGCAGGCCGACCTCGACCGCCAGCGCGCCGTCGCGCTCGGCGGCGACCGCCACCGCCATCCCGGCGCCGTCGACCAGCAGGACCGGACCGTCCAACCCGCGCGGCGCGAGCGGGCGACCGTGGGCCGCGGCGCGTGCCTGCGGCTCGTCGAGCGTGAGCACCGCCGCGAAGCGCGACCAGGCCGCGGCGAGGTCCGCCAGCGCCGGAACGCCCTCCCCCGGCCACGCCCCGTCGACCTCGAACGGCCCGATCGCGAGCCGCCGCAGCTCCAGGCAGTAGGCGTCGCCGAGCGCGGCGACGAGCGAACGCACGTAGGTGCCGGAGGAGCAGACAAACCGCAGGCCCGCCCGGTCGCCGTCGCGCCACAGCAGGCTCGACTCGTGCACCGTGACCTCGCGCTCGGCGGTCTGCACATCCTCCCCGCGGCGCGCACGCTGGTAGGCGCGCTCGCCGTCGATCTTCACCGCCGAGTGGGCCGGCGGGCGCTGGCGCAGACGGCCGAGCGGCAGGGTGAGCGTGTCCGGCACGACGCCCGTCCGCGTGATCTCGCCCTCGGGATCCCCCGTCGAGGAGGTGGCGCCGAACTGGACCACCACCTCATAGGTCTTCGGCAGCGGCGCGAAGAAGCGCGCGAGGCGCGTGGCGCGGCCGACCAGCACGATCAGCAGACCCGTCGCGAACGGGTCGAGCGTGCCGGCGTGGCCGACGCGGCGCACACCCAGCGCGCGGCGCGCACGGGCCACCATGTCATGCGAGCTAAGCCCCGCCGGCTTGTCCGCCCGCAGGATCCCCGAAGGGGGCTCGGGCGCCGTCAAATCAGCGCGCGGATCGCGTCGATCAGCTCGGCCGTCGGGAGGTCGCTGGTGAAGCCCGCGGCCCGGCGGTGACCGCCGCCGCCGAACGCCCGCGCGATCGCCGAGACGTCGACATCGTCGTCGCTCGCGCGCAGCGAAACCTTGCGCGCCCCCGCGCGGCAGCCGGCGCAGACCTCGCGGATCAGCGCCGCCACCTTCGTGTCCTTGACCGCGCGCAGGTAGTCCACGATCCCCTCCGCGTAGCTGTCGTCGGCACCGGTCGCGGCGAAGTCCTCGCCGGTCAGCACGGCGATCATCATGCGTTCGTCGTCGAAGCGTCGCGCGCTGGCCAGCGCGCGACCGAGCAGCTCGAGCTTCGCGAGCGGCGTGTCCTCGTAGATCTGGCGGTAGAGCCAGCCGACGTCGACGCCCGCCCCGATCAGTTCCGCCGCCATCAGGTGCGCTCGCGGCGTCGTGCTCTCGTAGGAGAAGCGCCCGGTGTCGGTGACCAGCCCGACGTAGAGCGCCTCGGCGATCGTCGGCGAGATCTCGACGCCGAGCGCGCCGATCAGGTCCCAGACGATCTCGGCGGTGCAGGAGGCCTCCTCGACGACATGGTTGATCGTGCCGAAGCGCGTGTTGTCGTGGTGGTGGTCGATGTTGATCAGCGGCTCGGCCTCGCGCATCGCGGCGAGCGGGTTGCGGTCGAGGTTGCCGCAGTCGAGGAAGATCGTGGTGCGCGCCTCGAGGTCGTCCGGCGCCTGCGTGCAGAGCCCGTCGAGCGCGAAGAAGCTGTATTCCGGCGGCAGCGGGAACTCCTCGGCCGCGATCACGATCACCGCGTCCTTGCCGAGCCCGCGCAGCAGCGCCTGCATCGCGATCAGCGAGCCCAGCGCGTCGCCGTCGAGGTTCTCGTGCGTGACGACGGCGAAGCGCTCGCCGGCGCGTATCGCGCGCAGAACCTGCTCGCGCGTGCCGATCGCCAGCGGCGGTGCCTCGGTCATCGCGGCTCCCTCAGCAGCGACTCGACGCGCAGCGCCCGGTCGGTCGTCGCGTCGTAGACGAACTCGAGCCGCGGCGTGCGCTTCAGCGACAGCTCGGCGGCGATCCGGCCCTGCAGCAGACCGTGCGCGCTGCGCAGCGCGGCGAGCGAATCGGCACGGGCGCCCTCGTCGCCGAGCACGCTCACGAACACACGCGCGGCGCTCAGGTCTGGGCTTGTCTTGACGTCGGTCACCGTGATGAACCCGAACCGTGGGTCTGACAGCTCTCCGGCGAGCGCGTCCGCGAGGACCTGGCGAATCGCCTCATCG
>CAWHDS010000019.1:0-152363 GCA_963828135.1 uncultured Solirubrobacterales bacterium
CGCTGATCGCCGCCGCCGCGGCCGAGCACGGCGGACTCGCGGTGCTGCACCTCGACCGCCACTTCGACCGGCTCAGCGAGGCGCTCGCCTTCGAAAGCATCGCCCTCCCACGACATGACCACCGGCGCCCGCATCGCCCAAGCGAAACGGAAGCAACCAACCCTCATCGCACACGACCGGTAATCGTCCAACGCGGGTCTGCTGGGGTACGACGTGGAAGCGGCGCGTCGTCCGGAATCTCGTGATCGTCAACGAGGTCTGTCGGGGCGAGGATGAACACCTCGCACATCATGTCGGGGCGTTGTTGGTTGCCGCTCATAAAGCCGATCACCCGGCGGCCTGTTGCGATCGGGGTCGGCTGTTGCGTTGACGTGGCGACAGCGACACTGCAGGCAACGTGGAGGTCGCCAACTCCAGTCGTCGAACTCGGCGTGTGGCGCGCCGGAGCAGCAGCCGTGCGCCGGCGGACGCTCAGCTGTTCCGGCCGGACGGCATAGACTTCGAGCGAGTTGACGCGATGGGCGCCCTCGTTATCTTTACCCCCGACGTACCTCGACTCGCACGCTTTTACGAGCTCGTGCTCGACGCTCAGCCGACGCTAGAGGCATCCGGAGACATACGCCTGCGTAACGACCGCGACGAGGTGCTGGTGCACTCCATTCGCGGGGCCGCCGCCGATAGCGTGGCAGCTTCCGTCGCCGCGCCTCGCGCGAACTCACCGTTGAAGCCAGTGTTCGAGGTAGCGTCCCTATCGAAGGCTTTGGGTCAGGTCCAGCCTGGAGGAGGCGTCCTCACAAAGCGCACCTTTCAGATCAACGGAACTACCAGGCACGACGTCATCGACCCCGACGGCAACGTGATCCAGCTGCGCGGCTGAGCACAGGGAGCGCAACACCCGCCAGGACCGGGATCTCAGTGGAGGGCCTCCGCCGCACCGCTCGGCGGTCCTCGCCCGGACACTCGGACCCGGTCTCGAGGGTAACCGCGTCGCTAGCGCACCGGACGATCTGCAGTCGTCTGCGCACCCGACGGCTCGTTGCGGCTTCTCGCGAGAGCAGCACTCCACCTCGACGTGGGTCGCGTGGCTGCTCAGCGCGAGATGGAGGCGTCAGCGTTCTGCGTTCCCCGCAATCGAGAACGGTCGGGACGACCGCTTGGGCAGGTCACGCCGGCGAAGCCGGTGTCCCGTGACGCGATCCGCTCGCGACACGGCTTGACGTGCCGGGCTGGGGCTCATCCCGAGCGGCGGTAGCGGATATGCGTCGCGAGCGGCGAGTGCAACACCTCGGCGGGCTCGAAGGCGAAGGACTCGACGCCGTCGAACAGCCGCTCGCCCGAGCCAAGCAGGACGGGAACGATGTCGAGGGTGAGCTCGTCTATCACGCCCGCCGCAAGGGCCTGGCGGACCGTCGATGCGCCACCCGCGATGTCGACGCCGCCCTCGCCGGCCGTTGCGCACGCTCGAGCGTAGGCGGCGTCGAAGCCCTCGACGAAGTGGAAGGTTGTCCCGCCCTCCATCTCGATCGAATCGTGGGGGTGGTGGGTGAGCACGAATACCGGCGCGTGGTAGGGCGGCTCGGGGCCCCACCAGCCGCGCCAGTCCTCGCTCCAACCGCCTCGAACCGGACCGAACATGTTGCGCCCCATCACGTAGGCACCGCGCGGACGCATGAGCCAGCCGGTCGCCGTCTCATCGGCGTCATTGGCGCGCTCGTAGCCAAGGTGCCAGCCATGAACTTCCCTGCCCCGCTTGCCAAGCGGATTCTCCCGGCTCTGGTCGGGCCCGGCGACGAAGCCATCGAGCGAGATCGACACGTGGCACGTCGTATCCGTCATCGGCGTTCTCCAGGTGATTGCGTCATCCAGGCGGTCGCGAACGGTACTGCAGGATGCCCTGCCACGCGCCAGCTCGGCAGCACACGTCACGGCGCGAGACGGCAAAGTCACGCCGTGTCGTCCGAGTGCTCCTATTCGCGCCGAGCGACAGCGCGGGGATGCATCGCGTTAGGCTTCACGCTATGAGCGAGAAAGCGCGCTTCACCGCAGAGCAGGCGCGCGCGGCAGGCGAACGGATCGGCATCGACTGGGCCACTTCGCGGTTCGACGTCCAGCAGCTGCAGATGGGGATGGACATCGAACTCGAGCACGGCACGCAGGATCCCGCGACGAACGTCACCGACGACGACATCACGGTGACCGCCAAGATCGCGCGGGCGCACCTCAACGAGTTCCCGGATTACTACTCCCGCTTGGCGGCAATGGAGGCCGACGCCGAGGCCTACTGGGCGACGCACGGCGAGTAGGCGCATCCAAACACGCCGCCGAGGTGGCTGCCGCAAATCGCGCAGAGCAACAACGTCAAGACGATCAGCTCTCCGACGAAGTCCCGGCGGCGGTGAAGGTGCGCCGTCGAGTTCGAGACGCGTGAGAGCACCGGCTGAGCGTATGCTGCGCCGGTATGGGCGGACGTGAACGCGCGGGGGTGTTGCTCGCGTCGGTTGCGGTGGCTTTGATCACGGCCGGCGCGGCGTCGGGGTCCGACGGTCTCCCGCAACTGCTGACGCGGGATCTGACGGCGAAATTCGCGGTCAAGCCGCCGGAGATCATCTTCATCGGACCCGGCCCGCGGAAGCGGATCGACGAGGTCATCGGCGGCAAACACGCGACGACCAACTTGTCGTTCGGGACCATCGCCTGGACCTCGTGGTCGTCGACGAAGGCGACCGCGACCGCAACCGTCTGGGCAGACCAGATAGCCGGCAAGCCCGCGGACACGTTCTACGCGGTTGGCAATGCCGACATCACAGCGATGGACGTCCAGGACGGCCGGTTCACGCGACTGAAGATCACCCACCCTGGCAAGCCGGGGTACGAGGAATCGGTCCTCACACGCGGCGGTGGCCACGGCCGCTACCGCTGGGGCTAGCAACTGCGCTCACGGTCTCGCTCTCCGCGCCGCGTACGAGTCGAGACACGTGCGCGCGCTGCTCGAATTCGCGCAGAGCAACAACGCCGCTCCGAGTCTCACGAGGTCAACGGCTGCCGCCGATACCCACGACATGGCCTCGCAATCCGACGACGGGGGGCGAAGCCGTCTCGACAGCCCTGACGGTCAGGCAGCGCTTCGGTCGCTAACAGTTATCGAGCCGGCTTCTGTGCCGACGCTTGATCGAGCGCCAGTTCGCCCACCAGCCCAAGCTAGCGGGCGAGCTTGCCAAGTACGGAGTCGAAGGCACCGTCCAGATCTACTCGGCGACGGCCATCAGGGTATACCTGCTCGCCACCCTGCCGCTGTTCGTTGGTTTCTCCGTCGCCGGGCTATACAGCGTTGTGATTGCGATGTTTGCGCTGGTGGTACTGGTCGGCGTACTTGGGATCATTCGGTTGGTCTCGGCTGGCCGCGCCGGACGGGAATGGCGCCGGAACCAGACGGGTACGTCCGGGGCAAACCGCTTGAGTTGAGCGGGTGCTGAGCCGCGGCGGATGGTCGTTGCGCAGCGTGTCGCTCGCGCGTGAAAGGAGGCGCGCACCCGGGGGCGGCGTCGTCGGCTCTCGCTCCCGCCCAAAGGACGCGTCCGCCCCGGATGCTGCGAGACGCGCGGAACGGACGAGAAGCAGCCGTTCGAGACACTCGTCGGGCAGGCTGCTGTTTGTCGGCCAAGCAGGCGCGCGTCGCCGTGGTCGCGCGGCTCGTGCGTGCGATCAGCCTGACGTCGTGTACCGCCGCGGCGACCACGCCGCGCGCCCGGAGAGATTCGAACTCCCGACCTTCGGTTCCGGCAACCGATATTCCGCGTACCAGACCGGTCCACGCACCCTTTCGACGCGAAAAACGTGTCCCGGAGTGCGTCTGGAAACGAAGGCACAGACCCGTCCTACCCGATCTCGGGACATATTCGGGACACGCTTTAGGTTCGCGGCCCAATCCTCTGGTTGAAAAAGCCCTGATTTGCTGGCCTTTCAGCGCGCCCGGAGAGATTCGAACTCCCGACCTTCGGTTCCGTAGACCGACGCTCTATCCAGCTGAGCTACGGGCGCGTGAGCGACGCAGTCTAGAGGGCGCGCGGGGGGAGCCGAGGAGCCGCGGCGGCCGGAGGCGCCGCCGAGGCGGGCGAGGTCGAGCATGCGGTGCACCGCGGTGGGGGCGCCGGCCCGCGCCGTGCCCCAGGAGGGCGGCGGATCGCCGCTCTCGGTCGCGCGCGCGCCCAACCTCCCTTCGAACCGTCCGCGACGAGGCTCGCCGGGGCATGGCCTAAACGTCTAGAGCGTTTCGCCCGCTCGCCGGCCGGTGGTTGAATGGAAGGCAGGTCACGGAGGTTCGCTCATCGACATGGAGGTCGGGATGCACGCTAGGGCTCTTGCCGCGCTTGTTGGAACGGTCGCGGCGAGCGCGGCTGTGATGGTGGGGGGCGGCGTTTCGGCCTCCGCTGAGCCGCTTCACTATCTGCTCCCCCAGGTCTCCGCGCTGCCGCCGACGACGGCGTACTGCGAGCAGAACTACGGCTACGCCTGCTACACGCCGGCCCAGCTCGAGCAGGCCTACAACATGCCGCTGCTCTACCGCATGGGCCTGAACGGGACCGGCGAGACGATCGCGATCGTCGATTCGTACGGGTCGCCGACGATCCAGAGCGACCTCGCCACCTTCGACGCGCAGACCGGCCTGCCGGCGCCGCCGTCGTTCAACATCATCCAGCCCGCCGGCATGGTGCCGACGTTCGACCCGACCAACTCGGACTTCGTCGGCTGGGCCGAGGAGACCTCGCTCGACGTCGAGTACGCCCATGCGATAGCGCCTGGTGCGAACATCCTGCTGGTCGAGACGCCGGTCGACGAAACCGAGGGGGTCACGGGCTTCCCGCAGATCGTGATGGCCGAGAACTACGTCATCGCCCACCACCTCGCCGGCGTCATCACGCAGAGCTTCGGGGCGGCGGAGCAGACGTTCCCCGGCGCTGCCTCGATCCTGGCGCTGCGCAGCGATTACGTGAACGCGGCGGCGAACAACGTGACGGTGCTCGCCGCGTCAGGTGATTCCGGCGCGACCGACACCGAGCTGAACGGCCTCGATTACTTCCCGTTCCGGGCGATCGACTGGCCCTCGAGCGATCCGCTTGTCACCTCGGTCGGTGGCACGCAGCTGCACCTGAACGCCGCCGGCTTCCGCACGGCGCCCGACAACGTCTGGAACGACCAGGCCCTGTTCGACTCGGCGGCCGCAAGCGGCGGTGGGCAGTCGACGGTGTTCAGCCGGCCGATCTACCAGAACTCGGTGGCGAACGTCGTCGGCGCCGTACGCGGCACGCCGGACCTGAGCATGAGCGCCGCGGTCGACGGCGGCGCCGACGTGTACCTCGGCTTCACCGCGGAGGACGGCTCCGGAGTCACCCCCGGCTGGTACGTCATCGGCGGCACGAGCGAGGCCTCGCCGGTCTTCTCGGGCATCGTCGCGATCGCCGATCAGGCGGCGCACCACTGGCTCGGCCAGATCAACCCGACGCTGTATGCCTTCGGCGATCGATCCCCCCTCAGCGGGATCGTTGACATCACCAACGGCAACAACACGGTCACGTTCACCAACTCCGACAACGTGACCTACACCGTCAACGGCTTCGACGCCGTCCCCGGCTACGACATGGCGAGCGGGCTCGGCACCGCCGACGGACCCCGGCTCGTCGCGGAGCTGTCGTTGTCCCGGTTCCATTGACGTAGCTGCCCGCGGGCGGGCAGCCTGCACATGCGTGAGGCGTGACGCGGCGCCGCCCCGAGCGACAGGGGGCGGCGTCGCGCCCGTGCAAACAGTCCTCGTGCGTCGCGCACGAGGAGCTGCGAGACCCAGCGCGGCGCCGGCACTGGCGCGCCACCAGCAGCAGCGGAGGGGCAGGGATTCGAACCCTGGGTGCGGGGGTTGCCCGCACAACGGTTTTCAAGACCGTCGCATTCAACCGCTCTGCCACCCCTCCGGTGTGCCGGATGATCGCACGGCGGTGCGGCGCTCTACACTGGGCGATCCGCGGAGAGGTGGCCGAGCGGCTGAAGGCACTCGCCTGCTAAGCGAGTATGGGGCGAAATCTCCATCGCGGGTTCGAATCCCGCCCTCTCCGCTTCGCGCCAGACCGCTCACCGGCGCCTCGAGCGACACCGAACCCGCGGCACGCCGGCGCGACCGTGATCTTCCCCGCGCACGGGGGTTCGCGGCCCGGCCCGCCTCCATGAGCGCGTCGCGCTCGCGCCGGCGGCCGGCCGCCGGGTGCCGCCACCCGCGCCGCACCCCCGCCCACTGGAAGGGCTCCCCCGCCCGCCCCGCAGCCTCGCTAACGCGTCGCCGGCACGGCGCGCCGCGCGAAGCGCCGACCAGCCAGCTCACCCTGGTCGGGGTCGGCGATCACGAGCTCCTCGAGCTCGTCGACGGCTCGCCACAGGTCCTCCACGAGCGGACCGGCGTGACGCGCGCTGAAGAAGCGCAGCAGCTCGCCGTAGTACCAGAGCTGATCGTCGACGGTCTTGTTGGTGAAGCGGTCCCACAGCGCGTGTCCCTCGTCGCGGTAGATGCGCACGATCGAGCGGGCGTTGTGGACCTTGTCCGCCAGCACCACGCGCAGCACCGCGTCGTCGCTGATCGTCGGCAGGTGCGCGAGGTAGCTCGCCTTGCGTTCGCGCCACGGGCGCGGGTCGTCGGCCTCGAGCGTGTCGGAGCAGGCGGCGACGATCATCGCGACGCGCGGCCCGAACTCCCGTTCGATCTGCGCGAGGAGCGGGCGGCCACCCCCGTCCTCGACGCTGTCGTGCAGCAGCGCCGCGATCGCCTCGGCCTCGCTGCCGCCGTCCTCGAGCACGAGACCGGCGACGACGAGCAGGTGCGCCATGTAGGGGATCTCCGTGCCGAGCCGGCGGCCGGTGTGGACGCGCGCGGCGAGCGCCATCGCCGCGAGGAAGCGGTCGGTCAGCTGTGGCGCCTGCGTTCCCCCGTTCATCTCAGTCGAGCTCGGCGATCAGGTCCGCCACCGAGTCGACGACCCGCGACGCGCGGTAGGGATGCTGCTCGGCGTCCTCGCGGCTCGTGATCCCGGTCAGCACGAGGATCGTCTCCATCCCCGCCTCGAGCCCGGACACGATGTCGGTGTCCATGCGGTCGCCGATCATCGCCGCCGTCTCGGAGTGGGCGTCGATCGCGTTCAGCGCGGAGCGCATCATCAGCGGGTTGGGCTTGCCGATGAAGTACGGCTCGACGCCGGTCGCGCGGCTGATCAGCGCCGCGACCGAGCCTGTCGCCGGCACCTCGCCCTCGGTGCTCGGGCCGGTCGCGTCGGGGTTGGTGGCGATGAATCGCGCGCCGGCGGCGATCAGGCGGATCGCAAGCGTGATCCGCTCGAACGAGTAGGTCCGCGTCTCGCCAAGGACCACATAGTCGGGTTCGCGCTCGGTCAGCGTGTAGCCGGCGTCGTGCAGCGCCGTGGTCAGGCCCGCCTCGCCGATCACGAACGCCGTGCCCTGCGGTCGCTGACGCTCCAGAAAACGCGCGGTGGCGAGCGCCGAGGTCCAGATCGCCTCCTCGGGAACCTCCAGGCCGCTGGCCCCCAGCCGCGCCGAGAGGTCGCGCCGCGTGTGGATCGAGTTGTTGGTCAGCACCAGAAACGGCGTGCCGCGCTCGCGCAGGCGGGCCAGGAAGCGGTCGGCGCCCTCGATCGCGTTGTCGCCACGCACGAGCACGCCGTCCATGTCCATCAGCCAGGAGCGGATCTCCCGTTGCGTCATGGTCGAAGCATGACAACTCGACGCCCGCCGGCGGTTCCCGCGCCGCCCCGGGGTGCGGGCAAGCCGCAACGAGCTTCGGGCAAGCCCGCCACGCTCAGCCGTCCGCCAGCACCGCGGCGGCGGCCTGGGGTGTGATGTTGCCGCCCGAGATCACCGCGACGGCCGGCCCCGTGCCGAGGTCGGAGACCTTCCCCGCCAGGAGCGCCGCCACGCCGACGGCGGCGCCGGCCTCGCAGGCGAGCTTGGCCCGCGCGTAGATGAAGCGCATGCCGTCGCGGATCTCCTGCTCGCTGAGGTGCACGACCTCGTCGACATGTTCGGCGCAGACTCGCAGGCAGAGCTCGCCGATCGACGGCGCCGTCAGCGCATCGGCGATCGTGGCGGCCCCGGGTGCGCGCGGGCCGGCCGCCGTGACGCGCTCCGGCGCGCGCGACGCGCGCAGCGTCGCGGTCTGCTCGGGCTGGACCGCGACGATCCGGGTCCGCGGCGCGAGCGCCTTGACGGCGGTGGCGACACCGGAGACGAGTCCGCCACCGCTCACCGGCACGACGACGACCCCGGGGTCCGCGAGCTCCGCACAGATCTCGAGGCCGACCGTCCCCGTCCCCGCGATCACGCGCGGGTCGTCGTAGGGGTGCAGCACGACGCGCCCGGTCCGCTCGGCGAAGGCGTACATGCGGGCGAACGCCTCCGCGCCGTCCTCCGCGTCGAGGTCCACGGTGGCGCCGTAGCCGCGGGTCGCCGCGATCTTGACCGGGCTGGCGGTGCGCCACATGAACACCACGAGGTCGACCCCGATCCGTGCACAGGCCAGCGCGGCCGCCTGAGCCTGGTTTCCGGCCGAGACCGTGACGGCGCCGCGCGCGCGCTCCTCGCCGCTCAGCGCCGCGACGCGGTTGATCGCTCCGCGCAGCTTGAACGAGCCGGTGCGCTGGAACAGCTCGGCTTTGAGGTGGGCCTCCCGGCCCAGGACCTCGCTCAGGCTGCGCGACGTGAACATCGGCGTGTGGTGGATCCGTCCCGCGAGCGTGCGCTCCGCCGCCCTGCAGTCGTCGAGGTCCGGCAGCTCGCTCACGTCACCCCCGCTTGCCCAGAGTGCCCCACACGCGACGCCAGCCTAGCGGCAACGCCGCCGCAACCCCATCCGCGAAAGTGAAACGCCCGCTCCAAAGGGAGCGGGCGTTTCACAAAGTCGCGTCATGTTCGTCGCGTAAGCGACGACATGGCGCTTTAGATCACCTGGATGTTGACGGCCTTGGGACCCTTGTCCCCGGCCTCGGCCTCGTATGAGACCTTCGCGCCCTCGGTGAGCGAGCGATAGCCGTCGCCGACGATCGCGGAATGATGGGCGAACAGATCCTTCGACTGGTCGTCGGGTGTGATGAACCCGAAGCCCTTGTCGTCGCTGAACCATTTGACGGTTCCTGTAGCCATGTTGGTACTTACCTCCACTGGTCGCGTGCTGCGAACGTGGAGATTGCTGAAAGCAAGGGCTACGACCGCGGGCACTGCGTGCGTCGGGATAGCTCCCGACCTGATCCACACACGGTAGCAGCGAGAACCGCCCGGCGCGATCCGTGGGCGGGCGCCTGCGACTAGACCGGCGGCTCGGGGTCGTACTGGATCGCGCGCCGAACCTGGGCGGCGCGCTCGCGCGAGTGCAGCCGAGCGACGAGGTGCAGGGCGACGTCGATGCCCGCCGACACGCCGGCGGCGGTGACGATCTCGCCGTCGTCGACGAAGCGTACGTCGGAGCGAACCTCGATCCCTTCGCCGAGTGTCGCGAGCAGTTCGAGCGAGCCCCAGTGTGTGGTGGCCGGACGGCGGTCGAGCAGGCCGGCGTCGGCGAACACGAGCGCCCCGGTGCAGACGCTGGTCATCAGCGTGCCGGCGGCGTGCAGCGAGCGCAGGCGCTCGCGGATGCGCTCGTCGCCGAGCTGCGCGCGTGTCCCCCAGCCGCCGGGATAGATCAGCAGATCGACCGCACCGAGCTGCTCCCACGTGCGATCGGCGAGCACGCGCAGCCCCTTCGCGCAGCGCACCGGTTCCAGTGCCTCGGCGACCGTGAAGACCTCGACGCCGTCCTGCGGCCAGTGGCTCGCCCAGGCCGCGAGCACCTCCCACGGGCCCGCCCAGTCGAGCTCCTCGGCCTCCTCGAACAGTGCGATCGCGATGCGCATCGCCGATCAGGGTAATGGCCGCCGCGCAAAACCCGTTCCAGCGGCCTTTTTGCGCGGCCGCAATCACCCCGAAACGGCGGCCGTCCGTGTACCTTTGAGCGGACCGTGTTGGCTGCAATCAAATCGGGAGCGTCGGCGGCGAGCCGCAGCCTCGACTTCGTCGCTCAGCTCGAGCTGGTGCTCGTCGGCGCGGTGCTGCTCGTGCTCGCCGGACTGCTGCTCGCGCGCGAGCTGCGACGCTGGCGCGGCCGCCACCGCCCGCACAGCCACGAGGTTCGCGCGCGCGCCGTGATGGGCGAGCTGTGCCCGAACGGCTGGCAGGCGCAGCTGACGCTGTACGGGTCCGAGCCTGGCGCGGCGGGCGCCGCCGGCGCGCACGTCGCGCTTGACTGGTCCGAGCTGCCGGGCGACGGCGGCGAGGCGCCGCCGACGCGCCGCGTGTGGGCGGCGACGATCTCCGACGCGCTGGCGGCGATGGTCGAGGATCGTCGCACCGACGAGGTGCTCGAGCGGATCGAGCGCTCCGCCGCGCTGGACGATGATCCGTGGGACGCGCTCTGAGCGCATCACCCAGAACGTGCCAAGCACCCGCCTGCTGCTCGACTTCCTGACGCCCGGCAGCGCCCACCGCTACGGCGACGATCATCGCTGCCAGCGGGCCGAGCTGCACCTCCCGGCGGGCGCAGGCCCGCACCCGGTGCTCGTCACGATCCACGGCGGATCGTGGAGCGCCGGCGTCCCGAAGGTGGTCATGCGCGGCCTCGCCGGCGACCTCGTGCGGCGCGGGTACGCCGTCTGGAACATCGAGTACCGCCGGCTGGGGCGCGGCCAGGGCGGCGGCTGGCCGGCGACCTTCATGGACGTCGCGGCGGCGATCGACCACCTCGATCGTGTGACGGCGCCGCTCGACCTCGACCGCGTCACGCTCTACGGCCACTCCGCCGGCGGCCACCTCGCGCTCTGGGCGGCCGGCCGCGGGCGGCTGCCCGCCGGCGCGCCGGGGGCGCGACCGCGGATCGAGCCGGTGGCGGCGGTGGCGGCGGCAGGTGTGAACGACCTCGCGCAGACCTACCGCGAGGCGCCCGGCGGCGCGATCGGCGCGCTGATGGGCGGGGGTCCCGACGAGCTGCCCGAGCGCTACGCGCTCGCCGACCCGATCGCGCTGATCCCGCCGGGGGTGGCGCTGGCGCTCGTGCACGGCACCGACGACACCACGGTGTCGGTGCGGCGAAGCCGCAACTATGCGGCGGCGGCGCACGCCGCCGGCGCGAGCGTCGAGCTGTTCGAGATTCCCGGCGAGGCGGGTCGCCACCGCAGCCACATCCTGCCCGCGAGCCAGAGCTGGGCTGCCGTCACGCGCTGGCTGGCGGCCCGGCGCCGCGACGAGCGGCCTGCGGCGGCAGCGGTCGCGGCGCGCGAGGGCGGGGGGAACGGCTAGGAAGCCGGGGCGACCAGCAGCTCCGGGTCCTCGGGGAGGCCGGCGCCGACCTTGTTGACGAGCGGGTTGGCCGGCGCGACCGCCATCAGCTCGGCGGGGAACGGGACGCACAGCGCCTTCGCGGCGGCGCCGTCGAGCTCCGGCGAGAGCCAGGCGTGCTCGCCGTCCACGCCGGCGAGGATCACCGGCATGCGGTCGTGAACGGCGGCGACCAGGCGGTTGGCCGCCGTCGTCAGGATCGTCGCCGACTCGACCGGCTCGCCGTCGACGGTACCCGGCGTCCACAGGCCGGCGAAGGCGAACGGCTCGCCGTCTTGCAGGGTGAAGCGGAACGGCACGCGCGGGAGCTTGCGATCCTCGGGGCGCAGCCACTCGTAGAAGCCGTCGGCCAGCAGCAGGGCGCGGCGGTCGGCGCTGGCCAGCAGACGCCGGTAGGAGCTCTTCTCGTCGGCGCTCTCGGAGCGTGCGTTGATCATCTTGTAGGCGATCTTGGCGTCCTTCGCCCACGGCGGGATCAGGCCCCAGCGCATCGCACGGGCGACCGGCGCGCCGTCGTCGTCGCGAACGATCGCGATGATCGTCTGCGTCGGCGCGATGTTGTAGCGGCGCGATCCCTCGCGAAAGGGGATGCTCACGCCGAAGCGCCGCTCCAGCGCGTCAGGCTCGGCGGTGTTCGTGTAGCGCCCGCAGATCGCTCCAGCGTAGTGGTCGTCGCGGAGCGCTGCCGGCCGGCGCCGCCGGTGCGATCCGATCCGCCCACCGGGATACTGTGGCGCATCGGAAACCGCGAGCTGACCAGCAGCCCGATCGCCGGTCGGGCCTCCAGCGAAGGGGTCGCCTAGCGCGTCCCCGGCGGGGGCGCGACGCGCGCCGGCGCGCGTCGCGACGAGCGCGCGATCGATCCTCAGATGCCTCGAGCACGACAGCCACCCGCTCGACGCGCCCCGCGCGAGTCCCGGCTGAGCCGGCGACTCGGCGCCGTCGCCGCGTTCGTGCTGGCGGTGATCGCGGCCGCCGTGGTGGTGGCGTACTCGCTGCACGTGCACCTCCCGTTCGGACTGAATGCGAAACGCTCGCCGCCCGTCACGGCGACCGGGCACACCGGGCCGACCGGCTCGACCGGGCCGGCGAGCGCGCCCACGATCTCCGTCTCGACGCTGGGCGCGCTGAGCGCGCCGGCGTCGCGTGTGGCGGCCGTTCCCTACGGCACGGGCGGCGCGCTCTTCCTCGGCGGCTACGACGCCACCGGCGTCGCGACCGCCGCGGTCCAGAACTTCCAGGCGGGGACGGTGACGGCGGCCGGGGCGCTGCCGGTGCCGGCAGCCTCCGCCACAGCCGCCGTGCTCGGGCAGAACATCTACGTGTTCGGCGGCCCGACCGCGACGATCTACGAGCTGAGCGGCACGAGCTTCAGCGATGTCGGCAGCCTCCCGGCCGACACGCAGGACGCCGCCGTCGCGACGGTCGGCGACACCGCGTACGTGATCGGCGGCTACACGGGCACGGCGGAGCTCGGCACGATCGTCGCCTACACGCCCGGATCGGCCCCGCAGACGGTGGCGACGCTGCCGGTGACGCTGCGCTACCCGGCGGCCGCGACCTACGACGGGCAGATCTACATCATCGGCGGCTCGACCGCCGGGATCGCTAGCGACACGATCTACCGCTTCGACCCGACGACGAACGCGGCCGTCGCTTTCACGAGACTGCCGGGCGCACGCGTGCGCGCGAGCGCCGCCACGCTCGGCGGCCTGATCTACGCGATCGGCGGCCTGAACGCCGGCGGGCTTCGCTCGCGCGTGATCTACGCGATCAACCCGGTCACCGGCGGCGTGAGCCTGGCCGGGGTTCTGCCGCTCGCGCTCGCGGACACCGCCGCGGTCAGCGCCGGCAGCGAGATCATCGTCGCCGGGGGCACGAACGCGCAGGCGGCGGCGGTCGCGACGATCTACGCGGTGACCGCGGTCTCGCCGTGAGCGCGCGGGTCGTCGGGATCCTCGTCGCACCCGTCAAGGCGCTGCGCGTGCTCGCGCGCGAGCAGGTCGAGCTGGGCGCCCTGGGGGTGCGCGAGAACCGCCGCTTCTTCCTGATCGACGCGGAGGAGCGGATGGTCAACGGCAAGCGCTTCGGCTCGCTGCAGGCGGTCGTCCCCGACTACTCCGACGCCGATCGCACGCTGACGCTGTGGTTCCCGGGCGAGGTGGCGGTGAGCGGTGAGGTCCGGGCCGGGCGCCGGCTCGCGGCGCGCTTCTACTCGAACACGATCGCGGCGACGGAGGTGCTCGGGCCGTGGTCGGACGCGCTCTCGCAGCACGCCGGCGCACCGCTGCGCCTGGTGGAGAGCGTCAGCGACTGGGGGGCCGTCGACCGCGGCCGCGACGGCGCGGTGTCGCTGGTCTCGTCGGCCAGCGTCGAGGCGCTCGCGCACGCCGCCGCGGCGACCCACCGCGTCGATCCGCGCCGCCTGCGCATGCTCTTCGAGATCGACGGCACCGCCGCGCACGAGGAGGACGAATGGCTGGGCCGCCCGCTGCGGATCGGCGGCGCGGTCGTGGAGGCGCTCGGGCACGTCGGCCGCTGCGCCGTCACCAAACGCGACCCCGACAGCGGCGAGACCGACCTCGACACCCTGGGCGCGCTCGCGAGCTACCGCCGCGAGGCCGACACGACCGAGCCGCTGGCGTGCGGCGTCCACGGCACGATCCGCCAGCCGGGGATCGTGCGCCTCGGCGACCCGGTCGAGCTGATCTGAGGCCGGGGATGCTGTTCGGGTCGGCGCATGCGCCGACCCGCGGGAGGGCGCATGCGCCCTCCCGGCGGCTGGTGCATGCACCAGCCGCAACCGAGACATTGGCTAGGAGCCGAAGCGGCGCTGGCGCTCGGCGCGGTACTGCTCGTTCTGCTGGTGCTCGCCGCGGACCTGGATCGCGATGTAGACCAGGATCACGTTGACGACGACGCCGATGCCGCCGAAGGTGGCGATCAGTCCAAACGTGTCCGTAACGGCCTTGCTGACTGCGAGCACGGTGCTCCTCTGTCGCTGCGGGAAGGCGGCTGTGCGGCAGATTAGCGCGTCGCGTAGCCTTCCACTGCGCTCGCATCCCGGAGAGGTGCCGGAGCGGTTGAACGGGCGCGACTGGAAATCGCGTGACGGGGGAAACCTCGTCCGAGGGTTCGAATCCCTCCCTCTCCGCTGCGTACGTCCTGCGGTCGCCTACGCACCTGCGCCGGGCGAGCTGCACGCCCACGTAGACTCCGCGGCGAGATGGGATCGGTGATCGCCGACGCACCGCCGCACCCCGGGCGGAGCTTCGACCGCTGCGGCGACTACAGCCTGATCGGCCCGTGCGGGGAACGGGCGGCGGAGGCCGGGCTGGTGGCCGCGGAGTGGTACCACACCGAGGTGCCGCGGGCGCGCATGAAGGCGCTGATGCGGCGTCGCAACGGACCGGCGATCCGCGACACCGCGATCTGGTTCGCGCTGCTCGCCGGACTGGCCTTCGGCGCCTACTGGTTCTGGCCCGGCTGGGCCTGCATTCCGTTCTTCGCGGGCTACGCGGTCCTCTACGGTTCGGCCTCCGACTCGCGCTGGCACGAGAGCGGGCACGGGACCGCCTTCCGAACCGCGTGGCTCAACGACGCGCTCTATCAGGTCGCATCGTTCATGAACGCGAAGGAGCCCACCTACTGGCGCTGGAGTCACGCCCGCCATCACACCGACACGATCATCGTCGGACGCGACCGCGAGATCGCGGCGATGCGCCCTCCGAACGTGCGACGGCTGCTGCTCAACATCCTCGGCCTTGCGGACGCCGTCAGCACCGCCGCCAGCGTCGCACGACACGCGAGCGGGCGGTTCACCGCCGAGGAGCTGACCTTCCTCCCCGACAGCGAGCACCGGCGCGTCGTTCGTGAGGCCCGCGCGTGGGTGGTGATCTACGTCGGCGTCGTCGCAGCGGCGATCGCCCTGCATTCGTGGCTGCCCGTCATCTACCTGTTCCTGCCGCTGATCGGCGGGCACTGGCTCGCGCTCCTGTTCGGCGTCTCACAGCACGCCGGGCTGGCGGAGAACGTGCTGGACCATCGGCTGAACTCGCGCACGATCCGGATGAACCCGGCGTTCCGCTTCATCTACTGGAACATGAACTACCACGTCGAGCACCACATGTTCCCGATGGTGCCCTACCACGCCCTGCCGGCGCTGCACGCCGAGCTCCGTCACGACATGCCCGCGCCATGCTCCAGCCTGCTGGCCGCCTACCGCGAGATCCTGCCGGCCTTGCGGCGGCAGATGCGCGACCCGGGCCACCACCTCGAGCGGGAGCTTCCCGTCTGTGCGAAGCCGTTCCGGCCGGAGCTTCATCCGGCCGCGTTCGAGGTCTGAGGGCGCCCGCGGGCGGGAGCTCATGGACGGCCCCGAGGAGATCTGGCTGCAGGCGTGCGCCGTCGACGACGTCGACGTCGAGGACGTCGTGCGCTTCGACCATGGTGAGCTCACCTTCGCGATCATCCGCAGCCCGGACGGCCACTTCCACGCGACCGACGGGTTGTGCTCGCACGAGCGCGCCCACCTGGCTGACGGGCTCGTGATCGGCGAGATCATCGAATGCCCGAAGCACAACGGGCGCTTCAACTACGCGACGGGCGAAGCGACGCGCGCGCCGGCGCGCACCGCCCTGTGCACCTACCCCGTGAAGGTCGAGGGCGGAAAGGTGTTCGTCCGGCTGCGCTGACGCTCCGCCGCCCGCCGCCACACGGCTGACGGTGGTTGCGAATGTCGTCGCTCTCGCCTCGACCCCGGGCTCAGCGTTGCCTGCCTTCGAGGAACAGCGCGATCGTCTTCTCGACTCGACGCTGACGCGTCTCGGGCGCCTTCGCGCCGTTGATGTTGTCGATGTGGTAGCGCTGCAGGCTGTTTGACAGCCCCTCGAAGAAGGCGCGCGCGGGTGGATGAGCCGCGAACGCGGCGTCCAGGTCTGGCGGGACGGTCACCGTGCGGGGCGCATCGGCGAGCGTGAGCGTCACGGTGATGGCGTCGCCGCCACGCAGTCCCGTGGCTTCGCGAACCGCCGCGCTGACGCTGATCATGTGCTGGCCGCGCATCACGCCGACCGTGTTCTGGTACTGGTATCCATTGACGTCGACGAGCACCGCCGGACGCCTGCCGGCGCCGAGCTCGTCGATCAGCTCCGCCGGCACGACGATGCCGGTGTTGTTGCCGGTCGCGGTGAGCGTCGTCTCGAAGGTCACTGACTCCGCTTGCGGGGGTTGCGCGGGCATGCCTGACAGCTCCTCTCGAGTTTGCGCGACGGCTCCGCGCGCCGCGGCCGTGCGCTTTCGCAGCAGCGTAGTTGAGGCGGGCGGCCTGCCGTCATCGGCTAGCGTACGCAGCTCGCCATGTTCCTCGGTCTACGCACGCTCATCCTCCCCGCGCCCGACCTGGATGCATGCAAGCGCTGGTACACCGAGCTGCTCGGGACGGAGCCCTACTTCGACGAGCCGTTCTACGTCGGCTTCAACGTCGGCGGCTACGAGCTGGGGCTGGACCCGAACGCCGATCCGCAGCGCGGCCCGGTGACCTACTGGGGCGTGCCGGACGCCGACGCGGGGCTGCGGTGGCTGCTCGAGCGCGGCGCGAAGCACCACGGCGGCGTGACCGACGTCGGCGATGGAATCCGGGTCGCGACCGTGACCGACCCGGCGGGTTTCGTGGTCGGCATCATCGAGAACCCGCACTTCGAACCCGCGCCCGCGCCCGCGGGTCCAGGGCCCGGCCGGTAGCGCGGGCGGGCGGCGGGCGGGGCCGCCGATCTGCGAACGTCGCGGCGTGCCGCAACCGCGCGTCCGCCGCCTCGTGCAGCTCTTCGCCGGCCTGACCCTCTACGGCTGCAGTTCATCGATGCTGCTGCTGGCGGGGCTCGGACTGGACCCCTGGGACGTGCTCCATCAGGGGCTCTCGCGGCGTATCGGGCTGGGTGTCGGCACCTGGGCGATCATCGTCGGCTTCGCGGTCCTGCTGCTGTGGATTCCGCTGCGGCAGCGGCCCGGGATCGGCACGCTCTGCAACGTCGTGATGGTGGGCGGCGTGATCGACGTGGTGCTGGCGATCGTCCCGGCGCCGCACGCGATCGCCGTGCGCGTGCCGCTGCTGCTAGGCGGCGTCCTGCTCAACGGCGTCGCGACGGGCGCCTACATCGGAGCGGGCCTCGGACCGGGACCGCGTGACGGGCTGATGACCGGGTGGGCGGCGCGCGGTCACTCGATCCGCGTGGTGCGCACGACGATCGAGATCTCGGTGCTGGCGATCGGCTGGGCGCTCGGCGGCACCGTCGGCATCGGCACGGTCGTCTACGCGCTGTCGATCGGGCCGCTGGCGCACAGGTTCATCCCGCTGCTCGCGATCCCGATGCCTGCGGGCGCCGCGGCGAGGGTGGCGGGCGCGGGTCGCCGGCGCCGGCGGGCGCAGATGTGATCAAATATCCAAACACCGCAGCGGCCGTCCGAGGGGGACGTTCGAGCGCGCGGTATCGGCGAGGAGAGGGAGAGCTGCGTGCCGGGCGTGCCGTTTCGGATTGGCGTGATGCAGCTGACGATGGAGCCGCTCGCGGACATCCTCGGCCACGCGCGCGCGCTCGACCGCCACGGCTTCGACACGATCTGGCTGGCCGAGGCGTACCCGTGGTGGCGCAAGCACTCGATGGAGGCACGATCAGCGACCGCGATCTCGCCGCTGATCGCGCGTGAGACGGAGCGGCTGACGATCGGCTGGGGGATCATCTCGCCGTTCACGCGCCACCCGATCGAGGTCGCGATGGACGCCCGCGTGACGCAGGAGGCGGCCGGAGCGGACCGCTTCCGGCTCGGCTTCGGCGCCTCGCGGATCTTCATGAAGGAGATCGGGGCCGACGAGATCAAGCCGCTGAACCCGACGCGCGACTCCGTGCGGATCGTTCGCGGCGTGCTCGGCGGCGAGCAGTTCGACTACGACGGGCCGGCCTTCAGCGCCCACGTGCCCGCCCTCGCCGACGATGCCGACACCCCGCGCGGCGCGGTCCCGATCTACATCGCCGGGACCGGCCCGCGGATGCAGCGCTACGCCGGCGAGGAGGCCGACGGCCTGCTGACCGCCTCGATCACGACCCCCGACTTCGTGCGCTACAGCTGCGAGAACATGGCTGCGGGCGCCGCCGCCTCCGGGCGCGATCCGGGGCAGATCGACGTCGGCTGCACGATCGTCGCGTCGATCGACGAGGACCGCGCGAAGGGACGCGAGGGTGCCCGCGAGATCGCCGGCATGTACCTCGCCAACAAGGTGCAGAACATCCAGGGCTCGGCGGACGTGCTGCTCGAGCTCGCCGGGCTCAGCCAGGAGGAGATCCGCCCGATCGCCGACGCGATGGAGCACGGCGGGCGCCGCGCCGCGGCCGCCGCGGTCAGCGACTCGATCCTCGAGAAGTGCCGGCCGATCGCGGGCACGCCGGCGGACTGCGTCGCGGCGATCGAGGCCTACCGCGAGGCCGGCTGCACGCACGTGATGCTCGAACTGTGGGGCGACGACCGCGAGCGCCAGATCGAACTGTTCGCCACAACCGTGCTACCGCGGCTCGACCGATGAGCGAGGCGCTGGGAGCCGAGCAGCGCGATCGGCTGATCGCCGCGGTGGACGAGGCCCGCCTGGTCGCGACGGCAAGCTCGTTCGTCGACATCCCGAGCCCGACCGGCAGCGAGCAGGCGATGGCCGAGCGCATGCGCGAGGTGTTCGAGGAGATCGGCCTGGCGATCAGCTGGCAGGAGGTCGAGGACGGCCGCCCCAACGTCGTCGGGCGACTCGAGGGCTCGGGCGGCGCGCCAAGCCTGATGTTCAACGGCCACATGGACACCTCCTACTCGGGACGTGAGACGCATCTGCGCGACAAGCCCGGCTTCCAGCCTCACGCGGAGGTGCGCGACGGGCACATCTGGGGGCTCGGGATCTCGAACATGAAGGGCGCGCTCGCCTGTTACGTCGAGGCGGTCCGCGCTGATCGCCGACGCCGGGCTGCGCCTGCGCGGCGACGTCGTGATCGCCGCCGTCGTCGGCGAGATCGAGAAGACGCAGTGGGGCGAGGAGTTCCGCGGCGCGCAGTACCGCGGTTACGCCGCCGGCAGCCGCCACCTGCCGACCCACGGCGGGATCGCCGACTGCTGCATCCTCGGCGAGCCGACCGAGCAGCGGGTCGTGCTCGGCCACTACGGGACGATGTGGGCGCGCATCTCGACGCAGGGACCGTTCGTGCACACCGCCTTCTCGCACGGCCGCCTCGGTGAGAACGCGATCGTGCGGATGCAGAGCGTGCTGGCCGACGTGCTCGCCTGGATTCCCGGCTGGGAGCGGCGCTCCGCCTACGGCGGGATCGACGGCGTCGTCAACGTCGGCGCGATCGCCGCCGGCGCGCCGTGGCGGGTCAGCCGCACCCCCCACCGGGCGGATCTCTTCCTCGACATCCGCGTGCCGCCGACGATGGCGATGACGGTCGCCCGTGAGGAGTTCGCGGAGCTGGTGCGTGAGCTGCGCGCGCGCCACCCCGACTTCGGCATCAGCTCCGAGGTCTTCGTCACCGCCCCCGGCGCGCAGATCGACGAGTCGCACCCGCTGATCGCGGCGATCGACGCCGGTCACCAGCAGGTCTTCGGCGCGCCGCCGGAGCGCGACGTTGTGCGCTGGTTCTCTGACGCCTCCGCGCTGACGCGCTACGGCATCGAGACCGTCAACTACGGCACCTCCAGCGGGCTGCCGAGCGCGGACGGCGAGAACCTCGAGATCGCCGGCCTGCGCTCGATGGCGACCGTCTACGCGCTCGTCGCGGCCGAGATCTGCGGGGTGGGCGGGTGAAGCTGGCAACCGTCGAGACCGCCGACGGCGGGCGCCGTGCCGGACTGATCGAGGGCGACGAGATCGCCCTCTTCGACGTGCCCGACATGCGCACGCTCTACGAGCGCGGCCTCGACCCACGCGCGGCAGCGGCCGGCGGGGCGCGCCTGGCGCTCGGCGACGTGCGCCTGTGCGCGCCGATCGTGCCGAAGAAGTTCTTCCACACCTCCGGTAACTTCCGCGAGCACGAGGAGGAGTCGAAGACTGTCGGGTGGTCGCACGAGATCGCGCCGTGGATCGTCTTCTTCCAGAACGTCGACGCGATCATCGGCCCGGACGAGCCGATCATCTACCCCGCGCACCTGACCGACGAGCTCGACCACGAGCTCGAGCTGGCGGTGGTCATCGGCAAGGCGGGACGGCACTTCGACGCGCGCGAGGCGGAGTCCTACATCGCCGGCTACACGATCTTCAACGACATCACGGCGCGCGACATCCAGCGGCGCGAGATGCGCTCCGGCGTGTTCTCCTTCTGCAAGGCGATCGACAGCTTCTGCCCGCTCGGCCCGTGGATCGTCACCCCCGACGAGGTGGGTGACGCGCACGAGCTGAAGATGCGCCTGCGCGTCAACGGCGAGCTGCGCCAGGAGTCGCACTCGGGCAACATGTCGGTGACGATCCCGGAGATCATCGCCCACTACTCGCCGCTCGGCTACAGCCCCGGCGACATCATCTCGACCGGCACCGTCTCCGGCGTCGCCGGGTTCCGCGAGAACGCCGCCGAGCTCTACCTGAAGCCCGGCGACGTCGTCGAATGCGAGATCGAGCGGATCGGCACGCTGTCCAATCCCGTGATCTCCTGGGAGCAGGCCTACGGCGTGCCGGCGCCGCCACTGCATCGCTGGTGAGATCCATGGGCTGGGAGATCGACACCGTCAAGCTCGACCGCGTGCGCACGATGATGGCCGCCGAGGGCCTCGACACGCTCGTCGTGCGCTCCCCCGACAACGTCTGCTACCTGACCAACTACTGGCCGATGAAGGGCTACGACGTCGCGGTCGTGCCGCTGAAGGGTGAGCCGACGCTGTTCGTGATGGAGCCGCAGCTCGAGGAGGCCCAGGGCACCGCCTGGACGAGCGACGTGCGTCCGTTCCCCTTCTACGACCCGGACGACCCCCGGCCGCCCGCGGTCCGCGCGCAGGGCCGCTGCGTGGAGCTGCTGCGCGAGCGCGGCGGCGGCGGGCGCGTCGGCCTCGAGCACTCCCAGGGCACGCAGGGCGCCGACCGCATGGTCGGCGAGCCGACCGTCTTCTGGAGCGGCTGGTTCGACGGCTTCGACGCCGTCGCGACCGAGGTGCTCGACGCCGCGCCGCTGCTCGCGCGCGCACGCACGATCAAGACCGCGCAGGAGATCGAGCGGCTGCGCCTGGCGAATGAGCTGGCGACGCTCGCGATGGAGCATGTGCGGGACAACATCCGCCCTGGGATGCGCGAAAGCGAGGTGGGCGCGATGTTCGAGGCCCACGTCCACGCGGTCGGCACCGGCTACCGGGCGGGCCGCGTCGCGCTCGCGCGGGCCTTCACGCTGGTCTGGGCGGGCCCCGGCATCCGCACCTTCACGGCCACCGGCGACCGCCCCGTGCTCGCCGACGAGCCGACGCTCCTGGAGATCTGGGTGTGCGCCGACGGCTACTGGTCGGATTTGACCAAGAACGCGTGCCCGGGCACGCTGCGCCCGCAGTACGACGAGCTGCTCGACGGCCTGCTCGGCGTCTACGAGGCGGCGATCGCGCATCTGCGTCCGGGGGCGAGCCTCGCCGAGCTCGACACGCTGATCCGCGACGCGATCACCGAGCTCGGCTACCCCGGCCAGCCCAGCCATCCGGTCTGCCACGGCGTCGGCGCCCGCGCGCACGAGCCGCCGTTCGCGCACCGGGCGGTGGCAACCGAGGTGCAGGAGGGCATGGTGCTCGCGATCGAGCCGGCCGCCTACTGGCCCGGCGGCGGCGGGCTGCGGCTGGAGGACAACTTCCTCGTCACCGCGAGCGGCAGCGAGCGGCTCTCTAACTACCCCGACGACTTCCGCGCGGCGTGATCGAGCGCTCGAAGCTGTGGCTCGGCGAGCTGAACGCGACCGCGATCGGCGCCGCCCCCGACGCGCCGGCGCGCGTCGGCCTCTACGACACGACGCTCCGCGACGGCGAGCAGACCGTCGGCGTGGTGCTCGACCCGGACGCCAAGCTCGAGATCGCGCGCGCGCTCGACAGCCTCGGCGTCGACCGGATCGAGGCGAGCTTCCCGCGCGTCTCGGCCGACGACGCCGAGGCGCTCGCGCTGATCGTCGGCGCCGGCCTGCGCGCCGAGGTCTGGGGCTTCTCGCGCGCCGTGGCCGCCGACGTCGAGGCGCTGCTCGAGGCCGGCGTGCGGGCGACGGTGATCGAGTCGCCGGTCAGCGACGGCAAGCTCGCGGCCTACGGCCTCACGCGCGAGAAGGTGACGGCGCGGGTCATCGAGGCGGTGTCGCACGCGGTCGGCGCCGGCGTGCGCGTCTGCTTCTTTGGCGTCGACGGTTCGCGCGCCGACCTCGACTTCCTGGCGCGTATCTTCTCGGCCGCGGTCGAGGCCGGCGCCGCGGAGATCGCCGTGGTCGACACGATCGGCGTGCTCGCCCCCGAGAGCGCGGCGCTGCTGGTGGCTAGCGCACGGCGCTGGCTCGGACCCGACGTGCCGATCCACTGGCACGGACACAACGACTTCGGTCTCGCGACGGCGGCGGCGATCGCGGCGGTTCGCGCCGGCGCGCAGTGGGTCCAGGGCACCATCGACGGGATGGGCGAGCGCGCCGGGAACGCCAGCCTCGGCGAGGTCGCGCTCGCGCTCGACGCGCTCTACGGAATCGGCAGCTCGCTGCGCTTCGAGCGGCTGCGCGAAACCTCGGAGCTGGTGCGCCGGCGATCGGGCTACACGCTCGAGCCGTGGCGGCCGCTGACCGGCGAGACGCTGTTCGTGCGGGAGTCCGGCGCCGTCGCCAGCCAGTTCCACGACCCGCCGGCGATCGAGCCCTACTCAGCCGAGCTGGTCGGCGCGCGCCGCGGGATCGTGCTCGGCAAGAAGAGCGGCCTTGACTCGATCCGGATCAAGCTCGAGGAGCTGGGCATCGAGCGCCCGCCACAGGACTGGCCGGCGCTGCTCGCAGCCGTCAAGGAGCTCGGCGGGCGCGAGCGGCGGCTGGTCGGCGACGACGAGTTCGCGGCGATCGTCGCCCGTGCCGAGGGTGACGGCTGATGGCGATCTCGCGCGTCTGTGTGATCGGCGCCGGCACGATCGGCAGCCTGCTGGCAGGGCATCTGGCCGGCGCCTGCGAGGTGAGCGTGCTGACGCGCCGCCCCGAGCATGCGGCGATGCTGCGCGAACACGGCCTGCGGATCAGCGGCAAGCACGAGCGGGCGGCCGAGGTCTTCGCCACCCACGAGGCGGAGGAGCTGCCGGCGTTCGATGTCGGGATCATCGCCTGCAAGGCGCTCGAGCTCGAGCTGACCGCCTCGCAGCTGGCCGGCCACGCCTCGGCGGCAGCGATGATGACGGTGCAGAACGGCCTCGGCGCCGAGGCGGTCGTGGCGCGGCACGGGCCGTGGCCGATCATCTCGGCGGTCACCTTCATGAGCGGCATTCGCCACTCCGACGTGCACGTCGAGTACGAGCTCGACACGGCGACCTGGATGGGCCCGTGGGCGCAGACCGCGACGCCGTACGCGCTCGTCGAGGAGCTCGCCGCGCTGATGATCTCCGCCGGCCTGGAGGCCGAGGCGATGGAGGATCTGCTGCCTGCCCAGTGGTCGAAGCTGATCTTCAACTCGGCGATCAACACGGTCGCCGCGCTGACCGAGCTGCCGCACGTCGGCCTGTTCGCGCAGGAAGGCGAGTTCGGCGATCTCGGCCGGCTCGTGCACGGGCTGATCGACGAGGGTGTCGCCGTGGCGGCCGCCGCCGGCGTGGCGCTGCACGACGATCCGTGGGAGATGAACGTGCTGGCCGTCGCCCGCGGCGAGACCGCGCACAGCGACTACGCGCACCGGCCGTCGATGCTCGAGGATGTGCTCGCGCGGCGGCCCACGGAGGTCGAGTTCATCACCGGCGCGCTCGTGCGCGAAGCTGCCCGCGTCGACGTGCAGGTCCCGTTGAGCACCGCGATGTACCGGCTGGTCCGTGCCCGCGAGGCCTCGTGGCAGGCCAGCCCCGCGCAGGCGGTGGCCTGAGCATGCGCGTCTGCATCGTCGGCTGCGGCGCCGTCGGCAGCCTGTTCGCCGCTCACCTCGCGACGCTCGACGAGGTCGAGGTGTGGGCCTATGACGTCGTCGAGGAGCACGTCGCGGCGATCAACTCCGGCGGGCTGCGCCTGACCGGCCGGGCGGAGATCGTGGCAGCCGTCGAGGCCCGCACCGACCCGGGTCAGATCCCGCCGTGTCAGTTCGGGATCGTCGCCACCAAGGCGATGTTCACCGCCGAGGCGATCGCGGCAACGGCCGGCGTATTCGTCGACGGTGCGGTCTGTAGTGTGCAGAACGGAGTGGGAAACGAGGAGCTGATCGCCGAACACGTGCCACGGGTGATCCGCGGAACCACGTTCCCCGCCGGTCGTGTGGTGGCCCCCGGGGTCGTCCAGATGGACACCGCCGGCGACACCTGGATCGGCCCGTTCGAGGAGCGCCCGGCGTCGGCGGCGGAGATCGAACGGCTCGCCGACGCGCTGACGCGCGGCGGCATGCCGACCGTCGCGCTCGCCGACGCGCGCGGTGCGCAGTGGACCAAGCTGATCTTCAACGCCGCCAGCAACCCGCTCGGCGCGCTGACCGGGCTCACGCACGGACGGCTCTGCGAGCTGCCGGCGACACGCGCGCTGATCAGCGCGCTGGTGAGCGAGGGAGTCGCGGTCGCCGACTCACTCGGGATCACGCTCGACTCCGATCCCGACGCGCTGATCGACCACGCGGCGGAGGTCGCGTACGACCACCGCGCGTCGATGCTGCAGGACGCGCTGGCGCACCGGCGCACCGAGATCGACGCGCTCAACGGCGGCATCGTGCGCTTCGGCGCAAAGACCGGCGTGCCGACGCCGCTCAACGAGGCGATCGTCGCGCTGATCGCCGGCCTGGAGCACGCCTGGAGCTCGCAGCCCGCGGCGGCGGCGGCGGCGGCGCCGTCGGACGGTGGCGGCGGATGAGCGCGGCGGCAGTGACTCAGACGAGCGACCCGGCGCGCACGCCAAGCGCTGGCGAGGTGGCGCGCCGCTACGCCAACGCGCGCGCCGCGATGGCCGAGCACGGCGTCGACGCGCTGCTCATCAGCGGCAGCGAGTACAGCGGCTTCGAGGGCGCGGTGCGCTACCTCTCGGGCTTTCGGATCGTACATCGCTACGCCTACGTGCTGCTGCCGGCGCAAGGCGAGCCGACGACGATCTTTCCCAGTGAGGCGCGCTGGGTCGGCGATCACGCCGACGGCTGGATCGGCGAACCGATCTTCGCCGAGCATCCCGGCGCCTACATCCGCGACCACCTGCGCGGCGCGCGGGTCAAGCGGCTCGCGGTCTACGGGCTCGACTACGTCATGCCGGTGCGCGACTACCGCGCGCTCTGCGAGGGGCCGTTCGAGCTGGTCGACTTCGACGTCGCCTTCGACCTCTCGCGCGCGGTCAAGAGCGACGAGGAGCTTGCGCTCGTGCGCGAGAGCATGGCGATCAACGTCGCCGGCTTCTGGGCCGTACAGCAGGCTTATGAGCCGGGGCGCACGCAGGCGCAGCTGATGGCCGCCGCCGAAGAGGTGTTCGCACGGCTTGGCACCGGTCGCCAGACGATGGACATGGTGGTGTGGGGGCACGCGGGCGCGGCGACGCCCGAATTCCGGATCCCCGACCAGCAGACGCCGATCGCCGATGACGACCTGCTCCTGTACTCACTCGAGGTCGCCGGGCCGGGCGGTCACTGGGTCGAGTTCTCGCGCCCACTGACCCGCGGCGCGCTCGCCGCCGACACGCTGCGGATGCTCGAGGCCTACCAGGAGTACCACGCCGCCGCGCGCGAGAGCATGCGCGCCGGGGCCACCGCGCACGACGTCCATCGTGCGGTCTCGGCGCCGTTCGCGCAGCGCGGCTACCCGCTGGGCCACGTCACCGGTCACTCGATCGGGATGACGATGATCGAGCACCCCAAGATCGGTGAGGGCGTCGAGATCGAACTGCGCGAGGGCATGGTCTTCTCGATGCACCCCCATGCGATTGCCGGCGCCGGCAGCGCGTGCCTGTACATGCAGGACACCTGGTGCATCGGCGCGGACGCGGGCGAGCCGCTCGCGAGCGTGCCGCTGGCGATCTTCGACGGTCACGAGCCGCCGCCGCCACTCGACCAGATCACAGGAGGGACCTGAGCGATGCTGCTAGCCGCCACCGAATACGTGCGCCCGGCGAGCGTGGAGGAGGCGCTCGACGCACTCGGCGCGAACGCCGGCGCGCGTGTGCTCGCCGGAGGGCAGACGCTGATCAACGTGCTCAAGCACCGCGCGGCCTCGGTCGCGCTGCTGGTCGACGTGAGCCGCCTCGCGGAGCTGCGCTTCATCGACGTGAGAGGGGACGGCTCGGCCACGGTCGGCGCCGCGACGACGTATGCGGAGCTCGAGCGCTCGGCGGAGCTGCGGGCGGCGCAGCCGGTGATCGGCGAGGTCGCGGCGGGGACGGTCGATCGCCAGGTTCGCGCGCGGGGCACAATCGGCGGGAACGCCTGCTTCGCCGACGCCGCATCGAACTATCCGCCGTTGCTGGTCGCGCTGGACGCGTCGATGGAGATCGCCGGCCCCGGTGGGCGCCGCAGCGTGCCGGCGGCGGAGTTCTTCCTCGGCCTCTACCGCACCGTGGTCGGACCCGGCGAGCTGCTGACCGCGATCACGCTCCCGCCGCTGAGCGGCGCGGGCGTCGGCTACCGCTCGTTGCAGTTGGCGGCCGACTCATGGGCGCTCGCGCGCGCGGTCGCGTGGGTGCGCGGCTCGACCACGGTCGAAGCGGTCCGCGTCGTGCTGGGCTGCGTGGCCGGGAAGCCGGTGCGTGCGGCGGCCACCGAGGCGCTGCTGATCGGCGGCCCCGCGAGCGCGGAGGCGGTCAGCGCGGCCGCCGCCGTCGCCGGCGAGGGCCTCGAGCCGCCGTCCGACGTGCACGCCAGCGGCGGCTACCGGCGCGAGATGGCCGCCGTGATGGCGAAGCGCGCGCTGCTCGACGCGATCGGTGGCGCGCCACATTCACAGACGACGACAGGCGGAGGTGGCTGATGGCGACTGAGGGCGCGGTGCACGCGATCGACGTGACGGTCAACGGCACCTCCCACACCCTGGCGGTGCCGGCCCGGCGGCTGCTCGTGCACTTCATTCGCGAGACGCTTGGCCTGCGCGGAACGCACATCGGTTGCGACACCGGCAACTGCGGCGCCTGCTCGGTGATCTGCGACGGTCAGCTGATCAAGAGCTGCATGATGCTCGCGGTCCAGGCCGACGGCTGCGAGATCGAGACGATCGAGAACCTCGGTGAGGGCGCGGACGGCTTGGACCCGATCCAGGAGGCGTTCAAGGAGCACCACGGCCTGCAGTGCGGCTACTGCACACCCGGGATCGTGCTGAACGCGAAGACGCTGCTGGCCGAGAACCCGCATCCCACCGAGGCGGAGATCCGCCGCGCGCTGAAGGGCAACATCTGCCGCTGCACCGGCTACGTGAACATCATCCGGTCGATCGTTGCCGCCGCGGGCGCGCAGGGAGAGGTGACGCGATGAGCACCCCAACGGGCGAGACGACCTTCTACCCCGAGGTCGAGCAGAGCGAGCGCCTCGGCGCATGGTCCGGCAAGAGCGTGCCGCGCAAGGAGGACAAGCGCCTGCTGAAGGGCCAGGGAGCGTTCGTGGACGACCTCTGGATGCACCGCCAGGGTCACGTCCACTTCGTGCGCTCGCCCTACGCGCACGCGCGCATCGTCTCGATCGACGTTTCGCGCGCCGAGGCCGTGCCGGGCGTCTACGCGACGCTCACCGGCGAGGAGGTCGGCGTGCTGCAGCAGCCGTTCTTCCAGATGGCCCCCGAGCCCGCAGGGCTGATGAAGGACTACTGCATGGCCGTCGGCAAGGCGCGCTATATGGGCGAGCCGGTCGCCTGCGTGCTGGCCGAGTCGGCGGAGCTGGCGCGCGACGCCGCCGCGCTGGTCGAGGTCGTCTACGAACCGCTCGAGGTCGTCGTCGACGGGATCGCGACAATCGAGCCCCAGGCGCCGGTGCTGCACGAGGAGATCGGCTCGAATGTCGCCTGGCATGGCGTCTACGACTACGGCGACGTCGACTGGGCGCTGGAACACGCTGACCACGTCGTGCGGATCGACCGGCTGCACTTCCACCGGTTCTCCTCGACGCCGCTGGAAACCACCGGGGCGCTGGTCAATTGGGACCCGGGCACGGGGGTCGTCGAGTTCCGCTCCAACAACCAGATGCCGATGTTCGCGGCAATGTTCATCGGCCCGGCGATCGGCCTGGGCATCGACCACATGCAGTTCTCGAGCCAGGACATCGGCGGCGGCTTCGGGATCAAGATCACCAGCTACACCTACCTGACCGCGCTCGCGCTGCTCTCGCGCAAGGCCGGCCGCCCGGTGAAGTGGAGCGAGGCGCGCTGGGAGCACCTCGCGGCCTCGGCCCACGGCAACGAGCGGACCTTCCTCGACATCGAGGTCCCGGTGATGAGCGACGGCACGATCCTCGGCTTCAAGGTGCGGGCCTTCGATGACGCCGGCGCGTACCTCCGCTACGAGCCGCTCGGCGCGGTGATCTGGTCGCAGGTCGTGCCGGGCAACTACCGCTTCAAGCATGTCCGCGTCGACTACACGGAGACGCTGACGAACAAATGCCCCGTCGGACCGAACCGCGGCTACTCGCGGCTGCAGCACCTCTGGCTGATCGAGCGGATCGTGGACATTGTCGCCAAGGAGCTGAACTTCGATCGCGTGGCGCTCCGCAAGCTCAACTACGTGCAGCCCGAGGAGTTCCCCTACGAGACACCGAACGGCTGCATCTACGACTCCGGCGACTACCCGGCGATGCTCGACCGGGCGCTCGAGTTGATCGACCACGACGCATGGTTGGAGCGCCAGCTGGCGAGCGCCGGAAGCGGCAAGCGGATCGGCATCGGGATCGGTTCGACACTCGACTCCGGCACGAACAACTTCGGGCAGTCGCGGATCATCAACTCCGCGCTGCCGTTCTCGGGCAACGGCGAGGCCGCGGTCGTGCGGCTCGACCTCTACGGCGAGGTTACCGTGACGATCGGGACAAGCCCGCAGGGACAGGGCCACGAAACCACGGCCGCGCAGGTGACCGCCGACATTCTCGGCTGCAGCCCCGACCAGGTCCATGTGGTGGCCGGTTACAACAAGGCGGCGAACACCTACGTCGGCTTCTCCGGCACCTACGCCAGCCAGTTCGCGGTCACCGGTCTGGGCGCCGTGATGGGGGCGGCCGAGCGGCTGCGCGGCGAGATCGTCAAGGTCGGGGCGTGCATGCTGGGAGCCGAGGAGTCAGACATCGAGCTGGCCGACGGCTTCGTCCGCCTCGCCGCGAACCCCGAGGCGGCGATCCCGTTCATCGGCATCGCGGCGACCGTCTTCGCGAACGTGGCGGAGCTGCCCGGCGAGTTGGCCGACTCGGTGACCCTCAACTGCCGCTATGTCTACCGACCGCCGTTCACGGTTCCCGACCACGAAACCAAACGCGGCAAGCTCACGCTCACCTATGCCAGCCAGGTGCACGCGGCGGTCGTAGAGGTCGACGACGAGACTGGGCAGGTCACGATCCTCGACTACGCGGCCGTCGACGAGTGCGGCCGCAAGGTGAACCCGAAGATCGTCGAGGGCCAGGTGCACGGCGCGACCGGGCACGGGATCGGGGCGGCGCTGTATGAGACGTTCGAGTACGACCGCGACGGCCAGCTGCTGAACTCGACGTTCGGGGACTACCACGCGGCGACCTCGCTCGACGTCCCGCACATCCGCACCGGGGAGATCGAGTGTCCGTCCCCGTTCACTCCCAACGGCGCGAAGGGCATGGGCGAGGGCGGCGGCGCGCCGCTGTCGACGATCGCCAGCGCGATCGAGGACGCCCTGCCGCCCGGCGCCCACATCGTCTATGACACCCACAACAGCTCCGAGCGCGTCCACGAGCTGCTGCGCAGCGCCGCACAGGCCGGCCCGCGCGGCGTGGAGGTGATCTCGAGATGATCGTAAGCGGCGAGATGACGGTGGCGGCGGCGCGCGAGGAGTTGTGGGCGGTGCTCAGCGACCCGGAGCGTCTGGCGCAGGCGCTGCCCGGCGTCGGCGAGGTCGCGGTCGAGGACGAGACGCATTTCAGCGCCGTCGCGCACCCGATCACGGCACTCGGCGAGACGCGCGTGGCGATGGAGTTCGAGATCACCGAAGCCCGCCCGGGCGAGTTCGTGCGGATCGCCGGGTCGGGCAGCTCCGGCGAGAACCTGATCGCACTCTCGATCGCGCTGACACTCGCCTCCGAGGACACGGACACGAGGGCGAGCTGGCAGGCGGAGCTTTTCGCTCGCGGCGTGCTGGCCTCGCTGCTTCAGCGTGGACTGGGCGAGCTCCTGCGCGAGCAGGTCGACGCGGTGCTCGCGGCCGGCGCGCTGATCAGCGGGGCGGGTCGCGGCTGAGGTGTCGAGCGGACTGACCAGACTCGCCGGGACCGGGGTAGCAGAAGGTCACCGGACGCTCGCCGACCGGGCGTTCGTGGCGCTGCACGACGCGATCGTCGCCGGACATCTCGCGCCCGGCGAACGCCTGCCGATCGAGGAGCTGGGGGTCGCGCTGGGGATGAGCGCGATGCCCATCCGTGAGGCTCTGCGCCGCCTCGACGCGGCCGGCCTGGTCGAGAACATCCCCCACCGCGGCGGCCGCGTGACGGAACTGTCGATCCCCGATCTCGCCGAGGTCTACGAGGCGCGGCTGGCGCTCGAGCCGCTCGCCGTGCGGCGGGCGGCGGAACGCTTCGGCGAGGCCGAGTCCGCCCTCGCGACCGAGCGGCTGGCGGCGCTCAACGAGCTTCCCGACGACAGCTCGCCCGAGACCTGGGCGGCACACACGGCATTTCACTTCGCGCTGTATGACGCGGCCGACTCGCGCTGGCTGCTGCGACTGATCGAGCCGCTGTGGGAGACAAGCCAGCGCTACCGCCTGGCGGCGAACGTCGCGCCGCGCCTGCGTGCGAGAAGCGACGAGCACGACACGATCCTCCAGGCCTGCATCGACCACGACGCCGATCTGGCCGCGCGCTCGCTCTACAACCACCTGACACGGACCGCGAACGTCGTCTCGCGGGCGATGGGCGGCGCCACGCTGTTCGAGCCGCTCCGCGAGGACTAGGTGTCCTCCGTCCCCGATCCTCCGCGGGAGCGGCGGCGCAGGGCGAAGTACGCGAGGCGACGCCGCGCCGCCGCCGCGGTCGTGATCTGTGTGGTGGTGGCCGTGGTCGTGACGGTCGTGTTGACCACGCAGGGAAGCCCGGCGGCGCGCGTCCCGGCCGCGAAACACGTCGCCGCAGCCCACCCGGTCGTCCACGACGGCCCGCACGGCACCGAGTCGGTGCCGATCCTGATGTATCACGTGATCGCCGCCGCGCCGGCCGACGCGCCGTTTCCCCTGTTGTATGTGCTGCCCAGTCTGTTCGCGGCGCAGATGCACGCGCTGGCCGCCGCGGGCTACCACGCCGTGACGATGAACGAGATGTATGACAACTGGCACTACGGGCGGCCGTTGCCGCGGGGCAAGCCGATCGTGATCAGCTTCGACAACGGCTATGCGAGCCAGTACATCTCGGCCTTTCCCGTGTTGCGCTCGCTCGGCTGGCGCGGCGTGGAGAACCTGCAGCTGAGCGGGCTGGGCCCGTCGGAGGGCGGGCTCTCCCGCCACCAGGTGCGCCTGCTCGACCACGCCGGCTGGGAGCTCGACACGCAGGGCTACAGCCACGCTGACCTGGTGATGCTCACACCGAGCGAGCTGCATTTCCAGGTCGCGGTCGCCCGGCAGCGCATCCGCGCGCTCTACCACGTCAAGGCCGAGTGGTTCTGCTACCCCTCGGGTCAATACGACGCGGCGGTGATCGCGGCGGTCAAGGCAGCCGGCTTCCGCGGCTCGACGACCGTGGTGAAGGGCTGGGCCAGTCCGAAGGAGAACCCGTACACGCTTCCGCGGCTCGAGGTGCTCGCCGGGACCAGCCCGCAGTCGCTGCTCGCCGAAATCGCCGCGATCCGCAGCAATCCGCCGCCCGGACCCTCGTACATCACGTAGTGCGCCGGCGCAGGCTCGTGCCCGCGGCGGGAGTGGTGGTCGTGGTCGCCCTCGCTGCACTGGCGCTCCGCGGAGCGCTCGAAAGCTCGCGGGCGCCGGCGCCGGCGGCGCGCTCGCGGGCGCCGGCGGCGCGGATGCTCGCGGCGCCGGCCGGGCCGGCGATCACGATCGGAGGCGACCCGATCGGCCTGAGCATCGAGTACCCGCTGCTCGTTCACGACTTCGGCGGCGGCCCCTGCCCGCCGCCGGCGTTCGTGCGTGCGATCGCGGCGCTCGGCTCGCCGACGCTCCGCATCGGCGGCGACTCCCAGGATGAGGTGGCACCCGCCGGCGTCGCGGGGCACCCAGGCCTCAGCGACCTGCCGGCGGACTTCTGGCAGCAGCTGGCATGCCTGGAGCGCGAGACACGGATCCCCGTCGTCGTCGGGCTGAACGTCGCCTGGGGCAAACCGGCCTGGGCTGCCGCGATCGCCTCAGGCGCGCGTGCCGCGGTGCCGCGCTCGCGACTCAGCTTCGAGCTTGGCAACGAGCCGGACATCTACGGCGACCCGGTGCCATGGTGGAACGGGGGGGCGCTGGTGCGCGGCCGGATGCCGCGGCGGACCTACCTCGCGCGTGTGAAGGCGCTCGCGGCGGCGCTCGGACCGGGAAGCGCGCTCGAAGGGCCCGACCTCGCCTCCGGGCGCTGGGAAGCGATGGTGCCCACGCTGATCGCAACGCTGCACTACCGCACGCTCGACGCCCACTTCTACCCGCTGGACGGCTGCCACGACACGCGCGCCAGCGCTGCCGCACTGCTCAGCCGCCAGATCCAGGCCAAGCTCGACGAGCGCGTCACGGTTGCTCGCGAGGCGCACGCCGCCGGACTCGAGGCCGTCATCTCGGAGACCAACACGATCAGCTGCGGCGGGCTCGAGGGCGTCTCCGACAGGCCGGTCGCAGCGGTCTGGGCGGTGCGGATGATCGTGCAGGCGCTGCGCGACGGCTTCGACTCGGTGCGCCTGCACGCGAGCGGAGGCCCCTACGACCCGTTCGTGGTCCGCGGCGACAAGCTGCTGGAGCGACCGCTGTACGCGGGGCTGCGGGCGGCCGCCGGTCTGCTGACGCCGGGCGCCGTGCTGCGTGCGATCCCCAACGCCACGAGCTTCGACGGCGTTGCGATCACCGCTGCGAGCGGCGCTCGGACAATCGTTCTCAGCAACTACGGTGCGACCGCCGCGGCGGTCGCGCTCGAGGCGGCGGCGCCCGCGCGCGTACTGACGATCCTGGCCCGGGCGCCGGCCGTACGGAGCGCCGCCGTGAAGCCGGACGGGACGCGCCTGACGGTCGAGCTGCCGCCGAACTCGGTGGACGCAATCACGCTCGCGCCCGGCGCCGACTACGCCGGGGCGAGTACGTAGATCCTGACGGCGCCGCGCGGGAAGGCGGTGCCGGTGAACGAGGCAACGACATAGCGGATGCCGCGGTAGCTGACCGGCCCGCTGGCTGGCACATCGACGGGGCCGGCGAAGCTGCCGGCGAGCTGGCGGCGGCCGGCGCGAACGAGCACCGGCACGCGCGTCAGCGCTCCGGCGAGGACCGTGAAGCCCTGCGCGCTCTGGACCGAGAACTCGGCGAGCGCGAGCACCTTGCCGGCGCCGTCGCGGATGACGCGGCGCAGCGGCGCGAGCGCCGGCCGCGACGTGCCGGCGTCGGCAATCACGCGGCCGGCCACGAGCACGCGCAGACGCACGAAGCCGCCGCCGGCGACCATGCCGCTGACGATCCTCGCGGCACCCGGGTAGTCCGCGGCCTCGAGCTCCTGCGGCAGCGCCTGATCGAGCGCGAGCGTCGTCTCGGCGGGGACCACCGGGGGGCCGCTCCGCGACTCGTCGTAGGCGCGCCGCGCGACGTCGGCGAGCACGTCGGCGCCAACCTGCGCGCAGCTGCCGCGCGCAAACGCCGCCGGCGGGCGGTGGAAGAGCAGCGAGATGCGCAGCGTGCCCGACGGGAAGCGACCGTCACTGAAGCTCGCGACGAGATAGCGAACGCCGTGGATCACGACCGTGCCGCGAGTCGGCAACGGCACGCTGCCGGCGGCGATGTCGCTCATCACCGTGCGGCCGCGGTAGCGCATCACGACGTCGGCCCCGACCAGTCGCTGCGCGAGCTTGCGATAGCCGGCGTCGTCCTGGATCGACATCACGAAGCTGCCAACCACGCGTCCGTCGAGCCGCAGCGATCCGCGGACCGGCGCGAGGACGAGCGGGCCGCCGAAGTCGTCGAGCACCACTCCATCGCGGAGCACCCGCAGGCGAACGATGTGCTCGTGGTTGTAGACCAGCGCAAGCACCTCCGCGCGCACGGCTGAGATGTCGTCAGCGGCAACGGCATCGACGAGGATCTGGTCGTCTTCGATCGTGCGCACCGCCTGCTTGACGGCGTTGCCGTCGCTCTCTCCGACGTTGATCAGATGCGCCGCGGTGAACGCCGTGCCCAGGTAGGCGCCGTCGGTGGCGGAGCCGCAGCCAGCCGCGGCGCCCGGTCCGCTCGCGCCGATCACCAGCAGCGCCACGATCGCCGCGATCGCCGCCGCGGCGAGCAGCGACGTGGCAATCCGGGCGCGCTCCGACATGCCGCGACACCGTAGCGTTCCCGGCGCGAGGAGGCTGCGCCTGCAAAAAACCGCAAGGTGCGGAACCGCACCGCGATGCGGTCCGGTGCGGGCTCTATCGTGCCGACGATGACCGGGCTGTCTCGGAGCGATCGCACCGACGGCACGCGAGCGCGAGCGGCTGGTGCACGACGCACCGGCTGGTTCTCGCGCGCCAAGCTCGAGGTGCGATGCAGCGAAGACCAGGAGGCCGAGGTTCGCGAGCAGCTGTACGCGAAGCGGGCCGAGCCCGAGCGCACGGTGCGGCGAGTCGAGCGGATGCAGCCGCCCGCGCGCGTTGAGTGGCTGGAGCGCCCCGACGCGACCGACGCGGCCGGCGAGCGCGTCGCGGACCGCCCGGCCGCCTGACCGCCACACCCCGCCTCGCACCGGCGCCGCCCGCCCGGCCTTACGACACCGCCCCGCGCGGCCTCGCGCCACCGCCCCGCCCGACCTCGCGACACCGCCCCCCTGCGACCTCGCGACACCCCCCTGCGACCTCGCGACACCGCCCCCCTGCGACCTCGCGACACCGCCCTCCCGAGACTCAGGAAACTCACAGCCAACGGCGCGACAATCCGCTCATGAACGCGGATGACCAACGGGTGCGCGTCCTCGTCGTCGACGACGAGCCCAACATCGTCGACGTGATATCGATGGCACTCCGGTTCGAGGGATTCGAGGTCGAGTCGGCCGCCACCGGCGCCGATGCGATCGCCGCCGTCGCCGCACGGCGACCCCAGCTGCTGGTGCTGGACGTGATGCTGCCCGACATCGACGGCTTCGAGGTGGCGCGGCGTCTCGCGGGCGCCCGCGCCGAGGTGCCGATCATCTTCCTGACCGCCCGCGACTCGACCGAGGACGTCGTCCACGGCCTGACGCTCGGCGGCGACGACTACGTCACGAAGCCGTTCAGCCTCGAGGAGCTGATCGCGCGGATCCGCACCATCCTGCGCCGCTCGGGCCTGTCCGACCAGAACGGCTCGATGCTCACCTTCGGGGACCTCGAGCTGGACGAGGACACCCACGAGGTCGCGCGCGCGGGGCGCCCGATCGAGCTGACCGCCACGGAGTTTCGTCTGCTGCGCTACCTGATGCTGAACCCGCGCCGGGTGCTCACGCGCCCGCAGCTGCTCGACCATGTGTGGAACTACGACTTCGGCGGTGATGCGAGGGTGCTCGAGACCTACATCAGCTACCTGCGCAAGAAGATCGACGCCGGCGGGCCGCCGCTGATCCACACGGTGCGCGGCGTCGGCTACGCGCTGCGGCTTCCCAGGGGCTGAGAGCGGCGTGTCGCTGCGCGCGCGACTGCTGGTCGGTCTCGTCGTGCTCACCGCCGCCGGGCTGGTGATCGCCGGCGTCGTCACCTACGCCGCCGAGCGCTCGTTCCTGGTCTCACGCGTCGACCAGCAGCTGACCGGCAACATCAACAGCTTCGAGGACGTGCTCGACCACGACCTCGGCCTCGTCAAGGCCGCCGCTCCCGGCGGCGGCGGCGCCTTCGGCGGAACACCGCTGTTTCCCGGCAGCGGCGGCGGTCCGGGCCCGGGCGGCCCGGGCACGCAGGTGCTGCTGCCGCCCGGCACCTACGGCATCTACGAGCCGGCGAACGGCCGCGCGCGCCCCTACGAGGTGCCGCCCAACCTGTCCAAGCCGGACCTGCCGGCACGGATACCACTCAGCACGGCCGCGCACATTCGCCTGCTCACCGTCAACTCGGTTGCCGGCTCGGGCCTGCAGTACCGGGTGCTCGCGAAGGCCAGCGACACCGGCTCCGGGATGCTGATCATCGCGATCCCGCTCAACGACGTCGGTCAGACACTCACCCGGCTCCGCAATGTCGAGCTGATCGTGATCGCGGCCGTGCTGCTGGCGCTCACCGCGCTCGCCTGGCTGCTGATCCGGATCGGCCTGCGGCCGCTGGACCGGATGGGTGCGACCGCCGGCGCGATCGCCGCCGGCGACCTCTCGCGCCGCGTCAGCCCCGCCGACCCGCGCACCGAGGTCGGGCGGCTCGGCCTCGCGCTGAACGCGATGCTCGGGCAGATCGAGCAGGCGTTCGGCGAGCGCCAGGCCAGCGAGGACCGGCTGAGGCGCTTCCTCTCCGACGCCTCGCACGAGCTGCGCACCCCGCTGACCTCGATCCGCGGCTACGCCGAGCTGTTCCGGATGGGCGCGACCGCCGGCGGCGAGGACAGCGCGAAGGCGATGGCGCGGATCGAGGAGGAGGCAACGAGAATGGGGATCCTGGTCGAGGACCTGCTCGCACTCGCGCGGCTGGACGAGATGCCGCGCAGCCGCCGCGAGCCCGTCGACCTCGAACCGCTGCTGGCGGACGCCGCCGCCGACGCCCGCGCCGCAGCGCGCGATCGTGAGGTGACGGTGACGCTCCGCGGTGAGCACGTCGTCAGTGGCGATTCATCGCAGCTTCGCCAGGTGCTCGCCAACCTGATGCGCAACGCGCTCACCCACACGCCCGCCGGCTCGCCGATCGAGCTGTCGGCGAGAGGCGAGAACGGCAGCGTCACGATCGAGGTGCGCGACCACGGCCCCGGCCTGCCGGCGGGCTCACAGGACAGCGTGTTCGAACGGTTCTGGCGCTCCGAAGGCGGTCGCGAGCGCGGCAAGGCGGGCGCCGGGCTCGGGCTCGCGATCGTCGCCGCGATCGTTGAGGCCCACGACGGCACGGTCAGCGCGCACAACGCGCCCGGCGGCGGCGCGGTCTTCACGATCGTGCTTGCGACGCCGGCCGCGGCGTAGCGCGGAGCCGCGCCGACGCCCGCCGGCGTGAAAGGCTTGCCGGAGAGTGACGCCGCTCTCAGACCGAAACGCCGGGCGTGGTGTCCGCAGAGCCGGAGGCTCGCCGCCGCACCCCGAACGAACTGGCTTCGGCCTCGAGCGGCTCCGCGTGCGTGGCTTTCGCTCGGCGCTCGACGTCTCACTCGCGCCCGGCCCGCTGTGCGCGCTGGTCGGCGAGGCCAACGCCGGCAAGTCGAACCTGCTCCTGGCAGTGCGTGCGCTGCTCGATCCCGCCGCCGCCCACTTCGACGGTGACGACGCCGCGCCGGCGGGCGACGGTCGGATCGTCATCGTTGGCTCGCTGGTCGGCGACGGCGAGGTCACGCTCACCGCCAGGCCGCCCGCTTCGCCACAGCGCACCGGCGCTCGAGCGCCGGCCGTGGCCTTCCTCCCGGGCGAGCTGCGCACCGGCGTGCTGCTCGCGCCGTCGGGCCGCAGCGAAAACGCGGAACTCGCACCTCCTTACGTCCGCTTCGCCGAGGTGCTCGCCGAGCAGCTCGGCGCGGGTGCGGACGGTTCGGCCACCGGCCCGGCCGTGTCGTTCGTCGGCGCACTCGAAGCGTGCTGCACGACGGGCATCCGGGGTCTGGTCCTGCTGATCGAGGAACCCGAGCTGTACCTGCGACCGCAGGCCCAGCGCTACCTCTACCGGCTGCTGCGGCGGTTCGCCGACATCGGCAACCAGGTGATCTACTCGACGCACTCCCCGAACTTCCTCAATGTCGCCCGGCTCGAGGAGCTCGCACTCGTGCAGCGCCATCCGCACAGCGGCACGACCGTGCTGCAGCCGCAGCCGATCACCCCGGACGATGACTTCCGAGTGCTCACCGAGTTCGACGCCGAGCGCAGTGAGCTGTTCCTCGCCCACGCCGCGCTGCTGGTCGAGGGACAGACCGAGAAGCTCGCCTTCCCGTTCGTGTTCGCCGCCCTCGGCCACGACCTGGACCATGAGGGGATCTCGATCATCGCGTGCGGCGGCAAGTCGAACATCCCGCTGTTCGCGCGAGTCTGTCAGGCGGCTGGCGTTCCGTTCCTCGCCGTCTACGACCGCGACGCGCCACCGGGACGACGCCCTCCGTACTCGGTCGCACGGCTCAACACGCTGATCACCCAGATCGCCGGCCCCGAACGGACGGTCGTCTTCGCGCCCGACTTCGAGGCCGCGGCCGGACTGAGCAGCCACCACCACAAGCCCGAACAGGCATGGCGACGCCTGCGGTCGCTGCGACCCGAGCAGATCCCTGCGCCCCTGCTCGACGCCGTGCGCCGCGTACTCGCGCTCGCGCGCGAGGCCTGACCACGACGCATCTGCTTCCGTGCCTGCCGCCGAGGTCAGGACTGGGGCGGGATCACGGCCGGCGCGCCGAACTCGACCAGGCATGCCGGGAGCGCGACCGAGCGGTCCTCGCGCTGGTGGTTCTCGAGCAGCGCGATGATCGTGCGCCCGACGGCGACAGCGGTGCCGTTGAGGGTGGCGGCGGTGACCGGACGGCCGTTTGCGCCGCGCACGCGAATCTCGAGCCGGCGGGCCTGGAAGTCGGTCGTGTTCGAGCAGGAGGTCAGCTCGCGGTAGCGCTCCTGGCCGGGCAGCCAGGCCTCGCAGTCGTATTTCTTCGCGGCGGAGGAACCGAGGTCGCCGACCGCGATGTTGACGACGCGATAGGGGATCTCCAGCTCGTGCAGCAGCGACTCCTCGATCGCCAGGATCCGCTCGTGTTCCGCCGCGGCCTCTTCGGCCGTCGTGAAGACGAACATCTCGACCTTGTCGAACTGGTGAACGCGGAAGATGCCGCGCGTGTCCTTGCCGGCCGCCCCCGCCTCCCGGCGAAAGCACGACGAGAAGCCGGCGTAGCGGAGCGGCAGTGACGCGGCGTCGAGGATCTCACCGGCGTGCAGCGAGGCGAGCGCGACCTCGGAGGTGCCGACGAGGAAGAGATCGTCCTGCGGCAGGCTGTAGATCTGCTGCTCGGTGTCCGGCAGGAAGCCGGTGCCGTAGAGCGCCTGCTCGCGCACCAGCACCGGCGGCAGCACCGGCTCGAAGCCCTGCGCGCGCAGCCGTTCGAGTGCCCAGCGCACGAGCGCCAGCTCGAGCATCACCAGCTCGCCCTTGAGGTAGGCGAAGCGCGAACCGGAGAGCCGCGCGCCCGCCTCCATGTCGATCAGTGGGCCGGCCAGCTCGAGGTGGTCGCGGGCCAGGCCACCCCCACGCGGCTCGCCGACCGTGCGGATCACCGTGTCCTCGTCGGCGGCGTCCGTCGCCGGCATGTTGGGCAGCGTGATCAGCGCCGCGTGCAGCTGCGCATCGGCGGCCGCGAGCGCCTGCTCGAGCTGTTTCTCGCGCTGACCGGCGTCGCGCATCCGCGCGATCGCCTCCGCCGTGTCGGCGCCGTCACGCTTGGCCCGCGCGATCTCCTCGGAGGCCTGGTTCTTCGCGGCGCGCAGCGCTTCCAGCTCCGGCAGCAGTGTGCGCCGGCGAGCATCCAGCTCCAACACCGCGTCGACGCCGCCGGCGAGCGCCTCGCCGCGGCGCCCCAGGGCGGCGCGAACGTCGTCGGTCTGCTCGCGGATCAGCCTGAGGTCGAGAACAGCAGCTCCCAGTCGTTCGCCGCGGCCGCGCGAGCTGCGGTTGCCGCGTTGAGATGGCCTCGCAACGGCAACGGTGCGTCGAGCAGGCCCACTAACCGGAACAGGAGTTGCTCGAACCGATCGTCGGCGTGTGCGGCGCCTCGCGGCCGGCGTACTTGGCGAGGAAGCGTGCGACCGCCATCGCGTCCGTGCCGACGACGATGTTCTGGGGCATGATCTGGCCGGAGAAGCCGCCGTTGCGGATCGCGTAGAGCACGCATGTGTAGCCCTCCTTGCGGAAGTCGAAGTTGGGCCCGTTGGTCCGCAGGCGGCCCTGAACCGAGCTGGCGGATCCCTCCGCGCCGACCAGCGACAGCGTGTGGCAGCCGGAGCAGTGCGTGGCGAAGAGCTCCGCTCCGGTTCGATAGGCGCTGGTCTTCGACAGCTGGATGCCCTGCGAGCCGCAGCCACCGATCGCGAGCGCCGCGGCGGCGACGACCGCGACGGTCGTTGCGATCTTTGCGCGTGAAGCCATGCGGGCGCAGATCATATGGGCACGCCGCCACGAACGGCGAACGCAACGACGGGGGCGCTTGCAGGACCCGGGCGCGCCCGCGTCGAAAGACCGTATCCCGGCGTCGGCGCAAGACGGTCGCCCTGTTTCCTCGCGATCGATCCTTACGGCGGCAACCGATGCCGACGCCGGGCTTCTCCTCCGACCGTGAGCGCCGGCCCCGCCGGCGCTCACGTATCAATAGGTGCCGGCGGCGCGCAGCGCCAGCACGCAGACGACGAGGGCCGCCAGCGCCATCACGCCCATCTCGCGGCGCAGGATCGCGGTCACGATCGCGCGCTGCTCGCTCACCGGCAGCGTCGCGACGGCCTGCGCGTCGTCGAGGTCGCGCGACGTCAGCACCTGGTCGGCGGCGACGAGCCGGAGCTGCTCGGCGACGAAGCCGATCGCGATCGGCAGCAGCGCGTACAGGTAGTAGAGGCTGCTCGACGGGTGGTGGTGGCCAAGCACCTGCACCGCGACCGTCAGGGCGTAGGCGAGCGCGAGCGCCTGCCCGGCGCGCACGCCGAGCCAGAACTCGCGGCTGGGCGCGAAGCGGTACCAGCGCCACGCCCCGAACAGGCCGGCGACGCCGTTTGCGGCGGCCACGGCCAGCGCTCCCCAGACCGCGACGTCGCGAGCGATCATCGGTCCCCGAGGCGCCTGGATATCGAGCGTTTTGCCACTAAGTAACACTCCGTCACAAGGTCGGGGGTAGTGATATAACAGCGCGCTGTGATCAGAACCTACCTGCCCGCGATCGTCTTCCTTGCGCTCGGGGCGATCGTAGGCGGAACCTTCGCCCTGCTGAACACGGCGTTCGGGCCGCGCCGGCGGATCCCCGCCAAGACGCAGCCATACGAATGCGGGCTGCCGTCGGAGGTCAAGCAGGGCTTCCGCTTCGGGATCAGCTTCTACCTGATCGCGATGCTGTTCATCCTGTTCGACATCGAGACGATCTTCCTCTACCCGATCGCCGCCGAGCTGCGGGCCTACGGCACCTTCGCGCTCGGCGAGGCGATCACCTTCGTGGTCCTGCTGTTCGTCGCACTCGTATACGTCTGGCGGCGCGGGGCACTCGAATGGCGCTGACGCGCGAACCGATCGAACCGGGCAGCCTGCGTGCACGACAGCTGCTGGCGCGCGACCTGCTGCGCGGCGACCTCGAGGGGCTCGAGCTGGAGCGCCACGTCGAGCAGTCGATCCTCACCACCACGCTTGACCGCGCCGTCGCGTGGGGGCGCTCGAATGCGATCTTCCCCGCCACCTTCGGCCTCGCCTGCTGCGCGATCGAGATGATGTCGGTCGTCGCGGCCCGCGTCGACATCGCACGCTTCGGCTTCGAGGCCTTCCGCGCCTCGCCGCGCCAGGCCGATCTGCTGATCCTGTCGGGGCGCGTCTCGATCAAGATGGCTCCGGTCGTACGGCGCATCTACGACCAGATGCTCGAACCGAAGTGGGCGATCGCGATGGGCGCCTGCTCGTCCTCGATGGGCGTCTTCAACAACTACGCGATCGTGCCGGCGGACAAGTTCATGCCGATCGACGTGCACGTCCCCGGCTGCCCGCCGCGGCCCGAGGCGCTGATGCACGGCATCCTCAAGCTGCGCAAGATGATCCAGGAGGACCCCGACATGGGCTGGCGGCAGCGCTACGACGCACACGGGACCGAGGAGATCCTTGGCGGCGTGGAGCCGGCCGGTGCCTGATCAGGTCGGGCTCGAGCTGCTCGCCGGCCAGCTCGAGTCCACGTTTCCCGGCGCCGTGCTGCAAACAACCTTCTTCCGTGGCCGCGGGACCGTCGAGATCGCTCCCGGCGCGGTCCGCGGCGTGCTGACGCACCTGCGCGACGACCACGGCTACCGCGCGCTGATGAGCGTGCACGGCGTCGACTACTACCCCGAGGAGCCGCGGCTTGGCGTTCACTACGAGCTGCTCGACATGGCGCGCGTGGATCGAATCACCGTCAAGCTGCGCCTCCCGCTGGCGGAGCCCACGGTGGCGTCCGTCACACCCGACTGGCCGACCGCCGACCACCAGGAGCGCGAGGTCTACGACATGTTCGGTGTGTGCTTCGACGGGCACCCCGATCTGCGCCGGATCCTGATGCCCGAGGACTACGAGGGCCACCCGCAGCGGCGCGACTTCCCGATCGGCGGCGAGCCTGTGCTCTTCACCCACAACGACGCGACCAGCCCGGGGTGGACGCGGTGAGCACGCGCTCGCGTTACCGCGCGCGCGAGGAGTCGATCACGCTCTCGCCACTCGAGGAGCAGATCGCCGCTCAGCGCGGCGGCGAGACGACGGAGCTGCTGACGCTCAACATCGGGCCGCACCATCCCGCGACACACGGGGTGCTGCGACTGCTCGTCACCCTCGAGGGCGAGATCGTGCGCGAGCTGAAGCCGATCATCGGTTACGTGCACACCGGCATCGAGAAGACCGCCGAGCAGAAGGCCTACTGGAAGGTGATCCCCGTCGTCGAGCGGATGGACTACCTCTCCTACTACTTCAACGCGATGGCCTTCTGCGGCGCCGTCGAGACGCTGCTGGAGTGCGAGGTTCCCAAGCGCGCGCAGTACCTACGCGTGATTCACCTCGAACTCAACCGGATCATGTCGCACCTCGTGTGGCTTGGCACGAGCGCGCTCGACCTCGGCGCGATCTCGATGTTCTGGTACTGCTTCCGCGAGCGCGAGACGATCCTCGACCTGTTCGAGTTCTCCTCCGGCCAGCGGATGCACACCCGCTACTTCCAGGTCGGCGGCGTGATCGAGGACATCCCGCGCGGCTTCGAGGCCAAGCTGCGCGAGTTCATCGCGATCATGCCGGGACGCACCGACCAGTACATGGACCTGTTGCGACGCAACGAGATCCTGCTGCAGCGGCTGCGCGGCGTCTGCCCGCTAGATGAGGCGACCCTGCTCTCACTCGGCGTGAGTGGACCGCTGCTGCGTGCCGCCGGCAACCCCTGGGATCTGCGCAAGGCCGCTCCGTACTGCAGCTACGAGGACTTCGAGTTCAAGATCCCGGTCGGCACCGTCGGCGACAACTACGACCGTTTCGCGGTCCGCGTCGCGGAGATCTACGAGTCGGTGAAGATCATCGAGCAGGCCCTCGACGGGCTGCCGGAGGGACCGCACATCACCGAGGACCGCAAGATCGCGCTGCCACCGCGCCACGAGCTGGCGACCTCGATGGAGGCGCTGATCCACCACTTCAAGCTCGTCACCGAGGGCTTTCGCGTGCCGCCGGGAGAGATCTACTACGCGATCGAGGGCCCGCGCGGCGAGCTCGGCTGCTTCGTGCGCTCCGACGGCTCCTCCAAGCCGGCCCGCGTGCACATGCGCGACCCGAGCTTCGTCAACCTGCAGGCGACCGCACCGATGGTCCGCGGCGCCTACATCGCCGACCTGATCGCGACGCTCGCGATGCTCGACCCGATCCTCGGCGGGATCGACCGATGACGGAGGTCATCCGAAAGCTCCGCGCGTGCGGCTGGCGAGCGCCGGATCGAGCGGGGCCAGGACGCAGGAAGCCGGGAATGGCAGAGCCATTGCCGGGACCGAGGGCGCAGCACCCGCGACGATCCGCCACCGTCAGACGTGCGTGGGGGACCTCCGGATGACCTCGAACGTCACGCGCTTCGCGCACGGCTCGCGCGTTCCGGGCTGGGATCAGGCGGCCGACCTCGACAAGGATCCGGCCGGCGTGCCCGACCCGGCGCTGGTCGCCGTGCCGGCGAAGCTGCGCGCGGAGATCGAGGCGGCGATGGCGCTTTATCCGGACCGCCGCTCGGCCGCGCTGCCGGCGCTCGCCGCCGCGCAGCGCGTGCACGGCTGGTGCTCGCCGGAGGCGATCGAGCAGGTCGCGTGCGTGATGCGCCTGACCCCCGCCTACCTCAGCTCCGTCGCGACCTTCTACGACATGTTCGAGCTCGAACCGGTCGGCCCCCACTCGGTCTACGTCTGCACCAACATCTCCTGCTCGCTGCGCGGCGCCGACGCGCTCTACGACGCGATCGAGCAGGCCGCCGGCGACGACCCCCAGATCAACCTGCGCCACTTCGAGTGCCTCGGCGCCTGCGACATCGCGCCAATGGTTTCCGTCGACCAGGTCTACTACGGGCCGCTGGAGCTCGCCGACGCGCAGCGGCTCGTCGACGACTTGCAGGCCGGCCGCGAGCCGATCCCCGACCTGGCCCTCTCGCGCCTGCGCTGCGCCGACCCGAAGGCGAACGCCTGATGCCCCGCGCGCGCCGCCACCACACCACGACGATCCTGCTGCGCGATATCGACGAGCCGGGGCTCGCCACGCTCGAGGTCTACGAGCGCCGCGGCGGCTACCAGGCGATGCGCAAGGCGCTCGCGATGGATCAGGCGGCGGTCATCGCCGAGCTCGACGCCTCCGGGCTGCGCGGGCGCGGCGGCGCCGGCTTTCCCGCCGGACGCAAGGCGGCCTTCCTGCCGCAGGGGGACATGGACCGCTACCTGGTCTGCAACGCCGACGAGTCCGAGCCGGGCACCTTCAAGGACCGCGAGCTGATGGCGAAGAACCCGCACGCGCTGATCGAGGGGATCGTGATCGCCGCGCACGCCGCGGGCGCCAGCCGCGCCTTCATCTACATCCGCGGCGAGTACGAGCAGCAGGCGCGGGTCCTCGACGCGGCGCTGGCCGAGGCGGCCGCCGCCGGCTACATCGGCGAGCGGATCCTCGGCGGCTCCTTCTCCTGCTCGGTGGTGCTGCACCGCGGCGCCGGGGCCTACATCTGTGGCGAGGAGACGGGCCTGCTCGACTCGCTCGAGGGCAAGCGGGGGAATCCCCGCCTGAAGCCCCCGTTCCCCGCCATCCAGGGGCTCTACCAGGGCCCGACGCTGATCAACAACGTCGAGACGCTCTCGACGATGCCGCACATCATCGCGATGGGCGGGGCCGAATACGCGAAGCTCGGCGTCAGCGGCTCGACGGGCACCAAGGTCGTCTCCGTTTCGGGCCATGTGCAGCGCCCCGGCAACTACGAGATCGAGCTGGGGACGCCCTCGCGCGAGATCATCTTCGCCCTGGCCGGCGGCCCGCCCGAGGGCCGCGAGGTGAAGCTGTGGTTCCCCGGGGGGTCCAGTTCGCCGGTGCTGACCGCGGCGGATCTGGACGTCCCCTACGACTTCGACTCGCTCGCCAAGGCGGGCACGATGCTCGGCTCCGGCGCGATCATCGTCGTCGACGACTCCACGCCCGTGCTCGACGTCGCGCTGAAGCTCGCCAAGTTCTACCGCCACGAGTCGTGCGGCAAGTGCACGCCGTGCCGTGAGGGGACCAACTGGACGGTGCGGATGCTCGAACGCATCGACGCCGGCGAAGCGACGCCGATGGACCTCGACATCATGGCCTCCGTCCAGGAGCACATCATCGGCAACTGCCTGTGCGTGCTGGGCGACGCGATGGCGATGCCGATCGGCTCGATGATCGCCAAGTTCCGCGACGAGTTCGAGGCGCACATGCAGTCGCGACAGCTGGCGGGAGCGCTCTGATGCCGCGCCCCGCCGTGAAGATGATCACGCTCTCGATCGACGGCCGCGAGATCCAGGCGCCCGAGAACGCGATGCTCGCCGATGCCGCGAAACTCGCCGACGTCGAGATCCCGGTCTTCTGCTACGAGCCCAAGCTCGGCGCTCCAGTCGGCGCCTGCCGCATGTGCCTGGTCGAGATCGAGGGCATCCCAAAGCTGCAGACCGCCTGTTCTACCGCCGTCAAGGACGGAATGATCGTGCACACCCGGTCCGAGCGCGCCAGGGTCGCGCAGCAGGCGGTCGTCGAGTTCCTGCTGATCAACCATCCGCTCGACTGCCCGGTCTGCGACAAGGGCGGCGAATGCCCGCTGCAGGACATCACCTTCGGTTGGGGCGGCGGGCACTCGCGCTTCATCGAACCCAAGCGCCACTTCCGCAAGCCGCTCGAGCTCTCGCCGCTGATCGCGATCGACCGCGAACGCTGCATCCTCTGTTACCGCTGCGTGCGCTTCGCGCAGGAGATCTCCGAGGACTACCAGCTGATCCTGCTGGAGCGCGGCACGCATTCGTTCGTCGGCACATTCGACGGTCACCCCTACGTCGCCCCGTTCAGCGGCAACATCATCGAGCTGTGCCCGGTCGGCGCGCTGACCTCGCGCGCCTACCGCTTCCGTGCCCGCCCGTGGGAGATCGAGGGCGCCGGCACGCTCTGCACGCTGTGCCCGGCGCAGTGCAACGTCACGTTGACGGTCCGCGACGAGCGCGTCCTGCGTGTGCTCGCGCGCCAGCACGACGACGTCGACGATGGTTGGCTGTGCGACAAGGGCCGCTTCGCCTACCAGGCCGTACACGCCGACGAGCGCATTACCGCGCCGCTGATCCGTGACGGCGGCGAGCTGCGCGAGGTCAGCTGGGAGCGTGCGCTGAGCGAGGCGAGTGCGGCGCTGCGGCGCGCGGGGGCGCGCACCGCCGCGCTGGCCGGCGGCGGCGCGAGCAACGAGGAGGGGCTGTTGCTCGCCACGCTGCTGCGCGAGGTGCTGGGATCGCCGCATCTCGACTCGCGCCCGACCGGCGCCGTCGTGCTCGACGCGTGGCGGGCGCTCAGCGCCCCTGCTCTCGCGGCCACCGTCGCCGACCTCGAGTTCGCCCACGCGGTGCTCGTGCTCGACTGCGAGCCGGTCGACGACGCGCCGATCCTCGAGCTGCGAATCCGCAAGGGCGTGCGCCGCAACCACGTCAGGCTGGCGGTCGCGACCGAGCGCCCAAGCGCCCTCGATCCGGGCAGCGGCCACAGCCTGCGCTTTGCGCCCGGGCGCGGCGGCGAGCTGGCGGCGGCGCTGGCGGCGGCGCTGCGCGGCGAGGACCCGAAGCACGCGGCGGCGGCCGCGGGCACGAGCGCCGAGGAGCTGACGGCGCTCGCCACGCTGCTGCGCGAGGCCGGCCCGGAGGTCGTGGTGCTCTACGGCGAGCGCCTGCTGGACGGTGACGGCGCGCAGGCGCTGCTCGAGCTCGCCGACGCGCTCGGCCTGCGCGACCACGACGGGGCCGGGCTGATCGGGATCCCCGACGCCGCCAACGGACGCGGCCTGCGCGAGGCCGGCGTGCTGCCCAACGCCGGCGCGGGCCTCGCCGAGGCGCCGCTCGAGGGCGGCCTCGACACGCCGGCGATCGCCGATGCGCTGCGCCGCGGCGAGCTGGTCGCGCTCTACCTGCTGTCGGTCGACCCGCTGCGCGACCTGCCCGACCGCGCGGGCTGGGACGAGGCGCTCGAGCACGCGAGCACCGTGATCGCCCACGCGGCCTTCCTCACCGACGGCATCCGCGCGCACGCGACGGTCGTCTTCCCGGCCGAGGCCGCGGCCGAGAAGGACGGCACGGTGACGCACCCCGACGGCCGCGTGCAGCGGCTGCGCCCGGCGATCGCCCGGCAGGGCGCGGTGCGCGCGGAGTGGTCGATCCTCGCGGAGCTGGCGACCCGGCTCGGCGCCCCGGCGGACGTGCGAAGCGGCGCCGCGGCGAGCGCCCTGCTCTTCGACGCGGTCCCGATGTACGCGGGACTGACGCTCGAGGAGCTCGGCGGCACCGGCGTGCGCTGGCCCACGCGCGAGGCGGCCGGCGCCCTGCCTGCCCCCTCGTCGGCGAAGGCACCGCCGCGCAAACCAACTTCGCGCGGATCCGCGAAGGCGCCGAGCGGGAGGCTCGCAGCCGGCTCCTACCGTTCGATCTGGGCCGCACCCGAGGTCGCCGCCTCCCCCGCGCTCGCCTTCCTGCACCCGCACCAGCAGGTCGAGATCGCCCCCGCCGACGCGCGGCGGCTCGGTCTGCGCGACGGCGCGCAGATGCTGGTGGCCGACGAGAGCGGGGCGCAGATCCGCGCGCAGGTCGCCGTGCGCGACGGCGTCCCGGCGGGCCGCGCGTTCCTGCAGCGCGGGATTGCGGCCGACTCGGCGGAGAGCCTGCGGGGCGAGACGATCGAGATCCTCGCGATCCCCGACCCGCCGCCGCCGGCGCCCGACCCGCAGCCGGACGCGGTAACCGTCGAGGAGGCCTTCGCGTGATCCTCGCTTACGACAACTACTACGAGCCGTGGTGGATCCAGATCATCAAGTCGCTGCTGATCTTCGGCGTGGCGCTCGGGATCCTGCCGCTGATCATCGTCTACGAGCGCAAGCTGCTCGGGCGCTTCCAGGGCCGCTACGGGCCGAACCGGGTCGGCCCGTTCGGGCTGCTGCAGCCGCTCGCCGAGATCATCAAGTTCGCGACCAAGGAGGACTCGCGGCCCGTCACCTCGATCGGGCCGCTGTACCTCGCCGCGCCGGTGATCTCGATCCTCACGGCGGTCGCCGCGTTTGCGCTCGTGCCCTTCGGGGATGTGACGAACATCTTCGGCACGCGCGTCGGCCTTTACGGCGTCGACCCGTCGATCGGTCCGCTCTACGTCTTCGCCTTCGGCGCGATCGCCTTCTACGGGCTGATGCTCGGCGGCTGGGCGTCGGGCTCCAAGTACTCCTTTCTCGGCGCGATGCGCGCCGCCGCCCAGCTGATCTCCTACGAGGTCTCGCAGGGGCTGGCGCTGATTGGCGTGATCATCACCGCCGGCAGCCTGTCGTTGACCGCGATCGTCCACGGGCAGGGCGGCATGTGGTACTTCATCCCGCAGTTCGTCGGCTTCCTCGTGTTCACGATCGCCAGCTTCGCCGAGACCAACCGCTCGCCGTTCGATCTGGTCGAGGCCGACGCGGAGCTGGTCGCGGGCTACTTCACCGAGTACGGCGGCACGCGCATGGTCGCCTTCCTGTTCGCCGAGTACCTCAACATGATGGTCGTCTCCGGCATCGCGGTGACGCTGTTCCTCGGTGGCTGGCTGCTGCCGTTCGGGATCCACCCGCCCACCTGGCTCGACCCCTTCATCGTGCTCGCGAAGATGATGGTCTTCATCAGCTTCTTCATCTGGATCCGCGCCACGCTTCCCCGCCTGCGCTACGACCAGCTGATGAGCTTCGGCTGGAAGGTCCTTCTGCCGCTCGCCACGGCCAACACCCTCGTGACCGCGATCATCGTCGTGGCGGTGCACAAGTGAGCTGGTCACCGGGGGAGGACCAGATCGCGGTGCAGCGGGCGCCCGAGCCCGGCGCCGCCGGCGGCACCTACCGCGCCTTCGGCGAGACGCTGCGCGGTCTGAAGACCACCTTCGCGCGGGTCGTCGAGGGCGTCCACACGATCCAGTACCCCGAGCAGAAGGTGCCGGTCTACCCGCGCTTCCGCGGGCGCCACAAGCTGCACCGCTTCGAGGACACCGGGCTCGAGAAGTGCGTCGGCTGCTCGCTGTGCGCCGCGGCCTGCCCGTCGGACTGCATTCGCGTGGTCGCGGCGGAGAACACGCACGAGCACCGCGTCTCGGCCGGCGAGCGCTACGCCGCCGTCTATGAGATCAACATCAGCCGCTGCATCTTCTGCGGCTACTGCGAGGTCGCCTGCCCGTTCGACGCGATCACGATGGGCCACGACTTCGAGATGTCCGACTACAACCGCTCGGACCTGATCTTCACGAAGGAGATGCTGCTGGCGGAGCCGATCGAGGCGACGCCGCTGCGCAACGAGGGCGAGTGAGTTGAGCTGATGTCAGCCGTCATCTTCTTCGTCGCCGCGATCGGCGCGATCGCCGGCGCGATCGGCGTGATCGTGCTTCAGAACCCCTTCTACAGCGTGCTGGCGCTGGTCGGGCACCTGATCTCGCTGGCCGCGCTGTTCCTGCTGCTGCGCGCCGAGTTCGTCGCCGCCGCGCAGGTCGTCGTCTATGCCGGCGCCGTGATGGTGCTCTACGTCTTCGTCGTCTCCTACGTCGGCACCGACGCTACGCCCGTCGGCCAGAGCCCGGGCCGCGCCGCGACGCTCGGCGCGTTCGCCTGCGGCGCCGCGCTGGTCGTCGAGCTGTTCATCGCCGTGCTCGGCTCGGGCCTGCAGGCGATCGGCACGGACGGCGCCCCCTACGTGACCGGTTTCGGCACGCCCGAGGCGATCGGCAACCTGCTGCTGACGCGCTTCCTCGCCCCGTTCGAGATCGCCTCCTACCTGCTGCTGGTCGCGGCGATCGGCGCGGTCACGCTCGCCCGCCGCCGGCGCGGCCTCGACGAGGGCATCGAGGCCGAGCCGCCGAGGATCAGCGTGATGGACCTGCTGCGCCCGCGCCCGCTCGGCACCGGCACGATGGCCGAGGCGGGCGGGCGCGTGGAGGTCGGCGAGCAATGACGATCGGCTGGTATCTGGCGGTCAGCGCGCTGATCTTCGCGATCGGCGCGGGCGGCGTGTTGGTGCGTCGCAACCCGCTCGTCGTGCTGCTCTGCCTCGAGCTGATGCTGAACGCCGCGAACCTCGCGCTGATCGGCTTCTCGCGCATGTGGGGCAACGGCGACGGCCAAATCTTCGCGCTGATCGTGATGGTCGTCGCGGCCTGCGAGGTCACCGTCGGGCTCGGCCTGATCGTCGCGATGCATCGCCGCCGGCTGCCGATCGACGTCGACGAGATGCGGGAGCTGCAGGGATGAGCGCAACGACCGCCGCATGGCTGGTACTTGCCGCGCCGCTGGCGGGCACGATCGTCGTCGGCACGTTGTTCAACCGGCTGCCCGGTCGCAGCGCCGGCTGGGTCGGCACCGGCGCGATCGCGCTCTCCTTTCTCTTCGCGCTGATCACGCTGGCCAAGCTGCAGCAGCAGACACCCGCCCATCGCGAGCTGACCTCGACGCTGTGGACGATCGCCAACATCGGTCAGGGCGTCGACGCCCGCGCGACGATCCTCGTGGACCCGTTGTCGGTGCTGATGATCTGCGTCGTCGCCGGCGTTTCGACGCTGATCCACCTCTACTCCGTCAGCTACCTGCAGAGCGACCGCGGCTACTCGCGCTTCTTCGCCTACCTCAACTTCTTCGTCTTCTCGATGCTGCTGCTCGTCCTGGCCGGCAACTTCATCCTGTTGATCGTCGGCTGGGCGTTCGTCGGCGCCGCCTCCTACATGCTGATCAGCTTCTGGTACCGGCGCACAACCGCCACCGCCGCCGGCATCAAGGCGTTCGTGATCAACGTGCTCGGCGACATCGGGCTGGTGCTTGGCACCTTCTTCATCTTCCGCCACACCCACACCTTCGACCTGGTCGCCAGCTTCCGCGCCGCGCCGCACGTCTTCGCATCGGGCAGCGGCGACGTGACCGCCGGCTGCCTGCTGCTGCTGGTCGGCGCGTTCGCCAAGTCCGCGCAGATCCCGCTGCACACCTGGCTCCCGGATGCGATGGAGGGCCCGACCCCGGTCAGCGCGCTGATCCACGCCGCGACGATGGTCACCGCCGGCGTGTACCTGATCGCGCGCATGCACCCGCTCTTCCAGCTCGCCCCCGCCGCCGGCGACGTCGGCGCGATCGTCGGCGCGCTGACGCTGCTGATCGCCGGCACGATCGGGCTCGCCGCGACCGATCTGAAGCGCGTGATCGCCTACTCGACGATGTCGCAGATCGGCTACATGATCATGGGCGTCTCGGTCGGCGCCTACACCGCCGGCCTGTTTCATCTGATGACGCACGCCTTCTTCAAGGCGCTGCTGTTCATGGCGGCCGGCTCGCTGATCTCGGCGATGGGCGGCGTGCAGTCGCTCAACCGGATGTCCGGGCTGCGGCGGGCGCTGCCGTTCACCTTTGCCGCCTTCCTGATCGGCGGGCTCGCGCTTAGCGGCGTGCCGCCGTTCAGCGGCTTCTTCTCGAAGGATTCGATCCTGCTGTTCGTCGCCGGCCGCGGCGGCTGGCACTGGGCGCTGTACGTGGCGGGCTATCTCGGCGCGTTCCTGACCGGGCTGTACACATTCCGGATGATCTTCCGCGCCTTCCTCGGCGAGCCGTGCCCCGAGGCCGCGGAGCTGATCGACCACGGCCACCTGTTCCACCCGGCGGCGCCGACCAACCCCGCCAACGGCGAGCTCGAGGACACCGACGTGGGGTTCCCCGGCCCCGACCACGTGATCGCCGAGCGCGCGATCCCGATGCGCGTGGCGATGGGCCTGCTGGCGGCGCTCGCGATCGCCGGCGGCATCGTCTCGATCCCGAAGACCACGAGCTGGCTGGACAACTTCCTCGCACCGACGTTCGCCGACTCGACGATCGTCAGCCACACCACCAACAACCTGCTCTATCTCGGCCTGATCCTCGGCGCGGCGATCTCGCTGGTCGCCATCGCCACCGCCTACGTCGTCTGGGTCGCGAGGCCGGCGCTCGCCCCGGCGATCGCCGCGCGGCTGCGGCCGCTGACCACGCTGTTCGAGCACAAGTGGTATTTCGACGAGCTGATCGACGCGCTGGTGGTGCGCCCCGGCGCCTGGTTCGGACGTTTTGCGCAGAACACCTTCGAGCGGGTCGTGGTCAACGGCCTGCTGATCGGGGGCAGCACCGGTGTCGTGCGCGCCGGCTCCGCGCTGGTGCGGGGAACGCAGAGCGGCTTGCTGCGTGTCTATGCCGGCCTGATGCTCGTCGGCATCGCCGGCGTCGGCCTCTACTTCCTGCTTCAGAGCTGATGCGCTGATGCTCTCGCTCGTGATCTGGCTTCCCGCGGCAACGGCCCTGATCGGCGCGACCGCCGGCGGGCGACGCGTGCCCGGGGCGTTGGCGCTGCTCGGGTCGCTCGCGTCGCTCGGACTGGTGATCGGCCTGATCGCCGGCTTCAACGGCCGGCTCGACGAGCTGCATTACGTCATCAACGTCGTCTGGATCCGCTCGCTCGGGATCCACTACAAGCTGGGCCTGGACGGGCTGAACCTGTTCCTGGTCGCGCTGACGACGTTCGTCTTCTCGCTCTCGCTGATCGCCGCCAACCTGCGTGAGCAGGCGCGCCCGGAGCTCTTCTACCTGCTGCTCGGAATCGCCGAGACCGCCGTGCTCGGCGCCTTCCTCGCCCAGGACCTCGCGCTCTTCATCGGCTTCTTCGACCTGATGCTGATCCCGTTCTACCTACTGACCGGCATCTACGGCGGACCGGGGCGCGTGGCCGCCACGACCAAGCTCGTGATCTACACGCTGGTCGGGTCGCTCCTGATGCTCGCCGGCGCGGTCGCGCTGGCCGTGCTGACCTCGCACCAGAGCGGCCAGCCGCTCAACTTCACCTACTCGGCGCTGCAGGCGACCGCGCTGCCCGGCGGCACCCAGGACTGGATCTTCCTGCTGTTCGCGGCAGCCTTCCTGGTCAAGATGCCGGCGTTCCCGCTGCACGGCTGGATGCCCGACGCCTACCGCGAGATGCCGATCGAGGTGCTCGCGCCGTTCAGCGGCGTGCTGTCGAAGGTCGGCGCCTACGGCTTCCTCGCGATCGTGCTGCCGATCCTGCCCCGCGCCGGCGCGCACTTCCAGACGCTGCTGCTGCTGATCGGCCTGGCGTCGATCCTCTACGGCTCGGCGATGGCCTTCACCCAGACCAACGCGCGGCTGATCATCGGCTACTCGTCGGTCGCCCAGCTCGGTTTCATCACGATCGGGATCTTCGCGCTGTCGTCGCAGAGCGCGCAGGGCGCGGTCCTGCAGATGGTCAACCACGGCGTCGTCGTCGCACCGCTGTTCCTGATCGTGGCGCTGCTGTCGGCGCGCTCCGGCGGCTCCGAGGATATTCGCGACATGGGCGGCATCGCGATGCGCGCGCCGGTGCTCGCAACGATCTTCCTGATCGTCGCCTTCGCCGCGCTGGCGATGCCGGGCTCCGGCAACTTCGTCGGCGAGGTGCTGATCCTGCTCGGCCTGTTCAAGACGAAGATGGTCATCTCGATCATCGCCTTCGCGGGGGTGTTGATGGCCAGCGTCTACATGCTGCGCGTGTTCATCCGCACGATGCACAACCGCGCCGGCCCGGAGGTCGTCTCGCGCGAGCTGCGCTGGCGTGACGCGCTGGTGCTCGTGCCGTTCGTCGGCGTGATCATGCTGTTCGCGATCTACCCGCAGCTCGAGCTCTCGCGCGCGCGGACCTCGGTGACCTCCTCGATCTCCGCCGCGGTCGCCGACGCCGCGCCCCCCTCGAGCCTCCCGGTGGCGAACCAATGAGCGCGGTCGCCAGGCTCCACAGCGCGATCGTGCTGCTGGTGTCCCAGCACCCGAGCCTCAACCACCCCCGCGCCCCGCACATCGACTACGCCGCGATCTCGCCGTTCGAGGCGCTGCTCGGCGGCTCGGTGATCGTGCTGATCGTCGGCCTCCTGCGGTCGCGTTTCGCGCGCGAGCAGCTGGTCCCGGCGCTCACGCTGCTGACGCTGGCGGTCACGATCGCCGTCACCGTCTGGCAGTGGAACGACCACATCTCAGCGATCTCCGGCGCGCTCTCGGTGGACGATCTGGCACTCGCGCTGACGATCATCTTCGCCGCCGCCGGCGCCGCCGCCGTGCTGCTCTCGTGGCGCGCCCAGGCTCCCCGCGAGTCCGCCCACGGCGAGTTTCACGCGCTGCTGCTCGCCTCGATCGCCGGCATGGCGATCCTCGTCGCCGCCCAGAACCTGGTCACGCTGTTCATCGGCATCGAGCTGCTCTCGATCCCGCTCTACGTGCTCTGCGCCACGGAGATGCACCGCGCCTCCTCGCTCGAATCGGGCCTGAAGTACCTGGTCATCGGCTCGGTCGGCTCGGCGACGCTGCTCTACGGCCTGGCGCTGCTCTACGGCGCTACCGGCTCCACCGACTTCTCGGCGATCGCCGCCTCGATCTCGGCCGGCCACAGCTCCGACGTGCTGCTCCTGACCGGCATCGCGCTGGTCCTCGTCGGGCTCTGCTTCAAGGCGTCGGTGGCGCCGTTTCACCAGTGGACCCCCGACGTCTACGAGGGTGCGCCGACGCCGATCACGGCGTTCATGGCGGTCGCCACGAAGGCCGCCGCCTTCGGCGTCCTGCTGCGGATCTTCGACGTCGCGCTGATCGCCGACAACCTCGACTGGGGCCCGGCGCTCGCGACCCTCGCGACGATCACGATCATCGTCGGCAACGTCGGCGCGCTCGGCCAGTCGTCGCTGAAGCGGATGCTCGCCTACTCGTCGGTCGCGCAGGCCGGCTACATCATGGGTGGCGTCGTCGTGTCCACCCAGCTCGGCGCTTCCGCGACGATCTTCTACCTCGTCGTCTACCTGCTGATGAACATCGCGGCCTTCGCGGTGATCATCGCCCGCGAACGCGAAACGCTCCACGGTGACGACATCGACGCGGTCGCCGGGCTCGGATCCGAGCGCCCGTGGCTCGCCTGGCCGTTGACGATCGCGATGCTCTCGCTCGCCGGCATCCCTGCCACCGCCGGCTTCATCGGCAAGGTCTACCTGATCCAGGCGCTGGTCGACGGCGACTACACCTGGCTCGCGGTCGTGATCGTGGTCGGCTCGATGATCTCGCTCGGCTACTACCTGCGCGTTATCGCGGCGGTCTGGATGCGCACCGCGCCGGCCGCGGCGCCGCGCAACGCGAACGGACGCCCGGTGCTCGCCGGCGGCTCAGCCGAGGCCGACACCGAGGGCCGCCACCTGGAGGTCGCGATCGTCGCGGTGGCGTTCGCCGTGGCGACGATCTTCTTCGGCATCATCCCGCAGCCGCTGTTCGACTTCGCCAACCACGCCGCGGCGTCATTGACCTCGTTCCTTTAGGAGGCTCCGCCCCGGCTCCCGCCGGGTGCTCCGCCTTGGGGTGCTCGCCGCCGCTGCGCGGCGGCTGCGCTCCGTCTGCTCGCCGGCCCCGCGGGCCGGGCACTGCGCCCGGGTAGGCTCTGTGGCGCAGCGGCAGTGTCGTCGTCGAGCTTGGGAGGATCGCGTGAGGGCAGTCAGATTCGATCATTACGGCGGGGTTGACGTGCTCGAGGTGCGCGACGTCGATCGCCCGGTGCCCGCCGCGGGCGAGGTGCTCGTGGCGGTGAGGGCTGCGGCGATCAACCCGGGCGAGATCGCGATCCGCGAAGGTCTGCTGGACGCCCGCTGGCCGGCGACCTTCCCCTCCGGCGAGGGCACCGACTTCGCCGGCGTGGTGGAGGAGCTGGGCGACGGCGCGGCCGCCTTCGCGGTCGGCGACGAGGTCTGCGGCTGGACCGAGCGCCGGGCCAGCCACGCCGAGTTCGTCGCCGTTCCCACCGACTGGCTCACGCTCAAGCCGGCGGGCGTTTCGTGGGAGGTCGCCGGCTCGCTGTTCGTCGTGTCGATGGCGGCCTACGCCTGTGTCGACGCGGTGGCGCCGAAGCCCGGCGAGGTCGTCGCCGTCTCGGGCGCCGCGGGCGGCGTCGGCTCGGTCGCGGTGCAACTCGCGCTCCGCACCGGCGCGCGCGTGATCGGCCTTGCGAGCGAGTCCAACCACGCCTGGCTGCGCAGCCGCGGCGCGATCCCGGTGACGTACGGCGACGGCCAGGCGGAGCGGATCACCGACGCCGCGGGCGGCCACCTCGACGCGTTCATCGACACCTTCGGCGGTGGCTACGTCGACCTGGCGGTCTCGCTCGGCGTCGGCGTCGATCGCATCAACACGATCGCGGACTTCGCCGCCATCGAGCGCCTCGGCGTCCACGGCGCGGGCACCCATGCGATCGCCACGAGCGCCCTGCTCGGCGAGATCGCCGGCCTTGTCGCCGACGGCAGCGTCGAGCTTCCGATCGCACGGAGCTTCCCGCTCGCCGACGTCCGTGAGGCGTTCACACAACTCGCGGAGCGAAAGACGCACGGCAAGATCGTCCTGATCCCCTGACCCGTCGCTTCACCGCGGGCAGGTGGCGGCGATCAGTCCAGGAAGCTGGCGATCTCGTCGACAGCGGCGCGCTCGGGAACCCGCTGCGCCTCCTGGGGGTGCCCGAGGTGGAGCAGTCCGATCGGCTGCTCGTCCGCTGCGAGCCCGAGCAGGGCGCGCACGGCGGGCGTGTCTAGCAGCGGCAGCGTGCGCCAGTAGCCGGCGAGCCCTCGCGCGTGGGCGCCGAGCAGGACGAGATAGGCGGCGATCGCTGCGGCGAGCAGGTCCTCGCGCTGCTCGCCCGGATCGCCCGCCAGCCTGGCGCCGGCAACGACGAGCGTCGGCGCGCGGTCGAGCTTGCGGGCCGAGCCCGGCATCGCGAGCTCGGCCTCGTGCGCGAGCGCGGCGCGGGTCTGCGCACCGAGCACGCGGAAGCGCCACGGGTTGGTGAGCCGGTGGTTGGGCGCCCAGCGCGCCAGCTCGAACAGCTCGAGCAGGGTCGCGCGGCCGACCGGCGCGGAGCCGAACGCCTTGTGGGTCCGCCGCGTGCGGACCGCCGTCGCCACATCCATCATGCGCTCACCGTACACGAGCACGCCGGATGCTCGCGAGGGCCGGGCCAACCCTGCCGACGGCGGCGCGCCGGTGCTAGGCTCGCGCCGTCCCCCTACCCCAGGAGGCTCCCATGGCGAAGGAAGTCACGTGCCCACCATGCGGCGCGACGATCCGCGGCGAGGACGACGCCACCCTGATCGCGAACGTGCGCCAGCACGCGCGCGAGCATGACCACGAGATGCCGGCAGGGATGACCGACGAACAGCTCGACGCTCACATCCTTGCCGACGCACGCGAGGTGGCGTCAACCTGATCGCAGCGGCCGGCGCTCCGCCCGTGACCGGGATCCCGCGCGGCGGGGCGTCGGACCACTCGTGCTTGCGCCCGCTGCGACGCGCTCTCCCGACAGGACCTAGCGGGCCCGGGGCGCTGCCGCAGCACTGAAGACCACCCGCAGGGTGGCCACCGGAACGATCGGCAGCGGCTCCTGCGCCAGAGGCGAGGACGCGGCGCTCACACTCAGCGTCGCTGCGAACCGCGTGAACTTCGCGAAAAGGTGCGCGCCGGCGCGGTTGAGCTTCAGCCTGACTGTGTGCAGCCCGTCGGCGCTCACGTCGAACTTGGTGCGTGCGATGGCGACGGTGCTCGCTGGAGTGGTCGTCGCGGCGGGTGCGACGTCCGTGACCGTCCGTCCGTTCGCCGAGAACCGCTCGCTGACCGTGACCGTGGCCGAGCCGCTGCAGAACGCGTCGCGCGACTCGCCGCGGCAGGCAAGGCCGAACGTGAGCGTCGGCCCCCGCGTGCGGGGAGTGCCACGGATGGTCGCCGTCCCTGGGGGCGGACCGTCGATCGTGACGCGGCGCCACGCCGGGTTGGCGGCGGCCGGGTCCGTCGACGCAGCGAACCCAGTGACCACGCAGAGCGCTGTCTGCAAGCACGAGACGGCCGGCTCCACGCTTTGATCCAGAAGCGTCGGCACGAAGCGCCAGCCCGTGCTGCCGATCGTCGGGTCACCCGCGACCACACCGGTCAGACCTGCGGAGTACGTGGCGACACAGAACGCTTCGGTCCCGCACGAAACGGCGCCCCAAACGGCACCGAGCATCGCCTCATCGTGGGCCCCGATGTATGCGGCCTCGGGGGTCACGCTCACGGCCGACTTGGGTGTCGCGGCCGTCGGGCTGGTCAGCGTCACCGCGTCACCGCGATTATCAACGGCCACGCAGAGCGCGGTCGAGGGGCACGAGATGCCCGTCAACTCGGTGGTGTCGATGCTGATCGGAGCGCTCCAGGTCGTTGCGGCGGCCGCCGGGTCGGTGGAGATGAGGGCATGCCCGGTGGAATCCACGGCGACGCAGAGGCTTGAAGAGGCGCAGGAAACGGCTTCGAGGTAGCCAGAGCCCGCGGGGGGTGTTGCGAGAGTCGCGGCTGTGTTCGGCTGCGCGGCATCAACGACCTGCGTGTTCCAGATGGGCGTGGCAGCGGCCGGGTCGGTGGAGACCGACACGGTGCCATCGCGCGGGTTCACCGCTACGCACAGCGAACTCGACGGACAGGAGATGCCGGCGCTTCCGACCGGAGAGCCGGCGATCGTGGGGCCGCCGGTCCAGGTCGGGGACGCCGCGGTCGGGTCGGTCGAGACGAACGCGCGACCGTTGGAGTCGACCGCCAGGCACATCGACGCCGACCCGCAAGCGACAGCGACGAAGTTGACGACGCCGTCGATGTCCGGCGCACGCCACCTCGGCGTCAGCCCGGTGGGGTTGGTCCAGCTCACCGCGTGGCCGGAATCGTCTACCGCCACACACAGGGTCGTCGACGGACACGAGATCGCCTCCACCGTGAACGGCGAGAGCCCGATCGCCGCGTTCCCCGTCTGCGCCGACAACCCCACAGCCAGAGCACAGAGCGCGACGGCGAGAGTGCCGGTCGCCGCGCGCGCCACGCAAGCCAGAGCGCCGCGGACTCGCGGGCTCTCCCCTGGGGGCGCTGGCTGGCGCGAGTCGTCTTCCGCCATCTCATTGACCCTAACGTCGCTGCGATCCGTGCGTTGCGTGCTTGCTTCGGCGATGCCACCGCCGATGAGTCGGGCACGTAGCGAGCGCGACTCGCTCACAGCAGTCCTCGCGTGCACGCACCGCGGCCCAACCGTAACGGCGTCCCAGCGGATCAGGTCACTCCTTCGCGGGCCGTCCGCTGCTGTCGCTACCTTCGCTGACCCGTGCACGAGACCTCGCCGACCGTCCACCTGATCGCTCGCCCCTCGATCGACCTCGAGGGGATGCGCGCATACCTCTCCGACGTCGGCGGCGAGAGCTGGCTGGACCGGCGTCTGGAGGAGGCTGATGAGACGCCGAACGCCGGCGAGCTGCTGGTCGAGTTCAGTGGTCGCGCTTGCTACCGCAGCTGGGAACCGGGGCTCAACGCCAACGTCACGCGCGTGCGCACGGACCGGCGCGAGTACTTCGAGAACCTGCTGCGCAGCGCCCACGGCAGCGTGCTCGAGCACGCCGGCTACAGCTTCGCCCTGCGCAACGTGTCGCGCGTCTTCACGCACGAGCTGGTGCGTCACCGTGCCGGCTCCGCGTTCAGCCAGGAGAGCCTGCGCTACGTGCGGCTGACCGACATCGGCTTTCGCGTGCCGCCGGCGCTCGAGCCGCTGCGCGGTCAGGTCCTCGCAATCGTCGAGCAGCTCGAGGAGTTCCAGCGCGACGCCGCGCAGCAGCTCGGCATCGACGACGAGGGCGTGCCCTTCCACGTCAAGAAGGAGGTCACCTCGGCGCTGCGGCGCCTGGCCCCGATCGGCCTCTCCACCGACATCATCTGGAGCGCCAACCTGCGCACGCTGCGCCACGTGATCGAGATGCGCACAGCCGAGGGCGCCGAGGAGGAGCTGCGCAGCGTCTTCGACGAGGTCGCGCAGGTGATGATCCGTGAGGCGCCGCTGATCTTCCAGGACTTCGAACGCAGCGCCGACGGCTGCTGGGAGCCGCGCCACCACAAGGTCTGAGCGCCGGGCCGGGCGCCGCGCGGCGCCCGGCCCGGCAGGCTCAACGGATCGTCACTCCTCGTGAGCGCCGGTGGCGATCGCCTCGCCGAGGCGCGACACGACGTCCGGGTCGCGCAGCGTCGTGACGTCGCCGAGCGCACGGCCCTCCGCGATGTCCCGCAGCAGCCGGCGCATGATCTTGCCCGAGCGCGTCTTCGGCAGATCGTCGGCCCAGATGATCCGCTTCGGACGCGCGAACTTGCCGATCCGCTCCGCGACAGTGGCGCGGATCCCCTCCTCGAGCTCCTCCGTCCCCTCGGTCGTGCCCTGCAGCGTGACGAACGCACAGATCGCCTGACCCGTCTGCTCGTCGGACTGGCCGATCACCGCCGCCTCGGCGACCGCCTCGTGGGCGACGATCGCCGACTCGACCTCCGCGGTGGAGAGCCGGTGACCGGAGACGTTGACCACGTCGTCGATCCGTCCGATGATCCAGAAGTAGCCGTCCTCGTCCAGCCTCGCCGCATCGCCGACGAGGTAGGTCTCCTTGCCGAAGCGCGAGAAGTAGGTCTCGATGAAGCGCTCGTCCTCACGGTAGAGCGTGCGCAGCATCGACGGCCACGGCCGGCGGATCACGAGCAGGCCCTGTCCGCTCTCGATCGGCTTGCCCTCGCGCTCATCCACGACCTCGGCCCGGATGCCCGGGAACGGGTGGGTCGCCGAGCCCGGCTTGGTCGCGGTGATCCCGGGCAGCGGTGTGATCATGATCGCGCCCGTCTCGGTCTGCCACCAGGTGTCGACGATCGGGCAGCGCTCGCCGCCGATCACCTTGTGGTACCACAGCCAGGCCTTCGGGTTGATCGGCTCACCAACCGTGCCGAGCAGCCGCAGCGAGCGCAGGTCGAACTTCTGCGGGTGCTCGATCCCCCACTTGATGCAGGTGCGGATCGCCGTCGGGGCGGTGTAGAAGATCGTCACGCCGTAGCGCTGGATGATCTCCCACCAGATCCCCTTGTGCGGGTAGTCGGGCGCCCCCTCGTACATCACGCCCGTCGCGCCGTTGGAGAGCGGTCCGTAGACGATGTAGGAGTGGCCCGTGACCCAGCCGACGTCGGCCGCGCACCACCAGACGTCGGTCTCGGGGTGCAGGTCGAAGATGTAGCGGTGCGTCGCATTGACCCCGGTCAGGTAGCCGCCGGTCGTGTGCAGGACGCCCTTCGGCTTCGCGGTCGAGCCGCTCGTGTAAAGGATGTAGAGCGGATCCTCGGCTCCCATCGGCTCCGCGGGACAGCTCGGATCCGCCTTCTCCATGATCTCGTGGTAGAAGACGTCGCGGCCGGCCTTCATGTCGACGTCGGTGCCCTTGGACGCCACGACGATGATGTGCTCGAGCGTCGCCAGGTCACCCATCACGACGTCGACCGTCTGCTTGACCGGAGCCAGCTTGCCCTTGCGCGAGGCGGCATCGACCGTGATCAGCGCCTTCGCGTCGGAGAACTCCATGCGCTCGCGCACCGCCTCGGCCGCGAAGCCGCCGAAGACCACGTTGTGCGGGGCGCCGATCCTCGCGCAGGCCAGCATCGACACGACGACCTCGGGGATCATCGGCAAGTAGATCCCGACGATGTCGCCCTTGCGGATGCCGAGGTCCTTCAGCGCGTTGGCGAAACGCTCGACGTCGGCGAGCAGCTCCGCGTACGTGATGTCGCGCGACGAACCGTCCTCGCCCAGCCAGTGCAGGGCGATGCGGTCGCCACGACCGGCCTCGACGTGGCGGTCCAGGCAGTTGTACGAAACGTTCAGCTCGCCGCCCACGAACCACTTGTAGAACGGCGGGTTGGAGTCGTCGAGCACCGTGTCCCACGGCTTGGACCAGTGCAGCTCGGACGCCTGACGCGCCCACCAGCCCTGCCAGTCGGCCTCGGCCTCGGCGTAGATCGCCGGGTCGCTGAGCAGCGCATGCTCGCGAAAGCCCGCCGACGGCTCGAAGGTCTTCACATCCAGCAGCGACGCCAGCTCGCGTTCGAGCACCAACTCCTCGGCATCCAGCCCCGTGTGTTCAGTCGCCATCTGCATCCACCTCCCTTGTTGTCAAGACGAACGAGGGGTGCCGCGGCGGCAGCCGCGACACCCCCCGATGCGTGCTTCTCGCTTCTCTACTTGCTCAGCGGGAAGACCGGAGCGACCGTCTTCCCGAAGGTGCTGTTGATGACGTGCGCGAACGACGTGTACCACGCCACGATCGCGGTCGCGACACCGAGGTAGCCGCCCCAGTGCGTCGCGCTCGCGTGGGCGCCGCTAGCGCCGATCGCGAGCATCACGAAGGTGACCGTCAGCAGGGTGAAGATGAGCAGCACCGCCCCACTCACGCGCAGCGCGGCCACCGTCATGTACGCGGTGAAGATCGCCCAGGCCCAGAAGAACAGGCCGAGTGCGTGGCCAACATTGGCGGCCGGGATCCCCGACACGTTGAACGACAGCAGCACCCAGACGGCGATCCAGAACGCCCCGTACGAGCTGAATGCCACAGCCCCGAACGTGTTGCCGACCCGGAACTCCCACATCCCGGCGAGCAGCTGAGCGAGTCCGCCGTAAGCAACCGCCAAGCCGAGCACCACCGGCGTGTCGGCCGGACTGACCCAATTCGCGTTCATCATCGACAACACGAAGGTCGTCAGCGCGAACCCCGCCAGCCCCAGCGGCGCGGGATTCGCGGGCTTCCACGAACTACCAGCTCCAGACCCTTCCATGCGGCCTCCTCTCGTCCCGCCCTGCGACGGCACACGCCGCACGGCGCGGATTGTTTGAACCATCCCCCGATAGCTTGTAATTACCCTGCGGTACCGAAAGCAGCCCTGCGGTCGTGAGCATAACCACAAGCTCGGCGCCGCTGGGACTTTTTTTGGGGTGTTCGCCCGAGCATAAGCTCGCTCAATGTGGCGGCCGGCGTCGCCGGTCGCCCGCCGACGGTGGCGCCGCCCGCCGCCGCCCCGGACCGCGGCCGAGCCGCGCGCCTCAGCGGCGGCGCTTGCGCTTCTTGGAGGCCGACGGCGACGGGCCGCTCGGCGCCGCCGGAGCCGGCACGGGCGGCGAACTGGCACCTCCACGGCGCAGACCGCGGGACGGCTGGCGCGGCTGGCGCGCCACGCGCTCCCGGGCCGGCCACGGACGCGGCTCGAGGACGCTCCAGGCCTCCGGTAGCGGGCGCCCGCCGAACTGCAGCAGCATCGCAGCGAAGAACACGAGCCACAGTGCCTGGATCACCGGCAGCGGCGTCAACGGGATCAGGAACAGGACGCCGGCGATGATCCCGACGATGCCCATCATCTTCGTCAGCAGCCCGACGCGCATCGCCCGCAGCGAGATCATGATGAAGGCCGCGGCGAGCGCCAGCGTGCCGACCGTCAGGATCAGCTGGAACGCGACGCGCAGCCCACCGGCCGTGGCGGCGGTGATCGCCGCTGCGTCGCGTGCACTGTGCGAGAGGTAGCTGTGCGCCCCGAGGATCAACGAGATCTCGAAGGCGGGCAGGAACACGGCGAGCATGATCGGCCCGAACAGCGCGAGCTGGCCGGCGATCCTCGACGGCGTCGGCGAGCGCGCCATCTCCGCGGCCGCCAGGTAGCGCAGGGGCACGAGCATCCCCAGCGCGCCGAGGTTGCTGATCAGAAACGACGCGATCAGCGCGTACTGGTGGCTCACCAGGAACTGCTCGTGAATGGTGCGGGGGTCGACCGCCGCGGCCGCCAGACCGTGGAACGCCGGCGCGAGGCCCTGCAGAACCCCGATCGTCGGCTCCTTGGCCCCGACCACCGCGACCCACAGCTGCCCACCGAAGAAGAACAGGCCCGCGGTCAGTGCGCAGGCGGCGACGCGGACGCGCTGAGCGCCCTCCACTGCGAGCTGGCGCTCGGCGTCGGCCATGATCGACGGGAGTGTAATTGGACCGCGGTCGCTAGGCTTTCCGCATGGAGGGTTTCGGCGGCCTGTTCGGCGATCCAGACGAGCTGCAGCGGCGGATGGCGGAGTTCGCCGAGCAGATGCAGGGCCAGCAGCGGCTCGCCTGGGCGGACAACGCGATCAAGCTCGCCGTGGACATGACCGTCGCGGCGATCAACCGGATCAACCTGCAGGGCACCTCGGAGCAGCAGGCGGCCCAGATCCGTGAGGTCATGGCGCTCGTCTTCCCCGAGGCCGTCACACTCGTTCGCGAGGCTCGCGCCGGGCTTCAGTAGGCCCGGGCTCCTCGCCGGGGCCGTCCTCCGCGGCACGATCCGCGCGGCCCGCGTGGATCGCCTCCTTGAACGAGCGGAAGCGAAAGATCGTGACGAGCGCGATGAAGCCGACGCCCGCGGTCAGCGCGGCGATCGCGATCTGCTGCCCCACTGAGTAGGCGAGAACGACAGCGGAGCTCGCGGAGTGGTGGAAGACCTTGACGAACAGCGCCTGCTGGATCCCCACCCCGCCGGGCGCCAGCGGGATCATCCCCGACACCGCGCTGACGCCGAACACCAGCATCACGTTCCCGACCGAGCCGCCGATCCGGAACGCGTCGAGGAAGAACCAGAACGCGCCGGCGCGGCAAATCCAGGCGACCGCCTGGAAGGCGACGACCTGGCGCAGGTAGCGGTGGCGGTCGCGCAGGATCGTCAGCCCCTGGCGGATGCGCTCCCAGAACGCGACGACACGCCGTGAGAGCAGCGCGAAGCCGACGATGCCAAGGACGGCCAGCACGGTGATCAGGAACAGCGTGAGGCGGAAGTTCGACGCCAGGAAGGACAGGTCGAACGCGTTCAGCTTGGCGAAGTCGGGCGGCTTCGGGAAGACGCCCTGGGTGAAGGCGAAGATCAGCACGAAAACGCCGATCACCGCGTCGAACGGAGCCTCGGTGTAGATCGTGGCGGCGACCGTCGCGTAGGTCGAGCGCGGGATCGAGTTCTTCGCCAGGAAGACCTTGATCACGTCGCCGCCCCGCGCCGGCACGACGTTGTTGAAGCCCACCGCCGCGAAGTAGGCGCCCCAGATCCGCCGCCACTGGAAACGCTCGTGCGGGTAGGCCGCCCGCATGCTGTTGAAGATCGCCCGCGAGCGCAGCGTCAGGTTGAGCGCGAACAGCACCATCGCGAAGATCAGCGCGCCCCAGTGAACGGCGGCAAGGTCCGAGAAGAACTTGCCGACCGCATCGAAGAACGAATCGATGCTCTTGGAGAACGATGCTGAGGCGAGCACGGCGGTCACCGCCGCCAAGCCTACGGACTGCGCCCGAAGGCTCCCCGCTCACCGCGCCCGCCGGCCCTGCTGCCCGCCGGCGCCCGCATGCGCCGCACGGCGCTCAGAGCTCGTCGTCCAGGTCCTCGGGCAGCCCGTCGTCGTCGGCGAGCTCGTCGTCGTCCTCGTCGTGCTCGTCCTCGTCGACGTCGTCGAAGCCGAGGTCGTCCTCGCCGAACAGGTCGTCGTCCTCGTCATCGTCGTCGGCGACGCGCAGCCACTCGCCGGTCCGGCTCGATGTCGCGATCGAAGCGGCGGCTCCGGCGAGCAGGCGCTCTAGATCTTCTATCTCGTCCAGCAGAGTGACAGTCGACATCGGGGTTCCTTTCCGTGTTTTCCGGCCCCGCAGAGGCTCGGTTTGGATGTCGTGCTCGCAGCGCACGCGTAAAAGCTAATGCGCGGCGCGGGCGCGTGACGCAACGTCGCACACCGGGCGCGGCCAACGGCACTACAGCGCCGCAAGCGCCGCGAGCACCTCGTCGTCGTGGGTCTTTGGTGTGACCTTCGGGATGACGTGCGCGACGACCCCGTCACGGCCGATGATGAAGGTCGTGCGCGAATTGCCCCAGTAGGTGCGACCGTAGCGTGACTTCTCGACCCACACGCCATAGCGCTCGGCAACCGCGTGATCGCTGTCGGCGAGTAGCGTGAACGCCAAGCCGTACTTGTCCGCGAACCTCCGCAGCTTCGTGACCGAGTCGGGCGACACCCCGAGCACCACCGCGTCGGCACGGGCGTACTCGCCGGCGCGGTCGCGCACGCCGCACGCCTGCGCGGTGCAGCCCGGCGTGTCGGCCCTCGGATAGAAGTACAGGACGACGTTGCGGCCGCGCAGGCCGGAGAGGCTGACCTGCTCGCCGTCCTGGTCGGGGAGTTCGAAATCGGGGGCGGTCGTACCGGTTTCGATCATCGCCGGGATCGTATAACGCGGTCGAGGCCGCCGGGCAGTCGCCACGGAGGCGGTCGGCGGGAAGCTACCGACGCTTCTCGCACGCGGCGAGCGTAGGCTGAACCCAGCCCTGGAACGCGTCCGGCGAAGGCGTCCGCCTCCTGGATGCTCGGAAGAGGAGGCGTAGCGATGCCCAAACACGTCGACGAACGGCTCGCTCGCGTGCCGCCGAACGGAGGCCCGGCAGGCGGCGCACATCCGAACGCGGGCAGACGCAGGCGATGGCTGCTGGCGTTGGACCCAGTCTTCGAAGCCGGCCGCCAGGGGAAGCGCGCCCGGGCATGGGACGTGGAGGACGAGCTGATCGCGGTCGCGCTCCTCGGCGACGTGACGATCGACCTCTCCGACACCAGGAGCGCGCCCGCCGAGATAGCGATCGACGCGTACGCGATCGGTCGCGATGTCGACGTGTTGGTTGGGCCGCGTGTCCACGTCGAGCTCTTCGGTGGCGTCGTGCGAGGCGATCTCCGCAACGACGTGCCGCCGGTTGGAGTCGATGACTGCGACCGGATCGTCCGCATCCACGGCCACGCGCTGTTGGGCGATGTCACCGTTCGAGCCTCGCCAAGTGAGCAGGCCGGCAACTAGCTTCGCACCCGGCTCGACACCGCTCCCCAAAGCCGCGGATGTGGCGTCAGCCGCGCGTCGCCGCCGCCGGCCCGGGGTCACTTCAGCAGGCGCGACAGGCGGCGGTCCTTCAGCACCCGGCCGTCGGTCTGGCAGCTCGGGCAGTAGGTCATCACGTAGTCCTCGTAGTTGACTGCGGCGAGGGGCGTCGCGCAGCGCGGGCAGGGCTCGCCCTCATGGCGGTGGACGGCGAGCGGCATCGGCAGCCTGTCGGGGATCGGCAGCTCGATCGTGCGCTCGTAGTGCTCGAGCGCGTCGCCGAGCGTGGTGGCGATCGCGGCCGACAGCGCCGCCAGCTCCGGCGCGTCGAGGTCGACGCCGCGTTTGAAGGGCGAGAGCTGCGCCGCCCAGAGGATCTCATCGACCCAGGAGCGCCCGATCCCGGCGATCACGTGCTGATCGCGCAGCGCGGCGTGCAGCGGCCGCGGCTGTGCCAGGCGGGCGCCGAGGTCCGCCGGGGGCGTCGGCCACGCCTCCGGGCCGAGCCGTGTGAGCGACTCCTCGCCGGCGAGCGCGTCGAGCGCCAGCAGCTTCGCCCACGCCGCCTGTTTGGTGCCGAACTCACGCAGGCGCAGCTCGCGCCCGTCGGCGGTCGCGACGAGCAACCGCGAGGTGCGGTCGCGCGGCGCGGCCGGCTTGTCGAACAGCTGCAGGCGCCCGGCCGACATCAGGTGCATCAGGAGCCCCAGCTCGCCACCGGCCGTCACGATGATCTGCTTGCCGCGCCGGCTGACGGCGTCGATCTCCATGCCGGCGAGCGCCTGCAGCGGTGGCGTGAACGTCTTCAGCGTGTTGATCCCCGGGGCGCGCGCGGAGGCGATCTGCGCGCCCGCGAGCGCGCGGTCCAGCCGGCGAACGGTGATCTCGACCTCGGGCAGCTCAGGCACACGCCAAGGGTACGCCCCGACCGCGGTCGCAATCCGTCGGGTGGGCTCGTCGGCGCGCCTTGACGCGCCCGCAGGCGCTACCTCAGTAGTCGACCCTGCCGGAGAGCGTGTACGCGCGGGTCGGCGCGCCGAAATAGGCGACGCCCGCGGGCGAGACCCACTTGGTCCGCCACAGCCGGTGCGACGCAAACCGCCCCGCGGCGCTCCACGCCCCGCTCGAGTCGGTCCGCACGCTCGCCAGGCTGTGCCAGCTGCGCCCGCCGTTGGAGGAGTATTGGAGCACCAGCGTCGTCGGGCCGGCAGCCGAACCGGTCGCGCCGGTCGCCCCGGTCGGGCCGGTCGCCCCGGTCGCGCCGGTCGGCGTGGCCGCGGTGTCGCCGGCGGGGCGCACGAGACCCCAGAAGGAAACGCCACTGTGGGTGCGCGTGACCACCAGCGGCAGCCGGAAGCCGGCGAACGCGGGCTTCAAGACGCCGGCGTTGGTCTCCAGGCCGGTCTGGAACCCGGCGGCGCTGCCGGGCAGATCGGAGCGCAGCAGGTACTGCTCGAACGACGCGACCCGCGGGTTTTCCCAGGCGATCTTCTCGGAGATCGCGTCCAGCTCGGCCTGCTTGGCGAGCGACACGCCGCCGGCCTGGTAGGGCACGCTCTGGATACCGAACTCGGTGATGTAGACCGGCATGTCGGCGCGGATCGCGCCGGCGGCGGCGGCGCGGTTGAGTGCCGTGACGAGACGCCCGATCGTGCCGATCGTGACGTCGTCGTGGTGGGGGTCGAGCGGCGGGACCCAGAACGGCCCGGGTCCCTCGGCATAGGGATGTTGCGCGTAGCCGTAGGCCGGCAGCTTCGAACAGTGGCCGACCGGCTGGTAGTTCGAGTTCAGGCAGAGCACGCCGCGCAGGAAGGCGAGCGGCGCCGGGATGCCGGCCGCCTGCACGCCGACGGGCGAGGTCTCGCCCATCAGCACGCGCATGCCGGAGAAGTTGCCCGACGACTTCAGGCCCTTGTAGCCGGCGAGGAAGAGGCCGCGGTAGATGCCGGCCGAGACGAGCTTGCCATTCACGTACTGCGGTCGCAGGTACTGCGGCTGGTTGGGCTCGTTCCAGATCGAGTAGAGCTTCACCTGCTTGCCGTAGTGCTTGCCGACCGCCTCCATGAACTGGCCGAAGTCGCTTGCGTTCGGGTAGCTGTACTGGTCCTCGCCGTGCGGCGTCGCCCAGCGCGGCACCGTGCCGAAGCCGCCGCTGACGGTCAGCAGCACCGTCCAATGCAAGGCGGTGACGGCGTCGATCAGCTGGTCGTAGGCGCCCCAGTTGTAGGCGGCGGGGTTGGCCTGGTTGAACTTCGGCCGCTGCTTGTGCCTGGGGCCCGGTGCGACCTCTCCCCAGTAGAGCACGATCCGCACGGCGTGCACGCCGAGCGACTGCAGCTTCGCGATCGTCTGCGCCTGCGTCGCCGGCGACACGCCGACCAGATCGCGAGGCGCCTCGAAGAACACGGTCTCGCCGTGCGAGGCGAGCGCGGCCGGAGCAGCGAAAGCCGCGCCGGCGAGCAGCGCGGCGGCGGTCAGGACAGCTGTCAGTCTGGCTGGACGCATCGGCTTTCCGGCCTCTCCCCCCGATTGGCTTCCACTAAGACCCCGCAGCGGACGAAATGTTTCGCTGCACCGGCACATCATGCCGAGATCAGCGCGACGCCGATGAGCGCCAGGCAAACGCCGAGCGCCTGGGCGCGGACGAGGCGCTCGCGCAGGAAGGCGCGCGCGAGCAGCACGGTCGCAACCGGATAGAGCGACCCGGCGACGGCGACGACACTCAGCTGACCGTGGCGGTTGGCGAGCCCGTAGAGCCCCGTGGCAGCGAACTCGAGCACGCCGGCGAGCGCGAGCAGCGCCAGATCGCCCCCGGCCGGCAGGTGCGGCCGCGCGCGGATCACGATCCGCGCCCCGAGCACGCCGACCACGCCGGTGACGTTCGCGAGCAGCAACAGCCAGGCGACGCCGCCGCGGGTGCCGATGTGTGCGAACAGGAAGTAGGCGCCGAAGGCGGCGGCGGCGAGCACGGCAAGGACGATCGAGTCGCGATGGCGGCGGCGACCGGCGGCCGTCGTGGCGAGGCTGGGATGGCGCGAGGAGAGCGCCACGCCGGTGACCGCGGCGAGCATGCCGATCACCTGGGCCGCCGCGAGGTGGTTGCCGCCAAGCACCCCGGCGATCACGGGTATCGCGACGCCGGTCGCGGCGACCGGCGCAACGACGCTCATCGTCCCGGCGGCGAGCGCGCGGTAGAAGCAGGCCAGGCCGACGATCACCGCGGCGCCGGCGCCGATCGAGGCCAGCGCGGGCCCGGCGGCGGGAAGGGCCCGCCCGCTCGCCAGCACGACCGGCACCGACAGCACCAGGCCGATCCCCTGCGCCGCCGTCAGCACCGTCGCGAGCGGAACCGTGCGCGCCTTCAGGCCGGCGGTGAAGTCCGCGGTGCCCCAGCAGAGCGACGCGGCCAGGGCGAGGAGAACTGTGTCGAGCACGATCGGCAGGCCATCCTACGGCGCCGGCGGGAGACCGGAGCGTCCGCGCCGCCGCCCCGCGGCCGCCCCGCCACCACGCCCGCCGCGGCGCCGCGGGCGCCCTGCAAGCGGCCCGTCATCCGCCGCCGGCTCGTCTGGCGTGACCGGTGCGGGCGATACGCTGCGTTGATGGCACAGATCGACCTGCCGCAGGCGGAGACCGACGACGACTCCGAGCTTGCGGCGCTGCGCGCCGAGCTCGAGCACCAGCGCACGGAGAACGCTGTCAAGGAGCGCCAGCTCGACCGCTACGCCGCCGACCTGCGGGCCACCTCGCGCCGGGAGCGCCAGCGAGCGCGGGAGCTGAGCGAGAGTTACATGGCCACCGTCCGCGCGCTGGCGGGCGCCGTCGAGGCACGCGACGCCTACACCGCCCATCACGGCGATCGCGTCACCGCCTACGGAATCGAGCTCGCCGCGGCGAGCGGACTGGAGATCGCGGACGAGTCCGAGCTCGAGTGCGCGTTCCTGCTGCACGACATCGGCAAGGTCGCGATCCCCGACGGGATCCTCTTCAAGGCAGGCACGCTCGACGCTGACGAGCGCGAGGTGATGCAGCGCCACCCGGTGATCGGCGAGGAGATCATCAGCGAGATCGCGTTCCTCGAGCCGGCGCGGCCGCTGGTGCGCCACCACCACGAGCGCTGGGACGGCGGCGGCTACCCCGACGGGCTGGCCGGCATGGAGATCCCGCTGGTGGCGCGCGTGTTCGCGCTCGCCGATGCGCTCGACGCGCTCACCAGCGACCGGCCCTACCGCGCGGCGGTCGCGATCGCGCAGGCGCGTGCGGAGATCGAGTCAAGCGACGGCCAGTTCGACCCGGCGGTGCTGGAGGCCTTCGCGACGATCCCCGACGAGCGGATCGAAGAGATCCGCCGCAGCCTCGCCTGAGCCGCTGCCCCGCCGCTCGGGACGCCGGGCGGACCCGACACGTTGCACCAGCGCCGCCGACACTCGGCGAGCCGCGGGCCCCACACCGGGCGCGCCCGCCGCGGCGACACTCGGGACGCCGGGCGGTCCGGCAGCGCGGGTGCGGCACCCCCGACACCGGCACCGACCCACCCAACCGCAGGGCGGCCGACGCGCGGACCCCATAGAACATAAGCTCCGCTCGACCCCCGGTTGGGGCGGTCCCGGTCGGGTGAATTCGCTGCCAGGCCGCCAGGGAGACAGGCTCATGCAAGACACACGGTTCTGGCATCCGTTCGCGGACATGGCCGGCGTCAGAAGCACCGAATTCGTGATCGAGCGCGGCGAGGACGTCTGGGTCTTCGATCGCGACGGCCGCCGCTACCTCGACGCGACGGCGAGCCTGTGGTACGCGAACGTCGGGCACGGGCGGCCCGAGATCGCCGCGGCGATCGCCGCGCAGCTCGCGAAGATCGAGGCCTACTCCGAGTTCGGCGACTTCGCGACGACGCCCGCGCTCGAGCTCTGCGAGGCGCTGGCCGCGCGCGCGCCGATGCCCGCGAGGGTGTTCTTGACCTCCGGCGGCGGGGACTCGATCGACACCGCGGCGAAGCTCGCCCGCCGCTACTGGCATGAGCAGGACCAGCCTGAGAAGCACGTGCTGCTCAGCCGCACGCAGGGCTATCACGGCACGCACGGCTTCGGCACGGCGATCGGCGGGATCGCGGCCAACCGCATCGGCTTCGGGCCGCAGGTCGAATCCGAGCAGGTCGCGTTCGACTCGGTCGAGGCGCTCGAGCAGGCGATCGAGCGGATCGGCGCCGGCCGCGTCGCCGCGTTCTTCATCGAGCCGGTGATCGGCGCGGGCGGCGTGCATCCGCCGCTGCCGGGCTACATCGAGGGCGTCGCCGAAGCCTGCTCACGCAACGACGTGCTGCTGGTCGTGGACGCCGTGATCTGCGGCTTCGGCCGGCTCGGGACCTGGTTCGGGATCGAGCGCTGGGATGTCGTCCCGGACATGATCGCGTTCGCCAAGGGCGTCACCAGCGGCTATCTGCCGCTCGGCGGCGTGATCGTCGGCGAGCGGGTCGCCGAACCGTTCTGGCGCACCCCGGGCGGTCCGGTCTTCCGCCACGGCGCCACCTACGCCGGTCACGCCACCTGCGCCGCCGCGGCGCTCGCCAACATCGAGCTGCTGGAGCGCGACGCGCTGCTCACGCGCGGGCAGGGCATGGAGCAGGCGCTGGCGGACGCGCTGCGCCCGCTCGCCGGGCACGCCGCCGCCGGCGAGCTGCGCGGCGGCACCGGCACGCTCGCGGCGGTCGACCTCGACCGTGAGCTGCTCGCCGAGGACCCGGCGGCGCTCGGACGGCTGACCGCCGCCGCCCGGGCGGCCGGGGTGCTCGTGCGCCAGCTCGGCTCCGGTGTCGCCGTCTCGCCGCCGCTGACCGCGACACCCGAGCACTTCGAGCTGATCGCGCAGGCGATCGCGGCCGGGCTCGACGCCGCAGCGGCGCGCTGACCGCCGCTGGTGGGTCTTCTCGGAACGTTGAACGGGAAGCGGCGAGTGGCTGGGGTCGGCCGGCCAGGACGCAGGGAGCAGGCAAGGCTGGTGGCCTTGCCGCGACCGAGGACGCCGCCAGACGCCATCCAGACGCCGCCGCAACCGGTCGAACGTTCCGAGAAGGCCCGCTAACGACGGTAGAGCGTTTTCAGCAGCCGGCGCACCAGCTTCGCCGAAGCCCGCGTGCGGGGGTAGAACTGCGGCTCGCGCGCCGGCATCAGCCGCGGGCTGAGCAGGATCGTCTGTGCCGTGCAGTACTTGCGGATGCCCTCGGGGCCGTGGCGGACGCCGATGCCGGACTGCTTGTGACCGCCCATCGGCGCCTGCAGCGCGAAGTAGTTGACCGCCGCGTCGTTGACGCAGACGGCGCCGACGTCGAGCCGCCGCGCCAGCTCCTCGCCGGTCTGGAGATCGGCCGCGAAAACCGCGGCGCCAAGACCCATCGGCGAGTCGTTGACGAGCGCGACCGCCTCGTCGGCGTCGGCGACCCTCATCACCGGCAGCGTCGGGCCGAAGGTTTCCTCCGTCATGCAGCGCATGCCGTGGTCGACGTCGACCAGCACGGTCGGCTCGAAGAAGTTGCCGCGGCCGGGCCGGCGATGGCCGCCGACCACGATGCGCGCACCCTTGGCGAGCGCGTCCGCGACGTGCGCCTCGATGATCTCGAGCTGGCGCGGCGCCGTGATCGCGCCGACGTCGACGCTGGCCGGGCCGCTCGGCTCGCCGACGCGCAGCGCCGCCACCTTCGTGACGATCTTCTCGAGCAGCTCGTCGTAGATCGCGGCCTCGGCGTAGACGCGCTCGACCGACACGCAGCTCTGGCCGGCGTTCATCATCCCGTAGAAGACGGCGACGTTGGCGGCGCGCTCGAGTGGCGCGCCCGCCAGCACGACCATCGCGTCCTTGCCGCCCAGCTCGAGCGCGCACGGCGTGAGCGACGCCGCCGCCCGCGTCGCCACCTTGCGCCCGGTCGCGATCGAGCCGGTGAACATGACGAAGTCGACGAGGTCGATCAGCGCCTCGGCGGTCTCGCCGGCGCCGGTCGCGACGGCGAAGACGCCGTCCGGCAGCCCGGATTCGCGCAGTCCTTCGGCGACCAGCAGCGAGGTCAGCGGCGTCAGCTCGGAGGGCTTCAGCAGCACGCTGTTGCCGGCCGCGAGCGCCGGGATCGCGTCGCCGAAGGAGTTCAGCAGCGGATAGTTCCAGGGGCCGATCACGCCGACCAGGCCGCGCGGCGCGTAGCGCGTGACCAGGCGGCGGCCGGCGAGCAGCGGCGCGCGCGCGAAGAAGCGGCGGTCCTCCAGGTAGCCGCCGGCGCGGCGCGCCCAGAACGACAGCGCCGAGGCCGTGTAGCCCAGCTCCAGCAGCAGCGCGTCCTCGTACGCCTTGCCGGTCTCCGCGACGATCGTCTCGATCACCCGCTCCGTGTTGTCGAGCAGCCAGCGCCGCATCCGCGAGAGCACCTTCGCGCGGTCGTCGAAGCCGAGCGCCGCCCATTCCGGCTGCGCCGCCCGCCCGCGCGCCGCGAGCTCCGCGACCGCCGCGGCGTCGAGCGCCGGCAGCTCGGAGAGCCGCTCGCCGGTGGCCGGGTTTCGGACCTCGATCATCGCGGCGATCGACACGGCGCGCCCGCACCCACTACGCCACCGCCAGCGACTCGATCGTGACCGGCGTCGTCGGGCGGTCGCGGGCGTCGGTCGGCGTGGCGTCGATCGCGTCGACGACGTCCATTCCGGCATGGACCTCGCCGAACACGGTGTGCTTGCCGTCCAGCCACGGGCAGTCCTCGGCGGTGACGATGAAGAACTGGGAGCCGTTGGTGTTCGGACCGGAGTTGGCCATCGCGATCGCACCGCGCACGACGCGGTGGGCGTTGAACTCGTCCTCGAAGGTGTAGCCGGGCCCGCCGGTGCCGGTGCCCTGCGGGCAGCCGCCCTGCAGCATGAAGCCCTCGATCACGCGGTGGAAGATCAGGCCGTCGTAGAAGCCCTGCTGCGCGAGGTCGGTGAAGTTCTTGACGGTCTTCGGCGCGTCGTCGTCGAAGAGCGTGATCTCGATCGTTCCCTTCGAGGTGTTCAGCGTGGCGGTGGACATCCGGCGGCTCCAGTCGTTGGTGGCTTCAGGTCCCGGCGCGCTCGAGCGCGAGCGTGTGCCCGGCAACCTCGATCCCGGAGGCGCGCTCGATCACGCGCTCCGCGTCGCCGGCGGGCACGCTCAGCAGCGCGAAGCGCTCGAGCATCGTGACATCGGAGACGGCTTCACCGTCGAGCGCGGTGGCGTGCATGATCGCGGCGACGAGGTCGGCGACCTCGATCCCGGCGGCGCGCCCGCCGCTCGCCACCAGGCGCGTGAGCGGCTCGTCGGCGGCGTGGCGCACGTGGGGCTTGGAGTGGCGGCGCGGGCGCTCGGTCACCGGCGCCGGCTTGGCGCTCGCGCCCGGCGACCAGGGCGCGATCTCGGTCCCGATGTGGCGCTCGATCGCCTCCAGCTCACGTTTCTGGCGGGCCTCGACGAAGGTGATCGCGCGGCCCCAGCGCCCGACGCGGCCGGTGCGCCCGATCCGGTGCACGTAGGTGTCGGGGGAGGTGGGGACATCGAAGTTGATCACGTGGGTGACGGTCGAGATGTCCAGGCCGCGCGAGGCGACGTCGGTCGCGACGAGCACCGGCACCCGCCCGCCCTTGAAGGCGAGCATCACGCCGTCGCGCTGGCCCTGCGTGAGGTCGCCGTGCAGCGCCCGCACGTTCATCCCCTTGTCGCGCAGCGTGCGAAACAGCTGGTCGCAGCGGATCTTCGTGCGCACGAAGACGATCGCCTGCTCCGGCTGCTCGGCGCGCAGCACCTCGACGAGCTTCGCCGCCTTCTCGCGCGTCTCGACCGGCAGCTGGAACTGCTCGACGGTGTCGATCGTCAGCGTCGAATGCGCGACCTCGATCACGAGCGGGTCATACAGGTAGCGGTCGGCCAGCTCGCGGATCGGCGGCGGCATCGTCGCCGAGAAGAGCGCCGTCTGGCGTCCCGACGGGGTCGCGCCGAGGATCTTTTCGACATCCTCGAGAAAGCCGAGGTCGAGCATCTCGTCCGCCTCGTCGAGCACGACGTAGCGGCAGTCGTGCAGCACCAGCGAGCCGCGCGAGACGAGGTCGAGCACGCGGCCGACGGTGCCGACGACGACCTGGCCGCCGGCGCGCAGCTGCGCCTCCTGGTTGCGGATCGGCGCGCCGCCGAAGACCGCCACCACGTCGACGGCGCGCGTCGCGCCGTAGACGCGCAGCGCCTGCGTGACCTGGATGCACAGCTCGCGCGTCGGCGTCAGCACCAGCGCCTGCACCTCGTCGAGCTCCGGGTCGATGTACTCGACCATCGGCAGGCCGAACGCGGCGGTCTTGCCGGTGCCGGTCTGCGCCTGGCCGATCACGTCGCGCCCGGCGAGCAGCGGCGGGATCGCCTCCTCCTGGATCGGGCTCGGCGATTCGTAGCCGACCTCGCGCAGAGCGGCGAGCACCGGCTCGGACAGGCCGAGCTCCCGGAACGTTGTCATCGCCACCAGCTTATTCGGCGCCGCACACGGGCGCGGCCGGCCGGGTATGGTGCCGCCCGGATGCCGGTCACCGTCGTTGGATCGATCGCCTTCGATTCGGTCAAGACACCCTTCGGCGAGCGCGCGCGGATGCTCGGCGGCGCCGCCACCCATTTTGCGCTCGCCGCCTCGTTCTTCGACGACGTGCGGGTCGTCGGCCCGGTCGGCGACGACTTCGGCGAGGGCGAGCTGGAGGTGCTGCGCCGCCGCGGCATCGACACCAGCGACATCGAGCGCGTCGCCGGCGGCGAGACGTTCTTCTGGTCGGGCGTCTACGGCTGGGACCTGGGCAGCCGCGAGACACTGGAGACGCGGCTCGGCGTGTTCGCCGACTTCGAACCGAAGCTGTCGGACGCCGCGCGCGAGAGCGACGTGCTGTTCCTCGCGAACATCCAGCCGGACCTGCAGCGCGCCGTCCGCGCGCAGTGCACGGGCGCCCGCTTCGCGGCGCTCGACTCGATGAACCTGTGGATCGAGGTGGCCCGCGACTCGCTCGTGGCGACGATCGCGACGGTCGACTGCCTGGTGCTCAACGACGCCGAGCTGCGCCAGCTGACCGGCCGCCCCGGCCTGCTGGGCGCCGCCCGCGAGGTGCTGTCGTGGGGCCCGCCCGGCCCGGGCGTGATCATCGCCAAGCAGGGCGAGTACGGCGCCGCGATGATCACCGCGGACAGCTACTTCTCGCTCCCCGCCTTCCCGCTCGAAACGGTCGTCGACCCGACCGGGGCGGGCGACACCTTCGCAGGCGGCTTCATCGGCTACATCGCAGCCGCCGGGGCCGAGGCGATCGACGAGGAGCTGCTGCGCGCCGCGATGGCGTACGGCACCGCGCTCGCGTCCTTCAACGTGGAGGAGTTCGGCACCGACCGGGTCGCGCGGCTGACCGGCGCGGAGATCGCGGCGCGGGTGCGCGAACTGGAGCGCGTGACGCACTTCGCTGACGCGCCGATCGAGCTGCGAGGCTGAGGCTGACCGGGGGCTGTGGGGGGCGGCGCATGCGCCGCCCCCGGGGAGGGTGCATGCACCCTCCCCACGACTGGGTGCATGCACCCAGTCGAAAAACCCCCTGATCAGGCGTTCGGGAAGCCGGCCGCGGTCAGGCGCGCGGTCAGGTTGGGGATGTAGGGGGTCAGCACGGTCGCGGCCTGCGCGACCGTGACGGTCGAGGGCAGCGACGGCAGCACGCCGTGCCCGCCGGCGGCGGCGTCGAAGAAGCTGAAGTGCGTCGCCTCGTTCGCCGCGACCTTCGCCGCGACGAGCTTGAGGTCATTCGAGGACAGCGTCTCGACGGCTCCGAGGTAGGTGGAGACGAACGCCGTCTCCAGCGCGACGCCGAAGTTCAGCACCGCCTGGCCGGAGGTCAGCGCCGAGGCGGGGATCGTCAGCGTCAGGCCGGTCGGCGCCTTGGCGCCCAGCGCACTGCCGAGGAACGCCTTGTGGGCCTCCTCGTTGGTCAGCGCGTGCTGGAAGTAGTCGATGTTCTGGAGCGCCGGGTGCTTGAACTTGCCGAAGTTCGCGAGCACGGCGGTGTAGACGTGCACGGCGAGCGTCTCCGCCGCGTAGGCGGCCTGCAGCGTCGAGTTGTCACTGACGCCGGCAGCGAAGGCGACGCCCTGCACCGACGCGAGCACCCCGCCGCCGACGCTGAGCGCGACCGCGCCCTTCGCGGTGTTGCGCAGGAACTGGGCGCGGCTGTGCGGGCGATGCGTGATTGGCTCGGTCATCGTGGGCCTCCGAGGTCGGGGCGGTTCGGGAGCGGACCGTGCCCGCGTCCCCTTGTCAGGGGCTCATTCGCGCGTTGCGCGCGAACGGATCACCGGCGCCGCGCGAACCGCTCGCCAACGCCGGACGCTGGTAGTACTATCCCGCAACCGCTGTGACCTGGACCTTCATCTGGCTGATGCTGATCCTGAAGATCCCGATCGCCGGGATCCTCTGGATCGTGTGGTGGGCGGTGCACAAGACCGACGACGAGCCGGTCGCCGACACCGGCGACGGCGACGGCGGCTCCAAGCTGCGCCACCACCACCACCGGCGTCACCCGCGCGCGCCGCGCCCGTACTCGCCGCGCCACCCGCGCCGGGGCCCCCACGCCGGCGCGCCGCCGCCTGCGCCGGCGCGTGTGCGCACCGTCGTCGCGCTGGCGCGCGCGGTCGAGCACTAGCGGCTGGCCGGCCCCGCGAGTCGCCGGCGGCGCGGCCGAGACGCCGCGTGGCGGATAATGCTGCGAAAGCGCGACTGGAGGCCCGATGAGCACAGAGGCGACGACAACAGCGGCCGCTGACGGCGGCGCGGCCGAGCGCAGGGACACGCTGTCGGTGACCGACAACCGCACCGGTCGCTCGTATGAGCTGCCGATCGTCGACGGGGCGATCCGCTCGCTCGACGTGCGCCAGATCAAGACCTCCGACGACGATTTCGGCCTGCTCGCCTACGACCCGGCGTTCATGAACACCGCCTCCTGTCGCAGCGCCATCACCTTCCTCGACGGCGACGCCGGCGTGCTCGAGTACCGCGGCTACCCGATCGAGCAGCTCGCCCAGCACTCGACCTATCTCGAGGTGGCGTACCTGCTCGTCCATGGCGAGCTGCCGAACGATTCGGAGCTGGCCGAGTGGACCCACCAGATCACGATTCACACCTTCGTGCACGAGAACGTCAAGTCGCTCATGCAGGCCTTCCGTCACGACGCGCACCCGATGGGGATGCTGCTCGGCGCGATCGGGGCGCTCTCGACCTTCTACCCCGACGCCAACCAGATCCACGACCCCGAGAACCGCGCGATCCAGGCGATCCGCCTGATCGCGAAGATGCCGACGCTGGCGGCCTTCGCCTACCGCCACAACATGGGGATGCCCTACGTCTACCCCGACAACGACCTGAGCTACGCGGGGAACCTGCTCGGGATGCTCTACAAGATGACCGAGCTGAAATACCAGCCCGACCCGCGGATCGAGCGCGCCCTCGACGTACTGCTCATCCTGCACGCCGACCACGAGCAGAACTGCTCGACCAGCGCGGTGCGGGCGATCGGCTCGTCGCTCGTGGACCCCTATTCGGCAATCGCCGGCGGTGTCGCCGCGCTCTACGGGCCCTCCCACGGCGGCGCCAACGAGGAGGTCGTGCGGATGCTCCACCGCGTCGCGACGAAGGAGAACATCCCCGACTTCATCGCCGGCGTGAAGGCCGGCAACGAGCGCCTGATGGGCTTTGGCCACCGCGTCTACAAGAACTACGACCCGCGCGCGCGGATCATCAAGCAGGCGGCCGACGAGGTCTTCGAGGTCACCGGCACCAACCCGCTCTTGGCGATCGCGACCGAGCTGGAGAAGATCGCGCTCGAGGACGAGTACTTCGTCTCGCGCAAGCTCTACCCGAACGTCGACTTCTACTCCGGCCTGATCTACGAGGCGCTGGGCATGCCGATGGCGATGTTCCCCGTGATGTTCGCGGTCGGTCGCACCAGCGGCTGGGTCGCGCAGTGGCTGGAGATGGTGCAGGACTCCGAGCAGAAGATCGCGCGACCGCGCCAGATCTACACGGGCGAGCGCCAACGCTCCTACGTGCCGCTCGCCGACCGTCGTTGAGCGCGGCCCCCTGGACGCTGACGGTCCGGGCGGGCTCGCAGGTCAAGCACGAGCAGCTGGAGACCCTGGCCGACGCGATCGCCGCCCTCGCGCGGCACCTGGACGTGCTTGCTTCGGAGCAGACCGCGGCCGAGGAGGTGCGCTTCCTGAGCCGGCGGATCGAGCCGGTGCGCCAGGTCGCGGCGCGGCTGGAGATCGCCGGTCCCGGCAGCCGCGGGCGCAGCGTGCGGGGCGGCGTGGACCTGCGTGGCGACGGGTCGGCGGAGGCGTTCACCGGGCGCGTGCGCCGCGCGCTGGTGGAGCGGCGCACCGGCGAGTCCGCACCGGAGGCGCTGGCTCGCGCGCTGTCTATTTGACGACGCGAACCTCGATCGTGCCGCTGTAGCTCTCGTCGAAGCTGCAGCTGCTCGGGCCGCCGGGGCTCGGCGTGGCGGTGTCGGCGCAGGTCGCGGTGTTGCAGCTGCTCGAGTTGCAGCTGGAGCTCAGCGTCACACCCTGATACAGGCCGGAGGAGGCGATCGTGAAGCGGCGCGTGACGTCGCCGCTGCTGGCGAGCGCCGCGCGCGGGATGCTGACGCTGCCCTGCAGCTGCGCGAACGCCTCCACCGGGCTCGGCAGCAGCACGCCGAGACCGCTGCAGAGCGGTTGCCCCGTCGCCGGGATCAGCTCACCGACCGCGCCGACGTTGATCGAGCGGCCGCTCAGGGCGACGGTCACTCCGGGGTATGCGAGATCGCCGGAGTCGGCGCTCAGCGGCGCCCGCAGCCCCTGCGTACAGGTGCTCGTCACGGCCGCAGAGCCGGCGCACTGCAGGAGCTGCTCGGTCGCGCTCAGCTGGCCGGCGGCGGACAGCGCGATCGGCGCGTCGCTGCTGCCGCCGGTGGGCGGCAGCACGAAGCGGTAGATCCAGTGGTAGGAGTCGATTCCGGCGTAGGTGGTGTCGGCGACGCGGCACGCACTGCCGGCGCCGAGCGGCGGCTCGTGGAAGCGATACGCGCCGCCGCCGAAGCCGCTGAAGGTGACGACCAGATCGCCGACGGGAAGCTCGCCGCCGCGCGTGCTGCGCGACGCCAGCGCGCCTGGAGCCGACGCCAACGCGGTGGCCGTGGATGCGGCGATGACGGCCGCGGTCACGGCCAATCTCCTTAGCATCAGGTATTTGACGGTACTAGAAGCGCGGCCGGCGCGCCAAGCCGCGGAACCGTTCGTTCACAACACCAGCGCCGTTCCGTTCTCGCGCAGCCACGCCGCCGCGGAGCGCCAGTCCGGGCAGTGCGTGTCGAGCAGCGCCCAGAACGCGGGCGAGTGGTCGGCGCACCGCAGGTGGCAAACCTCGTGCCAGACGACGTAGTCGAGGACCCGCTCGGGGGCGAGCAGCAGCCGCCAGTTGAAGCTGAGCGCGCCGCCGCTCGCGCAGCTGCCCCAGCGTGTGCGCTGGCTGCGGATCGTCAGGCTCGCGTACGGCGTCCCGGCGGCGGCGCACGCCGCGTCGACGCGCTTCGCGATCTCGGCCCGCGCCGCGCGCCGATACCAGCGCTCGAGCGCCGCCGGCGCATCCTCGCCGCTCGGGATCAGCAGCACGCCGCCGCGGCGATGCGCCCGCCGGCGACCCGGCTCGGGCACCGCCAGCAGGCGTTCGTCCAGGTACGGCAATGTGCCCGGCGGTGCGAGGCGCTCGCGCGCGCCGGCCAGCTCGGCGAGCTGAGCTTCGATCCAGGGCGCCAGCTCGGCGACCGCCGCAGCCGCCGCCCGCAGCGGCGCCCGCGCCGGCAGCAGCACCTCGACGCCGTGGTGGGGGTCGACGCGCACCTTGACGCGTCGCGCCCGCGCCAACCGCCGCACGCGGTAGGAGATCTCCTCGGATGGGCGCGCCGCCGCCACCCCGGGGAGGATAATCGCGGCTGTGGCCGAGACATCGATAGTGCGCCTGCCGGCGGGCGTGGAAGAGCCGTTCGAGGTGTACCTCAACGGCGTCCTGCAGAGCGAGGGCGTCGACTACGAGACCCGCGGACGCGAGCTTCACTTCCCGCGCCGACTGGCGCGCGACCACGTGTCGGGCTGGCGCTGGCTGGTCGGCGCCTTCGGCATCGGCACCTACCGTCAGGACGACTCGGTGGACGTCCGCTATGAGCGCGACGGACGCAACCGCGTCGCGCAGCTCCCGATCGAGCCCGGCGTCGGGGACTGATGGCCCGCCGCCGCCGCGAGCGCCGGCACGCGCCGGGCAGCGACTACCGCGACGGCGACGGGAACGTGCTCGTGCTGCGCGGCGCGCTGAGCCCGGCGACCCGGCGGAGCTACGCGCGCATCGTCAGTGGCGAGGACCTGCCGCCGGGGGCAACGCGCGAAGACGCCTGGCACCGGGCCGTCGAGTTCCTGTTCGAGCGCCTCGCGGTGAGCTGGACGATCGCCGGCTTGCCGCCGCTCCAGGACCAGCGCGAGCTGCTCGCACGACTGCGCGTCGCCTCTAGCGCGGAGCGCGCCTGGCTGCGCGACTGTCTGCGTGAGCACTGCGCCGCGAACTTCCCGGACATCGCAGCACCCTGAGCGCGCGCGGACGCTCCGCTTTTGCCGCGTGACCGCCGTGCTCGCCTGTTACATGCGTGCGTGAGCGCCCCTCGCTAGTGTGGCGCGCTGAATGCGCCGCACGAAGATCGTCGCCACGATAGGGCCAGCCTCGCGCGAGCCCGACGTGCTCGCCCAGCTCGTCGCGGCCGGCATGGATGTCGCGCGCCTGAACTACTCGCACGGCAGCCTCGACGAGCACGAGGAAACGGCGGCGCGCGTGCGCGCGGCGGCGGAGAGCGTCGGGCGGCCTGTCGCGCTCCTGCAGGATCTGCCGGGACCGAAGCTCCGGATCGGCGCGGTGCGTGACGGCCTTGTGGAGCTGACACCGGGCGCGAGCCTCACCTTCGTGTGCGGCTCGGAGACCGTCGGCGACCACCGGCGGATGTCGGTCACCTGGCCGGAGCTGGCGGACTCGGTCGAGCCGGGCGCGATCATCTACCTCGCCGACGGCGCGGTGCGCCTGCGCGTTCAGGCCACACGCCCCGGCGACTGCGAGCTGGACTGCGAGGTCGAGATCGGCGGCACCGTCGTCTCACGCCAGGGGCTCAACATCCCGGGACCGATCGACCGCCTGCCAGCCGTGCCCAAGCGCGACCTGGAGCTGCTCGCCCACGGCGAGTCGATCGGCGTCGACCTCGTGGCGCTCTCCTTCGTGCGCACCGCCGACGACATCGAGTTCGTCCGCGGCCACACTCGCCTGCCGTTGATCGCGAAGATCGAGAAGCCGCAGGCGGTCGAGAACATGGAGGCCGTGCTGCGGACCGCCGACGCGGTGATGGTCGCCCGCGGCGACCTCGGCATCGAGCTGCCGATCGAGGATGTGCCGCTCGTGCAGAAGCGTCTGCTCAAGCTCGCCGGGGCGCTGGCGCGCCCGTCGATCACGGCGACCCAGATGCTCGACTCGATGGTTCACTCGAGCCGGCCGACGCGCGCCGAGGTCGCGGATGTCGCGAACGCGATCCTCGACGGCACCGACGCCGTGATGCTCTCCCAGGAGACGGCGGTCGGGGCACACCCGGTCGGCGCGGTCGCGATGATGGCGTCCGTCGCGGAGCGCACAGAGGCGACGGCGAACTACCTCGAATGGAACGAGCATCGTGTGCGCCGCGACGCCCGCAGCCCCGCCTACACCGTCGCCTACGGCGCCTGCGTGGCGGCGCGCGAGCTCGATCTCGACGCGATCGTCGTGCCGACCCTGTCGGGGCGCTCCGCCCGCCTGGTGTCGGCCCACCGGCCCAACTGTCCGATCTACGCGCTCTCCCCCGGACACGAGACGGTTCAGCGCTGCGGGCTGCTGTGGGGCGTGAAAGCGGCCGGGATGCTCCGCTACGAGGTGACCGAGGAGCTGGTGCTCGCGGCCGCGGCCCGCATCGTCGAACTCGGCTGGTGCCAGCCGGGGCAGCGTGTGGCGATCACGGCCGGGCTGCCCAGCGGCGTTCCGGGGACGACGAGCCTGCTGCAGATCCATACCCTGTGAGGCCGTAGAACTCGGCCTCGGCGCGGCCCAGCTCGGTCGCCGGCGGATCGCCGAAGATCCATTCGCGCGCGATCCGGTGCCAGTTGCCGCTGGCCCGCAACTGGCTCATCACGGCGAGCGTGAGCGTTTCGGTACGGCGGCCGAAGAGGTGGTCGGGGGGCAGGTTCTCGTGGCGCATGGCGGCGTAGTGACGTGACCGCGGGTCGCTCATGTCGATCACGATCTGGGTCGCGATCTCCGGCGTCAACGCGACCTCGCCGTCGCGCGTGTACCACCACGTGACGTCGTGGAACTGCTGCAGGATCTGCTGCGGGCTCGAGCGATCCGGAGTCGCGAGGAAGCCGCCGGCGTGGAGGTGCTCGATCAGCGCCTCGCCCTGCCCGGTGATCCCGAGCCGCGCGATCTGCAGCTCGTACTCGGCGAGCTCGGGCGGCAGGCGCTTGTAGAGGCCGAAGTCGAGAAACGCGACGCGGCCATCGGGCAGCAGCATGAAGTTCCCGGGATGGGGGTCGCCGGAGAACTGGTGATGGCGGTACATGCAACCGAAGTAGAAGCGGAAGACGATCTCGGCGATCCGGTTGCGCGCCGGCGCGTCAAGCTCCTTGAGCTCCTCGAAGCGGCTGCCGCTGATCAGCTCGCTGGCCATCACGCGTTCGCGCGAGAGCGAGCCGATCACCTCGGGGACGTGGATGAAAGGGTGCCCGCGGAAGATCCGCGCCATCGCCTTCTGGTTGGAGGCCTCGAGCTCGTAGTCGAGCTCCTCGTCGATCCGCAGCCGAATCTCCTGGGTGATGCCCTGGACGTCGAGGCCCGGCGCCATGCGCGAGAACAACCGCATGATCATCCCCAGGTTCTTCAGGTCCGATCGCACGGCGCCGGCGACGCCCGGATACTGGACCTTGACGGCGACTGCGCGGCCGTCGTGCAGCGTCGCGCGATACACCTGCCCGATCGACGCGGCGGCGATCGGCTCGGGGTCGAAGTGCGCGAACAGCTCGTCGAGCGGCTCGTCGAACTCCGCCTCGATCACCTTGCGCATCTCCTTGAAGGAGACCTGTGGCGCCGAGTCGCGCAGCTCCGCGAGCTTCGCCTGGAACTCCTCGCGGTACTCCTCGGGGACCAGGCCGACGTCGAGGAACGACATCACCTGCCCGAGCTTCATCGCGGCGCCCTTCATCGTGCCGAGCACCGCGACGATCTGCTCCGCGGTCTCGACCTGCCGGCGCGCGAGCGCCGCGTCGCTGGCCTCGTCGCCGCGCGCCAGGTTCGCGGCACGCGTGCCGAACTGCCTGACCGCCTGACCGGCCGCGAGGCGACCGATCGTCGCCGAGCGCACGACCCGCGAGGTGGGGATGTTCTCGCGGGCCATCGTTCAGTGAGCTGCGCAGACGAGCTTTCGGGGGGGCGGCATCTATTGGATCGCTTCGACCTGGGAGCCGGGGATCACGTCGTCGGAGCCGTCGCCCCAGCGCACCCACGCCTTGTGGCCGCCGTCGTAGTCCGGACCGAGCAGAACGAGCGTGGCGGGATCGCCAAGCGCGATGCACGACTGCGTGCCCTCGCGGTCCAGGCCGCGCCAGATGCGGATGAATGGGTTGTGCTCCCACTCACGCGCAACGGTCGTCGAGTCGGCGTGCCCGGGGTAGATCTCCGTGTCGGAGTCAAGCTCCATCAACGTCCCCATGATCGAGTCCTTGAGCGCCTGGAAGGTGGTGTGCCCGGGCGCCCGCACGCCGCCGACCGAGTCGCGGAACAGCGTGTCGCCGGTGAACACCGCCGCCGCGCCGCGATGCTCGACGAGAAACGACAGCATGCCGCGCGTGTGCCCCGGCGTGTGCAGCGGGCGGATCAACAGCTCTCCCGGGGTCAGCCGCTCGCCGGTGTCGATGGTGGCGGTCGCGGCGCCGACGAGGTCGCGCTCGAGCGGGCTGATCAGCACCGGGAGTGACGGCCAGCGAGCGGTCAGGCCGCCCAGCTCGCTGACGTGGTCATGGTGGTGGTGCGTCAGCAGCACCATCGCGGGCGTCACGCGCAGGCGTTCCGCGGCGGCGAACAGCGGCTCGAGCGGTCCGCCCGCGTCGATCACGACGGCGCTGCCCCCCTCGTGGTCGCAGACCAGATAGGTGTTCGAGAGGTAGGCGTCGTTGCGCGCGTGTTCGATGATCATGCGCGTCATCGTCGCACGTCGCTAATCTGGCGGTCGTGGCGCTGATCCACACCTGCTACCGGATCACCGACATCGACCGCTCGCTCGCCTTCTACCGCGCGCTCGGCTTCGAGGAGATCCGGCGGATGCCGATCCGCGAAGAGGCGATCAACGTCTTCCTCAACCAGCCCGGCGACGGCGACGAGCCGCGACTCGAGCTGACCTACAACTTCGGCGTCGACCACTACGACCAGGGCACCGCCTACGGCCACATCGCGATCAGCGCGACCGACCTCGACGCGACGCTCGAACGGCTCGCCGCACACGGGATCGAGCCGGAGCGGCCGCCCTACAGTGTCCGCGAGGGCGGCTCACGGATCTGCTTCGTGCGCGACCCGGACGGGTATCGAATTGAGATAATTGAACGGGTGCCGGAAGGCGTGATCGACCAGCCCGGTAGGGGCCAGAGCGCCACTTAGCACCAGGGCCCTGGCCTTCCACTCGCCGAGCGCGGGCGCCGGCGAAGCAAACCTTCCGCGATCAACCAACGGGTTATGCTTGCCACCGTCCACAACGCTCAGAGGGGGCACGCATGTCGGCAGAGGAAAACGTCCAGACCGCGAAAGAGGGCTACGCAGCGTTCGGCCGCGGTGATGTAGCAGCGATTCTCGAACTGCTAACTGACGACATCGAGTGGATCGAACCGGGCCCGCCGGATCTCCTCCCGGCGGCCGGAACCCATCGCGGCAAGGACGGGGTCGCACGGTTCTTCGCCACCATCGGCGAGAGTTTGGAGATTCACAGGTTCGAACCGCACGAGTTCATCGCGCAGGGCGACCACGTGGTCGTGTTGATCTCCTCCGAGGCCACGGCGAAGCGCACCGGCCGCACGGTCGCCAACCACGTGGCACACGTCTGGACTTTCAAGGGCGGCAAGCTCGCGCGTTTCGAAGCCTTCTCGGACACCGCCGCGGGCGTCGCTGCGTACAGCTGAGGATCTCTCGCCGGCCACGGTTTCGGCCCGCACGGCGGCGCCCGCCGTCGTGCGTGACCGGCTGGGTACCGGATCGAGATCGTTGAACGCTTCGGCGAAGGGGACCGCTGAGCGCGGCTCCCGCGAAGCGGACCGCCGGGCGCTGCGGTCTTCGCGACAAACCACGTCGGAGCGTGCGACTCGTCCTATGCTCGCCACCGCCCGCAACCCTCAGAGGGGCACACATGTCGGTAGAGGAAAACGTCCAGACCGCGAAAGAGGGCTATGCAGCGTTCGGCCGCGGCGATTTGCCCGCGATTCTCGAGCTACTCACAGACGACATCGAATGGATCACCCCAGGCCCGCCGGACGTCATTCCGGCGGCTGGGAGGCGTCGCGGCAAGCAAGAGGTGGGCGGATACTTCGCGACGCTTGGCGCAGAGGTGGACGTTCACAAGTTCGAACCGCAGGAGTTCGTCGCGCAGCGCGACCACGTGGTTGTGCTGATCTCCTCCGAGGCCACCGTGAAGCGCACCGGCCGCAAGGTCACCGATCACGTAGCGCACGTCTGGACCTTCAGGGGCAGCAGGCTCGCGCGTTTCGAGACCTTCCAGGACACCGCCGCGCTCGTTGCCGCGTACGGCTGAGTGTCGCCGATCGCGGTGTTGGATTCGGCCCGCGCGGCGCTCTCGCCGTCGTGCGGGCCGAGGGCGCCGTGTGGAGACGTAGAACGGTCTCCCGAGGCGTCGATCGATCAACCCCGTGGCGGGCCAGGCACGCTAGCCGCCCGCGGCGATGCTTTCGAGCGTCCCGCGAGGAGCGGCCGCTCGACGGCGCTGCGCCGCGGCTACGGCAGCGCTTCGATCATCTCAAGCAGCTCGGCGCGGTCGTAGCCGCTCTGGCGCCCGAGCTGAACGAGCTCGATCGCCTTGGCGAGCACGGCGCCGCGCTGGGGGGTGCCGCTGACGCGAATGCCGCGTCCCTGGCGGAACTCGAGCAGCCCTTCGTCGCGCAGCAGCCGCAGCGCACGCAGCACCGTGTTGGTGTTGACGTGCATGACGGCCGCCAGGTCGCGCGCCGGCGGGAGCCGGTCGCCCGGCTTGGCGTCGCCGTCGGCGATCGAGCGGCGGATCTGCGCGGCGACCTGGTCGTGCAGGAGCGTGGGGTCCGACCGGTTGACCTTGACGTCGATCATTGTGCTAGTCATCGTAGCGGAAGCGGTCGACCCTGAGGCGCACGCCGATCGAGCAGCCAGCGGGCTTGACAGGTGACTATATGGTCACGTATAGTCACCGCCATGGACGCAGTGTTCAGGGCCCTGGCCCATCCGACGCGCCGAAGCCTGCTCGACGAGCTTTACCGCTCGGACGGCCAGACGCTCAGCGCGCTCGAGGAGCGACTGCCGATGACGCGCTTCGGGGTGATGAAGCACCTCAAGGTGCTCGAGCAGGCCGGCCTCGTCGTGACGAAGCGACGGGGTCGCGAGAAGCTCCACTTCCTGAACGTCGTCCCGATCCGGCTCGTCCACGACCGGTGGGTGAGCAAGTACGCCGAGCCGTGGGCCGCGTCACTCAGCGACCTGAAGCTCGCACTCGAGGAGGACAGCATGGAGAAGGTGTTCGAGATCTACATCAAGACGACGCCGGAGCGGCTCTGGGAGGCGCTCACCGACGGTGAGATGCGGCGCAAATACAACTTCGGCGTTGGCGTGACGTCCGACTGGACCGCCGGCTCGAGCTACGAGGGCACGCATCCGATGGCGCCGGGCGCGCTGGTCGAGGGCGAGAACCTCGAGGTCGATCCGCCGCGCCGGCTCGTTCAGAGCTTCAGGGCGATGTGGAGCGATGACGTCAGGCGCGAGGGGAGCTCGCGCGTCACCTACGAGATCGAGCCGGTGGGCGACTCGTGCTGCCTGACCGTGACCCACGACCAGCTGCACGCCGACGCCAGCCCCGAGCTCTACGGCGGCTGGCCGATGATCCTCTCCGGCCTGAAAACGCTGCTCGAGACCGGCGAGACACTGACCACCCCGGGATCGCTGAAGTATGCGCACGGACCGGTGCCGGCTGCGTGAGCACGGCGATCCGCCTCTCGACCCGCGCGGCGCCGCCGCAGCTCGCCGCCGCGCGGACCGCGGGTCGGTTCAGAGCCGCTTGCGGATGAACCGGCGAAGCTCGCGCACACCCTCGTCGGCGGCGTCGCGCAACTGCGCGCCCGCGTCGCGCAGGACCGCACCGACGCTGTCGGTCGGCTCGTCCGCCCCGCCGTGGCGTGCGGCCATGCCGGCGAGCCGGCGCGCCTCGTCCTCGAGACGCTGTGACTCGGCGAGCAGATCCTCCATCGACGAGCGAGGGGCCGCCGGCGTGGTGACCGGCCGCACCCGCGAGCGCGGCGGATCGTGCTCCCAGGCGGCGCGGCGGGCCGGGTCGCGCAGCACCTCGTAGGCCTCCTGCACGTCCTCGAAAGCCCCGCTGCTGCCGCCCGCGTCGGGATGGGTTCGCCTCACCGCATCCCGGTAGGCCGCGTGGATCCGAGCGTCACTGGCGCCTCGCGGCACTCCGAGCACGACATACGGATCCACTCCGGCGCGCACGCGACAGAACTATAGGACCGCCAGCGCGGCGCGCCGGGCGCCGGGCCCGCGCTCGCCTCACGCGAACGGCTCGTCCTCGCGCGGCACCGCCGGCCCGATCGGGATCAGCGCCGGCTCGGTCGCCGCGATCGCCTCGCTGATCTCCGCCTCGATGCCGAACGCCGATCCGTCGCAGTCGATGCGGAAGCGCTTCGGCGCGACGCGGTCGTCGGGGAGCACGGGGACCCCCCACAGCTCGTCCCAGCCGAACAGCTCGTAGTTGCCCGGGTTCAGCAGGATCGCCCGCGGCGCCAGCGGGCAGGACTGCGCATGATGGTCGAGGCCCCGCCGGATGAACTCGAGCATCTCGGCTTCGAGCGATGCCATGGCGTCAATGTAGTGGTTCGCGCGCGGCGTCGTGGGCGAGCAGCGCGGCGTAATGGCCGTCGCGCGCGAGCAGCTCGTCATGGGTGCCACGCTCGACGATCGCGCCGTGGTCGAGCACCACGATCTGGTCGGCGTCGCGGACCGTCGAGAGCCGGTGGGCGATCGTGATCGTGGTGCGGCCCTCGGCGAGCAGGTCCAGCTCCTCCTGGACCTCGCGCTCGGTCCGCGTGTCCAGCGAGCTGGTCGCCTCGTCGAGCACCAGCACCGGCGGGTTGCGCAGGATCGTGCGCGCGATCGCGATGCGCTGCTTCTCGCCGCCCGAGAAGCGGTAGCCACGCTCGCCGACCACCGTATCGTAAGCGTCGGGGAGGGAGGCGACGAGATCGTGGATCCGCGCGGTGCGCGCGGCCGCCTCGATCTCCTCGTCGGTCGCGTCCGGACGCGCGAAACGCAGGTTCTCGCGCACGGTGGAGTGAAACAGATAGGTCTCCTGTGAAACGACGCCGACGGTCGCGGCGAGCGACTCGAAGCTGGCGTCGCGCACGTCGATGCCGTCGATCGTCACGCGGCCCGCCTGTGGCTCGTACAGGCGCGCAACGAGGTAGCCGAGCGTCGTCTTGCCGGCGCCGGTCTCGCCGACGACAGCGGTCCGCGTCCCCGCCGGAACAACCAGGTCGACATCGTGCAGCGTCCACGGCGCGCCCTCGCCGTAGCGGAAGCCGACACCCTCGAGCGCGACCTCGCCGAGCAGCTCGCTGGGGCGCAGCACGACCGGGTCGGGCGCCTCGACGATGTCGACCGGCAGGTCGAGGTACTCGAAGATCCGGTCGAACAGCGCCAGCGACGCCTCGACGTCGTTGCCGACCGACAGCAGCTGGGCGATCGGGAACAGCAGCCGCGTCTGCTGCGTGGTGAAGGCGACGACGACGCCGATCTGGATCGCCGATCCGGCGTGCCCGAAGCTCTGGCCGGCGACCCAGTAGACGATCGCCGGCTGGACCGCGAAGGCCATGTTGATCGACGACATCAACCAGCGGCCCGCCATCCGCGAATGCACCTCGAGGTCCGCGAGCTGATCGGACTCGCCGGTGAAGCGCGTCGCGAGGTCCTCCCCGCGCCCCATCGTCTTGCCCAGCATCATGCCGGAGACCGAGAGCGACTCCGCGACCAGCGAGGAGATGTCGGCGAGCCTGCCCTGCAGGCGCGTGGTGATCGCGCGCCGCTCGCGCCCGACCCGCCGCGTCAGGTACACGAACAGCGGCAGCAGCGCGAAGGAGATCAGCGCGAGGCGCCAATCGAGCAGCACCAGCACGATCGTCGTCGCGAGGACCGTCGTCGCGTTCTGCGCGATCGTCGTCGCGGTGCTGGTCGCGACGTTGTCGATGCCGCCGATGTCGTTGGCGATGCGGGACTGGACCTCGCCCGCGCGCGTGCGCGTGAAGAAGGCGAGCGAGAGGCGCTGGAGGTGGCGATACACCGACACGCGCAGGTCGTGCATCACGCGCTGCCCGACCTCGGTCGAGATATAGGTCTGCACGACGCTGAGCGCCGAGGTTCCGATCGCGATCGCGATCATCCCGAGCACCAGCTCGGTCAGCAGGGTCACGTTGTGGCTGGGGATCGCGTGGTCGAGGACCGCCACGAGCAGGAATGGCGAGATCATGCTGAGCCCCGACGAGAGGATGATCAGCCCAAGAACAAGTCCCAACCGCCCCCGGTAGGGGGCGAATAACCTGAGAATCCGTCGACCGTCGCGCTGGCGCTCGGGATCGAGCAGCGGTGGTGGTGGCTCACCGGTGCCGAGCACGCGCGAGCTGCGCCCGCGGCCGCGGCCGCCGCGCGCGCCGCCGCCGCCACCGCCGAGGCCGAAGCCGTCGCTGCCGTGGAAGGAGCTCATGCAGCCAGAGTAGTGGGTCGCCCACGCACGACCGCCGCCAAGGTGCCCGCCACGAATAGCCTGTAGGCCATGGCGCTCACCCCCGGGATTCTCGCGCGCGGTCCGTGGGGCCTCGATCAGGTCACCGCGCACTGGCGTGAACAGCCCTACGACCCGCCCCGCGCCGCGATCGAGGCTGCCGACGCCGCGATCGCGGCGCTGCGCGACCGCGGCTCACCGGCCCACGACGGCCTCTCGGCCCGGCTCGTCGCTCACCACGAGGACGGCGGCGGGCTCGTGCTCGAGCTGCAGCCTGTCCGCTGGGCGCTGCGGCTCAACCATCACGACGCGTCCCAGAGCCTCGCCGCGATGTGCGTGGTGCGCGCGAGCGACGGGCGTTGGCTGGCGGGGCGCCGGGCGGGCTGGCTCGCCACCTGGGCCGGCCGCTGGGCGCTCGGCGCGGGCGGCGCCGTGGACTCGGGCGAGAATCCGGTCGACACGCTCGGGCGCGAGCTGGCGGAGGAGTGGTCGGTGAACGCCGAGCGGCTCACCGTCGAGGCGCTTGTCTGCCTGCCCCAGCAGCTCGTGCTGCTGGTCGGCCTGGCGTGGCTCGCCGAGGGGGCGGAGGTGGTACCGGACGCCGAGCACGACGCGTTCGCGTGGTGGCCGGCCGAGGTCGATCGCTGGCCGCCCGAGGCCGACGGGCCGCTGCGGCAGACCGCGATCATGCTGGCCGCGGCGTGATCACCTTCAACCGCCTCAAGCACGTCTCGTTCTTCCACTCGCTGGTCTATTTGTCGCTGCTGATCGTCGCCTTCGGGCTGCACAACCCGCAGCCCGAGACCTTCATCCTCGGGCTCTCGCACGGCCTGCTGTGGATCGGCATGTCGTTGGTGTGCCTGGTGGCGGTTCGCCTGCGGATCATCCCGCTGCGGGTGGCGGTCGCGGTTGCCGTGCTCGGCGGCATTGGACCGTTCTTCGGCAGCTACGAGTTCGTCCGCGAGGAGCGCCGCCGGGCCCGCGTCGCACAGTGAGAGCGCGTTCGCATCGCGCACACCCGCAGTGCGGCAAGCTGCTCCTCCCGGCACGCTAGAGTCCGTTGGGATGGTGGCCGAGACGACGGCGCAGGTCGTTATGCCCCAGATGGGCGACTCAGTAAGCGAAGGAACGATCCTCGAGTGGCGAAAGTCAGAGGGGGATCACGTGTCGGCCGAGGAGACCCTGCTCGAGATCTCGACCGACAAGGTCGACGCCGAGGTGGTCGCACCGGTCGCCGGCACAGTCGTCAAGATCCACGCCGCCGCGGGCGAAACCGTCGCGGTTGGCGCGCTGCTCGCCGAGATCGCACCGGGTGCCGAGGGCGCGGCCGCCGCCGCGGCGCCCGAGGACCGCAGCCCCCCCGCCACGGCGAACGGCGGCAGCGCATCGACGGCCCCGGCCGCCCCGGCCGCGCAGGAGGGCTCCGGGAACGGCGCGGCCACGGCCGCGCAGCCGGCCGCGACGATCGACATCGTGACCCCGGCGGCCGGCGAGTCGGTGACCGAGGGGACGATCCTCGACTGGACGGTGAAGGTCGGCGACGTCGTCGCGGCGGGCGACACGATCGTGGAGATCTCGACGGACAAGGTCGACGTGGAGCTGCCGGCGCCCGCCGCCGGCACGATCAGCGAGCTGCTGGTGGCCCCCGGCGACACCGTCACGGTCGGCCAGGTGATCGGGCGGATGACGGGCGTCGCGAGCGACGCCGGCCGCGGCGGCGGTGCGGCCGCCAAGTCCGCGCAGGACGCCGGCGCGGCGGCGGCTTCACCGGACGCGCGCGACGGCACGGAGTTGCCCGACGGCACGAAGGCCTCGCCGGTCGCGCGTCGCGCGGCCGCAGCGCTGCACGTCGACCTTGGCTCGCTCGCCGGCAGCGGGCGTGACGGGCGGATCGTCAAGGAGGATGTCCTCGCCGCCGCCGAGCAGCCCGCCGGCGGCCCGCAGAACGCCTCGTCCGCCACCGTGACCGAGCTGCGTGGCGGCGCCGCGATGCTCGTCCACTACATGGAGGAGAGCCGCTCGATCCCCACCGCGACGAGCCTGCGGACGATCGTCGTGGAGGAGCTCGACGGCCGCCGGCGCCAGCTGAAGGAGGCTGGCGCGAAGGTTTCCTTCACTCACCTGATCGCCTTCGCGATCGCCCGCGCGGCTGGTGAGCTCGAGGTGATGGCCGACCACTACGCCGAGGTCGACGGCAGACCGCAGCGCGTGCGCGACGGCGCTGTGAATCTGGGACTGGCGGTCGACGTCGAGAAGAAGGACGGCTCGCGCACGCTGATGGTGCCGGTGATCCGCGACGCCGGCGGGCTGAGCTTCGATGCGTTCCTCGCCGCCTACGACGCGCTGGTCGAGAAGGCGCGAACGAACACGCTGACCGCCGACGACCTCGTCGGCGCGAACCTGACGCTGACCAACCCGGGCGGCCTTGGCACCGGCGCGTCGGTGCCGCGGCTGATGCCCGGCCAGGGCACGATCGTGGCGACCGGAGCGATCGGCTTCCCGCCGGGACTCGCGCAGATCGGCGAGCAGATCGGCGCGCAGAAGGTGATGACGCTGACCTCGACCTACGACCATCGCATCATCCAGGGCGCGGAGTCGGGACGCTTCCTCGCCCGCATCGACGCGCTGCTCGCCGGTGCCGACTCCTTCTACGAGGACGTGTTCGAGGCGCTCGCCGTCACGTTCGCGACGCTGCCGGCCCGCGCGCCGGTGACCGCGCCGGCCTCCGCGGCCACCGCCGCCCGCCCCAGCGACGAGCTGCTGCAGGCAGTGGCGAGCGCGGAAGCCCTGGTCAGCGCGCTGCGCACGCACGGCCACCTCGCGGCAACGCTCGACCCGCTCGGAGCGCCGCCGCGCGGCGACCCGGCGCTCGACCCGGCGTCGAGGGGACTCACCACGGTGCTGATGGCGCAAATCCCGTCGAGCCTGCTGCACATCCACGTCGCGGGGGCGACGCTCGCGGAGGCGTTCCCCCACCTGCGCGAGGTCTACTGCGGCACGATCGCCTACCAGATCGAACACATCGCCTCGCACCAGCAGCGGCGCTGGCTGCGCGAGAAGATCGAGAGCGGCGCGTACCGCCAGCCGCTCGGCGCGAGCGAACAGCGGGCGCTGCTGACGCGCCTGATCGAGGTCGACGCGCTCGAGCGATTCATGCACAAGGCGTATCTGGGCCAGCACCAGTTCTCGATCGAGGGAATCGACATGACCGTTCCGATGCTCGACGAGATGATCCGCCTGTCGGCGGCGGGCGGAGCGCGCGAGGTGGTCGTCGGCATGGCCCACCGTGGGCGCCTCAACGTGCTCGCGCACAACCTCGGCCGCCCGTACGGCTCGATCTTCGCGGAGTTCGAGGGAGCCTCGACGCTGGAGGCCGTCACGACGATCCCCCAGGGCGGCACCGGCGACGTCAAGTATCACCACGGCGCCCAGGGTTCCTACAAGCTCGCCTCCGGCGAGTCGATTCAGGTCAACCTCGAGTCCAACCCGTCGCATCTGGAGTACGTCTCACCGGTCGTGATGGGCGCGACGCGCGCCGCCCAGAGCAGCCACGACGGCCCGCATGCGCAGCGCGACACGACGAGCGCGGTGCCGATCGTGATCCACGGCGACGCGGCGTTCCCCGGCCAGGGCGTGGTCGCCGAGACGCTCAACCTCCAGGCCCTCGACGGCTACAGCGTCGGCGGCACGCTGCACCTGATCACCAACAACCAGGTCGGCTTCACGACCGACCCCGACGACGCCCGCTCGACGCAGTGGGCGTCGGATCTGGCGAAGGGCTTCGACATCCCGATCATCCACGTCAACGCCGACGACGTCGAGGCCTGCGTGTCGGCGGCGCGGCTCGCGTTCGCCTACCGTGAACGGTTCGGCCACGACGTGCTGATCGACCTGATCGGCTACCGCCGCTTCGGTCACAACGAGTCCGACGAGCCGGCCTACACGCAGCCGGAGATGTACGCCACGATCAAGGGCAAGAAGCGCGTCTGGGAGCTGTGGGCGGACGAGCTGATTCGCCGCCGCGCGATCAGTCCGCCCGAGGTCGATGAGCAGCTGGCGTCGGCGTGGGAGACGCTGACGAACCGCCACCAGGAGCTCAAGGAGCAGATCTCGGCGCTGCGCGACAGCGGTGCGGCGGAGCCCTCCGCCGGTGAGTACCGGCTCGATCGCACCGCCTCGCCGGACGTCGACACCGCCGTCGACGCCGAGCTGCTGCGCGACATCAACGACAACCTGCTGCGCGTCCCGGCGGGCTTCACCGTGCATCCGAAGCTCGTCCGCCAGCTCGAACGCCGGCGTGAGGCGCTCGAGAGCGAGATCGACTGGGCGCATGCGGAGGCGCTCGCCTACGGTTCGCTGCTGGCCGAGGGCCTGCCGATCCGCCTGACCGGGCAGGACGCCGAGCGCGGGACCTTCAGCCAGCGCCACCTCGTCCTGCACGACGCTGACAACGGCCAGACGGTTTGCCCGATCGAGCAGCTGCCCAGCTCGCGCGCACCGTTCGAGCTGCACAACAGCCCGCTGTCGGAGGTCGCGTGCCTGGGCTTCGAGTACGGCTACAGCCAGGAGTCCACCGAGACGCTGGTGCTGTGGGAGGCGCAGTTCGGCGACTTCGTCAACGCGGCGCAGGTGATCGTCGACCAGTTCATCGCGTCGGGTCTGGCGAAGTGGGGGCAGACCTCGCGCCTGACGCTGCTGCTGCCGCACGGCTACGAGGGATCCGGCCCCGAGCACTCCTCCGCGCGCCTGGAGCGCTTCCTCGCGCTGGCCGCCGAGGGCAACCTGCGCGTCGCCACCCCGACCACCCCGGCCCAGTACTTCCACCTGCTCCGCCGCCAGGCAATGATGGCCAAGCACCGCCCGCTGATCGTGATGACGCCGAAGTCGCTGCTGCGGCTGCCCCAGGCCACCAGCACGCTGGCCGAGCTCACCGACGGTCGCTTCCACCCGGTGCTCGCGGAGCCCGGGCTGGACGATGCGAAGGTGACGCGGCTGATCCTCTGCACCGGCAAGATCTACTACGACCTGGCCGGCCACCCCGACCGTGCGGGCAACGAGCGGATCGCCATAGGTCGCGTGGAGCAGCTCTACCCATTCCCGGAGCAGGAGGTGCTCGAGACGATCGCCCGCTACCCGAACCTCACGGAGCTGACCTGGGTGCAGGAGGAGCCGCGCAACATGGGTGCGCGCGCTCACATGAACGCGCGCCTGCGTCAGGTGATGCCCGGCGGTCTCTCCTACGGCTACATCGGCCGGCCCGAGCGCGCAAGCCCCGGCGAGGGCTACCCCGTCGCCCACGCCACCGAGCAGAGCCGCATCGTGCGCACCGCGCTCGACCTCTCCGTGACGCTCTCGCAGTTCCCGGCCAAGACCCCCGGGGAACGCTAGGGCTAGCGGCGCCCGAGTCGCGGGGCGCCCCCGCGCGTCTCGCACCGGCGCCGCCGCCGCGCCCGCCGCGCGTTCAGAGAAACAGCGTCAGCTCGGGCTCGCGCTCGCCGCGCAGCACGGCGAGATCGACCTCGACGCAGACGATGCCGCGAGCCGCCGCGAGCACGCCGGCCTGCGGCTTGATCTGCTGCGCCGCGAGCACGCCGCGGCAGTCGCGCATCGCGGGGTCAAGCCGGATCCGCTCCAGGTAGCGGCTGAGCTGCTCGACCGCGTCGATCGTGCCCACGCGCTTGATCTCGACCGCCACCCAGCCGTCGCCGCCGTCGCGGCACATCAGGTCGACCGGACCGATGTCGGTCGGCCACTCGCGGCGCACGAGCCGGAAGCCCTCGCCGCAGCGCTGCGGCGACGCGGCCAGCAGCTCCTGCAGGTCGCGCTCGACGCCGTCCTTCTCGAGTCCGGCCGCCTCGCCCATGTCCGCCGTCATGTCGAGCAGCACCTCGTCGATCGCGATCTCGATCCGCTCATCCCCCTTCAGCTTGCGCACCTCGATCCGCGCCGGCGGATCGCCGTGGACGTCGATCACGGTCGGCGCGGTCATCCAGTTCTAGGGCTTGACATAGACCCAACGGCGCTCTACTCTCCCCAGCTCGCACCCAAACCAGCGCAGGAGGTAGGGAAGCATGGAAGCCCAGACCGTCGATGTCTATTGCAGGGTCAGCCGTGTGGGGGACCGCGAGCACCTCAGCTCGCCAGAGGATCAGGAGCGCGAGGCTCGCGCGTTCGCCAGGGCGCGGGGCCTCACCGTGGGGGAGGTGGTCTGCGATCTCAACGAATCCGGCTCGACGCTCGACCGTCCCGGCTTCGCCAAGGTGCTCGGCCGGATCGAGCGCGGCGAATCGGCCGGCGTCGTCGTCGCCTACCTCAGCCGCGCGAGCCGCGACACGGCGCAGGGCCTCGGACTTCTCGAACGCATCACCGCGCTAGGCGGCGCGGTGTACGCGCCGAACCTGCCCGACTACACGACGCCGGACGGTCTGATGTTGACCACGATTCAGCTCGCCATAGACACCGGCTACCTGCACCGCAAAGCGGCCGAATTCGAGCACGCGAAGGCCGGTGCCATCGCCGCTGGTGTTCCGGTGGCGAACCGCATCCCGGTCGGCTACGCGGAAGGCCCGCGAGCAGCGAACGGTCGCCGCGGGTCGCTGCGTGCCGACGCGAAGGCGGCGCCCGTCGTGCGCGAGGTGTTTGAGCGCCGAGCGCAAGGCGTCGGGCCGACAGAGCTAGGGAAGGTGCTTGAGGACGCCAAGGTGCGCACGAGCGCCGGCTCCGCGCTCGTGGAGCGCGTCAGCCGTGCAGCAGCTCCTACGGAACCGCGTCTATCTCGGCGAGCTGGCCTACGGCAAGGACCGCCGCTACGTGAACGCGAACGCGCACGAGCCGCTAGTCGATCTCCCGACGTGGACCGCGGCGCAGCACCCAGCCGAGCCAGGACTACGCAAGGCGCGCAGCAAGAGCGAGCCAGCGCTCCTCGCGGGGATCGTTCGCTGCGCGTCGTGCGGCTACGCGCTGGCACCGACGCGCACGAGCAAGGACCGCGGCAACCGTCGCGGCTACCGCTGCAAGCGCCGGCACGCCGCGGGCGAATGTCCGGCGCCGGTGTACATCCTCGCCGAGCCGCTAGAGGCGATGGTCGGCGGCGCGTATCGGGCGATGCTGGAACGGATGGCGCGCGAGGATGGCGAGCGCGTGATCGCTGGCAAGGCGCCCGACGTGGACGCGCTAGAGGCTGATCTCGCGCTCGCTGAGCAGCGGCTCGCGCAGGCGATGGCGCCAGAGGTGCAGGACGCCGCGGGCGATGCGTGGGGACCGATGATCGCCGAGCGCCGCGAAGCGCGCGACGCGGCGGCGCTGGCGCTCGGGCAGGCGCGCGCAGCGAGCGGGATCCGGAGTCCATCCTCATTACGCCGGAGGCGATCCTCGCGGCGTGGGACGGCTTCGACGTGGCGAAGCAGCGCGAGAACATCGCGCGCGCCGTTCCCGGTGCTTGCGCTCAGTCGCGACCGCGAGCTATGGGCGTTCTCGGCCGAGCGTGCGCTCAGCCGGACGTTCCACGCCGCGGGCGCAACGGCTCGACGCCGACGCTGCGCCCGATCACGCCACCGGACGCGGCGCACCGCTTCCCGATCCCGCGCTAGCGCGCCGCTGCGCCGCCTTGCGGCACTTCGGCCGGCGGCACGTCCGCGCGGCGCGGCGATAGCCCGCGAGCGAGCCACCGCACACGGAGCAGGCTTTTGTCCTACTTAGCGGGGGTGGCTGTCCCACCCCTCCGGTGCCGTTCGTGCCAGCCTGAGCGGCGGAGGTACACGCTGGGCCGGGTACGGAGGGCTTGTCCGTGAGCGGGTCGCGCGCAGCGGCATAGTGCCGGCGCGACCACTCGTCAGCCGTCAACGCCGTAGCCGGGCGATACGGACTCCGACCGCTCGCCGCCGGCCAGAAGCCGTCCGCGTCCTGCACATACTCGGTCATCGGTCAGCCTCCGTGCTCGGGAAGGAACGGCCGCAACGCCTCCGGCCACGGTGTGCCGGCAAACCGGCCGACGATCAGCGCGCCGCCCGACAGCGCGACCGGCACCGCCAGGCGCACGAACCCCGGCGCAGTCGCGACAAACCGCCGCGGGTCGCGCGGCACCTCGACCACCCGAAGCGCGGCCACCGCCGAACGCGCCGCGTCAATCTCCGAAGCCGGCACATCGTCGCCGCGGCGCCGGCGCCGCAACAGCATCGACAGGTGAATCTGAGCGCGCTCCAACGGTGATAGCTCAACAGTCATCATTAGGTCCCCTTCGAGGTAGGTTGGTCGGGCGCGCGCGCACGATGTCCTCCAAGCCCTCACGCAGACGCACGATCTCCCCCTCAGCGCGAGCGACGATCGCCCGGCGGTGCTCGATCTGCGCCAGGATATGCCTGCACTCGCGCTGCGCTTCACGCGGCAGACGCGCCAGGTCGAGCGCGTCCAGATTGTCGATCTCGTCAGCCATGATGGCTAGCCCTCCAATTTCGGGATTTGCGCTCCGAGAATCGGATTTTCTTGGAGCGGGAGTCGGCGGGTCGGAGGGACTGCCCTGGTGGGGGTTTTGACCGCAAGGTGTCACCCGCCGAGGTAGCGGGAGGGGTCGGGGGGGTCGGGGGTGGTTGGGGGAGGGGTGTAGCTGGGGTGGGACTGGGCGCGGTCGGCGAGCGGTAGCCGGTCGAAGGTGAGGTGATGGCCGGTGCAGAGCGTGAGTAGGTTGCTCGCGTCGTAGCTGCCACCCTTCGCGAGCGGGATGATGTGTGCTGCAGCGAGTCCGGTGGTCATGGTGCAGCCGTCCCAGCGACAGTGGTAGCCGTCGCGTTCGAGCGCGGCGGCGCGTCCGTCCTTCTGTGCTTGCGGGTTGCGGACACGGGCGCCGCACACTGGGCAGTCCTCGCCGGCCGGGTAGCGTTGGAGGTCAGCCGCGCCGGCCGCTCGGTGCATCGCGGTGCGGGTGCAGGTCTTGGCGACTGGCATAGCGTCAGCTCCTCGGTTCGGTGATGCGGACTCGGACGGTGCGCGCTCCCCAGTCGAGCGCGGCGGTGCAGCTCGTGGCGTACCAGTCGAGCGATGCGGCGTCGGTCGATGCCATCCGATCCTCGACGTGCCAGACGCGCCGGCCGAACGGGAGAGGATGCGACAGCACGGTCACGGTCGAGCCGAACGGGATCGGTGCGCGGGTGGCGACGATGCCGGGACGTGTCTCGATGCCGGATGCGGTGGCGCCGCTCTGACAGTAGGACGTGCTCAGCACGGTGGTCGAGGTGGTTGGGATGGCGAGCGCGAGCACGGCGAGTGCCAGTGTCGGCGTCCGCTTCGCGAGCTCGAGCAGCTCGCGCGCTCGGTGCTGCGCGCCGGTCGCTTCGACGATCGCCGCGGCGTCGTGTCGGACACACGCCGCTTCGCGGGCTTCGTCCGCGGCGGCGAGTAGGCGCTCAGCACGGGCGATTCGTTGGGCGCGTAGAAGGTGGTCGGTGAGCGGGCGCAGACGCCTCGCCTCCGTTCGTGTCGCTTCGCAGGTCGCGCTTCGGCGCCTGCCGGATCGTGAGAACCGACGGTCCGGCGGCGGGGGGACGCCAGACCGTCGGCTCGATCACGTTGCGCGAGTGGTAGCTCGCGCGATCCCCCGAGCGGGACGGATCGCTCGGAAGCTGGGGGAAGATCGGCCGATCGCCGACGCAGCATCGCGCCAGGTCGGCGATCGCCTCCGCGGCGGAGGCCCTTTACGGGACCGCGGGCCGAATCTCCCAACGCGACGGCGTGAAGGTGCGACGTCGCGAAGTGTTAGAGGTCGAGCAGCACGTCGACGGGCACTTTCCCGATGGCGTCCCACGCTTCACGCAGGCCGGCGAGCGGCGCCGGCGCCGGCTGGCGGTTCGGTGAGCGGGTAGCCGGCCATTGTCTCGGCGAGCGACTGCGGCCTGGCCGGCTCGGCGACCTTCGCACCGAACCGGCCGCGACTGTCGCGCTGCTGCGCGGCATCACTGTGCGCCCATGTCGCCGCGGTCCTGCCTCCACACCGTTCCGCCGAGCCACGCATCATCGTCGGGGTCGGGGTGGTCGATTCGACGTGGAACGCCTCGCCGCCCACCACTAACCGGCACAAGGCCAGCTTCGCTCGCTTCGCGGGCTATCTCCGGTGGGCATGACTTCCGCCGCGAGCGCGCCGTCCGGCTCGGGCAAAAGGGCGAGAGAGTCGCCAATCGGGTGGGGATTCTCCCCGCCGGCACGCCAGCGCGCATCGTCGGCACGGTTGTTTTTCAACGTCTCCCGGTCGGCGGCGGTCAGCTCGCGGGCGAACCTCAGCGCCGAGAATCCATCCTCGCCGTCAACCTCCGCGCGACGGTGGCGCAAAGCGCGTTCGTCGAGCTTGATCCGCTGCGCGTCGAAGGCGCCGCGGTAGACACCCGGCTCGCCGTGTCGCGGATCGGTCACGGCACACGCCGGCAGGCAGTCGCGCCCAGCCATCTGCTCGATCACTTCGCCGAGCAGCGCGACCGGGTCGACGAACGTCCGCCCCGGTGTCCGGTCACGAGCGCCACCGTACACCGGCGCGACGCGGATCTCTACCGCGTCCCACGCGCTCCCGCCAGGCCAGCGAGCATTGCCCAGTTCGGCGCGATGGCCGAGATGGCCGGGACCGACGGCGAACGCCTCGCGCCACACGCGCGAGGCCACAGCGTGCGCCTGTTTGAACCGCCCGAACGCCTCGATCAGCTCATGCAGGCGCCCCTCGGCGTCCGCGCTTGCCTGCCGCGCGAGGTCTGTCAGCTCCGGCCGGTGCAGCTCGAGGAGCGCCTGCAAGCCGTCCACCGGGTTGGTGTAGATCAGCTCGAGGTCGAGCCGGACACCAGCGATCTGAGCGCGCGCGTCGTCGAGGTCCGTCTCGACGGTCGCGAGCTCCGCGCGGTACTCGCCCACGTCCTGCCGCTGGCGGTTGCCCAACGTGATCGCGCGGTCAAGCTCGGTCTTGCGGCTGGCGAGCGCGTTGACGCGCCCGCCGATCTCCGACAGCTCGACTTCGAGGGAGGCGCGTTCCGCGAGCTTGCGCTCCTTCGCCTGCTGCACGTTCTCGACGTTCTCCGCTAGCTCGGTCATGCTCCGACCCTCGCCCTCAGCTCGCGGCTCCCGAGCTCGGCGAGCGACGCGAAGTAGAGATCCGTGGCGTCGCGGCGCATCTCGCGCAGAGCGTCGTTTGTCAGCCCCTTGAACAAGTCCTCGGGGATGTAGTCAAGGCCCCGCGCGCGCGCCTCGCGTGCCGCGTGCATCAGCGAGCCCGGCGGTTCTTCGCGGGCGCGGCGCTCCATCTCCGCGGCGGCCGCGTCAGCCTCCTCCAGCTCGGCGGCGATGACCGCATCCTCGGCCGCTTCGGCCTCGGCACGAAGTTCGTCGGCGAACGTCTGCTCCGCCGCGATCTCAGCTTCGAGCCGGCGGATCTCGCGGTCCTCGGCGAGCGCCTCGCGCATCGCCTCCGCCTTGCTCGCCTTCTTGGGTTTCTTCTCCGTAGTGCTCACTGTCCGATCCTCTCGCGCTCCGCGGCGCCGGCACGGCGAATCTCCGCCAGCGGGCCGCTCTCGGTGTGCAGGCCCGGCTCGGTCAGCTCATCCACGAGCTGCTGGGGCGCCGGTCCTGCCTGATCGTCAAGTGCGCTCGGCGAAGCCGGGCGCGTGTGATTCGTCGGCTGCGCGTTCTCATTGGCCATCAGTGCTGCTCCTTCGGTTCGGGTGGGTGGTCGAGGAGGGCGGCGAAGCGGCCCTCTAAGTCTCGGGGCGGCTCGGGCTGCGGCGCGGCGCGAAGCGGTCGCACCCGCGGATCGCCGCGGTATCGGGATAGGCGGTAGTCCTGCGCCATCTGGCGGGCACGCGCGTAATCGGCGGCCTGTTGGGCGCGGGCCTCTGGAGAAAAGGGGCATCGGGTCAGAACGTCCTTTCGTCGTCGGGGGTGGGTGAAGCGGTCGGCTCGCGGCCGGTGCCAAGGCATCGCGGACACTCGCCAATCGTGCCGGCGAGCGGCCGATTGAGCGGGTCCGGGAGGCGGACATAGGTGGCGCCGCTACAGCGACGACAAGGTGCCTGCTCGGTCACGAGCGCTCCTCTCGATTGAAGATTCAGACCCTCCCCCGATCACGCCTCGCGCGACCATCCACTCTCGGAGAGTGGTCCGCACTACCTACCGCGTTGGAGGAGAGGAGTAGTAACGGGTACTGGAACGGGACGCTTGGAATCCAGACGGAATCCAGACGGAATCCAGACGGAATCGACGAAGCCGAAAGGCGAAAGGCAAGATTCGAGACGTAGGTGTGGTGATTATCGGGATGTCTCACAGACACCCCGTTACCGCTTTACGATGACGCGATAAGTCGGAATGCGGCGATCTGCACGGCCGTCGATGAAGTCGCCAGCGGGCACGAGATAGCCGGTCGCGCGAAGGCGTGCGACCGAGCGGTGTAACGTGCTCGGGGAAACCCCGGTCAGCTCGACAAGATTAGCCTCAGTCGGGACGATGCGACGGTCAGCGAAGGAGGCGAAGGCGTGCCACACGAGCCGCGTAAGCGGCGGAAGGTCGGGGGTCGGCGTCGCGGCGACGCGATCCGTGATCGAGCGGCGGGCGGACATTGGAGATCCTCCGGGGTATCGGGATAGGCGCAGCGACGCGCCCGGCCGTCCCGATAAGGCAGCCGAGCGCGCGCCACGTATTGCCGCGAGGTTCTCCACCCGCGAGGACTAGAAACGCGAACGGCGCCCGTCGGCGCCGTCGAGGATTCGATGACCTTGCTTCCCTACATTATACGGCCGGCTGCGCAGTTTCCGTTTCAGGGCGCGGGTGATGCCGCCGCATCCATCCATCCGACGCGCGGAGCGCCTTGCGGACCGTCTCCCACGAGTAGTGCGGACCACCCACGCGGCGTAGTGGCCCGTTCGCGCTGTACGCCTCGGACGCGAGAAAGCCGCCGATAGCTATGTGCAGCGCCACGCCGAGCTGCGCGAGAGGATCATCCTTCGGCGGGCGCCCCTCGCGGTGTACGTAGGCGTACAGCTCGTCCTTGCCGCAGTCACACGCGAGACAGAGGTCGCGCAGGCAACGCTGGGCATCGGTCAATAACGGATCGATGAACGCGGCGGCCAAGGTCGCGGAGTCCCTGTTGCGGACTCGCACGAAGATCGCCCAACGCACCCACGCACGCTTAGCGGCTGCGCGGTCAGCGAGACTCTTCACCTCCGACCTATCCACGAACGCGCCAGCGCGCAGCTTGTCGGCGAGGTCGCGCTCCGGATCGTTTAGCGTGTCGAAATGACCGAGCTGCGCGATGCGGTCGAGTCGCAGCAAGATATGGCGCCGCAGAAAGCTGTCGTGGGCGCCTTCCGCGTGCCTACCGAGCAGCTCGCCTAGCACCTCAGTGTCATCCTGCTCGCGGAAGGACATCGGGATGCGCACATAGCGGTCGGGATCGTCGGCACGCTTAGGCCTCGGTCATCGCGTCCGCCTACGCGGACGCACTCGGCCGGCGCGCAGCACCGCTCGGCGCGCGTGATGGCACGCCTTCCGCCGGATGTGGCGCACCGGATGGCGCCAGCCGATCAGCACCGCTCAGCCCTCCTCGAGTCGTGGACTGTGAGTGTGTCGGATGCCTCCATGCGTGCTCCGTTCGGTCGAAGGTGAAGGCCCGCGCCGGCACCGGAGCACCGACGCGGGGTAGGAGGGATGGTCTAGGCCGGCTCGGGGGTGCGGTCGGCGAGACGCTGCGCCACCTCTGCGGCGCGCGGATCGCTGCCCGGCACCCAATCGATGTCGCCTCCGGTGTCCGCCCTGTACCAAGCGCCGCCTTCGAGGGGTTTGGACTCGTCGTACTGGAGGCGGCGGCAAGCGGCACACCTACGATCGCCACGCGGGTTGGAGGCTTGCCGGAGGCGCTGGCTGGACTAGATAGCTCGTTAGTTGTGCCGCCCAATCGATCCGAACGCGCTGGCGCGACGCCTCGCCGACGCTGCGAGGGGCGAGATCCCGGCTCGGGGAGATACGCGCGCTTGGGCAGGACGACACGGCTCGGGATCTCGTCGCGCAAAGACATCGAGCCTTGTACGTCGGGGTCCTCAGCAAAGCTTCGCCGGTGGGGCGGAACGGGCGCGTGACGCGAGATGACCGCTGAGATGATCGCTTCCTTCCGCGTCGTGGCTCGCCGATGTGTTCGCGCGAGCGGCCGGCGGATTATGCGAATGCGTGCTTTCGCGCAGCGCCGTCCTCGAACGGCAGGAGATAGCGTCGCGTAGTGTTTTTCGACGTCTCAAGGCGACCGGCCTTACGCTCCCGCCTGAACTCGGCAGTCGCCAAGGTAATCTTCGAACGCCGTGAAGCTCGCGATCAAGAGAGCGCTCCTCCCTCAGAGGGCCTCACCCCCGTACCGTGCGTGCTGGTATCGCTCGTGGGGTACGGATGCAACTCGACTTTGCGCATCAGACGCGCCAGTATCTCGGCCTCTACGAGATTGAACTGGATCGACATTTGCGCCGCATTTTGCAGCCGGGCGTGACGGCGTTTGATGTCGGGGCGCAGCACGGGTACGACTCCCTGGCTATCGCTAGGAGGACCGGTGCGAGTGTTGCGGCATTCGATGTGCGACTCCCAAGCGCTGGAGCTGATGCGTGCGAGCCTTTTACTTAATCCGAGCTTGGCGCCTCTGATCGAGCCGGTCCACGCGATGGTAGGCGCCGCGCCTGGCCAGTTGGGCCTGGATGCGTGGGCGCACGGATCGGGGGGGTTTGTGCCCGATTTCATCAAGCTCGACATTGAGGGCGGCGAAGTGGACGCACTCCAGTCTGCGGCACGCATCCTCAGTGAACGGCATCCCACGCCTCATCATTGAGGTTCATTCGGTTGCGCTGGAGCAGGAGGCTGCCCAGATCCTTTTGCGGCATGGCTATCGGCCGCTTGTTGTGTCTCAGCGGCGCATCCTGCCCGATCGGCGTCCAACCGCGCATAACCGGTGGCTCGTCGCTATGAGCACGATGTGATTAGCACACATCCGCCCGCGCCGTCGCTGCCCACTCGCCGCTCAACGGCCAGCCAGGCGTTCGGACCTTCAACACGACCACCAGCCCGCCCGTGTCTCGATAGGCACGCACCGACACCGGCGGTCCTTCCGTTCGCATCGTCCAGCAGCGCGCGACGCATTCCACTGCGAGGCGATCCAGCGCGAGCGGATGTCGCTCTGTGCGACTTTCGTCGGCTACGTCAGCCGGTACCGCGTCTAGGGTTGATTCTGTCATCGGAGCTACCACTCCTTTGGCCGGCCGGGCGGGCGTTGACGCGTCGCGCCCGGCACTCTGTCCCCCGTCGAGCGGGGATGTGGGAGAATGAACCCCGCGCGACCCGATGTCAAGCGGTCCGTTGGGCCTAAGCGCTAGCCGCAGTTCTGGGGCTTGTAACCGCCGCTGTCGGCGTGCACCATCATCGACCCGTCCGACTTGAGCACCAGCAGGCGCACCGCCATCGGCAGCACCGTCGAAAGGCGACCGCTGTAGACGACCTCGCAGCGCGCGACGAGCAGACGCATCGCCGAAAGCTACGCGAACGGCCCGGCCGGCGACGGCGCCTCGTCGTCGGCGTTCTTCAGCGCGGGCCGCCGGCGGATGTCACCGTTCAGCACGTCGCGAAACTCGCGCATCCCGGCACCGAGCGCCCGCGCCAGCTCAGGCAGCCGCTTGGGCCCGAGGAAGATCAGCGCGAAGGCGGCGATGAAGAGGATGTGGACCGGGCTGATCAGGCTCATGGCTTCTCTTTACTCCGGCCGGGGTCCGGCCGGATCAGGACGCAGACTACGCTGCCGGCAGGACCCGCGGCTCGAGCTTGCGCATCCGCTCGCGCAGGTCGGCGACCTCGCGCCCGCCGCCCAGTTCGAGCGCGCGCTCGCAGGCCTCCAGGCACTCGGCGACCCGCTCGGTGCGCGCGAGCGCGTGCGCGAGGCGCGACCACGCCTCACGCGATTCGCCGTCGAGCTCGACCGCCTGCTCACACACCGACACCTCGCCGCCGATGTCGCCCGCCGAGCTGCAGCGCGAGCGCCAGGTCGAGCAGCGCCTCGACGCTCGGCTCGAGGCTCTGCGCGCGGCGCAACGCCTCGATCGCCCCCGCCCGATCCATCAGGCGCAGACGCAGGCGGCCGAGTCGCGCCCACTCGCCGGCGTCGCCGGGGGCACGCTCGACCGCCCGCTCGGCCGCCTCCGCCGCGAGGTCGATCGCTCCCATGTCCTCATAGATGCGCGCGGCGAAACGGTGCGCGGCCGGTCGGGCGCCGTCCACGCGTGCCCAGTCACGCACGGCGCGCGCCGCGGCCGTCAGGTTGTCGGCCTGCCAGAAGGCGAGCGTCATCATCCGCAGCACCGGCACGTTGCCCGGGTCGGCGTCGCGCGCGTAGATCAGGCGCTGCGCCGCGAGCGCGTAGTCGCCGTCGGACAGCGCGTTCTGCGCCGCGGTCATGAAACGCGCGACGCGATCGGCGGCGAGATCGGGCGTCGAGAAATCGACGAAGCTGAGGCTCCCTGCCGGCACGGTGCGGATCCCCTGGCTGAACAGCACGCGCGCCCACTGGCGGACGTCAGCGCCGTCCTCGGTGAAGTAGATCCCGGTGACGCTGCCGACACCCCACTCCGGGTAGCTCAGGCAGCGCGCGTAGCGGTGCACGACCGAGTGGTCGGGCACGCGGCTGCCGAACGGGTCGTGGTGCGTGCGCTCCGCGGCGGCGGCGCGGGCGCGCTGCTCCGCCTCGTAGGCGCGCTGGCCCTCCTCGGCGCGCGCCTGCCGTGTCGCCGCCGCCGACGCGCGCGCGGCGTTGCGCGAGATCTTCCCGCCGCGCGAGCTCTCCGCGAGGCGCTCGAGCTCGTCGGCCATGTCGTTGATCGCCTGCAGGTGCCGCTGATGCTCGTGCTGCTTGCCCGGCGGCGCGATGTCGGGGTGCCAGCGCTTCGCCATCCGCCGGCGCGCGAGCTGCACGTCGCGCGCGTCGAACGGCGGCTCCAGCTCCAGGAGCGCCATCGCCTGCTCGAGATCGAAGACGGTTGCCATCAGCCGTTCACGTTATCGGACGCCCACCCCATATCCTGCTGCTTCGATGGCCGGCGAACCGATCTTCCAGATGTACAAGCTCTCGAAGGTCCACCCGCCCGACCGTGAGGTTCTGAAGGACATCTCGCTCTCCTTCCTGCCGGGAGCGAAGATCGGCGTGCTCGGCTACAACGGCTCCGGCAAGTCGTCGCTGCTGGCGATCATGGCCGGGCGCGACAGCGAGTTCCGCGGCGACGCGACGCTCGCGCCGGGCGTCACGGTTGGCCTGCTGGAACAGGAGCCGCATCTCGACGAGTCCAAGGATGTGCGCGGAAACGTGCTCGACGGTGTCGCCGCCCTCGCCGCGCTGCTCGAGCGCTTCAACGAGCTGGCCGCCAACTACTCCGACGAGACGGCGGCCGAGTTCGCGCGGCTGCAGGACGAGATCGACGCGGCGGACGCCTGGAACCTGGATGGGATGATCGAGCACGCGATGGACGCGCTGCGCTGCCCACCCGCGGACGCGCCGGTCGGCGCCGCTGTCCGGCGGTGAACGCCGCCGGGTGGCGCTCTGTCGGCTGCTGCTCTCCCAGCCGGACCTGCTGCTGCTCGACGAGCCGACCAACCATCTCGACGCGGAGTCGGTCGAGTGGCTGGAGCGCCACCTCGCCGATTACAAGGGCACGGTCGTGGCCGTCACCCACGACCGCTACTTCCTCGACAACGTCGCCGGCTGGATCCTCGAGCTCGATCGCGGTCGCGGGATCCCCTATCGCGGCAACTACTCCGGCTGGCTGGAGCAGAAGCAGGCGCGCCTGGCGCAGAGCGAGAAGCAGGAGGTCGCCCGCCAGCGCACGATCGCCGCCGAGCTGGAGTGGGTGCGCACCAACCCGAAGGGCCGCCGCACGAAGTCGAAGGCGCGGCTCGCCAACTATGAGGCGCTGCTCGCGGCGGAGACCGAGGTCAAGCTCGACCAGGTGCAGATCCACATCCCGGCCGGGCCGCGCCTCGGCGAGGTCGTGATCGAATGCAGCGAGCTGCGCAAGGGCTTCGGCGAGCGGCTGCTGATCGAGAACCTGTCGTTCTCGCTGCCGCGCGGCGGCATCGTCGGCGTGATCGGCCCCAACGGTGCCGGCAAGACGACGCTGTTTCGGATGATCACCGGCGAGGAGCAGCCCGACGGCGGGACGCTGCGGATCGGCGACACCGTCGAGCTGGCCTACGTCGACCAGTCGCGCGACGCGCTCGACGACAGCAAGGGCGTCTGGGAGGAGATCTCCGGCGGCCTCGACCAGATCAAGGTCGGCGATCGCTGGGTCAACTCGCGCGAGTACACGGCGTCGTTCAACTTCCGCGGCTCCGACCAGCAGAAGAAGGTCGCCAAGCTCTCCGGCGGCGAGCGAAACCGGCTGCACCTGGCGAAGCTGCTGCGCGGCGGCGGCAACCTGCTGCTGCTCGACGAGCCGACCAACGACCTCGACGTCGACACGCTGCGCGCGCTCGAGGAGGCGCTGCTGTCGTTCGCCGGCTGCGCCGTGGTGATCTCCCACGACCGCTGGTTCCTCGACCGTGTCGCGACGCACGTGCTCGCGTTCGAGGGCGACAGCCAGGTCACGTGGTTCGAGGGCAACTTCGAGGCCTACGAGGAGCACCGCCGCGAGCTGCTCGGCGCCGAGGCCGACCGCCCGAAGCGGATCAGCTACAAGCGGCTCGTGCGCTGAGACCGAGCTCGCCGCGTCGAGCAGCGCCGCGAGCTCCCAGCCGTCGGCCGCCACGGCGTCCGCCGCCGCTCAGCTCCGACGCCTCGTGGGGACCGGTCGCGACCGCCAGCACGCGCAGGCCGGTCCGCTCGCGCGCAGGCGATGTCGAGCGGCGTGTCGCCGACCACGATCGTGCGCTCGCGCGGGTAGGAGCCCGCCCGGGCGCGCGCGATCGCGCGGCAGCTCGTCGCGCGACTCGGCATCCGACCCGAAGGCGCCCTGGCCGGGCGGGAAGTGGTCGCCGATGCCGGCGCGTGCCAGCTTCAGCCGTGCGACCGGCTCGTAGTTGCCCGGTGACCAGCGAGAGGCGCACGTCGCCGCGGCGCTCGCAGCGCCGCGAGCAGCTCCGCCATCCCCGGCGCCACGCGATCGGCGAGGCTCGCCGGGCAGCGGCGCTCGAAGAGCTCGGCGCACAGCGCCTGCAGCTGCGCGAGGCCCGCCTCGAAGCGCTCGGCACCGACCCCGCCACCGCCGCAAGCTCGCGCGCGATGGCGGTGTCGGTGCGCCCGGCGGCGGCGATCGGCGCCGTCGCCGCCACGCCGTAGACGACCGCCACAGCGTCGCGCAGCGCAGCGGCGTGCTCGTGGCTCGAGCGCAGCAGCAGCGTCCCGTCGATGTCGAACAGCACGAGCACGCGGCCATTCTCGCGCCCGGGGGCCATGAGCGTGGTCTCCCGGCGCGGTTCGCATGCGCCGTCCGCCCGCCGTCGCGGGCTCAACAAATGTGCGATTTGCGCCGATGAAACCAGTGACGATGTCACGCGATCGCAACCCCGCGGCCTGCCGCGCGCCACTGCGCGCGCGCGTCGCGGCGTGCCTGCTCGCGGAGGCCGGCGACACGATCATCGAGGTGCTGATCGCCGCGGTACTCGTGGCGCTGATCGCCGCCGCCACCTTCACCGGCTTCACCGGCGTCGCGCACGTCGTCAGCGGGCAGCGAGGCCGCGGGCAGGCGGGAGCGCTTGCCGAGGCGGATCAGGCGCGACTGAGGGGTCTCACGCTGAGCAGCCTGGCGAGCTCCGGATCCGGCGCCGGGTACGGCAACACCTCCTACACCGCGACGGTTGACGGCACGACCTACACGATCACGTCCTCGGCCCAGTTCATATCCACGGCCGGTTCGCCCTCGTGCACCTCGAGCGGGACGACCACGGCCGACCAGGTCCAGACCGTCTCCACTGTCGCGTGGAACTCGGATGCCCTGGTTGGGGGACCTGTGGTGATAGACGGCCTGGTCACGCCACGGGTCGGTGGCTCCCTGATCGTCAGGGTGTTGGACTCGCTCGGACATGCAGTCGCAGGTGCGAGCGTCACGCTGAGCGGCGGGCCGACCAGCGCCCCGTCGCTGACGACCGACGCCAACGGATGCGTGGAGTACGCCGAACTGGCCGGCGGCACCTACACCGCCAGCACCACGATCAGCGGAACACCGGCGAGCGCGACGGCTCCGGCGGTCGTGCCGACCCAGACCTCGCAGGTGACCATCACCCCCTCTGGAGGCAACGGCGGCATCTCGGCGACCTTCACCACCAATTACAACGGTTCCAGCCACGCCTCGACGGCCGACCAGGTCACCGCGTGGAACTCGCTGTACCCGTCCGTCTACCACGTGTTCGGAACGGCGAGCACGCTGTCGTCCAACACCTACGCCAGCACGGTCAGCTCGGGGACGAATCTGACGCCCGGCAGCTACACGACCTACGCCGGCTGCTGCTCCGGCGATTACTCCGCACGGCGGCTAGCCTCGCGAACGGTCACGAGCAACACGACGCAGGGGGTCGTCCTGCCGCTTCCGGCGATGATCGTTGACGTCTACGGCTCGGGCGCGCCACTCTACACGGACGACCCGGCGAGCTCCTCGGTCGTCTACACCGGCGGCAGCGGCTGGACGCACTCGACGGTCCAGACCGGCAACTACCTGACAACACCGAGAGCTGGAGCCAGACGGCCGGGAACTACGTGACGTTCACGTTCACCGGCACCTACATCGAGTGGATCGGCCCGAAGTGGAGCAACCAGGGCTACGCCAACGTGCTGATCGACGGCAACCAGGTCGCCAGCGACGTCAACACCTACAGCTCCGCCAACCTCGACCAGCAGGTGTTGTTCAGCCGCCTCCGGCCTCACGAACACGTCGCACACGATCGAGATCTACGTCGTCGGCGGGACGGCGCCGCCCGGCTCGAGCGCCTCCTACGTACCGGTCGACGAGTTCATCTCCGGCGCCGGCACCAGCAGCGAGATGGACGACCCCGAGCTGGGCGGTGACCTACAGCGGCTCGCACTTGACCCACGGCGAGACCGGCTAGCTAGAGGACTACGACGGCACCGAGAGCTGGAGCAGTACCGCGGGCGACTACGTGAGCTTCACGTTCACTGGAACGAGCATGGAGTGGGTCGCCTCGGTGGCCAGCAACCGCGGCTACGCCAACATCTACCTCGACGGCACGCTGGTCGCCTCGAACGTCACTACCTACGGCGCCTCGAGCATCACCAGCAGGTAGCGGAGTACACGACGGCGGGCTCGTCCAACAGCTAGCCACACGCTCACGATCAACGTCGCTCGGGACGAAGCGATCGAACTCGGCGGCACCTATGTACCAGATCGACGCGTTCATCTACGGCACCCAGTCGCCAGGACTGCTGACAAGCGCGCCGGTCGTGACGCTGACCGACAACAACGCAGGCTGCAACAGCAGCGAGAACTACCCGGCGACGCAGGTGCCGACACTGACCCAGGGCGCGCTCGTCGACCCGGGCCAGCCGTACGGCAACTTCACCGTCTGCGCGAGCACGGCGGCGTGAAGAACACCGCGACCGTCGCAAACACGAGCTACACGAGCGGCAACGTCGTCAACATCTACCTCGCGTACGGGCTCTTCGGGCCTGACGAGTCGGGCAGCTGCACATGAGCCGGGTCGATCATGCGCAGCGAGAGCGGCTTCACACTGATCGAGCTGATGGTCGCGCTGGTCATCGGGATCGTCGTGTCGGCCGCGACGATGGCGATCGTGATCACCTCGGTGCACCTCAGCTCGAACTACAACGACCGCGTCGACGCCACCCAGCAGGGCCGTGTGGCGATGCAGAAGATCACGCAGGCGCTGAACTCGAGCTGCGTGGCCCGCGTCGCGCCGATCCTGTCGGCCAGCGACGCCAACGACGTCTGGTTCTACAGCCTGCTCGGCGACAACCCGACGATCAGCCCAACAAGGTGGAGATCTCCTCACCGGAGGGGGCTCGCTCGTGATGAACACCTACGCGTACGTCGAGCGGAACTGCTCCCAACTGGGTGTTCTCGTCGACGCCATCGTCGACGTTCACGCTGCTGCAGTACGCGCAGGCAATTCCGTCCATGCCGATCTTCCAGTATTTCGGCTACGGATCCGGCGGCGCGCTGTCGACGACGGCGTACAGCGCGAGCCCGAATCTCGGCAGCAGCGCCGCCACGACCGCCGAGGTCGAGGTCAACTTCGTCGCGAATCCGTCCGACAACTGGACTGCGCAGAACCGCAGCGCGAGCTTCAGCGACGCGGCGGTGCTCCGCCTGGGGACCGCGTCGGGCGCCAGCACCGCGACCAACCTGCCATGCACGTGAGAACAATCCATAACCGACTCGGCGCAGCCTCCGAAGAGCGCGGCTTTACGCTGCTGTTGGCGCTGCTCGTACTGATCGTCACCACATTGATCTTGGGCGCCACCTACGTCGCGGTCCTCTCCGACACCGGTCCGGCGCGTAACGACCTCGACCAGAAGCGCGCGTATGCCGCCGCCCAGGCCGGCATCGCCGAGTACAACTACGATCTCAACCAGGATCCCAACTTCTGGGACACCTGCTACCAGAGCTCCACCCCGGTCGCCGTGGGAGCGGCCAATCAGGGGTCGACTGAGACCTACTCGATCAAGCCCGTGCCGGCGACCGGCTACTCGAGCTGCAGCACGAGCAATCCGATCAGCTCGATGATCGAATCAAGCGGGGCGGCCGCCGGCACGTTCCGGATCGCCTCGACCGGCACCTCGAACGGCGTCGCGCGTACGCTCGTCACGCAGTACACGCGCAGCAGCTTCCTGAGCTACGTGTACTTCACGAACTTCGAGGACGAGGATCCCCAGTGGGCGCCGGGCGAAAGCGCGCCCGGCGTGAACTGCGCCGTCTACGGGTGGGTCAGCGGTGGACGCAACAGCGCGTGTATCACGATCGCGTTCGGTACCGCCGACTCGGTCAACGGACCCCTCCACAGCAACGACAACGTCCTCGTCTGCAACCCAACCGGCGCACCGGCCGTGTTCGGGCGCTCGGGCGAATCGCCGCCGGACTCGATCGAGACGCCCAACGTCCTCGCCGAAAGCTCCGGCTGCGGCGGCACCTTCACCATCAACGGCACCGCGAACCACAGCGTCGGGACGCTGCAGCCGCCACCGAACGACACCCAGCTGCTCCAGCTCGCCGACGGCGGAAACGCCGCAAACAACAATGGCTGCTACTCCGGGCGCCGGCTGCGTGTTCACCGGACCGACGACGATCGTGCTCGATGGACCGATCGCATCGGGCAACCCGCAGAACCGGATGACGGTGACGAACGCCAGCTACGGCAGCCCGGCGGGGACCGCCACCACGGTCAACTACCCGGCCAACGGCGTCCTCTACGTCAGCGCCGGAGCGTCCTGCAACTACTCCTACACCCCCTTCGGCAGCAAGAACCAGCTCTACGGGGGAACGACGCTCGATCCCAACTCAGCCGACACCGACAATGCGGGCTGCGGCGATGCGGTCGTGTCCGGCAGCACGTCCAGCGCGCTTTGTCCCGGAACGACGCAGGTGTCCGGCGTATGCCCCTACACGCAGTCACTGACGATCGGCTCCGCGAACGACATCATCGTCGCCGGCAGCCTGACGACGACCACGACCAGCTCCGGCTGCGCGGGCGGCGAAACCGGTGGCTGCCCGACCGGCAGCGCGATGCTCGGTTTGATCGCCAACAACAACGTGCGCATCTTCCACCCGCTCGGCGGTGCCCGCGCGGCGGTGCCCGCGGAGGGGTACTGTCTCCCGGGCGACTCCAGCCCGGACTACCTCAATACCAACGGTGCCGGCTCGATGGTGAATCCGACGGTCGACGCGGCGATCTTCGCGGTCAACGACTCGTTCATCATCGACGATTTTGACTGCGGCGCCTCCAGCAACTCCGGCGGCACCAGCGGCAACACGGCAATCGGCACGCTCACGATCAACGGCACGATCGCGCAGAACTTCCGCGGCCGCCTGGCCGAGGGGAACCCCCAGTTCACGGGCTACGTGAAGAACTACTGGTACGACCAGCGGCTGGCGACGCTCGAGCCGCCGTACTTCCTCGACCCGGTCGGCACCAACTGGACGGCCACCCGCGTGACGGAGTGCGACAGCAGCACGAGCTGCTGAGCCTCCCACGACCTTCGCCCGGACGCCGCGCCTGCGCTCCGCCGCCGCTGAGCGCCACCTCGTATCCCCGCTGACGGCGCTCAACAAAGGGACGGGTTGGGCCGACAACATGGGTGACGAGCCACCGATCGTATCTCCGCGGCCTGTCGCGCTCGAATGCGTGCGCGCGTCGCGGCGTGCCTGCTCGCGGAGGCCGGCGACACGATCATCGAGGTGCTGATCGCCGCCGTACTCGTGGCGCTGATCGCCGTCGCCACCTTCACCGGCTACTCGGCGGTGGCCCACGTCGCAAGCGGCCAGAACACACGCGCGCAGGCCAGCGCCCTCGCGGAGGCCGATCAGGCCCGCCTGCACGGGTTGACGCTGAACAACCTCTCGAGCTCCGGCGCCGGGACCGGCAACTACGCCAGCTCCCGCCGTGAACGTCGACGGCACCAACTACTACGTGACCTCGTCCACCGAGTTCGTCTCCGGCAGCGGGGCGGCGTCATGCACAACGAACGGCACGACGACCGCCGACGAGGTCCAGACGACCTCCACGGTCACGTGGGCCACCGACAGCTATGCCGGGGGTCCGGTCGAGATCCACGGTCTCGTCACGCCGCCGCAGGGCGGTTCGCTGATCGTCAGGGTCCTCAACGGCAGCAACGCCGGCATCTCCGGCGTGACGGTGTCGCTGAGCGGTGGCCCGACCAGCGTGTCGCCGCTGACAACCGACGCCAACGGCTGCGTCGAGTTCGGCGGCCTGAGCGGTGGCTCCTACACCGTCACGGCGACGCAGAACGGCGTCAACACGACCGCATCGGCAACGGTCGTGGCGACGCAGACGAAGACCGTGACGATCTCGCCGACCGGAGGCAGCGGTCAGATCTCGGCGACCTTCACGACCACCTACAACGACACGAGCCACGCCTCGACCGCCGACCAGGTGACGGCGTGGAATCCCGCGGACTCAACGACGTACAACGTCTTCGGCACGGCCAGCACGCTCGGCAACAGCTCCGCCTACCAGTCGACCGTCACCTCGGGAGGCCTGCCCCCGGGCACCTACACGACCTACGCCGGCTGCTGCTCCGGCGACTATTCGAACAGCGGCTACGCACTGGCGACCGTGTCCAACGGCACGACCCAATCGGTCAGCGTGCCCGTGCCGGCGATGATCGTCGACGTCTACGGCTCGGGCGGCCCCACCTACACGGACGACCCGGCCAGCTCCTCGGTCGTCTACACCGGCGGCAGTGGCTGGACGCACTCGACGGTCCAGACCGGCAACTACGACAACACCGAGAGCTGGAGCCAGACGGCCGGGAACTACGTGACGTACACGTTCACCGGCACGCAGATCGAGTGGATCGGCCCGAAGTGGAGCAACCAGGGCTACGCCAACGTGCTGATCGACGGCAACCAGGTCGCCAGCGACGTCAACACCTACAGCTCCGCCAACCTCGACCAGCAGGTGCTGTTCAGCGACTCGGGTCTCACGAACACGTCGCACACGATCGAGATCTACGTCGTCGGCGGGACGGCACCGCCCGGCTCGAGCGCCTCCTACGTACCGGTCGACGAGTTCATCTCCGGCACCGGCACCAGCAGCGAGATCGACGACGCGCCGAGCGGGACGGTCGTCTACAGCGGCTCGCACTGGACGCACGGCGGGACCGGCAGCCAGAACTTCGACAGCACCGAGAGCTTCGACCTGACCGCCGGCGACTCGATGACGTTCACGTTCACCGGCACGAGCGTCGCGTGGGTCGCGCCGGTGTCCACCAACGGCGGCTACGCCAACGTCTACCTCGACGGCACGCTGGTCGCCTCGAACGTCACCACCTACGCCGCCTCCACGATCTACCAGCAGGTGATTTGGAGCACCGCGGGACTCGCGAACACCTCGCACACGCTCACGATCAACGTGCTCGGAACGAAACCCTCGGCGTCAACGGCGACCTACGTCCAGATCGACGCGTTCATCTACGGCACGCAGTCGACAGGGCTGCTGACCAGCGCGCCGGTCGTGACGCTCACCGACAACAACACCGGCTGCAACAGCAGCGAGAACTACCCCGCGACGCAGGTGCCGACACTGACCCAGGGCGCGCTCGTCGATCCCGGCCAGCCGTACGGCAACTTCACCGTCTGCGCGAGCTACGGCGGCTACAAGAACACCGCGACCGTCGCGAACACCAGCTACACCAGCGGCAACGTGGTCAACATCTATCTCGCGACCGGCTCGTCGGGTTTGACAAGCGGCAGCTGCACATGACCCGCCTCGATCTGCGCAGCGAGAGCGGCTTCACGCTGATCGAGCTGCTGGTCGCGACGGTGATCGGGATCATCGTCTCGACGGCGACGATGGCGATCGTGATCGTCTCGGTCCACTTCAGCTCCAACTACGCCGACCGCGTCGACGCGAACCAGCAGGGGACGATCGCGATCCAGAAGATCACGCAGCAGCTCAACTCGAGCTGCGTGGCGTCGTCGGTGGCCCCGATCCTCTCGACGAGCGACGCCAACGACGTCTGGTTCTACAGCCTGCTCGGCGACAGCCCGACGATCCAGCCCAACGAGGTGGAGATCTCATATACCGGCGGCTCGCTCGTGATGAACACCTACACCTACGTCAGCGGCACGGCGCCGTCGTCATGGACGTTCTCGAGCACGCCGACAAAGCTCGTCCTGGTGGCAGAACGCGGCGCAGGTCGGCTCGACGCCGATCTTCCAGTACTTCGGCTACGGCTCAAACGGCGTGCTGTCGACCACGCCCTACACGCTGAGCACGACGCTCGGCACCACCAACGCTGCGACGACGGCGGACGTGGAGATCACCTTCCAGGCGAATCCGTCCGATAACTGGGCTGCGCTGGGCCGCCCGGCCAGCTTCAACGACTCGGTCGTGCTGCGCCTCTCGCCGTCGTCGAGTTCGGCCACCAATCTGCCATGCAGCTGAGACCATCCTCCAGGCGCCGGAGCGCCATCCGCGAGTGAGCGCGGCTTCACGATGCTGCTCGCGCTCTATGTGCTGACGATCACGACGCTGCTGCTCGGCTCGGCCTACGTCGCGGTGCTGACCAACACGCACCTCTCGCGCAACGACCTCGACCAGAAGCGGGCCTACGCGGCGGCGCAGGCCGGTATCGAGCAGTACAACTACGACCTCAACCAGAACCCCAACTTCTGGGAGAACTGCGCGCCGCCGAGCGGCACGATCGGCGCGGCGGACAGCGGCTCGACCGAGAGCTACGCCGACTACGCGGTGGTCGCGAGCACGGCGCCGGGCGGCACGACGTCCTGCTCGACCAGCAATCCGATCGGCACGATGATCGAGGCCTCGACGCTCACCGGCGGCGGCGCGAACCCGGCGGCGGGCACGTTCCGGATCGCCTCAACCGGCACCTCCAACAACGTCTCGCGCACGATCGTCGCGCAGTACAAGCGCGACAGCTTCCTGAACTTCGTCTACTACACCGACTACGAGACGCTCGACCCGGCGGCGGTCCCCGGCAACCCGACCGACTGCAACCGCCACTACACCGACGTCCCCGGCCGCGGCAGCGACTGCGGCGGCGCGATCAACTTCATCACCGCCGACACGATCAACGGCCCGCTGCACAGCGAGGACACGCTGTCGATCTGCGGCACCCCGACCTTCGGGCGCAATGCCAGCGACACGATCCAGGCCCCAGGCTTCGCCGACGAGAGCAGCTGCGGCGGCGGCAGCTCCCCCTACTACGGCGCGATCATCAAGGGCACCTACACCAACAGCGCGTCGTCGGTGACGCCGCCGCCGACCGACGCGCAGATGCTGAACGTCGCCCAGAACGGCGGCACCGTGTACACCGGCACGACCGACGATCGCAGCTGACCGGCAACTCGGCGACCGTGACGAACGCCAACCTCAACGGCGGCACACCGACGTCGGTCAACCTGGCGAGCACCAACGGCGTGATCTACGTCCAGAGCGCCCAGGCCCCGCCCTGCGCCGAGATCTACACGCCGTTCAGCGCCAACTCGGACTACGGCGCCAACCTCGGCTGCGGCAACGTCTACGTCAGCGGCTACTACAGCATGTCGCTGACGATCTCCAGCGACAACGACATCATCGTCAACGGCAACATCTGGCCGGGCACCTCGGCGACCAACTACTCGACGTCGACCGGGGCGCTCGGCGGAACCCCGACCGGCAACTCGCTGCTCGGTCTCGTCGCGAACAACTTCGTGCGCCTGCAGCATCCCGTGAGCGCCAACCGCGGGACGACCTCAGGTTCCTGCGGCAGCGACGCCAACATCACCAGCGGCACCTACCAGACGCTCAACAACCCCTACATCTACGCCGCGATCCTGTCGGTCAAGCACTCGTTCATCGTCGACAACTACGACTGCGGGTCCTCGCCGGGAACCCTCACCGTGGAGGGCGCGATCGCGCAGTACTACCGCGGCCCGGTCGGCACCGGCTCCTCGTCGGTGACGACCGGCTACGGCAAGAACTACACCTACGACGACCGCCTGGCGTACGCGGAGCCGCCGTACTTCCTCAACCCCGTCTCCGTCGCGTGGTCGGTGCAGCACCAGACGGAGTGCTCCGCCACCGTCTCCAGCTGCAACGACTAGCGCGGCGCGGCGCCTGCGCGCCGGCGCTCAGCCCTCCGCGGCGATCTCCGCGTCGAGCTCGTCGACCAGCGCGCCGAACGCTGCCCGCGCCGGCTCGACGGCGGCACTGAAGCTTTCGCCGAGCCCACGGCAGGCGGCCGCGTCACCCTCGCGGGCGGCGGCCTCGAGCTGGCTGAGCAGTTCGGCCAGCTCGCTTGCGCCTAGCGTCGCCGCGCTCGACTTCATCCGGTGAGCGTTGCGGGCGAGCGTCTCCAGCTCGCCGGCGTGCGCCTCGCGCACGATCTGCTCGGCCTGCGGATCGAGCTGCTCGAGAAACAGCCGCACGATTCGAAGCAGCGCCGCCGCGCCGCCGAGGTCGTCGCGCAGCGAATCGAGCGCGGGACGATCGATCGCCGCACCCGCACCGTGCGGTGAACCGGCGGCCGGCGCCGAGGGGTTGTCCGAGGCGTCCTGCACGCCACCAGTATCGCGGCTGCGGCGCGTCGCGCGCTCGATCGCGCCGGCGAGCGCGGCCAGCGTGACCGGCTTGGCGACGAAGTCGTCCATGCCCGACTCGACGCAGCGGTCGAAGTCGTCGCGCATCGCGTTGGCGGTGACGGCCACGATCGGCAGCCGCGCTGCGCCGTCCTGCTCCGACGAACGGATCGCCCGCGCGGCGCTGTAGCCGTCCATCACCGGCATCTGGCAATCCATCAGCACGACGTCGTAGATGCCTTCGACCAGCGCGTCGAGCAGCCTCCTGCCCGTTGTTGACGGCCTCGGCCACGAAGCCCAGCCGCTGCACCTGACGCAGCAGAACCTCCCTGGTTGACCTGGTTGTCCTCGGCGATCAGGACGCGCAAGTCCGGCCAGGCCGGCCGACGCCTTCGGCAGCTCGTCGTGGGCGGCCGCGCCAGGCGCGGAGCCCACGGCTGCGAGCGCCTCGCGGAGCCGCGCCTGCTTGAGCGGTTTGCCGACGACCGCATCGAAGCTCGCCGCCGCCCGCGTCTCGACGCGGCGTTCGCCGATGTCCTGCAGCTCGACCAGGAAGACAGCGTGCTCGCCGGCGCGCTCGCGCAGCCGGCGCGCCAGCTCCTGCCCGTCGCCGTCGATCAACGAACCGGACACGATCACGGCGTCGAAGCGCTCGCCCGCCGGCGCGCCGGCCAGACGCTCGAGGCCGGCGGGCACCTCAGCCACGACGGTCGCGACCATCCCCCAGGCGCGCAGGTAGCGCTCGATGTTCTCCGCCGAGGTCTCGGAGTCGTCGATCAGCAGAACCCGCAGCGGCGGCCCGAGGCGAGCCGGGGACTGCGCCTCCTCGACGGCCTCGTCGGGCAGCTCGAGCGGCAGCTCGAACGAGAAGACGGAACCGCGACCCGGCTCGCTGTCAACCGCGAGCCGGCCGCCCATCAGCCGGACGAGTCGCGAGGAGATGGCGAGCCCCAGGCCGCTGCCGCCATGCTCATGGCTCGCGCTGGTCTCGACCTGCGTGAATGGCTCGAACAGGCTCTCGACGGCCTCGGGCGGGATCCCGGCGCCGGTGTCGCGCACGCTGAAGCGCACGAGCGCCTGCGAGGCCGGCGCGGGCTGGCGCTCGACGCGCACCACGACCTCGCCGCGATCGGTGAACTTGACGGCGTTGCCGACCAGGTTGACCAGGATCTGGCGGAGCAGACGTGGATCTCCACGCACGCCGGGCGGAATCTCCGGGTCGATGTAGGTGGCGAGCGCGAGGTTCTTCTGGTGCGCCGACAGCGCGATGATGTCCGCGACGCCCTCGACGATCGCCACGAGATCGATGCTCTCGCGGCGGATCTCGACCTTGTCGGCCTCGATCTTGGACAGATCGAGGATGTCGTCGATGATCGCGAGCAGGTCGTTTGCCGCCGTGCGTGCGATCTGCGCCAGCTCGGTCAGCTCGGGAGCCAGTTCGGAGTCAAGCATCAGGTCCAGACTGCCGATGACTCCATTCATAGGGGTACGTATCTCATGGCTCATCGTCGCAAGGAATTCGGATTTGACAACCGAGGCTCGAAGAGCCGCGTCGCGGGCGTCCGCGAGGCGGCGTTCAGCGGCCATGCGATCGGTGATGTCGTGAACGAAAGCGACAAAGAATTGATGCTCTTCAGCTCCAAGTGCGAAGACCGAGGCCTCGAAGGGAACCTCGCGGCCGTCGCCGCGCCGCCCGGTTCCCTCGATCCGACGCCCTTCCAGCCGGCTCGGGTTCTCGCGCAGATGCGCGAGCAGCTGCTCCCAGATCTCGGGTCGATCGCCCGCTGCCCCGGCGGTCGCCGGCTCGCCGGCGGCTCTGAGCGCCGCCGCGTGGCCTCAGCCGCCGGCCGGGCTGCGAGATGGGCAACCGGGATGCCGGTGATCTCGATCGCGGCGGCGTTGGCCATGATCGGCCGGCCGTCCTGATCGAAGACGAGCACGCCCTCGTCCATCGCCCCGATCAGTCGCCGTGCCAGCTCGTCGGAACGCGCCGGCGCCGCAGCGGAATGGAAGCCTGGAACCGTCTCATCGGGAACGCTCATCTGGCTGAGAATAGCCGCGGCGGCGGCGATCTCCGCGCGTCGCGGACCCACGCGCGAGCCACGGGGACGAGTCGATGAACACTCAGCGGCGCCTGCGCATCCTGCTCGTCGAGGACGACGCGATCTTCGCCGCGGTGACCGCCGAGGTGATGCGCGAACGCGCGCTTGTGCGCTGGACGCCGACCGCCGAATCGGCGCTCGCGGCGGCCGGCGAGAAGGACTGGGACCTGATCATCACCGACATCGAGCTGCCCGGCATGAGCGGCCTCGAACTGGTGATGAAGCTCAAGTCGGCGCAGCCACACGTCGCCACGCTGATCCTGACCGGGCACCGCAGCTTCGACAACGCCGTCGAGGCGATCCGCGTCGGGGCCGACGACTTCCTGACCAAGCCGGTCGACCGTCGCACGCTGATCGAGAAGATCGACGAGCTGGTCGCGCTGAGCGCGCGCCGCAAGGCCGCCTCGAGCTCCGCCGTGCTGGCGATCGGCGCCCATCCCGACGACGTCGAGGTCGGCGCCGGCGGCACCCTGCTGAGCCACGTCGCACAGGACCATGCGGTCTCGATCCTCGTCCTGACCGGCGGCGACAGCGGCCCGGCGGACCGCGCGCGCGAGGCGTCGCGGGCGGCGGAGCTGATGGGAGTGCGCCTCTTCCACGTCAACCTGTCGGACTCCAGCGTGACCGAGGGTGGCGCGACGATCGCCGAGATCACGCGGGTCATCGAGGAGCTTTCGCCGGACACGATCTACGCGCCGAGCGCTCACGACCTCAACCCCGACCATCGCAACGTGCATCACGCGACGACCGTCGCGGCGCGCCGCGTGCCCCGCGTCTTCTGCTACCAGACGCCCTCGTCGACCGTCGAGTTCCGCCCGAGCCGCTTCGTTCCGGTCGACGAGTTCATGGACCGCAAGCTCGCCGTGATCCGCTCCTACACCTCGCAGGTCAAGCAGCGGCGCTACCTCGACGCGGAGCTGCTGCGCGCAACGAGCCGCTACTGGAGCCGCTTCGGCCACTCGCGCTTCGTCGAGCCGTTCGAGGTTGCCCGCGACACCGAAAGCGACAGCACGCTCGAGACCGAGCAGGACAGCAGCGTCAGTGCGCTGCTCGAGACGTCCGATCAGCTGAGCAGCTGACGCAGCACGTACTGCAGGATCCCGCCGTGGCGGTAGTACTCGACCTCCATCGGGGTGTCGATCCGCACGCGGGCCTGGAAGCTGCGACCGTCGGCGCTGACGCGCGCCAGGCACGGTCGCTCGGCCCCCGCCAGCAGCTCGCCGACGCCCTCGACGGCGATCAGCTCCTCACCGGTCAGCCCCAGCGAGGTCGCGCTCTCGCCGGGCATGAACTGCAGCGGCAGGATCCCCATGCCGACCAGGTTGGCGCGGTGGATGCGCTCGAAGCTCTCCGCGATCACGACGCGAACGCCGAGCAGCAGCGGGCCCTTCGCCGCCCAGTCCCGGGAGGAGCCGGCGCCGTAGTCCTTGCCGCCGAACACGACCAGCGGGACGCCCTCCTGCGCGTAGCGCATCGCGGCGTCGTAGATCGCGAGCACCTCACCGTCGGGCAGATGGCGCGTATGGCCGCCCTCCGGCAGCGACGCGCCGCCGTCGGCGCCGAGCCTGTTGCGCAGGCGAATGTTCGCGAAGGTCCCGCGGACCATCACCTCGTGGTTGCCCCGCCGCGCACCGTAGGAGTTGAACTCGGCCACCGGGACGCCCTGCTCCTGCAGGTAGCGCCCGGCCGGGCTGTCGCGCTTGATCGCCCCGGCCGGCGAGATGTGATCGGTCGTCACCGAGTCGCCGAGCACCGCCAGCACGCGGGCACCGGCGATCTCGGCCGGGGCGCTCGGCACGGCCGCCAGCCCCTCGAAGAACGGCGGCCGGCGCACGTAGGTCGACTCGCGCCAGTCGTAGTGCTCGCCGACCGGCACCTCCAGGGAGTGCCAGTTGTGGTCGCCGTCGAAGACCTCGGCGTAGCTTCGGCGAAACATGTCCGACTGCACGGCCGCGGTGACGGTGTCGGCGATCTCGCGGCTCGAGGGCCAGATGTCGCGCAGGTACACGGGCTCGCCGTCGGCGTCGCTGCCCAGCGGATCCTGGGCCAGGTCGATGTCCATCGTGCCGGCGATCGCGTAGGCGACGACCAGCGGCGGTGAGGCGAGGTAGTTCATCTTGACCTCGCTCTGGATGCGCCCCTCGAAGTTGCGGTTGCCCGACAGCACCGCGACCACGGCCAGGTCGCGTGCGGCGATCGCCCGTGAAACATCCTCCGGCAGCGGGCCCGAGTTGCCGATGCAGGTCGTGCAGCCGTAGCCCACGAGGTTGAAGCCCAGCGCCTCGAGCGGCTCGGTCAGGCCCGCCCGCTCGAGGTATTCGGTGACGACCCGCGAGCCCGGCGCGAGCGAGGTCTTGACCCACGGGCGGCTGGTCAGCCCGCGCGCCACCGCCGCGCGGGCGAGCAGCCCGGCGGCGACCATCACCGACGGGTTCGAGGTATTCGTGCAACTGGTGATCGCCGCGATCACGACGGCGCCCTGGTCGATCTCGGCCGTCGCCACCGCCGCCGTCGCGGGCGCGGGCGTTGGCTCCGCAAAGGTTGACAGCGCCTCGTGGAAGCGCTCGCGCGCCGCGCGCAGCGGCACCCGGTCCTGCGGGCGCCGCGGTCCGGCGATGGAGGGCTCGACCTCGCCGAGGTCCAGCGAGAGCGTGTCGCTGAAGCGCGGCTCAGGGGTCTGCTCGTCGTGCCAGAGGCCCTGCTCGCGGGCATACGCCTCGACCAACTCGATCTGCTCGGGCGGGCGCCCGCTGAAACGCAGGTAGCGGATCGTCTCGGCGTCGATCGGGAAGATCGCGGCGGTCGAGCCGAACTCCGGCGACATGTTGCCGATCGTCGCGCGGTCGGCGAGCGGCAGGCCGGCGAGGCCCGCGCCGAAGAACTCGACGAAGCGGCCGACGACCCCCTTCGCGCGCAGCATCTCGGTCACCGTCAGCACGAGATCTGTCGCCGTCGCCCCTTCGGGCAGCGTGCCGTCGAGGCGGAAGCCGACGACCTGCGGCAGCAGCATCGACATCGGCTGCCCCAGCATCGCCGCCTCGGCCTCGATGCCGCCGACGCCCCAGCCGAGCACGCCGAGCCCGTTGACCATCGTCGTGTGCGAGTCGGTTCCGACGAGCGTGTCCGGGTAGGCGAGCGGCAGCTCGTCCGCGCGCTCGGCGACGAAGACGACCCGCGCGAGGTACTCGAGATTGACCTGGTGCACGATGCCGGTGTCAGGTGGCACGACCGCGAAGCGCTCGAACGCGTTCTGCCCCCAGCGCAGGAAGGCGTAGCGCTCGGCGTTGCGTTCGAACTCGCGCGCGGCGTTGCGGGCGAACGCGTCGCGTGTCCCGAACACGTCGACCTGCACCGAGTGATCGATCACCAGCTCGACCGGCACCAGCGGCTCGATCCGCGTGCCGTCGCCACCCAGCGCCACGATCGCGTCGCGCATCGCGGCGAGGTCGACGACCGCCGGAACGCCGGTGAAGTCCTGCAGCAGCACGCGTGCGGGCGTGAAGGCGATCTCGACGCTCGGATCGGCGGCGGCGTCCCAGCAGGCGAGCGCCTCGACGTCGGCTGCCGTGACCGCGCCGTTGCCCTCGGTTCGCAGCAGGTTCTCGAGCAGGATCTTCAGCGAGAACGGCAGGCGCGCGACGTCGAAGCGGTCCGCGAGCGCGTCGAGCCGGTAGATCTCGAAGCGCCGGCTGCCGACGACGAACTCGGCGCGCGCATCGAAGCTGTTGGCGGACATGACGGGTCTCCTCGCGACTCGGGAAGGCTTGGTCTGTGGGGATTATCCCGCCTGCCCCCGCCATTGGGGGGTAGCCTGTCGGACGGTGAGCCCGGGAAGCCGTCTGCGTTCTGTGCCTTGAGCCTGCTGCAGGCGCTCGCGATTCTCGCGGCCGGCGGTGCGGCTGGAGCGATCAACGTCGTCGTCGGCTCCGGCACGCTGATCACCTTCCCGGTGCTGCTCGCCTTCGGCTACGCGCCCGTGGTCGCGAACGTGTCGAACACGATCGGGCTGGTGCCCGGGTCGGTGGCGGGCGCCGTCGGCTACCGCCGCGAGCTGAGGGGTCAGGGACGTCGCGTGCGCACGCTGGCGTGCGCGACGGCCGCCGGCGCCGCGACCGGCGCGACGCTGCTCCTGACGCTGCCGGCGTCGGCCTTCAAGGCGATCGTGCCGGTGTTCATCGCGGCGGCGCTGATCCTGATCGTCGCGCAGCCCCGGCTCGGCGCGCTGCTGCGCCGCCACCGCGGCCACGCGCACGAGCGCGTTGGCGCCGCGACGCTCGCCGCCGTCTACGTGACCGGCGTCTACGGCGGCTACTTCGGCGCGGCGCAGGGGATCATGCTGCTGGCGATCCTCGGGCTCGCGCTCGACGACGCGCTGCAGCGGCTGAACGCCGCCAAGAACATCCTTGCCGGCCTCGCCAACCTGCTCTCCGGCTTGATCTTCGCGCTCGTCGCCCATGTCGCCTGGGCCGCGGTGGGCCTGATCGCGCTCGGCTCGATCAGCGGCGGCGCGCTCAGCGCCCGCTACGGGCGCCGCCTGCCTCCCGGGCCGCTGCGGGCGCTGATCGTGGCGGTCGGAATCGTCGCGATCGTGCGGCTGCTCTAGAGAAGATCCTGAGGGGCTGGTGCATGCACCAGCCCCCGGAACGGCGCATGCGCCGTTCCGCGGATCGGCGCATGCGCCGATCCGTACAACCCGACGGTGGCTCTATCAGAGCCGCTCCTCGAGTCGCCGGCGCAGCTCGTCGCCGCGACCGGCGGCGACCGCGCGGGCGGCGCGCGCATCGTCGAGCTCGAGGTGGTTGGCGTGGGCGAAGTCGAGCAGCGCCTGGCGCTGCTCGGATTGGCTGGCGGCGCGCATGAAGAGCCACGCGAACAGCAGGATCGTGAGGATGCTGCCCTCGACCATCATCACCGCCCCGGCGTCGACCTGGTCCCCCAGCGGCGAGATGCCATAGGCCTTCTCGTAGACGCCGTAGTAGGGGTAGAAGATCGTGTGCGACCAGAGCAGGATGTTGCCGAGCACGCCCTCGATCAGGCGCACCGAGACGATGTACCCGAGCTGGGCGAGGTTGCCGAACCAGGCGGGCTTGGGCAACGGGCCGAGCAGCGCCATCCACATCGCGATGCCGGCGAGCAGGAAGCAGGCGTGCTCGAGCGCATGGACGCCCTCGTTGCGAAGCGCCGCCTGGTAGAGCACGGGGATGTGCCAGGCGTAGAGGTCGATTGCCCAGACCGGCAGCGCGACGAGCGGGTGGGTGAAGAAGCGCAGCCGCTGGAAGAGACCGATCCGCAGCAGCGGCGCGATCATCGGCCCCGTCAGCCCGAGCACGATCAGCAACGCGGCGATGTCGCCGATCAGCAGGTGCTCGACCATGTGCGCGACCAGCAGCTTCTCCGAGAGCACGCCGAGCGGCGTGCTGAGCGCCCCCACCAGGACCAGCAGGCCGGCGGCGTAGCACCACTGCCGCCAGGACTCCACCGGATGGCCCTCGCGCGCGAGCCGGCCGGCGCGGCGGTGGTAGGGCACCCAGTAGAGCACCGCCAGCGCGACGACGAAGACGTCGGCGGTGACGCCCGGACCCTTGACAGCCGGGACGAGCGAAAGCAGCGTCGTGGCCATCAGCGGTTCTAGCCGGCGACCTAGCCGGAGAGTGCTTGGGGCGGCGCGCTCGGCGGCGTGCCGCCGTCACGGTCGTCGCGGTGGCGGTCGCGGCGGCTCGCGAAGAAGAGCCAGCCGCCGACCAGGATCACCGGGGAGGCGTAGAGCCCTGCCGTGTACCAGTGATAGAAGCAGGCGACCACCATTTCGCGACAGGGTACCGTAGGCTGCCGCGGGATGTTGGACGTAGTCGCCGCGCGCGACGCCGCTGCCGAGGCCCGCGAGATGCTGGGGCCTGACGCGCGCGTGCTCGAACCCTCGCCGCCGGCGGTGGCGGAGCCGCCGTGGTTCGCCGACGACCCGACCGAGGGCCGGCCGCTCGACTACTCCGCGCGTGACGGCGACATCGCCTGGCGTGAGCGGCGCTGGCTGGGGCCGTACGCGCGGCTCGCGCCGCTGCCCCCCGCCTTCGCGGCGACCCGGGACGAGCTGCACCGCCTGGCGGAGCGAACGCTGTCGCCGGCGCGCGCTGCGGTGAACGGCAAGATCGGTCTGCGCTGGACGCTCGGCGGTTTCGGCACGCCGTTCTTCGGCGCCGACGAGCAGCTGCGCGTCGAGCACGGCGTGTTGATCCACCAGCGCGGCGGCGACGCGACCGCCGCCCCCCCGGCGGCGGGCGTCGATCCGGCGGCGGCGACGGCACTCGGCGAGTACTTCGGTTTCGCGACGAGCGTGCTCGAGGCGCTGCGGGCGGCGCAGCCGTCGCTCGATCCCTCGCGCGTGCAGCTGTGGCCCGAGCACTTCGACGTCTCACTGGAGCTGGGCTCCGAGCAGGAGGGCCGCCGCGCCGGCTACGGCGCCTCGCCGGGCGACGACGAGCACCATGAGCCCTACCTCTACGTGGTGCCGTGGGGCGAGGTTCCGGACGGCCCGCGCTGGCAGGCGCACGGCTTCGCGGGCGCGGAGCTCGTCTACGGCGAGCTGCTCGCGGCCGAGGATCAGCGGGGACTGGCGCTAGAGTTCTTCGCGGGCTGCCTCGAGGAGCTGGCGGCGAGGCCGGCGGCGCCGCCGTCATGAGCGCGGAGGGGAAGCCGCTCGTCGAGGTCCCGGCTAATCAGGACCCGTCCTACCAGCTCGAACTCGAGGATCTCGTTGCCGGCAGCGGCGATGAGGCGGTCTCGGGTCGCGTCGTCGAGGTCCACTATGTCGGCGTCTCCTGGCGGACGGGAGAGCAGTTCGACGCCTCCTGGGATCGCGGCGAGACGTTCAAGTTCAAGCTCGGCAAGGGCCAGGTGATCGCCGGCTGGGACCAGGGCGTGACCGGCATGCGGGTCGGCGGGCGCCGACGGATCACGATCCCGCCGATGCTGGCCTACGGCAAGCGCGGCGCCGGCGGCGTGATTGGGCCTGACGAGACGCTCGTGTTCGTCGTCGATTTGATCGACGTTCGCTAGCTGGCTCGGGCGCTTTGCGGACGGCGATCGTGGTGAGCGAGCCCGCTCCATGCTGACTCTCTTTAGAATCGCTGCGTGAACACGCCACTGCGAGTCGGCATCGTCGGCGGCGGCCTGATGGGGAGCGGCATTGCCGAGACCGTCGCGGCGGCCGGGCACGATGTGCGCGTGCACGAGCCGATCGCGGACGCGCGAGCGGGCTCGCTGCAGCGCATCGTCGCCTCGACCGAGCGCGCGCTCGCCGCCGGCAAGCTCGACGAACCGAGCCGGCAGGCGCTGCTTGCGCGGATCAGCTACGTCGACGATCTCGCCGCGCTCGCCGACCGCGAGCTGGTGATCGAGGCGGTGCTCGAGGACCTCGCCGTCAAGCTCGATGTCTTCGACCGCCTGCAGAGCCACGTCTCCGCGCAGGCGCTGCTCGCCTCCAACACCTCGAGCATCCCGATCGCCGCGCTGGCCAGCGCGCTCGTGGCGCCGGAGCGGATGATCGGCCTGCACTTCTTCTCGCCGGCGCCGGTGATGGCGCTGGTCGAGGTGGTGCCGGGACTCGACACCAGCGAGCAGACGCTGGCGGCGGCCCGGAGCTTCGTCGCGAGCCTCGGCAAGACGGCGATCACGAGCCCCGACCGGGCCGGTTTCGTCGTCAACATGCTGCTCGTCCCCTACCTGGTCGCCGCGGTCCGCATGCTCGAGGAGGGCTTCGCCAGCCGCGAGGACATCGACAGCGCGATGGTGCTCGGGTGCGGCCACCCGATGGGGCCGTTGACGCTGTGTGACTTCATCGGCCTCGACGTCGTCTGCGCGGTCTGCGACTCGCTGTTCGAGGAGTTCCGGCGAGCGGACTTCGCGGCGCCGCCGCTGCTGCGGCGGATGTGCTCCGCCGGGCGTCTCGGGCGCAAGTCCGGCCGCGGGTTCTACGAGTACTAGCGGGCCCGCGCGAGCAGGGCGGCGCCGCACGCCGGCGAGGAGGACGCCGGCGTGCTGGAACCGCCCGAGCGTCAGTGCCGCCGCTCTCTTCCGTAGAGCAGCAGCAACGCCAGGATCGTTACGCCGTAGACGATGCTTCGGCCGTATTGGGGGATGTTCTCGGCCTGCAGCAGCGACACCAGGGCGACGAGCGTGATCGCGCCCGCCGCGCTGCCGAGGTAGGTTCCCCGCCCGCCGAGGATCGAGGCGCCGCCGATCACGACCGCCGCGATCGACTGGAAGAGGTAGGGGTCGCCCAGGCCGAGCGAGGCCTGGCCGCCGTAGGACACCAGCGTGATCCCGGCGAGCGCGGAGAACAGCCCGCTCAGCATGTAGAGGATCACGGTCACGCGTTTGACGCGAATCCCGGCCAGGAACGCGGCGGTCGGGTTGTTGCCGATCGCGTAGGTCCGCCGCCCGAACGAGGTCGCGCTCAGCACGACCGTGACGGCAAGCGTGATGACGATCCACAGGACGACCTGCTCGGGGATGCCGAGCACGGTGTTGAGCTCGATGTGCTGCAGCAGCGGCGGCGAGTACGAGGTGCACGCCTCACAGGTCAGACCCTGGCTGAGCCCGAGCGAGAGACCCTGCATGATGCCGTTCATGCCGAGCGTCATGACGACCGCCGGCACGCCGACGTAGGCGACGCCGACGCCGTTGGCGAAGCCGACCGCGAGCCCCATGCCGAGCGTCAGCGCGAGCGCCTCCGGCAGCCGGCCGTTCTGGCCGAGCCCGGTCGTGACGACCAGGATCGCCGCGCCGTTCAGAACCCACGGCACCGAGAGGTCGATGCCGCCGATCAGGATCACGAGCGTCTGGCCGGCCGCGACGAGGCCGACGAAGGAGGCGACCAGCAGGATCGTGCGGATGCTGTCGGCGCTCGCGAAGCCCGGGTGCAGGATCTGCCCGACGAGGAAGATCGCGATGGCCGCGCCGTAGGCGAAGATGACGCGCCGGCGGATCGGGCCGAGCTCCGCGAACGCCTGGGCGATCGCCGTCATCGCCCGACCCGCCCGAGCCGCGCGATGCCCGCGCCGAGCACGATCGCGGTGATCAGGAAGAGTCCCTGGTAGAACTGCTGGTAAAGCGGGCTGATGCCGGCGAAGAACAGCACGTTGACGAGCAGCGTCAGCGTGAACGCGCCGGCGACGGCGCCGACGCCGCTGCCGCGCCCGCCCGCGAAGCTGATCCCGCCGAGCACGATCGCGGCGATCGACTGCAGGATGTAGACGTCGCCGGTGGTCGCGTCGCCGGCGGTGGCGTTGGCGGCGAGGAAGAGCCCGGCGGTGGCGGCGAGCATGCCCGACAGCACGTACACGCCGACCTTCGTGCGATCGACGGCGATGCCCCGGGCGCGCGCGGCATCCTGGTCGTTGCCGACGGCGAAGGTGGCAATCCCGAACGAGCTGCGCCGGAAGGCGACCCAGCCGAGCACCACGACCGCGACGAAGGCGAGCGAGGTCGGCTGGTTCGGGTTCGTGAGGACGTTGGTGTAGCCGTTCGGGATCGCCCCGCCGGGCTGTGGCAGAACGGCGATCGCGAGGCCCTGGAAGATCGACAGCGTCGCGATCGTGACGAGGATCGGCTGCAGGCGCGCGTAGACGACGAGCAGGCCGTTGAGCAGGCCGCCGGCCGCGCCGACCGCGATGATGATCGCGCTCCACAGCACCTCGCTGCCGAGCGTGGCGTGCATCTCGGCGGCGGCGAGGCTGTTGGAGAGGTCGATCATGCCGCCGACCGAAAGGTCGATGCCGCGCGTGAGCACGACGACGGTCTGGCCGATCGCCGCGAAGATCAGCGGCAGCGCGGTGTTGACCAGCGACGTCAGCTCGAAGCTGCCGGGCAGCCCGCCCGTGTTGCTGTTGAAGAAGACGACGTAGAGCCCGCTGGTGCCGACGAGGATCACCAGCGACAGGATCAGCGGCGCGTTCTGCAGGCTGATGTGGCGCCAGACGGTGCGCCGGTCACCGCCCGGGGACGGCGGCATGATCGCGTGCTCAACCATCGTCGTGCTCCTTGATCGCCGCGGCGACGATCGCCTCGGCGTCCAGTCCCTCGCCGTCCAGCTCCGCGCGCGGGCGCCCCTCCCGCATCACCAGCACGCGGTGGCACAGGTGCGCCATCTCCTCGGTTTCGCTCGAGTAGAAGACGACCGCCTTGCCATCGGCGGCGAGCTTGGTGATCAGCTCGTAGAGGTCGTGCTTGGTGCCGATGTCGACACCGCGGGTGATGTCGTAGAGCAGGAGCACCGTCGGTGTTGCCAGCATCGAGCGGGCGATCAGGACCTTCTGCTGGTTGCCCCCGGAGAGCTTGCCGACCTCCTGGGTCTGGGGACGGTGGGTCTTGATCTGCAGTTGCTCGAGGACCTCCCGCACGGCGGCGCGCTCCGGCTTGGGTCGCAGGAAGCCGCCGGAGCTGAAGCGGTCGAGCACGGCCAGCGTGAGGTTGTCGCGGACCGACATCGGCAGCAGCAGGCCCTCGCTCTTGCGGTCCTCGGGGACCAGCGAGATGCCGATGCCCGCCTTGATCGCGTCGCTCGGATTGCGAATTCGCCGGACCTTGCCGCCAACGGTGATCGTGCCTTGCCTGGCGCGCTGGGCGCCGAAGATCGTCATGAAGAGCTCGCGCTGGCCCTGTCCGGCGAGGCCACCGATGCCGAGGATCTCCCCGGCCCTCACGCCAAACGAGCAGCCGTGGACGCCTCCGGCGACCAGGCCATCGACCTCGAGCGCGGCGTCGCCGCTCGGAGCCGGTGCGCGATGCGGGTAGATGCGCTCGATCGTGCGCCCCGTCATCAGCGTCACCGCCTCGTCCTCGGTCGCGCTGATGCGCGTGGCGACGTGCTCGCCGCTGCGAAAGACCGTGATCCGGTCCGCGATGCGCTCGATCTCGCGCCAGCGGTGAGAGGTGAAGATCACGCAGGTGTTGGCGTCGCGCAGCTCGCGCACGAGCGCGAACAGCCACTGCACCTCGCGCTCGGCGAGGGTGGAGGTCGGCTCGTCCAAGAACAGGATGTCCGGCTCCTCGAGCAGCGCCCGCACAACCTCGATGCGCTGCTGCAGGGCGAGCGGCAGCCGGCCGGCGAGCTCGCGCGGGTCGACGCCTTCGACGCCGTAGCGCTCGAGCACCGCGGCCGCCGCGGGCCACAGCTCGCGCCGGCGCACCAGGCGCAGGCGCCCGCGCGGCTCGTTCGCGAGCAGCAGGTTCTCGGCCACGGTGAGAAACGGCAGGAGCGTCAGCTCCTGGAAGACGGTGGCCACACCGAGCTCACGCCCGCGCTTGGGGCTGAGCAGCCGGACCTCCTCGCCCTTCAGGCGGATGGCCCCCTCGTCGGGGCGCAGCACGCCGCAGAGGATCTTGATCATCGTGCTCTTGCCGGCGCCGTTCTCGCCGACCAGCGCGTGCACCTCGCCGAAGTCGGCGGCGAAGGAGGCGTTGCGCAGCGCCTGCACGCCCCCGAAGGAGTGCGTCACACCGACGGCTTCGACGGCGCGACCTGCGACATCGTTGGGCGCGGCAGCCGGCGTCTGCTCGGCGGCCGTCGCCATCAGCTCCGCAAGCCCGAACGCGACCCGTCCGGCGATGCGGGCACCGGGCGGCGGAACTGCCAGTCGGTTTCGAACAGGTCGAAGTAGGCGTCGCTGCTCGGATGCTCCTCGATCAGCGCCTCGTCGATCGTGACGCCGAGCCCCGGCCCGCTCGGCAGGGCGAAGTACCCGTCGATGACCTCGGGGTTTCCGGGCGCCGCCGCCGAGACGAACGGCTCGTCGAAGTCGTTGAAGTGCTCGAGGATGCGGAAGTTCGGCGTCGCGGCCGCAAAATGCAGGTTGGCCGCAGTCGAGACGGGTCCGCCGACGTTGTGCGGCGCGACGACGACGTCGTAGACCTCGGCCCAGGAGGAGAGCTTGCAGGTCTCCCTGATTCCGCCGAACATCGTCAGGTCCGGCTGGATCACGTCGACGCAGCCGAGCTCGAACAGCTCGCGAAACTCGTGGCGGGTGTGAATCCGTTCGCCGGTCGCGACCGGCGAGGAGACCTTGGCCGTGACGCGGGCCAGCGCGGCAGCGTTGTCCGGCGGCACCGGCTCCTCGATCCAGCCGGGATCGAAGCGCTCGATCTCGCGCGCGATCGTCACGGCGGCCGCCGGCGTGAAGCGGCCGTGCATCTCGATGAAGAGCTCGACGTCGGGCCCGACGGCGCCCCGCACGGCCTCGACCAGACCGACCGACCGCACCAGCTCGGGGCGCTCGAGGCGGGTCGTCGCACCGCCGAAGGGGTCGAACTTGAGCGCGCGGTAGCCGCGTGCGACGACCTCCACGGCCGCCTGGGCGAAGGCCTCCGGCTCGCGCTCCACGCGGTACCAGCCGTTCGCGTAGGCCTTGATGCGCTCGCGGACCGGGCCGCCAAGCAGCCTGTAGATCGGCTGGTCGAGCGCCTTGCCGACGATGTCCAGGCAGGCCGTTTCGATCACGGCGATCGCCGACATCGTGATCTCGCCGGCGCGCGCGTAGTCGCGGCGCCACATGCGCTGGACGAGGTCCTCGGTCGCGAAGGGATCGGAGCCGAGCACGTGGTTGGGCACCGCCTCGTTGAGATAGCCGAGCAGCGCGTCCGTGTGGTTGACCATCCTCACCTCGCCGACGCCCTGCAGGCCGTCGTCGGTGTCGACGATTACGAAGGTGAGGTTGCGCCAGCCGGCACCCAGCACCAGCGGCCTTACGCGTGTGATCTTCATCGGGGGTTGAGCCTCCAGGTTGCGGTGGGCCGGATCATCGCGGTTCGCAGACCGCCGGGCTGCTCTCGGCGAAGCCGGGCTTCGCCGAGAGCAGGTGCGCCAACTCCGCGTCCAGGAGGCTCGGGGACGAGGGTTGGAGCTACGGCAGTCTGACCTTCTCGCTGAGCGCTACGGCAGCCTGACCGTGAGCGAGCCGGGGCACGGCGTGCCGTGCAGAGCTGCGTTGACGCAGATCTCGACTGTGGCCTTCGGACCGGAGTCCGTGAACGTCGCGTAGAAGCTGTCAGGCAGGCTCGGGAACACCGTCACGCCCGACTTCACCGTCGACGTGGTCACCACAGGCGCCGGCAGGACGACGTTGTGCTTGGCGTACTTGCCCAGCAGCGTCTGCTGCGCGAACCCGAGGGCGGCGAGCGAAAGGAACGGCGGGGTGCCCGAGGACATCCCGTCGACCGGCTTCTGGCCCTCGTATCCGAGCATGAACTTGCGGAAGCCGTTCTCGCCCTCGCCACCGGTGACCGGCAGCGGCCGCTTGGCCTGGACGAACGCCTTCAGCACGCCGTCGGTGCCGCCGGAGACCCACACGCCGTTGATCGTCGGCAGCGAAGCGAGCGCCGTTGCCGTGGCCTGCTGGGCGACGGCCGAGTTCCACATGCCGTCGATCGTGGAGACGATCTTGATCCCCGGGTACTTGGCGAACACCGCCTTGACGGCGGCGTTGCGGTCGGTGTCGGCCTCGGTTCCGGCGACACCCGTGACCATCATCACGTTGCCCTTGCCGTGCAGCTGGTTGGCGATGAACTGCGCCGTGACAGTGCCGAACTGCGACTGGCTGATCGACACCTGGTAGCCGCACTTGTTGGTGACCGTGTTGTCGAACGACACGACCTCGATCCCCTTGTTGCACGCCTGCTGGATGATCCCGTTCAGGCCGGTGGGCGAAGCGGCGTCGACGAGGATCGCGTTGACGTGCTGCGCGATCAGGTCGGTGATCTGCTGGATCTGCGTGGCGACGTCGTTGTCGCCGGCGTTGTAGACCGAGCAGCTGACGGTCGTGCTGAACGGCGGCATCTTGCAGCCGGCCTTGAACACGTTCTCCATCTCGATCCGCCACTGGTTCCCAACGAACGAGTTCGCGAGTGCGATCTTCAGCGGTGCCGCCGCCTTGCGAGCCGTGGACGCGGTCGCGCCGCCCGGCGCGACCAGCGCAACCGTCGCGAGCGACGCGGCGACGGCCATCGACACTGCGAGCGCGACCCTTCGTGTTTTGCGAGACTTCACTTGTCCTCTCCTCCAGTCGTGCGTCAATTGGGGTCTTGCTGAATCCGGGCGAGGCCTGCGCTCACTGAGCTGCGGAGGCACCCTCGCCAGCTTCGGAGGCGCCGGCAGCCAACATCGCCGAGGGCGGCAGGTGGGTCGCCGTCAGGGGCTCCGTCGTCGGCATCCGGTGCTGGAAGATCTCGAGGGCCCGGTCCAGGCTCTCGCCGATGCACCTTCTGAGCGTCGCGATGTCGCGCCGCTCGGCGGCGTCCAGGATCTCGCGATGCTCCTTCACGATCGAGGCGACGTCCGGGTTCTCGACGTCCGTCACCTCGATCAGGACGCGGAAGGTCCGCACCAGGCCCTGCCACGCCTTCAGCAGGCGGCGGTGGCCCGCACGCTCGTAGAACGTGGAGTGGAAGTCCATGTCCGCGTGCGCGAAGTCGGCCATGCGGCCGTCGAGCATCGCGCTCTCCATCGTCTTGACGAGTTCGCGCAGGTGCGCGAAGTCGGCCGGCCGGAAGCGCTCCGCGGCCAGATCGACGGCCACCAGATCGAGGGCGGCGCGCAGCGTGTACAGCTCCCACACGTCATCGCGCGTGAGGCCGGTGACGAAGACGCCGCGCCGGTGCGCCTCGACGAGCCCTTCGCCTTCGAGCTCGCGCAGGGCATCGCGGATCGGTCCGCGGCTGACGTCGAACTCGGTCGACAGGACGCTCTCGACCAGGTGCGTTCCGGGCGCGAGCTCGCCGACGAGGATCGCGCGGCGCAGGCGGTCGGCAACCTCGTCGCCGAGCCGGAAAGGGTCGATGGCCCGGATGTTGTTGGTGGCGCCCTGTGTTTCCATGAAGAAGGTAAGGTTGACGGTCTACGGGTGACGGTTTACCGTAGACTGCTATCTCTACCAGAGCGCGATCGTGAAAGTCAAGGGACCCCAGCTCACCTGGCTCGGCCAGGCGGGCTTCCTGCTCGAGACCGCCAACCGGCGCCTGCTGATCGACCCGTGGCTCAGCCCGCACGAGGCGAGGCTGCTCGCCCCGCCGCCCTTCGAGCTGGTCAGCGAGGCGATCGACTGGGTGCTCGTCACGCACGAGCACGAGGACCACCTCGACCTCCCCTTCCTGCGCCGGCTGGCGCAGCGCAGCCCATCGGCCCATCTGATCGTGCCCGGGCCGGTCGCCGCGCTCGCCGAGGGCGTGCTGGCGCTGACCAGCGTGTCGCCGGGGGAGCGCCTGGACCTCGACGAGCTCGAGCTGCACGTCGTGCCGGCCTGGCACGCGGTCAACACCGCCGACGGCTACAGCGACGGCGACGGACGCTTCGTCGGTTACGTGATCTCCGGCGCCGGAGCGACCATCTACCACGCCGGCGACACCATCCCCGACCCGGCGCTCGACGCCGCGCTGCGCGATCAGGCGGTCGACATCGCCCTGCTCCCCGTCAACGGCCGCGACGCCGAGCGCGAGGCCCGCAACATCGCCGGCAACCTGAACGCCCGCGAGGCCGTGGAGCTGGCGAGCGCGATCGGCGCGCACACGCTCGTGCCCTACCACTGGGACGCGGTGGCCGGCAACACCGCGGGGGCGGGCGACGCCGCCGAGGCGGCGACCACCCTCGGCGCCGGCCTCCACGTCCTGGTCCTTGCGCACCAGATCCCGTATACGCTCGCCTAGATGCACACCAGGGTCGCCGTCATCACGGGCGCCAGCCGGGGGATCGGCGCCGCCACCGCACACGCGCTGGCCGGCGCCGGGTTCAAGCTCGGACTGGGCTCACGCTCGGGCGACGACCTCGGTCTGGCCGACGTCGTCGCGCAGCCCTGCGACGTGCGCGAACCGGCGCAGCTGCAGGCGCTCGTGGAGGCGACCGTGGAGCGCTTCGGACGCCTCGACGTCCTGGTCGCGAACGCCGGCGTCGGCTCCTACCACAGCTTCGAGGAGACGCCGGCCGAGCACATCGAGGAGATGATCGACATCAACCTCAAGGGGACGATCTACGCCGTCCGTGCGGCGCTCCCGCAGCTGCTCGCCTCGGGCGAGGCCGACATCGTCGCGATCGCCTCGGAGGCCGGGCGGCGGGCCGCTCCCGGGCAGGCCGTCTACTGCGCCTCCAAGTTCGGGCAGGTCGGCTTCATCCGTGCGCTCGACCACGAGCTGCGCGGGCGCGGCGTGCGCTGCACGAGCGTCTGCCCCGGAGGTGTCGCCACCGACTTCGCGCTCGACGACGGCTACGGGCGCAAGCCCGAGGCGGTCGCCACGATGATGCGCCCGGCGGACGTCGCCGAGGTGGTGCTGTTCGTGCTGACGCGGCCGCGCAACCACCGCATGCTCGAAGCGACGCTTCGGCCGATGACGGAGGCGTCGTGGGGGTAGCAGCGCGGCCCGCGGTGATCGTCGCGCTGCTGACGCCGTTCGATGCGGAGGGCCGGCCCGACCTCGGCGCGCTCGCGGCGCACGTCGACTTCCTCGTCGCGGCCGGCGTGGATGCGCTGATGCCGTGCGGAACGACCGGTGAGGGGCCCCTGCTGTCGGAGGAGGAGCTCGACAGCGTCGTGGAGGCGACCGTGCGCAGCGCCGGCGGCCGCGTCCCCGTGCTCGCGCACATCGGGCGCCCGTCGACGCAGGCGACCGTGCGGGCCGGCCGCGCGGCCCTGGCGAGCGGCGCGGCCGCGATCTCGGCGGTCGTGCCGTACTACTACGCCTATGGCGACGTCCAGATCGTCGCGCACTTCCGCGCCCTGCTCGACGCCTGTGCCGGCCAGCAGGTCTACGCTTACACGATCCCGGCACGGACCGGCAACGAGCTTTCGGCGGACGCGCTGCGCGCGCTCGCCGGCGACGGGCTGCACGGCGTCAAGGACTCGACCAAGTCCTTCGAACGGCTGCTCGAATACCTCGCCTGCGGCGTCGACGTGCTGGTCGGCACGGACGGCTTCGTTCGCGACGGGTTTGCCGCCGGCGCCGCCGGGTGCGTGTCGGCGATCGCGAACGTGCGCCCGGACCTCCTCTGCGCTTTGCGCGACGGCGAGGACGTGCAGGACGAGATCGTGGAGCTTCGCTCGACGCTCGCCCTGCCCCGCCTGAAAGGCGCGGTCGGCGAGCTGATCGCGGGCTACCCCAAGGACTACCGAGCGCCGCTCCCGTGAGCGTGCTGACGGTCGGCGAAACCCTCGGGCTGCTCGACCCGGCCGAACCCGGCCCGCTGCGCCTCGGGATGCCGTTGACGCTTCGCTTCGCCGGCGCCGAGTCGAACATGGCGATCGCCCTAGCGCGCCTGGGCGTCGACGTGAAATGGATCTCGCGCGTCGGCGAGGATCCGATCGGGGCCCTGATCCTCGAGGCGATCAAGCGGGAAGGAGTCGACACCCGCTACGCCGTAGCCCAGCCGGGGCAGACCGGCGTCTTCGTCAAGTGGCGCGAGGACGGCCGCACCAGCGTGCTCTACCATCGCCGCGGCGCCGCCGCATGCGACCTGCGCCCAGGCGACATTCCCGACGAGGCGCTCGACGGCGTCCGCGTCGTGCACGTGACGGGGATCACGATGGCGATCTCGCAGAGCGCGGCGGAGCTCGTGCTCGACCTCGTCGGGCGCGCCAAGCGGCGCGGCATCGTCGTCGTCTTCGACCCCAACTTCCGCCCGGCGCTCCCCGACAACCCCGCCGCCGCCGCCGCGCGAACGCTGCCCGCAGCACGGAGCGCCTGCCTGAAAAATTGTTTTACGGCACCGGTATTCCGGCCGCTATCTTGGTGTTTCGTCATAACAAGAAAGATGACAACGTCCTGTTTATTGATGCCAGCCGTGCGTTTAAATCTGGGAAAAAACCAGAACCAACTGACTGAAGAAAATATTCAGGCGATTGCCGCCGCTTACACGGCACGCCAAAACCAGGATAAGTTTGCTTACTTAGCCAGCCGTGCAGAAATCGCCGAAAACGATTACAACCTCAACATCCCTCGCTATGTGGATACCTTTGAGGAAGAAGACGAAATTGATTTGATGGCTGTTTATACCGAACGCCAAATGCTCGAAAGCCCAACTGATTGAGTTGGAAAGCAAGATGGATGGCTATCTCAAAGAGTTGGGGTATGTGGTTTGATGATGAAACAGTACCGATACAAAACCCCCTTGCTCAACTTGTAAGGATTCCTTACAAGTTCAGGCAACTGTCAAGGATTGCTTGACAGTTCAAAATGAAGGTACACGACATAGACGCAATGCCCTGATGGGTGCGACTGGTCAGCAAACCTTACAAGTTCGGACAGTTGTCAAGGATTACTTGACAACTCAGTATCAAGGCTCAGATTCAATCTCAGGGAGCAACGCAACCCCCAAAACTGTGACAATTTGTCACGGGTTGAGGATTCTGATTCACCCACCCTCAAAGGGAGCTACACTATGCTACCTGAGGGATGGATGTATACGATGCTACAAGAAATATGTATAGAAAAGGGTCTTCAAACAGGACCTTTCGGTAGTCAACTTAAAGCCAATGAATACACAGAGGACGTTGATAGCATTCCTGTAATTATGCCAAAAGATATTGACAATGGAAGAATAAATATATTAACCGCATCACGTGTCTCTAAGAAAAAAGCCACTTCTTTGGCTCGACACTGCTTAAAGGAAGGAGATATTTTGTTTCCTCGCCGGGGAGAGCTTGGAAGAATTGCAATAATTGATTTAGCATCACAGGGGATGTTATGCGGTACTGGATGTTTGCGCGCTAGACTAAAAGCTGGATTCTCTTATGAGTTCTTTTTACATTACTTCCGTTTTTCGTCTGTGGAAAATTGGCTTGTGGAACATGCTGTTGGTCAGACAATGCTTAATCTTAACACTTCTATTATCTCAAACTTGCCAATCTTACTTCCTCCCCTACCCGGAGCAAAAAAGATTGCCGAGATCCTTTCCACCTGGGACGCAGCGATTGAGACGGTGGAAAAGCTGATTGCCAACGCCGAGGCTCAGAAAAAAGCGCTGATGCAGCAGCTTCTGGCGGGTAAAAAACGTCTTCCTGGGTTTTCAGGGAAGTGGAAAGAATGTAGCCTTGGCAAATTAGCAAAAATATATCAGCCTCAAACAATTAGCCAATCAGATCTAACAGAAGAGGGATACCCTGTATATGGGGCAAATGGCCTAATTGGGCACTATGAGCACTATAACCATGATACTTGGCAGACACTTATCACCTGTCGAGGCTCAACCTGTGGAACAGTCAATAAAACAACAGGTAAGGCATGGATAACTGGTAACGCAATGGTTATGAATGTAGATGCCAATGGAGATATTGACAAATCATTTTTCTACTACCTGTTGAGCAATATAAACTTTGTTCCTCTAATATCTGGCTCAGGACAACCGCAAATAACGGGAAGGCCCCTCGCGGCGCTTGAAGTTTTCTTCCGACTTTCAAAGCTGAACAGACTAAGCTGGCTGAGATACTTGGTACATCTGATGACATTATTAAGGCATTGGGTTCTATACTTTTAGCGTTAAAAGAAGAAAAATCCACCCTGATGCACCAGCTTTTAACCGGTAAGCGTCGTGTGGTAGTAGCCAATCACAAAGAAACAAACAAGGAGGTTGTCGACGTCAAACAATAAAAACTTTTGGGCAGGTCCTCATAAAGATGGCTGGCAGGTAAAACGCGAAGGGAGTAGCCGAGCCTCATCTCTTCATACCACCCAAGCCGATGCTTGGAATGAAGCACAAAAGCAGGCACGGCAATCCGCTGGCGAGGCCTACCTGCAAAATCGCGAAGGCCAAATTCGTGAACGCAACACCTACGGCCACGATCCACGTGAGACGAAGGGATAGGAGAAATTTAATGGCCAAGAGCCGACCATTCTCAATATTTCTGCTTAAGCAGGGTTTTGACACCACTAACGCTCTCAAGGAGGATCATGGCTTGGATGATCAGGTAGCGGCTACTAACCTCCCCGGTGGGGCGACGTTATTTGTTTTGGATAATAAGCCTCAAGAGCCTTGGTGGAAGGGCTACTTTGGGGTCAACAAGAACCTCAGTCAGGTAACGAAAGGGGCTTTAATCTTTCTACCGATAAACGGAAGATGCTTTGCCCTATCGTTTGGGCACGTCTATCATAACCTCAAGGATGAAAGTTACGAGTATGATTTCGGTCTCCGCGTAACGCTTAATAGCGTTGACCCCAAAAAACTGAAAAGCACTGATGTTTTGGAACCGGGAGCCGCAAAGCGACGTAGAACCCAAGTCCCGGTTGATTCCGATCGCACTTTTTTCGATTTTGACCGAGACAGCAACATTCTGAAACGTCTTACTGGAAAAGTAAAGGAAGAGCATACAGAACTATTTAAGCACGCAACAGGAGCAAGTAATCTGCGTATTAGTTCCACACTTTCTGCAACAGAATTGTCTGGCCTTTGTAACAAGCTCCTAGAGCTTTATGAAAGCTCTGAATTTAAGGAATCATTCCCGGGTATTCAGAATATCTCTCCTGTCAGGGATCCATCTGTTATCGAGCAACTCAACGAGAAACTGGTGGAAGCAATAAGATCAAAAAGCGAAAATCTGTACCTTGCAATACCCGATATCATTTCCTATGAAGATATTGTATACATCTCGTTTTCAGGGGAAGGTGCAAGCTTGCTTTATAACGATCTTTTTTTGGAACGGTACTACGAGTATTTAGTTAACCAAAAATTTGATTTAACACAATTCTGGATTTGCAAAGCTTAAACGGCATAGCGTTATACTTTCCGATGAAAATGGCTCTACACGAAAGAACTACAACCTTTTAAATTGCCTAATTTTTGATACCCTTCTGGGAGACGGAGGAAAAACCTATCATCTAAATGAAAGCCACTGGTATGAAATAGATGATAGCTATGTTGAAAAACTAAAGCAATATCTCGATCCATTATACTGTGATTGTACTTTTCCTGATTATAATCATGAAACTCACCAAGGCGAAGGAAATTACAATGAATCCATTGCAGCCAACAACCCTGCTTTCCTTTGTCTTGATAGAAAGAACATTTCACCATCTGGACAGGCGCAAGTGGAGCCCTGGTGATCTGTTTTCACTGAAAGATAACCACGCCGTTCTACACCATGTAAAACGATCCACGTTTTCCTCCCAACTTAGTCATCTGTTCAACCAAGGAGCTAATGCTGTCATCCTGCTTAGACGAGAACCTGAATCTGTCACAAAGCTGATGGCGCTAATAGACGAGGCTGAGTGTAATGGAGTGGCAGAAGCATTCAAAGATTCTGTGAATGAGAAACATTTCCGAGTTGAATTCGTAATTATTACGCACAAGTCAAAAGAGGGTAAGAGTGAAAATCTCCGCTTTTTTGGCGCATAAGCCTAATGCGAACAATGAAGGATTTTGAAGTGATGGGTATTGCAGCTCGCTATGGCTATGTAAAAGATGTCAGTCCAACAGTGGAAGGTCAAAAAAAGCAAAGAAAGAAACACTCAAGGGAGAGTAACGAATGATTCAAACTCCCCAAACCAATGAGCCGCAACAGCCACAGATCCTGCCTGAAAGACCTTGATGGCATTGGGCTGGCAGTATTTGTCGCCACAACACTGTTTAAGTATGCGCGGTGGGGCGCAACAGGTACTGTTGAAAGGAGTACTGGTCGAGGAATTAAAAAAGCGGCGATTTGAGTATAAGGGGCAGACGTATCCGCTTTCGACCAATGCCATTGAGCAGATTGTGAGGGAATTAACGTCACCGCCGATGAATGAGGGCTTGGCGCTGGCCAATGAAAAGCTATACCATATGCTGACTTTAGGGATTACGGTGACGGAGTTCATCGAAGGGAAAAAGCATTCGGCGACGATTCCGATTATCCTGTGGGACACACCGGAGCAGAATCAGTTTCACATCACCGAGGAAATGGAAGTGCTCAATACGGATGGGACGGGGAACCGTCGGCCGGATATGGTGGGCTTTGTGAATGGGATTCCACTGGTGGTGATCGAGGCGAAAAAACCGGCGTTGGGGAACCCGAATAAATCGATGATCGATGAGGGATCTAGCCAGAATATTCGTAATCAAGGTGAAAGAGAGATTCCCCATTTATTTGTATATTCTCAGCTTATTATGGCCATTAGCAATACGGACGGCTGTTATGGGACAACAAAAACATCTAAAAAAGTATTGGACCAAATGGCGTGAAGAAGAGCTGCCCGAGTCGCATTTTGTGGCCATTAAAAACAAGCCGCTACCAGAGGCTTTAACGGATGCGTTGTTTCAGCAGGAAAATCGCACGAGCCAAATGAAAGCTCACTTTAAGGCACTTTGGGCCGACGGGGAATTGCCGACTGAACAGGATCGTCTGCTGATTAGTCTGCTGTCTCCTGAGCGTTTGTTGGAATTTATCCAATACTTCATTTTGTTTGACAAGAAAAAAGGGAAGATTGCTGCGCGGTATCAGCAGGTGGAGGGGGTAAAGCTCTGCTAAAGCGTATCCAGCAAAAACGTCCCAGTGGTGGCCGAGAAGGTGGGATTATCTGGCACACCACCGGCTCCGGAAATCGTTTACCATGGTATTCCTATGTAAAGCCTTACTGCTCTACCCACAACTTAAACAGTGTCGTATCGTGGTCGTGACGGATAGGGTTAATTTGGAAACCCAGCTGGCCAAAACGTTTTTAGCGAGTGGGGCTTTTGGATGACAAGTCGCAAATAAAAAAGAAGGTGAGCGGGCAAAAGCATCTTCGGGCCGGGACTTGGCGAAGCGTATTGGTAAAGGGGAATGAGCGGATCATTTTTTCCATCATCAATAAATTTGCTACGGCTGCCAAACTGCCCGAATGTCATAATGACAGCGAAGACTTGATTGTCTTGGTGGATGAGGGCATCGCAGCCATGGTGGTGAAAACCACGAACGGATGCGGACGGCATTACCCAATGCGGCTTATGTGGCCTTTACAGGTACACCATTATTGAAGGGCGAAAAAACCAGCAATAAGTTTGGCCCCATCATCCATGCCTATACCATGCAACGTGCGGTAGAGGATGGCACCGTAACGCCCTTGTTTTACGAAGAGCGCAAGCCTATTTTGGACATTAATGACAAAGCGATTGACAACTGGTTTGAAAAGATCACCGTCGATTTAAGCGAACAACAAAAAAGTGATTTAAAAGAAAAATATGGTAAGCGCGGCAAAATTTATGGCTCGGCAAATCGGATTGATTTGATTGCCTGGGATATTGCCATTCACTTTAACGAAAACTTCAAACGCTTAGATAACGGCTTAAGGGTCAGCTTGCAACAGATAGTAAATTATCGGCCATCCGGTATAAGCGCGCCTTGGATGCAACCGGGCTGGTTAGCAGCGCTGTTATTATCTCTCCCCCCGATACACGTGAAGGACATGAAAGTGTGGATGAGTCGGAGCTGCCTGAAGTTCAGCAATGGTGGAAGGACAATATCAAGAGCGATCCGGAAGTATACGAACGCGAAGTTTTAGATAATTTTGCGACTGAAGGCGATCCAGATATTTTGATTGTAGTGGATAAACTACTAACAGGCTTTGATGAGCCGCGCAATGCTGTCCTTTACATTGATAAGCCATTGAAGCATCACAACCTCATCCAAGCGATAGCACGGGTGAATCGTTTGCACGATGAGAAAAAGCATGGCTTGCTGATTGATTATCGCGAAAATTTCCCTGAAAGAGCTAGACACAGCACTGAAGGATTATCAAGAGCTGGCTAGCAAAACCCAGGACAGTTATGACCCTGAAGACTTGGAAGGCATGGTGACACAGCTCAGCACGGAATATAAACGCTTACCTTATCTGCTGGGGGAGCTAAAAGCAATTTTTAGCAGCGTCAAGAATAAGCGCGACATTGAACAATATCGCCAAATTTTGATGCCTAAATTTATTACAGATGACTTAAAATGAACCCTACGATATACACCAAAAAACACGCGAAGACTTTTATGAAGCGCTTACTGAATACGGTATGTGCCTTAAAGACGCCTTGGCATTGTCTTTTTCGAGGATCTGCTGTAACTGAAGCAGATATTGCAACTTATAAAGCCGAACTAAAATGGTATATTGCATTACGTCTTATTGCCAAACAAGACGCTCAGGAGACCGTAGACTTCAGCAAATATGAATCCCAAATTCGAAAATTGGTAGATCGCTACGTCGTTGGAGAGTCGGTCCAGGGATCGGATGGTCTTTTCCTTGTTAACGAATTAGGCCAGTCATACGCTGATAAGCCAGAAAATTGGAGCGAAGAAAAAACACGCAATGAAACCGATTTAATCAAAAGTCGTTTAAAAAGGACAATTGAGCAAGATCTGGCTATTGATCCATTTGCGCAGATTTTCTTTTCAGACCTACTCAGAAAAGCGATTGCAGAGGCTGCTGCATTGTTTGATCATCCCCATCAACAGTATGCACTATTTAAAGAGTTTGAAGACAAAGTTAAACGCCAAGAAGTGGATGGGATTCCTGCTGAATTACAAACCAAACCCCATGCACGCGCTTATTATGGCATTTTAGAACTGATTCAACCTAACATTGACGGTACTGCTGAGGCCTACGTGAAAACGGCTATACAGATTGAAGCCACGGTCCAACAGGCTGTAGCAGAGAATTCATTAAACCCTCAAAACATTGAGGCCGCTATCCGTAAGACATTATTACCCAGTCTTTTTAACTTGCTGGGCTGTACCTTGCAAAAAACGCTATTGATAGGATCATTGAGGTTACTCGTATGGGCTTATCTCGAGGAACATTCTAATGGAACAAGGTTTATTAAGGTATGGCACCGAAGTTATTAACTATCAGATTTCGCGCCTTTCCAAGTTGGAGAATAAAGTTCAAATTCATGTTCATCCCACTGGTGAAGTCGAAGTTTGTGTTCCTGAGTCGGCCCAAATAGAAGAGATCAAAATCGCTGTTAAAAAACGTTCTCGCTGGATAAAGAAACAGCAAAATACATTCCAAGTATTTCAAGTCCCTGTTCATCGCCTAGAACCTATGTTAGTGGAGAGACGCATTTTTACTTAGGAAAACGTTATGTCTTGAAAGTCATACCGCAAGAGCCAGGAACCAAACCAGTCCGATTACGTAATGGCCACCTTATGGTAACAATAGAAGAACCTAAACCTTTACTGATAAAGCAGCGACTTATCGATTGGTATCGACTACGCGCTCAGGAATATTTTCAACGCCGCCTGGCAAGCTCTCTTAGCCAGTCGATTTTATCTACAGAGTTTCCTCCCAGTATGCGGCTGCAACAAATGAAACGCCAATGGGGCAGTTGTTCGCCCAACGGTCTTATCATTTTAAATCCAGCCCTAGTAAAAGCCCCACGGGATTGTATCGACTATGTTATTCTGCATGAACTATGCCACCTTAAAGAACATAACCATAGTCCACAATTTTATGCATTACTTGATAAAAAAATGCCTAATTGGAGGCATAAAAAACAAACCTTAGACATGATGGCAGAATTTTTTCTTACATAAAATTATTTATTTATTTCGCTAAAGTAGACTTTGTCCTGTTAGAAAAAAATTATTGATCTTCTTGCACAAGCATCCAAATACGTTTTAGAGGCAGATTCTGCTCTAATATCTTCAGGTAGGCTATTATAGCATTTAAAAAGTTCATTCACGATATCCGCTGCATCCCAAAGCCTAACGTTAAAAAATAGTTTTTCTTTCTCCTTGTGAACTGAGCGTTTAAATCCTCCCCAAGAGACAAATAGCCCATGGTGAGCTCCATAGTTTTTGATGATACCTTGGAGTTCTCGAATTGTTTTTATATCCTCTGGACCATCACTGGATTTTACCTGAACCAGTAAACGAGGGGATTGAACCCCAGCAAACCTTGTCCTGGCGACAATATCAACTCCTCCATCTGGGCCTGGAGGAGCTATTTCTGTTTTATAACCTTGTGTTTGAAGAATTGCTTCAATAAGGCTAGCAAATTTGTGTCCTTTAAACTTACGACCAATGTATTTTTGAAATCTGATCCAAAGAAGATTCTTCCAAGTTAGGTAAGGCATACTCCTCTGATTCGGTATCTAAAGTAATTTCAATATCGGAACTCATAGGAATAAGAGGCGTGGGCTTGTTTTCTAATAGTGCTTTAATTCTTTCCTCAGCGTTATTTCTTGTAATACGACAAACTGTAGAAAATGCTCCCAAAGAGTAAAGCAGATTCTGATCAAACTTCTCACGTGGCACATCAGGAGCCAACCATTCCACTTTGCGAACATGTCGAACATCATTGGGACCATTTGTCAGATATTCATAGCCCCCAGTAGCCTTACCCAGTGCTATTGTATTTTGCCCTTTAAGCGGCAAAGCAATGATATCCCCCTGGTATTTAAAAGCCCAAAGCTGCCCTTGCCAATGAGTTATCGTTTTTGGGCTTTCTTGAACAGAGCTTTTTCAAGTCCTATTTTTATCTTCTCTGGGAATCTAAGGGTGACATATTTCCTAATTCACCCCACCCCACTACAGCATAGCCATTTTCCAGAGCAAAATCTTGTCTTTCGCCATGTTTGCCTGCTCAGAAGCCATACAGTCATCAAACAAAACCCCTTGTACTGCCACTAACACATTGTTGTAGAAATTGTACGATGAACAGTGTTATTTGATGCAAATACAAATGTTTTTGTTTGGTAAGACTTTACAACTTAGGCGCTCGGGATTAGTACTGTGTGATTACCACTCCTTCATCGCCTCAATGACGGCTTCTTGATCGCTCATGAGATACTCCTGGGTGGTGCGGATGTCGGAGTGACCTAACGCCAGCTGAATCAAATGCAAGGGGCGGCCTTGTTCGGCGTTGAGGGTGGCGAAGGTGCGGCGGAGGCCGTGGGCGGTGATGGGGAGGCCGGCGATATTGCCCAGCTTTTTAATGATGCGGCCCAGGGTGGTGGGCTTGTAGGGAAACATATAGCTATTGAGGAAGAGGATGTTGATGCTGCTGGTGAGTTTAAGGCGGCGGGTTAGGTAGGCTTCTAGGAATGGGCGGAGGTTTTTGGCAATGCCAACGACACGCTTTTTACGACCTTTACCCAGTTGGACCGTAATGGTTCCACTTTCTAGATTCACATCTTCTAGTTTTAGCGAGCACAGCTCGGCATTGCGAAGGCCGGTATGGGCGAAGGTTTCCAGAATGGTGCGGGTTGCGATTTGATTCCAGGGGAAGGGAAGTTTTGAGGGGTGATGGTTTGGCGAAGACGGTCCAGGGTATCGACATCACGGATGACGGTGCGCCTGGGAGCAATAATGCGTTTAGGACGGAACTTTTTGAGCTTGGCAAGGAAATCTTCTTCAAGAAGATTGAGGTGAATGAGGAAACGGGCGAAAGAATAGATGGCGTAGAAGGTGTTGTGACGGTTGGAGTAGCTTTCAATCGGAATTTCGCTGATAGCGATATAGATGGTTTGTAAATGAATGCAGTCTTGGACACTCAGGATGGGTTTGTTCAAATGTTTTTGCAACCAAAAGGAGTAACGGATGAAGCGCTCTCGCATCGTTTGGATAGTGCGCTGGGTTAAGGGTCGCGCACCGGATTGCATGTCGCGCAGCCACAGGCGAGCGGTTTGTTTTAACGCGTGTTCCCAATGGTCGGGATAGGCATTATCGAT
>CAWHDS010000020.1:0-15342 GCA_963828135.1 uncultured Solirubrobacterales bacterium
GCCTTGGGGGCCTCGTCGACGAGCGCCTTGGCCTCCTTCAGGCCCAGCCCGGTCGCAGCCCGCACGACCTTGATCACCTGAATCTTCTTGTCGCCGGTCGCCGCGAGGTGCACGGTGAAGGCGGTCTGCTCCTCCGCCTCCTCCTCGGCGCCGCCGCCACCGCCGCCGCCGCCGGCCGGGGCCGCCGCCGCCACCGCCGTCGCGGAGACCCCGAAGGCCTCCTCGAGCGCCTTGATCCGCTCGGCGAGCTCGAGCACCGAGATGCCCTTCAGCTCGTCGATCCATGCCTCTGTGCTGGTAGCCATCGCTAGTTCTCCTTTGACTGATCAGTTTCGGAAGCCGGCTCCCCGGCCCCATCAAGCTCGTCTCCCCGACCCTCACCCGCCGCCTCGGCCTCGGGCTCGGCCGCGACCTCCGCCTCGGGCTCAGGCTCAACCGCCACCTCGGCCTCGGGCTCGGACTCGGGCTCGGCCGCGGACTCCGCCTCCGCCTGCGCCTCCGCCTCGCCTCACCAGAGTTGCCGGCGCGGCGTCAGCCGCGTCCGACCCCCCGGCCTCGCCGTCACCAGTAGTTGTCGTAGCGGCGTCAGCCGCTGCCGGCTCGCCATCGTCATCAGCCGGAGCGGCGTCAGCCGCTGCCGGCTCCCCACCGCCGTCAGCCGGACCGGCGTCAGCCGCGTCCGGCTCCCCCGTAGGTGATCCGGCGAAAGCCGGATCACCCGCCTTCTGCTCCAGCACGCCGCCCAGCCCGACTGCGAGGCCGCCGATCAGCGCCGACAGCGTGCGGGCGAGCCCGGCGATCGGGCTCGCGATCAGCCCGACGAGCTGGCCGTAGAGGACGTCGCGCGACGGCAGCCGGGCGATCTGGCCGACGTCGGCGCCCGACAGCGCGGCGCCGTCCATCAGGCCGCCCTTGAAGGCGAGCAGCTGCGTCGTGCGGGCGAAGTCGGAGATCGCCTTGGCGGCCGCGGCGGCGTCGCCGCGGACGAAGGTCAGCGCGGTCGGGCCCTCCAGCAGCGGCCGCAGCTCGGCGACGCCGGCCTGGTCGGCGGCGCGCTCGGTGAGCGAGTTCTTGACCACGCGGAAGGTGGCGTCGCAGTCGCGCAGGCGGGCGCGCAGGGCGTCGGCCTGCGCCACCGTGATGCCGCGGTAGTCGACCGCGAAGACGGCCTGCGATGCTGTGATGTCGGCGGCGATCTGCTCGATCACCGCGGCCTTCTGCTCTCGGTTCATGGACGCTCCTAGCCCGGACTTAGGGGGTGCCGGGGGTCTTCGGAGTTGGCGCTACGCAGCGACTGCGGGCGCCTCCTCGACGATGTCGCGGGTCCGTGTGGGGTCGACCTTGACCCCGGGCCCCTGGGTTGAGGCGATCGTGATCGAGCGCAGGTAGCGCCCCTTGGCGACCGAGGGCTTGGCGCGGATGATCTCCTCGATCACCGCCGCGTAGTTCTCGAGCAGGGCGCGCGCGTCGAAGCTGCGCTTGCCGATCACGAGGTGCACGATCGCGGTGCGGTCGGTGCGGTACTCGACCTTGCCGGACTTGGATTCCTCGACGGCCTTGCGCACGTCGGTGGTGACCGTGCCGACCTTCGGGTTCGGCATCTTCCCGGACGGGCCGAGGATGCGCCCGAGGCGCCCGACGATCGGCATCATGTCGGGCGTCGCGATCGCGACGTCGAAATCGGTGAAGCCCTCCTCGACGCGCTTGGCGAGGTCCTCGGCGCCGACGAAGTCCGCGCCCGCCTCCTGCGCCTCGCGCGCCGCGTCGCCCTGGGCGAAGACGGCGATCGTGACGTCGCGGCCGAGGCCGTTGGGCAGGGCGATCGTGCCGCGCAGCTGCTCGTCGGCGTGGCGCACGTTCAGCCCGGTGCGGATGTGGACCTCGATCGACTCGTCGAACTTCGCGCTCGCCGCGCCCTTGACCGCGCGCGATCGCCTCCGCCGGCGAATGCTCGCGCAGGCGGTCGACGGCGCCGCGGGCCTCCAGGATGCGCTTGCCGCGGGCGGCCATCAGACGACCTCCACGCCCATCGAGCGCGCCGTGCCGGCGATGATCAGCGCCGCGGCGTCGAGGTCGTTGGCGTTGAGGTCGGCGAACTTCTGCTCGGCGATCGCCCGCAGCTGCGCCTGCGTGATCTTGCCGACCTTGTTGCGGTTCGGCTCCGCCGAGCCCTTGTCGAGCGAGAGTGCCTTGCGGATCAGGTCGGCGGCGGGCGGCGTCTTCGTGATGAAGGTGAACGAGCGGTCCTCGTAGACGGTGATCACGACCGGGATCACGGTGCCGGCGTCCTGCTGCGTCTGCGCGTTGAAGGCCTTGCAGAACTCCATGATGTTGATGCCGTGCTGGCCCAGCGCGGGACCGACCGGCGGTGCCGGTGAGGCAGCGCCGCCAACGGCCTGCAGCTTGATCTTGGTGAGAACCTTTTTCGCCATCGTGACCCGCTAGAGCTTCTTGACCTGGTCGAAGCCGACCTCTACCGGGGTCTCGCGCCCGAAGATTGATACCAGCACCTTGAGCCGGGCGGCGTCCTCGTTGATCTCGGAGATCTCGCCGGAGAAATCGGCGAGCGGTCCGGAGATCACCTTGACAGATTCGCCGATCGCGAAGGACGCGCGGGTGCGCTCGCGCACCGCGACCTCCTTCTTCAGCAGGCGGTCGACCTCCATCTGGGTCAGTGGCACCGGCTCGTTGGAGGCGCCGACGAAGCCGGTCACCCCGGGGGTCCCCTTGACGAGCGTCCAGGAGTCCTCGTCGAGCTCCATGTTGACCAGCACGTAGCCGGGCATCGTGCGCTTCTCGACCGTCACCTTCTGGTTGTCCTTCATCTCCGAGACGGCCTCGGTCGGCACGACGACCGAGCGCACGGCGCGCTGCTGGCCGAGCGAGACGATGCGGTGCTCGAGGTTCTGCTTGACCTTGTTCTCGTGTCCCGAATATGTGTTCACGACATACCAGCGAAACATGCGCGCGTCCCTAGATGATGAAGTTGATGAGCTTGCCGGCGAGGTAGTCGGAGATGCCGAGGAAGATGCCGGTGATCACGACGAAGCCGAGCACGACGCCGGTGGCCTGCGCGACCTGCTGGCGGTCGGGCCACTGGACGCGCTGCAGCTCGGCCCAGCTGGCGCGCAGGAAGCCGATGACGCGATTGCCGGTCGGGCGCTGCTGCTCGGCGGCGACCACGGGGTCGGCCTTGCCGAAGGCCTGGCTCGCCGCCTCCAGATCCGCGTCGTCGTCGTCGGCGAAGGCTCTGGTGACGGGCGGGGACTCGATCGGCGGCTCGCCGCCGCCGGCGCCCTGCGGGAAGAGGGGATCCTCGCCGATCGCGGGACCGAGGCCGCCGGGGCGCGGGACGGGGCGTGCGTCTGCGCTGGCGGTTGCGCGCCATGACACGACGGGCTAGCGGGTTTCCCGGTGGCTGGTGTGCCGCCGGCACCAGCGGCAGTATTTCGCCAGCGTGATGCGATCCGGGTTGTTGCGCTTGCTCTTGTTCGTCTGATAGTTGCGGCGCTTGCAATCCTCGCATGCGAGGGTCACAGCGATGCGTACGTCTCCGCGGGCCATGAGCCTTCCAAGGTCGGTGATTCACACGCCGGCGCCGGGCAAGGAAAAACCCCGCCACGGCGCGAGGTAGGCGGAAGTGTAGTGGAACGTCTGTCCGCGCGCCCGCACCCCCGCGCTATCGTCACGCGACACCGATCTCGAGCCTCGAGGAGCTGCCGGATGAACCTGCCTGAGCCGATCAAGACCAACATCACCGACGAGTCTTTCGCCGGTGTGACGTACCACATCCGCGGCGCGCTGGTGCCGGAGCTGCAGATCGAGCTGTCGGGCGAGCCGGTGATGTTCGAGCACCACACGCTGCTGTGGAAGGAGACCGGCGTGAAGATCGAGCTGCGCAAGCTGCCGGGGGGCGTCAAGCGCAAGATCGCCGGGCTCGACTTCTTCGTCACCAGGGCCGAGGGGCCGGGGCGGATCGCCTTCTCGCGCGACTGGCCCGGCCAGTGCATCCCGCTGCACCTCTCGCGCGGCCAGTCGCTGAACGTCCGCGAGCACCACTTCCTCGCCGCGACCGACAACCTCGAATACAGCTTCGAGCGCGTCAAGGGCGTGCGCAACATGCTGCTCGGCGGCTCGGGCATCTTCATCGACAACTTCGCCGCCAACGCGGGCGACGCGATCGTCTGGGTCAGCGGCCAGGGCAACGTGTTCGAGGTGCAGTTGAGCGACGGCGAGCAGATCGACGTGGAGGCCACTGCGTGGCTCTACAAGGACAGCACGGTCAAGCTCGAGTCGGTCTCGCTCGGCCTGAAGACCGGCATGTTCGCGGGCGATCACAAGATGACCTTCAACCGCTTCACCGGTCCGGGACGCCTGGCGATCCAGACGCTCTACCTCGAGCCGATCGAGTCGGAGGCGGGCGGCGGCAACGTCGGTGCCGCGGCGACCGGCGGCGTCGCGGGGGCCGTGATCGGCGGCCTGCTGCGCGGTTAGCCGGGGGGCTGTTCCGAGGGGTGCATGCACCCCTCGGCGGAAGGGCGCATGCGCCCTTCCGCGGGGAGGCGCATGCGCCTCCCCGAAAGACGTCAAAGACCTGGGTAGTGGCGCACGACGTAGCCCGCGAGCGACGGTGTCGCGGTCAGCCAGCGGGTGCTGAAGGGGCCGGCGCGCCCGGCCGTGTCGAACCACACGCCGTCGACGTTCATGAAGGTGTGGCCGGCGGTGGCGAAGATCGTCAGGTAGCGGCCCGGCCCGGGGATGCCCCAGTGCTCGAGCTGGCCGGAGGTCTCCGGCGCGGCGATCAGGCCGGCGGCGGCGAGCGCGTAGCTGACCGAGCCCGAGCAGTCGTAGGCGCGATCGATGAAGGACGCGTGGCCGCCCCCGTAGACGTAGGGGAAGTCGGCGATCGCGTTGCCGCCGGCGATCACCTCGCTGATCTTCAGCGGGATCACGTTGGCCGGCGAGAAGGCGCCGGTGACCGGATCGATGTAGCCCTCGAGGTGGCTGTGCCCGGTCTCCGCGCGCTGGATCTGGCGCTCGCGCCGGAGCTCGCGCTTGACCTGCGCGAGGCTCGGCGCGCCCGGCGCGGCCTGCGCCGCGACCGCGCTCGGTGCCGCGGCGCGGGCGTGGCGGGCGGCGCCGGAGGGGTCCGGGTAGCTCTGCGCGGCGAGCGGGTCGGGGGCCTCGGCGACCAGCGTCGCCGGGCGCGCCGGCGGGTGCTTCGGCGCCTGTCGCGGCGCTGCCCCCGAGCACGAGGCCGAGCGCCAGCGCGGCCGCCGCGACGAGCGCGAGCGCCGCGATCAGGGCCGTCCTCCTAGTCATAGAAGGTGATGATCGCGAGCGCGGCATAGGCGGCGAGGAGCGCCCAGCCCTCGTAGGGGTGTCCCTCGCCGTCGTCGGTGATCTTCCAGACCACCACGGCGGTCAGCGCGAGCGCCCCGATGTAGAGCGGCTGCAGCGCGAAGGTCAGCGAGGTGTGCATTGCCAGCGAGATCAGCACCAGCGCCGGGAACAGGAACGCGGCGATCTGGGCGACCGAGTTGACGACCACCGAGATCGCGAGGTCGCTGCGGCGGCGCGCCGCCATCACGACGCCGGCGGTCTGCTCGACCGCGTTGCCGGCGATCGCCACGATCACGAGGCCGGCGAAGGCCTGCGAGATGTGCAGGCGCACGATCGCCGGGCCGAGCGCGTCGACGAACCAGTCCGAGACCAGCGCCGCCCCCACCCCGGCGCCGACCAGCAGCGCGACCGCCGCGAGGAGCCCGACGCGCGCGCTCGCTGACTGGTTGCGGGCGCCGGCGTCGCGGCGCACGTAGGGGATCACCCAGCTCATGTACACGACCAGCAGCAGCGCCGCCGCGATCGCCGAGATCGTCTTGACGTGGTGGCTCGCGCCGCCACCGGCCGACAGCGAGAGGCCGACGATCACGATGATGAAGACGCAGACCAGGAGCAGCGTCGAGGCGTCGCGCGGGGCGCGCGCGTCGAAGCGCATGACGCCCCCCGGGCCGCGCAGCGAGCCGACGATCACGACCAGCCCGAGGATCAGCAGCGAGGTAGCGAACAGCGACCCGACGATCGCGCTCTGCGCCACCGCCAGCTCGCCGGCGCGCAGCGCGAAGATGACCACGAACAGCTCCGGCAGGTTGCCGAGCGTCGCCTGCAGGAGGCCCGTCGCGGCCGGCCCGAGCCGCTCGCCGACGTGCTCGGTCGCGAACGACACGACCCACGCCGATCCGGCCAGCGCCAGCGTCGCCACGGCGAAGGCCGCCACCGCCGCCCAGTGGTCGTAGTGCGCGAGGGCGGCGAGGCCGCCGAGTAGGACGATCGCGGCGACCGCCACGCGCTCCGGGGTCCGCATGCGGTGGAGCCTACGTGCCGCTGCGGCCGCGTGCGCGCGCGTGCGCAGGCAGGACTAGTGCGGCGAGAGCACGCGGTCGATCAGGCCGTACTCGGCGGCCTGCTCGGCGGTGAAGAAGCGGTCTCGCTCCATCACGGTGTGCACCTCTTCGAGCGGCCGCCCGCACGCCTTGGCGTAGATCTCGTCGATCCGCTCGCGGATCTTCAGCACCTCGCGGGCCTGGATCTCGATCTCCGTCGCCTGTCCCTCGAACGCGGAGGACGGCTGGTGCAGGAGGATCCGGCTGTTCGGCAGCGCCGAGCGTTTGCCGTGGGCGCCGCCCGCCAACAGCAGCGAGCCCATCGACATCGCGACGCCCACGCACATCGTCGCGACGTCGGGCTTGATGAAGTTCATCGTGTCGAAGATCGCGAGGCCCGAGTAGATCGAGCCGCCGGGCGAGTTGATGTAGAGCGAGACGTCCTTGTCGGGGTCGACGGACTCGAGATGGAGGAGCTGCGCGACGACGACGTTGGCGACCTGATCGTCGATCGCGGTCCCGAGGAAGATGATGCGCTCGTTCAGCAGGCGCGAGTAGATGTCGTACTCGCGCTCGCCGCGGGCGCTGCGTTCGATCACGGTGGGGATCAACGGCACCGCCTTAACCCTAGTCCTCGGCGTGGTCGGGCACCGCAAGGCCCGCCGCGCCGTGCGCGAGCCAGCCGAGCACCGCGGTGCGGGCGAAGCGCCAGTGCTCGCCGATCCGCCGGCCGGGCAGTTCCCCGGACGCCGCCAGCTCCGCCACCGCGGCGGGCGCGACCGCCAGCAGCTCGGCGACCTCCTCGAGCGTCAGCACGTCCGGTTCGAAGGCGCGGAAGGCGTGGCGCCCGACGACGGTCGCGGGCTCCTGGACCGTCTCGATCGTCACGCGCCGGCCGGTGGGCTCGCCGATCGCACGCGACAGCGCGGGTTTGCCGCCGGTGGGCTCGCCGAGCGCGCGCGAGAGCGCGGGTTCGCCGATCGCGCGCGAGAGCAGCTCGGAAACGACTGCCTGCTTGGGGCGCCGCGTCTCGAAGGCGAGGCGGTCGAGCGCGCGCGCCTGCGCCTGCGGGATGCGAACGAAGAGCGCGGCGTTCGGTTTCTCGGCCACCCCAGCATGATATCACGATAGCTAGATATCGACACCGCGCATGCCTTCCTCGGTGTAGCGATCGCCCGCGGCCGGCCCGATCACCTCGCCGATCTGCGCGAGCTCATCGGCGGTCAGCTCGACGTCGAGCGCGCCCAGGTTCTCCTCGAGGTAGCTACGCCGTTTGGTGCCCGGGATCGGCACGATGTCCTCGCCCTGGCCGAGCACCCAGGCCAGCGCGAGCTGTCCGGCGGTCACGCCGCGGCCCAGCGCGAGCGCCGCAACCCGGCGCGCGAGCACCAGGTTGGCGTCGAGGTGCTCGGCGCTGAAGCGCGGCCCCGTTCGCCGCCAGTCGCTCACGTCGAGGTCCATCGTGGTCGTGAAGCGCCCCGCGAGGAAGCCGCGACCGAGCGGCGAGTAGGCGACCAGCGAGATCCCCAGCTCACGCAGCGTCGGCAGGACCTCCGCCTCGACATCGCGCGTCCACAGCGAGTACTCGCTCTGCACCGCCGCGATCGGGTGCACCGCGTGGGCGCGGCGGATCGTCGCGGCGGAGGCCTCGGAGAGTCCGAGGTGACGGACCTTGCCGAGCGTCACGAGCTCCGCCATCGCGCCGACCGTCTCCTCGATCGGCGTCGAGGGATCGACGCGGTGCTGGTAGTAGAGGTCGATGTGATCGACGCCGAGCCGCTCCAGCGAGGCGTCGCAGGCTGCGTGCACGTACTCGGGGCTCCCGTCGATCGTGCGTCCCGATGGCTCGTCGGGAGCGAGCCGGATGCCGAACTTGGTCGCCAGGAAGACCTCGTCGCGGCGCCCGGCGATCACGGCGCCGATCAGCCGCTCGTTGGTGTGCGGCCCGTAGGCGTCGGAGGTGTCGAGGAAGTTGCAGCCGAGCTCGAGCGCGCGCGCGATCGTCGCCCTCGACTCGTCGTCGTCGCCCGGTCCGTAGAAGGCCGACATCCCCATGCAGCCGAGTCCGAGCGCGGACACGGCGGGCCCGTTGGCTCCAAGCGTGCGCGTCTTCATGCGTTCTGGCTCCTCGCTTGCTCCGGTGCGGTGGCCCCCGGACGATAATCAGGTGATGGCGGCGCTCAACTGGCCTAATTCCCTGACGGTCCTGCGGATCCTGCTTGTGCCGGTCCTGGTCGTCGCGCTGATCGGGCATGTCCACGACGGCGACGTCTTCGCGGCGGCCGTGTTCGTGCTCGCCTCCGCCACCGACTTCGTCGACGGCTACCTGGCGCGCTCGCGCGGCTCGGTCACGACCTTCGGCAAGCTGATGGATCCGCTCGCCGACAAGCTGCTGATCGTCGCGGCGCTGATCTCACTGGTCTCGCTGCACCGCCTTGCCGCCTGGGTCGCGATGGTGATCATCGCGCGCGAACTCGCCGTCACGATGCTGAGGATGGGCGCGACGCAGGCCGGCGTGATCATGGCCGCCAGCAACCTCGCGAAGCTGAAGACCTGCGTGCAGATCGCGGCGATCCTCGCCGTGATCGCCGTGCGCGGCCATCCGGCCTGGGTCAACGCGCTGGTCTACGCCGCCGTTGCGATCACCGTCGCGTCGGGACTGGACTACTTCTTCGGCCTGCGCCGGCGGTTGGCCGCCGCCCAGCGCTCGGGCGCCTGAAGCTCGGCCGCCGGCTCAGCCGTCCAGCCACTCGCGCAGCGTGGTGTGCCGCGCCGGCGGCTCGCCGCTCGCCAGCTCGCCGCGCAACTCGCGGAGCGTGCCGTGGCGTTCGGCGGCGACGTTGTGCTGGTGGATCGTCTCCAGGTTCTCCTGGCGGGCGGACACGAACGCGTCATCGGGCAGCTCGGGCAGCTTCGCCACCACGCCGCCGATCATCTCGCGCACGCAGTCCTCGACGAAGCGCGGCCGGCGGTGCGCCTTCTCGACGACGGCCGCCTCGTCGACGCGCTTCATCAGCTCGTAGATCTCGGACGACATCGACTGCTCGACGATCTCGAGCAGCGTGCGCGCCTCGATCTCGAGCGCGGCGGACTCGGTCGCGCCGATGTGCAGCGTGCCGAGCCCACGCTGGTTGTGCGTGGCGACCGGCACCGCCTCGAGGATGCGGTCGATCTCGGCCTCGCTGAAGCCGTCCTCTAGCAGCCGCACGCGCGCCGCGGCCCCGACCAGCTCCTGCGCACAGGGGCAGGCCGTCATGCCCTGCGCGGCGACGCCGACCACGCGTCGCGTGCCGCGCTCGGACGCGACCGCCATCCCGTGCAGCGTGTAGATCTCCTGCGTGTTGACGCCGGACACCGGCGCCGGCTTGTGTTCGGGGTAGCGGGCGGCGATCGTCACCTCGGCGCGCTGCGCCCGCTGGCGCTCGCGCACCAGCTCGGCGACGCGCTGGGCGAGATCCTCCGCCCTGAACGTCGACTCCCCCAGCACCACCTCGCCGACCGCCTCGTTGACGACCTCCTCAAAGCGCGACATGTGGGCGCCCTTCTGGTCGCCGGCGAGGTCGACGAAGCATTCCAGCCTCGCCGAGAACAGCTGCTCGACGCCGTGCTGGCGCACCCGGATCACCTTCTCGACGCCGGTCACGCCGACGCGTGAGAGCCCGATCGCAAGCGACGGCGGCTGCGCCTGGACGTCGGAGGCCTCGAGCGTGAGCGGTCGGTCGGACATGCGCGTTCCCGGCAAGCCTACCGAGCACCCGCGGCGGCGCGCGCATGCCTCTCCCGACGGCGCCGCTTGTGCTATGACTCCGGCGTCGCGGTGGGGAGACCCCGGCCACGGAGAGGAGTCACGAGTGGAGATCGCGCTTGACGGTGAGCCGCAGACCGACGCGTCACTGACGCTCGGAGAGCCAGGTCTCGTCGAGACGGAGGAGTTCGCCGCGCTGCTCGCCGAGGGTCACGAGCGGGGCGTGCTCACCTACGAGAGCGTCGCCGCCGCAGTCGAGGAGGCGGAGGCCTCGCGCGAGCAGATCGCCGAGCTGCACGCCTATTTCGACGAGCACGGCATCGAGCTCGTCAGCCGCGAGGAGGCGGTCGAAACCGAGGCGCCCGTCGTCGCGCTGAAAGCCGAGCTCGACCTGACGGTGGAGCCGAGCCTCGACTCGCTGCGGCTGTACCTGCGCTCGATCGGGCGGGTCGCGCTGCTGACCGCCGCCGACGAGGTCGCGCTCGCCAAGCGCATCGAGCGCGGCGACATCACCGCCAAGCAGCAGATGGTCGAGGCCAACCTGCGCCTTGTCGTCTCGATTGCGAAGGGCTACCTGGGCCGCGGCCTGTCGTTCCTCGACCTGATCCAGGAGGGCTCGCTCGGGCTGATCCGCGCGGTCGAGAAGTTCGACTACCGCCGCGGATACAAGTTCTCGACCTACGCGACGTGGTGGATCCGCCAGGCCGTGACGCGCGCGATCGCCGACAAGGGACGCACGATCCGCATCCCGGTGCACATGGTCGAGAAGCTCAACAAGGTGATCGGCGTGGAGCGCCAGCTGGTCCAGCAGCTCGGGCGCGAGCCGACCGCCGAGGAGATCGCCACGGCGCTGGACTGCTCGCAGAAGGAGGTCCGCGAGATCCTGCGGATGGCGCAGCACCCGGTCTCGCTCGAGAAGCCGGTCGGCGAGGAGGACGACTCCGCGCTCGGCGACTTCATCGAGGACCAGACCGCCGAGTCGCCGTTCGAGCTGGCGGCGCGCACGATGCGCGACGAGCACGTCTGCCGCGCGCTGTCGGTGCTCCCGCGCCGCGAGCGCGAGGTGATCGAGATGCGCTACGGCCTCACCGGCGAGCGCCCGCGCACGCTCGAGGAGGTCGGCCAGGCCTTCAACGTCACGCGCGAGCGGATCCGCCAGATCGAGAACCACACGCTCAAGAAGCTCGAGTCGCTGCCCGAGACGCAGCGGCTGCGCGACGCTTCGTAGCGATCCCGTCCGCGCGCGAGCCGCGCCGACGCTACACTGCGGACCGCTCACGGCGGGGTTCCCGAGCGGTCAAAGGGGACGGACTGTAAATCCGTTGGCTCAGCCTTCGAAGGTTCGAATCCTTCCCCCGCCATGGCCAGCGCGCGAGCCGTTCGCGGAGAGCGCGCCGCGCTCGCCGCCCGGGCTCTTCTCGGGTTCCACCTCGTGCTCGCCGGCGGTTGCCGGGCCGGCGGTGGCGGACCCCTGGAGCCGCTGCGATGCAGGGACGCGCAGCCGCCTCGAAGGAGCGCGCGGTGCGGCGGACCTGCGGTGGCGCCGATGGCGCCACCGCAGTCCCTGCAGGGTCTCAGCCCGTGACGGCCCAGGTGCCGTTGTCGCCGAAGAAGCCGGAGGCGACCGAGCGGATGTTCACGGTCGCGCCGAAGCGACTCGACGCATTGCCCGTGTTGGTGACCGGGTTCCCGGCGCTGAGCAGGTCCGCGTTGGTGGCCGAATCCTCGTAGAGGCAGAGGTTGCCGGACGTCGCCTCGGGGTTCGCGAGGGTGCCCGGGCAGGCCGCCGTGCTCGACCCGCCGCTGAGGACGATGTTGGCGGCCGGCGCGGAGGCGAGCGGGTACGCGAACGAGATCTCCGTCTGTGCTGCGGCCCCGGCGGCGGCGGCGGTACCGTCGGTCGCCCACACGCCGGTCAGCGTCTGCCCGCTCGGCAACGAGCTCGGGAACGGGCCGGCAGGACCTGTTGCTCCCTGCGCCCCGGCCGTTCCGTTCGTGCCGGCGGCGCCCGATGTGCCTGCGGGGCCGCGTTGTCCGTGCAGCGCCTTGAGCACACTCGGCTTGATCTGTGAGGTCGACGTGATCAGCCAGTGATGGGTGGCGGCCTACGCCGTGCCGCCGCCGAGCGCGACCACCAGCGCGAGCGTCGAGGCCACGTGCGGATAGCCGAACCGCCGTCGCACCTGCGTGTCGGTGCGACCGTTTCTGAATCGATGCATCTGGTCTCCCTTCGATTGTGTGGCCCGGTCAGCCGAGCTGGTCTGACCACGATTGGCGCCAGAATAGAGCGAGCACCGGCGCCCGCCGCGAGCATCCCGAACGCCCCCCTTTCCTTGACTAGGCGGGGATTCGCAGGTGCAGCATCGTGGTGGTGTCGGTGAATCCGACGCGCTGGTAGACCTGCGCGGTGATGTCGTCGCCCGGGGTCAGGACCGCGAGCGTCGCGCCTGCCGCAAACGCCGCACTGACCGCCGCGGCAGTCAGTGCGCCACCGATTCCCCTGCGGCGCATCGTCTCGATGACACCAACACCGGCGATCTCCGTGATGCCGTCGATGATCGTAGTCCAGCTTGCGCCACCGACCACCTGCCCGTCAACGAGCGCTGCAACGCCGCGGCCTGGCCACGCGGCAACGTCGCCGTCGCTCGCGGGCCCTTCGCCGAATGCCGCGTTGGTCGCGGTCAGCGTCGCGGCGGCGAGTGGCGATCGGATGCCGACATCGGCCAGCTCCACGCCGGCCGGGACCTCCAAGCGGTTGACCGCCGTGCAGCTCATCAGCCGCAGTCGCCCTTCCCGCCTGAAGCCGGACGGCGCGAGCGCCTGCTCCACCGGCGGGAAGCACGGCTCGATGTACTCAAGTCGCGGCACGAGGCCGCGCTCGCGGGCGGCGGCAACCAGCGCGGCACCGTTGTCGATCACCGCACCGTCCGCAGGGATCGCGTAGTTCGAGAACGGGTGGTCACTGCCTGGATTCACATAGAGCACAAACGCGCCTGCCGAAACCGGCTCGCGTGTGCACTCGACAACGGCGCGCAGGTAGCGCTGAATGCGATGGTTCATCACGAAGCCTCTCTGGCTGGTGTGGAGCCAATCACAATCGCCACGGCCGTCACGAGCGCGCGTGCCGATCGGCTGCCGATTGGCGGCGGGTCGGCGTGGTCGCTACTCGTTCCAGCTCGCGTTTGCGCCATGCGGCACGAGCACCGTCGGCTTGCCACCGCCCCAGGGCGCGCTGACAACCGAGGTCGGCTCGCCCTCGAAGCCCTTTGTCAGCAGGACCTCGCTGCCGTCGCGCGAGATGGCGTCGGGAACGCTGAATTCGCCCAGAAGCTGACGCAGAACAACGGTCTTGCCGCTCAGCGTGACGGCCCAGGAGGAGCTCTGGTCGGTCCCGCCGAAGCCGCAGAGCAGATGCCGTCCGTTGGCCGAGAAGGCGAGCGGCTCGAGGCCGGTGGCCAGCGGGTCGACCTTCATGTGCGTCAGCTGCCGCAGCGCGGTGCCGTTCGGGTCGATCGACCAGAGCTGGTTGATCGGCGCGATCGCCTTGCCGCGGGGGGTGGTGCGGGCGAAGACGATGTAGTTCGGTCCCCAAACCGGAGCGGAGATGACCCAGCCGTGCGTGAGCTGCTGCGTGCCGGTCCCCGACGGCGAGGTCGCGAAGAGGTTGACCGGCGCGGACAGAAGCTGCGAGGAGCCGAGCGCGTAAACGACGTCGTCCGAGGCGTTCGGCGCGAAGCTCGCGCCGTCGATGGCGCCGCTCGCGATCGTCGCGACCGAGCCGCCGGCGGCGGCGATCACGAGCAGCGGACCCGTGTCGTTGAGGCCGCGGGGGCAGCTCGCGAGGATCAGCTTCGAGTCCGTCGACCAGCCGTCGAACCGGAGAAAGCCGTCGCAGTGATAGAGCCTCACCGCCGCGGAGGCGCCGCCCGCGGGGTACACGAGCAGCTCGGAGGATGCGTTGTCGGCGGGCGGCAGCAACTGCACGACAGCGACCGAGGCGCCATCCGGCGCGACCGCCGCGAACATGCCCGGCCCGAGCCTGCGCGCGTCGGTGCCGGTCAGATTCGCAATCTCAACACTGCCGTTGAGCGAGTTCGCACCCCTGATCCACGTGACCACGGCCGCCGCGCGCCCAGAAGCTGCGCTCGCGTGCACGGCGATCCCCACGAGCAACGCCCCTGACGCGAGCACCGCGGCCAGCGTCACGAGCCGCCCCCTCGCTGCCGTGCCGATTCGCGTCATCCGTGTTGCGCCCCCGTGGCCGACGTCGCAGCGATGCTAACCGGTCGCGCCAGCGCGCGAGCCATCGCCGGTCCGCGGCGCCGCCCGTTCAGCGGCGGTCCGTCAGGCCTCGCCGGCGTGCGCCTGGGCGAACTCCCAGATCCTCGAGGTGGCGTCGATCTCCGTGCTCGTGCGCCCGAGCAACAGCCGCAGGAGGAGTCCGAGGTATCCGCCCGGCCAGGTATGGCCGGCCCCCTTCGAGGTGAAGAGGGTCACCTCGCCGGGTTTGCCCTCGGCGCCGTAGGTGGTGCGGGTCAGCGTGGGGCTGACCGCAACCACCTCGGGCGGCTCGGGCATGCCGTTTGCCACCGCCCAGTCGCGCGCGCTCTGCTCGACGCTCTCGTCCCAGCGTGGCGTGCTTCCGCCGAGATAGGGGTTGATGCGGTCGGCGGTTCCGTGGAAGGCGAGGATGGGAACCGGGCGGGTCGGAGTGTGACGACCGTCGTGGCGCAGTCCCGCGACGGCACCGACGGCCGAGACGAGGTCGGCGCGGGCGGCAGCCAGCACACAGGACATGCGCGCCCCTCCGGACATCCCGGTCACGCACACCCGTCCCCCTGGCGGCGAGTAGCGGGAGATCAGCTCGCCCACGAGCTGCTCGAGGAAGGGCAGATCTCCCTCGTGGTCCCACTGGTAGCCGGACCCGATGCGGACGACGGCCTCGGGGAAGGCGACGACGGCCCCGGCGTCGGCGAGGCGTGCCATGCCGCTCAAGCGAGCCTGGCGCGGCCAGCGCGACCGCGTCCCGTGCAGACAGAGCAGCACCGCCGCCGCCTGGCCCGCCGGTTCGGCGAGGCCGAAGACGCGGCTCGAGCCGCCGACGGCGATGGATCGGCCGACCGCGTTCACGGTGCTGTCCCCCAGCGGCGTGCGCTCTGGTCGCATCGTGCTGGCATGCATCACATCGTAAAGCGCCGGCCCTGAGGCCCACTA
>CAWHDS010000021.1:0-88981 GCA_963828135.1 uncultured Solirubrobacterales bacterium
ATCGGTGAGAGGGACGCGGTGGTACCCGTCGCGGTGAGCGGCGAGCTCGGCCAACGCGCTCATCGCGGCGTCGGCGACGGCGCGATCGTTTCGCAGAATCCGTAGCGCGTCGAGCTCTAGCTCGAGCGCGAGGTATTCGGAGCTGGTTCGCGCCGAGTAGAGGATCTCCATTCGCACGATCGGCGTGATCCAGAGCCGGTCCTCGCGGACGGCCTTGATGAGCAGGTCCGCGAGTTGCGGGGGTAGCGTGCTCGCGCGCCACCATGCCGAGGTGTCAGCGACGAACGGCGCGTCACTGCGCAGCAGCTCGTGCGCTGCACCGACCTCGACGACATCACCGCCAAACTCTCCGCCACCGCACAAGCAGCCCTGATCAGCCTCTACAAGCTGCTGATCACCGCACTCGTCCCCCAGGGCTGGCTCACCCCAACCCAGGCCACCACCCTCAACACCCTCGCCACCACCCTCTAAGCAACACAACACCCCGGGCCTCGACCCGCACGCCCCGCCCCAACAAGACGCCATCCACACACGCCCGGGCGCCTGCCACGCTGCCGCAACCGACCGCTAACGAGCCTCTCGAAACGACGCTCATCGCTAGCGCAGGGACGAACGCGAGCGCCCTGGGCCGACCGCAACCGACACCCGCATCGCCTGCCGAAGCGAGCGTCGCTCGAGTGCTGCTCGTCGCGCCAAGGAGCAGCGTACGAAGGGGCGTCGGGGCCACCGGGTCTTGGCGGGCGTGGCTAGGGAATCAGTTCCTCGACCACTTCATAGGACCCATCGAGGAGTACCTCGGCGATGTGGGGCGTGACGCGATCGACCTGCGCGCCGTGACCCATGCTCGCTTGCGCCTCGCGCAGTTCCTCGAGCGTCCCGTCGAAGAGGCCAAACGAGATCACGGTGTCGGGGTCGGTCACGTCGCGCACGTGATAGATCCGCGTCCAGCGGCGGATAACGTCTTGGTCCATGTAGCTGACATCCCAGGCAGCCCTAAATGCGTCGAACGCTCCGGGGTTGAGGCGTCGAGCGGTAAGCGTGCAGATCATTGAAAGACCCCCAAACTCTGTTCGGCTAACGCTAGGCACGGGTGCTGCGATCAGACCACGGCCAGACCAGACTAATCCTTGGCCCACGCGCATCGACGATAGCGCCACGGGGCTGACGGAGTCCACTTGACGAGGACCCACCGGAGTGTCGTGTCCGTGGATCCGGCCGCGGCCAGAGTGCTCCTCATCGCGTGTTCCGGCGGCGGCGCTGTTCGGTGTCAGCTGACCGGCTCGAAGGCTAGCGAGCCGTTTCGGACGTCAACGACTCACCGGCGAGGGCGGCGATCAGCCGATCGATGAACGGGATCTGAGCCGGTTTCACCCGGAGGCGAGCCTCATCGGGTGCGAACCACGCCACACGGTCGAGCTCGGGGAAGCTCTCCCGCCGGCCGCTCTGTGGCGGCCATTCCAGCTCGAACACGTTCGACCGCGCCTTGGCCGGATCGAGATCACCCTCAATCGCCCAGGCATAGACGACCTTGCCACCCTTCTGCACGATCGCGCCGAGCGGGATCGGCGCCGACCCGTCAGGTTGACAGGAAGGCGCGGGACGGCCGACCTCCTCCGCGAACTCGCGCCGGGCAACCGCCAGCAGATCCTCATCGGCGTGATCGGGCTCGCCCTTCGGGATCGACCAGTAGCCTTCGTCCCTGCGCGCGAAGTACGGGCCGCCCGGGTGACCGAGCAGGATCTCCGGCTCGCAGCCCGCCACGGGACGACGAAAAAGGAGGATCCCAGCGCTCTGCCTAACAGCCATCGACCGCATCGTAGGCGCAGCGCCGTCACTATTCGGGATCCACCCGAACTCCAGCGAGCCGCTCGCCGCGCGTTGCGGCAGCGCGCCTCTACCGCTCGGTCAAACGAAAGACCGGGTGGCTTGACGCCTCGGAAACGAACTCCTCGGTCGGCGAGTCGGCCGTGACGTCGAAAAACGGACCGCGACCGAGACGCTCTTGAGGTAGCGCTTCAGAACCGGCGCCGCCTGTTCTGCCGCGACCTCTTCGATCTGCATGACCTGTGACCGTCCAGCACGGCTGATCTCGACTTGGCCGGCAGCCCGGGCGTTGCGCACCCAGCTGACGTCGCCATACGGTGCCACAAGCCAGCGCTCGCTGTTCTCGATCAGAATGACCGGAGTCGAGTAGCGCCTCCCGGTCTTGCGGCCTCGGACCGTGAGCAGATAGGTCTGGCGGCCCGCCAGCCCCGCGCGTGTCATCGGGCTCATCACGGCGTTTACGAGCCGACGAGCAACGCCGAGATGGTACGTTCTGGCCACCGCACGTGAGCCTACTACGCGATTCAACCACGATTCCCGCCAGCACTGGGTGCCTGAGAACTCGCGCGTGTTGCGACAGCGTGCCCGCGATGGGATACGGTCCCTACGCCTCAGCTATCGGGCGCAGTTCGATCAGCCCGAACCGCGCGATCGGATGCTTGGCAGAAACCTCGATCGCTTCGTCGAGGTCACGGCACTCGATGAGGTTGTAGCCAGACGCCGTGGCGGCGGTCTCCACGCCAGGTCCGCTGTCCACGAGCACCTGCTCCTCCCGTACGGAGACCGTCGTCGTCAAGTCGACGGGGGCGAAAACGTCTCCCTGAAGCCGCACGCCACGCCCCTCCATCTCCGTCACCCAAGCTTGGACCTCAGGTCCTATCTTGCCGCGGTCCTCGGGACTTAGCTCGATCGACACGTCACGGCACACCAGCATCAAGAACCGCACGGACACCTCTTCTCATTGGGATAGGCAGGCTTCACGTCGGCACGATCTTGCCGCAGTTCGATCAAGACGCGGAGCGGGGATCATCGCAATCGCCCCCTCGGCCGCTCGCTGATCCTCCGCGTACACTGCCCCGTTCGAGCTTTGCTCAGCGCCGCTCCTACTCGCGCCAAGCAGCAACGCCGCCCGCGTCGGGTTGGTTGCTGCTTCCCTGAGAAGCGGCAATCTGCACTGGCTGCTGTGCATGGCTGAAGTAGTCTGCCGCTCGTGAGGAAGCATGTCCTGGTCCTTGGTGCTGGCTTCGGTGGCTTAGAACTCGCGACGCGGCTTTCCGAGACGATCCCGGACGCCGTGCGGGTCACGCTGCTGGACCGTAAAGACGCCTTCTACTTTGGCTTCTCCAAGCTTGAGGTGATGCTGGGCCGCCAGTCGGCCGAGGAGGTCAAGCTCTACTACCGCGACATCGCGAAGGACGGCGTCGAGTTCCGCCAGGAGGCCGTGACCGGCATCGACCCGGCCGCGCGACGAGTGACCACCGACGTAGGCTCGCACGACGCTGACTTCATCGTCGTGGCGCTCGGCGCCGATTACGACATGGCCGCCACACCGGGCTTCGAGGCTGGCGGGCACGAGTACTACACGCTCGCCGGGGCCGCGCGGCTTTGGGACGCGCTGAGAGATTTCGATGGCGGCAGAGTGCTCGTGTCCGTCCTCGGGCAACCATTCAAGTGCCCGCCAGCTCCGTTCGAAGGGTCCTTCCTGCTGCACGAGTACTTCACCCAGCGTGGCATTCGCGACTCGGTGCAGATGTCGACGACCTTCCCGATGCAGCGCCCGGTGCCGGTGACGGCCGCGGTCTCGCAGATGTTTCGCGATGGACTCGCCCAGCGAGGCATCGAAGAGCTTCCCCAGTGCCTCGTCACAGGCATCGATCCCGCGACGCAATTGGCGCAACTCGCCAGCGGCGAGACCTTGCCGTACGACCTCTTCGTTGGCATCCCGGTGCACCGCGCGCCCGACGTGCTTGCCAGCTCGGGGCTCCTTGCCAACAACTGGGTTCCCGTCGACCAGGACAACCTCAGGACCCAGTTCCCCGGCGTCTACGCACTAGGCGATGTCTGCACCGGCCCGCGGACCGTACCCAAGGCCGGGATCTTCGCGGAATCGGCAGCCCGCGTCGTCGCGGACGAGATCGCTGCCGCCGTCTCGGGCGCCGAACCGCCGCCTCCGTTCGAAGGATCAGGGATTTGTTACGCCGAGTTCGGCGCAGGACTCGTGGGCAAGGTCGAGGTCAACTTCCTCCGAGGCGAGGGCCCCGAAGCCCAGCGCCACGACCCGTCTCGCGAGTACGCCCTCGAGAAGCAGGAGTTCGGCGCAGCCCGGCGCGCACGCTGGTTCGGTCGCTGACGCATCTCGCGGACACAGGACCCCCGGGGCTGTCCCTTCGCCGGGTAGAGCGACCGCCCGCTGTGTTCAGGCTACGCGACCGCTCCCGCGTGAACTCAGCGCTGCTGCTGCTTGCGATGGCTGTTGCGTAAACCCCCTCCGGAGGGGGTCCGGTGGGAGGCAGGCACTCGAATGTGACCCGAAGCGGCCTGCTGTCCCATTTTGCGTCGGCTACGGGCGTGTCGGTGTGGCGCTGTCCCACCGCCTCGGAGTTATGCAACAGCCACCGCGCGATGCAGCACTCTGGTGCGCGTACTGTCGCGCCAGGCGGTGTCGGGGGCGGCGTCGGATCTGCAAGCATTTCCGGCGTGGCAGATGAGCTCCCGAGCCTGATCGTGGCCGACTGCACTGCCTGGCGCGGCTGGCTGGGCAAGCACCATGACCGATCGGACGGCGTGTGGCTGCTCCTCGCGAAGAAGGGAGCGCGCCAGCCGACGTGTCTCACCTACGACCAAGCATTGAATGAGGCTCTATGCCACGGCTGGATCGACGGTCAGCTCCGTGGCGGTGACGAGCACAGCTACAGGCAGCGGTTCACACCGCGTCGTGCCCGCAGCAGATGGTCGCGGCGGAACGTCGCCATTGTCGAGCGGTTGATCGACGAAGGCCGGATGCACGCGTCGGGCCTCTTGGAGGTCGAGCGGGCCAAGAGCGACGGTCGCTGGGAGGCGGCCTACCCCGGCGCGGCGGCCAGCACGGTGCCCGCCGACCTCGCCGCGGCGCTCAACGACCAGCCCACGGCCGCCGCCATGTTCGGCAACCTCACGAGCCAGAACCGCTACGCGATTCTTCATCGCATCGAGGCGGCCAAACGTCCGCGGACGCGGCAGCGACGCGTCGAGCAGTTCGTCGCGATGCTCGCTCAGGGCGAGACGATCTACCCCCAGGCACGCAAGCCGGCCTAGAACCAGACGCTCCCTTTTCGCGCGAGGCGGCAACGCGCTACGTGCCGTATCAGCCACGGCCGTCCGTCGAGCGCGCGGCGGCCGCGTGCGGGTTCCAGATGGCCTTCCCAGGTGGATCTGGCACGGCTGGTTGAAACGTGGACTTAACCGAGCACGAGGAACCGGAGCCGGCGATTCGCCAGCACGCCGAACACCACGACACCGGCAACCCGCAGGCGGTAACCAATCACGGCAAACGAGCGGCAGAGCTCGATCAACGGTCGGGCATCACCAAAGCGACAGCCCGCCTCCGACTGACCCACGCGACTGCTCCCGCGTGAAGGGGTCGTCTCGTAGCACGCATCTCGGGTACTCGCTTTGGACGGGTTGCGAGCGTCCGCTATGCCGATCGGCTCGCTCCTGCTTGCGCCCACGACCGGAGGTTGGGAACCGGCACCGGGCATGCTGTCGGCAATCGCGCGCACTCCAGCCGCGGCTTATCGCTACGGTGCCACGTGCGTTGACGAACCGGCGTCCGGCGTGTCGATCCCGGCCTGTGCGGGCTCTGGCCGATCAAACGTTACGTCGCCTATTGAGAACGGGAGGGAGCCGCCGTGAGCCAAGCTGAGAAGACCTTCGAAGGGCAGTGCTACTGCGGTGCCGTCAGGATTGTCGTCACCGGTGACCCGGTGGGGGCCGGCTACTGCCACTGCGCCTCATGCAGGAGCTGGTCCGCCGGCCCGGTCAATGCGTTCACGCTCTGGAAGCCAGAGGCGGTCACGGTGACGGAGGGAGAGGGCCAAATCGGCGAGTACCACAAGAACGACCGAAGCTATCGCCAGTGGTGCAAGGTCTGCGGCGGCCACCTGCTGACGCGGCACCCGCAGTGGGGTTTGGTCGACGTTTATGCGGCGACGATTCCGTCTTTTCCGTTTGCGCCCGGAGTGCACGTCAACTACGAGTCGACGGTGCTGCCGATCAAGGATGGCCTACCCAAGCTCAAGGATTTTCCCGAGGAGCTGGGCGGTTCCGGTGAGACGCTGGCTGAATAGCCAGGCGACCCAGGGGAGCATCCCGTCTGGGGCGCAGGGAACCCGATCGAGTGCGTCGGATGCCGCGTGAATCCACATCACAGGGCCCGCTACCGCATCTGCCTCAATCGCCGTGGCCGCGGTTAGCGGGCTCAACCCACTTCGCGATCTGTCGCTTAGAGCGTCTCGGCGAGCGCCTCGGCCTCTTTCAGCATGCTTTCGAGCAGGTCGAGGCCGGTGTTCCAGTAGCCCGGGTCGGCGATGTCGAGGCCGATCATCGCCACGAGTTCCTCGGGGCTGCGTGAGCCGCCGGCGGCCAGCATGTTCAGGTAGTCCTCGGCGAATCCGTCGCCGACCTGCTTGTAGCGGGCGAATGCCGACCAGGCCGTGAGCAGCCCGTAGGAGTAGCTGTAGAGGTATCCGGGCTCCCAGATCATGTGGGGGATCAGCGACCAGAGCAGGCGGGTGCCGTTCTCGATCTCGATCGTGTCCTGCCACAGATTGCTGAGCGAGCCGGTCCAGATCTCGGAAAGCTCCTCGGCGCTCAGCTCGCCGTGCTCTCGCCGGTGGCGGTGCATCCCGGCTTCAGCCGACACGAGGGCGCAGCCCTCGAACACGTTTAGCATCGCGTCGTCGAGCCGCGCAGCCAGCAGCGCCAGGCGCTCGCGGTCGTCGTCGGCCCTCGCCATCAGGTGTTCGGCGATCAGCGCCTCCGAGAATGTGGATGCGACCTCCAGCATCGGAATCGAGGTAATGCATTGCAGCGCACGCTGGCTCCGTGCGAGCTCGAAGTGGAGGGCGTGGCCGAGCTCGTGAGCCAGGGACATCGTGTCCTCGGGACGGGAGTCATAGTTCAGCAACACGTATGGATGCGAGCTCGCTCCCGCCTGGGCACACAGCGCCCCGCCCTGCTTGTTGGCGCGGATCGGCGCATCGATCAGTCCGTGTGTGAAGAACACGTCGACGATCGCGCCAGCGCGCGGCGAGAACGACGACCAGGCCGAGCTGATCAGCTGCCGCGTCTCGCGGAATGGCACCCGACGCTCGACGCTGAACAACGGCGCCCGCAGATCAGAGGTCGCCAGCCGCTCCAGGCCCAGCAGTCGCGCCTTGAGGCGGTTCCAGCGCTGGGGGAGGTCATAACGCCGGGCGATGGCCGCCAGCTGATTCTCGACGGCCGCGTCAGTGGTCTCGTTTGCGAGGTTGCGAGAGGACAGCCAGGTCGGGTATCCGCGCAGGCGGTCATCGACAGCCTTCTCGCCGAGGACCTGGTTGTATGCGGCGACCCGGGTCGGCAGGCCGGCGGCGGCGCCGTCGGCGATCGCCGCCATGGCCTGGAGTCGCACCTCACGGGTCGGGGAGCCCAACAGGCTCAGGGCCTTGGTCATCGGGACCGACTCGCCGTCGATCTCGGCGGTGAGGCGAGCGGCGTTCTCGGAATAGAGCCTCTTCCAGGCCGACAGCCGCTGCACGCTCGTCTCAGCCAGGATGCGCTCCTGCTCGTGACTGAGCAGGAACGGCCGGCGGCCGCGTAGGTGCCGGAGGTGATGGGCGGCGAAGTCGAGTTGGTCACCTGCGCTGGCGAGCAATGGCTCAGCCCGGTCGTCATCGAGGTCGACCCACCCCAGCTGGAAGAACAGGAGCTTCGCATCGATCTCGGCCTGAGCCGTCTCGGCCTCGCCTTGCAGCGCGGCAGCGATCGGATCCGCGCTGTCGGCATAGCCGCGCATACGTCCGTAACCGCTGGCGCGCCACAGCAGCTCCCGTATCTCGGTCAATTCGCTGACGGCGCTCACCAGTGCATCGACCTCCAGCCGAGCCATGCTGCCGGCGAACTCGGCGGTGAACCCGTCCGCGCGCGAGCGGGCCTGTTTCAGCAGCTGCCGGGCGCCGTCCTCGCCCCGGTTGTCGACAATCGGCTCGAGTTTCCAGACCGCAGCATCGCGATCGGAATCGCTGACGTCGAGGAGATCAGCCACGTGGCCGAAGGCTACCCCTGCGGCAGCTCGGCGTACAGCCTATGCAGCGCAGTCAGCTTCAGTGCGTCCCCGCGCTTTCGGTTTGCGAACGCTCGTACGGAATGCTCGTACGCCCACCCTGTGCCTTCCTCGGTGTACCTCGAGGCCGACGACCTCCGCAGGTGGTGCCTTGGTGCCTCGCGTCGGAGCGATCTTCGATCGCCCAAGCGCCAGCGATCTCGACAGTGGCGGCGAGTTCCTGGTGGGAGAGCTGGACGGCATGCCTGCCGCGATGGGAGCGTTGCGCCGGATCAGGCCCCATAGCGCCGAGGTGAAACGAATGCGCGTCGAGCCGGCGGTTCAGCGGCGTGGATTCGGCGAAGTCATTCTCCGCCGTCTGGTGGGCGCGACACACGCGCACGTTATCCGCCACAAGCGACCGCGCGCGAGAGCAGCAGCTCGCGCTCGCGCTCGTTGTCGCACAAGTCGGCTGCGCGCTCGAACTCTTCGCGCGCCTCAGTCAGCCGCCCCAGGCGCACAAGGACATCCCCGCGCACGCTGGGCAGCAGGTGGTAGCCACGCAGCGCAGCCTCATCGGCAAGCGAATCGACGAGCTCGAGTCCGGCCTCCGGACCGAAGGCCATCGTCACGGCCACGGCCCGGTTGAGTTCCACGACCGGGGAGCCGGTGAGCGCCGCCAGTCCGTCGTAGAGCGCGACGATCCTCGGCCAGTCGGTCTCCGTGACGCTCCGGGCTCGCGCGTGACAGGCGGCGATCGCGGCCTGCAGGGTGTACGGGCCGAGCGCGCCGCTGAGCTCCTCGGCACGCTGCAGCCCGGCAAGGCCGCGTTCTACGAGCAGATGGTCCCAGCGCGCGCGGTCCTGATCGGCGAGCAGCACCGGCTCCCCGTGCGGTCCGACGCGGGCGCGCAACCGCGAGGCCTGCAGCTCCATCAGAGCCAGCAGGCCCTGGGCCTCCGGCTGGCGGGGCATCAGCGCCGCGGTGATCCTTCCGAGGCGCAGGGCGTCCTCACAGAGGGCTGGGCGGATCCAGTGCTCGCCGGCGGTCGCCGCGTAGCCCTCGTTGAACACCAGGTAGATCACCTCGAGCACGGCCGACAGACGCTGGGCCAGCTCGTCGCGGCCGGGGACCTCAAATGGCACGCGCGCCTCGGCTAGTGTCCGCTTGGCGCGAACGATGCGCTGTGCAACCGTGCCCTCGGAGACGAGAAACGCGCGCGCGCGATCTCTGGCGTCGACAGGCCGCCGAGCAGACGCAGCGTCAGCGCCACGCGTGCCTCGCGAGACAACACCGGGTGGCACGTCATGAAGATCAGGCGCAGGACGTCGTCCTGAACGTCCTCGACCTGCGCCGCGTCGTCGAGCTGATCGAGCTGTTGGAGGATTTCCAGCTCGCGCCCGATCAGCTCCCGCCCACGCTCGAGCGTGACCCGCCGGCGTAACTCATCGATGCCGCGGCGCTTGGCGACGACCATCAGCCACGCGCCCGGGTTGTCCGGGATCCCCGACCGAGGCCATTGCTCGAGCGCGGCGACGAGCGCGTCCTGGGCCAGATCCTCCGCCACCGCCACGTCGCGCACGCTCCGAGTCAGCCCGGCTATCAACCGGGCCGACTCGATCCGCCAGACGGCGTCGATCGCACGATGAGTGGCCGACGCGCTCACGTGCCTAATCCTGCGCCGTCTGCTCGCGCAGTCGCTCGTTGGCCTCGCGCAGCTCCGGCGTCAACTGTTGGCCGAAGTCGTCGGCCTCGAAGATCTGGCGCAGCTCAATCTCGACACCGCCGCCGAAGGGCGCTCGCTTGAGCCACTCGATCGCCTCGTCGCGCGATGCGCACTGCCAGACCCAGTAGCCCGCGACGAGCTCCTTGGCCTCGGTGAACGGACCGTCGATGACGGTGCGCTGGCTGCCGTCGAAGCGGACCTTCGCGCCCCTCGAGGTTGGGTGCAGGCCCTCGCCGCTCAGCATCACGCCCGACTTGACCAGCTCTTCGTTGTACTTCGTCATCGCCGCCAGAATCTCTGTGCTGGGCATTTCGCCCGCCTCGGACTCGGGGCTCCCGGGGACCAGAACCATGAAGCGCATTGGTGTCTCCTTGTCGTGGATAGTGACTTCTACCCGCACGTCGAACGAGCTCGGCCGAAATCGACACGCCCGCAAGTTGGGTAACGCGGAATCCCTTTGATGGTCCGGGTAGTCGCGGACTCTCGCTCCAGCCTGCCGCGAGGCTACGCTCTGGACCGCGGAGCGGCAGAGACGCTCCGTGCGATCAGGCGGTATCGGCGAGCCCGTCCCAGGACCACCGTGGTATCGGCAGGCCGTCTGGCGCGTCGTCTGCCGACTCGTGGTAGCGGGACATCGAGTGCGTTGTGGCCCACGCGAAGTAGTCGTGCAGAACCTGCCTGAGCCGGTCGTCCGCGTCCAGGCCGACGTCGGCGAGAGCCTGATCGAAACACGCGATCGCTCTGCGGTCCATCTCCTCGTGAGGTCCATTGCCGCTGTGAAGGCGCACGACATGTGTCTCATCGCCGTAGGCCGCGGAGTAGCTTGGCGGTCCACCGACTGCCTCTGCCCAGTACGCCGCCAAACGCTGGGTGTGCTCGGCGTCGAAGCCGTGGCTGAACGCGTGGCTGACCACCTCGTCTGCCATCACCCGCTCGTGCCACGCATCAGCCAGGGCAAGCAGACCGGCCTCCCCACCCGCAGCGTCAAACACCGTCTGCACGGTCCGCAAGCTAGCAAAGCCCTCGCGTGAGCGGCCGGGGTGCGTGCGCGCCCCGAACGACCTGCCCCCGCATGGCCACGGAGACCCCCGAATGCGACGATGTCCAAACCGCGTGCGCTGGAGCCGGCCACACTCCCTCATGCCAGGCGATGAGCGAGCGGGTTTGGGCGGCTCGCGCCGTCAGCTCGGCTCCGACGGCCCGTCCGCGAGGTTCAGCGCGAGATCGAGCTCGTCGCGGATCGCGATATCACCGCGACCGATCAGCGGGATCGCCGGCTTGGCGCGGCGGGCATCGTCCACCGCGCCCGGTCGCAGTTCGCGTAGGCGGAACCCGGCGCGCTGGTAGAAGCGCAGCGCGGCGACGTTGTCGTTCGTCGTCATCACGAGCAGCGTGCTCGCGCCCGCGGCTCGTGCTCGTGCCGTCACTGCTTCGATCAGCGCGCGGCCGACACCCACGCCCTCACGGAACGCGTCGAGCGTCACGATCTCACAGACGCCGAGATCGACGCGGTACGTCAGAACCCCGACACGCTCACCGCCGATCACCGCAACGAGCCCCTCGAGGTCCTCGACGCGATGCGCACGCCCCCGTCCAACGATCGGCTCACCGCCCCACCGCTCCAGAAGGACCGCGCGCAGCCAGTCATCGTCCTCGTCGCCGAGCGCGCTCACATCGGGACAGGTCATCGCGCCGACCATACCTTGGCTCGGCGGGCGACACCGGCGGGCGCAACTCGCGCATGACCTGTGGAAGGCGCGGCCGGAGCGTCTAGGGCAGGCGCCAGGTTCCGTCTTGGTCGAGGACCTCGACGTCGCGTCCGTCGCGCGTACGGCCGCTCACGCGGACACCCGGCCCGCCGATCATGAAGTCGGTGTGCACTGCGCTGACGTTGATCGCAGCGGCCGACTCCGGGTCGTCGGTGAGGAACTCAAACCCGCGCCCGATCGCGACGTGGCTCGCGGCGTTCTCGTCGAGCAGGGTGTGATGGAACACCGTGTCGAGCGGACCGATCCGACCAGACCCGTCGACGAGCGCGAGCTCGCCAAGGCGGACGGCACCGTCGTCGCGTGAGACGAGCTCGCGCAGCAGCTCGACGCCGCTGTCAGCCTCGATCTCGACCGCACGCCCGCTCTCGAAGCGCATCCGCAGCCCGGTGACTGCCCGACCGTTGACCAGCAGCGGCTTCGTCGAGCGCACCACGCCCTCGGTCCGCTCGGGGTCGGGGCTCGTGAACACCTCCTCGGTCGGGATGTTCGGCAGGTGCTCGCGGCCCCACACCGTGGTGAAGCCGCCACCCATCCACCGTACGCCTGGCAGGAGCCCCACGTGCAGGTCCGTCCCCTCGCCCACGAAGTGCAGCGAGTCGAGCTGCGCGAGGGTCAGCCGCTCGGCCGAGCGGGCAAGATCGGCGCCCCGCGCGCGCCACGCCGCAGCCGGGTCGGGCTCGTCGAGACGGCAGACGTGCTCGATCTGCGACCACAGCCGCTCGAGCGCCGCATCACCGTCGAGATCCGGGTGGATCAGGCCGGCCCACTCGCGTGTCGGCGAGGGCACGATCGCCCAGTTGACCAGCCGCTCCCCGACCACGGCGCCCCACTCCGGGAGCGGCACGGTGTCGCGTCCGAGGCGCTCCGCATCGATGTCGTCAAACAAGCCCGGGGCAGGGTCGCCGGCCAGCATGATCGCCGAACCGTGCAACTCCCCGAGCTGCGTCGGGCGCTCGTGCGCCCACTGCGGGACCGATCCGAGTGCCGCGTCCGCCGCCTCCTCGAGCCGGATCCTCCGCACGAGTGGGTCGTTCCACTCGACCTCAACCTGATGGGCGCCCCGGCGGTAGGCCGCACGGACGATCGCGCGCACGAGCGCGGCGTCTGCGAGGTGGGCTCGGACGATCACCGTCTGCCCCTCGGCCACGTTCGCTGAGACCTCAACGGCGAGCGCGCCCAGGGCCTCGGTGCGCGCCGCGTGATCGTCAGCCATGAGCGAAGCCTATCCGCTGACATCGGATGCAACTAGCGGCGCGCCGGTCGCGCCGCCGCCTGCCTGCACGCTCGGCCCGGATGATGGAGCGGCACGCCTGCGCCGGGGCCGCGCCGGGGCCGCGGAGCCCTGGCGCCGGCGCAACTGCAGGTGTCGCCGGTCAGGGGATGACGGCTCCGCCGGTGGGGGAAATGACGCTGATCCCGATCGTCGTCGACGTCGACCCCGAGCCCTTGTGGCAGTGAGCGGTGGGGATGCCCGTGAGCGGCGCGACCGTCCCTGAGTACACCGTCTTGCCGGCGGCGTTGCGGAGCGTGACGGTTGCTGGCGTCCGGGTGACCATCGCGTAGAGCAGCGGCCCGGTGACGTGGAAGGCGCCCGGGACGTTGGCGCTCGGCATCCGCGCGAGACCCGCCGGGGTGCGCAGCCAGGCCGTGAGTCCGGACCGGATGACGACGCCGCTGATCACCTGGAAGTGCTTCGTGGTGCACACACCCACATAGGTCGTCCACCATACGGGCGCCCTGCCCAGGCCCGGATCGCTCTTCGGTCCCAGCGGATAGGTCGCGCACGACTGCCCGCTGCTCCCGCCGTCGGACTCGCTCATGCACAGCGACACCTTGCCGAGGTACCGGATGCGGTGCAGCGTTACCGCCACCGTTCCCTGCGGCGTCTTGACGCGGGCGAGCGTGACGTGCCCCGGGGAAAGCTGATGGACGGGTGCCCGCTCCAGTGCGTGCCTGGTCGCGGTCGCCTCGCTCGACGCGCCGGTCGCGAGCGACATCGCGGCGATCGCCGTCAGCGTGGCCGCGGCGACATCCCAGCGACTCCGGCCGCGGGGCTCCCGGCCGGCCGACCCCGATCCGCGTTTCATTCAGCGCACGGTACTGCGAGGTGCTGACGCGACCGCGACGGCGCGCGGCCGGGCGGGTCGTCCGTCGGACGCTACGAGCCAGGGGGCGCGGGAAGCTCCGCGGCGAGCAGCCCGCGCGCCGCCTGCGCTCCCGGCGCGGCCTCGTCGCTCAGCACCGCGAGCAGCTCGGCCCAGCCGGCGTGCCGCGCGATCGCCTCGCGCAGCTGCGCGGCGCCCCGCTCGAGCTCGCCGCTGTGGACCGCGCCGAGCCCCGACCAGAAGAGCAGCTCGTGGTTGTCCGGGGCGAGCTCGCTCGCGCGCCGGTACTGCGACGCGGCCGCGTCGAGATCACCGTCGCCGAGCAGTCTGTCGCCATCGGCGGCTACGAGGTAGGCGGCGTGCACCGCGACCAGCCGGCGCAGCTCGACGAGCGGTTCGGGATGGTCCTCGACTCTCAGCGAGACGCTGGTCTCCCACGCCTCTGCGTGCGCGCCGACGACGAGGATCGCGGCCGACTGGCGCCCGCGGATGTCGCCGCCGGCGGCCTCCGCCGCATCCAGCGCGGCGAGCAGCCGCTCCGTCAACGAGCCTGCCGTGGATTCGAACGCGGCGAGCATTGCCGGCCACACCTCGGGGCTGCGCATCATGTTCGCCTGGCAGCCGACGTCGTCTGCGACGGCGTGACCGGCGAACGGGATGCACCGATCGCCCGTGTGCACCGCGACCGCGCCGCGCGCGTCGAGCACCGCGACCTGTCGGGTCGCGGCGGCGGAGTCCTCGGCAAGCAGGGCGGCCAGCGCGTCGGCGGCGCTCGCACCGCGCTCGAGCAGCGCGAGCGCCCGCGGGCCGTACGCCACCTCCGCGTTCGCCTGGGTCGCCACCGCGCCGACGCCAGGGCGCGCCCAGGGCACCACCGACCCGACCGAGAACCAGTGCGACTGCACCGCCACGCCGAGGTCGCCGCTGTAGGGGTCGCGCGCGACGATCGAGTAGGTCACGGCGACAATCTCGCACGTTGGCGAACGGGCGGCTCAGCGGCCACGCCGCTCGCGCGCGGCCCCGCCGTTGAGGCACGCGCTCGCGGGCGCGGCGCGGCGCATGCGATGCTGTCGCGACCGTGGAGCGCCCGTCGATACCCGACCACGAACTGGCGTCGCGGCCCGCGGCGTTGGGGCGTGCGTTGGCGCAGGCGGGGTTCGACGGCTGGCTCGCCTTCGGCGATGACCGGGCGGTCGCGGGGCCGGACCACGTTCGCTTCCTGACGGACTTCGAGCCGCACTTCGAGCCGGTCCTGCTGGCCGCACGCGCGGGTGACCCCGGCGTTCTGTTCTTCACCGGGCCCGAATCGGTCGGCTACGCGTCGGTCGTCACGGCGCGGGGGGCGGTCGAGGAGATCGTCGCGATCGAGGAGTTCGCGCACCCCGACGAGGAGTACCCGACGATCGCGATCTCCAGCGGGCTGGAGCGGTTGCTCGACCGCTTCGCCGGGGCGCGACGCATCGCGCTGCTCGGCGGTGCGGTGCCGCACGCCGTCTGGCGTCGCGCGATCGCGCCGCTCGCCGACGCGGGGCTCGAAGTCTCCTCCGGCGACGACGTCGCCTACGCGCTCCGCGCGGTCAAGACCGACGCCGAGCAGGCGGTGATCGGCGAGGCCTACAGGATCGCGCGCCTCGGTCTCGAAGCGGTTGCCCGCGCGCTGCGCCCCGGGATCACCGAACGCGAGGTCGCGGCGGAGGCGGAGGCCGTCATGCGCCGCGCCGGCGCCGAGGGTTTCGGGATCGACACGATGGTCGCAGCGGGCGTCGCCAACACGGCGCCGATCCTCGCGCGCTCCACGTTTCGCGAGATCGGCGCCGGCGACATGGTGTCGGTGACGCTCGCTCCTCGCTACGAGGGCTATCACGCGGCGCTCGCGCGGGCCTTCCTGTTCCGCCGCAACGCGCAGCTCGAAACGGCGATCGACGTTGCCCGGCGAGGCCAGCGCGCGGCGCTGGAGCTGCTCGTCGCCGGGCGTGAGGGTCGCGACGCGGCCAGGGCGCTGCGCGAGACGCTGGACGCGGCGCGGACGGGGGCGGAGATGCCCTACGTGCCGGTTCACAGCGTCGGCCTGATCGAGTTCGAGCCGCCGATCTTCCTCTCGTCCTCGCCGGCGCCGATCCAGGCCGGCATGGCTCTCTCGATCGACTCGCCGCTGTTTCACGCCCCGTGGGGGGGACTGCGGTTGGAGGACGGGTTCGCGATCGCGAACAGCGGTTTCGCGGAGCCGCGGTTCAGCGACTACGAGGAGATCGTGCCGGTCCTGTTGTAGCGCCGTGAACGTCGCGTGGCAGGCGCGCGCGCACCTCGTTCGCGCGCCTCGCCCGCGCATCGCGCGAACCTCCCCGCCCCATTCACTGCCCGAAAAGCGCCACCTGCCTGCCCACAAAAGCGCGCGCAGTTGCGTCCAACCGCGCCACGCCTCACCGAAAAGAACGCGCAATTCCGTACACGCGCGCGCGGTGGCGGATCATGCTTGACAATGCCGGCGGCCGCCCGCAGAATGCGAAAACGCGGTCGGCGGCGCCTTCCGTCGAGGAGATTTCAGTCAATCGGAGGAGGGTCCGAGATGAGTGAGGAGCGGGACAACAGGCTCGCGCGGGACGGGCATGCTGCGTCTGGGGAGACGCTCGACCGGCGGACGTTGATCAAGCGGGCCGGCGCGGCGGGCGCCGCCTTCGGCCTCGCGCCGTGGATTGCGACGAGCAGCGCCTTCGCCTCGGCCAGGCCGGTCAAGATCGGCTACGTGACGCCGCGCACGGGTCCGCTCGCGGACTTCGGGCAGTGCGACACGTTCACGATCGCGCAGATGCAGAAGCTGTTCGCGAAGGGCATCAAGGTCGGCCGCAGCACGCACCCCGTGCAGATCTTTGCGCAGGACGCGCAGTCGAGCTCGAGCGTCGCCGGGATGGTCGCGCAGAACCTGATCACCAGCCACCAGATCGACCTGATGCTGGTGGAGGGAACACCCGACATCACCAACCCGGTGTGTGACATCTGCGAGGCCGCCAGCGTGCCCTGTATCTCGTCGGTCGCGCCATGGCAGGCATGGTTCTTCGGCCGCAACGGCAACCCGATGGTGCCGTTCAAGTGGACCTACCACTTCTTCTGGGGGCTCGGCGACATCATCAACGTGTTCCTCGACATCTGGGCGCAGGTTCCGACCAACAACGTGGTCGGAGCGCTGTGGCCCAACGACGCGGACGGCAACGCCTGGGCCAGCCCGACGACGGGCTTCCCGCCGGCCGACAAGACGGCTGGCTACACGATCGTCGATCCGGGGCGCTACGCCGACGGCACGATGGACTTCACCACCCAGTTGACCCAGTTCAAGTCCTCGAGTGCCGAGATCGTCACGGGCGTCCCGATCCCGCCGGACTTCACGACCTTCTGGGAGCAGGCGCTGCAGCAGGGCTTCAACCCGAAGATCGCCTCCGTCGGCAAGGCGCTGCTGTTCCCCGCCGCCGTCGACGCGCTCGGCAGTCATGGCAACGGCATGTCGACGGAGCTGTGGTGGAGCCCGTGGCATCCGTACCGTTCGTCGCTCACCGGCCAGACCTGCGCGCAGCTGTCGAACGTGTGGGAGAAGCACAACGGCGAGTGGACGCAGCCGCTCGGCTTCACGCACGCGATGTTCGAGATCGCGGCCAACGTTCTCGCCCGCACCAAGAACCTGGACAGCAACACCGACATCGTCAACGCGATCAAGACGACCAACCTCAAGACGATCGTCGGCCACATCAACTGGGCGAAGGGGCCGCTGCCCAACGTCGCCACGACCCTGCTGGCGGGCGCGCAATGGCGGCCCGGCAAGACCTACAAGTACGAGCTCCAGGTCGTCACGAGCAAGATGGTGCCGGGGCTCAAGACGACGGCGAAGGTGATCCCGATCCCCTACAGCTAGCCGCACGCGAGCGGCTGCCGGACGACGATCGAGTGCGCACGCAGCATTCGGAGCGCGTGAGCGCGGTCGCCGATTTCGCCTACGACGCGCTGCCCGGCCGGGTCGTGTTCGGCTCGGGCAGCGCGCGGTCGCGGCTGGCCGACGAGATCGCCCGCCTCGGCGCACGCCGGATCGTGCTGGTCGCGGCGGAGAGCGAGCTCGAGCTGGCCCGGGAGCTGTCCGCTCCGCTGCGCGAACGGGTTGTCGCCACCTTCACCGGCGTGCGCCCGCACGTGCCGGTCGCGGTCGCCGAGGAGGCGCGCGCGCTCGCGGCGGAGGCCGGCGCCGACACCCTGCTGAGTGTCGGCGGAGGTTCGACGACCGGGACCGCGAAGGCGATCGCGCTCGCGCTGCCGCTGCCGATCGTCGCCGTCCCGACGACCTACGCCGGATCGGAGATGACGCCGGTCTGGGGCTTGACCGAGGCGCGGCAGAAGACCACCGGGCGCTCGCCTGCGGTGCTTCCCACGCTGGTGATCTACGACCCTGAGCTGACGCTCACTCTGCCGGCTGCGGTGACGGGGCCGAGCGCGATGAACGCGATCGCCCACTGCGTCGAGGCGCTCTACGTGCCCGCCGCCAACCCGGTCACCTCGCTGCTCGCGCTGGAGGGGATCGGCGCACTGGCTGAGGGCTCCCCGGTCGCCGTCGAGCGCCCGCAGGACATCGACGGGCGCACGCTGACGCTGTTCGGCGCCTACCTCGCGGGCTGCGCCTTCGCCGCCGTCGGCGGCGGCCTGCACCACCGGATCTGCCACATCCTCGGCGGCGCGCTCGACCTCCCCCACGCCGAGACCCACACGATCGTGCTGCCACAAGTGGTCGCCTTCTTCGAGCCGGCGATCCCCTTGGCGATGGCGCGCATCGGGACGGCGCTCGGCGACGGCGCGCAGGCCGACGACGTCGCCGGCGCCCTGCACGACCTCGGCCGGCGCCTGCGCGCGCCGGCATCGCTGCGAGAGCTCGGCATGAAAGACTCCGACCTGGAGCCGATGATCGAGCTGGTCTTCAACGGCGCGGCAACCGCCGAGCACCCGCGGCCGGTCGACGAGCCGGGCGTCCGCACGATCCTGACCGGCGCCTTCGAGGGCACGCGCCCGGTCGCGTCGAGGACCGCGGGGCACGCTTGAGCACGCCGACGCCCCCCGACCCCACCCGCAACCTCAGCGACGAGGCGCTCACCAGGGCCGTCCTCGCCAGCTTCGACGGCGCTCCCTCGCCGCGTTTTCGCGCCGTCGCGCAGAGCCTCGTGCGCCACCTGCACGCGTTCGTCGCCGAGATCGAGCCGACCGAGGAGGAGTGGGCGACAGCGATCGACTTCCTCACTCGCACGGGCCACATCACCGACGAGCGCCGCCAGGAGTTCATCCTGCTCTCCGACGTGCTCGGCGTTTCGATGCTCGTGATCGGCATCAACCACCGCGTCCCCGATGGCGCGACGGAGTCCACGGTGTTCGGGCCGTTCTTCGTCGCCGGTGCGCCCGTCGTACGCAACGGCGACGACATCGCGAACGGCGCGCCCGGCGCGCCGTGCCTGATGTCGGGGCGCGTGCTCTCGGTCGACGGCACGCCGCTCGCCGGCGCCACGATCGACGTCTGGCAGGCCGACGAGGCCGGCTTCTACGACGTGCAGTACGCGGATCTCCCCGCCGCCCGCGGTCGCGCCCAGCTGCGCGCGGAGCCGGACGGCGGCTTCTCGTTCTGGTCGGTCCTGCCGACGGCCTACCCGATTCCCGCGGACGGTCCGGTTGGGGAGCTCCTCGCCGCCGCCGGCCGCGGGCCGATGCGCCCGGCGCACGTCCACTTCATGGTTTCCGCGCCCGGCCACGCGACGCTGATCACGCACGTCTTCGTCGCGGGCGACGAGCACCTCGACGGCGATGCCGTGTTCGGCGTGAAGGCGTCGCTGATCGCGCCGTTCGAGCGCCACGAGGCCGGCACGGCGCCGGACGGGCGCACGCTCGCCGAGCCTTACTACACGATGCACTACGACCTGGTGCTGGCGCCCGCCGACGCGCCGCCACCGACAGGCCCGTGAGCGCCGCGATCGAAACCGAGGTCCTGATCGTCGGCACCGGCCCGGCCGGCGGCTCCGCGGCCGTGATGCTGAGCACCTACGGAATCGCGAACGTCGTCGTCACCAAGTACGGCTGGACGGCGAACACGCCGCGGGCCCACATCACCAACCAGCGCGCGCTCGAGATCATGCGCGACCTCGGCCTCCAGGAGCTGTGCGAGCGCGACGGAACGCCGAACGAGCTGATGGGCGACACGGTCTTCTGCACCAGCCTCGCCGGCGACGAGCTCGCGCGCCTGCACACCTGGGGCACCCACCCCCAGCGTCTCGCGGACTACACGCTGGCCAGTCCCTGCCTGCACATCGACCTGCCGCAGACCTACTTCGAGCCGATCCTCGTGCGCGCCGCCGCCGAGCGCGGCTCGCGGCTGCGCTTCAACACCGAGTTCCTCTCCTTCGTGCAGGACGACGACGGCGTCACCGCCACCGTCCAGGACCGCCTGTCCGGCTCGACCTACGAGATCCGCGCGAAGTACCTGCTGGCGGGCGACGGCGGCCGCAGCGTGATCGCCGAGCAGCTGGGTTTGCCGTTCGGCGGCCAGGCCGATGTCGCCGGCAGCATGAACATCGTCTTCAAGGCGGACCTCTCGACGCTCGTCGCGCACCGGCCCTCCGTCCTCTACTGGATCATGTCGCCGGGGGCGCGGATGGGGGGGATCGGCATGGGCCTGGTGCGCATGGTGCGCCCGTGGTACGAGTGGCTGATCGTCTGGGGCTACGACATCGCCGGGCCGGCGCCCGAGGTCGATGAGGCCCGTGCGACCGAGATCGCGCACAAGCTGATCGGTAGCGACGAGATCGATGTCGAGATCGTCTCGACCTCGCTTTGGACCAACAACAAGCTGTGGGCGGAGCGCTACTCGGAGGGCCGCGTGTTCTGCATGGGCGACGCCGTGCACCGCCACCCGCCGTCGAACGGGCTCGGTTCGAACACCTCGGTCGCCGATGCCTACAACATCTGCTGGAAGCTCGCCCATGTCCTGCGCGGCCAGGCCGGCCCGTCGCTGCTGCGCACCTACGACGACGAGCGCGCACCGGTCGGCGAGCAGATCGTCAAACGCGCGAACAAGAGCATCGAGGAGTTCGGGCCGATCTTCGAGGCGCTCGGCCTGCTCGACACCGAGGATCCGGCGCAGATGGAGCGCAACATGGCCGCCCGCACGCAGAACACGCCGGCCGCCAGGGAGCAGCGCGCGAAGCTCCGCGCCGCGATCGAGCTGAAGAACTACGAGTTCAACGCGCACGGCGTCGAGCTGGGCCAGCGCTACCGCTCCGACGCGGTGGTCTCCGACGGCACGCCGGAGCCGGCCTTCGACCGCGACCCCGAGCTCTACTACCACGCCACGACCTGGCCGGGGGCCCGCCTGCCGCACTGCTGGCTGGAGCACCACGGGCGCCGCATCAGCACGCTCGACCTCGCCGGCCACGGACGTTTCGCGCTGCTGACCGGGATCGGCGGCGAGCCCTGGGTGGCGGCGGCGCAGGCGCTCCGCGAGCGCACCGGCCTGCCGATCGCGGCTTACGTGATCGGGCCGGGCCGCGAGGTGCTCGACACCTACGACGACTGGGCGAGGCTCTCGGAGGTGGAGGAGGACGGCTGCGTGCTCGTTCGCCCCGACGCCCACGTCGGCTGGCGCGCCGGCACGCTCGCGCCCGACCCCGCCGGCGCCCTCGAGCAGGCGCTCGGGCAGATCCTCGGCTGGGCCGACAGGGCGCCCACCTGAGCGTCCCGCATCCCTACAATCGCGCGATCGACGAGAAGCGACACGCTCAGATCGCGCTGCTCGACGACCTGCTCGGGCGCGTGCAGGAGACCAACGCCTTCCAGCGCGCACGCCTGGGCGGCGCCCGCGTCGGCACGCCGGCCGATCTGCGCGCGTTGCCGTTCACGACCAAGGACGAGCTCCTCGACGACCAGGCCGCGGCCCCGCCGTACGGCACGAACCTGACCTTCCCGCTCGAGCGCTACACGCACCTGCACCTGACGAGCGGCACCGTCGGCGAGCAGCTGCGCGTGCTACAGACCGCGGAGGACTGGCAGACGACGCGGCGCTGCTTCGCGCGCGTGCTGCGCGAGGCGGGGATCACCGCCGCCGACCGTGTCGCGCTGCCGTTCCCGTTCGGCGCCTACCTGCAGTTCTGGGCGGCCGCCGCCGGCGTCGAGGATGTCGGCGCGCTGGCGCTGCCGCTGGGCGGGCTCGAGGGGCGTGAGCGGCTGCGGGCGATCGCCGAGTTCGAGGCGACCGCGATCGTCTGCACGCCGACCTACGCGCTGGGCCTGATCGATGTCGCGCTCGAGCACGGGCTCGAGGACGCCTTCGCCTCGGTGCGGGCGCTGATCTGCCAGGGCGAGCCGGGGGCGTCGATCCCGGCGGCCCGCGAGCGCATCGAGAGCGCCTGGGGGGCCCGCGTGTTCGACCACGCCGGATCGACCGAGGTGGGTGTCTTCTCCTACCCGTGCGCGCCGGGCGGCGGCCTGCACGTCAACGGCCAGGAGTTCCTCTGCGAGATCCTCGACCCGGCGAGCGGCGACGAGGCCGCGGCGGGCACCCAGGGGGAGCTGGTGCTGACCGCCCTCTCGCGCGTCGGCTTCCCCGCGATCCGCTTCCGCAGCGGCGACATCGTGGACCTCGGCGGCGTCTGCCCGGCGGGCCACGACGATGTCTGGCTGCCCAACGGGATCGTCGGGCGCACCGACGACATGGTCGTGATCCGCGGCCGCAACGTCTTCCCCTCGGCGATCGAGCAGACCCTGCGCGAAGCCGGCCTGCTGGGGGAGTACCGCATCCGCTTCTACACCGAGGCGACCGAGCGCGACGAGATCAGGGTGCTGGTCGAGGCCACCGACCCGGCGCTCGTGCGGACGATCGAGGAGCGCATCTTCGGCCGCCTCGCGCTGCGCGTCCGTGTCGTCCCGGTGATGCCGGGCGTGTTGACCGCGGAGCGCCTGAAGGCCCGTCGCGTGGAGGACATGCGCCGCCGATAGGTCGTTGGGGAGCGGCGCATGCGCCGCTCCCGCGGGCGGCGCATGCGCCGCCCGCCGGGTGGGTGCATGCACCCACCCGCACAGCAGAGCTAGATCAGCGTCAGCAGGTCGCCGACGCCGTCCACGACGTAATCCGCGCGGCTCGTGTCCCCGCCCATGCCGCCGCGGACCAGCACCGTCCGCCCGCCCGCCAGGCGCCCGAGCGCGATGTCCATGCCGACGTCATCGCCGACGAACGCCACCCGGCGAGGGTCCAGCGCGAGCCGCTCGGCGACCGCGAGCACCGCCGCGCGCGATGGCTTGCCAACCACCGTCGGGCGCCGCCCCGACGCCTTCGCGATCGCCGCCGCCGCCATCGCGCCGCGGCTGAGGATCGGGCCGTGCAGGCCGGCGTAGGCGCGCGCGTAGTTCGCGGTCAGGAACGGGGCGCCGGCCAGCACCGCCCGGGCGGCCGCCTCGAGCGTGTCGAGGCTGACGTCCGCCACGTGCAGCGTCAGCACCACCTCGGCGTGCTCGGCCTGCGCCTCCTCGACCAGCGTCACGCCTGCCGCGGCGAAGCGCCGCCGCGCCGCCTCGGTGCCCAGCACCAGCACGCGCGCTGTCGCGTGGCGGCGCCGCAGGTGCGCGAGCGCGGAGCACGCCGCGGTCAGCACCTCCTCGTCGGCGAGCGCCAGGCCGCCCGCGCGCACGCCGGCCGCGATCGTCGCCGGGTCGGCGTGGCTGGCGTTGGTGAAGACGACCAGCGGGCGTCCCGAGGCGCGGATCGTCGCGAGCACCTCGGCGGCTCCCGGCAGCGCGACGACGCCCTCGGGCGAGCGCTCGACCAGCGTGCCGTCGAGGTCGAACATGAAGCCGGCCGCGTCAGCGAGCGCCACGACGCCACCGCACGAGGTCCTCGGATGTGCGCAGCTCGAGCGCGGTGACCGCCGGCCGCCGTTCCAGCTCGCGCAGCAGCCTCACGATCGGCGAGCGCGGCGCTCGCGCACCGGGCGCCGGTGCCGGCGACCCGTCCTCGCCGCCGGCGGCGAGCATCGCGTCCACCTGCTCGGCCGGCATCGTCAGGCGCAGCAGCAGCTCCTCGTCGCTGATCGCGGCCCCGAAGCGCTCGCGCGCGCCCTGCAGCGAGAGCGGCTCGACGTCGCGCAGCTCCGCCGCCCGCGGGTGCGAGAGGATCCGCTCGAGGATCTCCGGGTCGGGTGGCGCGGCGCCCTCGCCGAACTGGCCGAGCACCATCCGCACGACCTCGTCGGGGACATTCGCGTAGCGCTCAGGCGCGACGAGGTTCATCACCGCCTGCGTGGCGACGAACTGCGACAGCGGCGTCACCATGATCGGGTAGCCCAGCTCGGCGCGGACGCGCTCCACCTCCTCCAGCGCGGCGTCGAAGAGGTCGCCGCGGCGCATCTCCTCCAGCTGGCGGCGCATCGTGGAGGCCATCCCGCCCGGCAGCTGGTGGCGCTGGTAGGCGGCGTCGTATTCGGGCATCACGGCGGTCGGCAGTCCCTTGCGCTCGGCGAGCGCGGCGAAATAGGCCGAGGTGACGGCCAGCGCCTGCTCGTCGATCGCGTGGCCGAAGCCCTCCTGCACGAGGTTGTGGAGCGTGTTCTCCGCCGACGGCTGCGAGGTGCCGCAGGCCAGCGGCCGCACCGCCGTGTGCAGCGCGCGGGCGCCGGCGCGCGCCGCCTCGAGGTAGACGAGCGGGGCGAGCCCGGTCGTGCAATGCGAGTGGACCTCCACCGGGCGCTCGCCGGCGGCGGCGGTGAGCATCGTCACCACGGCGCGCGCGCGTTCGGGCACGAGCAGGCCGCCGGGGTCCTTCAGGTAGAAGCGCTCGGCGGCGTCGGTGGCGGTCAGCGCCGCGATCAGCGCGGCGAAGTGGGCGTCGTCGTGGACCGGGCTGACCGAGTAGGTCAGCGCCAGCACGACCTCCTCCGCGCCGGCGCGCCGCGCCATTCGCGCCAGCGAGTGCAGCGCCGCCACATCGTTGGACGGGTGCATGATCTGGAAGCGGCGCACCCCGTTGCGCACGACCGCGGCGAACGCCAGCTCGAGCACGTCGTCCCCCGCCGGGCGCCACGAGATGAAGCGCGTGCCGGTCGTCAGGAACGTCAGCGGCGTCCGCGGCATCGCCGCCGCCGCGAGCCGCAGGCGCTGCCACGGGTCCTCGCGGTGGTAGCGGACGGACACAGCCAGGTGCGTGCTCGTCGTGAAGTCCAGCGCGTGGTAGCCGACGCGGTCGATCTGTGGCGCGACCTCGAGGATGTCGGCGGTCGTCAGGCCGGTCGCGCCCCACAGGCTCTGGTTGCCGTCACGCAGCGTCGTGTCGACCAGCTCCACGGTCGTCGCGCTCACGCCAGTGCCTCCGCCAGCCAGGTGGTGCTCACGTCGCCCGCGACGAAGCGCGGGTGGGCGACGATCCGCGCGAGCAGCTCGCGGTTGGTCGCCACGCCCTCGACCTCGAGCAGCGCCAGCGCCTGCCCCATCGTCGCGAGTGCGCCGTCGCGGTCGGGCGCGTGCGCGATCAGCTTCGCCATCAGCGAGTCGTAGAACGGCGGGATCAGCGTGCCGTCGCGGCAGTGCGTGTCGACGCGCAGCCCGGGGAGGTCGGGCGCGGCGAAACGGGTGACGCGTCCCGGACTCGGTGCGAAGTCGCGCGCCGGATCCTCCGCGACGAGCCGGCATTCGACGGCATGCCCGTGCGCCGCGACGTCCCCCTGCGCGAAGGCGAGCGGCTCCCCGTCGGCGATCGCCAGCTGCAGCGCGACCAGGTCGAGTCCGTATACCGCCTCGGTGACGGGATGCTCGACCTGGATGCGGCAGTTGCATTCGAGGAAGTGGAAGCTGCCCGCCGCCACGTCCACGACGAACTCCACGGTGCCGAGGTTGCGGTAGCCGATCGCGCGCGCGAACGTCACGCCCGCCGCGAGCAGCGCGGCGCGCAGCTCCGGCGCGAGCCTCGGCGCCGGCGCCTCCTCGACCAGCTTCTGGTAGCGGCGCTGCGTCGAGCAGTCGCGCTCGCCGAACTGGATCACGCCGCCATGCTCGTCGGCCGCGATCTGGACCTCGATGTGGCGCGCCGTGGTGATCAGGCGCTCGATGTAGAGGCGCTCGTCGCCGAACGCCGCGCCGGCCTCGGCGCGCGCGAGCGCGTGACCGAGCCGCAGTTCCTCGAGGTCGCCGGCGAGCTTGATCCCCCGCCCGCCGCCGCCGGCCGCGGCCTTCAGCAGCATGGGGTAGCCGTGCTCGCCCGCGAACTGCTCGGCCTGCGCGAGCGTGGCGATCTCCCGCCCGGGCACGACCGGCAGCCCGGCGCTCTGCGCGAGCGCGCGCGCCTTCAGCTTGTCGCCGGCGGCGGCGATCACCTCCGCCGGCGGGCCGACGAAGCGCAGCCCCGCCGCGGTCGCCGCGCTCGCCAGCGCTGGGCTCTCCGCCAGAAAGCCGTAGCCGGGATGGATCGCGTCGCAGCCCGTGCCGAGCGCGGCCGCGACGTTCGTGTCCACGCGCAGGTAGCTCTCGGAAGCGTGCGCCGGGCCGAGCACGACGGCGCGGTCGGCCAGCTCGGCGGCGAGCGAGTCGCGGTCCACGGCGGAAACCCCGACGACGCTCTCGATCCCCAGCTCGCGGCAGGTGCGCACGATGCGCACGGCGATCTCGCCACGGTTGGCGATGAACAGCCGGGCGATCGTCATGCGCCGTCGGGCGCGACGCGGAAGAGTGGCTGGCCGAACTCGACCAGCTCGCCGCTCTGCGCCAGCACCTCGACGATCGTGCCGGCCACCCCCGCCTGGATGTGGTTCATCAGCTTCATCACCTCGATCAGGCAGACCACGGTGTCGCTGCGGACGCCGTCGCCGACCTCGACGAACGGCGGGTGCGACGGCGACTCGGTGCGGTAGAAGGTGCCGAGCATCGGCGCCACGATCTCGCTGGTGGCGGCAGGAGGGGGCGGGGTGGGCGGCGTCGTCGTCGACGGGTCGGGCGCCGTGCCGCCCGGGCGGGGCGCGGTCGCGCCCCCCGTGCTGGGCGCGGTCGCGCCACCCGTGCTGGGCGCGGTCGTGCCGCCCGTGCTGGGCGCGGTCGTGCCGCCCGTGCTCGGCGCGGTCGTGCTCTTGCTCTTGCCCTTGCTGACGTGCAGCGAGAACGCGGGCGTCTCGATCGTCAGCTCGTCGAGCTGCGAGGAGTCGATGATCCGCAGGATCTCGCGGACGTCCTCGTCGCTGAGCGCCAAGCTCAATCCTTCCGCGGTTTGACGCCGAAGGTGCCGAGCACGAGCGACATCGCGTCGAGGCCGCTGCGATCGGCGACGGCCTCGGAGCCGGCCTGCGCGGTCGCCGTGACGGGCCGCGACTGCAGGACGAACAGATTCTCGGGGAAGCTGCCGGTGCGCGCGATCGCCCATTCGACGTCCTGGCGGCTGCCGAAGTGGCGTTCGACCGCGCGCGCCGTCTCGACGAGGCCGCCGAGTCGCTCATCGTCGAGACAGGCGACCGTGCGCCTGGACTCCTCGACCGCCACGCGGTGGGTCCCGCGACCGCCCGGGTCGGGCACGTACTCGACCTGCTTGTCCGCGATCGTGGCGCGCAGCACCTCGCGGCTGACCTTCGAGATCAGGAAGTCGTCCGGCGTCACCTCGCCGCCGACCACGCCGAGGCCGAGACCCCAGCTGGCGTTGATCGCGACGACACTCGGGTCGCCGGTCAGCGGGCTGCAGGTGAACATCACGCCCGACACCTCCGCGTCCACCATCAGCTGCACCGCGACCCCCATCGCCGGCACGCCGCCGGCGGCCGCCATCCGCGCGCGATAGGCGATCGCCTCCGGGCTGTAGAGCGAGATCCAGCAGCCGCGGATCGCCTCGCAGACGCCTTCGCCCCCGCGAACCCACAGGTAGGTCTCCTGCTGTCCGGCGAAGGTCGCCTCGGCGGAGTCCTCGCCGCGGGCGGAGGAGCGAACGGCGACCGGCGGCTGGCGCTTGCGCGAGGCCGCGGCGAGTGTGGCGTAGTGATGCTCGACCGCCGCGGCGACCATCTCGGGCACCGGCGTGCGGCGCATTTCGAGCGCGATCGCAGCGGACGCGGCGGCGACCGCGGCAACATCGTCGGGATCGAGGCCCGCCAGGCAGGCCGTGACGCGCGCGCCGAGGCCGTCAGCCGCGAGGAAGGCGTCGAAGGCCGCGGTCGAGATCGCGAAACCCGGCGGCACCGGGATGCCGCCGGCGATCAGCTCGCCGAGGCTCGTGCTCTTGCCGCCGAAATCGTCCTCGTCGTGCGCTCGCAACTCCGCAAGCGCGCGCGCACACTCCATCATGCAGGCTCGTCCTCCAGCAGCGTGACGACGCCGGTGGTCCCGTCCACGCGCAGCCGTTGGCCGGTGCGGATCTCGGCCGTGGCCCGGCCGGTTCCGACGACGGCGGGCAGCCCGTACTCCCGACAGACGATCGCGGCGTGGGACATGATCCCGCCGATGTCGGTCACGGCGGCGCGGATCTTCGGGAAGATCGGCGCCCACGCCGGCGAGGTGACGGTCGAAACGAGGATCTCGCCCGGCTGGACATCGGTGATCTCGTGCACGTCGCGCACGACCCGCGCGAGGCCCTCGGCGACCCCCGGCGAGGCGGCGGCTCCGGTGAGCGTCAGCGAGTCGCCGCTCATCGCGCTCGCCCAGCTCCGCAGCCGCTCGGGCGTGATGCCCCACAGCATCACCGAGATCGGATCGTTGATCGCCTCGGTCGGCATCGTGCCCATCGCCGGCGGCGGCGCCCACTGCTTCAAGCGTTCGAGCAGCGCGCGCCGGCGCTCGACGATCGGCGGCCAGTGGTGCGGGCCGCGCGGCGGGCCGCCGTGGGCCCAGGTCAGGACGAGCTCCTCGAGCGCCTCGCCGACCTCGTGGCGCGAGAGCTGGAAGACGTCCTCGGCGTCGTGCAGGAAGCCGTGCTTCGCGAGCAGTCCGCCGAACTCGCGGATCTTGTTGAAGAAGCGCGACTGGAACCAGTATTCGCAGAAGAACTTGTGCTCCTCGACGTAGGGGAACACGGTCCGCGAGAGACCCAGCAGCTCGTTGAAGGTTCCGCGCGCCTGCTCGTCGAGCAGCGCGCCGTACTCCGCCGCGAGGCGGTTGCGCTCCGCCGCGAGATGCTCGGTCGGCCGCTCGGTGTCGCGGCCCTCGGCGAGCGCGTCGATGTGCCCGCGGATCGCCGAGAACGGGATCGAGGGGTCGTCGAGCCAGGAGCGGTGGTGGTGGTAGAAGCCGTCGCCGGAACCCATGTTGAACCAGGGGTCCTTGACGGCCTCGAGCGCCTCGAGCCAGCCGCGGCCGGCCTCGCTCTGGCCAAGCTCGGCGACGATCTCCTCGGGTGCGCGCCCGTTGGAGAAGCTCGCGTCGACGCCCGCGTCGCGCGCCAGGCGCGCCAGGTGGCGCAGCTCGGTGTCCGGGCGGAACAGCAGCACGTCGATGCCCGAGACCATCTGCGCGATGTGCTGGTCGGGGATCTCCGGCAGGGCGCTCTTGCAGAAGTCGGAAAACGTGAGGTAGGCGCCGTAGCCGAGCAGCAGGAACTCGAAGTGGTGCTGCCACATCTGCTCGTGCATGCGCAGCGCGCGGTTGTAGGCGTCGAGCACGCGGACGAAGCTCGTGTCGCGGTCCTCGAACGCAACGGAGTCCTCCTCGTAGGTGCGCAGCTCCGGCACCTCGAGCTCCGTGATCTCGGCGATCAGCGTCCCCATCTTCTCCCGCCAGCGGGCGTAGAGCTCGTCCCAGTTGGCGAAGTAGTGGCCGGCGCGCGCGCCGAAGAACGCCGCGCGCTCGGCGATCAGCTCGGGGTCGGTCACCGCGTTGGGGGTGATGAAGACGTAGCCGTTGACGATCCGGTAGTCGATCCCCATCGCCGGCGGGATCGCGAAGACGCGGTTCTGCCAGTTGGCGAGCGCGTAGTAGGGGCCGTCGATCGCGACGACGTCGAACGCGGACATCGGCTCCGGGAAGTGCATCGAGTTCCAGAACCACAGGCGCTGCTCGTCGGCTTCGCGGCGGTCCTCGCCGAGCAGGGTGTAATAGGGGTACATCTCCTCCCAGCCCTCGCAGCCCTCCGGCGTGGCGATCGAAAGCGGACTGGGGAAGGCGGACGTCGACGTGGTGCTCACGACTCTCTCCTCGTTGTTCAAACGTAGTTGGCGACGGGTTCCGACTGTGGCGCGCGGTGAGCGGGTGGGCCGACCGTCTCCAGCAGGTCGCCCAGGTAGCGCAGGTGCACGCGCATCGCCCGCTCGGCGAGCACCGGCTTGCGCTGCTCGATCGCGGCGATGATCTCCCGGTGCTGGTCGCGCGCGACCGCCTCGACGATCGCGGGCGCGATCAGGTCCTTCAGCCGCGGCTGCAGCACCTCCGAGCACCACGCGCTCAACGCCGAGGCCACCCGGTTGCCCGCCGCCTCGGCGATCGCCTGGTGAAAGCGGATGTCGGTCTCGCGCTGCACGACGTCGTCATCGGGACGCGCGGTGGCGTCCTCGACCGCGCGCCACAGCTCGGCGATCTTCTCCGGGCTCGCGTGTTCCGCCGCCAACCCGGCGAGCGGGACCTCGAGCAGCAGCCGCACCTCGGTCAGCTCCGACAGCGACGTGGTGGTGTTGGCGAGCATGCCGGCGACGGCGTCGCTGACCGTCCGCGCCAGGCCACGATCCGGGCTGCGTGCGACGAACACGCCGCCGCCGGGGCCGCGCGCGGCGCGCAGCAGGTTTGCCCGCACGAGCAGCCGCACGGCCTCGCGGACCGCCGGGCGGCTCACGTTCAGCTCGCGCGCCAGCTCGGCCTCCGTGCCCACGCGGTCGCCCGGCACCAGCCCACGGCTGGCGATCGCCTGCTGCAACAGCTGCGACACGCGGTCACTTGAAGGGGCGACGGTCAAGGCGGCTCGGGAAAGATCGATCTTCTCGGTTTGAATCCGGGTATCCTAGCGCGAAGCCCCGCGGGTGCGCCAGTGGCGTGGACACACGCCAATTTTCGGCCTTGTCTGCGGGCGGCGCCTGTAAAAGATCGCGCTTTCGGTTATGTCTTGACTTGCCTCGGGGGTCGGTCTAGCATCCGCATCCGGGCGCCTGAGGGGGCGCGTGAACAAGAGGCGGAGGAGACTTGATGTCTGAGAAAACGACGAAAGATTCGGGCGGCCTGAACCGCGCAGACTTCCTCAAGCGCGGCGGTGCAGCGGTTGGCGGAGTGGTCATCGGCGGCGCCGCGGCGCAGCCGGCCTGGGGCTCGTCCCGTGGCCGGGTCGCCGGCGCGCACGAGGCGGCATCCACGATCACGATCGGCTACGTCAGCCCGCTGACGGGACCCGACGCCGGCTTCGGCGAGCCGGACCCGTACGTGATCGGCCTGGCCAAGGCGGCGTTCTCCAAGGGACTGAAGATCGGCGGCAAGACGTACAGCGTCAACATCATCGAGAAGGATGCGCAGTCGGTTCCCGCGACCTCCGCGATGGTGGCACAGCAGCTGATCAGCAGCTCGAACGTCGACCTGCTGCTCGCGACCTCGACGCCCGAGGTGGTCGTCCCGGTCTCCAGCGCGGCCGAGGCCGCCGGCGTGCCGTGCGTCTCGACGGTCGTGCCGTGGGAGGCGTGGTGGCTGTCGCTCGGCGGCACGCTGACGGCGATGGGAGTGCCGAACTCTCCGGCGTTCAAGTGGGTGTACCACTTCAGCTTCGGCGTGCCGGACTTCGCCGCCTGCTACCTGGACCAGTGGACGCAGATCTCCACCAACAAGAAGGTCGCCGTGATGTGGCCGAACGACGCGGACGGCAACGCGATCCGCGGCGCCCTCGGACCGGTCCTGGCGAGCAAGGGCTACACGATCGTCGATCCGGGTGCCTACCAGGACGGCACGCTCGACTACACGCCGCAGATCACGCAGTTCAAGTCGGAGGGCTGCGAGATCTTCAACACGTTCCCGATCCCGTCGGACTTCACCGTGTTCTGGCGTCAGGCGGCCCAGCAGGGTCTGACCAAGCAGATCAAGATCGCGCAGATCGCCAAGACCGGTCTGTTCGCGTCGCAGGTCCAGGCGGTCGGCTCGCTCGGCTACAACCTGGCCAGCGGCGAGTATTGGGGACCGACGTGGCCGTACAAGTCCTCGCTGACCGGAATCAGCAGCGCGGCGCTCGGCGCCGGTTACACCAAGGCGAAGGGTCGCTACGTCAACCAGCAGCTCGGCGCGAGCCTTGCTCTCTGGGACGTCGCCGCCGCTGCGCTGAAGGCGAGCGGCAACCCAAAGGACAAGGCCGCCGTTGCGAGCGCGCTGTCGAAGCTGAAGGTGCAGACGCCGGTCGGGACCGTTCACTGGGGCGCCACCGGCGCGAAGAACCCGTGTCCGAACATCGTCGCGACGCCGATCATCGGCAACCAGTGGCGCAAGGCCCCGAAGGGCAGCCGGTTCAACCTCGAGCTGGTTGTGACGGATCACGCCGACGATGCGAACGTGCCGGTCGCCAGCAAGCTGATCGCCTACAGCTAGAGCGCCGGGCAGAATAGTCGAGCATGGGACCGCAGCCGATGCTCGCTGCCGTCGAGCTCCGCAAGCAGTTCGGTGCGCTTGCGGCGCTCGACGGCGTGGACTTCACGGTGGGGGCCGGCGAGGCCGTGGGTATCGTCGGTCCCAACGGAGCCGGCAAGACGACGCTGCTCAACGTCCTTGCCGGTACGGTGGCGCCGTCGAGCGGCTCGGTCACCTTCCAGGGCGCCGTCGTGACCGGTGCCGGGGCGAGCAGGCGCTCGCGTCTCGGCATCGGTCGCGCGCATCAGGTGCCGCGGCCCTTCGGCGGCATGACGGTGTTCGAGAACTGCTTCGTCGGCGCGACGACCGGTGGCGGCCTGCGTCGCCGCGCCGCCTACGACCGCTGTCTCGAGGTGCTCGACCTGTGCGGCCTGACGGAGCTCGGCAACCGCCGCGCGGAGACGCTCGGCCTGCTCGGGCGCAAGCGTCTCGAGCTCGCGCGCGCCCTCGCCACAAACCCTGTCCTGCTGCTGCTTGACGAGATCGGCGCCGGTTTGACCGACGCCGAGGCGGACGAGCTGGTCGCGATGATCACGGCGCTGCACGCATCGGGGATCGCGATCGTCTGGATCGAGCACATCGTGCACGTGCTCGTCCAGGTCATCGAGCGCCTGGTCTGCATGGACACCGGCCGCGTGATCGCCGACGGCGAGCCGGCCGCCGTGATGCGCGACGCGCGCGTGGTCGACGCCTACCTCGGAGGCGCCGCGGTATGAGCCTGCTCGAGATCGAGCAGCTCAACCTGCGCCACGGCCTGCTCGAGGCGGTCCGCGAATTCACGCTCTCGGTCGCCGAGGGCGAGACGGTCGCATTGGTCGGCGCCAACGGCGCCGGCAAGACGACCCTGCTGCGGGCGATCGCCGGCGCCCACCGGCCGAGCTCGGGCACGATCGGCTTCGATGGCGCCGACGTCACACGGATGCCCGCCTACCGGCGCGTGCAGATGGGGATCGCGCTCGTGCCGGAGGGGCGGCGCCTGTTCCCCGCCCTGACGGTGGAGGAGAACCTGCTCGTCGCGGCGCAGCGCCGGCGACCCGGCCGCTGGAACGTCGACACGGTGATCGAGGCGTTCCCGATGCTCGCGCGGCTGCGGGGCCGACGGGCCGCGACGCTGTCGGGCGGCGAGCAGCAGGCCGCCGCGATTGGCCGGGCGCTGATCACCAATCCGCGCCTGCTGCTGCTCGACGAGGTCTCGCTCGGGCTCGCGCCGCTCGCCGTTGAGGATGTCTACCGCTCGCTCGCCACGGTGATCGCCGAGGGCGCCACGGTCCTGCTGGTCGAGCAGGACCTCACACGCGCCGCCGCCGTCGCCGACCGCGTCGTCTGCATGCTCGAGGGGCGGATCGTGCTCGAGGGCGCCGCCGGCGAGCTCACGCGCGAGCGGATCACCGAGGCCTACTTCGGCCTGCGACGCGACCAGGCGGTCGACGCATGACCTGGGTCAACGACGTGATCCAGGGGATCATGCTGGGCGGCTTCTACGGGATGCTCGCCTGCGGGCTCGCGTTGATGTTCGGCCTGATGCGGATCATCAACCTCGCGCACGGCGACATCGCCGTGCTCGGCGCGTATCTGATCTACGTCGTACTGGAGCACTGGAACACCTCGCCGTTCCTGGCGATCCTGCCGGTGCTACCGGTGATGCTGCTGCTCGGCTACTTTCTCCAGCGGCTGCTGCTGGAGCGCAGCCTGCGTTCGGGGCTGCTGGTGCCGCTGCTCACCACCTTCGGCCTGTCGATCGTGATCCAGAACCTGCTCGAGCAGGGCTTCTCGCCCGACGTCCGCTCGCTCGGCGCGCAGGCGGGATCGGTCGCGACCACGAGCTGGCAGATCACAAGCCAACTCTCGATCCCAGCGATCGGGGCGCTGACGCTCGGCGTCGCGATCGTGATCTTCGGTGGCCTGCAGCTGTTCCTGTCGAGGACTCGCTCCGGCCGCCAGATGCGGGCCACCGCGCAGGATCCCGACACCGCCGAGCTGGTCGGGATCAACTCGCGGGCGGTCTACGCGCGGGCCACAGCGATCGCCGTCGCGATCGCCGCGATTGGGGGCATGTTCCTCGCCATCCGCTCGGACTTCTATCCCTACTCTGGGCCCACCTACCTGATCTTCGCGTTCGAGGCCGTCGTGATCGGCGGCCTCGGCGGCTCGCTGTGGGCCACGCTGCTCGGCGGGATCGTGCTCGGCGTCGCCCAGACGATCGGCGGCCAGATCAATCCCGAGTATCCGGTGCTCGCCGGGCACATCGTCTTCCTGCTCGTGCTGCTCTCACCGCGCGGCGGCCTGGTCAACCTGCGCCGGGTGACGGCATGAGCGCGCAGCCGCTCCCGGCCGTGACCGGGCAGAGCACGATCCGCCGCTGGACGCGGCTCTCCGGCGGCTTCACGGGCGGCTTCGGCCTGCTGATCGTGGCGCTGATCTTCGTTCCCGTCGCGCTGGGTGCGAACACCGTTCAGGACCTGACGACACTCCTGACCTACGTGCTGATGGGCGTGATGTGGAACGCGCTCGCTGGCTACGGCGGGCTCGTCTCGGTCGGCCAGCAGGCCTACATCGGGCTCGGCGCCTACGCGACCATCTGGCTCTCCGATCACAGCGTCAACCCCTACCTGGGAATGCTGCTCGCGACGCTGTTCTGTGGCGTCGTCGCGATCCCGCTCTCGTTCGTGATGCTGCGCTTCCGGGGCGCGCAGTTCGCGATCGGAACCTGGGTCGTCGCCGAGGCGCTGGCGATCTGGGTCTCGCTCGACAATGCGCTCGGCGCCGGCACGGGCACATCCCTGTCGCAGCTCGACTCCTACGCCCCAACCTCGCGCGAGCACTACACCTTCTGGCTCACGCTCGCCTTCACGGCGTTCTTCACCGGCGCGCTGTTCGTGCTGTTGCGCAGCCGGCTCGGTTCCTCGCTGCAGGCGATCCGCGACGACGAGGACGCGGCCGCGTCGGTGGGCGTGCGCGTCGTCGCCGGCAAGCGGATCCTGTTCCTGCTCGCCGCTGCCGGCGCCGGCGCGGCCGGGGCGATGACACTCGCCAACACGCTGTTCATCGAGCCGACCTCGATCTTCAGCGTCAACTACACCGCGTTCATGATCTTCATCGTCCTGGTCGGCGGACTCGGCACCTTCGAGGGCCCGATCATCGGCGCGATCGTGCTCTACGAGATGCAGAACCTGCTCGGCAACGACGGCGTCTGGTACCTGGTGGCACTCGGTGGCGCGGCGATGGCCTTCGCCCTGTTCCTGCCACGCGGGATCTGGGGAACGCTGGAGGAGCGCACGGGCCTGCGCTTCATGCCGCTCGGCTATCGCGTGGGGCGCGCCAAGAGTGCGGCGGCGCCCGAGGAGCCGTGATCGTGGATCGCCGCCGCCCGCGCAGTTCGGCCCCGCGATCAAGCCCGTCCTGCGGCCACGGGCGTGCGGCATCGATCGCCTGCGAACGATCGATATGACCGCCACCAGGATCCGTACGCAGGTCGCGATCATCGGCGCCGGACCGGCCGGGCTCACGCTGTCGTGCCTGCTGCACGCGGCCGGGATCGAATCGGTCGTGCTCGAGAACCGAAGCCGGGGCTACGTCGAGGAGCGAATCCGCGCCGGCGTGCTCGAGCAGGGAACGGCCGAGGTGCTGGACGCCGCCGGGGTCGGGGAGCGGATGCACCGCGAGGGCATCGTTCACCACGGAATCTATTTGCAGTTCGCCGGTGAGCGCCACCGCATCCCGCTCAGCGAGCTGGCGGACGGCCGCAGCATCGTGATCTACGGCCAGACAGAGGTGGTCAAGGACCTGATCGAGGCGCGCGTCGACGCCGGCCTGGACCTTCGCTTCGGCGTGCAGGACGTCAGCGTGCACGAGCTCGAGAGCGACCTGCCGAGCGTCCGCTTCACGCATGAACACGAGCAGTTCGAGGTGCAGTGCGACGCGATCGTCGGCGCCGACGGCTTCCACGGTGTCTGCCGGCCCGCGATCGAGCAACACCTTCGCGTGTTCTCGCGCGAGTACCCGTTCGCCTGGCTGGGCATCCTCGCCGCGGCGCCGCCGTCGAGCGACGAGCTGGTCTACGCGCATCACGAGCGGGGATTCGCGCTGCTCAGCCTGCGCTCGCCCGAGCGCAGCCGCCTCTATCTGCAGTGCGCCGCCGACGAGCGCCTCGACGACTGGCCCGACACGCGGATCTGGGACGAGCTCCATCGCAGGGTCTCGCTCGACGGCTGGACGCTGGTCGAGGGCGAGGTGCTCGAGAAGGGGATCACGCCAATGCGGAGCTTCGTCACCGAGCCGATGCAGCACGGACGCCTGTTCCTCGCCGGAGACTCGGCGCACATCGTGCCGCCGACCGGCGCCAAGGGCCTCAACCTGGCCGTCTCGGATGTGACGGTGCTCGCCGAGGCGCTGATCGACTTCTTCTGCGCCGGCAACCGCTCCGGCCTGGCCGAGTACTCCAGCACCTGCCTGCGACGCGTGTGGCGCGCCGAGCACTTCTCCTACTGGATGACCACGATGCTCCACCAGCTCGGCGACGACCCGTTCGACAATCAGCTGCAGCTCTCACAGCTGCGTTACATCGTCTCCTCGGAGGCGGCGGCGCGAACGCTGGCCGAGAACTACGTCGGGCTGCCGCTCGGCCACCGTGCCGTCGCGGCTGAATAGCTAGCCGTTGGCGGCGGCGCCGCCGTCCGGCTCGGGGGTCCTCGGCATGTAGCGATGGTGGAGCATCAGTGCGTTGTCATCCGGGTCGGCGAAGAAGGCCATGTGGCATACGCCGGTGTCGAAGATCTCGCCCTGGAAGGCCACGCCACGCTGCTCGAGCGTCGAGCGGGCCGCGGCGACATCGTCGACATGCAGCGCGATCACGGCGCGGCTGACGTTGTGCGCAAGGCCCATCGCCTCCGCGTTCATCACGCCCAGTGTGAGGTTGCCGGTCTCGAACTCGGCGAAGTTGCGGTCGGGGCGGTGCACGGAACACGGCAACCCGAGGGTCGTGCCGTAGAACTCGACGGCCGCCTCGAGGTCGCGCGTCGGTACCGACACGAAGTCGACGCCGCTGACGAGCCGGGTGCTGATGGTCATCCTCGCGCTCCTTTGCTCAGGGAGCGTCCAGCGTAGCGCCGCGCAGGATCAGACGAGCGCCGGCTTCGCGCGCAGCTCGCGGGCGTGCTCGAGCAGCCAGCGCAGCGCCGTGATCAGCCCGACCGCGCCGAACAGGAACACGAACGGCATGAAGCGCACGTTGTCGCGTGGCGTGATCGCGAAGAAGGTGTTCAACAGCGCGGCTGCGAGCAGTCCAAGCACCGGCAGCACATAGGCCCAGCGGCGTCGCAGCAGCACGAGCCCCAGCAGCATGCCGAGCCAGGCGATCGCCGCGTAGAGCTGGTGCTGGAACAGGCTCGTCGTGCGGGAGAGGCCCCCGCCGCCGGTCGAGTTGCCGCCGCTCCAGGGGTTCGCCCACATGTTCCATGCCTTGTTCCACAGCATGTGCGCGAACTTCAGCGGCTCGCCGAGCATGTACGCATCGAGGTTGTGCAACGCGGCGGTCTCCGCCGCGGCGTTGCTCGATTCGCCGGGGTGTTGCGCCTGGATCATCGCGAAGAGGCCCTGCGCATCGCCGGGAGGGAGGCTGCAGTAGTGGCTTGGGAGCGATATCGCAGCCGCCTGCGCCGCCGTCAGGTGTCGCTTGTTGAAGTACGCGCAGACAGCCTTGGATTCTGCGGCGACGTCGAAGAACTGGTTGCCGCCGCCGGGCAGGTAGGTGCCGAGGTATAGCGCGTGCGGCCCGGCGTCCACGATCGGGGTGAAGAAGTGCTCCTCCAGCGAGGCGTAGATCACGAACGGCGTCACCGTCGCCAGCGCCGCGACGCCGTAGACGAGCGCGCGCCCGAGCGCCGCGCGCCGGCTGGGGTAGCCGGCGACGACCAGCCCGACCATGAACACCGCGACGACCACTGCGAAGTCCTCCCGCACGAGGCCCGCGCAGCCCGCGATGATCCCGGCGAGGATCAGCGCGTGGACGTCGCGCTTGCGGGCCCAGCAGATCGCGGCGACCATCAGGATCAGCGCGAGGGCGCCCAGCGGTTCGCTGAGATACGTGCGCGTGACGTCGATCAGCGGCTCGTAGGTCGCCATCAGCACGACCCCGAGAAGAGCCGCCCAGGGGCCGGCGAGGATCCAGGCGATCAGCGCGACGAGCACGAGCGTCGCGATTTCGACGAGCAGCTGCGAGTACTGCGCCACACCGTGCGCGTGTGTCGTTGCCGAGACCGTCGAGTAGCCGCGCAGCAGCGCCGCGGCGGCGAACATCAGCGAGGTCCCGGGCGCCCACTTGAAGGTCACGAAGCGCTTGTCCGCCAGGATCGCGTCGGCGTTGTACACGTAGGCCTGCTCGTCGGTGGAGATGCGGTCGTTGCCGCCGATCGCGTCCACCCGCAGCACCGTGCCGGCGATGATCACGACCGCGATCAGGGCCAGCAGGATCCGATCGATCCGCCTGGGAAAGGCGCGCGCGTAGAGCGCCGCGCGGTGTTCGCGACCTCCCAGCGTGCGCAGTCGTTGTCCGAGCGGATCTTTCACGGGTGGCCGAGGGTTGGGCCCGCGTCGCGACGCGCAGGCGCCGCCGGGCTCAGCGGACGCGCGGATGCTAGTCGGTTGAGCGGCGTGCGCGCTGCGGCGAGCGGCCGGCGCGGGCGGCTCGCCGCTCGCCGCTCGCTCGCGCTGCTAGCCGCGTGCCGCCCGCCCCACGACGAAGACCGTGGCGCCTGCCGCTGCCCCGGGCGGACCGAGCAGCGAGGCGAAGAAGCGCACGTGGCGGTCGTCGCCCGCGCGGGCGCGGCTCACAAGCACGACGACGGCTCCGATTCGCAGCGCGTCGAGCGCGGCCTGGTAGTGGCGGCAGCGCGGCGCGCGGGCCAGCCGGCCGATCGCCTTTCGCGTGTCCGCGTCTCCGCCGCGCGCCGGGGCGCCTCGCGATCGACCGTTCGTCTACGGCATGCGCCCGTCGTTGCGTGCGAGCCGATGGAAGGGTATGCGCCCGATCTTCAGGGTCGTCATCGCCGTCGTCGCCACCGGCGTGATCGGTGGCGTCGGCCTGACCGCCATTGCCGGCGCTGCGGGCGCGAGGCCGGCCGCCGTGTCGGCGAGCGCGCTTGCGCCGCCTGCGGGTTCGGTTCTCACCGGTCTGTCGGTTGCACCGGTGGGACCGTTTGAGAGCGCGGTGGGGAAGCATCCCGCGGTCTTTGGCGAGTTCGTCGGTTGGGGTCAATCGATTCACTTCGCGTTCAATGCCGCGGCGGCGGTCCACGCGCGGCTGATGCTGCACATCGGGACGGGGCCTGCCGGGCATGGCGTGATCACGCCCGAGCAGATCGCGCAGGGCAACGGTGACGGCTACCTGATGACGCTCAGCCAGTTGATCGCCAGCCGTGGCAAGCCTGTCTACATCCGTCTGCTGCCCGAGATGAACAACGCCAACAACGCTTACTGCGCGGTCAACATCGACGGCAGCTCGCGCGGGCCCGCCTATTCGCCGGCGCAGTTCATCGCCGCCTGGCGGCGCGTCGTGACGGTGCTGCGCGGTGGCCCGGTCGCGACGATCGACGCCAAGCTTGCCGCGCTCGGCCAGCCTGCCCTGCGCGGCGTTGCCGCGGGGGGCTCGGTCGCGCAGTCGCCGATCGCGTTCGTCTGGACGCCGGAAACCGCCGGCACGCCGAACATCGCGTCCAACAGCGCCGCCACCTACTACCCCGGCAACGCCTACGTCGACTGGGTCGGGACCGACTTCTACAGCCGCTTCCCCAACTTCACCGGCCTTGACAGCTTCTACAAGGAGTTCCCGGGCAAGCCGTTCGCGTTTGGCGAATGGGCGCTGTGGGGCGGCGACGATCCGACCTTCGTCGACCAGTTCTTCGCCTGGGTCAATAGTCACAAGCGCGTCCAGATGATGCTCTACAACCAGGGCTACATCACGAACGGGCCCTTGCGCCTCAACGAAGACCCGCTCTCGACCGCCGCGATCCGCACGCTGATCGCACCATCCCGCTACCTGGGATACGCGCCGCAATCGTGAGCAGGCCGCCGCCGGCGCCCGCCGTTAGGGTGTGGGTGTGTCGCCGTCATGGCTGTGGCTGCAGGGTGCGATCGTAGTGTTCGTGATCGCCGGGATGGTGATCGCGATCGTCAAGCTCGCCTGAGTACCATCGCGGGCGGATGTTCGAATCGATCGTGGTCGGCACCGACGGGTCGGAGACCGCCAACGAGGCGGTGGCCCAGGCCGCGCAGCTCGCCGCCGCGCTTGGAGCGCGTGTCCACCTCGTCTGCGTCTACGAGCCGGTGCCGAGCGCCCACGACGCCGACGGCGGGCTCGACGTGCGGTCGGAGTCCGGGTGGGTCCTGCGCCCGCGCGAGGCGGTTGACGCGACGCTGGCGGCCGCCGCCGCGGTGTTCGCCGCAGCCGGGGTCGAGGTCGACCTGTACGCCCAGCGCGGCGACCCTGCGGACGCGATCCTCGACGTCGCGGAGGAGCGCGGCGCCGACCTGATCATCGTCGGCAACCGCGGGCGGGCCGGCGCGAAACGCTTTCTGCTCGGCTCGGTCCCGAACCGCATCTCGCACCACGCCCCGTGCGCGGTGCTGATCATTCGCACCCCGTAGCGCCCGCCAGCAGGGCGTTCGTGCGGTCCCCGGTTAGCCGGATGTGCCGCCGGATCCCGTCGCACCGGTCGCGCCGGTTGGGCCTGTCGACCCAGTCGGCCCCGTTGGTCCCGTCGGACCGGTGGATCCGGTCGACCCGGTCGCGGCTGCGGCGTTGACGAGGCCGGCGCCAAAGTAGCGGCGATCGCTCGCACCCGCACCGAGCGGCGTCGCCGTCTCTCGCAGCCGGGCGACGATCGCGGCGACGCTGGGGTGGCGCCCAATCAGGCCGCTGGCGATGATCAGCGCGGCCGCCGCGGCGACGTGCGGCGCCGCCATCGAGGTCCCGTAGTAGCCGTCGGGCAGCCCGAACACCCGCACGCTCGGCGACTCCACGTCGGCGAAGGTCTCCTGGTAGATGTCGCCGTCCTGTATGCCGTTCGAGTGGCAGTCCGGGTCGTTGCGGGGAAGCGACGAGTCGGGGCCGCCGCCGGGTGCGACCAGCGTGAGACCCGCCCCGTAGTTCGAGTAGTCGCCCAGGCAGCCGTCCTCGGTCGTCGCGCCGACCGACACCACCCACCGGGCCTTGGCGGGGTAGGACAGCTGATCGTCCTGCTCGTTGCCGGAGGCGGCGACGACGAGGACGTTCTTGCGATGGGCGTAGTTGATCGCGTCGATCAGCTCCGGGATCGAGCTCGCCTTCACCGTGCCGGCAGTGAACTCGAGGCTCAGGTTGATGATCTGGGCGTGGTGATCGACGGCGTAGTAGACCCCCTTCGCTATCGCTGAGGCGTTCCCGTCACCCTGCGAGTCGAGCACGCGCACCGGCATCAGCCGCACCCCGTAGGCCAGCCCGGTGACGCCGATGCCGTTGTTGGTTGCCTCGGCGATCGTCCCGGCGACCTGGGTGCCGTGACCGTTGCGATCCTCGGGGTAGGGCGAATGCGAGACGAAGTCGTAGCCCTTGACGAACTGGCCGGAGCGGAAGTCCGGCGAGCGGACGAAGCGCCCGTGGTCGGCGTAGGCGACGCCCGTGTCGAGCACGGCGACGATCACGCCCGCCCCGCCCGGGCGGCCTGCAGCGGCGACGTTCGCCCACGCCTGCGGGGCATTGACGCCGAACGTCCCGTCGAAGTTCCACTGGAGCTGCTGCCACCCGCCGGGCTTGCCCGAAACGCCGGGATCATTGGGGATGAACGGCTTCGGCGCCTCGGCCATGTGGGCGATGTAGTCGGGCACCGCCCACGCGACCGCTCTGCGCTTGCGCAGCTGCGCCAGCGCATCGGGGACGCTGACGCCGTGGCGCAGCGACACGGTCGAGAACGGGGCGAGCGGCGTGCTGAGGCGCTCGACGCCGGTGCGGGCCAGCGCGGCACGTGTCGCTGCGCTCGACGTCCCGGGCCGAAAAGCGACCACGACCTCACCCTGGACGTAGGGGGCGGCGGCCTGCCGCTGCGGGACCGCCAGCGACGGTGTCGGCCGTGTCGCGCCGAATGTGATCATGCTGAGAGCTCCCGCCCCGACGAGCGCTCTGGTGGACCAGCTGAGAAGAGCAGGGCGAGATGACATTTCTTCGTTCGCGGCGCGCGCAGCCTGCCGCGGGTCCGCTAAGCGTAACGATGCACCCCGGCGACTCGCGGAGGCCGCGAGCATGCTTAGCTGGTTGGGTGTCAGCGTCCGGGCTCGTCCTCGATGAGCGCTTCATGCGGCTCGCTCTCCGCGAGGCCGCGCGCGCGCTCGAGCACGACGATGTCCCGGTCGGAGCTGTGGTCGTCCACGATGGCGAGGTTGCGGGTGCAGCGCACAACGAACGCGAGCTGCGCCAGGACCCGACCGCTCACGCCGAGCTGCTGGCGATCCGCGAAGCGTCACGAGCACTGGGTCGCTGGCGGTTGCTCGACTGCGTGCTCTACGTCACGCTCGAGCCGTGTGCGATGTGCGCCGGCGCGATCGTGCTCGCGCGTGTTCCCCGCGTCGTCTACGGCGCCAGTGATCCGAAGGCCGGCGCTGCCGGCAGCGTGCTCGACGTGCTCGACGAGCCGAGCCTCAACCATCGTCCGCAGGTCGAGGCAGGGCTCCTCGCGGCGGAGTCCGCGGCGCTGCTGCACGACTTCTTCGGCGAGCGGCGCTGAGCGGGCGAGCCGGCGACGGCGGGCGCACAGCCGGGCGGTGGTGGTCGTGGCGCCGCTCGGGCGTCCAGCGCCCGGCCGGCGAGCCGGTGTCTCTCGTTCCCGCCTTCGGCGCGCTGCGGCAATCGGCTAGCCTGCAGCCGTCATCCGGAGGGGTGGCAGAGCGGTTGAATGCGGCGGTCTCGAAAACCGTTGTACGTCTTATTGGCGTACCGAGAGTTCGAATCTCTCCCCCTCCGCTATAGGGCCAAATGCGAGGCCACGCTGGCGATTCGCCCGTAGGCTGGTCAACTCGGTGTGATGGGGCGTGGCGCTCAAGATCGCTACGAGACGCTTGCGGTCCGCCGCGGCAGTCGCTCGAGCGATCTCACCGAGCGGCGGCCTTGATCCCTGGGCTCAATTTGCCTTGAGCGCCGCTAAGAGGAGGTTGCGGGCGAGCTGATCCGTGGCTAGCGACCAGTCCATGTTTCCCGTACCGGGTTGCCCTAGCGCCTGTCCGCGAGACGGCGTCTGGGACCAGATGACACCATGAACCCACGGCCGCGTCGCGAGCGCCGCGCGCAGGTCTATCAGCCATGCGTAGCGCTCTGCCTGGTCGACCTTCGACTCGGCGAGCCAGACCGGCTTGTCGTAGCGCGCCTCGAGCCAGTCGATGCGGTCGAAGCGGCACGTTATCTCGCAGTCAGACTCCGACGCAAACTCGACCATCGTCGGCCCGACGATGTCGACATAGTGGGCGCCGGGCCAGTAGGCCGCGACTGATTCCCACGTACCGATGGGCTCGTACGTCACAAGATCCGGTCCCCAGACCCAGCGAACATTGTTGGCGCCAGCATCGTGAAAGACGGTCCAGATGTGACGCCATGCCGCCACGAAGTCGGTCGGGTCGCTGCTCCACGAAAACCAGTTGCCGTTCATCTCCTGGTCAAAGCGGATGTAGACCAGCCCGCGATACGCGCGAATCGCTTGGGCGCTGCGGACCAGGTAACCGTCGGCGCCACCGGCGGCTAGCTGGGCCAACGTCAGCGTTGAGACGGACGTCCACGTGAACATGGCCGTCGCCTTGAGCTCGCGGTCCGATCTCAGCGTTGGCACGACGTCCGCGCCGAATTGAATGTAGTCCGCTCTCACCGACGGGTGCATCGACGCGAGCGCGCGGTATTGCGCTGGAGTGCCGGCCACGCCAAGAACCCGAGCCTGGGCCGTTGAGGCCGCCAGCCCAAGTACGGCGAGGGTGAGGGCTAGACTTCTCAGATCGTCACCTCGACGCTCGAGCGCGTACCCCAGCCGGTGCGGTAGCACGTGAGGATGGCGAAGATGCGAAGCGGACGCAGTACCACCGCGGACCAGACCAAACTGATCGGCGCAAGCAGCAGCGTGCGGATCTGGAATCCCAACCCTTGATCGTCACGGGCCACCGTCAGGTACTTCAGGCCCACCGTGTAACACACCAGAACCGAGATCAGCACCATGAGCAGCGTGATATGCAGTCCACCAAACAGCGGTGCGACTACGAAGATGATCGCGAAGGCGCTGGTGATGAGGATGAAGTTCACCCAGGAGATCAAGTGTTCCCAGTACGCAAAACCGCGGATCGGAAGGTAGCGGAAGCGCCAGACCGAACGGATCGTCGAGCCGCGCATCCACCGCAGCTGCTGACGCAGGTGATGGGACACCGAACTCGGCTGCACCGTGAAGGCAAAGCTCGACTGTTGCTGGACCGTTCGTCCGCGGAGATGCGCGAAGAGGGTCAATAGGGAATCATCGGAGAACTGGACAGGCTGGCCGAGAAAGCGCTCGCTCTCGTACGCCGAAAGCCCGTCGAGAACGACCGTGCTGCGGTACATGGCGAAGTTCCCGCTGTTGACGAGCACGCAGCCGAGCTTGCTCAGAGCGCCGCGAAGCGTCAGCTGGAAAGCCAGCAACCACGTGTCGGTAAGTCGCGTGAACCACTCGCGATTGTTATAGGCCAGGATAACCGAGGCCACGGAGGTGACGTCCTGGCGAGCGAAGGGTTTGAGTCCTTCGGCGACACAGTGGGCGTCAAGTACCGTGTCGGAATCCATTGTGGCGAAGATGTCGGCTTGGTCATCGCGGAACGTCGTCACCTGGGCGCTGCGCTTGCCGGCGTTGGAGATGTCGACCCACTCGAGCTGCGATGACCTGTGCTGACTTGCTTGCGCGAGCCACCACTCGCGCACAGCGCGCAGCTCTTCGAAGTTCTTAGATCCGTCGTTGACAACCTGGATGCGCTGAATCGGACGGGTCTGATTGAGCACCGATTGCAGGGCAGTTTTCAGTGCGACCGGATCCTCGTTGTAGACGGGCACGTTGAGCGTGATGGTCAGCCGGTCGAGCTCCGCCTGCTCTAGCTCGGTCGCCTTGAACGGGCGCTCGCACCACGACAGGCCGAGATGCCAGATCAGCGGCAGGAACGTGATCGCCCAGAGCAAGGCGAACTCGTGGCCATTGCCACCGCCGAGCGCGAGCAAGCTTTCGTAGAGGCGTCGCGCGGTCCAGAGGACGGCGATGAACATGACGATCGGAACGAGCACGAGTTTGGCCCGCGGCCGTGTCCATGCGGAGGGAATCCTAGACATCGGTCGCCTTCTTCCCGCGTCGAAATCGGTATCGGATGAGGCCTGCGGCAACTGCGATGGCGGCCACAGCTATGAACGGCAGCCACAGTTGCTGCCAGGCAAGCACGCCGATCGCGGCGAGGCTGAAGCCGCTGGAGTGAAGCGCGCTGTCGTAATCCACTAGAGCGAACCCCGTAAATGTCGTCTCTTTGGCACGGACCTCAAGGTAACTGGGGTATGCGCAGTCGACGAGGGGGGATTTACCTGCCCGGCGCGGCAGTTCTCTGACCCTCTCGGGGTGGGTTGGCCTCTACCGGGCACTGGCGCGAATCCATGGCCAGCAGCCCTCCGGCTCAGCCGTGGACGAAGCCCCAGCGTGTCCGCCGTTCGACCGCGAATGCGGCGGTCTCGAAAACCGTTGTACGTCTTATTGGCGTACCGAGAGTTCGAATCTCTCCCCCTCCGCTTCGTCGTCGGGAGCTCAGCGCTCGCCGCAAGATCGGGGTGGGGCGGCTGATTCGCGGCGCGTGCCGCGCGGGAGCCGACGGCGAGCGTCGCGCCCCGCCCGCATCAGGTCGCGCTCGCCGGCAGGCGGACGGACGCCGGGGAGCCGTTCCCGGGCCGGTTTTGCATAAAGGTTGCCTGCAAAACAGCCGATATTCCCACGGTATGCTGCCGAACCCGACCGACGAGCAGCAGGCTGTCATTGCCGACACGCTGGGGCGGCTGCGTGTCACGATGGCGGCCCGCGAGCGGCTGGCTGAGGGGCTCCTCAGCGCCGGATTCCTCGGCGCCGTGGCGCTGCTGTGGGCGCTCTCGCCTCCTGGCGGCTTCGCCGTCGTCCCGGCGATCGTGTGCCTGGCGGTGCTGGTGCTGGCAGCGCGGATCCGCATCGACACGCCGTTTGGATGGACGCCCCCGACCCAGCTGGCGTTCGTGCCGCTCCTCTTCGCCATGCCCTTGGCGGTCGTTCCCGTCGCGGTACTGCTCGCGATGGCGATCGTGCGGCTCCCGGACATCCTCACCGGCAAGATGCGAGCGGACCGGATCGTCCAGGCCATCCCCAACTCGTGGTTCGCGATGGGCCCGGTCGCTGTGTTCGCGGTTGCTCGGGTCAGCGCGGACAAGGCGACGCCCGCGCTGCTGGTCGCGGCGCTCGCCGCCGAGTTCGTGGTCGACTTCTCGGTCTCGGCGGCGCGCTACGCGGTCGGGAGGGGCGCGACACTCGCCGACGTGCTCAGCCAGCGGTGGATCTACGTCGTTGACGCGGCTCTTTCCGGCGTCGCGTTGCTCGTCGCCGAGCAGATTCATGTTCATCCGATCGCGGCGCTTGCGCCGCTGCCGCTGCTCGGGTTGGTCGCGATGTTCGCGCGGGAGCGCCGCCAACGTCTCGAGAGCCTGATCGAGCTGAACACCGCGTACCGGCAGGCGCGCGACGAGGCGGTCGAGGCCTCGAACATGAAGTCGGCGTTCCTGCGGAACGTCAGCCACGAAATTCGCACACCGATGAACGGCGTGATCGGCATGAACGAGCTGCTGCTCCAGACGCAGCTCACCGACGAACAGCGGGGCTACGCCCAGCAGGTCGAGCAGTCCGGCGAGCACATGCTCACGATCATCAACGACATCCTCGACATCTCCAAGATCGAGACCGGCCATCTGGAACTCGAGCTCGCCGATTTCGATCTGCACGAGCTGATCGAGCGCGCGTGCGTGCCCGCCGGCCTCGAGGCGCAGGCGAAGGGCGTGCAACTCGAGGTTCAGATCGACCCGCTTGCGCCCCGCCGTGTCCGTGGCGACGGCGCGCGGGTACGCCAGGTGCTCTTGAACCTGGTCGGCAACGCCGTCAAGTTCACGGCCAACGGGTCGGTCGCCGTTCGCGTCGGTCGGCGAACCGGTTCCGGCGCCGATGATGTTCTGCTGGAGGTGATCGACAGCGGGATCGGCGTCGATCCGGAGCGCCTGGAGCAGATGTTCCAGCCATTCGTGCAGGCCGACGTGACCACGACGCGCGAATACGGTGGCAACGGCCTCGGTCTCGCAATCGCGAAGGAGTTGGTCGAGCTGATGGGCGGAACGATCGGCGCGATCAGCATCCCCGGCCGTGGCAGCACGTTCTGGGTCGAGCTCTCGCTCCCCGAGGCTGCGGCGATCCCGGCCCCTGTGGCCCGCGCCGGCGAGCGCGTCGTCGCGCTGACGGACCGTCGCAGCGGCCCGGATGCGGCTCTCGTGCTCGTCGTCGAGGACAGCCCGGTCAACCGCCTCGTGGCCGTGCGCGTGCTGGAGCGTTGCGGCTTTCGCGCGCATGTCGTCAACGACGGGCGCGAGGCGCTGCAGGCGCTCTCCAGTCAGCGCTACGACGCGGTCCTGATGGATTGCCAGATGCCCGACATCGACGGCTACGAGGCGACGAGGGAGTTGCGCCGGCGCGAGAACGGAGGTCGGCACACGCCCGTGATCGCGATGACCGCGCACGCCATGACCGGCGACCGCGAGCGTTGCCTGGAGGCGGGCATGGATGACTACGTCGCGAAGCCGGTGCGTGCGCAGACCCTCAACGACGTGCTGCGCCGCTGGATCGACGCACCGGACGAGGCCGCCCTCGCGGTGTCCGTCGGCGCTCCGCAGCGCAACTGCGCATGAGCGCGCGACCTCGATCAAACGTCCGCGAAGCTCCGCAAAGCTCACGGTTTCGCGCGCGGTGCCGATTGTTCTCCTGCAGCAACTCCCGAATCAGGAGGATCGCAGGATGAGCCCGACAGCCGCTTCAGCGCGCCGCCCCACGGAGCTGGCCTTCACGAGTACGCAGGCCGCCACCTACCTGGGCGTTTCCCTGGCGACGGTGCGCCGGTGGAGCAACGACGGGTATCTGCGCGGCTACCGCACGCCCGGCGGGCAACGGCGCTTTTCGCGCGACCAGCTCGATGCTTTCCTCAAGTCGCTGAGCCGCACCGACGAGGTCCCGACCGCGCATTAACGACCATCGCCCGAAAAGCAAGACGCGCTCAGCGCGCCTAGCCTCCCGGGCGAAAGCCGCAAACTAGCCGCCGATGGGTACGACCACCGGCGACCGAATCGCTCAGCTGTTGGCTGGGCTTGAATTGGCCGGGCTTGACATTTCACGTTCCTCGCAATCTCTGGGAGGTGTACGGCCAAGCACAGTATGCCAAAACCTACGCATAGCTGCGAAATCCTTCTTTTCGCTGCAAGATCCCATTCATAGCTGCGCAACCCTGTGCATCGCTGGCGCCCTCGCGCCACGCCCGCTAGGCTCGCCGGCTAGTCGTGTGGGCAATGCTGAGATCCAACCGCTCGCTCCGCCGGCTCCTCGGATCGTGGGCCCAGTCGTGCGTGGGCACCGGCGTCGGCTATGTCGCGCTGCTGGTGCTGACGCTCCGCTACTTGCACACCTCGTGGGCGCTCGCGGGGGTGCTGCTGGCCGACTTCCTTCCGTGGATAGCCCTCGGGGCCTGGTTCGGCGTGTGTGCCGACCGCTACTCCAAGCGGACCCTGATCGTCGCGTCGAACCTCTTGCAGGCAGTGGCGTGGGCTGGGCTCACGCTCGTCCACACCGCAGCGCCGATACTCGCTCTCGCCGTTCTGGCGGGTGTGGGAAATGCGATGCTTCGCCCGGCACTGCGATCGGCGCTGCCGATCATTGCGGGCGAGGATACGCAGGCCGCTGTCGCCTGGTATGACACCGCGCGGTGGTTCGGGCTGACCGCCGGGCCACTCGTTGCCGCGGGCCTGTTTGCGCTCTCCGGCGTGGATCTCCCGCTTGCGCTGAACGGTTTGAGCTTCCTGATCGCCGCCGCCGTCATGGCGACCGTTGCGATCGAGTCGCCGCCGCACCCCGCGGCGCATGCGCCCGCCGGATCGGGGTTACGGGCTGGCCTGGCCGTTGCCTTCTCGGCCCGCGGAATCGCCCCGGTGATCCTGTGCGCCGCCGCCTCGCTCATTGCCGGTGGCATGTTGAACGTCTGCGAGCCGCTGCTGGCAACGAAGGTACTGCACGGGAGCAGCAGCGACTACGCGTTGCTGGTCGCGTGCTACGGAACCGGCATGGTCACCGCGACGCTGCTCGTTGCGCGGCGTGGCCGAGCGCCCGCCGCGGTGCTCGTCCATCGCTACCTCGACGCGCTCACGCTGACCGCGGCGGGCATGTTCGCCAGCGCCATCGTCGGCAGTGTGCTGCCCGCGACAGTGGCGTTCGCCGTCACCGGCTACGCGAACGCGTTGCTTCTCGTGAGCGCCACGCAGCTGATCCAGCTGCGCGTCCCGATCGCGGTGCAGGGCCGCCTGTTTGGCGCCAAGGACTCGCTCGAAGGTGCGGGCTTCCTGATCGGGCTGCTCGGGGCTGCCGCACTTGTCGCGGCGGCGGGCGTGCGCGTCACGCTCGCGGCCGGCGCCGGGATCTGCGGCGTGTGCGCGCTGACGGCGATCGCGACGGTGCGGCTGGGGAGAGCGGCGCCGGTCCCGCCACAGGGCGCCGGTCTCGAGCCGCTCGGCTGAGACCCGCGGCGGTCGGCGGCGCGAGCCGCGCCGGTGGTGCAGCGCGTCCTGAGACGGTGGCATCGATCAGACGTCCGTTCGCTCTTGCGAGCGGCTGCGGTGGAACCGATGCAGAAGTGTGCAAACCAGCACGCCTTCGAGCTGCACGGGGTCGCCAGACAAGGACGACGGCCGCATTCAACGCACCCCCGCTCGAGGGCGCCTCGTCCAACTCTCGCTGTGCCTTCTGGCGGCCGCCAGCGTGCTCGCCTCGTCAGCGGTCGGCGCTGCGGGCTCGAGCCAACACGGCGCCGGGTTGGTCGCCGCCGCCGCCGTCCGCGAGCGCTCGGCAGGCCCGCCGCCGGTCCCGACGATGGCGCGCCGGCGCGCAGCGCGCCATGCGAATGCCGAGCGTCTGATCGCGACACCCTCCACATTGTCGGCGGCAGGCGGAACGGTGCGTCTGCGGGCGCACGTACGCGGAGGCGACCGCTGCCGCTTCTCTTCCGCCGGCGCCCTGAGCACGCTGCCGAAGGTGCGCAACTGCAGGTCGGGGCGGGCCACCGTCACCGTCAAGGTGCCGCGCAACACCACGTCTGCCCCGCGGCGATACGTTCTCTACCTGACGGTGAGGGCCGCGCATGGAGAGCGCGCGCCGGTGCGCGACGTGATCGTTGAGCGCCCGCGCAGGAACTCAGCAGCTTCGGGCAGCCGGACCCTCCCCGGCGTGACCGCCGCGTCGGGCGTCAACGGTACGGCGACGGGCGCGGGCGACATCGTCTCCGAGACCGCCGCTTCGCAGAGCGGCGGGGAGTCGGCGATCCGCAGGGTGCCACAGACACCGCCGGCGGTCACCGTCCAGCCCTCAGACCAGCGTGTCGCGCCAAACGCGCCGGTCAGCTTCGCCGCGGTTGCTTCGGGAAGTCCCGCCCCGGACGTCCAATGGCAGGTCTCCACCAACGGCGGGTCCAGCTGGGCGGACACCAGCCCCTCGTTCGCAGCGAGCGCTGCGGACAGCGGCAACGAGTACCGCGCGGTGTTCACCAACGCGGCCGGCTCAGCGACGACCGACATCGTCACGCTCACAGTCGTGCCGGTGCCAAGCGAGAACTTCTCGGGCTACATCGCCTACGCCACTCCAGGCCAGAGCTTCAGCGCCGTGAGCGCAAGCTGGACCGTGCCGACCGTGAGCTGTGCGCCCGGGGCGACGACCTGGGCGGCGCAGTGGCCGGGCATTGGGGATGGCACGAGCGTCGAACAGGACGGCACCGAGACGGACTGCTTCAACGGCGTGCCGACCTACTGGGCCTGGTACGAGATGTATGGCGACGCGGCCGTCAACAACGGCTACGCCGTGCCGCTGCCCGGCTCGGCCTACCCGGTGGCGCCCGGCGACGCGATGACCGGCTCGGTCAGCTTCTCCGGCTCCGCCTGGCTGCTCGCGCTCAGCGACGCAACCAAGAACTGGACCTACCAGACGCAGATCGCCTCGCCAACGCCCGGGCTCAGCCAGGGCTCGGCGGAGTGGATGGTCGAGGACCCCGACGGTTGTAGCCCCCAGTGCCAGCAGCTCGCGCAGTTCTCGCCGGTGCAGTTCACGGGTGCGAACGCCACGGCCAACGGTCAGGCCGGTCCGATTTCGAGCTTCCCGGTGGACACGCTGGCGATGAACCAGAACTCCACGCTGCTCGCCACGCCAGGTCCGCTCGACGCCACGGGCGACGGCTTCACGGACACCTGGCTCGCCGGCTGAGCTTCGGCTCCGCGACGCCGCCGCGAGGGCGTCGCTGACCCGCGCATCGCGCCGACGCATGGGTCTGCTGTCAGGATGCCTGGGTGGGCAGCCCGGATCTTCAGCTTTCGACGCTGTCCCTGCTGCATCTCCACATCCACCTGCGCCCGCGCGGGCCGGGCATCGACTACCTCGGAGTGCTGATCGCCTCGGGAGCGAGCTGGGCGGGTCTGCCGGGGCCGGGCGAAGCGCTGCTGATCGCGGCCGCGATCGCCGCTGCGCATCACCATCTCGACCTTGCTTCGATCATCGTCGTCGCCTGGGCGGGTGCCAGCGCCGGCGGCATGCTCGGTTGGGTGGTGGGGAGGCGGGCTGGGCGCGGCGTGCTCACGGCGCCGGGACCGCTGCACGGCCTCCGCCTCGCGCTGACCGCAAGTGGCGATCGCTTCTTTGCCCGTTACGGCGTCGTCGCCGTGCTCTTCACGCCGTCGTGGGTCGCGGGAATCGTGAGAATGAGAGCGTCGCTGTACGTGCCGGTCAACGCCATTTCGGCGGTTGTCTGGGCGGCGGCGATCGGGCTTGGCGCCTACTGGATCGGCCCGCCGATCGCCGATTTCGCCTCTGACGCAGGCTCCCTCGCGTGGCTGGTCGTCGGTGCTCTCCTCGCGGCGTTCGCGGTCGTGGTGCTGCGAAACCGCGTTCGCCGCTCGCCCTGAGCAGCGACCACTGCGCCGGGTCGGCGTCCGCCATATGCTCAGCGCATGGAGCAGAGACCGCTTCCACGCATCGGGCGCTCCGTCGGCGTCGTCGGCCTGGGTGCCTGGCAGCTCGGCGCTGATTGGGGTGAGATCGGCGACGATACCGCCGCGGCGGTGCTGGACGCCGCCCTCGACGCCGGCGTCACCTTCATCGACACCGCCGATGTCTACGGCGACGGGCGCAGCGAGCGCAGCTGCGCCGCGCTGCTCGCGCGCCGGCCGCACGCAGGTCTCCTGATCGCCACCAAGATGGGCCGGCGCCTGCCGCAGCTGGCCGAGAACTACAACCGCGAGAACTTCCTCGCGTGGAACGATCGTTCGCGGAGAAACCTGGGTGTCGACACGATCGACCTTGTCCAGTTGCACTGCCCGCCGCCCGCTGTCTACGACGACGACTCGGTGTTCGCCACGCTCGACGAGATGGTGGCGGAAGGGCGGATCCGCCACTACGGCGTCTCCGTCGAGACCTGTGACGAGGCGCTCGCGGCGCTCGCGCGCCCAAACGTCGCGAGCGTCCAGATCATCCTCAACTGCCTGCGGCTCAAGCCGCTCGAGCAGGTGCTTCCGGCGGCGCGCGAGGCGGGGGTGGGGATCATCGCCCGTGTTCCACTCGCCTCCGGTCTGCTCTCGGGGCGCTACGACGAGCACACGACGTTCGCCGCCGACGATCACCGCAACTACAACCGCCACGGCGAGGCCTTCGATGTGGGGGAGACATTCTCGGGCGTGCCTTTCGACGTGGGCCTGGAGGCGGTCCGCAGGCTCGCCGGGGTGGTCCCGCCCGCCGTCGCGACGGCGCAGTTCGCGCTTCGCTGGATCATCGACCAGCCAGGCGTCTCGGTCGTGATTCCCGGCGCACGCAGTCCGGAGCAGGCTCGCGCTAACGCTGCGAGCGCGGATCTGCCTGGCCTCTCACACGAACAGCTTGCAGCCGTCGCGGAGATCTACGACACGCTGGTCCGGCCGCACGTGCACGAGCGCTGGTAGCTCACGCGGCGCCGCCGCGCGCGGCGGCTCGCCGGACGGCTGCGCATGCTCAGCTGCGCGTAGACGCTGTGCGCTCGCTGATCGCGCCCGCGCCGGCGGCTTGGGCGCTCGCCCAGCTGTAGGTGTAGCTCGTCCAGTTCGTCTGCGCCGTCCAAACGAGCGTGATCGCATAGCCAATCTGGCCCGCGGTGTCCCTGCTGACCGAGGCGCCCATCGACAGCAGGCCCTGATCGGGAAAGGAGAGCACGTCCTCGCGGTGACCCCAGCAGCCGCTGGCCGTGGGGCTGGTGCAGTCGAGGTTCGAGGTCTGTTTGCCGCCCCAACCGTCGTAGTACATCCAGGCGTAGTAGGCCTCGAGCGCGTTGCCGTATCCGCCGGCCCAGTTCGACGACCAGCCGAAGGTCGAGAAGTTGTTGAGCAGTGCGCTCGGGTCGGGGTCGGCATCGCTCGACACTCCGCTCGCCGCGACGGCGTTGAGCGCCGGGCTCAGGCCGGTGACCGCCGGCAGGCCGTAGGCGAGACGGTCGAGGTTGCAGAGAATGAGGAGCTGTTCGGAGCCGGTCAGCGAGTAGAAGTCCGCGGGCAGCAGGTAGGGGCCGAGTCCGAGCACGGCGTGCGCGTGGTTGAGTGCGCGGACCATCGCGTGCTCGCAGATCGCTCCGCGGGGGGTGTTTGCGCAGGCTCCGGGCAGGGGACCGACGGCGATGTTGGTGGCGGGATTGGAAGCCGCCGACGCGGCGCTTGGGCCGACGGCGAGGAGCAGTGCCGTGACCAGCGGGGCCACCCACCGCGCATGCGAACGCCGGCGAGGGCTGCGGTCCGGGTCGATGGTCCTGGCTGTCATCTGACTCCTTGCCACGAAACGGGGTGAGCGGCGCACGGCGATCGGATCGGTCTGCGCGCTACAGCGGTCACGGCAGTGCATGAGAGGGCTCTCCGGCCGCCGCGTGCGCCGCTGCCGCTGATCGTAGGCGTGCCTCCTACCCCAACGTAGGTGAGTTTTGCCCCCCGCGCGGGTGAGCTTCCTGGGCCACCGCCGCGCGCGTACGCGCGCGCCGTGTCGCCCACCCGCGAGCCGTGCCGCCCACACGCCCGAGCCGTGCCGCCCACACGCCCGAGCCGTGCCGCCCACACGCCCGAGCCGTGCCGCCCACACCCCCCGCCCATTCGCGCGCGCGATTCCCACACCCACGACGGGTCCGCTCGGCGGTTCGCGCTTGCCCGGCGGTGGTCCAGGGCTTATGGTGCGCGCGTGGATGCACGTCGGTCGATCGGGGTGTTCGTCGTTGCGGCGCTCGCCGGCGCCGCTCTCGTGCCCGCCGCCGGCGCGAGCGCCAGCGTGACGGCGGTGAAATGCCCGGCCGCCGCTTCCACGGCCCCGCCGAGTTCGGCGGTTGCCGTGCAGTGGGAGTTCAGCCAGATCGGTTCGCCCACGCCCGCCAACCCGTCTGTGTCGTCATCCTGGACGCGCGGCAGCGGGAGCTGGAGTGCGGCGCGGGCGAGCGGCACGGTCTGCAGCAACGCCGGCGGTGGCGGGATGGCCACACGCGAGCTCGTGCTCGCCGTGTCGGGCGCCTCGAAGCTGTCGCCGCAGACCACGAAGCTCGGACTGCTCGGCGTTGGGATCGTGCTGCCCGTCACCGTCACGGCGACCAACGACACAGCCTGTCCCCGCGGTACGGTGGGGTCGGTGACGCTGTTCGCGAGCTATTACGCGGTTCACCGCGACAGCATCGCGCTCCATTTCGCGCCGGCCTGCGCCGACCACGACCTCGTCTTCACCGGGGCGAGTGTCCACGTCCTGATCGCTCGCGACGGACACCAGGTCAACAGCACCACCCCCTGAGCCGCTGGCGCTTGCGGAGCGAGGCGCCGTCGCCAGGGCGCCCGCGAAGCATGCGTCGAGCTTCTGCTAGGGTCGAAGCTGACCGACTGGTCATCTTCGACCACGGCACTGGAGCCTGCTGCTGTGAGCCACACCTCGCGCCCAACACACAACCCCTGGCTGAGCGTCGCCATCGTCTGCCTCGCGCAGCTGATGGTGGTGCTCGATGCGACGGTCGTCAACGTTGCGCTGCCGTCGATTCAGCACGGCCTGCGGATCAGCCAGGCCAACCTGCAGTGGGTGGTCAACGCCTACACGCTCACCTTCGGCGGCTTCCTTCTGCTCGGCGGCCGCCTGTCGGACCTCTTCGGCCGCCGCCGGCTGTTCTTCGTGGGCGTCAGCCTGTTCACGTTTGCCTCGCTGATCGACGGGCTCTCCAGCTCCTCGGCGATGCTCGTCAGCGCCCGTGCGCTGCAGGGCATCGGAGCAGCCCTGGTCTCGCCGGCGACGCTCGCGATCGTCAACACGACCTTCCCCGACGGAGACGACCAGCGCAAGGCCCTGAGCCTGTGGGCAGCCCTCTCGGCCGGCGGCGCGGCGGTTGGGCTACTGCTCGGCGGCGTGCTCACGCAGGCGCTTTCGTGGCCGTGGATCTTCTTCGTCAACGTGCCGATCGGCGTAGCGGCGGTGGCGCTGGCAGTGCGGTTCGTGCCGGGGGGGCGCATCGAGACGCACGAGCGTGGGGCCGACATCCTCGGCGCGGTCGCGGTCACCGGCGGGTTGGCGCTGCTGATCTACGCCATCGTCGGGACGCAGACCTACGGCTGGGGCGCGCCCCGCACGCTGATCTTCGGCCTCGTGGCGCTGGCGCTGATCGCGGCGTTCGTGGTTATCGAGGCACGCGTGCGAGCGCCGCTCGTGCGCCTCGAGATCTTCCGTACGCGCGCTCTGGCGGTGGGCGACGGGGCGATGTTCTTTCTCGGCGCCGGGTTGTTCGCGAACTTCTTCTTCGGCACCCTCTATCTGCAGGACATCCTCCACTTCTCGCCGATCGCGACCGGTTTCGCCTTCCTGCCCGTGGCGGTGCTGATCGGCGCCGCGGCAGGGGTCAGCCAGCGGATCGTGCCGCGCTATGGCGTGCGCGCGGTCGCCGTCGCGGGCATGGCGATAGCCGCCGGCGGGCTCGCGCTGATGGTGCGCGTGAGCGTCCACGGAACCTACCTCGGGACCCTGCTGCCGGCCTTCGTGCTGCTGGCCGTCGGTCTTGGGCTGGCATTCGTGCCGGCCACGCTGATCGGCGTCTCGAGCGTGCACGGTGACGACGCCGGGCTGGCGTCGGGCCTCTTCAACACAGCCCAACAGGTGGGCGGCGCGCTCGGCCTCGCGGTCCTCGCGACGCTCGCCGCGAGCCGCACGAGCAGTTTGATCTCCGCGCTCGGGCACCACGCCAGTTCGCACGCGGTCGCCGGCGCGACGGTCTCCGGCTACCAGATCGCCTTCATCGTCGCGGCCTGCTTCATGCTGACCTCGATCCTCGTGATCGTCTCCTTCCTGCGACCGCGCCATCTCGAGCACGTCGCGCTGGACAGCGAGATCGCGCCGAGCGGGGCGACCACATGACAACCGTGTCGCTGGCCGGCGCCGACCGGCGGGCCGACTCTCAACGCAATCGCGGCGCACTGCTGGAGGCCGCGGCGCAGGCGTTCGCGGAGGGCGGCATCGACGTGTCGGCCGACGAGATAGCGCGGCGGGCTGGCGTTGCCAAGGGCACGCTCTTCCGGCACTTCGCGACGAAGCGCGACCTCGTCAGCGAGGTGCTCCTCGACCGGTTGGCAACGTTGCAGGCGGCGGTCGCGGAGATCGCGGCTGAGCGCCCCCCCGGACTCGCGGCGCTCGCCGAACTGATGTCGCGCGGCGCCGAGGTGATCGCCGCCGACCGCTCCTTCTTCGACGCCGCGACCTGCGAGGGTTTCGCCGACGCGCGCCTCGAACGCGCGAAGCGCGAGCTCCAGGCTGGGCTGGATGAGTTCGTGGCGACAGCCCAGAGCAGCGGCGAGGTGCGAGCGGACATCACGGGCGTCGACATCGCCATGCTGATGATGGCGGCGACCAACACCTGCGCGCCGGCGCACGAAAGCCAGCCGCAGCTGTGGCGGCGCTATCTCGCCCTGATGATCGACGGTCTGCGGCCGCAGCCGACGACCCTGCCGCCGGCGGTTGGCGCCCGCGGCCGCACGGGCCGCCGACCAGCGCCCGAGGGGATGCGCGCCGGTCCGACGAACCCGTAAGCTAGGCTAACGATTGTGACGGCGACCAGCTCGTGCCCGGGGGCGTGAGGCTCACACGCCCCACCCGCGCGAGCAGCGGCCCCGAACCGCTGGACCGCGACCGCTACAAGTGGGTCGCGCTCTCGAACACGACGCTCGCCACGCTGATCGCCACGATCGACCTGTCGGTCGTCCTGATCGCCCTCCCCGACATCTTCCGCGGGATTCACATCGATCCCCTGGCGCCTGGCAACACCACCTACCTGCTGTGGCTGTTGATGGGCTTCATGGTGGTCACCGCGGTGCTCGTCGTGACGCTCGGACGGCTCGGCGACATCTTCGGCCGGGTGCGCATCTACAACCTCGGTTTCGTCATCTTCACGATCTTCTCGATCGCGCTGTCGGTGACCTGGATGCAGGGTGCCACGGCCGCGATCTGGCTGATCGTCATGCGGGTCTTTCAGGCGCTCGGCGCGGCGATGCTGATCGCCAACTCGGCGGCGATCCTGACCGACGCCTTCCCCTCCAACCAGCGCGGTCTGGCGCTCGGGATCAACAACATCGCCGGCATCGCCGGCTCGACGATCGGGCTGGTGCTCGGCGGCGTGCTCGCCCCGATCTCGTGGCGGTTGGTCTTCTTGATCTCGGTGCCGATCGGCCTGTTCGGCACCGTCTGGGCTTACCGGATGCTGCGCGAGATCGGCGAGCGGCGTGCGGCGCGGATCGACTGGTGGGGCAACCTCTGCTTCGCCGCCGGCTTGATCTTCGTGATGGTTGGGATCACCTACGGAATCCAGCCGTACGGTGGTCACGCGATGGGGTGGGCGAATCCCCGCGTGATCGCGGAGCTGGCCGGGGGCTGCGTCCTGCTCGTCATCTTCGTGCTCGTCGAGCTGCGCGTCGCGGAACCGATGCTCGACCTGCGCCTGTTCAGGCTGCGGGCGTTCGTCGCGGGCAACGTCGCCTCGCTGCTCGGAGCGATCGGGCGCGGCGGGCTGCAGTTTATGCTCGTGATCTGGCTGCAGGGAATCTGGCTGCCGCTGCACGGTTACAACTTCTCGAACACGCCGCTGCTGGCGGGGATCGCGATGCTCCCGCTGCTGGCCGGTTTCCTCGTGGCCGGTCCGCTTTCGGGTCTGTTGTCGGATCGCTACGGTCCGCGGCCGTTCGCCGTCGCCGGCCCGCTCCTGACGGCCGGCTCGCTGGCGCTGCTCTCGCTGGTGCCGGTCGACTTCTCCTATGCGCCCTTCGGTCTGCTGCTGTTCGCGTTCGGCGTCGGCAACGGCATGTTCGCGGCGCCGAACCGCGCCGCGATCATGAACAGCCTGCCACCATGGCGCCGCGGCATCGGTTCCGGCATCGCCTCGACCTTCCAGAACTCGGGGCAGGTGCTGTCGATTGGGATCTACTTCTCGCTGATGATCATCGGGCTTTCCGCCAAGCTGCCGCACGCCCTGTACGCGGGGCTTTCAGCGCACGGCGTGGCGGCGGCGGACGCCGCGCGGATCGCTCACCTCTCGCCCGTTTCGACGCTGTTCGCGTCGCTGCTCGGCGCAAACCCGGTGGCCGCGCTGCTCGGCTCGCACGCTCTGCACACGCTCAACCACGCCCAGGTCGCGACGCTCACCGGGCGCCGCTTCTTTCCCGTTCTGATCAGCCCGGCATTCGCCGGCGCGCTGACCGCGGCGCTGCGCTTCTCGTTCGTCGCCTACCTGATCGCGGCCGCCGCGTCGTGGCTGCGCGGCGGCACCTACCGCTGGAGCGCCGAGGGCTCGCCCGATGAGGAGCCGGCGATCCGCCCGGTTGCGGCGCTCAGTCGGTGAGCGGCATCGCGAACACGATCTTCGCGCGCGCCACCGCGACGAAGTCGGCGGTGAGCTGCGCGCCGCCGTCGAGCGGATCGATCGTCACGTTCGTCAAGGCGATGAAATCGCGCTCGGAGGCGTTCAGCATGTCCGAGATCCGGCTGCGGTAGCCCTCCCGGGCGAGCGTGACCTCGCCGCGGATGCGATGGCGGTCGGTTTCGACCAGCAGGCGTTGATGACGGTTTTCCACGTTGGCCTATCTCGGTCGGCTGTCAGCCGCGCGCGGTCGGGTCTGAGAACTGCTCGTCGTGCACGAGGTCTCGTGGCGCGACCGGTTCGTTGCGCTGCTCGCGCACGATATAGAGCGGCCGGCGCTTCGACTCGTCGTAGATCCGGCCCACGTACTCGCCAATCATGCCAAGCGCGATCAGCTGCAGTCCGCCGATCAGCAGGATCAGGATCGTCACAGCGCCGAAGCCCGGCAGGTAGCCGCCGGTGAACTTGAGGATGATCACGACCGGAATCGCGATGAACGCGACCCCGGCGAAGAGGAAGCCGAGGTAGGTCGCGATCTGCAGCGGCACGTGCGAGAAGGATGCGATCGCGTCGAGCGAGAAGCGCAGCATCTTGCGAACCGGGTACTTCGTCTCGCCGGCGTGGCGCGGATCGCGCGTGTAATGGATCGCCGTCTGCGTGAAGCCGACCCATACCGTCATCCCGCGCAGGAAGCGGTTGCGCTCCCCCATCGAGAGCAGCGCGTTGAGCGCCGCGCGGTCGAGCAGCCGGAAGTCGCCCGAGTTTGGCTCCAGATCAACGTGTGCGAGCTTGCGGAAGAGGGTGTAGAACCAGCGTGCCGTAGCGAGCTTGAAGACCGTCTCGCCCTGGCGCTCGGCGCGCACCATGTAGACGACGTCGGCGCCCTTCTGCCACTCCGCGAGCATGTCCCGGATCAGCTCGGGCGGGTCCTGGAGGTCCGCATCGAGCATCGCCACGGCGTTTCCGCGGGCGTGCTCGAGCCCGGCGGTCAGCGCCGCCTGGTGGCCGAAGTTCCGCGACAGGTGCACCACGCGCAGCCGTGGGTCCGTCGCCGCCAGCCTGTCTAGCTTCTCCGGTGTGCTGTCGCTCGAGCCGTCGTTGACGATGATCAACTCGTAGTCGAGCCCTTCCAGTGCGCTCGTCGCGCGGTTGTAGAACTCCTCGACGAGGACCTCTTCGTTGTAGACGGGCGCGCAGACGGAGAGCTTTCCGAGGGTGCGTTTGGTGTCGATCGCCATCTTCGCTTGTGTGGTCGGTGGGTCGCGGACGCTCGTCCGCGAAGATTCAGCTTAGGCTCTGGGCCGGCAGCTGATTGGGCGGCGCCGGGCTCCTCGCTGCGAGCGTAACAGGGCGCGTTCAAGCGCGGCTCAACGCGTGAGCCGTCGCGGTGGCGCCGCTTCGGTCATCCTGTGTGACATGCGCACGCTGGAACCGACCGGCCGACTCGAGCTGCCCGCCGTCAGGCAGTTCGTGAAGTATGGCGTGGTCGGGGCCTCGAACACGCTCGTCAACTTCGCCGTCTACAGCATCGGTGTCACGATCGGCATTCACTATCTGATTGCGCTCGTGCTCGGCTACGCCGTCGGCGCGCTGAACAGCTACATCCTCAATCGCCACTGGACCTTTCAAGCCGGCCACATCGCGCACACGACGGCGGGAACCCGCTTCGCGCTCGTGACCGGTGCGGCGATCGCCGTCAACGTCGGGCTGCTGTACCTGTTCGTGCACCACCTCGGCATCTCGAAGATCCCAGCCCAGGCGATCCTCACGGTGCCGCTCCTCGCGGTGACGTTCCCGATCAATCGCTGGTGGTCCTTCGCGCACCCCGGCGGGCGCAGCGACCCGCCCTCGACTGCCTCGTGAACACGCCGGCCAGGCCCTCGCGACTCTCGCTCGAGCGGCGCTGGTGGTTGGCGCTCGGCCTCGTCACGGTGGTCGCCGCGGTACTTCGCCTGATCGCGCTGAGCACGGTCCCCGACAACCTGTTCTATGACGCGGCGGTGCGCTCGATGGGGCTCTCGCTGCACAACTTCCTCTACGGGGCGTTCGACCCAACGGCGCGGACGGCGATCGACAAGCCGCCGATCGACCTCTGGCTGCAGGTCGTCGCCGTCAAGCTGTTCGGCTTCAACTCGACCGTCTTGAAACTGCCCGAGGCGTTTGCCGGGACGGCCGCGATCCCGCTGCTCTACGACCTCGTGCGTCGTCTCGCCGGGCCGCTTTCGGCGCTTTGTGCCGCGATCACGCTGACCTTGCTGCCCAACTCGGTGATCACCGCCCGCAGCGACACGATGGACTCGTTCATGATGCTGCTGCTGTTGGCGGTCGCATGGCTGCTGCTTCGCAGCGTGCAGCGGCGGGACATGCGGCCGCTGCTTGTCGCGGCCGCCGTGCTCGGGCTCGCCTTCAACGTCAAGCTGTTCGAGGCGCTCGTCCCGGTCCCCGGCTTCGTGCTCTTCGTCTGGCTGTGCTGGAGCGGCGAGCGCGTCGGCGTGCGCCTGCGCCGCCTTGCCGCGGCCGGGGCGCTGTTCGCCGTGGTGGCGCTGTGCTGGATGACGTTCGTCGCGCTCAGTCCGGCGCGCGACCAGCCCTACGCGATCGGCTCGACCAACGGCAGCGTGTGGAACTCGGTGTTCGTGTTCGATGGCTGGGACCGGATCGTCAAGCCGGCGGCGCCGCAGAGCTTCGCGACGAAGAGCGCCGCCGTGCCCGTCTCGGCCGCCACGCCCGCGCCGGTCGCCCGCACCGCGGCCGCGTCCTCGACGGCCGCCACGGCCAGCACCGTTCACGGCATCGCGTCCAAACCAGGCCCGCTGCGGCTGTTCCAGTACAGCCTGGTCGGCTACGGGACGCGGCTGGGGACGCTGCTTTTCGCGGCGCTCATCTTCGGGCTCGTCGCGCTCGCGCCGATGCTGCGCCGCCGTTTGCGGCCGCCGCCGCAGGCCGCCGCCGAACAGCGGATCGGCTGGGCGGCGACACTCGCGGTCGCGCTGTGGCTGCTCACCGGGTATGTGCTGTTCAGCTTCTCCGCGCACACGCAGCCGCGCTACCTCGAGGCGTTTACGCCGGCGGTGGCGATCGTGCTCGGCTGTGCGCTGCCGCTCGTGGTTGCGCGCGCCCGTGACCTGTTCGGCGTGTACGTGCTGCTCGCCACCTTCGCGATCGTGATGGCGGAGGGCGCGGCGGAGACGGCGAGCGGGAAGCACGGCTACCTCGCGATCGCCATCGCGGCGTTGCTCGCCGTCCCGATCGTTTCCTACGTCATGTACGCCTTCGCTCTCAGGGTCCGCGTGCGCCGCTGGCCCGGCTGGTACCTGCCGTTGTGCGCGACGCTCGGGATGCTCGGAGCGATCGTCGCGATGCCGGCGGTGCGTGACGTGCTGCTGATCCGCGACCACAGCGGCGACCAGGCGGCGGAGGTGACGCTCGGCTCCTCGATCGTCGATCCGATCTCGCGCTTCCTGCTCAGCCACCAGGACGGGACCCGCTACGAGGCCGCCTTCAGCGCCTCGACGATCGCCGCACCGTTCATCGTCCTCGGCGCGAAGCCCGTGCTCCTGCTGACGACCGTCAGCGCGCAGCCACTGGTAATGGCCACTCAGCTGCAGCACGACCGCGCGATCGGTGAGGTTCGCTACGTCTTCGTCGAAACCGTCTGCAAGGACGTCGTCGTCACGCATGCGGCCTGCTCGCGTGCGATGCAGTGGGTTCGCAAGCATGCCCGCGACATCACCGCGCGGGCCGGGCTGCCGAAGGACAGCGGCCTGCTCTACGATCTCGACGAGCCCCCGGCAAGCTGACGGTGCAATGAGCGTACGGACACTTCTTGGTGTGGTCGCGCTTTGCGGTGCGGCGCTGTCGCTCGGTGGCGGCAGCACGGCCGCGGGAGCCAGCGGCGTCGCCGTGGCGACCTGCAATCAGTCTCGGTGGTGCACGATCACGGCTTCGGGCGACGTCACGCAGTTCGCCAGCCAGCTGGCGATCGGCAACGTGAGTGCCGGCACGGAGCTGGCGGTGACCCAGGACAACATCGGCCAGAACCAGGTGGGCGGCGAGATCCTCAACGGCAGCCTGCGCGGAAGCTGCGGCTGGTCGCAGTACGCGCGCGATTGGACCGCGAAGGCGCTGAGCGTGATCGCGAACTGCCCGGATCCGGTTCTCAACACGAACCAGTTCGTGGCGTCGCGCGGGCGGGCGGTCTGGAGCGGCTGCTACCCGCGCTGCTTCGGCGGCGTACCGCTCAACTTCGACAAGCGCTGCGGCCAACGCGGCCACAACTGGTGCTACGGGGCCAACTGCGAGGAGTACGCGAACTTCTACCCGTGGTCGCCGGCCGCGCACCCGACCGACCCGGTGCGGATGACCGGCCGCCACCGGGTCGACGTCCGCTACAGGGCGCGCTACGGAGACGCCTGGACGAACACGCCCTTCTACCTGGTCCGCGACATCGACGCCACACACGGGAGCGGCAACTGGGTCTTCATCAGCGGCTCCGCCTGCCATGTCAGCGTCGGGCCGCCCGGAAGCTATCACTGGCTGGCGAGACCCCCCAAGCCGCGACACAAGGCGCCGTCGGCGCACATTGCGAGCGCGGCGAGCGCGCCGTCCGCCTGAGCACCCGGTAGCCTTAGCGCGGATTTAGGTTGGCGGGTCGCGTGTGGCGACCGCCGAACCGCACAAAGCGCCGCCCGGTCCCGGTTTCAGTTGCCCTCCATTTCGATTAGCTGCCGCCACCTAAACGACCGCGCGGCGTGAGCGCCGGCAAGGGGGGTGGCGCCTGATGGACCGGCTTCTCGAGCTGCAGACGCACGAGCTTGAAGAGCAGCACTGGTGGTATCGGGGACGCCGGCGCGTCATCGCGTCGCTGGTGCGTGGGCTGGATGTGCCGGCCGGAGCGCAGATCCTCGATGCCGGCTGTGGCAGTGGCCGCAACATGGTGGACTTCGCTGCGCTGGGCACGGTCACGGGGGTGGAGATCGCCGACGCCAGCGTCGTGCGGGCGCGCGAGCGCGGAATAGGCGAGGTCGTGCAGTGCTCGGTCACCGAGATGCCGTTCGCCGACGGGCGCTTCGACGTCGCCTTCTGCCTGGATGTGATCGAGCACATCGAGGATCAGCTGCGCGCCTGGCGTGAGCTGTACCGCGTCGTTGCCCCCGGCGGCACGCTCGTCGTCATGGTGCCCGCCTACCAGTGGCTCTGGAGCGAGCACGACGTGATCAACCACCACGAGCGCCGCTACAAGGCGAGCACGCTGCGGGCGCCGGCCGTGCAGGCGGGCTGGCAGCCTGTCAGGACGACGTACTTCAACGGCCTGCTGCTGCCGATCGCGATCGTCCACCGGCGTCTCACGAGTCGCTCGCATCTCGTCGGTGAACCGGTGTCCGATCTGCAGCGCACACCGGAGCCGTTGAACACGGTGCTCCAGTGGCCGCTGGGCTTGGAAGCCCGTCTGATCGGGATCGGCTGGCGAATCTCCGCCGGCCTCTCGCTGGCGGCCGTGTTCAGCAAGCCGGCATGAGCGCCGCCGGCGCCGCGCCGCCCGGGCCGCCGCCCGGCATCGGCGCGCCCGTGAGTCGCGACCGGAATGCCCGGCCGGGCCGCGTGCGGCTCGCTCCCCAGCATCCCGCCCTCGCGGGGATCCTGGTGCTGAGCGGGTTGCTCGAGTTCGTGAAGCTGAGCCAGAACGGCTTCGCGAACACGTTCTACGCCGCGGCCGTGAAGTCGATGCTGCGCTCCTGGCACAACTTCTTCTTCGTCTCGTCCGATCCTAACGGCCTCATCACCGTCGACAAGCCGCCGCTGGCGCTGTGGCTGCAGGGGTGAGCGCGAAGCTGTTCGGGTTCGCGCCGCTCAGCCTGCTCGTGCCCGAGGGCGTCTGCGCGGTCCTGGCGGTGTGGTTGATGTACCGGATCGTGGCGCCGCGGTTCGGGTCTGGCGGGGCTGGTGGCGGCGTTCGCGCTGGCGGTGTTTCCGTCGTTCGTCGCGGTCTCGCGTGACAACGGCGTTGATCCGCTGCTGATCCTGCTGATGCTGGCGGCCTGCGGTGTCGGCCTGGCGGCGGTCGATTCGGGGCGCTTGCGGACGCTCGTGTGGTGCGGGGTGCTGGTTGGGCTGGCGTTCAACACGAAGTCGCTGGCGGCGCTCCTGTGCGTGCCGGGGATCGCCGCCGGCTACTTCGTCTGCGCGCCGGGTTCGTGGCGGCGGCGCCTCGCCCAGCTCGTCGTGGCCGGCGCGGTGTCGCTGGTGGTCGCGGTCTCATGGTCGCTGGCCGTCGATTTCACGCCCGCCTCACAAAGACCGTATGTCGGCGGCAGCGTCACGAACTCCGAGTTCCAGCTCGAGTTCGGCTACAACGGCTTCGGACGCGTCGGCGGCCAGCAGGGCGGGCCGGGCACGACGGCGACGAGCCTGACCCCGGCGCAGCTGCTCCCGCTCGTGCGGCCCGGTGTGGACGTCGCGCCCTCTGCGGTCGAGCGCCACTACTTCGCGACGCATCGCGCGACCGCGACGCAGACGCCCGCGCACGCGCACCGGCACGCGAGCGCGCCCACACCGGTCGCCGCCGGCGGCCGCCGGCGGTCCGGGCTGGCCACCCCGTTCGGCGGCGCGCGCAGCCCGGTGCGCGTGTTCGGTACGGCGCTCGGCGGGCAGGCCGGATGGCTGGTGCCGCTCGCCTTGCTCGGGATGCTCGCCCTTGCCCTGACGCTGCGGGGACGCCGCGATCGCCGCGCGGCCGCGCTCCTCGTCCTCGGCGGCTGGTTCGTCGTGGAGCTTTTCGTGATCGACTTCTCGGCGGGGATCGTGCACCCGTACTACGCGTCGGCACTGGGTCCGGGTGTCGCCGCGATGGTCGCCGCCGGCGCTGTCGCGATCGGATCGCTCGTGCGCAGCCCGCAGACCCGGCAGGCGGTGGGCGGCTACGTGCTCGCGGTACTGGCGGTCGCCGGCACGCTCGTCGTGCAGCTGGTGGTGATTCATCGTGAGGGCGACCCGCTGTGGTGGCGGATCCCGCTCGTGCTGCTGTGCCTCGGCGCGCTGATCGCGATCCCGCTGGCGCGCGGCCGTTCGGCGTGCGCGGTAGCCGTCGCGGTCGGCGCGCTGCTGGTCGCGCCGGCGGTCTACAGTTTCAGCGTCTGGCTCGCGCCGGTCGACGGCACCTTCCCGGCCGCCGGCCCGTTCAGCCACGCGGGCTGGGGGGGCCTCGATCAGCCGCCGGCCGACGTGGCCGCGTACCGCGGGCTGGTTCACTTCGTGCAGACCCACCGGCCAGCGGCTCGCTACCCGCTGTTGACGCAATCCTCCGACCAGGCGGCGCCGCTGATCCTGCTCGGGCTGCGGGCCTCGGCGGAGGGCGGCTACGGCGCCAGCGATCCCGCGCTCAGCAGCTCTCGCCTCGCCACGCTCGTGGCGGCGGGCGAGGCGCGCTACTTCTTGATCAGCGGCCCCTACGCCGACCGCGGGGGCAACAGCGGCGAGACGGCGGCGCGCCTGGTCTGTGCCGAGATCCCCGAGGCCCTGTGGGCGCCGCCGCACAGCCCCAACCTGGGGGGCTCATACCTCGTCGACTGCGCCGGCGACGCGGCGATGCTCCGTCACCCCTACGCGGCGGCGCGGGCCTTCCTGCGAAGGCACCCGAGCATTCACTACAAGCTCTGATGCTGCGCCCTCGAGGACCGCTGCACGGCGACCGTGGGCGCCTGCGCGTGCGGCCGGAGCGCGCGGCTTGAAGCCGACCCGGGCGCTGCCCGCGGTCGGCGCCCGCGCGCAGATCTGGCACTTCGGGGGGGAGGCCGAGCCGGTCACGATCGTCGAGCTGCGCGACGGCGGCCGCGCGATCGTGGTCGCGAGCGCCGGCGGCGAGCGCCGCGAGTTCACGCTGCGCCGTGCGACCGCCGCGTTCGTCGCGCGCGGCGAGCAGCACTCGCCGCGACTCGAGTTCTGACGGCCGGCCGCGCCTTGTGTGCGATCGGCGGCAGGGCGACCGTCGCCGAGCTGCCGATCACCTCGCCGGCCGAGTCGAGCGCCCGCGCCGCGACGAAGCGCTCGCCGGGACGAACCGTCAATGCGAAGGTGGTCTCGAAACCGGCGCGGGGGAGCTCCGACACGCCGGCGAGCCGGTTGGCGGAGGTGCCCTCGAGCAGATCCCAGCTTGCGACCTGGGTGGCGCCGTTCCAGCTCACGTAGGCCGTCACGCGCGCGCCGGAGGTCGCGCGCACGACCAGCGCCGGGGCGCGAAGCGGCGTGCCGGTCCACGGGAAGCGCAGCGCGCGGTAGGACTCGTAGCCGGCGGGCATGCTGGCGTCGAACAGCAGGCTCCCGGCAGCGCTGAACTCTGATAGGGAGGGCACCTGCCCCCAGCCGACGAACCAGTCGCCGTTCGGCAGCGCCTGCATGTCCCCCTGGCTTTCGGCGAACAGCGGCTGTCCGGGATGCAGGTACTGCGACGCCACCGAGACGGTTCGGGTCTGCGCGTTGATCGCCAGCACGACGCCGCGCGACTGCGCGTGGATCTGCGGCGAGCCGCCGTTGTCGAAGACGGAGTAGGCGCCCGGCCCGGCCGGTCGCGCGTCGTGCTGGAAGGCGGTCGCCGCGCCGGGGCTCTCGGTGAAGCTGCTCTGCTTGCCGCCCAGCGTCCACAGCACCTGGCCGGTCTGGGCGTCGATGTCGTCGGCTGCCCAGGTGTTGCGGCTCGAGACGAGCAGCGTCCCGTCGGGGTCGAGGTTGATCGAGTTCAGGTGGAAGAAGTCCCACGGGGCCGGCGGCGAGCTGCGCAGCAACGAGGCGTAGGAGTCGGTCAGCGGGATGTGGTCGAGCGAGGTCCACTCGAACATCACCAGGCCCGTCCTGATGTCGATCTCCTGCAGCAGCGAGTCGGTGACGGCGCTGACGCTTGGGCCGCCGAGCGAGGCCAGGTTGCAGTCCACGGCGTGGTAGGAGCTCAGCAGGGCGGTTCCCGCCGGCGTGATCTGGAACTCGTGCAGATCCGCCTGGTAGCCGTTCCCCGCCCTGACCGTGGCGATCGGCTGGTAGTTGTCGCCGACGATCACGTCATCGCCCAGGCCGAAGCCGTGGATCGTGATCTCGCCCTGCCACCAGGTCAGCACCGGTGCGCCGTCGTACTGCTGCACGCGCAGGTTGGTCGCGACCATCGACCGCGGAAGCGGGTCGAACCAGATCAGCTTCCCGGCCGGGTCGAGGATCATCGGCCCAGCCTGGGCCGGGACTCCGTAGGGCGCGAGGAATTCGTCGCCCGGCGCCTGGCCGGGAGCGTTCGTGTGAACCGTCACGATTGGCGGGCGCAGGTCCGGCCGCGTTACGAAGGTCTGGCTCGTCCCGGCCGCCAGGTGGTGGATGCGTGCGGGCGTGCTCGCGAGCGGATCCTCGTGCGCGACGCTGAACTGGAACGCGAGCGGCTGGGCGGCCCCGGCCACCGTGAGCTGCGCCTGCACCGTCACCGTCTCGCCGGGCGTGAACGGCGTGCTGGGGAGGAAGCTGCCGCCGTCGCCCTGCGAGTAGGCCTCGAGCTGCCCGCTGTGCAGGCCGCTCTGCGAGCCGAGCACCGTCACGTCGCTGAGCGCGGCAAGCGGCACGCCGAGGAAGCTGATCTGGGTCTGCGGCGAGGCGTCGGCCGCGCCCGGCATCGGCGAGACCGTCACCGCGCCGTCGAGCAGGGCGGACGCGTCGAGCGTCTGCGGCCCGCAGGACGGTCCGCCCGGCGCGGCCGTCGCCGCGCGTTTCGGCGCGCGCGGCGCCTGCGCTGGCGCGGCGAGCGCACCGGCGGGCGCGAGCAGCGCGAGCGCACACAGCCCGCTGCGGAGAGCCGTTCTGCGGATCGAGGGCAACGCGCGACGCAACATATGGAAGGCGGGCGACGTACAGCCGCGCCCCGATTCGTGAGAGGTCGTTCGAAAAGACCCAACAGAGCCCTAATCCGAACTTCCAGCGAGTCAAGACTGGCCGCCGTAACCTATAGCTTCGCGCATTCCGAGCCCATGACCGCCAAGAAACGACCGCAACAACCGCCCGCGGGCCAAGCCTCCGGCCGCGTCGACCGACGCACCTTCATCGCCGGCGGGCTGCGCGTCGGCGGCGCGATCACGGCCGCCTCGATCGGCGCCGAGGCGCTCGTCGACGCCGAGAGCGCCACCGCGCGCCGGCGCAAGCCGGGTCCCTACCGGCGCAGCCGCCAGCCGAACATCCTCGTGATCATGGTCGACCAGCTGCGCACGCCGCGCTGGTTCGGTCCCGGCAGCCACGGCGCCGCGCTGCCGCCGAACATCGCTGCCCTGGCGCACTCGGGCGTCAGCTTCGCCCGCCACTACACGGCGTCCAACGACTGCACGCCGGCGCGGGCGACGATGCTGACCGGGCTGCATACCCATCAGACCGGCTGCATGATCACCGGCGCGAGCACGCTCGACCCGGGTTTCCCGACCTGGGGGACGATGCTGCGCGAACACGGCTACACCGCCTACTGGTACGGCAAGTGGCACCTGACCCACGGCGACAGGCACTGGAACGATCTGACCGGCCCGCCCGGGCTCGCGCCCTACGGCTTCGACGGCGGCACCTACCCGTCCCCCAACGGGGCGCCCGGGCAGGGCTGGCGCGTCGACCCGAAGATCGCCGAGCAGTTCGACCAGTGGTACAGCGAGGCCGGCGGCGACGGCCCGTGGTGCACGACGGTGTCGTTCGTCAACCCCCACGACATCGCGTGGTGGTGGCGCTGGACCACCCGCTCGGTGCACGAGGCGTCCTCGCCCAGCAGGGTCAGGATGCTGCCGCCGAACTTCGAGACTCCCGCCCAGCTCGCCGCGCGACGCAAGCCGTCGCTGCAGCTGTCACTGCAGCTGACCAGCGCCGAGTCGTTCGGCGAGGTTCCGTTCAGCGGCCCCGGCCACGAGGCCGTCTGGCTGCCGTTCCTCGACCTCTATGTGAAGCTGCAGCTCGAGGTGGACCGCCACGTGGGGGCGGTGATGGCGACGCTCGCGCGCCAGCCCGACGTGATGAACAACACGGTCGTGGTGTTCACCTCCGATCACGGCGAGTATGGCGCGTCGCACGGCCTGCGCGGCAAGGGTGCGGGGATGTACGAGGAGGCGATCAGGGTGCCACTGATCGTCAGCGACCGCACCGGCCGGCTCGGCGCCGTGCCGAACACGGTGCGCCAGCAGCTCACCTCCAGTGTCGACCTTGCGCCGCTGCTGCTGACGCTCGCCGCCGGATCGGACAGCTGGCGCCTGAACGCCCGCTACGCGCATCTGGCCACGCGCGCTGACCTCGCGCGGATGCTCCGCGACCCGGCTGCCCCCGGGCGCCGCTACGCCCTGCACGCGACCGACGAGGTGTTGACGGAGTTCGCGCTGCTGCCGCACGACGCGCAGGCGCCGCTCCATGTCCGGGGCATCATCACGCCCACGGCGAAGTACGCGACCTACTCGAACTGGCGCCCGAACGCGCTCGAGCCGCTCGCGCGCGGCGAGGAGGCGGAGCTCTACGACTACACCAACCGCGCCGGCTACCAGGAGATCGACAACCTCGCCGGGCGCAGTCGCCTGGAGGACCGGCTGGCGGCGCAACTGCAGGAGGCGGCCCTCGAGGAGCTGCACGCGCCGCTGCCATCCGCGCTGCTCGAGGCCCAGCATCGCGGGCTGTCCGGGTATCAGGCGCTCGCGGTCCAGGCGCGCCGGGGGTCGGAGCTCCATCGCCTACGCGCCGTCGAGCGGATCGTCAGCCAGATCGAGCACACACTCCCCTGACGCGGAGGCGGCGCCGCGGCGCCGGCAGCGAGCGCGCGTCCGCGTCCGCGCGCGACCGAACACGTCCACATCGCCAGCCACACCCGCGCACCACCAGAGCGAACGCCGCCTGCTCCCGTCGGCGCCCGTGCGCCCAGCTCAGCCGCCGGGCGGCGAGATGGCCGGCGAGGTGGCGAGCGTCTTGCCGGCCGCGTCGAGTGCCGCGACCGCGATGTAGGGGTCGCTCGTGTGGACGGAGATCGTCGTCTCGAAGCCGCTCCTGGCGGCGCTCGCGACGGGCGCCAGCGAGGTCGCGCTCGCGCCCGCGAGGACCTGCCAGCTCGCCACGGTCGTGGCGCCGTTCCAGCTCGCCTCGACCGTCAGCGCTCCGCTGCCGGCGGCCTGCGCGGCGATCGCGGGCGCCGTCTTCGGCTGTGCGCTCCAGGGGGCGAGGAAGGTGCGGAAGTCCTGCACGTTGGGCCCGAGCGTGGCGTCGAAGAGGATCTGTCCGGAGGCGTCGTACTCGGTGAAGTTGGGCAGCCCGCCGTAGCCCATCAGCCAGTTGCCACCGGGGAGGTTCAGCAGGTCGCCCTGGCTGGAGGCCAGGAGCGTCGCGTTCGGGTTGATGAACTGCCGCACGAGCGTGACGGTGTGGGTCGTGGTGTTCGGATCCAGCACGAGTCCCCGCGACTGCTTCTCCTCCGCGGGGGCGGAGCCGTTGTCGAAGACCGACACGAGGCCGCCGGGCTGCCAGCGCGCGTCGTGCTGCCAGTGGAAGACCGTGCCCGTCCCGCGCTTGAAGCTCGGGTATTTCCCGCCGATCCGCCAGATGAAGGCTCCGGTGTGGATGTCCACGTCGTAGACCGTCCAGGTGTTGCGCGCGGACAGCAGCACGTCGCCGTGCGTGCCAGGGTCGATCGAGTTGACGTGCACGTAGTCCCAGTTGAGCGTGGTGTGCGGCATCGGCGCGTAGGAGTCGCGCAGCGGAATGTGCCCGAACGCGTGCCACTCCCACATCACCAGTCCGGTCTTGATGTCGATCTCCTGCACGATCGAGTCGTTGACGACCGCGTTGGACACGCCGCCCATGCCCGTCAGGTTCATCTCCACAGGGTCGAACGCGTCGATCCATGCGGTTCCCTGTGGGGTGATCGTGAACTGGTGCAGGTCGGCGCGGTAGCCGTTGCCGGCCGCGACCTGCGCCAGTGGCTGGTAGCTGGAGCTGTAGATCTCGTCGACGCCCTGGCCGAAGCCGAGCGACAGAATGCGCCCCTGCCACCAGGTCAGCACGGTCTGGCCGTCGTAGGTCTGCGGGTGGAAGTTGGTGGAGGCGTCGCCAGGCGGAGCCGGGTGAAACCAGATCAGGTTGCCGGCCTGGTCGACGATCATCTGGCCGGGCGTGCCCATCCCCTGGTAGGGCGCGAGGAAGAAGTCGCCGGGCGTCGCGCCCGGCTGGGCGGGCGTCGTGATCCGCACCGTCGAGGGCGTGATCGTGGGCGCCGTGAGGTAGTGCTGGATGTCCGCCGCGCTGCCGGGGTTGATCGGGAACTCCTTCTGGCCGACCGGCGCCTGGAAGGCGACGCTGAAGCTCGTCTGCACGGTTGCGCTGGCGGTTCCCTGTGTGACGCGCGCGCTGACCCGCACGTGTTCGCCGGATTCGAACGGCTGTGCCGGGATGAAGCTCTCGCCGGTCCCGGTCGAGTAGGCCTCGAGCCTGCCGCTGTGACTACCGCTGTTCGAGCCGACGACGGAGACGTCGGACACCTTCGTGCCCGGGCCGCCGAGGAAGCTGATCTGGGTGGTCGGGGAGGCATCCGCGGTGCCCGGCAGCGGCGAGACGGTGACCGGGTTGGTCGCCGCCGCGGCATAGTCGGCGACCCGCACCGTCTTCGGCGGGGAACCGACGGTCGTGGCGCCGCATGCGGCCAACGCGACCGCGGCGAGCACCGCCCCCAGGGCTCTGGCGAACGTCGCGTAGGATCGGCGTTGGAGGGTGGGTGCGGTCATCGAGCGGGGAGGCGCGGGGACACTATCTGAGCGTGCGTCGCTCGCGACGAAGTTCAGCGCGCTCCTCGCGCGTGGCGCGCGGCGTGAGCGGTTCCTTGAGCGAGCGGCGCAGGCGGATGAAGCCGAAGGTTCCCCAGATCGCGGGGATCCACAGCGCTATCGCATGGTAGACGACGGCAGCGGCGGCCGCGGGGGTGGCCTTCACGCCGTAGAGCACGAGCATGCCGACGAAGCTGCCCTCGAGCACGCCGATGTTGCCGGGGATCGGCAGCACGTTGGCGAGGTAGCCGATCTGGTAGGCGAGCACGATCACTGCGATCGGCGGCGTGTGGCCGGTCCCCTGGAAGCACGCCCACAGCACGCCGATGTCGAACCACAGGTAGCCGATCGCGCCGAGCAGACGCCAGTCGGGGCGCAGCAGGGTGGCCCGGGTGGCCCTGATCGTCCGCGCCGTCGCCTCGAGCGCGATCGCGACGCGCCCGCCGCCGCGCGTCTGGCCGCCGTGTTCGGTCAGCCGCGGCAGCACGAGGAAGAAGACGAAGATCGCGACGCACACCCCGCCGGGCAGGAACGTCAGCAGCGGGTTGCGCGGACCCGGCAGGATGCCGAGACCGAGCGCCAGCGCGGTGCCGGCCAGCGTCAGCAGGTTGATCGCGCTGGTCAGCAGGAACAGCACCGCCGAGCGCTCGGCGATTCGCCCGGTCGCAACGCCGCGTTCGTGCAGCAGCCAGGCACCGACGGCGATGCTGCCGGCGCCGCCGAGCGAGACTGCGGCGCCGAAGGCCATCTCCGTGAGCGCGACCCGCGCGCCGAAGATGATCGGGGCGCGGTCGAAGACCGTCAGGAAGATCAGCACATAGCCGAGGCAGGACAGGATCTCCAGCGCCACGGCGGCGGCGACCCAGCCCAGCGACATGTGGGCGACGAGGTGGCCGACGCCATGCAGGCCGGGGACAGCCAGGAGCAGGCCGACCACGAGCGCGCCGATGATCACGAGCGACACGAGCCCGTTGCGCAGCCGCCTGGCCTGGGCGGACTCGGAGACGTCCTGCGGTTCTCTGAGATCGGGTGTGCTCATCGATGGCCCGCGGCAGCCCGCGCGGGCGCCAACCTCCGTGCGGATCGTATGCGCTGCGCCCGTCGCGCCCGCGCAGCGGGTCCCCCGCGGCGTCGCCGCGACGCGACGCGTGCGTCAGCCCAGCTGTTGGATGAAGGTGTAGATCACCATCAGGCTGACCACGACGGCGAACACGCGAAGCGCCCAGAGCGCGACGACGGCGCCGTGCGTGAGCGTCGCCCGTGGAACCGGCCGGGAGGTCTCGGCGACGAACTGGTCGGGCTCGAGGTGCATGATCAGCTCCTCCTCGGCCGCGGGTTCCTCAGGGTGTTGCCGCGCCTGGCCGGCCGCGAAACGCGCGGCGAGGTCGGTGTCTGGCGCCAGTCCCCGCATCAGCCGATCACGTGGGTGGCCAGCAGGAACGAGTCGATCCCGTAGGCGGCGCCGCAGACCCCGACGAACGCGATCACGGAGACGCCGATCACGTTGGTCGAGCGCCGGTTCGCGAAGCGCCCCATCAGTCCACGGTCGTTGGCGAGCATCACCATGAACACGAGGCTGACCGGGAGCAGCACCGTGGCGAGCACGTTGGCGTTCAGAGCGATCGACAGCAGCGGCGCGCCGGGGATCAGGATCACGAGCGCGGCCACCAGCGCGATGCCGAAGTTCGCGGCGTAGAAGAGCGCAGCCTGCCTGGGGAAGGTGTTGAAGCTGTGCGTGACGCCGACGCATTCGGCGGCGGCGTAGGCGGTGCTCGCGGAGATCGTCAGGATCGCCACGGCGCCGGCCTCGACCAGCCCGAGCGCGAAGACGGTGCCGGCGGCGCCGCCCGCGACGTGCCGGAGCGCCTCCGGGAAGCCGGCGCCCGCGAACCCCTGGATGCCGCCCCCGCCGTGCGTCAGGAGCGCCGCCCCGGCGACCAGCGCGCCGACGCCGAAGATCGCGGCGAGCACCGCGCCGACCGCCGTGTCGTAGCGCCCGTGCCTGATATCGCGCGGAGTCATCCCCTTGTCCGCCGAGGCGCCCTGCTGGAAGAAGATCATCCACGGCGTCACGGTCGCCCCGATCGTCGAGGCCAGCAGCAGCAGCAGGGTGTTGAAGCTGCCGCCGGGGAACGGGGCGAAGTCGAGCGCGCCGAACACCGCTCCCGCGTGCGGCTTGACCAGGATCGCCGCGACCAGGAACAGGCCGTTGAACAGCGCCATCCCGAGTACGATGCGCTCCCAGCGCCAATAGCGCCCGCCGCTGAAGGTGAACACGACGAGGGTCAGCCCGAGCGCGACGGCGACGCCGGAGCCGAGGCCGAAGTAGGCGAGGCCGACGCGGATCGAGACGAACTCGGCGACCAGCGTGATCAGGTTCGTGAGCGTCAGGTCGCCGGCGGCGAACCACCCCCAGACAGGACCGAAGCGCTGCAGCACCAGCTCCCCGTAGCCGCGGTGCGTGACCGCGCCGACCCGCATGCACATCTCCTGGCAGACGTAGGCCATCGCGAACAGCACTGGGATGAACGGCACGAAGAAGCCGAGCCCGTACTGCGCCCCGTCGGAGGCGTAGGCGATCATGCTCGGCCCGTCGTTCTCGCCGAGCATCGCCAGGATCCCGGGCCCGACCAGCAGCCACATCAACGACCAGCGCCGCCCGCGCAGTCGCGCGTGGTGGACGCGGGAGCGGTCGAACGAGCGCGCCGCGTCCTGATCGGTGACCGGCGGCGGCGTCAGGATCGGTGCTGTGGGGGCCGCGGTGCTCGCCATCGATCAGCCGGCTGCTCCCTCGCGCCCGCCGGCGCCCGCGTCCTCGCCCGCCAGCTCGACGCGCATCGCGCCCGCGAGCCGCCCCCCGATCGCGTGCTCGCGCTTGCCGAAGCGCACGAACAGCGGTCCGCCGAACGGCTGGTGGTCGCGCACCTCGAAGCGCTCGCCGGGGGAGATCCCGCAGCTCGCCAGGTAGCGGAGCATCTCCGGATCGGAATCGGAGACGCGCACGAAGACGCCGCGGTCGCCCTTCGCGAGGCTCTCCATGCTCCGGGTCGAGCGCTCCTCGAGCTTCAGATCCGCGCTCGGGATTGGGTCGCCGTGGGGGTCCGACGCCGGGTTGCCGAGCTTTGTCGCGATCAGCTCCTCCAACTCCTCCGAGAGCACGTGCTCGAGCACCTCGGCCTCGGCGTGCACGCGATCCCACGGCATCCCCAGCGCGTCGGCGAGGAAGCGCTCGAGCAGCCGGTGATGGCGGATCACCTCGAGCGCCACGCGGCGCCCGTCGGCGGTGAGCCGCACGCCGCGGTAGGGCTCGTGCGTGACGAGTCCCAGCTCATCGAGCCGCTTCAGCATCGCCGACACGGAGCCCGGCGTGATCCCCAGCCGGTCGGCGAGCGCGCTCGTCGTGACCGGCTCGTCCGCGCGTGACTGCAGCGCGAAGATCGCCTTCGCGTAGTCGTCGATCGCAGGCGAGCGGTGCAGGGTTGTGGTGCTCATGGTCATGGATTGTGGCATGCCAAGATTTTAGTATGACACAGGTGGGTGCATGCACCCACCTGGAAATCGGCGCATGCGCCGATTTCGGGATCGGTGCATGCACCGATCCCCCCCACGACATTCCTGTGGCTGTCCGTCAGCGCCCGTCGCGTGCTTCGAGGTACGGCGCGAGGTACTTCGCGGCGATCTTGGCCGGCGGCGACCAGGTCGGCTCGGCGGTGATCTCGGAGCTGAAGCCGCGGCCGCCGGTGAAGCGCGCGCTGAGGTAGAGGGGTGCGGCGCCGGTCAGCAGGATCCCGTGGATGACCGGGTGCAGCGGCGCCGGCGTGACCGGCAGGCCGGCGAGCGCGGCGATCGACTCGGCGGCCGCGTCGGCCTGTTGCGCGGCGATGCCGCCGTACTTGAGCGCAAAGTCGGTTGCGTCGCCGGCGGCGTAGACCCCGGACACGCCGTGGACGCGGCTGTGGACGTCGACCGGGACGAAGCCGTGCTCACCGGCCGCGAGGCCGCGGATCGCCGGGCCGTAGAGCTCCGGCAGCGCGATCACGCGGTCGACGTCGATCGTGCGGTCGCCCGGGTTGATCACCACGTGGCGCCCGTCGGGCACCTCGCAGTGGGCGGAGGTGATCGTCGTGATCCCGCGCTCCACCAGCAGCGCCGCCACGGCGCTCGAGGCGCCCTCGCCGAAGATCGCGAGCGGCTGCTCCTCGGGGGTGGCGATCGTGACCGCGACGTCGACGCTCATCTCGTAGGCGCGCCGGGCCGTCATCAGCGCCAGCTCGTAGATCGGCAGCGGCCAGGCCACGCGCGCCGGAATCACGAAGGCGAGGTGATGGACGTAGCCGCCGTCGACGTCCTCGAGCAGGCCGCCGATCAGCTCGTCCAGGCGCGTGTCGTCGAGCGTCACGGCGGCCGGGAAGCGGGCGTGCGGGCGCGCGCCGAGCGCGAGCAGGATCGCGTCGTAGTGGAGCTCGCGTGCCCGACTCGGTGCGGGCCACCTGGCGCGCGGCGTCGAGCGACGCGAAGCGCTCGACGATCAGGCCGACGCCGATGTCCGCCGCGATCTCGGCGAGGCCGTAGCGCTGTGCGGCGCTGTAGGCGAACGGCTCACGGACCGTCATCGGCCGGTAGACGAAGTCCTCGTTGGGCGCCAGCAGCGTCACCTCGAAGCGCTCGGCGGCCGAGCTCGCGCAGCGCCAGCGCCGCCTCGAGCGCGGCGACGCCGCCGCCGGCGATGACGACCTCGAAGGGCTCTGGGGACGGGCTGGGATCGGTCATCGGATTGCTCCTGTCTCGAGGCGAGCGTACGTTTCGGCGGCCGTCCTGTCAGGCGCGTGCGACCACATCTTGCTGCATCAAACCACGGACTTCGACCGTCCGCGCGACCGTGCGGCGGTCGGGCCGACACGGTAGCGTTCCAGCGATGTCCGAGGTAGCGGCTGGCGAAGACGAGGAGGGGGAGGCGGCGCCGATCCGCGTCGTGCTCGCCGACGACCACCCGGTCGTGCGCCGGGGGCTGCGCCTGCTGCTCGACGAGGAGCCGGACTTCGAGGTCGTCGCCGAGGCCGGCGACGTCGACGAGGCGCGCCGGTACGTGCGGGGCCATCACCCCAACGTGCTCGTGCTCGACCTCAACATGCCCGGCGGCTCGAGCCTCGAGGCGATCCCGTCGCTGCGCGAGGAGTTCCCCGACACGCACATCGTGGTCCTGACGATGCAGCAGGAGCCGGCCTACGCGCGCGAGGCGATCGCCGCCGGCGCCGACGGTTACGTGCTCAAGCAGGCCGCCGACGGCGAGCTCGTCGAGGCGGTGCGGCTCGCGGCGGCGGGGGAGAGCTACCTGAACCCGCGCCTGGGAGCTCGCCTGGCGGCCGAGCCGCCGCCCGGGCCGCCCGACAACCTCTCGGAGCGCGAGGTCGACGTGCTGCGGCTGATCGCCCTCGGTCACACCAACACCGAGATCGCCCAGCAGCTGTACATCTCGGTGCGCACCGTCGAAACCCACCGCGGCCACATCTCGCAGAAGCTGCTGCTCTCCTCGCGCGCGGAGCTCGTGCGTTACGCGCTCGACCGCAAGCTCGTCGACACCTGAGCGCCGCCGGCGGGTCCTACGGTTCGCGGCGCGCGGCGGCGCGCGGCAGCACCAGCAGCGCGCAGCGAGCGTGACGGGCGAGCCCGTGCGAGGTGCTGCCGAGCACGAGCCGCCGCACCGGGCCGTAGTTGCGCGAGCCGACGACGAGCAGGTCGACGCGGTCGCCGAACGCCGCGAGCTCCTCGCCGGGAAGTCCGTAGACCGCGCTGGCCTCGACGCCCTCGAGCGCGGCCACCTTCTGCTGGGCGGCCTTGCGGTCGTCCTCGATTATCTCGCCCCAGTTCGCGGGCATCGGCGCGATGTAGCCCCAGGCCGGCAGGCTGACGACGTAGAGCGCGCTCAGCTTCGCGCCATCGCGGGCGGCGAGCGCGCGCGCCGCGGCGAGCGCGGCATGGCTCTCGTCGGAGAAGTCGTAGCCGACGCCGATCCGCATCAGGGGGCCGGAGCGTGCGACGTAGCCGCTCGGGGCGACGGCGACCGCGCACGTGGCGCCGTTCAGCGCGGCGCGCGTGTCGTCGCCGACCAGCACACGGCCGGCCAGCCCGCGGCTGTGCGAGCCGACGACGAGCAGGTCGGCGTGGTCGCGCTCGGCTAGCGTGTGCAGGCCGCGGCCGACCGAGGAGGCGCAGAAGGACTCCAGCGCCGCGTCCACCCCGGTGGCTTCGCGCTCGGCCTCCAGCAGCGCCTGGGCGTCCTCGAGCGCCGCGTGCGCCGCCTTGCCGTGCACGATGTGGCCGGGCGTCGGCACGCCGCCGTAGACGTGCGCCAGGGTCAGCCGGCTCCCCGGCTGCGCGAGCACCTGCCCGAGCTTGACCGCGTCGCGCCCGGTGGGGCTGCCATCGACTCCGATGATCACGTTGGCGAACATGCCGACCCCCTCCGAGCAAAGCCTACGATTGCACTCGCCCCGCGTAATCCGTGCCAGCGCGCGCCGCGCTGCAGAGAATTACGGACGCATGCACAGCCGTGATGTGAGCATATGCACGGCGTGAGCCACGCGGCCGCGACGCCCGAAGGCCCGCTTTCCGAGCGGGACCTCGCCAAGCTCGACGCCTACTGGCGCGCCGCCAACTATCTCTCGGTCGGCCAGATCTACCTGCTCGACAATCCGCTGCTGCGCGAGCCGCTCACGATCGAGCACGTCAAGCCGCGCCTGCTCGGCCATTGGGGCACGACACCGGGGCTGAACTTCATCTACGCGCACATGAACCGCGCGATCCGCGCCCGCGACCTCGACGCGATCTTCGTCACCGGCCCCGGCCACGGCGGGCCCGGCCTGGTCGCGAACACCTATCTCGAGGGCACCTACAGCGAGGTCTACACGCGGGTCGGTCGTGACGAGGAGGGGCTGCGCCGGCTGTTTCGCCAGTTCTCCTTTCCTGGCGGCATCCCCAGCCACGTCGCGCCCGAGACGCCGGGGTCGATCCACGAGGGCGGCGAGCTCGGCTACGCGCTGCTGCACGCGTTCGGGGCCGTCTTCGACAACCCGGCGCTCCTGGCGCTCTGCGTCGTCGGCGACGGCGAGGCCGAGACCGGTCCGCTCGCCGCCAGCTGGCATTCCAACAAGTTCCTCGACGCGGCCCGCGACGGCGCCGTGCTGCCGGTGCTGCACCTGAACGGGTACAAGATCGCGAACCCCACGATCCTCGCGCGGATCCCGCACGAGGAGCTCGAGTCGCTGCTCGTCGGCTACGGCTACGCGCCGCGCTTCGTGGAGGGCGACGATCCCGCCGCGATGCACCAGCTGATGGCGGCGACGCTCGACGAGGTGCTGGACGAGATCGACGCGATCCAGCGCCGCGCGCGCGAGCAGGGCGAGGTGGAGCGCCCGCGCTGGCCGATGATCGTGCTGCGCACGCCGAAGGGCTGGACCGGCCCCAAGGTCGTCGACGGGCTCCCCGCCGAAGGATCGTTCCGCTCGCACCAGGTGCCGCTCGCCGAACTGCGCACGCACCCCGAGCATCTGCGGCAGCTGGAGGAGTGGATGCGCTCCTACCACCCGGAGGAGTTGTTCGATCAGGGCGGAGCCCTGCATAAGGAAATTGCCGCGCTGGCGCCCGCGGGCAACCGCCGGATGGGTGCGAACCCGAACGCCAACGGGGGCCTCTTGCTGCGCGACCTCGAGCTGCCCGACTTCCGCGACTACGCCGTCGAGGTCGGCTCGCCCGCCACCACGACGAGCGAGGCGACACGCGTGCTCGGCACCTTCCTGCGCGACGTGATCCGCCGCAACGGCGACAACTTCCGCATCATGGGGCCCGACGAGACGGCGTCGAACCGCCTCGGCGCGGTGTTCGAGGCGACCAACCGCGTGTGGGAGGCGCAGACGCTGGCGAGCGACGATCACCTGGCGGTCGACGGGCGCGTGATGGAGGTGCTCAGCGAGCATCTCTGCCAGGGCTGGCTCGAGGGCTACCTGCTGACCGGCCGCCACGGCCTGTTCAACTGCTACGAGGCCTTCATCCACATCGTCGACTCGATGTTCAACCAGCACGCGAAATGGTTGAAGGTGACCAACCAGATCCCCTGGCGGCGGCCGATCGCCTCGCTCAACTACCTGCTCTCCTCGCACGTCTGGCGCCAGGATCACAACGGCTTCTCGCACCAGGACCCGGGCTTCATCGACCACGTCGTCAACAAGAAGGCCGAGATCGTGCGCGTCTATCTGCCGCCCGACGCGAACTGCCTGCTGTCGGTCGCCGATCACGCGCTGCGGTCGCGCCAGTACGTCAACGTGATCGTCGCCGGCAAGCAGCCCGCGCTCGACTACCTGACGATCGAGGAGGCGGTGCTCCACTGCACTCGCGGTCTCGGCGTCTGGGACTGGGCTTCGACCGACGGCGGCGTCGAGCCCGACGTGGTGCTCGCCTGCGCCGGCGACGTGCCGACGTTGGAGACGCTTGCGGCGGCGGCGATCCTGCGCCGCGAGGTGCCCGACCTCCGTGTGCGGGTGATCAACGTCGTCGACCTGATGCGCCTGCAGCCCACGAGCGAGCACCCGCACGGGCTCTCCGAGCACGAGTTCGACGCGCTGTTCACCACCAGCCGGCCGGTGATCTTCGCCTACCATGGCTATCCGCTGCTGATCCACCGCCTCACCTACCGGCGCGCGAACCACCACAACATCCATGTGCGCGGCTACAAGGAGGAGGGCACGACGACGACGCCGTTCGACATGGTGATGCTCAACGACCTCGACCGCTTCCACCTCGTGATCGACGTGATCGACCGCGTCGAGGGGCTGGAGGAGCGGGCGGCGCACCTGCGTCAGGCGATGGTCGACGAGCGCCTGCGCCACCGCGCCTACACGCGCGAGTTCGGCGACGACCCGCCCGACATTCGTGACTGGACCTGGCCGGGGTCCGGTGGGCGCACAGCGGACGCCCTTTAGGCCTGCCCGCGCGATCGTGCGTGTCCTCGTCGCCAACGCCGGCTCGAGCAGCCTGAAGCTCTCGCTGCTCGACGGGGACGACGCGACGGTGGCTTCGCGTGAGCTCGACGCGCCCGGCGCGCGCATCGACGCCGGCGAACTGCGCGACGCGCTGGACGGCGGTCTGGGCGACGCCGACGTGGTCGGCCACCGCATCGTCCACGGCGGCGAGCGCTTTCGCGCGGCGGTCCGCATCGACGGCGAGGTCGAGGCGGCGCTGCGCGCGCTCTCCTACCTCGCGCCGCTGCACCAGGCGAAGTCGCTGGCGGCGCTCGACGCGGTCACCGCGGCGTTGCCCGAGCTTCCCGCGGTCGCCTGCTTCGACACCGCCTTCCACGCCACGCTGCCGGCGGCGGCGGCCACCTACGCGCTGCCGGCGGCGTGGCGCGAGCGTTTCGCGATCCGCCGCTACGGCTTCCACGGGCTCTCGCACGGCTGGGTCGCGCGGCGCGCGCCGGTGCTGCTCGGACGCGAGGGCGCCGGCGGGCTGCGCCTGGTCAGCTGCCACCTCGGCTCGGGTGCGTCGCTGTGCGCGATCGCCGACGGGCGCTCGATCGACACGACGATGGGCTTCACGCCGCTGGAGGGTCTGGTGATGGCGACCCGCTCGGGCAGCGTCGACCCGGGCCTGTTGCTGTGGCTGCTCCAGCACGGCGGGCTCTCCCAGGACGAGCTCGCGCACGCGCTCGAGCACGAATCGGGCCTGCTCGGGCTCGCCGGCACCGCCGACATGCGCGAGGTCCTCGCGCAAGCGGACCGCGGCGACGAGACGGCCCGGCTGGCGCTCGAGGTCTACGTTCACCGCCTGGTGGGCGCGGTCGCGGCGATGGCGGCGTCGCTCGGCGGGATCGACGCGCTGATCTTCACCGGCGGCGTGGGGGAGCGGGCGCCGGTGGTGCGCGAGCTGGCCGTCGCGCGGCTCGGCTTCCTCGCCCTCGCGGTGGATGGGGGGCGCAACGGGGCGGCGTCAGGCGACGCCGACGTGTCGGCGGACGGCGCGGCGGCGAGGACGCTCGTGATCGGCGCCCGCGAGGATCTGGAGATCGCGCGCCAGGCGCGGGCGGTGGTGGCGGGCGGCGACTGATCGAGGGCGCGGGCGCGCTCGCCGGCGACGCGTGATCGCTCGCTCGCGGCGCGTGATCGCGAGCGACGCCGGCTACGCTTCGGCGGCGGCCGGGCCGGGCGGACCGCCGCTGCCGCCGCTCCCCGAACCGCCGGGTGCATTGCGTTCGGCGTTCAGGCGCAGCTCGCGGTAGTGGTCGCGCCAGATGTAGCGGTAGAGCGGGATCGCGCGGGGGATGTCGCGGACGCCCGGGATGAAGGGGATCATGATGAACGCCAGGCTCAGCACGCCCATGACCATCATCACCAGCGCGTCGGCGTTGGCCGAGCTGTTGAACGGCGCGATCTGGTACCAGAAGGTGTAGAGCCAGAGCCAGACCTGGCCGGGATAGCTGCCGGTCTCGTTCATCATGCCCCACTGCTCGCCGAGCAGGTGCTGCTGCTGCGCGCGGGCGGCGAGCAGGCCGCCATCCGCCATGAACAGCAGCGGCTTGGTGTAGTCGGTCTCGTAGAACTGGCTGCTCGTCAGCAGCGCCCCGTCCAGGCCACCGCTCTGCGCGAGCGCGAGCAGGGCGCCCATCATCGCCGGCACCGGGCCGTAGCTGCCGGGCGCCACCTTGAGCGTGTCGCCGGGGCCGACGGTCGCCTTCGCGAGCGCATTGGTGTAGTTGGTGGTCCAGGCCGTCTGCGCCTTTACCGACGCCGTCCTGTAGGCCGCGACGGAAGCGCGCAGCGGCGGATCGCCGGGGATGCTCGCCAGCGGCCCGTAGACGTAGTCCTCGGCCGTGTTGATCGGGTGGCTGACGCCGAGCCAGCTCTGCAGATGGATGAACCAGACGATCTGGGCGTTGGGGCCGTTGTCGTACGGCGCGCCGTACTGGGCGGTGTCGCTCGTGCCGTCGAGCTCGCTGACCGCGGTCGTGACGAAGTCGGCCGGCATCTGCTGTGACCACTGCGCGATCGTGCTCGGCTTCTCGTCGGGCGAGGAGAAGAAGATCGTCAAGAGCAGCGCCAGCGCGCCGACCACGGCGATCGCTATGCACAGCTCCTTGACCAGGTCGTAGGGCTTGTAGGGCCCGTCGTAGTGGCGCGCCGCCTCGTTGAGCTCGGCGTTCGTGAAGCGCTTGCGCTTCATCCGAGCACTCGCGGTCCGCGCGTCATGCCGCCGACTCCGCCGCGGCGCCGCCGGGCTGCTCCGCCACGCTCGCGCCGAGCCCGAGCTCGGGCAGCGGCAGCGGCGGCACGATGCCGGTGCGCCGCACGAGCAGGATGTGCGCGGACACCAGCGCGATCACCACGACCGGCAAGAGCAGCACGTGGTAGGTGTACATCTGCCCGAAGTTCAGGACGTTGAAGAAGGCGCCGATCCCGGTCGAGTTCAGGCCGTCCTTCGCCTGCGTCGCGATCCACTGGGAGTCGAAGTTCTGCTGTGAGACGTAGCCGGTGAAGGCGGCGGCGATCGCGACCAGGAAGCTGATCGCCCCGCTGACCCAGGTCTTGGCGCGGCCGCCACGCCAGGACGCCATGAAGAACTTTCCCCACAGGTGGATGACCATGAAGAAGAAGAACAGCTCGACGGACCACAGGTGGATGCTGTTGAAGAAGTGCCCGACGCCGGTGTAATGCCACCACGCGGGGCCCTTCAGGCCGAGGATCGTCCCGGAGAGGATGATCACCACGAGCGCGGCGATCGTCAGCACGCCGAAGGTGTAGATCCACGACGACATGTAGGTCGGCTGGCCGTCCGGCAAAAGGCGCTCCGGCGGCATCGCGCGCACGCCGGCCTCGCGCAGGCGCACCGTCCAGTTGCGCCCGCCGCTCACGACTCGCCCCGGCGCCGGCGGCTGCCGGGGAACGGCAGCACGATCGCGAGTGCGAAGACGATGATCATCAACGCGATCACGACCAGGTTCGGGACCGACATCTCGAAGAAGTGCCAGTGCGCGTAGCTGGCGGGGTGGTTGAGGTTGATGATGGCCGCCAACGACACGATCTGGGCAGGGTATTGGCTGTCGCGGCGGAGCCATCAGCAGCACCCACGGGCGGTCGTCCGTAGTTTCCCGCCGTCTGTTCGCGCCGCGCCGCGCTCCGGGGGCGCCGCACCGGGGCGCCCCGGCCCCGCACGCCGGATGCCGCCGAGTCACAATGAGCGTCGTGCCCGCCACCGAGAACGCGCCTGACCGCGCGGTCGACGTAGCTCTGCGGGACGGCTCGACGCTACGCGTGCGGCCCGTCGCCGCCGCCGACGCGCCCGCGATGCGCCTGTTCTTCGAGACGCTCTCGCTCGAGTCGCTCGGTCTGCGCTTCTTCGGCTCGCCGAGCGTCGACTGGATCACCAAATGGGCGGTCGATGTCGACTACGCCGACCGCTACGCGCTGGTCGCCACGACCGGTCCCGAGCAGGCGATCGTCGGTCACGGCGCCTACATCCGGATCGACGGCGAGCGCGCCGAGGTGGCGTTCGTCGTCGCCGACGAGTGGCAGGGCTACGGCATCGCGACGATCATGCTCGGCCAGCTCGCGGCGGCCGCGCAGGAGCACGGGATCAGCGTCTTCAGCGCCGAGGTGCTGCCGCGCAACCATCGCATGATCGACGTCTTCCGCAACAGCGGCTTCCCGGTCGAGCTGCACATCCGCGGCGACGTGCTCGACGTCGAGTTCCCGACCTCGCTTTCGGAGGAGGCGCTGGCGCGGTTCGAGCAGCGCGAGCGGACCGCCGCGGTCGCCGCGATGCGCAGCTTCCTGCGCCCGGCATCGGTGGCGGTGATCGGCGCCTCGCGGCGGCGCGGCACCGTCGGGGGCGAGCTGCTGCACAACCTCTTAGGAGCCGGCTTCGCCGGCCCGGTCTATCCCGTCAACCTGCGCGCCTCGAGTGTGGCCGGGGTGAGGGCGTACCGTTCGATCGCGGAGGTGCCCGAGCAGGTCGAGCTCGCGCTCGTCGCGGTCGCCGCCGCCGGCGTCGCGGATGTCGCCCGCGAATGCGGGGCGGCGGGGGTGCGCGCGCTGGTCGTGCTCTCAGCCGGCTTCGCCGACGCCGGTCCGGGGGGTGCGAAGCGCCAGCGGGAGCTGCTCGCGATCTGCCGCGAGACCGGCATGCGGCTGGTCGGCCCCGACTGTCTCGGGCTGCTGAACGCGGCGCCCGACGTGCGCCTGCACGCGACCTTCGCCGGGGCGATGCCGCCGAGCGGCAACGTCGGCTTTCTCTCCCAGAGCGGGGCGCTCGGCATCGCGATGCTCGAGCTTGCCGGCCGGCTGGGGCTCGGGCTGTCGTCGTTCATCTCGGTCGGCAACAAGGCGGACATCTCCGGCAACGACCTCCTCCAGTACTGGGAGGACGATCCCGACACCGGCGTGATGCTGCTCTACCTGGAGTCGTTCGGGAACCCCCGTCGTTTCGCCCGGATCGCTCGGCGCGTCGGCGCCGTCAAGCCGATCGTCGCCGTCAAGGGCGGGCGCTCGGCGGCCGGGGCGCGGGCCACGAGCTCCCACACCGGCGCCCTGCTGTCATCGTCGGATGTGACGGTCGACGCCCTGTTCGCCCAGGCGGGCGTGATCCGTGCCGACACGATCCACGAGCTGTTCGACGTCGCGACGCTGCTCAGCACCCAGCCGGTCCCGTCGGGGCGGCGTGTCGCGATCGTCTCCAACGCCGGCGGTCCCGCGATCCTCTGCGCCGACGCCTGCCGGACCGACGGGCTCGAGGTCGTGGCGCTCGCGGCCGGCGTACGCCGGCGGCTGCGCGGCGTGCTGGCGGCGGAAGCGTCGCTGGTCAACCCGATCGACATGCTCGCGACCGCCTCCGGCGAGGACTATCGCCGCACGATCGACGTGCTCGCCCGCTCGGGCGCCTGCGACGCGATCCTCACGATCCACGTGGCGCCGCTGCTGTCGGCGGCGGGCGACGTCGCGCGCGAGATCCAGCAGGCCGCGAACGCGGCGCCGCAGATCACGCTGGCGTCGGTCTTCATGGGCACGGACGCCCTGGCGGCGGAGCCGTCCGGGGAGGGGTCCCGTGTCCCGCGCTTCGCCTTCCCCGAGGACGCGGTTCGCGCGCTGGCCCACGCCGCCCGCTACGGCAGCTGGCGCAGCCGCTCACCCGGCAGCGTGCTCGCGCCGGCCGGCTGCCGTCCCGACGAGGCCGCCGCGATCATCGCCCGCGCGCTCGGGGCGGACGAGCAGTGGCTCGGGCCGGCGGAGGTCGCCGACCTGCTGGACTGCTACGGGCTGCCGCTGCTCCCGGCGCGTGTCGTGCGCGGCGCCGGCGAGGCGGTCGAGGCGGCCGCCGAGCATGGCGGGGCCGTCGCCCTGAAGGCGCTCGTCGGCGGCCTCGTGCACCGCAGCGACGTCGGCGCCGTGCGACTCGGCCTGCAGAGCGGCGCCGAGATCCGCCGGGCCGCGAGCGAGATTCGCGCCGCGGTCACCGCCTCCGGGCACCGCCTCGACGGCTTCGTCGTCCAGCCGATGGCGCCCGCGGGCGTCGAGCTCGTCGTAGGCGTCGCGCACGACGCCAGCTTCGGCCCGGTGATCGTCTGCGGGCCCGGCGGGGCGACCGCGGAGCTGATGGGGGACGTCGTCGCCCGCATCACGCCGCTGACCGACGTCGACGCGCGCGAGATGCTTCAGGGGCTGCGGACCTTCCCGCTGCTGTCCGGCTACCGCGGCTCCGCGCCGTGCGACGTCGCGGCGATCGAGGACGTCCTGTTGCGGCTGAGCGCGCTGGTCGAGGCGCACGCCGAGGTCGCCGAGCTCGATCTCGACCCGCTCGTCGCGGCGCCGCATGGAGCGGTCGTGGTCGACGCCCGGGTGCGGCTGGAGGCGCCGCCGCCGCCACGGCCGCTCTCCGCGCTGCGCGGGGGGTAGCGGATCGAGCGGCGCTTGGCGCCGGCGAGCCCGCGGGCGCTGGGCTGCGCCGCTGGATACGCATCGCCGATCGGTGCTTTGCCGCGGGCGGTCGTCGCGTTTAAGCGGTGGCCGAGAGGCGGGCCGGTGGTTAGCTTGATGCGATGTCGACGCACCTCCAATTGGCGCCGGATCCAGGCGCCGCTCGCGCCGGGACAACCGCGATCCGCGTCGTGCTGGCCGACGATCACGAGGCGATGCGCCGCAGCCTGCGGCGCGTGTTGGAGGCCGAGCCCGGCATCGACGTCGTCGCCGAGGGCGCGGACCTCGGAGCCGTGATGAACGCCGTCCAGGCCCAGCGGCCGAACGTGCTCGTGCTCGACCTCAGCATGCGCAGCGGTTCCAGCATCGAGGCGATCCGGCGTCTGCGCGAGGGTGTGCCCGCCACCGAGATCGTCGTGCTGAAGATGGACGAGAGCGCGGCCTTCGCGCAGCAGGCGATCGACGCCGGCGCGATCGGCTTCGTGATCAAGGACACGGCCGACTCGGAGCTGCCCGAGGCGGTTCGCCTCGCCGCGCACCGGCGCGAGTACGTCAGCCCGCGTGTGGCCGCCAGGTTGCGCGCGCGCCGCCTGGCGACCGGCGACGCGCTGCATCTGGGCTGACGGTCGTCAGGACGCGGCCTGCCCGGCTGCCGCCGCGGACTCGGCGGCGTGCAGCGGCAGCTCGGCGCGCACGAGCGTGCCCCCGTCGCCGGAGTCGAAGGTCAGCATTCCACCGACCAGGTACACGCGTTCGCGCATGCCC
>CAWHDS010000022.1:0-3937 GCA_963828135.1 uncultured Solirubrobacterales bacterium
AACGAACGGATCGGCCATGATCTTGAACGCCAGCGCCGCGAACGGCTGGCTCTCGTCGGCGGAGCGGGTCGCGTCGGCGTCCCTCGGGATCGCCGCGCACCGGCTCGATCCCGTGCACGGGCGGGATGTCGAGCGGTGAGGGCAGGTAGTCGATCACGGCGTCCAGCAGCGGCTGCACGCCCTTGTTCTTGAACGAGGAGCCGCACAGCACCGGCGTGAAGGCGATCGCCAGGGTCGCCTTGCGGATCGCCGACTTCAGCAGCGCCACCGGGATCTCGGCCTCCTCGAGGATCAGCTCGACGAGCTCGTCGTCGAAGTGGGAGACCTCCTCGAGCAGGTGCTCGCGCGCCGCGGCGGCGGCGTCGGCGAGCGCGGCGGGGATCTCGCGCGACTCCTGCTCGGTGCCGAGATCGTCGAGGTAGTAGATCGCGCGCATCGCGACCAGGTCGATGACGCCGGCGAAGTCGCCCTCCACGCCGATCGGCAGCTGGATCGGCACCGGATGCGCGCCGAGACGGTCGATCATCGTCTGCACGCCGCGCTCGAAGTCGGCGCCGACGCGGTCCATCTTGTTGATGTAGGCGATCCGCGGGACGTGGTACTTGTCCGCCTGGCGCCACACCGTCTCCGACTGCGGCTCGACGCCGGCGACCGAGTCGAACAGCGCGATCGCGCCGTCGAGCACGCGCAGCGAGCGCTCGACCTCGACCGTGAAGTCGACATGACCGGGGGTGTCGATGATGTTGATCCGGTGGTCGTTCCAGTGGCAGGTGGTGGCGGCCGAGGTGATCGTGATCCCCCGCTCCTGCTCCTGCTCCATCCAGTCCATCGTCGCCGCGCCCTCGTGCACCTCGCCGATCTTGTAGGTGCGTCCCGTGTAGTAGAGGATGCGCTCCGTCGTCGTCGTCTGCCGGCGTCGATGTGCGCCATGATCCCGATGTTGCGGGTCTTCTCGAGCGGGAATTCTCTTGGCATGGTGGGTGGGTGTGCTGCGGTCGCGAAGGTGCCCCGCCTGCCGGCGGCGACCAGCCGGGAACGGGCAAAAAAATAGGGCCGGTGGGCCCACGCAGAGTCCTGCTCAAGCCCTCGTCTGCGTCGCTATGTGGTCGCCGTCTCCATGTTCGTGATCCTGCGCGTGGCGGCACGTTCGCTGCCGAGCGTGGTCGCGCTCACCGCCGCGCGATCATAGCAGAGGCCGGCCGCGCGCAGGCGACTGCAAGCGCTCTGCGCGCCTACCAGCGGTAGTGCGCGAACGCCTTGTTGGCCTGGGCCATGCGGAAGATGTCGTCCTTGCGCTTGTACGCCCCGCCCTGCTGCGACTGCGCGTCGAGCAGCTCGCCGGCGAGCCGCGCCGACATCTGCTTCTCGCGGCGGTTGCGGGCGAACTCGACGAGCCAGCGAACGGCGAGCGTGCGGGCACGGCGGGCGGGAACCTCGACCGGCACCTGGTAGGTGGCGCCGCCGACGCGGCGCGAGCGGACCTCGAGCGCCGGCGTCAGGATCTTGATCGACTCCTCGAGCGCCTCGACGGCGTCCTTGCCGGTCTTCTCGGCGAGAATCGCCAGCGCGTCGTAGAGATCCGCTCAGCGGTCGACTTCTTGCCGTCGAGCATCACCTTGTTGACGACCTGCTGCACGAGTCGCGAGCGGTGGACGGGGTCCGGCTCGAGCGGGCGGATCTGGGCGGCGGCGCGGCGGGGCATCAGGCGTCGCTCACGGCTTCTTGACGCCGTACTGCGAACGCGCCTTCTTGCGGTCGCTCACGCCGGCGGCGTCGAGCGCTCCGCGCACGACCTTGTAGCGCACACCCGGGAGGTCCTTGACGCGGCCGCCGCGGACGAGCACGACGGAGTGCTCCTGCAGGTTGTGTCCCTCGCCGGGGATGTAGGCGGTGACCTCGATCGACCCGGTGATCCGTACGCGCGCCACCTTGCGCAGCGCCGAGTTCGGCTTCTTCGGCGTCGTCGTGTACACACGCGTGCAGACACCGCGCCGCTGCGGTGCGGCGACCTTGCGCTTGCGACCCTTGCCAGATTTCAGGCCGGGGGTCGCGAGCTTCTTCTTCGGCGGCTTGCGTCCGATCCGGACGAGCTGGGAGGTTGTCGGCATGCGGCGTGGGATGGTACCAGAGGCGACCGGGACGCCCCCCCGCGCGGCGGGCTCTCAGGCGGTCGCGGCGACCGCGTGACGGCCGCCGAGCGAGGGCATCAGCGCCGCCGCGAGCATGATCGCGACCAGCCCGAGGCTCTGCGCGACGATCCCGAGCGCGCCGCCCGGCATCGGGTCGCCGAAGACGAGGATCCCCCCGGCGATCGCGGAGATGTTCGCCGTGGCGCTGGTGATCGCGATCACGGGGACCGCGTCGCCTTCCTGAAAGGACTTGGCGGAGGCGAAGAACGCGACGACGGAGGCCAGCAGCGTCAGCGCCAGCCAGGGGCTGAGGATGCCGAGCACGCCGTGCGCGCCGATGATCCCGGTCAAGGCCTTGATCGAGACGTCGGAGACGCCGAACAGCAGGCCGCTCGCGGCGCCCAGCATGGTGCCGTGATGTTCGCGTGGGGCGCCGGCCCGCGGGCCGATGATCAGCAGCGCGCCGGCCGCGCAGAGCCCCGCTTCGAAGGCGATCATCGCCGCCGGCGAGAAGCTCGAGTGCGCACCGTGCACGGTGGGGACGGTCAGGGCGAAGGCGACCAGCCCGACTGCGGTCAGCGCCAGGCCGAGCCATTGGCGGCGCACGACGCGGAAGCCGAAGAGACGGTCGGCCATCACGCCGATCAGCACGATGCCGCCGGCCAGCACGACCTGGACGACGCTGAGCGGCGCGAGCGCCATCGCGGCGACGTGCAGCAGCCACGCGAACGCCGCGACCAGCATGCCCGCCGCGAACCAGCGCGCGCGAAACAGTGCCCGCCCCGAGCGCAGCGGATGGCGCGCGAGGACACGCGGCGCGCTGCGCGCACCGCGCTGTTTGAAGAAGAAGGCGAGGTTCGTCACAACCGCGCAGCAGAGCGCGAGCAGGATTCCGAGTTGGATGGTCAGGCCTCCATGAAGAGTGTTGCGGGCGCGTCCTCGCGCCTCGGTTCCCTATCGGCCGGCCGGCGTCCGCGCTTGACTTGCCGCTCGCAGGATGCGGGTATCGTCCAGGGGGTGCCCGGTCAGCGTATCGCAGCGGCGACCGCGCTGACGCTGGTGGCGCTGGCGAGCAGTGCGGGCGCCGCCCCCGCGAGCTGCGCTCCGCCGGCTTCCAAGACGCTCCGCGCCTCCGGCGCTGCGCGGATCTACTCCGTTGGCAGCGAGCTCTTCGGTTGTCTGGGGGTACGCCGAACGCGGCTCGGAGCGCTTCGCGGCACGGTGCGTTTCCCCGCCCGCCGGGTCGTGCTCTACACGCTCAACCCCCACTACGCCGGCGTCGACACGGTCGAGATGGGGGTCGACACGCTCGCCTCGACCGTCACCCTGTTCGATCTGAGCTCCGGCACGGCGCTCGCCAGCGCCCCCGCCACGACCCCCGAGCGCGCCGCCGAGTCGTTCTCCAGCGTCACCGAGCTGGCGGTCAACGCCACCGGCACGCTGGCCTGGATCGGCCGCCGCAGCGCGGTCGGCGCGCGCAGCGCGGTGTACGAGCTGCACGTCCTCACAGCGCAACGCGAGACGCTGATCGCAACCGGCACCGGCGTGATCGACTCGATGATCGTGAAGCCCGGCACGCTCAGCTGGCGCTTCGGTAGCGGACCGCGCCGGTCGATCTCGCTGCAGCCGCCGCTCTGACGAGCTCGGCGCCGGCCGGCCGGCGCACGGGGACGCCGGGACGGCTACGTGGGGCGCGCCGCGCGCGCCCCACGAGCCCCGATCAGTCGTTGATGTCCAGCTCCCGCAGCTCGTCCGCGAAGCCGGGGTCGGTGCCCAGCCCGATCTCCTCGAGTGACGCGAGGTCGGCC
>CAWHDS010000023.1:0-7251 GCA_963828135.1 uncultured Solirubrobacterales bacterium
TGGCGCCGAGGAATCGTCGGCGCAGAAGCCGCCGCGCCGGCGCGGCCGCGCGGTGGCGGCGGAGCCGGAGCAGGCACCGCCTGCGGCGGCCGAGAAGCCGAAGCGGATTCGACGCCCGTCGCGGAAGGCCGGCGTGGAGCCGGTGGCCGAGACGGCGCCCGCCGCCGAGCCGTCGAAGCCTCGGCGCTCGCCGGTGCGCGCGAAGGGCGTGGCAGCGGAGACGCCCGCGGCGCAGTCGGGCGAGCCGGCGCCCGACGCGGCGAAGCCGCGGCGGATCCGCGCTCGCGCAGCGAAGGGGGACGCCGCGGCGGCCACCCCCGCGCCGAAGACGCCCGCCGGCCCGGCTGCGAAGAAGCCGCCCGCGCCCACGCGCAGGCTCGTCGGCGGCCGCACGCGCGCGTCGAAGGACGCCGCCGTGCTCGGGCCGCAGCTGGTGCACGCCCACGCTCGATACGTGCGCTCATCGGCGCGCAAGGCGCGCATCGTCTGCAACCACATCCGCGGCAAGTCGGTGCCCGAGGCACGCGCGATCCTCGCCTTCGCGCCGCGCGGCGTCGCCAAGGACTGGGCCAAGCTGCTGGACTCCGCGGTCGCCAACGCCGAGCACAACCACGAGCTGATCGGCGACGAGCTGCACGTCAAGGCGGTCACCGCTGACGTCGGCCCGACGCTCAAGCGCTTCCGCCCGCGCGCGATGGGCCGCGCGACGCCGATCAACAAGCGGACCGCCCACCTCTCGATCACGCTCGCGCCGAAGGAGTAGCGATGGGACAGAAAGTTCATCCCGAGTCGATGCGCGTGGGCTACATCCACGATTGGCAGTCGAACTGGTTCAACGAGCGCAACTTCGCCGAGTTTCTCGCCGAGGACGTGAAGATCCGCGCGCACATCACCAAGCGGCTCGCGCACGCCGGGCTCTCCGACATCACGATCAAGAAAGACGCCAACGAGGTCGAGATCAACATCCGCACGGCGCGCCCCGGCATCGTGATCGGCAAGTCGGGCAGCGAGGTCGACGCGCTGCGCAAGGACCTCCACCGCATCACCGGCAAGCAGATCAAGGTCAACATCCTGGAGATCAAGCGCCCCGAGCTCGACGCGAAGCTCGTCGCGCAGTCGATCGCCGAGCAGCTGCAGAACCGCGTCGCCTTCCGCCGCGCGATGAAGCGCGCGCTGACGAGCGCCATGCGCTCCGGCGCCAAGGGCGTCAAGGTCCAGGTGTCGGGACGCCTGGGCGGCGCGGAGATGGCCCGCACCGAGGCCTACTCGGACGGCCGCGTGCCGCTGCACACGATGCGGGCAGACATCGACTACGGCTTCTACGAGGCGCGCACCACCTTCGGGCGGATCGGCGTGAAGTGCTGGATCAACAAGGGCGAGATCATGCCCGAGGGCTACGCCGGCAGCGACCTGACCGACATGAGCGCACCGGCACCCGCCGGTGGCGGCGGCGATCGCGCCGACCGCTCCGAGCGCGGCGAGCGCGGCGGCCGCAACGGCCGCGGCCGTGGCGGCAGCGGCGGGCCGGGCGGCCCGGGTGGGCCCGGCGGACCGGGACGCGGACGCGGCGGCGGACCCGGCGGCGGCGGCGGCGGAGCGGGCGGTCGCGGCGGCGGTCGCGGGCGTGGTTCCGGCGCTTCCGGGGGCGGTGGTCGCTGATGCTCGCACCCAAGCGCGTCAAGCACCGCAAGCAGCACCGCGGACGCCGCGGCGGACTCTCGCGCGGCCAGGTCAGCGTCCAGTTCGGCGAATACGGCCTGAAGGCGCTCGAGTGCGGCTGGCTGACCAACCGCCAGATCGAGGCGGCCCGTATCGCGATGACCCGCAAGATCCGCCGTGGCGGCAAGGTTTGGATCAACGTCTTCCCGGACAAGCCGGTCACGAAGAAGCCGGCGGAGACGCGCATGGGTTCCGGCAAGGGCTCGCCCGAGGGCTGGGTCGCCGTCGTCAAGCCCGGGCGCGTGATGTTCGAGCTGGCCGGCGTCTCGGAGACGCTGGCGCGCGACGCGATGCGCCTCGCCGGCCACAAGCTGCCGGTCAAGAGCAAGTTCGTGCGGCGCGAGGACTGATGGCGATGACCGCTGCCAAAGACCTGCGTGACATGTCCGACGCCGAGCTCGCCGAGCACATCGCGAGCACCAGACGCGACCTCTTCGGCCTGCGCTTCCAGCACGCGACCGGCGAGCTGGAGAACACCGCCGGACTGCGTGCCGGCAAACGCGAGCTGGCACGAGCACTGACAATCGTCGGCCAGCGCGGCGCTGCGCGCGTCGCCGGCGACCAAGCGGAGAGCTGATCATGGCGGACAAGAAAGAGCGGAAGGCGGCTGCCGCCGCCGAGGACCCGGAGACCGCGGCGGCTGACGCCGCTGCGGCACCGGTTGACGACGTGGTCGAGGAGGCCGCATCGGCTGACGCCGCTGCGGCAGCGGTTGACGACGTGGTCGGCGAGCCAAGCGTGGCCGAGGGCGAATCCGAGGCTGACGCCGGCGAGTCCGAGGCCGAGGCCGACGCCGGCGAGCCCGAGGTTCAGTCCGAGGCCGAGCCCGAGGCCGCCGGCGCTTCCGAGGCCGAGGTCGAGGGTGACGCCGGCGACGCGCCCGCTGCGCCCGCCGCGCCGCCCAAGCCGGAGCCGGTGGCCGTGGTTACGCCGAAGGAGCGCCGCCGGCTCAAGCGCGCGGCGAAGGAGCCGGCGGCACGTGGCCCGCTCAGCGCCGAGGATCGCCAGGCCGAGCGCGACGCGCTGCGGGCGAAGAACGCGAAGGCCCGCCGCCACGGGCGCGAGAAGTCCCGCGCGGCCAAGCCCGCGAGCGCCGCCGCGCCGCCCGCCGCGGTCGAACATGCGGTTGGCCGGCCGCGCGACCGCCAGGGGATCGTCGTCTCCGACAAGGCGGCGAAGACGATCACGGTGCGCGTCGACACCTCGCGCCGCCACCGGCGCTACAAGAAGATCGTGCGCAGCTCCAAGACGCTGCATGCCCACGACGAGCACAACGAAGCCCATGAGGGCGATCTCGTGCGGGTCGTTGAGACGCGGCCGCTCTCGGCCACCAAGCGCTGGCGGCTGCTCGAGGTCCTGGAGCGCGCGAAATGATCCAGAACGAGACACGTTTGAAGGTCGCCGACAACACCGGCGCGCGCGAGATCCTCTGCATCCGCGTGAAGGGCGGCTCGCGCCGCCGCTACGCCCGCGTCGGGGACGTCATCACCGCGACGGTCAAACAGGCCACTCCGCAGGGCACCGTCAAGAAGGGCGAGGTCGTGACAGCGGTCGTCGTGCGGACGAAGAAGTCCTTCGGCCGGGCCGACGGCACCTACATCGCCTTCGACGAGAACGCCGCCGTGATCATCGACGACGCGAACAACCCGCGCGGCACCCGCATCTTCGGGCCGGTCGCGCGCGAGCTGCGCGACCGCAACTTCATGAAGATCGTCTCGCTCGCCCCGGAGGTGCTCTGATGAAGATCCGTCGCGACGACACGGTGATCGTGATCAGCGGCAAGGATCGCGGCAAGACCGGCAAGGTGACGCGCGTCGACCCCGTCAAGGAGCGCGTCTACATCGAAGGCCTGAACATGATCAAGCGCCACGAGCGTCCGCGCCAGGTGCCCGGCTCGCAGCGCGCGCAGACGGTCGGCGGCGTGATCGAGCGTCCGGGCCCGATCCACGTGTCCAACGTCGCGCTGATCGACCCCAAGGACAAGCGTCCGACGCGCGTCGGGGTCGAGCGCGTCGACGGCAAGGCGTTTCGCATCGCACGCCGCTCCAAGGCGAGGCTCGACTGATGGCGCCGCCCGCACAGCGCTCGCGGCTGAAGAGCCGCTACGAGGAGGAGATCCGCCCGGCGTTGATCGAGCGGTTCCAATACACGACGCCGATGCAGGCCCCCGTGATCCGCAAGATCACGCTGAACATGGGGGTTGGCGACGCCAAGCAGGATTCGAAGGTGCTCGAGGCCGCCACCGAGCAGCTCGCGACGATCGCCGGGCAGCGCCCGAGCGTACGTCGCGCACGCAAGTCGATCGCGGCATTCAAGCTTCGCGAGGGAATGCCGGTCGGCGTCTCGGTGACGCTGCGCGGTGAGCGCAGCTACGAGTTCCTCGACCGCCTGATGTCGGTCGCGATTCCCCGCATCCGCGACTTCCGCGGAATGAACCCGCGCTCATTCGACGGCCGCGGGAACTACTCCCTCGGCGTGCGCGAGCAGATCATCTTTCCCGAGATCGACTACGACACGATCGACCAGACGCGCGGCCTCGACATCACGATCACCACGAGCGCCAGAACCGATGCCGAGGCCTTTGCGCTGCTCGAGGCGTTCGGCTTCCCGTTCGCGAAAGCCGAGACGCCGGCCACGCCCGCGGCTGCGCCGGAGCCCCCGGACTCGGAGCCGGCCGAGGCCGACGCTGAGGAGCTCGCGGCGGAGGCGCTGCTCGAAGCTGCGGCCGAGGAGCTGGTCGAGGAGGCGGTCGAGGAAGCCGTCGAGGAGCTCGTGGCCGAAGCGCTGGTCGAGCAGGCGGTCGAGGAGCTGGTGGCCGAGGAGCTGGTGGAGGAGGCCGCTGAGGAGCTGGTCGAGGAGCTGGTGGCCGAGGGGCTGACCGAGCAGGCGGCCGAGGAGCTCGTGGAGGAGATCGTCGTCGAGGAGCTGGCCGAGGAGCTCGTCGCCGAGGCGCTGGTCGAGCAGGCGGCCGAGGAGCTCGTGGAGGCGATCGTGGTCGAGGAGCTGGCCGCCGAGGAGGCGGCTGCCGAGGTTTCCGCGACCGAGGAGGATGCCCCCGCGGCGCAGGCCGCTCCCTCAGATGAGCCTGCCGGCGCCTCCGAAGCCTCGCCCGGGGATGAAGTGCCGCCCGCGGCGGAGCCCGAACCCGACGAACCGAAAGATCAGGAGTAGCACTTGGCAAAGACCTCACAGCGCGTCCGCCAGGCGCGCCCCGCAAAATTCAAGACGCGCGCGTACAGCCGCTGCCACCGCTGTGGCCGTTCGCGCTCGGTTTACCGCAAGTTCGGCCTCTGCCGGATCTGCCTGCGCGAGATGGCGCATCAGGGGCAGATTCCGGGCATGACGAAGTCCTCGTGGTAGCCGGAGCCAACGCATGTCGATGACCGACCCGATAGCCGATTTCCTGACGCGTATCCGCAACGCGATCCACGCCTCGCATGAGACGGTGCTGATGCCTGCCTCGCGCCAGAAGGCAGAGCTCGCCCGGATCCTGGCCGAGCAGGGCTACATCGACGCCTACAGCGTCGCCGCGGCCACCGACGCGCCCGGCGACGTGCTCGAGATCCGCCTGCGCTACGACGACTCGCGGCGCTCGGCGATCACCGGCCTGCGTCGTGTCTCGCGGCCCGGCCGGCGCACCTACGTCGACGCCAAGCACATCCCGCGCGTGCAGGGCGGGATGGGCACCGCGATCGTCTCGACCTCCAGTGGCGTGATGACCGGCCACGAGGCCCGCGCTGCGGGCGTCGGCGGCGAGGTCGTCGCGGAGGTGTGGTGAATGTCGCGCATCGGTAGAGCGCCGATCCCGGTTCCCGGCGGCGTCGAGGTCACGATCGAGCCTGAGCTGGTCAGCGTCAACGGCCCGAAGGGCGCGCTGTCGGAACGGATTCCGCGCGACATCACGGTCGCCCGCGACGAGGACCACCTGGTCGTCACGCGCCCGACCGACCGCGGCGAGCACCGTGCGCTGCACGGCCTCGTTCGCACGCTCGTCGCGAACATGGTGATCGGCGTCACCGACGGCTACGAGAAGCGCCTGGAGATCCAGGGCGTCGGCTACCGCGCGCAGCTCAAGGGCCGCGATCTCGAACTGGCGCTCGGCTATTCGCACCCGGTCAACGTGGTCGCCCCCGAGGGCATCGAGTTCGAGGTCCCCGCGCCCACGCGCGTCGTCGTGCGCGGGATCTCCAAGCAGCAGGTCGGCGAGATGGCGGCCTACATCCGCAAGCAGCGCCCGCCGGAGCCCTACAAGGGCAAGGGCATCCGTTACGAGGGCGAGGTCGTCGCGCGCAAGGTGGGCAAGCGGGCATGAGCGTGATCACCAAGCAAGCCCGCCGCCTGCGCCGCCGCCGGCGCGTCCGCGCCAAGGTCTCCGGCACCGCGGAGCGCCCGCGCGTCTCCGTCTTCCGCTCCAACCGCGGCATTTCCGCGCAGCTGATCGACGACGTCGCCGGACATACGCTGGTCGCGGTCAACTGGACCGAGCCGCAGCTGCGTGCGCTCGCGCCCGCCGAGCGTGCCACGCGCGCCGGCGCGCTACTGGCGGAGCGCGCCAAGGCGGCCGGCGTCGCGAGCGCGGTGTTCGACCGCGGCGGCTACCGCTACCACGGCCAGGTCAAGGCGCTTGCGGAGGGAGCGCGGGAAGCCGGACTGTCGTTCTGAGCTACCCTTGCCGATCCCCATGCGAATCGATCGAACAGTCAGCGCCGCCGGTCTGGACCTCCAGGAGCGTGTCGTCGAGATCAACCGCGTCGCCAAGGTGGTCAAGGGCGGACGTCGTTTCTCGTTCACCGCGCTGGTCGTCGTCGGCGACGAGAAGGATGTCGTCGGCGTCGGCTACGGCAAGGCCAACGAGGTGCCGCTCGCGATCCAGAAGGGCGTCGAGGCGGCCAAGAAGTCGCTCTTCCGCGTGCCGAAGCACGGCGCCACGATCACGCATGAGACGACCGGGTGCTTCGGCGCCGGCCGCGTCTTCCTGAAGCCCGCCGCCCCCGGCACCGGCGTGATCGCCGGCGGCGGCGTGCGCGCCGTGCTCGAGCTGGCGGGCATCCACGACATCCTTTCCAAGAGCCTCGGCTCGCAGAACCCGATCAACCTCGTGAAGGCCACGGTCGAGGGGCTGCAGGGGCTCTCGACACCGGCCGAAGTGGCCAAGCTGCGCGGGCTGAGCGTCGCGCAGGTGCTCGGCCTCGTCGACAAGCGCATTCCGGTCGCCGAGACGCTCCCCGCCGACGGCGACTCCGCCTCAGCCGCCGAGGCGGCCACGCCCGAGCCCGAGGCGGCGAGCGCATGAGCGTTCTGCGCGTCACCCAGCAGCGTTCGCGTAACGGTTCCAACAAGCGTCAGCTCGACACGCTGCGCTCGCTCGGCCTGCGCCGGATCGGGCACAGCGTCGACGTGCAGGACACGCCGCAGGCCCGCGGCATGCTGCACGCGGTGCGCCATCTCGTTTCCGTCGCCGAGCCGGAGGGCAAGTGAGCCCCGCCGCGAAGCGTCCGGTCGAGCCGGAGGATCCGCCGGCGGCCCCCGAGC
>CAWHDS010000024.1:0-145008 GCA_963828135.1 uncultured Solirubrobacterales bacterium
GTGCGAGCTGCTCCGCGGCGGCATCGCGAGCCCGGGCGTGCGCCGGTGCACGGCGCGGCGACCGCCCGACGCCGTGTGCACGTGGCGGCCGCCCATCGCCGCACACAGCCCCGCTAGGACTTCGCCGACCGCCTGGCGCAGCTCGGCGGCACGCGCGAGATCGCGCAGTTCGGCTTGATCCCCCACGCCGCGAGCGTGTTCGCCAGCACCTTGTAGCCGGGGCGCGGAATCGTGTTGTAGGAGATCAGCGCGCTGTCCCAGCTGTCGCGGGGGGTCTTGGCGTCCCACTCGTAGAGGTAGATGCGCTGGATCCGCGGACTCAGCGAGCCGATCGTGTCGAGGACGTAGGCGTCGACCTTCGCGGCGTGGGTGGCGTTCTGGGGGAAGCCCGGATGCTTCGTGCCGTTGTGGCGGTTGACGATGCCGCCGGTCTCGGCGAGCCAGATCTTGCCGCGGACCAGGCCGAGCAGCTGCCGTGTCTGGGTACTGACGAGGTGGTTGGCATCCTCGTAGTCGTTGAGGCCCCAGTAGCCCGGCTGGTAGCCCAGCGCCCGATCGAGCTTCGACACCCAGGTCTTCATCGACACGGCGTACTGCTTGTCGACGTCGAGGAACTCGGCGGCGAGGATCGTGCACGACGGACAGGCCGAGCGCAGGCCGCTGTAGAAGCCGGCGACCTGGGTCTCTTTGTCGTAGGTGACCTCGCAGTAGCAGTTCGTCTCATCCCAGGTGACGAACTCCTTGACCCACGGGAACCTCTTGCGAAACGCCCTGAACGCGGTCACATACTGCGCCTTCGTCGGCAGCACCCGGGTCTGGCTGAACGCCTTCCTCTTCGTCTTCCCGTGGACCTTGACCTTCCTGTAGATCACACGGTCGGAGTGGTCGATCGTCACCAGCACGCTCAACCCGTCCCGGTGCGCCGCATCCATCCAGTTCGTGACCTCCTGACGCTGATAGGTCACCGACAGCGCGTCCCACGACATGTCGTAGCGCACGGTCTTGATTCGCAGCGCGCGAAACCGCGGATCCGTGAACATGTCCGCCTTGTCGTCGCCGATCCCGATCACCGGGTGCAGCGTCAGCTTGGCGGCACGCAAAGGGATTGCCGCGGAGCGCGCCGGGGCCGCCGCCAAGGCGCACGGAACCACCAGCCCGAGGGCGAGCAGGCACAGCACGGGCCGTGTGATCCGCGACATCAATCCTGAGAGCGCCGGCGCGCGCGAAAGTTGCGCTCACCGGCGAGATCCGTGCGCGGCGACGCGCGTTACGCGCCTCGGCAGCGCCGCACGACGCGCGGCGCGCGAGCGGCGCCCGCACGTCCGACACTCCGACTCCAGCCTGGGCTACGCTTAGCTGGTCATGGCAACAGCGTGCCTTCCGGCGGTGTGGCGGTGAGCTCGAGCGACGTTCAGGACCCGCCGCGGGCCCACGGCGACGTGCTGACCGCGATCTCGGACGGCATGGTCGCCCTGCTGAAGGAGTTCTACGGGCACGGCCCGACGCGGACGAAGTCCTACTACGCCGACGACCTCGTCGTGTGCGTGCTGCGTGGCGGCTTCTCGCGGGTCGAGCAGACGCTGCTCGAGGGCGGCCGCGGCGCGGCGGTGATCGACCAGCGGATCGCGTTCCAGGACCTCATGCGCCAGCGCTTCGAGGCGGTCATCGAGAACGCCACCGGCCGGCGCGTGATCGGCTTCATGAGCGGCAACCAGCAGCACCCGGACATGATGTGCGAGGTCTTCATCCTCGCCCCCACCGATCTCGTCGATCACCACGAGATCGCGGCTGCGGGCCCGCCACCGGCCGCCGGCTGACAGCGCCGACACCCCCACGCGCCGGGTCGCCGACCGTCTTGCCGCGGTTGTGCAGCGTCCGGCAGCGGAGTAGAGTGGTTCGCGAAGGGCATCGCGTGAGGTCGGCCCATGGTCCGTGGGCGGGCAACACCAGCTGACTTTCTGAGCATTCGTCCCAGACGAACCAGGAGGTCCCGCATGCCCCGTCTACACCCCCCTCGCCGCCGCCACGGTCGCCCCGCCGCGCAGGCGGTCGCCCGACGCCCGCGCCGCCCGCTGGGCGCCCACGCCGCCGCGACGCTCGCGCGGTTGACCCGGTTGACGGGCTGACACGGTGGCCGTAGAAGCCCCCCCAAGAACGGCGCGTGGTGAGGACACGGTACGGGTGGCCTCACCACGCTCCCGGGCGCGCGGCCCGGTGGCGCGCGGCGCCCGCCGGCGGGGACGCCCGGCCGCCACGGCCGCGGCCGTGGCGTCGCCGGCCGCGCGCGCAACGCTGTCCGACGAGCAGCTGGTCGCCCTGCTGCGGCAGGGCGAGCGGGACGCCTTCGACATCCTCGCGGCGCGTTACCAGACGCGCCTGCTGTGGTTCTGCTGGCAGATCCTGCGTTCCAAGGAGGACGCGGAGGACGCCCTGCAGGATGTCTACGCGGCGGCGTTCAACGCGCTCCTGACAGACGAGCGCGAGATCCAGGTGCGCCCGTGGCTCTACCGGATCGCGCGAAACCGCTGCATCAACCAGCTGCGACGCACCGCCCCCCTCGGCTGCGACTCGATGGACGACCGGCCCGCCGAGGAGGGCGGCACCGTCGTCGAGCAGCTGGTCAGCCGCCAGCAGTTCCGCGAACTGGTCGCCGACGTGCAGGAGCTGCCCGACACGCAGCGGACCGCGCTGCTGCTGCGCGAGATCGACGGCTTCAGCTACCAGCAGATCGCCTGCGCCATGGACACCAGCGTGCCGGGGGTCAAGTCGCTGCTCGTCCGCGCCCGGGCGGGGCTGCACCACCTGGCGGCCGCGCGCGAGCGGACGCCGGCGGCGGGCGCGACGCAAAGCTCGCAGCAACGCAGGCGCGGGCGTCCGCACACGGGCGCCCGCGCAGTCAGCTATCAGGCCGCATGGGCCGCGGCGAGCGAGGCAGCGTGAAACGCTCGCACGCCGGCCGCCCCATAGGAGGTAGTCATGTCTGAATCCACGATCGGCGCGCCGGCAGCGATGTCCGACGCCGACGCCACGCTCGACCACGCGCCGGCCGCCCCGCAGCCGCCGCTCGCATCCCCGCCACCGCCTGTACCGACAGGCGCGGACGGTGCCCGGGAGACCCGTAACGCCCACTTCTTCCGGATGGCGCACCGTACGCGCCTGCATCTCTACGCGCTGGCGACGGTCGTCCTGGTCGTCTACGTCGTCGCGCTCGCCACCTCCAATACGCGGCGCGTGAAGGTCGACTGGGTCTTCTCGAGCTCCGCCGTGCCGCTCGTGTGGCTGATGCTGTTCGCGGCGATCCTCGGCTGGCTGATCGGGATCCTGATCACCGTCCTGTTCCGCCTGCGCACCCGTGCCCCGCACCCGCAGGCCACCGAGCCCCCGTCCGCTGCGCCGGTCTCCCCCACCGCTTGACATGGAGAGTAGCGTTGGTTTCCGAGGGCAAACCCCGTGAGGTCGGCAGCGAGCCGGCAGCACGACCTGACTTCCGAGGATCCACAACCCCCCGGAGGTCGCTGTGTCCGATGCAGTCAGTTTCGCCGCTTCGTTCGCAGGCGGCACACGTAGCGCCGCGGCGCCGATGGCCGCTGCCGTCCGCTGGTGCAACGCGGCGGCAGCCTCGCCCGTCGCCGTCACGAGCGCTGGGTGCCGAGCGCGGCCTGCCGCACCGCACGCCCGCGCTGCCGCCGGGGGAGGATCCGCATCCACCGTCGCTATTCCCGCCGACGCCGTGATCCGCAGGCGGACCGCGCCGCGCAGCACACCCCAGTGACGAGCGCCCAACCTGACCACCAGGCGCACCCGCGCCGACACCGACAACACGGAGGATCGATGACCGACACCGAGACACTCGAAACACCCGAGGCAGAGCCCCTGACGCAACCCTCAGCGCCGGTCCCGGAGCAGCAGCACAAGGACGAGGACCGCCTCGAGCACGCCAAGAACTCGATCGTTCATGCCGTGGAGACCGTCGTCGAGAAGGTCACCGACGGCCTGGGCTCGCTCACGGGACGCAAATAGCGCAGCGCCGGCCGTGGCGCGTCCACCGGGAACGGCTCTTGATGGGGGCTGCCGCCCCACCGTCCACGTTCCGCAGCTCGGCGGCGGCGCCACAGACGAGCGCGCCCAGGCACGGCGCCCGGGCGCGGCGCTGGATATCGCGCCGCTCAGGCGCGAATTGAGAAAACGGGCGAGAGCCCGCTAGCGCCCGTCGCCGGGGCGGGTGCGGCCAGTCACCTCCTCGGTCATCGCCCAGAAGTTCTCCAGCGGCGTGTCGAGCTGGAGGTGGTGGGTCGGCCCGAGGATCAGCCCGCCGCCGGCGCCGAGCGTCGCGATCCGCTCACGGACCTCGCGGCGGACGTCGTCGGGACTGCCGAAGGGAAGCGTGTGCTGCTCGTCGATCGATCCCCAGAAGCACAGCTCGCCGCCATACTCGCGCTTGAGCCGGGCGGGGTCCATCGCGACCGGCTGCACCGGGTTGAGGATGTCGATGCCGATCTCGATCAGCTCCGGGATGATCGCGTAGACGCAGCCGTCGGTGTGGTAGGCGATCGTCAGCCGTGGGTTGAGCGCCTTCAGCGTCGCGATCATCTGCGCCATGCGCGGCTTGAGGAAGCGGCGCCAGTGCCGCGGCGACATGATCAGGCCGTTCTGCTGGCCGATGTCGTCGCCGAGCCAGATCGTGTCGACCCCCAGCCGCACGAGCTGTTCCGCGGCGGCGAGGTGGTAGCGGTAGGGGATCTCGAGGATCTCGTCGGCGAGGTCCGGGTCCTCGATGAAGTCCATCAGCAGCCGCTCGAGCCCGCGCAACGCCCAGGCCGCCTCGAAGATCGTCGTGACCGTGACGCCGACCATCCAGTACTCATCCCCGAACTCGGCGATCGCGGCGGCCGCGTCGGTGTAGAGCTCGGGCCGACCGGGGTCCGGTGGGCGATAGGCGGCGAGCGCCGCGGAGTCCGCCAGCGGGTGCCCGCACGGCTCGGTGTAGTGGCCGCTGCCGTACTTCGTCGTGTACGGAACGGCGCGCCAGCCCACGCCCCACTCGTCGACGTAGGTGTCGCCGTCCTGGTAGTAGGAGTTGGCCCAGCCGACCGAGGTCAGCAGCAGGTCCTCGCCGAGCGCGATCTCGGTGGCGTAGCTGTTGCCGCCGCCGTGCGGGTTGTGCGCATGGCCGGCGTCGAGTGCGAGGTCGCTGCGCAGCCGCGCGGCGAACTCCGGCGTGAAGGTCGCCTGGAAGGGACAGCGGTCCGGCTCGACGTGTGCGAGCGCGGCGGCGACACGTTCGCGCGGCTTCATCCGCGCGGCGCCAGGTCGTAGTCCGCCAGACGCACCTTCGCCGGATCGAGCGCGGCGCACACCGACTCGATCAGCGTCTGCTCGTCCTCCGGCAGCTCGTCGGCGGCGGCCGACAGCCGCGCCAGCCAGGCGAGCTCCGCCTTCGCGAGCGCCAGCCCCCCGGCCGCGTGCGCGTCGCGGAGGCTCGCCAGCGTCTCCAGCGCCGCGCGCCGCACCCGCAGGTAAGGCGTCGGCTCCTCGACGATCGCGCCGGCCAGCTCGAGCACGACGTCGGGGCGCAGCACGTGCGCCTGCGGATCGAGCGACGCGTCGGAGGCGACGAACAGGTCGCGCAGTACGAGCGCCTGGCCGCGCTCTGAGGCGGCGTTCATCAGGCGGGTCGCGTAGCCCAGCTGTTCGAGCGAGACGGTGGGCGCCATGCCGCCGAGCAACTTCACGTTGGCCACCGACTCGTTGCTCCAGAGGTCCGCGGTCGCACGGGCGATGTTGCCGACCGGGGAGAGGTGCGCGCAGGCGGCCTCCGCTCCCTCGAGCGCGATCGGGTAGCCGGTGATCGCCTTGATGTACGGGCCCTCGTAGGCGCAGTCCTTGCTTGGCCCCACCGCCCCGCGCTCGTAGGCGACGAGGCTGCGGGCGACCGTCATCACCCTATCACCGCCGCCCAGACGCGGGGGATGTGATGCGTCTCCGCGAGCACCATCGCGGTGTTGCCGAACGCGCATGCGGTGTCGCCGGACGCGATCGCGTCGTGGGATGCCGCGACGGCGACGATCCGCTCCCACAGGTTCGCCATGTCGCGCGGCGCGAGCACCCCGAGCGCGAACGCCACGCCGGGCAGGTCGCCCGCGAGCAGCGCGTCGTCGTGGACCTCCTTGCCGCCGGTCGACTCGATCGCCAGCAGGTCGGCGCCGGCGTCGGCGCACAGCTCGAAGCTGCGGATCATCTGCTCCCACTTCTCCCCGGTGCGCATCAGCGGCGGGCGGACGAACTCGCGCAGGTCGTTCGGCGTCACCCGCAGCGCGCAGGCGAGGCCGTGGCGCTCGTGGTGGCGGTCGAGCGCCGCCCGCAGCGTCGCCGTCAGCTCGGCCCCCCACTCCGGCGTCGCGGTGAGCTCCGGCAGCAGCTCGAACTCGACCAGCAGGCCGGGCAGCTGGAGCGCCACCGCGCGTGCGCACACCTCGTCGATCATCGCCGCGTACTCGTCGCGCACGGCGGGCATCGTCGCGGCGGTGATCGACGTCGGCGGCAGCGTGAAGTTGATCTCGGGGTGGACACGCCCGGCGCCGATCTGCAGGCCGTGACCGACGCTCAGCGGGTGCGGGCAGCGGCCGAACACGAACTCGTCGAGGTCGCTGATCGCGAGACCCGCGTAGGCGCGCACGGCGGTGCTCACGCGAACCCCATCGCCATCACGAAGTGCTCGGCGAAATCGGGGTGCGTCGTCAGCTCGACGTACTGCGCGCGGGCGGCGAGCTCGACGCGCCGCCAGACGCCGCTCGCGGGAGAGCAGCAGCTGCTGTGCGCCGGCACCGGCGGCGTTGCCGACCTGGTGAAAGCGCTCCGCCGGCAGGTCGGGCAGCAGGCCAACGCGAACGGCGCTGCGAAGGTCGAGGTAGGTGCCGAACGCGCCGGCGACCACGACCTCGTCGAGCTGCGCGGCGTCGATCCCGGCGGCGGCGAGCAGCAGCTCGGTGCCGGCGCGGATCGCGCCCTTGGCGAGCTGGATCTCGCCGACGTCGGAGCGTGTGAAGACGATGTCGCGGTGACTGCCGCTGTCGGCGGCGCCCACCAGCACGCAGCGCGGGCGACCGCCGTCGGTGGCGACCAGCGGATGCGAGCGGGCGAGCGCGCCACGCGCGTCGACGATGCCGGCCCGCAGCCCCTCCGCGACGGCGTCGAGGATGCCCGAGCCGCACAGGCCGACGGCCGGGCGCTCGTCGACCGTCTGCACCGAGAAGTGCCCGTCACCGTAGTGGACGCGCTCGATCGCGCCGGGCGCGGCGCGCATGCCGTCGGTGATGTGCGCGCCCTCGAACGCCGGTCCCGAGGCGGTCGAGCAGCTCCACAGACGACCGTCATGGGAGAGGCTGATCTCGGTGTTGGTGCCGATGTCGAGGGCGAGCACGGTCGAGCTTCGCTCGGCGGCCTCGGTTGCGAGCAGCATCGCCACGTGGTCGGCGCCGACGAAGCCGGCGATCAGCGGGGGCATGTAGAGCCGCGCGCCGGCGGCCAGCCCGAGGCCGACGTCGGCGGCGGCGAGATCTAGCGGATCGCTCACGGCGGCGACGTAGGGCGCCTGTCCGAGCTGGCGCACCGGCAGCCCCGCGAACAGGTGGTGCATCGCGGTGTTGCCGACCACCACACAGTCGACGATCGCGTCGGCCTCGGCGCCTGCGGCGGCACACAGCTCTCCCGCCAGGCCGCCGACGGCCTCCGCGACCGCTTCGCGCAGCTCTGCGCGCGCCGCCGCCCCGCTGTTCGCGTAGGCGATGCGGCTCATGACGTCCTCGCCGTGGCCGATCTGCGGGTTCGGCGCGCCGGCTCGCGCGACGGTGTCGCCGCTGCCCAGATCGACGAGGTAGGCGGCGAGCTTCGTCGTGCCGAGGTCGACGGCCAGCCCCAGCAGGCGGCTCCCCGGCGGGGCGATCGCGACGACCTCGCCGCGTGGCCGCTGGAGCGCGACCCGCGCGGACCAGTCCTGGGCGCGCAGGCGGCCGGGCAGGGCGGCCAGCACCGCGAGACCGATCTGCGGCGCCGCGGCGGTGTCGGTCGCCGCCGGCTGCGCGGCGAGCGCGTCGAGCAGGCGTGTGGCGTCGGCACGCAGGTCGGCGAGCGCCGGGCGATCGAGCGCGACGTCGACCGCCGTGACCGGCGGGTCGAGCCGGATGTCGCCCGCCTGGCCCTCCAGCTGCAGGCGCTGGGTCGTGGTCAGCGACTCGGGCGGAATGGCGACGCGTACGTCCGTGCGGACCGCAGCCTGGCAGGCGAGCCGCAGGCCGCCGGCGAGCGCCGCCTCGCCCAGCTGCCGGCGCTCGTCCGCTGACGCGGGCGTGACCTCCCCGCTCGAGATCTGGACGCGGCACGAGCCGCAGGTCCCGGCTCCGCCGCACGCTGACGCCAGCCCGACGCCGACGCAGCGGGCGGCGGCGAGAAGCGTCGTGCCCACCGGCACCCGCACGCGACAGCCGACCGGTTCGAGCTCGACGCTGACCTGCGGCCGTTCAACGGCCATTGGCGGACCGCAGCCGGGCGAGCACGGCGTCGACCATCCGCACCGCGCTGGAGGCGTCGCGGGCGTAGCCGTCGGCGCCGACCTCCTCGGCGAAGGTCTGCGTGATCGGTGCGCCGCCGATCACCACGCCCACCCGGTCGCGCAGGCCGGCCTCGTCGATCGCCTCGACCACAGCCCTCATGTTCGTCATCGTCGTCGTCAGCAGCGCGGACATCGCGACGACCTCGGCGCCGTCGCGGACCGCCTGCACGAAGCGCTCGGGGTAGACGTCGGTGCCGAGATCGTCGATCTCGAAGCCGTTGCCCTGGAGCATCATCGCCACGAGGTTCTTGCCGATGTCGTGCAGATCGCCCATCACGGTGCCGATCGCGATCCGCCCGGAGGTGCTCGCGCCCTCGGCGACGAGCTCGGGCCGCAGCACGTCGAGAGCCGCCGTCATCGCCCGCGAGGCGACCAGCATCTCGGGGACGAACACCTCGCCCTCCTCGAACAGCTCGCCGACGCGCCGCATCGCGGCCATCAGGCCCTCGTCGAACAGCGTCTGCGCCGGAACCCCCTCCTGCAGGCCGCGCCTGGTCTGCTCGACCGCCGCCGCCACCTGGCCGTCGATCACGGCCTCACGAAGCTCATCGAGTGTTCCCATCGGGGCCCTCCTCGCTCACGCTGCGCCGTCGCCGACCGGGTAGCCCCGAAACTCCTCGACCGCCGCGTACAGCGCGAGCAGGTTCTCGACCGGAACCCCCGCCTGGACGTTGTGGATCGGGTTGAAGACGAAGCCGCCGCCCGGGCCGAAGACGCGCATGCGCTCGCGGACCATCGCGCGAATCTCCGCGGGCGTGCCGAACGGCAGGACACGCTGGGTGTCGATGCCCCCGCCCCAGAAGGTCACGCGGTCGCCGTAGGTCTGCTTCAGCTGCTGCGGATCCATGTTCGCCGCCGAGGTCTGGACCGGGTTGAGCGCGTCGAAGCCCGCGTCGACGATGTCGTCGAGCAGCCGCCAGATCGAGCCGCAGGAGTGGATGAACGTCTTCCAGCCGGTGTTGGTGTGGATCCAGTCGTTGACGCGAACGTGGACCGGCTTGAACAGCGTGCGGTAGGTCTTCGGCGAGATCAGCGGGCCCTCCTGGGTGCCGAAGTCGGTGCCGGTGACGAACACGGCGGTGATGCCGTCGCCGATCGCCGCGTGGATGCGGGCCAGGTTCGCGAGCGCGATTTCGGCCTGGCGCTCGAAGACGTCGTGGATGTACTGCGGGCGGCTGACGAGGCTCATGTACCACTCCTCGAGGTCGCGGATACCGCGCGGGTGCCGCAGCGTCGGGCCGGGTACCAGCGCCACGTCACCGAAGCCCATGCCGCCGAAGTCGGCGAGGATCGCGCGGCCGCTGGGCGCCAGGCGCTCGACCTCGGCGCGAATGTGCTCGAGCGCCTCGTCGCTGATCGGCGTGAACTCCTCGAGGTTGCCGGCGGGATCGAGGTGGGCCTCGTCGATCGGGTCCTGGCGGATGACCGAGTCGAAGTAGAAGCCGTTCTTCGGCATCCGCGCGCAGGCGGGTGCGGAACGGTCGGCGCAGGGATACATCAGGATGTCGCCGCTCGGCTCCGGCTCCGTCGGGAAGTCGCCGGGGACCAGCAGGGGGACACCGTCGAACGCGCTCCACGGCTTCCAGCGTTCGTTGACGAAGCCGTACATGTTGGTCGGCCGCCCGACCGCCACCACGTCGACGCCCAGCGCGTCCATCAGGTCGGGCGCGATCTCGCCGAGCATCTGGTAGGGCTCGATCACCTTCACCGGCGTGCCGGGGGCGTCGAGGCCGAGCGCCTGGCGGAGTTTGTAGACGGAGCTGACATGCATCCCGGTGACGAGGCCACCGCCGAGGTCCAGCGGCACGCGGTCCGCCTCCCGGTGTGCGAGCGCGAGCTCGACCCGCTCGCGCGAGGTCAGGTGCCGGCCGGCCAGCGCGGGCGACGCGGCACCACCGTCGGGGGTCGTCGCGGCGGACATATCGTCCTCAGCTAACAGCGCGTGCGAATCCGGGGCATCCGTAAAAGACCGCTGAGGGCGTGCGGCGTATCCGGCCCGGCCGGCGCGGCCGACCGGGGTGGCGCGCGGTGGCCGCCGCAGCGAACTTGCCGCGTGTTTCGACACCGTCCAGCCCGCGGAAAAGCAGCGAGCGCTTCAATCGGTACGTCGCGCCGCGTAGGCGACGGGATGGCGGCCATGTTTTGCTCGCGACCGGGTGTGCGCAGCGGACCGCGCGAGCAGCTGCGATCGCGGGGCAGGATCCCGGGCGGATGCATGCTGCTCCCGGGGCCGATGCCCCCGATTCTTGATCGGGATTTGGTAGAATCTGCTCTCCGCCGAACGACCCGCCCCGCCGCCGCGCGCGCGGGTCCCGAGGATCGTCGCACCCCTCTCGCTCGCAGCCAAACGCAAGGAGAATCGATGTCACTGCAGATAGGTTCGAACGCCCCGGACTTCGAGGCGGACACCAGCCAGGGCCCGATCCATTTCCACGAGTGGCTCGGAGACTCGTGGGGCGTGCTGTTCTCGCATCCGCGTAACTTCACCCCGGTGTGCACGACCGAGCTCGGCTACATGGCCTCGATCGAGCCGGAGTTCGAGCGCCGCGGCGTGAAGATCATCGGCCTCTCCGTCGACCCGGTCTCCAACCACGCCCAGTGGGCGAAGGACATCGAGGAGACCCAGGGCACCGCGCCCAACTATCCGATCATCGGCGACGCCGACTTCGCCGTCTCGAAGCTGTACGGGATGCTGCCGCTCGACGTCTCGGGCGAGGCAACCGACCGCACCGCGGCCGACAATCAGACCGTCCGCAACGTCTTCGTGATCGGGCCGGACAAGAAGGTCAAGCTGATCCTGATCTACCCGATGACGACGGGGCGCAACTTCGACGAGGTGCTGCGCGTGATCGACTCGCTGCAGCTCACGGCCAAGCACAAGGTTGCCACCCCGGTCAACTGGCAGCCTGGCGACGACGTGATCATCGCCGGCTCGGTATCCGACGAGGAGGCGCACGAGCGCTACCCCGACGGCTGGCAGTCGCCGCGGCCCTACATTCGCATCGTGCCGCAACCGCATTAGGGAAGGGGCTCCGGCGGGAGCCGCCTGCGCCCGGGTCGGTTCTCGGCCGGCTAGATCACGACGCTGAGGATCAGCCGCACCCCGAGCAACAGCAGGCCGCCGGCGAGCAGATGCTGGATGCGCCGGCCGCTGACGCGCTGGGAGACACGGGCGCCGACCTGTGCGCCGATCACCACGCCGACCGACAGCGCCGCGGCTCGCCGCAGGCCGACGCCGTGGTGAAAGGAGCCGCTGATCACGTGCGTGACCGTCGCGACCAGCGCCATGAACGCGAGCACGAAGTGCGAGGTGGCGGTCGCGACGTGCGTGGGGAAGCCGAGTGCCGCGACCATCAGCGGCACGTGCACGACGCCGCCGCCGATGCCGAGGAAGCTGGAGACGAAGCCGACGCCGACGCTCAGGACGGCGCCGCGCCGCACCCGCGCACGGTAGTTGTAGGTGTGGCCGTCGCGGCTCCTGATCGCGCGCGGCGAGCCGATCCCCGCGACACCCTCCCCGGCCTCGGTGTGCCCGACGAGCAGCCAGACCGCGAGCGCCGCGAGCGCGACGCCCATCATCACGTCGAAGCCGGGGCGCGAGACGCGGTTGGCCAGCAGCACCCCGAGGATCGAGCCCGGCACCGTGGCGGCCGCGAAGATCAGCCCGGAGCGATAGTCGATCCGGCCCTGCCGCGCGTAGGCAGCGCTGCCCGACGTCGCGTTGAAGAACACGACGACGAGGCTGATCGCGGTGATCAGGTCGGGTGTGCTGTGCGGGTAGAGCAGCAACAACACCGGCGTGACGATGAAGCCACCGCCGGCGCCGACGAGCGTGCCGAACACGCCCACACCCAGGCCGAGCAGGCATAGCAGCAGGGCTGTCGTCAGCGTGAACAACAATCGCGACCAGGTCTGGCGTCGCGCCGGGTGGCGGCGACCGGACTCGCAGCCCTCCTATTGTCCCTGCGCGCCCGACGTCCGGCGGTTGCGAAAGCGTGACCGTGCAAGACTCCGCGTCGCAGCCCGACGCGCCGGTCAGGTGCTGCGTGGCGCGCGCGAGGCCGGCGCCGCGGCGCGCGCGTCAGCGCACCGGCGCCGGGCCGGTCGAGGCCCGGACGATCAGCTGCGTCGCGAGCTCGACGTGGAGCGCCTCGAAGCTGCGGTTCTCGAGCAGCCGCATCAGCAGGCTCACGCCCATGCGCCCCATCTCGGCGAGCGGCTGGCGCACCGTGGTCAGCCGCGGCGTGACGAACTCGGCCTCGACGGTGTCGTCGAAGCCCACGACCGACACGTCCTGCGGTACGCGCAGGCCGGCCGCGACGACGGACTGCATCGCGCCGATCGCCAGCGGATCGTTGAAGGCGAAGATCGCCGTGGGCGGGTCCGGCAGCTCGACCAGGGAGGCGCCGGCCCGGCGCCCGCCGTCGACCTCCCAGTCGGACTCGATCACGAGCGAGCGGTCCGCGGGAACGCCGGCCGCCGCGAGCGCGGCGTGGTAGCCGCGCAGGCGCTCCTCCGTGGCCATCATGTCGGGCGGCCCGGTGATCGCGGCGATGCGGCGATGGCCGAGCTCGAGCAGGTGGCGTGTCGCCTGATCGGCGCCGGAGGAGTGTGCTGCCGAGACCGTGGCGACCCGCTCGTCGATCCGTCTGCGCGGGTCGACGACGACGAAGCGGTACCCGTAGGTCATCAGCGTGCGTAACTCGCTGCCTGACTCCTCCGGCAGCACCAGCAGCCCGCCGTCGGTGGTGCCGTGCATCAACCGCGCGAGCAGGTCGACCTCACGGTCGTGCTCGTGCAGGGTCGGGGCGAGCACGATGCGCATGTCGAGCTCGTAGAGCGCCTCGGCGATGCCGGCCGTGATCTCTGAGAAGTAGGCCGGGTGGATCCTCGGCAGGGTGACCCCGACGAGACCGGTGCGGCCGGCGGAGAGAGCGCGCGCGCTGCGGTTGGCGGTGTAGCGGTGCTCACGGATCACGCTCTCGACGGCGATTCGCGTCTTCTCTGACACGTATCCGCTGCCGTTGACGACACGCGAGACGGTCGCGATCGAGACCCCGGCGAGGTCGGCGATCTCGCGGATCGTCGCGCGTCGCCCGGGCCGCCCAGTCTTGTGTGGAAGCGTCGCCATCGTTCTCAGTGACTGAAAACGTTACCGGGTTTGATACAGCTTCGCGCCGTTTGCCGCAACATTCGTCGCGGGTCGGCTGGGCGCGCGCCGGCGCCGGCGAGCGTTCAGCTCGACGCGATGGCCTCGACCTCGACCGTGGCGCCGGCGGCGCCCAGCGGCACCAGGTTGCCGTCGACATCGCGGCCGTCGACCACCAGGCGGGTGACGCGTGCACAGACACCGGCCGGCTTGCTGACGGCGATCCGGTAGGTCGCCCCCCGGAAGGAGCGCACGGCGCTGAACCCCGGCCACGCGGCCGGCAGCACCGGGTCGATGCGTAGTCCCTCGTACTCGGGCCGGATCCCGAGGATCCATTGCGTGATCGCGGCGAAGCTCCACGCCGCCGTTCCGGTGAGCCACGAGTTCTTGGCCTCGCCCTCGGTCGCCGCCTCGCGTCCGGCGATCATCTGGGCGTACACGTAGGGCTCGCAGCGATGCACCTCGCTGATGGCCTCGCGGACCGACGGGTTGATCCGCCGGTAGTAGTCGAACGCCGCATCGCCGTCGCCCAGCATCGCCTCGCCGATCATCACCCAGGGGTTGGTGTGGCAGAAGATCCCGCCGTTCTCCTTGTATCCCGGCGGATAGGAGGAGATCTCGCCCAGCTCGACGTGGTAGCGCGTGTACGCCGGTGCCAGCAGCACGACGCCGTGCGCGCTCGCCAGCCGCTCGCGCACGCTGTCGAGCGCGCGCCGCGCCTTGCCGTCGGCGAGGCCGACGCCGCCGAGCACGCAGATCGCCTGCGCCTCGACGAAGATCTTGCCCTCCTCGTTCTCGACCGAGCCGACCGGGTTGCCGAAGTAGTCGTAGGCGCGCCGGAACCACTCGCCGTCCCAGCCGTGCTCGGCGATCGTGGCCTCCATCGCAACCGCCGCGGCGCGGTAGCGGTCGGACTCGCCGGCGTTGGCGCGGCCCGCGCCGACGCTCTCGGCGATCGCCGCCATCTCCTTGGCCGCGAGGACGAACTGGCCGGCGATGAAGACCGACTCGGCGGTGCTGTCGGAGCGGTTCTCAACGGTCTGGAACGACTCGCCCGGCGACTCGGAGAAGGAATTGAGGTTGAGGCAGTCGTTCCAGTCGGCTCGGCCGATCAGCGGCAGGCCGTGCGGTCCCAGCCGCGCGAGCGTGAAGGCGATGCTTCGGCGAAGGTGCTCGTAGAGCGGCGTCTCGCTGCCGGGAACGTTGTCGTAGGGCACCGGGACGTCGAGGATCGAGCTGTCGCCGGTCTCCTTCAGGTAGGCGGCCACACCGACGATCAGCCACAGCGGGTCGTCGTTGAAACCCGAGCCGATCGCGTCGTTGCCGCGCTTGGTCAGCGGCTGATACTGGTGGTAGGCGGAGCCATCGGCCATCTGGGTGGAGGCGATATCGATGATCCGCTGGCGCGCCCGCTGCGGCACCATGTGGACGAAGCCGAGCAGGTCCTGGTTGGAGTCGCGGAAGCCCATCCCCCGCCCGATGCCGGATTCGAAGAACGAGGCGGACCGGCTCATGCTGAAGGTGATCATGCACTGGTAGGCATTCCAGGTGTTGACCATGCGGTTGGTGTCCGGGTCGGGCGTCGAGATCTGGCAGCTCGCCAGCAGCCCGTCCCAGTGGGCGCGCAGGCGCGCCAGGCCCTCGTCGATCTTCGCCGGCGCGAGCCAGCGTTCGATCACCGGCGCCACGAGCCGCTTGTTGACGACCTGGCTGCCGGGCGCGTCGAACTTCTGCTCGTGCGGGTTCTCGTGGTAGCCGAGCACGAACACGACCTCGCGCGTCTCGCCCGGCGTCAACGCCAGCTTGACGTGATGGGAGCCATGCGGCGCCCAGCCGTGGGCGACCGAATTGCCCGAGACGCCACGCTCGACGGCGATCGGCCGGTCCCAGCCGCGGTAAGCCCCGAGGAACGCCTCGCGCTGGGTGTCGAAGCCGACGACCGGCTCAGAGCAGGCGAAGTAGGCGAAATGGTCGCGGCGCTCGCGGTACTCGGTCGTGTGGTAGATCACGCCGTCGACGACCTCGACCTCGCCGGTGGACAGGTTGCGCTGGAAGTTGGTCGCGTCGTCCTGGGCGTCCCACAGGCAGAACTCGACCGAGGAGAAGACGGAGAGGTTCAGCGCCTCGTCGCGGCGGTTGGTGACGCGAAGTCGCCAGGCCTCGAGCGTCTCGCCGAGCGGGACGAAGTAGAGCGTCTCGGTGTCGACGCCGCGGTAGGAGGAGGAGATCACCGTGTACGAGAGGCCGTGGCGGCACTCATAGGCGTCGAGTGGGGTCTGCGTCGGCTGCCACGACGATGACCAGTACTCGCCGTTCGCGTTGTCGCGCAGGTACAGGTAGCGGCCGCCGACGTCGAAGGGGGCCGCGTTGTAGCGGTAGCGGGTCAGGCGACGAAGCCGGGCGTCGCGATAGAACGAGTAGCCGCCGGCGGTGTTGGAAATGATCCCGAAGTAGGCATCGGTGCCGAGGTAGTTGACCCAGGGGAGGGGCGTGGCCGGCTGCTCGATGACGTATTCGCGTCGCGCGTCATCGAAGTGTCCGTACCGCACTTGGGGCTCCTGTCGCTTCGCCCGCGTCGGGCGACGGTTGAGGTTTGACGTGCCAGCGAGAGGCTGGTAGCGTTTCCACAAAGATGGTAACGCGTACGAGGCCGCGCGTGCAGTTCGTGGGAGGAGCGGGTTAGAGGAGGCTGGTCGAGGAAATGCAGTTCATGATCCGCCGGTTGGGGTTCTATGCCGTCGCCGCATGGGTCGCTCTGACGATCAACTTCCTCATCCCGCACGTGCTGCCGGGGACCCCAGTCGAGGCGATGCTGGCGCAGCATCCGCAGCTGACCGCCTCCGCCGTCAAGGCGCTCGACCTGCAGTTCGGCATCGGTCACCAGGGCAGCCTGCTGCATCAGTACGGCATCTATCTCGACCACCTGATCCACGGCAACCTCGGCGTCTCGACGGCCGCCTACCCCGCGACGGTCACGAGCGTGCTCCGCAACACGATCCCGTGGACGCTCGCGCTGGTCGGCACCGCGACGATCATCAGCTTCATCCTGGGCACGCTGCTCGGCATCCTCGCCGGCTGGCGGCGGGGCGGGCGCTTCGACCAGCTGCTGCCCGCGTTCACGTTCCTGCAGGCGACTCCCTACTTCTTCCTGGCGCTGATCGCGATCCAGCTGTTCTCGAACGACTGGCACCTCTTCCCCGGCTACGGGGGGGCCACGCTGGGCGTCAATGTCGGCTTCAACGCTGCCTTCATCGGCAGCGCGATCCATCACGGCATCCTGCCGGCGGCGACGATCATCGTCACCTCGATGGCGGGCTGGATGCTGCAGATGCGCAACGTGATGATCACGACGATCGGCGAGGACTACGTGCTGGCCGCGGAGGCCAAGGGCCTCTCCACGCGGCGCGTGATGTTCACGTATGCGGCGCGCAACGCGATCCTGCCGAACATCGCGGGCTTCGCTCTCGCGATCGGCTTCGTGATCGCCGGTGCCCTCGTGATGGAGATCGTCTTCTCCTACCCGGGCGTGGGCTACCAGCTCTACAACGCCGTCACCCAGGATGACTTCCCGGTGATGCAGGGGATCTTCCTCGCGATCTCGGCCGCCGTGCTGCTCGCCTGCTTGCTCGCCGACATCGTGTACGTGCTGGCCGATCCGCGCACCCGCACAAGGGCGGCGTTCTGATGGCCATCGCAGTCTCAGCGCCCGCGCAGACCGCGGCGATCCTCCCACGGCGCGGCCAGTTCCTGCGCACGATGCCGACAAAGGCCAAGGTCGGCGGCGGCATTCTCGCCGTGTTCGTGCTCGTGGCGATCATCGGACCGGCGATCGCCCCATACGACCCGAGCGCCACGAACCCCAACGCGCTCGGGGCCGTCGGCCCGACCGCCGCGCACCTGCTGGGCACGACGACCACCGGACAGGACGTCCTCTCACAACTGCTCGTGGGGCTGCGCTCCTCGGTCGTGCTCGGCGTGCTGACGGCGACGATCGCGACGACGCTCTCGGTGGCCACCGGCGTCACCGCGGGCTTCCTCGGCGGCGTCGCCGACGAGGGACTGTCGCTGCTGATGAACGTGTTCGTCGTCCTGCCCGCGCTGCCGCTGCTGATCGTCCTCCTCGGCTACCTCCCCAACAGCGGTGATCTGCCGACCGCGATCGTGCTGAGCGCCCTCGGCTGGTCGTGGGGTGCGCGCGTGATCCGCGCCCAGACCCTCACGCTGCGCAGTCGCGACTTCATCGCCGCGGCGCGCGAGACCGGCGAGCGAACGTGGCGGCTCGTCGTGTTCGAGATCCTGCCGAACGAGGTCAGCCTGATCGCTGCGAACTTCGTCGGAACGTTCCTCTACGCGATCCTGACGTCGGTGGCGCTCGCGTTCATCGGCGTCGCCAACTTCTCCACCTGGAATCTCGGCACGATGCTCTTCTGGGCGCAGAGCGCGAACGCCTTCAGCATCGGGGCGTGGTGGTGGTACGTGCCGCCCGGGCTTGCCGCTGCGCTGCTGGGGACGGGCCTCGTGCTGCTCAACTTCGGGCTCGACGAGCTGGGCAACCCGCGCCTGCGCAACTCGACCGGACGCCGCAGGCGCCGCCGTCAAGGCGCCGGCCTGTGGCGGCCCAGCATCGGCCTCAACGCGCCACCCCATCGCGCGCCGCGACCGAAATGGTCGGGTCGGGCATGGAGGCCGACCGACCCGACGCCGGTCGAGCGCGTGGAGCCGCTCGCATGATCCCCGCCGACCCCGCACGCAACGGCTCGACCGCGGGCCCCGCCGCGGAGGAGCGCCCGGCGGTGCTCGAGATTCGCGACCTGTCGATCGTCTACCGCGGCGACGTCGACGTCAAGGCCGTCGACCACATCGACCTCGCGCTTGCGCCCGGCGAAACCGTCGGCCTGGCCGGCGAGAGCGGCTCGGGAAAATCCACGCTGGCGCTCGGCGCGTGCCGGCTGCTGCGGCCACCGGCCGTGATCACCGGCGGAAGCGTCATGTATCGCGGAACGCGCTTCGCGCCGGACGGCGTGGAGATCCTCGATCAGAGCTCGCGCGAGTTGCGCAAGCTGCGCTGGCGCGAGATCTCGATCGTCTTCCAGAGCGCGATGAACGCGCTCAACCCGGTGTTGCGGATCAGCGCTCAGCTCGGAGACGTGCTGGATGCCCATCTGCATCTGAAGGGGGACGAGAAGCGCGAGCGCCTCGGCATGCTGCTCGACCTCGTCGGCATCCCGCGCGAGCGCCTGCGCAGCTATCCGCACGAGCTCTCCGGCGGCATGCGCCAGCGCGTCATGATCGCGATGGCGCTGGCCGTCGATCCGGAGGTCGTGATCATGGACGAGCCGACCACAGCGCTCGATGTCGTCGTCCAGCGGGAGATCCTCGCGCAGATCGTCGAGCTGCAGAAGCGCCTGCACTTCGCGGTGCTGTTCATCACGCACGACCTCTCGCTGCTGCTCGAGATCGCCGACCGGATCGCGATCATGTACGCGGGGCGGCTGCTCGAAGTCGGCACGGCAGAGCAGATTCACAATCGCCCGGCTCACCCCTACACGCGGGGACTGCTCGCGTCGTTCCCGAGCGTCCACGGCGCCCGCAAGGCACTCGCCGGGATTCCGGGCTCGCCGCCTGACCTGCGGTCGCTGCCGCCGGGCTGCCCCTTCGTCCCGCGCTGCCGCTACGCCGCGGAGCCGTGCAAGAGCATCGACATGCGCGTCCTGCCCGTGCCCGGATCGGTCGCCGGCCACTTCAGCGCATGCCCGTTCGTGACGCCCGAAACGGCGGATCGGCCCGTGCTCGCGCACGCAGCAGCAGCAAGCGCCGCCGGCGGGGAGCAGCCGTCATGAGCACCGTGCAGACCGAGTCCGAGCTTCTTCCGGCGGCCGCCGCCCGCGGTCCGCTCGTGCTCGAAGCCCACGCCCTGTCGAAGGACTTCCGGCTCTCGCGTAGCCTGCGCGGCGGCGAGGTGCTGTCCGCTGCGCGGGAGGTCTCATTCGGGCTCTATCGCAGCGCCGTGGTGGCGCTCGTCGGCGAGAGCGGTTCCGGCAAGTCGACGGTTGCACGGATGCTCGCCGGGCAGGAGCGTCCGACCCGCGGGCAGATCCTGCTCGACGGCGCCGAGGTTCGCCCGTGGACGCACGGCACGTTCCGCTCCTACAAGGGCGACGTGCAGATGGTCTTCCAGGATCCGTTCGCGTCGCTGAACTCGGTGCACACCGTGCGCTACACGCTGCGCCGGCCGGTGCGCCTGCATCAGCGCACGAAGGGCAGGGCGGAGATCGCCGCCGAGCTCGAGCGGCTGCTCGAGCGTGTGCGACTCACGCCGCCCGAGCAGTTCCTGCCCAAGTACCCGCACGAGCTTTCCGGCGGCCAGCGCCAGCGCGTCGCGATCGCCCGCGCGCTCGCCGCACGACCGCGCGTGCTGCTCGCCGACGAGCCGGTCTCGATGCTCGACGTCTCGATCCGCCTGGAGGTGCTGGATCTGCTCGACGAGCTGCGCGACCAGTTCGAGCTCGCGGTTCTCTACGTCACCCACGACATTGCCTCGGCGCGCTATTTCGCCGACGACACGCTCGTGATGTACGCCGGGGAGATCGTCGAGCGCGGACCGTCAGAAGATCTGACGCAACAGCCGGCCCACCCCTACACCCAGCTGCTGCTGGCCGCCGCGCCGGATCCGGACCGCCTTGGCGATCCGATCGACATCGAGCTCGAGCGCGGCGAGGTGCGTCGGGCCGGGAGCGCGCTCTCGACGACCGTGGGGTGCCGCTTCGCGCCGCGGTGCCCGTTTGCCGACGAGCGCTGCCGCGCCCAGTCGCCACCGCTGCAGCGGATCACCGCGCAGCGCGCGGCGGCCTGCTGGCGCCTCGACGTCGCGGCGCCGGAACTGACTTCCGAGACAGGCGACGAGAGGAGCCTGCCAATGAAGACCTGACTCGGACTGCCAGCAACCCGGCGCCACAAGTTGGCTTGCCGCGCCGGGCGCTGACAACCGGGGCGCGTGCCGCAACACGCGCCCATTCGCAACGAACTTCATCCTGCACAACGAAAGGTACATGAGTGATGCAACCGAAAAAGCTCAACAAGCGCAGGCTATTTGCCTCCGCGACGGTCACGATCGCCGCAACCGCGGCGCTCATGGTCGCCTTCGCACTGCCGAGCGCATCGAGCGCCGCCGCGGCAAGAATCGCGTCGGCGACGCCGCTCACGATGGAGTCCAGCCAGGAGACGACGCTGACGGACAACTTCAATCCGTTCGTGTCGACCTCCGCGGCGAACACCGTCGGGGCCACGTCGCTGATCTACGAGCCGCTGCTGCAGTGGGACATCGCCAAGCCGTTGCAGCCGCCGTATGACTTCCTCGCGAGCGGTTTCACGTGGGGATCCGGCGGCACCTCGATCACCTTCACGATCCGCCAGAACGTGAAGTGGAGCAACGGCACAGCGCTCACGCCGGCCGATGTGGCGTTCACCTACAACATGCTGGTCAAGTACCCGGACCTCAACACCAACGGCGTCCCGATCACGGGCGCGACCGCGTCGGGGCAGACCGTGACCGTTACGTTCTCCTCGTCGCAGTACACCGACCTGCAGTACGTGGGCTCCGTGTACATCGTGCCGCAGTCGATCTGGCAGAACCTGAGCGGCGACCCGTCGACGTTCACCGACACCAACCCGATCGGCTCGGGCCCCTACGTGCTGAGCCAGTTCAACGCAGGCACGGGCGTCGTGCTGACGGCCAACCCGAACTACTGGGGCGGCCCGTTCAACGTCGGCGGCGGCCCGCCGGCCGTGACGCAGGTTGACTTCCCGCTGCTCGCCGATACGGCGACGGTGCTTTCAGCACTCGAGTCCAATGGCCTCGACTGGGCAGGCAACTTCATCAACGGCCTCAACGGCGGCTTCGTCAACCAGTCACCGACGACCCACCACGTGTGGTTCGCGCCGGTGCAGACGAACAGCCTGATCCCGAACCTGCGCCAGTGGCCGATGAACCAGCTGGCCGTCCGCCAGGCGGTCAGCCTGGCGATCAGCCGCAACGCCATCAGCAAGCAGGGCGAGGCCGGCCTCGAGCCGGTCGCGACGAACGCCAGCGGCCTCGTGCTGCCGAACTTCGGAAGCCTGCTGGCACCCGCGCTGAAGAGCGCGAAGCTCTCGGCCAACCCGAATGCCAAGGCCGCTGACGCGGTGCTGGCGAAGGCCGGCTACACGCTCAAGGGCGGCTTCTACGCGCTCAAGGGCAAGGTCGTGGACATCACGATCACCGACCCGTCCAACTACTCTGACTATGCGCTGGACGATCAGCTCATGGCCAGCGAGCTGAAGGCCGCGCACATCCAGGCGTCGTTCGACGGACTGTCGGACAACGCATGGTATGCCGACCTCGCGGACGGCAAGTTCGGCTCGGCGACGAGCCACTGGTCCAACACGGCCATCCTGCCCTACGGGATCTACGACGGCTGGCTGGACAGCAAGCTCAACTCACCGACCAACGCGAGCGGCGACTTCGAAGGCCTGAACAACTCCTCGCTCGACAAGGACCTGGCGAGCCTCGCAGGTGCCACGACGACGGCTCAGCAGGTCAAGTACCTGACGCCGCTCGAGACGTACGTCGCGAAGAACCTGCCGGTCATCCCGACCGTGTACGGCGCTTCGTTTGACGAGTACAGCACGGCGCACTTCACCGGCTGGCCGTCAGCGACGAACGCGTACGAGTCAGGCAGCCCCAACACGCCGACCAATGAGGTCATCGTGTTGCACCTGAAGCCCGTCTCGTAAACCCAACCGGTGCCAACGCCCCGCTCCCCGCTCTCCTCCGGGAGCGGGGCCGCGGCGCCCCTTTTGAAAACGCCGACAACCTGGAGAGGACGAGGACCGCATGGCCACGAGCGAAGCCAAGGGATCGGCCGAGACCGCGGTCGCGTTCCCTGACGGTTTCCTCTGGGGCGCGGCGACCTCCGCCTACCAGATCGAGGGCGCTGCCACCGCTGACGGCCGCGCGCCGTCGGTGTGGGACACCTTCAGCCACCTGCCCGGAAAGGTGCGCGGCGGCGACACCGGCGACGTCGCCTGCGACTTCTACCACCGCTTCGACGAGGACATCGCGCTGATCGCGGGCCTCGGTCTCCGCGCCTTTCGCTTCTCCGTGTCATGGTCGCGCGTCCAGCCGAGCGGCCGCGGCGCGATCAACCAGGCCGGGCTCGACTTCTACCGCTCGCTCGTCGACGCGCTCCGCGCACGCAGCATCGAGCCGGCAATAACGCTCTACCACTGGGATCATCCCCAGGCGCTCGAGGACTCCGGCGGCTGGGCCAACCGCGACACCGCGGAGCGCTTCGCGGACTACGCCCAGATCCTGGCCGAGGCGATCGGCGACACCGGCGGCACCTGGATCACGCTCAACGAGCCCCAGGTCGTGGCCAACCAGGGCTACCGCAACGGGGTGCACGCACCCGGCCTGCGCGACGATGCGCTGGCCGCCGCGACCACCCATCACCTGATGCTGGCGCACGGCCTCGCGCTGCAACGACTGCGCAGCGTGTTGCCTGGCGCTCGCGTGGGGATCACGCTCGACATCCACCCGATTCGAGCGGCCGGCCCCGACGCCAAGGATGCGGCGGCCGTCACCGACGCCGAGCAGAACCGGATCTGGATCGACCCGGTGCTCCACGGCCGCTATCCCGCCCGGGCGCGAGAGCACCTGCTGCCGCCGCCGTCGCTGATCCTTGACGGCGACATGGAGCTGATCGGCGCGCCCACCGACTTCCTCGGCGTCAACTACTACTCGCCCCACTACGTCAGGCTCGGCGACGCAACGGCGCTGCACAGGGACGAGGCGGCGATCCCCGGCCGGCCCGGCGTGATCCTGTGCAAGCCGGCCGAACTGCCGGTCACCTCGATGGGCTGGCTGATCGAGCCAACCGGCCTCTACGACACGCTCGTGACGCTGGCCGCCGAGACGACGCCCGGCCTCCCGCTCTACATCACCGAGAACGGCTGCGCGGCCGAGGACTACGTGAACCCCGACGGACTGGTCGACGACATCGAGCGCGTCGAGTACGTCCACGGGCATCTCGCGGCGGCCTGGCGCGCGATCCGCGACGGCGTGCCGCTGGCCGGCTACTTCTACTGGTCCCTGCACGACAACTTCGAGTGGTCCTGGGGCTACCAGAAGCGCTTCGGGCTGCTGTTCGTGGACTACGACACGCAGCGGCGCCGCCCGAAGCGCAGCGCCGTGTTCTACTCACGGGTCGCCCGGACGAACGAGCTTCCGCCGCTCGACGTCGCTCTGCGCGAGTCCGCCGCCGCGCAGTCGAGGAAACACGGTTGAGCACGACGAGCCGGCTGACGCCGTGGAGCGGCGGGCAGGAGATCACGCGAGGTAGCGTCCCCAGGGTGACCAACCCCCTCTGCGTGCTGTCGCTGGACCAGCTGCGCCGCCGCACGAGCATGAAGTGGCGGCGGTTCGGAGCCGACGTGCTGCCGCTGTGGGTGGCCGAGATGGACGTGCCCCTCGCCGAGGCGGTCGTCCGCGCCGTCGATCACGCGATCGCGATCGGGGACACCGGTTACCCGGAGGGGACAGCGTATGCCGAGGCTTTCTCGGACTTCGCGCGCGATCGCTGGGGCTGGGAGATCGACGTCGACGCGAGCGCCAACGTTCCCGATGTGATGGGCGGGATCGTCGAGATCCTCGAGCTGGTCACCCGCCGTGGCGACGCCGTGGTCGTCAACTCACCCGTCTACACGCCGTTCTACCGGGTCAGCGAGCGGCTGGAACGCCGCGTGATCGAGGCGCCGCTGAACGCCGAGCACCGGATCGATCTGCGGACGCTCGATGAGGCGTTCGCCGAGGCCACGGCCGGCGGCCGCAGCGCCGCGTTCTTGCTGTGCAGCCCACACAACCCGACGGGGACAGTGCATTCGCGCGAGGAGCTGGCGACGGTCGTCGCGCACGCGCAGCGACACGGCGTCCGCGTGCTGGCTGACGAGATCCATGCCCCGATCGTGGCAGCCGGAGAGGTGCATGTGCCCTACCTCACGCTGCCGGGAACCGAGCGCGACTTCTGCCTGCTGTCGGCGTCGAAGGCGTGGAACCTGGCTGGCCTGAAGGCGGCGCTCGCCGTGGCCGGCCGCGAGGCGGCGGCGGAGCTCTCCGCGATGCCCGAGGGCGCCCGCCACGGGCCAAGCCACGTCGGCGTGATCGCCCATGTCGCCGCGCTACGAGGTGGCCGCCGCTGGCTGGACAGCCTGCTGCGCGGCTTGGACGCAAACTCCAGGCTGCTCGGCGATCTGCTCGCCGAGCACCTGCCCGAGATCCGCTACCGCCGTCCGCAGGGGACCTACCTCGCCTGGCTCGACTGTCGTGCGCTCGAGCTCGGCGACGACCCTGCGGCGGTGTTCCTCGAGCGCGGCCGTGTTGCGCTGAGCTCCGGACCTCGCTTCGGCACCGGCGGCGCCGGCCACGTTCGGCTCAACCTCGCAACCTCACCCGACATTCTCCGCGACGCCGTCGCGCGGATGGCCTCGGCGCTTCGCTGACGCCGGCGCTCCCCGCCTCTCACGCACGATCGGCAGGGCCCCGCGGCCGGCGCGGCGTCGGTGGGTCGGGTCAGCCGAGCACGCGCTCGATCTCGAGCACCGTCGTGTCGCCCGCGCGGACCTTTTCGAGTCCGTCGTCGCGCAGCGTCCGCATGCCCTGCTCGACGGCCAGGCGACGGATCTCCTGCGCCGCGGCGCGGCCGACAATCAGGCTGCGGATCTCGTCGCTCACGTTCATCACCTCGTACAGGCCGAGGCGCCCGCGGTAGCCGGTCCGCCGGCAGCGAGCGCAACCGACTGCCTCGAAGACGTCGACCTCTCCCCCTTCGAGTCCGACGAGCTCGCCGGCAACCCGCGCCGGCCGGCGGCAGCTGGTGCAGACCCGCCGCGCCAGCCGCTGGGCGACCACGCAGTTGATCGACGCCGCGACCATGTACGGCTCGATCCCCATGTCGACGAGCCTCATCGGAGCGCTCGGGGCGTCGTTGGTGTGCAGCGTGGAGAGCACGAGGTGCCCGGTCAGTGCAGCCTCGATCGCGATGTGAGCGCTTTCGCGGTCGCGGATCTCGCCGACCATGATGACGTCTGGATCGGCGCGCACGATTGCCCGCAGGCCCGTGGCGAAGGTGAGGCCGCTGCGCTCGGAGACCTGGATCTGATTGATGCCGGAGAGGCGGTACTCGACCGGGTCCTCGATCGTCGTCAGCGTCTTCTCGGGCGAGCGGACCATCGAGATCATCGCGTACATCGAGGTGGTCTTGCCCGAGCCCGTCGGACCGGTGGCGAGGATTCCGCCCTGTGTGCGGTGCAGCGCCGCGCCGAGGCGCTCGAGGTCCGCTGGGCTCATCCCGAGCTCGTCCAGCGACAGCGGCGAGCGTCCCGCGTCGAGGATGCGCAGGACGGCTGACTCGCCGTCGACCAGCGGCATCACCGCGACCCGAATGTCCACGCGGCGGCCGTCGATGACGATGCCGATCCGACCGTCCTGCGGCAGGCGCTTCTCGGAGATGTCGAGATCCGCGAGGATCTTGATTCGCGAGATCACCGCTGCGGCCTGGCTGCGCGGGACCCGCGCGGCCTCGACCATCACGCCGTCGATCCGGAAGCGAACCGTGAGCGTGCCGTCGTCGGGCGCGAAATGCACGTCCGATACGCCCCGGTCGACCGCTTCGGAGACGATCGAACGCACCAGCTTGATCGTCGGCGCATCATCCGGGCTCTCGAGCTGCTCCTCATCCAAGCCGCGGGGGTCGGTGGCGACCTCGTCCTCGAACAGCTCGCCGTCGAGCACGCTCAGCCGTTTGAGCAGCGCGTCCAGGTCCTCCTGCGATACGACGACCTGCTTGACCTGCATGCCGGTGAACATGGACATGTCCTCCAGCACCAGGTAGTTGTCCGGACTGGCGACCGCCACGACCAGCGTGTGGTCGTTCTCGTAGGCAATCGGCACCGCGCGCATGCGGCGCGCGGCTGTGAACGACACGAGCTGCGCGGCGGATGCATCCAGGTTGATGTCGTCGAGGCGTCGATGTTCGAGGCCGAACCGCCGCGCCATCGCGGTTGCAAATTGGTCGGTGGTGATCGCGCCCCGCTCGAGGAGCACCTGTCCGATCTGCTCGCCAACCTCGCGCGCGGCGCGCGCAGCCTCCTCGACCGTTTCACGGTCGGCGAATCCGAGCGCCACCACAATGTCGCCAATACGAGCGCGACTGGCAGGCTGCTCCTCGCGGGCGACGAACTCGCCCGCCACCGCACTTGCCGGGGTCTGCATAGGACACGTATCGGCCGATTCGGCCCGCAGGCCGAGCGAGATCTTGCGGCCACGAAATGGTCATCCGTCCAGCAGGGCGCTTTTCCGTCAACAAACGACGACCTCAAGCCGAGAAGTGGGTGATGGAGCCCGTGCCTTCGCGACCTGAGTCGACGGCCGGCAACGGCCGCATCGTCGACGCCTTCCGTGACGCCATGGTCACGGCAGCCAGGCATGCCGTGATCGCAGCAGATGCGTCCGGTGTCGCCGAGCGCAACGGAAACGGTGCCGCCGAGCACACGGGAAACGGCGTTGCCGAACGCAACGGGAGCGGCGTAATCGAGCGCTACGGGAACGGCGTGGTCGAACGCAACGGGACCGGCGTGATCGAACGCGCCGACTCGCATCCGTCCGCGCGTAACGGGAGCGGTGTCGCACAGCCGGGCAGCTCACGGCGCGAGCGGCGCGGCGACGGCGGCGGTGGCGGCGGTCGCGGGCGACGCGGCGACATCAGCGCGATCCGCGTGAGCGTCGTCGTCCCAGCGCTCAACGAAGCACTGAATCTCCGCCATGTGCTCGCGAACCTCCCCGACAACATCTTCGAGGTCGTGCTGGTGCCGGGGCACTCCACCGACGACACCGAGATCGTCGCGCGGTCGTTGCGACCCGACGTCCGCGTGATCCACCAGGACCGCTCTGGCAAGGGCAACGCGCTGGCATGCGGTTTCGCCGCGTGTCGTGGCGACATCATCGTCACGCTCGACGCCGACGGCTCGGCGGATCCGAAGGAGATCCCTGCTTTCGTCGGCGCGCTCGTCGCCGGCGCCGACTTCGCCAAGGGCACGCGCGCGATCCAGGGCGGCGGCAGCCACGACATGACCCTGCTTCGACGTCTCGGCAATCGTGGCCTCACACACCTCGCGAACGTGCTTCATGGCACGCACTACAGCGACCTCTGCTACGGCTACAACGCCTTCTGGCACGCCTGCCTGCCGGCACTGAACGTGGACATCGACGGCTTCGAGGTCGAGACGCTGCTCAACCTTCGCGCCGCCAAGTCGGGTTTGCGGGTCGCCGAGGTCGCGAGCTTCGAGCTGGCCCGAATTCACGGCCGCAGCAATCTGCGGACGTTCAGCGACGGCTGGCGAGTGCTGGGAACGATCTTGCGCGAATGGGTCCCCAAGCATCATCGGATTCCGCACACGCCCCCCGCGCGGCTCGAGGCCGGGCGCCGTCGCGCCGCCCGCCGCAGCGATCCTGGCGCGGCTGCCGCCACGCACGACTAGCGCCGGCCGCGCGCCCGCCGCCAGCTCAGCGGTCGTGGAAGGTCTGTGAGATCTCCCCGATCCGCGCGATCCGGCTGACCAGCTCGTCGCCGTCACGCAGGAAGACAGGCGGTCGTCGGTGCGCCCCCACCCCCGGCGGCGTTCCCGTGAACACCAGGTCCCCGGGAAGCATCGGCGTGACCGACGAGATATGAGCGATCAGCTGCGCGATGGAGAAGGTCATGTCGCCGGTGCTCGCGTGCTGCACCCGCTCACCGTTGCGCACGCACTCGATCTCGGCGTCGCCCTCGCCCCACTCCTCGACGCTGACGAGCCACGGGCCGGTCGGCCCGAACCCGGGAAACGACTTGCCGAGCGAGAACTGCGGCGTCGGCCCGGAACGCTGAACGTCTCGCGCTGAGAGGTCCTGGCCAACCATCAGGCCGGCGACGTATTCCCAGGCCTGCGCGCTGGTGACGTGGTGGGCGCGATGCCCGATCACCACCACCAGCTCGGCCTCCCAATCGGTGAAGGCGCCGGGAAGCGCCACATCCGTGCGTGGGCCTGCCAGGCAGCTCGGGAACTTCGTGAAGATCTGTGGCACGGTCGGCGCTTCGGACCCGCTCTCGGCGGCGTGCTCGGGGTAGTTGAGCGCGACGGCAAACACCTGGCGAGGGCGCGGCACCGGCGGCCCGAGCGACTCCACGCCGAGCTGCTCGCCATCGCCCAGCGGCGCCCCGGAGCTCCACGCCAAGAACTCCTCCCAACGCTCGTAAACGAGCTGCGGGTCCGAGTCGAAGCGCCCCTCGCTAGCGAGCGCGACATCGACGAAACCGCAGCCGGCGTCGGCGACCATCAGCCGCCCGTCGAGGTTCGCGAGCCGCATCAGGCTCGCCGCAGACCGTTGACCGGCGCATGCGCGGCACCGAGATCGCGCTCGATCGCCGCAGCGGTCTCGAGCAGCGGGCCGACCAGCGACTCCCTGATCTCCGCGACGGTGACGCGCGGCGCGTGCACCGCCAGGTTGATCGCCGCGATCACGCGCTCACGGCGATCGCGAATCGGCGCGGCCACCGATCGCAGACCGGACTCGAGCTCCTGGTCCACGATCGCGTAGCCCGCTAGCCGCACCCGCTCGAGCTCCGCCTCGAGCTGGGAGCGCGTCGTGATCGTGTCGTGGGCCAGCGGCACCAGCTCGATTTGGTCCAACAGCTCGGCGCACGCCTCGTGATCGAGCCCCGCCAGCAGCACTCGGCCCATCGAGGTCGCGTAAGCCGGGAAGCGCGTACCCACGTTGATCACGACGTTCATGATCCGCCGCGTCGGTACGCGGGCGACGTACACGACCGAGTCGCCGTCGAGCACGCAGACCGACGAGGACTCCCGGACCATCTCAACGAGCCGCTCCATGTGCGGCTGCGCGACCTCCGGCAGCCCGAGCGCCGAGAGATAGGCGAAGCCCAGCTCTAGCACCCGTGGCGTCAGCGCGAAGCGCCCAGCGGACTGCTGCACGTAGCCCAGCTCCTCGAGCGTCAGCACGAAGCGCCGGGCCGAGGCGCGCGATAGCTCGCTGGCGCGCGCGACGTCGCTCAGCGTCATCGGTTCAGGGCTGCTCAGCGCGCGGATCACCGCCAGGCCGCGCGAGAGCGACTGGACGAACTGTCCGTGTGCCGTCACGGTGTCGCTCATTCGGGGCGCCCGTCCTCGGCGAGGACCTCATCGGCGATCGCGAACGCGCGGTTCGCCGCGGGCACGCCGGCGTAGACCGAGGTGTGCAGCAGAACCTCGCCGATCTCCGCGGCGGAGAGGCCGTTGCGCAGCGCGGCACGCACGTGCATCGCGATCTCGTGCTCGCGCCCGAGCGCGGTCAGCACGCCCAGCGTGACGGCGCTGCGTGTGCGCCGGTCCAGCCCGTCGCGAGCCCAGACGGCGCCCCACGCGTAACGGGTGATGAAGTCCTGGAACGGTGCTGTGAACTCCGTCGTGCGCTCGATCGCGCGATCCACATGCTCGTCTCCGAGTACCTCACGGCGCACCCGCATGCCTTCCTCGTGAAGCGGGTCGCTCATGCGGCAACCTCCAGATGACGCTCGATCAGGGTCGCCACCTCGTCGGCGCGCTCGATCGCCGCGAGGTGGGCGCCGTGCGCGAGCAGCTCGAGACGCGCATCGGGAACGCCGGCGGCGATCGCCTGCGAATGCGCCGGCGGCACGGCGTGATCCTCGGCCGCGCCGACGGCGAGCGTCGGCGCCGTGATCCGCGCCAGATCGCCGCGCAGGTCGAGACGCTCGATCGCTCCGCAGCACGCCGCGTATCCGTCGGCAGGGGAGCTCCGCAGCATCGCGCCGGCCCATTCCACGGTCTCGGGGTGCGAGCGCGCGTACTTGGGCGTGAACCATCGCTCGAGCACGCCGTCCGCGACGACGCCAACACTCCCGGCGGCTCGTACGTTGGCGGCCCGGTCCGCCCAGACCGCCGGCGGCGGCAGGTACGCCGAGCTGCAGATGCAGACGAGCCGCTCGATCCGCGCCGGAGCGTGGGCCGCGAGCCACAGCCCCACCATGCCTGCCAGCGAGACGCCGGCGTAGGAAACGCGCCCGAGCCGGAGCCGATCGAGCAGGGCGACCACGTCGCCGGCGAGATCGGCGATCTCGTACGGGCCCTCCGGCACCGGCGAGCCGCCGTGCCCGCGGTGGTCGAAGCGGACGACCCGGAAGCGGCGCGCAAGCCTCGCTAGCGCCGGCGTCCACATCTCGAGCGTCGTGCCGAGCGAGGATCCGAGCAGGAGCACCGGCGCGTCGAGCGGCCCACTCTGCTCGCAGTGCAGTGCCACGGCGCTCACGCCGGCCTCGCCGCCAGTGCGCGATCGATCAGCGAGTCGATGGCGTCGAGGTCGCCCTCGAGTCCGACCGCGTTCTCGCGCATCCGCTCGACGTCGACCTCGAGGTTGACCAGCAGGTCGGCCGACCACGCTGCCGCCGAGCCGACGAGCGTCAGCAGGTCGGCGAGCGTCCCCCATTCCGCCTGCCAGGAGCCTGCGGCGCGTTCGTGCTCCTGGGGCATCGCGGCGAGCACCGTCGCCACGAGTCCGGGAACCCGGGTCGTGCAGGCGAGTACCGACACGCTGGCGACCGGGTTGCGCTTGTGCGCCATCGCCGAGGAGCGGCCGCGGCCGGGCGCGCCGCCTTCGCGCAGCTCCCCGACCTCGGTCTGCGAGAACAGCACGACATCCCCGGCGACCTTGCCGAGGACACCGGCGAGCACCCCGAGCGCGCTCGCCAGCTGGGCCGGGCGCACCCGAACCGCCCCCCACGGCAGCGCGGGCTCGGCCAGGCCGAGCTCGGCCCCCACGCGCGCGGCGATCTGCGGCCCGCGCGTCCCGACCGGGCCGCCCATCTGCACGGGCAGTCGCCCCTCTGCGACCCGCAGACCCGCGCATGCCTCGTCGAGCCCGACCAGCCAGCCCGCGGCGCGCATGCCGAACGTGCTGGCCTGCGCCTGCTGCAGCAGCGTGCGGCCGGCCATGCGGCTCGCGCGGTGTTCGCTCGCGAGGGTTGCGGCGGCCGACGCGGCCACGCCCGCGTCGAACAGCAGCGGCTCGAGCGCCCGGCTTGACACGAGCATCGCCGCTGTGTCGATGATGTCCTGGCTCGTCGCGCCGAAGTGCACGTGCGGCGCAGCGTGCTCGCCGACGGCCTCGCGCAGCGCGGCGACGATCGCGAGCACCGGCGTCGCGGAGTCCCCGGCGGCCTTGGCGATCGCCGCGAGGTCGAAGCGCTCGACGCGGCAGGCGTCCGCGATCGCGTTCGCCGACGCGGCCGGGATCGAACCGTCCGCGGCACAAGCGCGCGCCAGCGCCGCCTCGACGTCCAGCATCGCGGCCAGCCACGCCCGGCCGTCGACCTGGGCCGCGACCGGCCCGCGCGCATATATCGCGTCGAACAGGCTGTCGGGGCTCATACCGCAACGCGCCGGCACGCGGACTTCTCGGGCGAGCTCTCAGAGCGCAAAGAAGACCGTCTCCCCGGGACCCTGGACGTGGATGTCGATCTCGTACCCGCCCCCCGCCGCGTTCGCCAGCAGGGTTCCGCGGCGCTCCGCCGGAACGCTCGCGAGCACCGGATCGGCTGCGTTGGCGGCTTCCTCGTCGGCGAAATAGAAGCGCGTCACGCAGCGGTGCAGGAGCCCGCGCGCGAACAACGACACATCGATGTGTGGCGCGGCGATCGCGCCGCTCCCCATCACCAGCGGCCCGGGCTTGACGGTCAGCAGCTCGAAGCTGCCGTCGCCGTCCTCGTGCCCGACGCGGGCGAAACCACGGAACCCTTCGAGCTTCGACGGCCCGCCGTGGCCGTGCAGATCGGCGAAGAGGCCATCGGGATCGGCCTGCCAGGTCTCGAGCAGGAAGTCGGGGATCGGCTCGCCCGCGCCATCGTAGACGACGCCGCGGATCCTGATCGCGCCGACGGTGCCGGGCGCCACCGCGTGCGGGCCCTCCGGCCACGGCAGGCCGATCGCGAAGTACGGCCCGACGGTCTGGGCGGGCGTGCTCGGGAAGATCACAGCGCCTCCTCGAACGGCGTCGCGCCGGGACCGCGCAGGTAGATGTCGAACTCGTAGGCGAGCGCCCAGTCCGGCTGGGTGTCCTCGATCGAGAAGCGCGAGATCAGCCGGCCGCGCGCCGCCTCGTCGGGGATCGAGTTGAAGATCGGGTCGTAGGCGAACAGCGGGTCGCCCGGGAAGTACATCTGCGTCACGAGTCGCTGGGCGAACGCCCGGCCAAGCAACGAGAAATGGATGTGCGCCGGCCGCCAGGCGTTGTAGTGATTGCCCCACGGATAGGGTCCGGGCTTGACCGTGACGAAGCGGTAGCGGCCCTCCGCGTCGGTGATGGCGCGACCCGCACCGCTGAAGTTCGGGTCAAGCGGCGCCTCGAACCGATCCCAGCGATGGCGGTAGCGCCCGCAGGCGTTCGCCTGCCAGATCTCGACGAGCGTGTTGCGCAACGGCTTGCCCTCGGTATCGAAGACCCGTCCGAATACGACGGTCCGCTCACCGATCGGCTCGCCGTCGTGCTGCCGGGTCAGGTCGTTGTCGAGTTCGCCGACCGGCGCCAGCGAGCCGAGTGCCGGACCGGTCAGCTCGGTGATGTTCTGGGGCAGGTAGATCAGCGGCTGCTTGGGGTGGCGCAGCGCGGTCGACTTGTATTCGGGGAAGTCGAGCGGTGGATGGATGCCCTCCGCCTCACGCACATAGGAGGACGGCGTGTCTGCAACGGGGTCGTAGATCTGTCGCGGTTGTTGTTCCGAGTCGGTCAACTCTCATCCCTCCAGGATCATGGCGAGGCCCTGGCCGACGCCGATGCAGATGGCCGCCAAACCGTAGCCGCCGCCGCGCGCGTGCAGCTCGTGGGCGAGACGTCCGAGGATCCTCGTCCCCGACGCGCCGAGTGGATGGCCGATCGCGATGGCGCCGCCACGCAAGTTGACGAGCTCCGGATCCAGCTCGGGCCACGAGGCCAGGCAGGCCAGCGACTGCGACGCGAACGCCTCGTTGAGCTCGACCGCGGCAATCTCGCCCCAGCCGATGCGTGCTCGCGAGAGCGCCAGGTTCGCCGCCGCCACCGGGGCGATCCCGAAGACGTCCGGGTCGACGCCATGAGCTGCGGTCGAGACGATCCGCGCGAGCGGCTCGCGGTGTAGTAGCTCGCCGGCCCGCCGGTCGCCGATCAGCACCATGCTGGCGCCGTCGTTGAGCGGCGAGGAGTTCCCCGCCGTGACCGTGCCGCCGTCGGCGAAGGCCGGCGCCAGCTGCGCGAGGGCTTCGAGCGATGTGTCGGTGCGGATTCCCTCGTCACGCGTCAGCTCGACGCCCGGTACCGGCACGACCTCGCCCATCACGCCTTCGTCGAATGCCTTCGCCGCGAGCCTGTGGCTGCGCAACGCGAAGGCGTCCTGCGCCTCGCGCGAGACGTCGTACATCTCCGCGAGCCGCTCGGCGCTCGCGCCGAGCGAGATCGTCCAGCGCTCGGGCATGCACGGGTTGACCATGCGCCAGCCGAGCGTCGTCGAATGCAGCGTCTCGGAGCCGACGGGATAGGCTCGCGAGGGCTTGAGCGCCACCCATGGAGCACGGCTCATCGACTCGACGCCGCCGGCGACCGTGAGCGAAGCCTCGCCGCATCGAATCGCCCGTGCCGCCTGGATCGCCGCCTCGAGGCTGGAGCCGCACAGGCGATTGACGGTCACGCCGGTGATGCTGGTCGGCAGGCCCGCGAGCAGCACGGCCATGCGCGCGACGTCGCGGTTGTCCTCCCCGGCGCCGTTGGCGTCGCCGAGGAAGACGTCGTCGATCGCCGCCGGATCGGGAACCTCCGCCCGCTCCAGCAGCGCCCGCAGCGCATGGGCGGCAAGGTCGTCCGGCCGCACGCCGGCCAGCGCCCCGCCGATCCGTCCGAACGGCGTTCGCACAGCCTCGTAGACGAAGGCCTCATTCATCGCGAGAGCAGTTCCCGCAGCGCGTCCAGCTCGCTGCTCGCTTGGCGGCTCGGTGACCTGCGGGCGTTTGGCCACCGCCAGCTCCCAGCCGGTCGCCTCGCGCGCCTGCTCGACGCTCACGCCCTCGTGCAGTTGGGTCAGCGTCAGCTCGGCGCTCGCGGGATCGGGCTCGAGCACGCCGAGGTCGGTGATCACCGCGGTCGGCCCCTTGCCGCGCAGCCCGAGACGCTCGCGCGTGCCCGGTCCGTCGCCGGCTCCGACGGTTGTGCGGAAGTCGAGCCGTTCGACCAGCGTTCGCCGCGAATGCGCGACGGTGACGATCACCTCGCCGCAGCTGGAGGCGATTTCAGGGGCGCCTCCGGCGCCAGGAAGGCGCGTGCGGGGATGGTCGTATGCACCGATCACGGTCGAGTTGAGGTTGGCGAAGCGATCGACCTGCGCCGCGCCGAGAAACGCCACGTCGACGCGACCGGCGCCGATCCAGTAGTTGAACATCTCGGGGACGCCCACGACCACGTCGGCGGTCTCGCTGAGCTCGCCGTCGCCGATCGAGAGCGGGATGTGAAACGGCTTCGCTCCGATCGTGCCGGATTCGTAGATCAACACGAGGGCCGGGTTGTGAACCATGCGCGCGAGGATCGCGGCGGTGCTCGGCCGCCCGACGCCGATGAACACCGTCCGCGCGCCGGCCAGCCGCCGCGCCGCGACGACCGTCTGCACCTCGTCGGTGCTCGCAGCCGCGCTCACTGCGCGGTGACCCTGCCCAGCACGTGCTCGTCCATCCACGCACAGAAGCGGTCGCGGTCGCGGCTGATCTCATCCCAATCGCGGTAGAAGTCGTTGTCGCGGCGGGTGATGCCCTGGCTGTAGGAGGGCTGGGAGCCGCCGGGGGCAAGCGCGACGACGTCGATCGCCCAGCCGGGCAGCACGACCGCGCCGGGATGCGGCAGCAGCCGCTCGACGATCCGCTCGACCGTCACCAGCGAGGAGGAGGCCGCGAGGACCGCCTCCTTCTGAACGCCGGGGATCCCCCACAGCTGGACGTTCCCGGCGTGGTCGGCCTCCTGCGCGTGCGCGATCGCAACGTCGGGGCGCAGCGCGGCGACAGCAGCGAGACGCTCGCCGGTGAACGGGCATTCGACGAAGCGAACGTTGGTGTGCGCGACCAGGTCCGTGCCGGCGTAGCCGCGCAGCACCGCGAACGGCAGGTCGGCGGCGCCGGCCGCATAGCGATTGGCCATACCGGCGTGGCTGTGCTCCTCGATCTCGATCGCGTGCGGCCAGTCGTGTTCGATCGCGTCGCGAAAGCGGTGCAGCGACCCGACGCCTGGGTTTCCGCCATACGAGAAGACGAGGCGGCGCGCGACACCCATGCCAATCAGCTGGTCGTAGAGCAGATCCGGCGTCATCCGAATCAGCTCCAGATCGCGCCGTCCCTGGCGCAGCAGCTCATGACCGGCGGCGAACGGGATCAGGTGCGTGAAGCCCTCCAGCGCGACCGAGTCGCCGTCGTGAACCAGTTCGGCGACCGCGTCGCCGAGGCTCAGCAGCCGCGCCATCGTTGTGCGCTATGTGAACACGCCGTCATCACGCGCACAACGTATCATCGGGGCCGTCTGTGGCCGCCGCAGCAGATCGACTTGGTGAGCCACGCAACCGAGCCCGCCTGGCGCCGGTAACCACCACGAGGGAGAGCAGCAGATGGCAACGACTGGTCTGGCCGAGCAGCAGCTTCTGATCAACGGTGAGTGGCGTGCCGCAGCATCCGGCGACACCTTCTTGCGACCCAACCCGTACAGCGGCGAGCCCGCGACGACCGCGAGTGCCGGCGGCCGCGACGACGCCCACGCCGCCGTCGATGCGGCGCACGCCGCCTTCGCGCAGTGGTCGCAGACCGGCCCCGGCGCACGCCGGGCGATCCTCTCACGCGCCGCCGAGCTGATCACCGAGCGCCAGAACGAGATCGCCCAGGCGATGATCGAGGAGACCGGCGCGACGTTCGGTTGGGGGATGTTCAACTGCATGCTGGCGACGGGGATCCTGCGCGAGGCCGCGGCGCAGGCCTACGGCGCGCTCGGTGAGGTGATTCCCTCGGATGTCCCGGGCAAGCTGGCGATGGCGGTTCGCGCGCCGGCCGGCGTGGTCGTCGGGATTGCGCCCTGGAACGCGCCCGCGATCCTCGCCGCGCGCGCGATCGCGATGCCGCTGGCGTTCGGCAACACGGTCGTCTTGAAGGCCTCGGAGCTGTGCCCCCGCACGCACGCCCACATCGCCGCGGCGGTCGCCGACGCCGGCGCGCCGGCCGGCGTGATCAACTTCCTGACCAACCGGCCGGATGACGCGGCCGACGTCGTCGACGAGCTGATCGCCCATCCCGCGACGCGCCGCGTGAACTTCACCGGCTCGACCCGTGTCGGGCGGATCATCGCGGAGATCGCCGGACGCCACCTCAAGCGCGCGCTGCTCGAACTCGGCGGCAAGGCGCCGATGATCGTGCTGGCGGACGCCGACCTCGAACGAGCCGCGGCCGCCACCAGCTTCGGCGCCTTCTTCCACCAGGGGCAGATCTGCATGTCGACCGAGCGGGTGGTCGTGGACCGCTCCGTGGCCGAGCCGTTCGCCAAGCTGCTCGCCGCGCGCGCAAGCGCGCTCGTCGTCGGCGATCCGCGGGCCGCCGAAACCCGATCGGGCCGCTGATCAACGACGCCGCGCTGGAGCGCGTCGGCGAGCTGGTCCAGGACGCGCGCGAGCACGGCGCCAAGTTCTCTGCGGCGGCGCGGCCGACGGCCCGTGCTACCCGCCGACGGTGCTCTTCGGCGTCAGCTCCGAGATGCGCGTGTACCGCGAGGAGTCGTTCGGGCCGCTCGCCTCGATCATCCCCGTCGACGGCGTCGAGCACGCGATCGAGGTCGCCAACGACAGCGACTACGGGCTCTCCGCGGCCGTTTTCAGCGCGAACGTCCCGCAGGCGCTCGAGGTCGCGCAGCGAATCGAGAGCGGGATCTGCCACATCAACGACACGACCGTCCACGACGAGCCGCAGATGCCCTTCGGCGGCGTGAAGGACAGCGGCTGGGGGCGTTTCGGCGGCCGCGCGGCGCTCGAGGAGTTCACCGAGCTGCGCTGGATCACGATCCAGGAGAGCGAGCGCCACTACCCGATCTGAGCGCTCGCGCGGCGCACTCCGCCCCCACGCCGGGAGGGGCCGGGTGGGGCACGCCGCGCGGCGCTTCTGCAGCTGACGCCTGGCGCTAGTCTCCGGTCGGCGCCCGAGAACATGAGCAGAAGAGCCCTCACCGTCGCAGCCGTGCTCGCGCTGGTCGCATTGGCGGTCCCCGCCGCCGCCTACGCGGTCCTCGCGACGCTGACGAACCCCGCGGACCCGACCGCCGTGGCAAGCTGCCCCGGCAGCGCCACGACCCCGTGCACGGTGGTCTCGCGCACGACGGCCGAGCAGGTCCAGGTCGGTTCCACCGCGGCGCCGTTCAAGGTACGCAGCGCCGGGAGCATCGTCGGCTGGCAGATCACGCTCAGCTCACCGACCGCTACGCAGATCCACTACTTCGACACCCATGAGGGCGGCACGTCGCAGGCCGCGTTGGCGGTGATCCGCCAGGTCAGGGGCCTCGACTACCGCCTGCAGCACGAGAGTCCGGTGGTCAACCTCCAGCCCTACTTCGGCCAGACCGCGACCTTCCCGCTGACCAGCTCGATCCGCGTCACGCCGGGTGACGTGATCGCGCTGACCGTCCCGACATGGGTTCCCGCACTCGAGCTCAAGGCGGGGCGCAAGACCGCCTGGCGTGCGAGCCGTGGTGCGAAGGGATGCTCCGACGTCACGACCCAGACCGCCCAGACAACGCCCGGCAGCATCGTTGAGTACTACTGCATCTACAGGACCGCGCTGATCGATTTCGGCGCGATCGAGATCTCGACGCCGTAAGCGGCAGTCGAGGCGCACGGTTCCCGCCCCGGCTCGACTCGATCAGCTCGGCGTGCTGCGACCGCCGTAGCCGACGCCCACCGCGGCCGGTAGGCCAGCGACGCGCGGCCCCCTCGTCCGGCGCAGGCGCCGCCGCGCTTCGAACCCGATCGCCGCCGCCAGGACACAGGCCAACGCGCCGACGCCAAGTCCGGTGCGCGCGCCGGCGAGGCTGATGATCACCCCGACCAGCGGCCCGCCGATCGGGGTCGTGCCCTGCAGCGCCACGAACCACAGCGCCATCACCCGGCCGCGCATCGCCGGCTCGGCCGCGAGCTGCAGCGTCGAGTTGCCGCTCGACATGAACGACACGCTCGCGCCGCCGACCAGCGCCAGCGCGATCAACTCGACCGCCAGCGTCGGCGCGAGTGCGGCCAGCGAGAGCGCGACCGCGAAGGCGACCACGGCGAGCGTGACCGGGCGCAGCCCGGTGTGACCACGTGCGGCCACCACGAGGCCGCCGAAGATCGCGCCGACACCCATTGCCGCCGTCATGAAACCGTAGCCCTCCGCCCCCGCGTGCAGCGCGTGGCGCGCCATCACCGGTAGCGAGACCTGGAACTCGTATGCGAGGGTGCCGACGAGCGCCATCATCAGCAGCGGAACGATGATCTCCGGCGTGGCGCGGGCGTAGCGGAGACCTTCGCGCAGCTGACCCGACGCGCGCGGCGCCGGCGGCGTCGGGTAGAGCGCGGAGCGCTCCATCGAGACGAGCGAAACGACGACCGCGACGAAGCTGGCCGCGTTGATCAGGAAGCACTCGCCGGTGCCAACGGTGGCGATCAGCACGCCCGCGACCGCTGGTCCGACCGCCCGGGCCACGTTCACCTGCACCGAGTTGAGGCTGACGGCGTTGCGCAGCGTCTCCGCGCCGACCATCTCCAGCATGAAGGACTGGCGCGCCGGGTTCTCGAACGCGTTGTTCAGGCCGAGCACCACGGCTAGCACGCCGATCTCCCACAGTCGCACCGACCCGGTGATCGTCAACACGCCCAGGATCAGCGCCTGCACCCCCATCGCCGCCTGCAGCGCGACCATCAGGCGGCGCTTGTCGACGCGATCGGCGATCACGCCGCCGTAGGGAGCGAGCAGCAGGACGGGAAGCGTCTGCAGCGCGACGATCAGGCCGAGCGCGGTCGCTGAGCCGGTCAGCGAGAGCACGAGCCACGACTGCGCCGCCATCTGCATCCACGTGCCGATGAGTGATGTCGCCTGGCCGAAGAAGTAACGGCGGTAGTTCGGCACCGCGAGCGCTGCGAAGGTCCGCCGGCGCGTGTCGCGCATCGTCTCCTGGGCGTGACGCGGCGACATGTTCAACGCAGGCGCTCCGCCAGCGTCTCGAGCGCCGGGATCGCGTCGAGGATCGCTGCTCTGGCGGCCGGCTCGAGCGCGGCGAGGTGAGCGGCAAGCGCGACGCTCCGTTCGTGCTGGATCCGGGCACGAAGCCGCCTACCCGCCGCCGTCGCCTCGGCCACCGCCACGCGGCGGTCGGCGGTGCCGGTCGTGCGCCGCGTGAGGCCCGCCTCGCAGAGCCCGCCGAGCACGCGCGAGAGCATCGTCGGGTTGAGTGCCTCCCGCTCCGCCAGCTCGGTCAGCGACAGCGGACCGCAGCGAACCACGGTGAAGAGCACCGAGATCTGTGTCGGCGTCAACCCGCTGCCGGCCTTGGTCTCGCGCAGCCTGCGTGCGAGACGACCGACCGCCGCTCGCAGCCGAACGCCCGCGTCCTCCTGGCTTGCCTCCGTGGTTTCGTCTCGCAGCATAAACTTGCCTATCGGCAAGCATATTATCGCAAGCCGGCGCCTGGCACAACCATGTTCGCCGCGCCTGTGGTGGCGCCCGGCCCGGTGTCACGAATTGGGCGCGCCCGTCAGGAGCGCGTGCGCCCAGCAGCCGGCGGATACAGTCGCCGCGCCGGCAGTCAGGAGCGGCCGCGGCGCTGACCGAACGTGCCGAAGACGATGTCCCACCACGGCGCGCTGATGCCGTAGCCGTGTGTCTCATCTTCGAAGTGATGGCGCATGTGCAGCTCGCGCAGACGCCGTTCGAGCGCCGTGCGCGGCTGGCGATGGTGGTGCAGTGCGTAGTGCAGCATGTCGTAGGCGAGGTAGCCGGCGAGGAACCCGGCGCCGACCGCCCAGGCGAGCGGTGTGCCGAAGATCGCGACGAAGGCCGCGAGGAAGAGCACAGCGAGCGGCACCGAGACGGCGGGTGGCATCACGAGTCGCAGGGGATCGTTCGGATGGTCGTGATGGACACCGTGCACCATCCAGTGCAGCCGCGCGCCGATGCCGTCCTCCGGCTCGAAGTGGAAGATCGCGCGATGGATCCAGTATTCGCTGAAGGTCCAGGCGACGTAGCCGCCGAGCGCCCCGAACAGTGTCCGCGGAAGCGACTCCCCGCCGAGCGCCACCACGGTGAGCACGATGATCGCCGGGCCGAAGATCAGCGGCGGCACCACCGGATGCACACGCGACAGGCGGTCCAGCCAGGCGCTGCGGAACATGGGCGGTGAGGCCCGCAGCAGGTCGGTGCGCGAGCCGCGAAGCTGCTGGTCACCGAGTGGGCTGTCGAGCGGGAGGTTGCGCATGCGGAGCACGAGAACGTGTATCCCGGTTTATAGCGGGTCTGCGGCTCGGCCTCCGCAGTTCCGAGTGCGGAGCCGCCGCGCGGCGCGATGTGGCGCGGGCTGCCGCGTCGCGCGGGGGCTCTGAGACCTCGCCGCGCGGCTCCCAGAGGCACGCCCTATGCCGGCGTGTGCGTTAGGTAGGTCGCGAGGGATCGACGCCGGGACAGCGCAACAGCGACTCGCGCACCCGACGCCGCAGCGCCTCACGCTCGCGAGCCTGCTGCTCGTCCGCCCGGTTCCCCGCCGCTTCGGACTCCGTGTCCGCTGCCGCCTGCTGCTCCATGGTCGTAATCCAATCATGCTGCGCGGACGGCTGCGCCGCCATTCCCTCACCAGGCGGTGGTCAGATGGCTGCCCGGTACCGGTTCGGCGCTAATCGGTCGACAGCACGAGCACGAGCGGCGCGGCGCAAAGCGCGACCAGGGCCAACGCGAGGAACGCCGGCGTCGGGTGATGAACGAGGACCGCGACGAGCAGGGCGACCACGAGGCCGCCGGCATTGCCCGCAAGCCACAGCAGGGCGGTGACGGTCCCGGCGCTCGCGCCGGCGCGGCGCTCGCTCAGCTCCAGGATCACCGGCAGGAGCGTGAGCAACAACAACCCGATCGCCACCAGCACGATCGCGTCGATTGCCACGACATGCTGGATCGCGAGCAGCGCGGCGCCCGTGACCGTGACGGTCACGGCGCCGGCGACCATGCTCCGCTCGGCCTTGCGGCTGACGACGAGCGGCGGCAGCACCGCGGCGCCCACCGCTCCGGCGAGCACCATCGCCACGAGCAGGCCTCCGGCCGTGCTTGAGGAGATGCGGTAGTTGTGGAGCAGCGCCTGCAGCCACGTCGTCAGCGCGACGAAGGCGCCGAAGCCGAGGAACAGCAGACCGCTGAGCACCCGGACGTTGCGATCGGACCAGACCTCCCGCAGCGCGACGATCCCAAGCGCAACATCGGGCTCGGCGCCGGCGCGGCCGTGGTGGCGCAGCTCGAACAGCAGCGCGCCGGCGGCGATCACGGCGAAGGCGGCCTCCAGCCGGAGCAGCGCCACGAGGTGGGCGCCGCCGAACAGTGTGCCGAGCGTCAGCGCAAGCAGCATCCCCAGGAAGATGCCGGCCGAACCAACCGCGATCCCGTGCGGGCGCAGTCGCGGCGGCAGGTGCTCGCTCGCAACCTTGGTCACGGCGTTGAGCACGAGCGGCTGGCCGACCGCGACCAGCAGCTGGCCGAGCAGCGCCCAGGCGAAGTCGGGCGCGACCAGCCGGGCGAGCCCGCCGAGCGCCGTCAGCAGCGCGCCGACCGCCAGCCAGCGGTGAAACGCGCGGTCGAGCAGTCGCCCCGCCGGTAGCGCGAGCACGACGTAGAAGAGCGGGAAGATCTCGGCAAGCCAGCCGATCGCCGTCTCGGACACGTGGTAGTGGTGGGCGCTCGCCGTGGTCAGCGGCGCAAACGTCAGCCATAGCAGCTGCGTTGCCGCAGCGAGCATCGCGTAAGCCGCCACGGGCCGCCAACGGCGCACATCCTCAGCCGTCTCAACTCCCACCACCACGCTCACGGCCGCATCGTAACGGCCGTCGCCGCGGGCGACGGCCCGGAGCGAACCGCCGGGCTTTGGCTCCGTGGCGCCGCCTGAACCTATAGCCTGACGGACATGCCATCCCGATACTTCGTCATCTGCTCCGTGCTCGCCGCCGGCGTGATCGCCGGCTGCGGCTCCTCCACGAACAACTCCGACACCGCCCACCTCCAGCTTCCGCCGTCCCAGTCGCAGACGCTCACCTACTCGGCGACGTCGACGTCGACCAGCAGCACCAGCACGGCGCCGGCGATCACCACGCCCACCTCCGGCCCACTCGCCACCGAGCCGAAGATCACAGTCCCGTCCGGGAAGCCTCCCACCTCGCTCGTGACCACCGACTTGATCAAGGGCACGGGCGCCGTCGCGGCTGTGGGCGACACGGTCACCGTCAACTACGTCGGAGCCCTCTACAGCAACGGCACGGTGTTCGATGCCTCGTGGAACCACAAGGCGACCTATACCGTCCCCGGACCGCTGGGCACCGCTTCGGTCATCCAGGGGTGGAACAAGGGCCTCGTCGGAATGCGCGTCGGCGGTCGGCGTGAGCTGATCATCCCGCCCTCGCTGGGTTACGGCGCCGCCGGTGAGCCACCCAGCATTCCGGCGAACGCCACGCTGATCTTCATCGTCGACATGCTCGGCGTCACCCCGGCCGGCGGAGCGAGCGGCTGACGCCACTGACGCTTCTGCGCGAGCTCGCAGCCAGCCCGCCCGCTGGCTGCGAGTACGTGGAGGCGCGCTGGGTCGAGCGGACGTCCGAGCAGCTGCGCGTCAGTGGCGGCTGTGTGGACGGGATCGAGTGCGCGACCGAGCAGGGCGTCGGCATCCGCGTGGCGGTCTCGGGCTGCGGCTTCGGCTTCGCCGCCACGCGCGAGGCCACCAAGACGGGGCTCGAGCTGGCGCTTGCGCGCGCCGTGGCGATCGCCCGCGCGCTGCCGTCGTCGCGGTCGCGGCCCCCGCTGGCGCCCGTGCCGCCTGCCCGCGGGCACTGGGCGAGCGCGTGCGCGATTGACCCTTTCGCGCTCTCGCTGAACGAGCGTCTCGAGCTGCTGCTGAAGGCCGAGGCACTGCTGCGCGGCGATCCGCGAATCGTTCGCGGCGTTGCGGAGTCGCTCGCCGTCCGCACGGTCGTGGCATTCGCGTCGAGCGACGGCGCCGCGTTCACCCAGGAGCGAACCGAATGCGGCGGCGGGATCAGCGTCCACGCCGCAGCGGACGGCGAACTGCAGCAGCGCTCCTATCCGGCGGGGCACGGCGGCTCCGTCGCCCTTGCCGGGCACGAGCACCTGCTCGCACTCGACCTGCCCGCCCACGCTCCGCGCATCGCCGAGGAGGCGCTCGCGTTGCTGCACGCCCCCCCATGCCCAAGCGGCCGCACGACGCTGGTCGTCGGCGATGAGCAGCTGGCGCTGCAGATCCACGAGTCGATCGGCCACGCGCTCGAACTCGACCGAATCCTGCTGGGCGAGGCCTCCTACGCTGGCGCGAGCTGGGTGTCGCCGGCCGACGTCGGCACGCTGCGCTACGGCTCCCCGCTGCTCACGATCAGCGCGGACGCGACGCTCCCGGGCGGCCTGGGTTCGTTCGGCTGGGACGACGAGGGCGTCACGGCGCAGCGCACGATGCTGATCGAGGACGGCGTCCTGCGCGCCACCTTGTCGGACCGCCAGTCGGCCGCGGCGATCGGCGAAACATCGAACGGCGCAGCCCGGGCCGACGGTTTCGCCCGCCAGCCGATCGTGCGGATGACCAACGTCTCGCTGGAGCCCGGCGAGGCCGGGACGCTCGAGCAGTTGATCGCCGACGTTCCCAGCGGCGTCTACATGGAGACCAACCGTTCGTGGTCGATCGACGATCGACGCCTGCACTTTCAGTTCGGCACCGAGATCGCGCGCGAGATCCGCGACGGCAGACTCGGCCGGCTGCTGCGCAACCCCACCTACGCCGGCGTCACGCCCGCGTTCTGGAACTCACTCGAAGCGGTCGCGAGCGAGCCCGCGTGGCGGCTGTGGGGGCTACTCAACTGCGGCAAGGGAGAGCCCGGGCAGTACGCCCACGTCTCCCACGGCACAGCTCCCGCCCGCTTCCGGGACGTTGAGGTGGGGGTCCTGCGGTGAGCGGCGAAGGCGAGCTTGCGCTCGCCCGGCGCGCCCTCTCCCACCTGGCCGGCGACCAGGCCCAGGCCACGGTGACGCGTGAGCGGTCGCTGTGCACGAGGTTCGCATGCTCCGCGGCAACGCAGGCGACCGCGATCGACGACACGTCAATCGAGCTGCTGTGTGTGCTCGAAGGTCACACTGGCGCGGCCTCGACGAACCAGCTCGACGATGCCGGGTTGGCGGACGCGGCGCGGATCGCGCGCGACGCCGCGGCGGCCGCCGCGCGCAGCGGGGCCGGAACCTATCCCGGCTTGCCGCAACCGGAGCCGAGCCGGACACACGATGGCTACGATCACGCGACGGCCTCGCTCGAGGCTGCGGTCGCAGGCTCTGCGCTGGCGGCGGCTTTCGCCGCCTGTGGCGACCGCGGTCTCGAGGCGTTTGGGATCTGGACCGCCGGCGAGGTGACGACGGCGATCGCCTCGAGCACCGGCATCGAGGTCACCGACGCAGTGACCGACGCCGGCATGACCGTGATCGCGCGCGATCGGGACGGCCGCAGCGGTTACGCAGGCTCCACGGCCGTGTCAGCCGGCGCGATCGATGCCGCCGCCCTCGCCGCCGCGGCCGCGGCGCGCGTGAGCCTAGACGAGCGCCAGAGGCTCGAACCCGGCGAGTACCCCGTCGTCCTCGACCACGCCGCCGTCGGCACGCTGCTCGAGTTCCTTGGCGCGCTCGCGTTCAACGGCCTCGCCCACGCCGAGCTGCGAGGCGCTCTGTGCGGGGCGATCGGCACGCGCGTCGCCGCATCGTGCATCAGCCTCGCCGACTCGACACGCGTGCCGGGCACCCTGCCGCGTAGCTTCGACGCCGAGGGTGTCCCGAAGCGCCCGCTGACCCTGATCCAGGACGGGATCGCCTACGCGGTCGTACACGACACGCGCTCGGCGGCGCTGGCCGACACCCGCACGACGGGTCACGCGCTGGCGCCGGGCGGCAGCCCCGATGGTCCCGAGCCGACCAATCTCGTGCTGGCAGGCGGCGACGCCGCCACGCTCGACGAGCTCTGCGCGCCGATCGAGCGCGGGCTGTTCGTGACGCGCCTGTGGTACGTCAACACGGTTGAGCCACGCAGCGCAGTCTTGACCGGGATGACCCGAGACGGAACCTTCCTGATCGAGGACGGCGTGATAGCTCGCCCGCTGCACGACGTGCGCTTCACCGACTCGGCGCTGCGGATCCTCGCGGCTACCGAGCAACTCACGGCCGCGCAACGGCTCGTCAGCGACACGGACCTCTACGGCCGGCGCTTTGCCAAGGGCGTGCTGTGCCCGGCCCTGCGTGCCGCGACCTTCCGTGTCAGCGGCGGCTCAGCCTGATCCGCCCCAGGGGTGCTTCAGCAACAGGATCGTGTTTGCCACGAACAGGATCGCGAAGAAGATCGTCCAGCGGTTGAGGTTGCGCTCGACCAGCGATCCGCCACCCAGCGGACCCGCTCCGGTTCCCACGCCGAACGCGCCGGACAGGCCCGAATCCTTGCCCGAGTGCATCAGGATCAAGAGCACCAGGATCACGCAGATCAGGACCTGCAGCGTCGAGAAGATCGCCTGCATGGCGTCAGTCTACTAATCGCCCGTGGCCGATTCCAGCGCGTCGAGCTCGTCGATCGCGCGCAGGATCTCGACCGCCTCGGCACGCAGCTGACGGTCAAGCGTCCGATAGTCCTCGTCGGAGAGCTTTCCGGTGCGGTAGTCGGTCTCGTTGTCGCGAATCTCCGAGTATTTCGCCTGCTTGGCGCTTTCGAGCGCGCGGCGCGCGTCCGAGGCCGGCCGCGTGGCGGCGCCGCCGGCGCGCGCCCGAAACGGCGCGCTCAGCGCCCACAGGACGAACGTCAGCAGCGCTGCAATCAGCAGCGCAGCGAGCAGCGCCGTCATCGTCGCGCGCCTGCGCCGGCGGACCTAGGCGCGGCCCAGCTCCTGTCCGACACGCGCGAGATAGCGCGCCCGCACGCGATCGCGCAGAGCTGACGGGGCCGGCCAGATCGCGGTCAGCCCGCCGAGGAACACGATCAGCCCGCCGATCCAGATCCACATCACCAGCGGTGAGGCGATCAGCGTGAACGAGGCTGCCGGCGGGTAGGCGACGTAGTGCTTGACGATCGCGCGCAGCAGGTAGTAGGCGAGGCTCAACTGGTTGGCGCCGGATTCGCTCGCCGGAATCAGCGCGTCGGCCCGGTTGACCAGCTGCTCCTCCGGAAGCTGGGTTCCGTTGGCGGGCAGCGTCGTGCCGAGCGGCTTGATCGCCGCCCACAGATCGCGCCGCCAGCTGGACTGCAGGCCGATCTGGTCGACCGCGTCGCCGGAGATCAGGCTGGCGACGACGAGGCCCGGCACGATCGGCGACGCCGGGTAGTAGCCCGCGCTGGGGCGCAGCGTGCCGACGTAGTGCCCGCCTCGCGTGACGCGCAGAACCGCGCCCAAGGTGATCGTCGCGCCGGTGTTGTTGGGGTCCGTCACGACCGACCCGGTCGCGCGCATGTACTTCATCGTGTAGGCGCCAACCCGCGCGGACTGCCCGACCTGCAGGCTGAGCGTCTGCTCGTGCTCGAAGGTGGCGGACGCGGCGACGCCGATGAACAGCACCGCGATCCCGACGTGGACGATGTAGCCCCCGTAGCGGCGGCGGTTGCGGCGCACCATCGAGAGCAGCGCCTTGGCCGGTGCCTCGCTCGAGGTGGCACGCCGCGCACGCCATCCGCGCCAGAACTCCTGGCCGACGCTGGCGAACACGAACATCGCCGCGCAAAACAGCAGCACTACGCCAAGCGAGGAGCCGATCGGCAGCACCGTGTAGGCGGCGACCGCCATCGCCGCGGCGGCTCCCAGCGGCAACAGGAAGTTGCGCCGGGCGTTGGCGAGCGAGGCCCGCCGCCACGCGATCGCGGGGCCGATTCCGCTCAGCAGCACGAGGATCAGCGCCAGCGGCACGGTGTAGCGATCGAACCACGGCGGCCCGACCGCCGCCGAGGTTCCCGTGACCGCCTTCGAGATCAGCGGGAAGAAGGTACCCCAAAAGACCACGAAACACAGCCCGACCAGGACCACGTTGTTCAGCAGGAATGCGGCCTCACGCGAAAACAGCGAGTCGAGCGTGTGCTCGCTGCGCAGCACCTCGCGACGGCTGACCACGAGATAGATCGAGCCGCCGGTCATCGCAGCGATCAGCGCCACGAACGGGATCCCGAGCGTCGAGGCGCCGAACGCGTGGATCGAGTTGAGCACACCGGAGCGCACGAGGAAGGTTCCTACGATTGCGAGCGTGCTCGCCCCGAGCACGAGCGATGCGTTCCAGATCTTCAGCATCCCGCGCTTCTCCTGGATCATCACCGAGTGCAGGAAGGCGGTGCTGATCAGCCATGGCATCAGCGCCGCGTTCTCGACCGGGTCCCATCCCCAGTAGCCGCCCCACCCGAGCTCGTAGTAGGACCAGCGCGCGCCGAGCACGATGCCGATCCCCAGGAACAGCCACGACGCGAGCGCGAAGCGCCGGGTGACGCGGATCCAGTCGGCGTCGACGCGCCGGACCACCAGCGCGCCGACCGCGAACGCGAACGGGATCGTGAAGAAGGTGTAGCCCGAATACAGCATCGGCGGGTGGATGAGCATGCTCGGGTTGCGCAGCAGCGGATCGAGACCCGCGCCGTTGGTGGGCGCCGGGTGCGTCTGGTTGAAGGGCGAGTCGAAGAACACCAGCAGCGTCGTGAAGAACGCGCCGAAACCGAGCAGCACACTGCTCGCGTACGGCACGATGTCGCGCAGGCGGTTGCGCGTGATGAAGGTCGCCACGCTCGCCCAGACCGAGAGCAGCCAGACCCACAGCAACAGCGATCCTTCCTGCGAGGACCACATCGCTGCGGCGCGGTAGAGCAGCGGCGTCGTCGTGCTCGACGTGTTCGCGACCGTGTTGTACGAGAAGTCGTTGCGAATGAAGGCGATCTCGAGGATCGCCATCGCGACGGTCAGGATCGCGACCAGGCAGTAGATCGAGCGCCGGCCCGAGTCGACCCAGTCACGCCGCCCGTGGCGTGCCCCGTACAGCGCGGCCGTGATGCCGTAAAGAGAGACCGCCAGCGCGAGCACGAGCGCGACGCGCCCGGCGAACGCCATCAGCCGGCCTTCCCGCTCACGTCGAGCTCGGCGCCGCGCTGTACTTCGAGGGGCACTTCGTGACCATCGAGCTGGGCTGGGCGACGAAGGTGTGCCCACGCAACTCCCCGGTGACGATCAGCTCGCGCCCGACCTCGAAGGTCGGCGGCACGCTGCCGCTGTAATCAACCTCGACCGTCGGTCCCCCACCGGTGCGGTCAGCAAGCGCGAAATCGACCGCGCCGCTCGCGAGGTCGTGCACCGAGTGCTTGACGACCGTCCCGGTCAGCTGGATGTCGGTCCCCGCCGTGCCCTGGCGCGAGCAGCTGGCTCGGCGTGAGCGCCGGATCGGCAGCGGAGAAGCTCGTGTAGATCAGGCCGCTCGCCAGCAGCACCGCCAGCGTCAGGGAAACAACCAGCCGAACCTGTCGCTTGCGGGGAGGAGTCATCGCTGCGCGAAAGTATCGCAAGCCGCCTCGCACGGGGCCACAGTCACGTCCGCCGCGCGGCGGCAGGCGATCAGCCGCCACACGGGACGCCCCGCGGCGCCGCTAGCTGGGCGCGTTGTAATGGACCCGCTCCGGCTCCAGCGCGAACTTGATCCGCTGCTCGCCGGGCGCCAGGTACGGGTACTCGTCCGCGTCGATGTACTTCTTCGCCAGCGCATTGATGTGCTCGAGCGCGCCGTCGTGGGTGTCCCCCACGAGCCGTCCCGTCACCGACACCCACTCGTGGGGATCACCGTCGGCCATCACCGTCACCGTGGCGGTACCCGCGCGGCGAAGATTTGCCAGCCAGCCACGACCCTCGGCGCTGTTGACCGTGATCTTGCCGTCCTCTGGATGCGCCCAGACGATCACGGTCTGGACCGTGCCGTCACGGCGGGGGATCGCCAGATGGGCGTGGTTCTTGCCGGCGATGATCTGCTCCGGCCGGCCGGCGAGCGTGTCCGGCATGTCCTCTCCGTCTCGTCGTGGAAGGGGCGTGAACCGTCATCCGGACGTTAGCGAACGCTGCCGCCTCAGTGGGTGGTTGGCCCGCCGAGGCCCACGCCGGCCGGTACGTCAGCGGCCTGAGCGGCTGCCGACGCGCCGCAGTGCGTACACGATCAGCATCGAGAAGAGCACCGAGAGGATCAGCCCCGCGCCGTGGCGGTGCAGCACGTACCACGAGAACAGGCCGGCGCCGAACGAGCCGACCAGACCAACCAGGATCGTCGTGCCGACGCCCATCGGATCGGGCCCGGGAACCAGCAGCCGCGCGAGCGCACCGACCACCAGGCCGGCGACCGCGAGCAGGATCAGGAACACGAGGAGACTCATGGCGAACGCGCTTCACGACAAGCGTACTCCGCCGCTGTTCCGGCGCAGCACACGGCGACGCGAGGCGCCGGCCGGCCGGCGCCGCCCACGTCGCGGCGATCAGCCGATCGCGGTGCGGGCGCGCTCCACCAGCACGGCTGCTAGCCGGTGCTCGAGCGCCGTGGACGGCTTGGAGCCGACCGTCTCGATACTCAGACTGACCTCGGCCTGGCCGTAGGTGAACCCGATCAGGTCGACGTAGAGGGGCAGGATCAGCGTGGTCGTCTTACGGGTCATCGTGATCATCACCGTGAAGCGGTCAGCGAAGGCGTCGTCGGCCCCGGACACGACCGGCCCCAGATGCGAGGCGTAGCTCTTCACCGTCTCGTCCTTCGGCGGCTTGCCGACCAGTTCGCTGCGCAGCTCGGCCAACAGGCACGGCAGGCCGCGCGGGCCGGTGACCGCCGCGAAGTCCTTGGCGACCAGGGCCGTCGAAGCGAGGATCTCCGTGCCCGAGCTCAGCGTGACGGAGGTCCCCGACGAGCTGACGAAATCCGGCGACTGGGTGTTGGCAAGCGCGTCGCTTGCCGGCACCCCACCAACGCACGCGGTCAGCCGCGCCTCCTGGCGGAGCTCCGTCGCGGTGATCGGATTGCTCTGCTGCTTGAGCTTCGGCACGTCGAGCTGCCGGACATTGATCGCTGTGGCAACGGCAAGCGCGTCGGTCTGCGTGACGGCACGGTGGGAGGCGAGCGCTGCGCCCGTACCAGAGACGAGCACGATCACCCCGAGCAGCACGCCAACCGCCGCGCGCCGCCTCCGTGACCTCGATCGAAGGGACATGCGCGACGATCATAGTGCCGCCGCCACACGGCTCAGGGACCGCACCGCGGGGAGCCGTTTCGGAAGGGGGCGTAGAACCCCGCAATCCTCTGCGGCGCGCTCAGTTTGCGCGTAGGTCCGCCGATACACTCGGATGGAAAGGGAATAACGGGCAATGGCCAACCGGGCCGAACAGAAGGCTGCGGCGCGCGCCGCACGTGAAGCCAGGCAACAGAAACTCAGTGCCGCCCAGACACGGCGGCGACGACTGATCTGGCTCGGCAGCCTCGCCGCCACGGTGGTGGTGGCGCTGGTCGTGGTGATCGTGGCGAGCTCGGGTGGCAGCGGCCCGACACCGGCCGTCAAACGATCCTCGATCAAGACGGTCGAGCGGCTGATCGACGGCATCCCGGAGTCCGGCAACACGCTGGGCAACCCGAAGGCACCGGTCACGATCACCGAATACGCGGACGTCGTGTGCCCGGTGTGCCGCGACTTCGCCCTGAGCTCGGAGAGCCAGGTGATCGCGGCCGACGTCCGCACCGGTCATGCGAAACTCGTGTTCCGCGGCTTCGAGACCGCCAGCGGCTTTGCCAACGCCGGAGAGTACCCCGACACGCAGGTCGCGATCCGGTCGGCCGGCATGCAGCACCGCGCCTGGTACTACATCCTGCTGGCGTTCGAGGAGCAGCCGGCGAACGAGGAGGACGTGCCGTACATCACCTCCGGCTACCTCCAGGATCTCGCGAAGCAGGTTCCGGGCCTCAACCTGATCGACTGGCAGGCGGGGATGAACAGTCAGACGCTGAGCAACGAGGTGACCGCAGACACCGTAGCGGCACACGCAGCCGGCGTCACCGGAACGCCGGCGATCATCGTCAGCGGCGCAGGCGGATCCGTCTTCTACGACAAGGACGAGGATCCCAACCTGAGCGCCGTGCCCAGCCTCGCGACGGTTCAGCAGCTGATCACCCAGGTCAGTTGAGCGTCCGGACGAGTCGGTGAAGGAACCGACCCGAAACGCCGGGGACGTTCGCGCTTGGGCAGCGCCACGCGCCTCGCGCCAAGTAGGCCGTCACGAAGCTCAAGCGCCTAGGTCCTCCGGCAGGAGCCCGAAGAGCAACACGTCGACGCGCTCGCCATCGCGGCTGGCGCTGTGTCGACGCAGCCGACCTTCTTCGACGAAGCCGTTGCGCTCCAGCACCGCTGCTGAGGCGCGATTCTCGAGCTCGGTGTACGCCGCCAAGCGCTCGAGGCCCAGCGTCGAGAACGTCCAGCCGGCCAGCAGTCGAACCGCTCTGGTGGCCAGACCGCGCCCTCGGGCCTCCGGCAACAGCCAGTACCGGACCATGGCGTTGCGATGGGCGATCTCAGCCAGAGCAACCGAGCCGACCGGCGTGCCGCGCTCGGTTATCGCAAGCTCCAATCGCTCGCCAGCCAGGCGCTGCGTTTGCGTCGCCGTGATCCAGCTCCGTGCCGCATCCGCGGTTCGCGGCAGCGAGTACCGGTAACGCGAGACGACCTCGTCGAGGCCCGCCGCCAACACGACGAGTACGTCTTGCTCTTCCCATGCGCGGAGCACCAGGCCGCCGTCCGACAGCGCCGGCTCCGGAAGGGGCAGCGGGATTACGTCACCTCGCACGCCACGATTGTCGCCTCCGGAGGTCCCAGACGCCAGATTGGCGTGTCGCGGCACAGCTGGACGCAGCAAACTGCGCCACTCGCGCGCCGTCCCTACAGGCCGGCGAGACCACCCCCGGCCTCGGCGTTCCCCGACTTGCCGTTAGCGCGAGACTAAGCACTCGGACAACGCGACCATCGTGTGTTCAGACGGCTCCTTCGCGAAAAGCAGCAGCGCGTGTCGGTGCGGGCTTTCGCGGGGAGCTAGCTACGGTTGCGTGAACTCGACGGTATTGGGACATTTCGAGCTTTGTGGGTCCACCACCGCGCAGGTTTCGTACGCCACGTCCGCAGTGAACGGGCCTTTGTACCCCTGCTCGCCGTTGACCTTCGTTGGCCGGTACGGGTAGCCACAGTTGTAGTCACCCATTTGGCCCGTGCAGACCCAGTAGTGGCCACTGATGCTTATCGCGCCGCCATCCCACCCCGGCCCGAAATCGATCACCCGCGCGTGGGGATTGGCGCTTCCCACGACCACCGCTTGCGCCGCAGAGCAGGACATGTGCCACGGGTACACGCCACTGCGGCCATAAGTGAACTTGGCGTAGCCGCAACGCTTCAGCGCCGTTGGGCTCGGCGACTTCGCGTAGGCACCAGCCCCGAGCACAGTGGCGCCAAGCAGCGTAAACGCCACGATTCCGACCACTCTCGATCTGCCCCGCATTAGATCCCGATGTCGCATCGCTACCCCGATCCCGGACCGTCGTCGGTGAACTGTCGAGAAAGTCTACGGCGGGGAGGGCGCCCGGCCTGGAGCGGTCGTTCCGCGTTGCCTCGGCCACACGCGTTGTTTGCGACGCGGTTGCGGCAAGGAATGCCGAGGGAGCAGCGTGTCTATTGCCGCGCTGGACGTCTGCTCTCACAGAATGGCGAGGACGGTGGGCGGCTACACGGCTCGGCGATCCGGCGGGCGGCACGCTCCGGGAGACGTCATGATCGTACGATTCCGCCGTGGTTGACCTGAGGGTTGCGATCGTTGGCGGGGGGATTGGCGGACTGACGACTGCTGTCGCGCTTGCGCGGGCCGGGATCAGTGCCGACGTTTACGAGCAGGCTCCCGAGCTTGGCGAGGTGGGTGCAGGGATGGGGTTATGGCCGAATGCCATGCGCGCGTTCGGCACCCTCGGCCTGGCTGAGGGTGTGCTGTCGCTTGCTGGCGGCCCGATCGGGCTTGGCTTGAGACGTCCCGACGGGCGGTGGCATATGCGCCAGTCAGCGGGGGAGGTGCAGGCCCGCTGGGGTGCCGCGTTTGCGTGCGTGCATCGTGCCGAGCTCCATGCGCTACTGGTGGGCTCACTCGATCACGCAGCGATTCACCTCGGCGCCCGGTGCACCGGGTTTGAGCCGCACGGTGGCGGCGTGCGAGTGCATTTCGACGGCGCGGGCGATGTGCAGGCCGACGTGCTCATCGGCGCTGACGGTGTCCATTCGGTCGTCCGCTCGCGATTGTCGGGTCCTGCTCGACTGCGCTACCGCGGGTACACCAACTGGCGGGGAGCCACGCGGCCAGGATCAGTGCCGCTCGTGAGCGAGGGCATGGACACCTGGGGGCGTGGTGGTCACTTCGGTTTGCAGCCGACCAGTGGTGGGCGGATCCTGTGGTACGCCGGACTCAACGCCGGCGAGGGCGAGACAGACGGCGAGCACACTCGCGACCGACTGCTCGCGGCGTTTGGGGACTGGCATGAGCCGATCGCCGCGGTGATCGACGCGACGCCGGAGACGGCCCTGATTCGCAACGACATCTACGACGCTTGGCCGAGCCGCTCCTGGAGCCGTGGCTCAGTCGCACTGGTCGGCGACGCGATTCACCCGATGACGCCCGACCTCGGCCAGGGTGCCTGCCAGGCGATCGTCGACGCGACCAGCATCGCCGACTGCCTGGCCGAGACGCGCGACGTGCCGCACGCCCTCGCCGCCTACCAGAGGCGCCGGCAGCGGACCGCCGCGATCGCCACCCTGTTCTCGCGCTACTGGGGCGGCGCCGCGCAGTGGGACGGACGATTCACGTGCGCTCTGCGGGACACAATGGTGCGAACGATGCCGCTCTCACTCCAACTCCGCCAACTCGACCTCGTCATCGAACGACCCGCATAGCTTGTGCCCGCGCCGCAGCTGCGTTGCGCGCGGAGCGCCCTCACCGGCATCCGCAGATTGGCGCGATCGGGCGCTACTCTGGCCGGGATCTGCGCGATGTTGAACCCGGGAGGCGGCCAAGTGCTCTTCGGGGTCACGAAGGCCGGGCTCATCAGAAGTGGGCCGCTTGCGGCGAGCGCGGAGGCGTCGGCCATTCGCTGAGCGTGCTCGGCGTGCGGCTCGCGGCGGCCGATTACCCTCACATGGGGGTATCGGCGCGAGCGCTGCGAGCCGGGATCATCGCGTGTGCGTTACTCGCCGTCCTCGCGCCGGGTCGCGCGGCGGCGGCGCTGACGCCCGGCGAGCTGATCGTCGCCGATGCTCGCGCGCAGGGTGGCGGCGCGCTCTTCGAGGTCGACCCGTCGACCGGAGCAGAGACCCTGCTGTCCTCCAACCAGATGGCGATCAACGCCTCCAACCAGCTCTTCAACTATCCATTCACGCTCGCGCTCGCTCCCAACGGCGACATCCTGGTCGCCAACACGGGCAACATGGGCGGGAGCTGCAGCGGGGGCTGCGGCGGGGTGATCGAGGTCGATCCGTCGACGGGCGCCGAGACCGTGCTGTCCTCGAACGCGATGGCGGTCAACGCGTCGAGCCAGTACTTCAACCAGCCGGTAGGGATCGCCGTCGCCCCCGACGGGGCGATCTACGTGTCGGACTGGGGTGACTGCGCCGGCTGCGGCAGGATCATTCAGGTCGACCCCACGACGGGCAAGGAGACGCTCATCTCGTCCAACTCGATGCCCGTCAATGCCTCGAGCGAGTACTACGCCTACCTCCAGGGGATCGCGGTCGATGCTGCCGGCGACATCCTGGCCGCCGACCCGATGGCATTCGGCTCGGGCGGCGGAATCATCGAGGTCGACCCGAGCACGGGGAAGGAGACCGAGCTCTCCTCCAACGAGCTTCCGGTGAACGCGTCGAGCCAGTACTTCCACAACCCAAGTCAGCTGACGGTCGCCGCTGACGGCGACATCTACGTGGCCGATTGGTGCGAGACGACGAGCTGTGGTGGCATCGTCGAGGTCGACCCGACGACCGGGCGCGAGACGCTCGTCTCGTCGAACTCGATGGTGGTCAACGCGTCGAGCCAGTACTTCGACCAGCCGACCTCGGTCGCGATCGACAGCAGCGGGCGCCTCGTCGCGGTCCAGGAGGCCGGCCTAGGCGGTTCCTGCAGCGGCGGCTGCGGTGGTGTGCTGTACGTCAATCCGACGACCGGCGCCGAGACCGAACTCTCGTCGAACGCGATGGCGGTCAACGCCTCGAGCCAGGACTACGTGGAGCCCTTCGACGTGCTCGTCGTCCCCGGAAGCTCGTCGGGATCAGGCGGGGGGGGCGCGTCAGGGTTGGGGCCGAGCTCGCCGGCGGCGGCGAGCTCGACCCCAACCGCCGCCACCGCCGCGCCGATTGCCCTCGGAGCACTCGCCGAGTCGCGCTCGCGCTGGCGCGATCACGGCCGTGGAACGGTGTTCTCGTTCACCTTGAACGAGCCGATGCAGGTCACGCTGACCTTCTCGCGGGTGCGGGCAGGTCGCCTCGTACACGGCGCGTGCCGCTCTCCGACCCCTCGCTCCCGGCGCCGCCCGGCGTGCGTCGGGGCCAGCGCCGTCGGCGCCGTGATCGTCGACGGTCACGCCGGCACCAACACGGTCGCGTTCAGCGGCCGGATCGCGGGCGGCGAGCCGCTTCGCAGTGGGAGGTACGAGGTCAGCGCGTCGGCGGCCGGAGCGCCGGCCGGGGCTACGCTGCGCTTCACGATTCTGCGCTGAGCGCGGCGGTCCGGTGCGCTGCCGTGCGCGGTTTTTCGCGCAGTCGTGAGTTTCGCTCGCGCGTGAAACCATGCGCGCTGCGAGTGCTCCCTCGTCGCCAGATAGCAGCCGTGAGCCGTGAGTGCTCGGTTTTCGGCCGATGCTCGGCGGCGCGCCCGGCCGCTGCGCTACCTGTGGGAGCGATCGTCTCTGCTGGCGTGCTGCCTCCCCCGGTCGTTGTCGGGGGCACCTGACCGTTCAATGAGGGCGAGTGAACGCCGGCATGATCTCGGTCGAGAACCGCCGGATGCTCTGCCTGGTGGACTCTCCGCCGTGAAGCAGGACGTGCTCCACGCCGACCGCGCGCAAAGCTTCGAGTTCTGCACCGATTCGGTCGGGCGTACCGTAGAGCGCGCTCGCCTCAGTCGCACCAGGTGGGCCGGCATAAGCCGTGATGTGCGATTGATTGCGCCCGTCCGGATGCTGCGATCGAGCGACCATGCCAGCATGCGCCCGCGCCAGCTGCGCCAGCGCGGTCTGCGCATCGACAGCGTCGCGGGCAACATGGAAATTTCGTGCGACCGCGACGTCCATAGGGTCGAACGTGCCGCTGTGCGCCTCGCACTCCGCTCTGAACAGCGCGAGCCTCTCGCCAACGGTTTCAGTTGATGCGAACTGGTCGAGCAGCAGTTTGCACCCGCGCGCCGCGACGCTGCGTATCGAATCCGGTCTGCCAGCGGCGATCCAAACCGGCGGATGCGGCTTTTGCGAAGGAAGAGGCTCAACGATGATGTCTTCGTACTGCCAGAACCTGCCGTCGTGCGAGAAGCGCACGTTGGATGTCCAGGCCTTGATGATGACCTGCAGCGCCTCCTCGAAGCGCGCCTGCGCCTCCTCGTACGGCATGCAGAAGCCGGCGAACTCGGAGTGGCGATAGCCCTTGCCGACACCGAACTCCAACCGGCCGCCGGACATCAGATCGAGGGTCGCCGCCCGCTCAGCGAGCAGCACCGGATTGTGCCAGGGCAGGACGATGACCGCCGTACCAAGCCGCATCGTTGTCGTGCGCGCGGCCACCCATGCAAGCAACTCGAGCGAGGCCGACACCTGCCCGAGGTCGCTGAAGTGGTGCTCAACCAGGAAGGTCGAATCGAACCCGAGCGCCTCGGCCTCGACGCACGTGTCGACGTAGTCCCGGAAGCCTCGCGCCGGATCGCCGTCCCCACGTCGCGCCTGGGCGCCGCCGAACAGGCCGAACCGCATGCCTCCCAGTCTCGGAGAACTCTCGCGCCCGACTGCGATCGCAGTCGGATCGTGCATTGGGTCAAGCGGGGCAGATGAGCTCACGGTGGGCGGTCTCCTCGGGCAGCCGCGGTGATAGCCGCAGCGGATGGACGCAGGTCGACGGCCGCTGAGAGCCGTCGGAGGGGAGGGCTATCTGACGCTGGGATGCGTCAGATCCGAGGTACTCGCCAGCCCAAGCCGAACAGCAGGGCCGGGGCAACACCGAGGCGGTACATAGCCACCATCGTATCGACCACGAAACGAGGACACCGCGCGGAATATTCGGCGTCCCCGATCCAGCCGCGATTTGCCGCAGCATTTGCGGCATCGCTACGAACGCGGCCTTTCGGTCGTCCGGGCCGAGGGTTGCGAGATCGACGACAACGAGTGCCGGCGACAGCGCGGCCCGCTCCTGGTATCGCCCAGCAACGGTCGCGCAGCGATGGGTGGCCACGACGCCCGCAGCTCGTCCGACGCGCTAGCGACGCGCGTTGTTTTCGAGACGCGCGTTTGAACACGCGCGAGCAACACTCTCGCCCTCTCGCGTTAGGTGTGTTGTAGGCGGACTTCGATCGCGGCAAGTTGTGCGAGGCGGCGTTTGAGCGATGGGTGGGTGCGGAGCAGCGGTCGCTCGTTGGCGATCGCGATGATGTGGAAGACGTCGAGACTCGCGGCCTGTCGTAGGTCGGTGATCGGGATCAGGTCGCGCGGTGCGCCGCTGACCGCGATCAGCGCCGATGCGAGTGCGGCTGGATTGCCTGTCAGCAGTGCCGCAGCGGCGTCGGCTTCGAGCTCACGCGCGCGAGAGAAGACGGCAGTGACCGAGCGACAGAGCGAACCGACAACGAAGAACAGCACGCCAACCGGCAGAAACACGATCCATGCCGCGGCCCAGTAGAGCAGGCCCTCCCCGACCATCCCAGCAGAGTTGTCCCTTTCCTCCTTGCTCGCATTTGGGCCTGCCATCGCTTCGCGGCGGTTCTTCCACATGTGGCTCATCTGGACGTAGCCGCGGAAGTAGAACGCGGCGCCGTCGGCCAGGCCGGCAACCGGGGTTCCGGCGAGCGACATCAACGCCGAGTCCTTCTGACGGACGTGGGCCAGCTCGTGCGCGATCACGGCGCTGAGCTGGTGTTCGTCGAGCAGGTCGAGCAGCCCGCGTGTGAGATGCAGCCGCGTTCGCTTCAACGTGAGGCCGGTGACCCAGCTATTGGCCCACGGCTTCTCGTGCATGACGACCGTCAACAGCGGCAGATCGGCCGCCGAACAGACCCGGTCAACGACAGCGAACAACTCCGGCTCGCGGGCGCGCACGACGGGCTTCGGCACAAGCGTCAGACGACGAGCCACGGCCGCCTGCAGGCCAACCGTGAACGCAAAACCAACAACGATCGCCAGCACGACGCTCACGCTCACCAGCCCCCACACGAGCAGCGCAAGCACGACCGGAACCGAAAGCAAACTCAGCACGCCCGCCGCCTGCACACGAAGGCTCACTCTGAACGGGTCTCGCACCGCACGCCCCACGCCACGATCATCCTCCACGCTCACCGGCCATGCCGCTCGGATCGGCCTGTTCCTCGGTGAGCAACAAGAACCCACTGCCCTCGGTTTTGCGCGACGACCAGGCCGAAAAGCGAGACGCAACCTCTACGAGGCCCAGACCAGCATTCGCGTCGGCGCGTGTAGCCGAAGCCAAGCGGTCGTCGTGGCTGGCTGTGTCCGGTTTCAGCAGCGCGGCCCGTCGGCGCAGATGCGCGGGACTGGATGTCGATCGTGCCGAGACCACGCGGCGTCAGTTTGGGTTGACAAACGGTCTGTTGTCAGTCTAGACTGACGCACATGAACACTGAAGACATCGCCTCCGCGATCGCGTCCAACGACCCGTCGCTGGGGCTCCGCGCCTCGTTGGCGCTCCATCGCCTGGCTGAGAGGGTCGAAGCGAACCACGTTGCGGCGGCCCGGGAAAAGGGCTGGTCGTGGCAGCAGATCGGAGACGCCTTGGGTGTCACCCGCCAATCGGTGCACACCAAATACAACAAGGAGTCGTCATGACCACCGAATCCGTTGTGCCAGAGGTGCTTCACGCCTGGGCCATCTATTTGCGGGCCACTGAGGAGGCTCGTCGCCGAGGTGATCGCCGAACGGGCACCGATCACGTCTTGCTCGCCTTGTTGGAGGATCCCTCGATCGAAGTCGTGTTGGGCGTGAGCCTCCAGCAAACTCGCGAGGCCCTTGAGTCGCTCGATCGCGAAGCCCTGGGCGCCCTGGGCCTGGGGTCCGGTACCGACGCTCCCCCACTGCCGATGCGCGCCGTGCCGAAGAAGCCGACGATCAGAGACATCATGAGACGAGATCGCCTCCGCATGACCCCCGCGGCCAAGAAAGTGCTTGAGGAAGCGTCTAAGTCCAACCGTCGGAGGCTCCAGATCACAGCCCAGCAGGTGCTGGCTCAGATCCTCACTCTCCAACCGCCGGATCCTGCGGCAGTGCTGCTGGACGCTCTCGGCGTCGACCGCGCGGCCGCGCGGCAACGTCTCGACCTAGGACGCGCCGCAGCGTAGGCAAACCGGCCGAGCAGCGAAGGGCGGAAGCGAGTCGCTGAGGCAGCCCTCTGATGCGCCCGCAGGCCGCTCCCGCTTGCGCCCAACAGCGGCGGGGGGTCTGATGCGCGACCGGTGTTATCCGCGCTCGCTGTCGAGGACGGACATCTGGTGCGACGGGTAGCGGTCGCCCACGGCGGCGTTGGGCGGGACCACGCGCTCGAGTTCGGCGAGGTCACCAGGACTGAGCTCGAGTTGCAGCGCACCCAGCGCCTCCCGCAGCCGTTCGGGCGTGCGGGAGCCGACGAGTGCGACGATGTCCGGCCCCTGGGCGAGCACCCAGGCGATCGCGACCTGAGCGACGGTGGCTTTCTTGGCCTCGGCGAGCTCGCGCAGAGCGTCGACCAAGACGAGGTTGTGGGCTCGGTTGGCAGCGCTGAAGCGCGGCGCGTGAGAGCGGAAGTCGCCGGAGGCGAACTCGCGCTCGGCGGCGAAGTGGCCGCTGATAAGACCGCGGCTTAGGACGCCGTATGCGGTGATCGCGATCCCCAGATCGCGGCAGGCCGGCAGGATCGCCGCCTCGATCCCTCGCGAGATCAGCGAATACTCGATCTGTAGATCGCAGATCGGATGGGTCGCCGCCGCCCTGCGGATCGTCTCGGAACCCATCTCCGAGAGTCCGATGTGGCGCACGTAGCCTCCGTCGACAAGTTCCGCGATCGCGCCTACGGTCTCCTCGATCGGCACGTCGGGATCAAGGCGCGCCGGGCGATAGATGTCGACGTACTCGACACCAAGTCGTGTCAGCGAGTGCGCCAGGGCCGTCTTGACCGCCGGCGGGCTCGCGTCGTAGCCAAGCCAGGCGCCATCGGGACCGCGCTGCGCCCCGAACTTGACGCTCAGCATGTAGTCCTCGCGCGGGCGCCCACGGATCGCCTCGGCGATCAGCAGCTCGTTGTGGCCCATCCCATAGAAGTCGCCGGTGTCCAGCAAGTTGACACCGGCGTCCAGCGCCCTGTCGATCGTGGCAATGCTCTCGCTGCGGTCCGCCGGCCCGTACATGCCGGACATTCCCATGCAGCCAAGGCTCAGCGCCGAGACCTCAGGGCCATTCGCCCCCAGCCGACGAAAATTCACGGGCCGGCCACCATCAACGCAACTATAGGACCCGCCCCCGTCACACCCGTCGCACGCCTGCACGCGTTACGGGGCGGGTCTGTAGCGAGGCGTCTCGGGTCCCGGGTTCGGATGCGGGCGCTGTGCTGCGGGGCCCGGAGTCCGTCAGGCGAGTTTGAGCGGGACGTCTCCGTATGGGTCGATGCGGTAGACGAGTGATACGCGGTGAAAGCCGTCGGCGATGTCGGCGCCCGTCTCGTCGCTGATCACGAGTACAGGGCTGAGACGCGTGCGCTCGATCACTTTGATGAGGTCTTTCATGACACCCGGATCGTCCAGTGGCGCGGGCGTCAGTCCAGCAGCACGGAGGATGTCGTTCGCGCGCCGTGTCGTGAGCGGCGCTTTGCGGAGCCGCCGGATGATTTTTGCGACGACCGGCCCCTCGAACTTGATCGAAAGATAGGCCTCGGCGGCCGCGTAGTCGTGCTCGGCGACGTCGTCGAGCCACCCGATCTTCCCGACGGGACTGCTCTCGGTTCGCTTCGCCTTGGATTTGGCCATCGGCCGATCATGCCAGAGATCGTGCCGAGCGTTTTCCATTTGACGCGGCTGCAGTCTGACCGGAACACTTACAGTGCACATCAGTTCGGGGGGCGCAACTCCTAACCGGAGGAGGTCTGCGCCGCGTCCTGATCCGCAGGGCCGAGCATGCCGCGTGCGGCGGCCAGGCCGCCCGGGTCTCCTCCGGGACCACGCAAGATCCACGCGAAGCCGACCGCGATCAGCGCGCCGGCGAGCGGGCCGACGAGATAGACCCAGAAATTCCCGAAGTCGCCGATCACGAGGTCTGGCGCGAACGACCGCGCGGGGTTCATCGATGCGCTGCTACAGGGCTTGACCACAACCCGGCGAGGATGATGTACGCGCCGACACCGAGCGCTGAGAGCGGCCCGACGTTCTGGGCCCGCGAGGCCGTTCCGAGGATCGTGCTGACGAGGCCCGCGGTCAGCACAAGCTCGATCAGCATCGCCTGCCAGTCGTGTATGTGTGCGCCCGGTTCGGTCGCACCGAGCATGCCGACCCTGCCGAACAGGGCCCGCAGGAACAAGCACGCAAGCGTCGCACCGAGCAACTGGACCAGCACGTAGCCAGGGACGCGACGCCAAGGAAAGTCGCGCCTCAACGTGAACGCGATCGTGACCACCGGGTTCAGATGGGCGCCCGACACCGCACCCATGAACAAGATGATCGCGATCACCGTCAGGCCCGGCGCGGTGACCGCCGCGGCGCGGCTGATCATGCCATGACTGACCGCACCGACGACGCCGCCACCCGCCCCGACCAACACCAACAGAAAAGTCCCGAAGAGCTCGGAAAACAACCGCCGCCACTCAAGCGTCGGATCGTCGAACTCGAGCATCGATGGGAACTCCAGCGCCAGCAACGCGCGACGTCGACTTGCGGCACGCGCCCGGACTGCCTGGGTCCCCTCATCCAGCTGCATCGGTCAGCTCGCCACGATCGTCGCGAATCTAGCCGACGCTCCGGACCGCCTCCCAGTGCCCCGCCTCAGCCGCTGCTCGGCGCGCTGCCGGTGCGGAGACGCAATCCGCGTGCCGCCGTCGGTGCGAACTCCGAGAAGGCGCCCGCGCGCGGCCCTTCGACACCGCCGCCGCGACCCTCAACGCAAGCGGGATACGGGAATCGAACCCGTCTCTCGAGCTTGGGAAGCTCGCGTTCTACCGATGAACTAATCCCGCCGGATCGCACGGGATCGTATCGGTCTAGGGTTTGACGGGTGCGACGCAAGCTCGTGCCAGCGATCGTCGTCGTCGCCGCCGCGGCAGTCGTCGCCGTGCTCGTCTACGGGCTGACGCAGCAGGGCGCGAGCCGGGCGCTCGACGAGGCGCTGGCCGCCGGGCGCCACCCCGCCGCGCCCCAAACCGCACGCCTGCTGCCGGCACTCGATCGCGTCGGCCGCGCGCAGGCGTCGCTCGCGCACTGGCGTGGGAAGGTCGTGGTGCTGAACTTCTGGGCGTCGTGGTGCTCCACCTGCACCGCCGAATCGGCGCTGATCGAGCACGCGGAGCGTCAGCTCGCGGCGAGCGGCGACGGCACCGTCGTCGGGATCGACTACAAGGACCTGAGCAGCGATGCGCAGCAGTTCATCGGCGCTCACTCCCTCAGCTACCCCAACCTGCGCGACATCGACGGGTCCTTCGCGGCTGCCTACGGCACCGACGCGCTGCCGGAGACCTTCGTGCTGAACCGCCGGCTGCAGGTGGTCGCCATCTCGCGCGGCGAGATCACGCAGCAGTCGTGGCTGACGTACTGGATCGACGCGGCGGCGCGCACGTGAGACGCGCGACAGCGGTCGTGGCGACGGCGACGCTCGCGCTCGCGCTCGCCGCGGCGCCCGCCGGCGCGGTGACGCAGCGCACCTCGCTGGTCGCGATCGAGCAGCAGGTGATGTGCGTGACCTGCGGCATCCCGCTGCAGGAAGCAGACTCGGTCGCGGCACAGCAGGAGAAGGCCTTCATCCAGCGACTCGTCGTCGAGGGCGACAGCGCGAGCGAGATCAAGGCCATGCTGGTCGCGCAGTACGGCGTCGCCGTGCTCGCGCTGCCGCCGGATCGCGGCTTCAACGTCGCGTTCTACCTCGTGCCGATCGCGGCCGTGCTGCTGGCGCTGGCGATCGTCGCGCTGCTCCTGCCGCGCTGGCGGCGCAACCGCCGCGCCCACCCCGCCGCCGGGGCCGCGGCGCTCAGCGCGGCCGAAAGCGCGCGACTCGATGCGGATCTCGCGCGCTTCGACGACTGATCACATCTGCGTCGGCGCGCTGACGCCGAGCAGCTCGAGCGCGCGGGCGATCGTGGCGCGCGCCGCGACCGCAAGCCCGAGCCGCCACGACTCGGTCGCGGCCGGTGTCACGCCGAGCACGTGGCAGTCGCGGTAGAAGGCGGTGAAGGCCTGGGCGAGCTCGAGCGCGTAGGCGGCGACGCGGTGCGGCGCGCGGCGCTCCGCGGCGTCGGCCAGCTCGACCGGGAAAGCGAGCAGGCAGCGCACGAGCGCGCGCTCCGAGGGGTGCAGCGGCTCGACCGGCGCGAGCTGCCCGAGCGCCTGGGCGACGCGATCTGGGCCGGCCCGGTCGAGGATCGAGGCGATCCGCGCGTGCGCGTACTGCACGTAGTAGACGGGGTTCTCGGCGCTCTCGCGGACCGCGAGGTCGAGGTCGAGATCGACCGTCGTGTCGTGCGAGCGCGCCAGCAGCAGGAAGCGGGCCGCGTCGACGCCGACCTCGTCGACCAGCTCGTCGAGCGTGACGTACTCCCCCTCGCGCTTGGACATCGCCGTGCGCCCCTCGACTCCGATCAGGTGCACGAACTGCCCGATCACCATCTCCAGCGTGTCCGGGTCGCCGCCCAGCGCAGAGCAGGCCGCCTTCATCCGCGCGACGTAGCCGTGGTGGTCGGCTCCCCACACGTACACGATGCGCTGGTAGCCGCGTTCGCGCTTGTCCTCGAGGTAGGCGATGTCCGAGGTGAAGTAGGTGTGCTCGCCGTTGGAGCGCACGAGCACACGGTCCTTGTCGTCGCCGTAGGCGCTCGTGCGCAGCCACAGCGCACCGTCCGCGGTGAACGTCTCGCCGCGGAGCGCGAGGGTTTCGAGCACGCGCTCGACGGCCCCGGCCGCGTGCAGCGAGCGCTCGGAGAACCAGACGTCGAAACGCACGCCAAAGCGCTCCAGTGAAGCGCGGATCTGGGCGAGGCAGGCCTGGCAGGCCTCCCAGGCGAGTGTCTCGAGATCCAGCTCGCGCGCGCGCTCCGGCGCGACTAGCGTGGCGACGTATTCGCCGGGGTAGCCGTCGGGCGGCACCGGCTCGCCGGCGGCGCGCGCGCGAACCGACTCGCCCAGCTTCAGCACCTGGCTGCCCAGGTCGTTGATGTAGTACTCGCGCGTCACGTCGTAGCCGCGGAACGCGAGGATCCGGGAGAGCGTGTCGCCGTAGGCCGCGTGACGCGCGTGTCCGATGTGCAGCGGGCCGGTCGGGTTCGCGGAGACGAACTCCACGTCGATCGTGACCGGCATCTCGAGCGTCGCGGCGCCGAAGCGCGCGCCGACGTCGACCACCTCGGCGAGCGCGCCGGCGAACCAGGCATCGCCCAGGTGGAGGTTGAGGAAGCCGGGGCCGGCGACCTCGGCGCGCTCGAGCGCCGCGCCCAGCATCCCGCGCAGCTCGGCGGCGACCCGCTCCGCCACCTCGCGCGGCGGCGCGCCGAGCCGCGGTGCAAGCATCAGCGGGGCGTTGGTGGAGTAGTCCCCCATGTCAGCCCGGGGCGGCACCTCGAGCTTGACGTCGGGAACCTCCTCGCCGGCGACGGCTGCCGCGGCAGCGCGGATCGTGTCGTGGAGAGCCTGCAGCGGCGTCATGACCGCAGACTATGGCCTTCGGGCCGATCCCGGCAGGGCGTCGCCCGAGTCAGGATCCCTGGCGGGATGGACCGTCAGTAGTGGTAGGGCTCCCCCGCGATGATGCGGTGGGCGCGAAACAGCGCCTCGAGCAGTACGACGCGGGCGAGCTGGTGCGGCAGCGTCATCGGCCCGAGCGAGAGTCGGTGCTCGGCGGCCGGCAGATCGAGCCCGTGCGCGCCGCCGATCACGAAGACGAGGTCGCGGCCGCTGTCGCGCCGTCCCTCGATGAAGCGGGCGAACGCGATGCTGTCGAGCTGCTCGCCGTCGGCGGCCAGCAGCGACACCAGCGCGCCGCGCGGCAGCCGCGCGGCGATGCGCTCGGCGCCCGGATCGCGCAGCTCGATCTGCGACAGGCGCGTGTAGCGAGCCAGCAGCTTCGTGTAGTGCTCGACATCGTCGAGATAGGGCGCCCGCAGCCGCCCGACCGAGATCACGACGACCTGCACGGCTGCGATACTAGCCTCGATGAGTTCGCCAGCCGCCACAGGCCGGGAGCACTGACGTGAGCGAGCCCGCCGGCGGCGGCCGCCACGTCAACATCCAGGTCTCGCCGGAGATGATGGCCGGTGTCTACGCGAACTTCGCGAACGTCAGCCACACGGACTACGAGTTCACGATCAGCTTCGCGCGCGTCCACCACGAGGTCGAGACCGGCGAGATCCCGGGAACGATCGTCTCGCGGGTGAGCATGTCGCCACGTTTCATGAAGGAGCTGCTCGACGTACTCGTGGACAACTACTCGCGGTGGGAGGCGCGCGAGGGGATCAAGAACCTGCCGGAGTTCGAAGGCCCCTCCGGCGACCGGGAGGAGTAGGCCGCTCGCCGTCGCGGTAGGCGGCCGCGATCCCGATCCGCTCGACGATCGGGGGGTGCGTGCCGAGCAGCGCCGACAGCCAGCGCGGCGGGTTGGGGTCGGCCAGGTTCTGCGCGGTGATCCGGCGTTCGAAGGAGACGAACGCGTCGGCGTCGCCGGTCAGCGCCAGCGCGAACGAGTCGGCGCGGCGCTCGATCGCGCGCGACAGCTGCCGCGTGAGCACGCCGAGCGGGGCCGACACGATCCCGCCGGCCAGCGCGAGCGCGGGCAGGCCGGGCGTGGTCGAGCGATCCAGGCGCTCCGCGACGCGCGCCACCGCGCGCGTCGCGGCCGGCGCGACCGCCGCCAGGTAGACGAGCCCGCGCGGGACGTCGCGGTAGCGAACGTGGGCCAGCTCGTGGGCGACCACCGATCGCGCCTCGGCGGGCGTGAAGCTCGACAGCAGGGTGTCGTAGAGCACGACGCGCCGGCTCACCCCCAGCCCGTTCACGTACGCGTTGGCGGCGCTCGTGCGCCGGCTCGCGTCGACCTCGAAGACCTCGCCGACCGTAACGCCGGCACGCTGCGCGAGCGCCAGCACCTCGCGGCGCAGCTCGCCGTCGGGCAGCGGCTTGAAGTCGTTGAAGATGGGGTCCAGCACGACCGGAGCGGCGATCGTCACGACCACCGCCACGGCGACGCTGCCGGCGGCCGCGCCCTTCCACCAGTCCTCGCCGTGGCGGCGCATCAGTGCCGCGACGATCACCGCCCCGGCGGCCGTGAAGCCGGCGCCGAGCGCGGCTCGGCGGGCGATGTCACCGCCCCAGCCGCGCCAGGACTGCGTGGCGAGGCCGACGCGCAGCGCGCGGGCGCGCATCAGCGCGCCGAACGGCAGCGGCGCGACCATCAGCGCCAGCGACAGCCCGGCCCCGCGCGCGCCGACCACCCCTAGCGACACCTGCCCGCGGCGTCCGCGGCGACCGCGGCGGACGAGCCAGATGAGCAGCGAGGTCTCCGCCAGCGCGCCGGCGGCGCCCAGGGCGAGCTGGCCGCGGCCGTAGCGGCGCGCACGGGCGATCTCGCGCGCGTCGAAGTGGGCGAGCGGATCGACGGGACGCGCGGCGATCACGCCGTCACGCGGACGCAGGGCGAGCATCGCGAGCTCGCCGGAGGCGACCGCCAGGGCGAGTGCGCCCAGCCAGCCGCGGCCGCAGCGGGAGTTGGTCGACTGATCGGCCACGACCAGCCAGGCTATTCGGTCCGCCGGCGCGGCGCGCAGGATCGCTCCCAGCGCCTCGCCGGAGCGCCCCGGCTGCAAGACTGCGTGGTGCTTCCCGCGCCGTGGGCTGCTGCACGCCGTCAAATGAAGGTCGCAATCATCTCCGACATACATGGCAACCGCCAAGCCTTCGAGGCGGTTCTCAAAGACATCGTCGACGCCTCCGTTGCGGAGGTGTGGTGCCTCGGCGACCTCGTCGGCTATGGCGCCGACCCGGACGCCTGCGTCGACCTCGCGCGCGACAACACCGACCTGTGCCTGGCGGGCAATCACGACCTCGCAGTCGCCGGCAAGATCCCGCTCGACGACTTCTCACGCGGCGCCGCGATCGCCGTGCGCTGGACGCAGGACGTGATCGCGCCCGCCAACCGCGACTTCCTCGCGACGCTGCGCCCGTCGGCGGTGCGCGAGGAGATCGGGCTCTACCACGCCAGCCCGCGCGACGAGGTCTGGGAGTACGTGCTCTCGGCGCTGCTCGCCGAGCTCTGCTTCGACGCCGCGCGCCATCGCGTCAACCTGCTCGGCCATTCGCATGTCGCGCTCTCGTTCGAGCGGCTCGAGGGCCACCCCGCGACCGGCGAGACACGCCGGGCCGAGAGCATGCTCGACCTGCACGCCGGCGAGTGGCTGCTGAACCCTGGCAGCGTCGGACAGCCACGCGACGGCGACCCGCGCGCAGCGTGGATGCTGCTCGACACGGGCGCGCTGACCGCCAGCTACCAGCGCTGCGAATACGACATCCCGGGGGCGGCGGGCGCGATCCGCGCCGCCCGCCTGCCGGACTCGCTGGCCGAGCGCCTGGAGTACGGCCAATGAGAACGCTCCGGCTCGCCTTGGCGACACTCGCCGGCGCGGCGCTGCTTGCCGCCTGCGGCTCGAGCTCCGGCCAGATCCCGGTCGACACCGCGAGCACGCTGCACGGCGACCTGACGAACGTCTACAACAACTTCCTGATCGGCGACTGCAGCACCGCGGGCGCGGACCTCGCGCACGCCCAGGTCGACTTCGACACCCTGCTCACCACCGTCAACCAGAAGCTCGCGAGCCAGCTGCAGCACGGCCTCAACACGCTCGCCGCCGACGAGCACCGCGAGTGCGTCAACTCGACCTCGGCGACGGGGCCGACCTCGACCTCGAACACGGGGGCCACCAGCACGACGGGCGCGACCGGGCAGACCGGTACGACCGGCACCACGAGCTCGACCAGCTCCAGTTCGACGAGCTCGACGTCCAGCAGCTCGACGAGCTCCAGCACGACCACCTCCACCGGCGCGACCGGAGCGACGGGCTCCACCTGCAACCCGACCACCGGCGCCGGCGGCGGCACCTCGATCTGCGACAACACGACCTCCTCCACGGGCGCCGGCAGCGGCATCGGCGGCGCCGGCAGCGGCGGCACCGGGGCCAACACGGGCGCCGCGAGCATCGGCAACTGATGGCGCGCGAGAACACCGTCGCCGGTCGCTACCGGATCGAGAGCCGCCTGGGGTCGGGCGGGATGTCGACCGTGCATCTCGCGTTCGACGAGCGGCTGGAGCGCTACGTCGCGGTGAAGCTTCTGGCCGAGCACCTCGCCGCCGATCCCGCCTTCGTGTCGCGCTTCCAGCGCGAGGCGCTCGCGGCAGCGCGGCTGATCCACCCCAACATCGTGCAGGTGTTCGACTCCGGGCTCGACGAGCACCGCGACCAGCACTACATCGTGATGGAGTACATCGACGGCCAGTCCTGCGCGGAGATCCTGCGCGACCGCGGCTGGCTGACGGTCGAGGAGACGCTCCCGATCGTGCTCGGCGCGTGCGCCGGCCTCGACTACGCGCACCGCAAGGGTGTGGTGCACCGTGACGTGAAGCCCGGCAACCTGCTGGTCGCGACCGACCGCGCGGTCAAGCTCGCCGACTTCGGCATCGCCAAGGCGACCGAACAGTCGAGCATCACGCAGATCGGCTCGGTGCTCGGCACCGCCGCCTATCTCGCCCCCGAGCAGGGGCGCGGCGAGGAGGCCGGGCCGCCGGCTGACATCTACGCGCTCGGCGTCGTCACCTACCAGCTGCTCTCCGGCCGCCTGCCGTTCGAGGGCGCGTCGCTGACCGAGCTGGCGATCAAGCAGCAGCGCGAGCCGCCGGCGAGCCTCGACGTGCTGGTCGCCGCCGTCTCGCCCGAGCTGGCCGCCGCCGTGGACGTCGCGCTGCGGATCGATCCGCGGCTTCGCTACCCGACCGCGGTCGAGATGGCGCGCGCACTCGAGGAGGGGGCGCGCGGCATCCCGCCCGGCTCCGGTACCGCGATCGTCCCCCCGGGCGGCCCCACCGCCCAGACCGTGATCGCCCCCGACGACCGCACGCGCGTCGCGCACGAGGAGCGCCCCCGGGCCGCCGCCGGCGTCACCCCGCGCCAGCCGCGCCAGGGTCAGCCGCGCCGCGAGCCCGAGCCCGAGCCGGAGCGCTCACCGGTCCGCAACCGGCGCATCGCCGCCGCAGCGATCGCGGTCGTGCTGGTCGCCGTCATCGTCGTCGTGATCGTCCTCTCGCTGCAATCGAACGCAACCGTCGTGCTGCTGCACCCCGACCACTTCTCCAAGAACTTCCAGGACGCCCTGCAGCAGCTCACCGACCTGATCAACAGCAACACGTCATAGGGCTTTTCGGCTGGGTGCATGCACCCAGCCGTCGGGAGGGCGCATGCGCCCTCCCGCGGGGCGGCGCATGCGCCGCCCCGAACAGCGTCAACGGCCCGCGCGGAGATCCCGCGCGACCTCGCGCAGGCGCCCGTCGGCGATCGCCGCGCGCAGGCGCGACATCAGCGCGGCGATGAAGGTGAGGTTGTGGAGCGTGAGCAGGCGCCCGCCGCTCTGCTCGCCGCTGCGCGCCAGATGGTGCAGGTAGGCGCGCGAGAGGCCGCCCGCGCAGGCCGGGCAGGGGCAGCCGTCGATCAGCGGGGCGGGATCGGTTTGGAAAGCCGGCCGGTCGACCTGCAGGCGCCAGCGGTTGGCGGGATCGGCGACCAGCGCCGTGCCGTGGCGGGCGAGGCGCGTCGGCATCGCGCAGTCGAAGCTGTCGATCCCCAGCTCCACGCCGCGGATCAGGTCGTCGACCTCGCCGATGCCGAGCAGGTGGCGCGGGCGCTCCGGCGCGAGGCGCTCCAGCTCGCGGGTGCTCCAGCCGATCACCTCGTACATCTGGGCCTTGTCCTGGCCGAGCGAGCCGCCGATCGCGATCCCGTCGGCGGCGCTCGCGGCGACCGCCGCCGCCGAGGCGACCCGCAGGTCCTCGTGGACGCCGCCCTGGACGATGCCGTAGAAGAGCGACGGCGGGACGTCATGCTCGGCGCGCCAGTGCAGGCAGCGCTCGAGCCAGCGGTGGGTGCGCTCGGTCGAGCGGGCGGTGTAGTCGCGCTCGGCGTGAAACGGGGTGCACTCGTCGAAGGCGAGCACGATGTCGGAGTGCAGCTGGGCCTGCACCGCCATCGAGATCTCCGGGCTGATGAAGCGCTCCGAGCCGTCGATGTAGGAGCGGAAGCGGACGCCCTCCTCCTCGATCGCGAGGATCGCGCCCTCCCCCGCGCCGCCGCGGCGGCCCTTGATCTCGTCGGCGACCGTGCCGTGACCCATCGAGAAGACCTGGAAGCCGCCGGAGTCGGTGATCACCGCCCGCTCCCAGCCCATGAAGCGGTGCAGGCCGCCGAAGCTCTCGATCAGCTCGCCGCCCGGGCGCAGCATCAGGTGAAAGGTGTTGCCGAGCACCAGCTCGTAGCCGAGTGCCGCGACCTCTGCGCACGACAGGGTCCGCACGCTGCCCGCGGTGGCGAGCGGCACGAACGCGGGCGTCGCGACCTCGCCGTGCGCGGTCGCCAGCACGCCGGCCCGCGCGCGCGATGTCGGGTCGCGGGCGATAATGCGCAGCGCGGTCATCGCGGCATCCTAAGAGAGCGCGGTGGCGCCAACGATGAGCGTGCTGGCAAGCTTCCTCAGCGTCACCCAGAACCTCGGCTACCCGGCGCTCGGGGCGTTCGTCGCCGTCGAGGCGCTGGGGATCCCGCTGCCCGGCGAGACCGCGGTGATCTTCGCCGGCCTGGCCGCCGCGAGCGGGCGCCTGTCGATCGTCCTCGTGATCGTCGTCGCCGCCGCCGGCGCGATCATCGGCGACAACATCGGCTTCGTGATCGGCCGCCGCGGCGGGCGGGCGCTGCTCGAGCGCCCCGGGCGCTTCGAATCCGAGCGCCGGCGCGTGCTCGAGATCGGCGACCCGTTCTTCGAGCGACACGGCGCGAAGGCGGTCTTCTTCGGCCGCTGGATCACCGGCCTGCGCGTCTGGACGTCATGGCTCGCCGGCGCGAGCGACATGAGCTGGCCGATCTTCCTGCTCTTCAACGCGCTCGGCGGCGCGGCGTGGGCCACGAGCGTCGCGCTCGCCGCCTACTACGGCGGCCACGGGGCCGAGCACGTGTTCAGCCAGATCGGCCTCTACGGGATACCGGTCGCGCTCGCCGTGTTCGCGCTCTTCGCCGTGTGGTGGTGGCGGCGGCGGCGCAAGCGCGAGGCGGCGCGGGGCACGGGGTTGACCTAGGCGCGGCGCGGCGTCACGCGGTAGAGCCGGCTCGGGCCGGTCGGCGGGTACGGGTAGATCGGCGCGTACGTCGGCGGCTCGAGGAGGTAGTAGGAGCCGTCGAACACGACGGCCGGCGGCCGGACCTCGGAGTTGTCCGCCGCCGGCAGCGTTGCCACGGCGCGCCCGGCGCCGCTCGCCGTCGAGACCTCGACGACCTGCTGGGGCCCGTTGATCAGCAAGGGGTCCTCGGGGGCGATGTACCAGAGGCCGTCGGCCGCGCTGACGGCGAAGACCCGGCCGCCTTCGAAGGGCTCGAGCTCGTCGTTCTGGATCGAGGGGTAGGAGACCGCGAAGCGGCGCCGGGCGTGCGGGCCGCTCAGGCCGAGCAGCAGCGACGCCCGTGGCACGCGGCTGATGTCGAGCCACACGCTGTGTCCGGAGGCGAGCAGCCACAGCGCCCCCGCGTGCCCGATCGTCCGCTCGCGCTCGGGCGCGCGCATCCCGGGCGCCACGCGGTACAGCGACTCGTAGAGGTAGCGCCGAGACGGGCTGACGTGCAGCGGGAAGCCGCTCTCGTTGGAGTCGGCGAGCCACAGCCCGTCCGCGTTCACCGCGAGGTACGGCCTGTCGATCGAGGGCATCGCGATCCGCTGCGCAACCGCGCCGGTCGCCTGTGAGACACGCAGCAGCTCGGCCCCGCGCGTGCTGACGCTGTCGTAGATCCACAGCGAGCCGTCGCCGTAGATCCAATCCGCGCCGCAGTCCGAGCACTGCGGGTAGCGCATCACGACCGGCCCGAGCGTGTAGCCGCCGGGCGCCGAGGGGTCGCTGCGGGCGATTCGCAGCGCGAGCACCCCCAGGGCGTTGGTGGCGGACACCTGTCCCGCCAGGTAGCTGACGGCCAGGACGTGCTCGTCGTAGAGCGCGGGATCGGCACAGTCGCCGTGGCGGATGTCGGTGGGACGCAGGGTCGCCGGGTTCACCGTGGCGGCGTCGCAGGTGCCGGCCGGCCGGCCGTGCGACAGCGAGGTCGTGGATCCGGACAAGAGCAGCGACCCGGCCGGTCCGCCCGCGACGATCAGCCGTCCACCGACCACGCCGAGCGCGTCGTAGTGGCCCGCGAGCGCAAGCGCCACCGAGGAGACATGCGCGCCCGGCAGCGGCCGCCCCGAGGAGCTGGTCGAGGAGCCACCGCCGGTCCCGGCGATCAGGTACGCCCCCGCTCCCACGACCACAGCCGCGGCCAGCACCGCCAGCGCACGACGCCGTCGCCGTCTGCGCTCGAGCTGGCGCGCCTCGCGGAAGAGCGCCTCGAGCGCCCGCTCCAGGCGGCCTCGCTGCGGCGGCGGTTTGAGTGTGGCCGACATTGAAGCTATGATCGTTGTTCTCATGCATTCTGTCAACGACGCCGGCGAGGATCCGCGCGAGCTCCCCTTCCAGGCCGTCGACCGAGGCGACCCCACTCCCCTGCACGAGCAGGTGGCCGCCGAGATCCGCCGCGCGATCAGCGACGGCGAGGCCGGCCCGGGCGACCGGATCCCGCAGGCGAGGGACCTCGCGACCGTGCTCGGCGTCAACTCCAACACCGTCCTACGCGCACTGCGGCTGCTGCGCGACGAGGGTCTGCTCGAGATGGGGCGCGGCCGTGCGATCCGTGTCACCGGCAGCGTGGACCGCGGCGCGGTGACGGCGAAGACGAGGGAGCTGATCGAACTCGCCCGCCGCCATGGCTACCGCCGCGACGAGCTGATCGCGATGATCTACCGGCTCTCGTAGCGGCGCCCCGCGCAGGCTGAGCCTGGCGGCCGACCGGCGGTAATGTTCGGGGCCATGTCCGCGTATTCCGAGGCGCTCGCGCTGCAGGACGCCCTACCCAGGACGGGCCCCATTCCGTGGGAGATCGGCAAGGTCTACAACGCCCTGCTGGAGGCCGCGAAGCAGGAGAAGCCCGACAGCATCAGCCTTGGCGCGCTCGATCCGCTGCAGCGCAACGCGGTCGGCTTCGCCGGCAACGTGACGGCCGAGAGCCTGCGAACGATGGTCGCGGTGGTCGCCGCCGCGCTGAAGCCGCCACCGCCGGGGACGTAGGCGCGGGCGTCAGGCGCGGGCCTCAGGCGCGAACGTCAGGCGTCAGGCGTCGCGCGTCGGGCGTCGCGCGTCGCGCGTCGGGCGGGCGGCGTCAGGCGTCGGGCTCGGCGAGCGAGCGGCCGGTCATCGCCGCCGGCTGGGCGAGCCCGAGCAGCTGGAGCGCGGTCGGCGCGACGTCGGCGAGGACCCCCTCGCGCTCCAGGCGCACGGCCGGCGTCGTGACGATCAGCGGCACCGGGTTCAGCGAGTGGGCGGTCTGGGGGCTGCCGTCGGGGTTGAGCATCTCGTCGCTGTTGCCGTGGTCGGCGGTGACGATGCAGACGCCGCCGCTCGCGTGGACGGCGCCGACGACCGTGCCGAGGCATTCGTCGACGACCTCCACGGCGCTCACCGCGGCGGCGATCACGCCGGTGTGCCCGACCATGTCCGAGTTGGCGAAGTTGATGATCCCGAAGCGCGGATGGTCCTCGTTCCAGGCGCCGACGAAGGCGGCAGCCGCTTCGCGCGCGCTCATCTGCGGCTTGAGGTCGTAGGTCGCGACGTCACGCGGCGAGGGGACCAGCTCGCGGCGCTCGCCCGGCTCGGGCTCCTCCTCGCCGCCGTTGAAGAAGTAGGTCACATGCGGGTATTTCTCGGTTTCGGCGACGTGCAGCTGGCGGTCGCCGGTGGCGGCGATCACGGCCGAGAGGGTCGTGCTCGGGTGCTCGGGGGCGAACGCGACCGGGTACGGGAAGTCCTCCTCGTACTGCGTCATGCAGCCCAGGTGCCCGACCGTCGCGATGCCGTGGCGGTCGACCTCGGTGAAGCTCGGGTCGGCCAGCGCCCGCACGATCTCGCGCATCCGGTCGGGGCGGAAGTTGAAGCAGAAGACACGATCGCCCGGGGCGATCGGCGCCGGTGTGCCGACCAGCGTCGGCTCCAGGAACTCGTCGGTCTCGCCGCGCTCGTATGCCGCCGCGACCGCCTCGACGCCGGTGGCGGCGTTGTAGGGGGCGCTGGCGCGCACGAGCAGGTCGTAGGCGCGCTGCACGCGGTCCCAGCGCTTGTCGCGGTCCATCGCCCAGTAGCGGCCGATCACCGAGCCGACGCGCGCGCCACCGTGGCGCTCGACCCGGCCGACCGCCTCGAGCCCCGCATCCGGTGCGGTGTCGCGCCCGTCGGTGAAGCAGTGCACGATGACCTCGCCGGCGGCCAGTTCGCCCGCGAGGTCGATCAGCGACAGCAGGTGCGCCTCCGAGGAATGCACGCCGCCGTCGGAGACGAGACCGATCAGGTGCACCCGTCCGGGTCCGGCAAGGGCCTCGCGGATCACCTCGTTGGCGCCGAGCGTGCCGTCGCTGAGCGCGTCGTCCAGGCGCGTCAGGTCCTGGCGCATCACGGCACCGGCGCCGAGGTTGAGATGGCCGACCTCGGAGTTGCCCATCTGGCCCTCGGGCAGGCCGACGGCACGCCCACAGGCGATCAGCTGGGTGTGCGGGTAGTGCGCCCACAGCTCGTCGAAGACCGGCGTGTTCGCGAGCAGCACGGCGTTTCCGGGCCCGGGCGGCGCGATCCCCCAGCCGTCGAGGATGATCAGCGCCAGGCTCGGCGCGGGGAGCGTCCGTGGTCCCGGGGGCAGCGTCATCGCGCGCCGTCGCGCGCGGCGGTCGCGATCGCGGCGAATGACTCGGCGTCGAGCGACGCGCCGCCCACCAGCGCGCCGTCCACGTCGCGCAGCGCGAGCAGCTCACCGGCGTTGCCGGCGTTCACCGAGCCGCCGTAGAGCACGCTGACCTCGTCGGCCACGCCCTTGCGAAGCGCCCCGACCAGTGCGCGCACGAAGCTCGCGGCCTCCTGCGCCTGCTCCGGCGTGGCGACGCGGCCGGTCCCGATCGCCCAGATCGGCTCGTAGGCGATCGCGACCTCCGCCAGGCGCTCCTTCGGCACCAGCTCGAGACCCTCCTGAACCTGGTGGCGCAGCTTGCGCTCGGTGTCGCCGGCGAGCCGCTCGTCCTCGGTCTCACCGACGCAGAGGATCGGGCGCAGCCCGGCTTCGAGCGCAGCCGCCAGCTTCAGCGCCACCGCGCGGTCGCTTTCGCAGAAGTACTGGCGGCGCTCGCTGTGGCCGATCACGACGCCGGTCACATCCAGCTCGACGAGCATCGGCGCCGAGACCTCGCCGGTGAAGGCCCCCTCCGCCGCCTCGTGCATGTTCTGCGCGTACACGGCGACGCGCGAGCCGCGGGTGCTCTCGACCATCGCGTGAAGCGCCGTGAACGGCGTGCAGATCGCGACCTCGACGCCCTCGAGACTCGCGACGCGCGGAAGCAGCGCCTGGATGAAGCGCTCCGCCTCCGCGACCGTCTTGTACATCTTCCAGTTGCCGGCGATCAGCGGCGTTCTGCTCATTGGCGGCCCGCGGCGCGTTCGAGCGCCTCGACGCCGGGGAGCGTGCGGCCCTCGATCAGCTCGAGCGTCGCGCCGCCGCCGGTCGAGAGGTGGGTCACGGCGCCGTCGAGCCCGAACTTCTTGAGCGCCGCGACCGAATCGCCGCCGCCGGCGACGGTCGTGCCGGGCGCCGCCGCGACGGCTTCGGCCACCGCGCGCGTGCCGGCGGCGAAGGCGTCGAGCTCGAACACCCCCATCGGCCCGTTCCAGAACACCGTGCCCGCCGCGGCGATCGCCTCGGCGTAGATCGCGGCGGTGCGTGGGCCGATATCCAGCCCCATCCAGCCGTCTGGCACGTCGACGCCGTCGAGGTCGCGTCGCGGGGCGTCGGCCTCGACGCGCTCGCCGAGCCCGAGATCGACGGGCAGCACGAGCTTCGCGTGCGAGGAGGCCGCGCGCTCCAGCGCGCTGCGGGCCGGCTCGAGGCCCTCCTGCTCGCACATCGAGGCGCCGATCGTGTGGCCCTGGACGCTCAGGAACGGGAAGCACATCGCGCCGCCGATCAGGACCGTGTCGGCGAGTTCGAGGAAGCGCTCGATGACCGCGATCTTGTCGGTCACCTTGGCGCCACCCAACACCGCCACGAGCGGGCGCGCGGGGTCGGCCAGGATCGCCTGCAGCGCCGTCACCTCGCGCTCGAGCAGCAGTCCCGCGACCGCCTCGTGCACGTGGTGCGTGACGCCCTCGGTCGAGGCGTGCGCGCGGTGCGCGGAGCCGAACGCGTCGTTGACGTAGACGTCGGCGAACGACCCGAGCGCCGCCGCCAGCGCGTCGTCGTTCTTCGTCTCCCCGGGCTCGAAGCGGAGGTTCTCGAGCAGCACGATGTCGCCCGGAGCGAGCCGCTCCACCGCGGCCCGCGCGCTCGGTCCGACGACGTCCTGCGCAAACTCGACCTTCGCGCCGGTCAGCTCGGCCACCCGCTTGGCCACGGGCGCCAGCGAGAACGCCGGATCGGGCCGCCCTTCGGGCGTCCGAGGTGGCTCGCGAGGATCACCCTGGCGCCGCGGCGGCGGAGGTTCTCGATCGTCGGCAGCGCCGCCCGGATGCGCGTGTCGTCGGTGATCTCGCCGTTCTTGATCGGCACGTTGAAATCGACCCGGACAAGCACGCGCCGGCCCTCCACGTCGACGTCGTCGAGCCGTTTCACGAGAGCCGTTGTACGAGTTCGACGAGACGGTTCGAGTAGCCCCACTCGTTGTCGTACCAGCTGACGGTCTTCACTAGCGTGCCGTCGATCACCGCGGTCAACGCGCCGTCGACGATCGATGAGAACGGGTTGGTGATGACGTCGGTCGAGACTATCGGATCCTCCGTGTAGGCGAGGATCCCGGCCAGCTCGCCCGTGTCGGCGTGTCCGGATAAAGCCGCATTGACCTCCTCGACGCTCGTCTCGCGCTCGGCCTCGAAGGTCAGGTCGACCAGCGAGCCCGTCGGCACCGGCGCGCGCACCGCGAATCCGTGCAGCTTGCCGGCGAGCTCGGGCAGGACGAGCCCGACCGCCTTCGCGGCGCCGGTCGAGGTCGGCACGAGGTTCAGCGCCGCCGCGCGAGCCCGGCGCAGGTCGCTGTGGGGCATGTCCTGCAGGCGCTGGTCGGCGGTGTAGGCGTGGATCGTCGTCATCAGGCCGTGGCGGATGCCGACGCTCTCGTGCACCACCTTCGCCATCGGCGCGAGGCAGTTCGTCGTGCACGAGGCGTTCGAGATCACGTGGTGCTCGGCCGGCGAGTAGCGGTCGAAGTTGACGCCCAGCACGACGGTGATGTCCTCGCCGCTCGCCGGCGCCGAGATCACGACCTTGCGGGCCCCGCTCTCGAGGTGCTTGGCGGCCGCCTCGCGCTTGGTGAAGAAGCCGGTCGACTCGATCACGACGTCGACGCCGAGATCGCCCCAGGGCAGCGCGCCGGGGTCGCGCTCCGCCAGCACGCGCAGCGGCATGCCGTCGACGACGATGTCGTCGCCGTCAACCGCGACGGTCCCCTTGTAGGGCCCGAGGATCGAGTCGTAGCGCAGCAGATGCGCGAGCGTCTGCGCGTCCGTGAGGTCGTTGACGGCGACCCATTCGATGTCCGTTGCGCCCGCCGCCATCGCGGCGCGAAACACGTTGCGACCAATCCGGCCGAAGCCGTTGATCCCCACCCGTACCGGCATCCCAGCATCCTTCCATCGCAGTGACGAGAAAAGCCCAGTCTTTTGGCGAGCGGATCCGGGCGACGCGCAAGGCTATCAACGGACCCGCGGCGGTTCGGTAACAAGATCGGCGCCGGGGCGGCCCGCGGTGCCGCCGTGGCGTGCTCAGTGCGAGCCGCTGACGAACTCGACGCGCAGGCCGTCGGGGTCGCGCACGTACGCGGAGAAGTAGAGCGGGCTGTAGTGCGGGCGCAGCTCCGGCGGGCTCTCCTCGGTGCCGCCGTTCGCGAGCGCCGCGCTGTGGGCGCCGATCACGGCAGCACGGCCCCTGGCGCTCAGCGCGACGTGTCCGTAGCCGGGCGCCGGCTGGTGGCCGCGCACGACGATCCACAGCGACGGCGAGACCATGCCGTAGGCGATCGCGTGCGAGCTCTCGTGCAGCCGCCGGCCGCCGAGCGCGAGGAACACGGCGTCGTAGAAGGCGGCCGACCGGGCGAGGTTCGAGACCTCGAAACCGACGTGGTCGATCACTGGTCGGCCGGCGCCTTGTCGGCGTCGCGGTGGCTCGCGGCAACCACCACGCCCTCGCTCGAGGCGTAGCGCTCAGCGAGGTGCTCGACGATCGCCACCGACCGGTGGCGGCCGCCGGTGCAGCCGATCGCGACGAGCAGATGCGACTTGCCCTCGGCCACGTACTCGGCGAACAGGTAGTCGAGCAGCGGCTCGAGGTGGGCGTAGAACTCGGCGAGCTTGCCGGCGCGGTCGATGAAGTCAACGACGCGGTGGTCGCGCCCGGTGAGCGGGCGCAGATCGCGCTCGTAGTGGGGGTTCGGCAGGAAGCGCACGTCGAACAGCAGGTCGGCGTCGCGCGGCGGCCCGTGCTTGAAGCCGAAGCTGGTGAAGGTGATCGCGAGGCGATTCGCCGACTGCAGGCCGAGCAGGGACTCGACGATCTTCCCGCGCAGCATCGCCGTGGACAGGCCGGTCGTGTCGATCACGACGTCCGCGCGGGCCTTCAGCGCGTTGAGCTGCGCGCGCTCGGCGGCGATCCCGTCGGCGATCGAACCACCCGGTGCGAGCGGGTGACGCCGGCGCGTCTCCTTGTAGCGGTTCAGCAGCGTCTCATCCTCCGCATCGAGGAACAGCACCCGGTGCGCGAGTCCCATCCTCGCGAGGTCGTCGAGCACCGCCTGAAGCGCCTCGAAGTACTCGCCACCTCGCACGTCAGAGACCACGGCTGCCCGCTCGACCTTGGAGCCCTCGTGCACGAAAAGCTCGATCAGGCTGCCGATCATCCCCGGGGGCAGGTTGTCGACGCAGAAGTAGCCGGCATCCTCGAAGACGTTCATCGCCGTCGACTTGCCGGCCCCCGAGAAGCCCGTGATGATCGTCAGATCCTTCAGCGCGCCCGGGGAGTCCGCCATTGCCACAATCGTCGCGCACTCAGCGGACGCGCGCGCCTACCCGACCCTGTGCAGGTGCGCGTACAGTTCGCGGCCCACCTTGGCCGGCAGTCCGGGGACCGCCTGCAGGTGCTCCGCGCTCGCCGCCAGGACGGCATCGGGCGAGCCGAAGTGGGCGATCAGCGCGCGCTTGCGCGCCGGACCGACTCCGGGTAGCTCGTCGAGCAGCGACGACGTCATCGCACGGTCGCGACGCGAGCGGTGGTGGGTGATCGCGACGCGATGTGCCTCGTCGCGAATGCGCGCGAGCAGCTGCAGCTCCGGGCTGGAGTGCGAAAGCACGATCGGCTCGCTGCGACCGGGGACGAAAACCTCCTCCAGTCGTTTGGCGAGCGAGATCACGGCGACGCCCTGCGCGCGCGCGGCGGCGAGCGGCTCGAGGCCTGCCGAGAGCTGGCCCTTGCCGCCGTCGATCACGATCAGGTTTGGCAGCGCCGCGAAGCTGCGGTCGTAGCCGCGCTCGTGCGGCGATGTGTCCGACTGGCGCTCCCACGCCGCCATCCGCCGCCCGAGCACCTCTGCCATCGAGGCGAAGTCGTCGGAGCCGGCAACGGTGCGAATCCGAAACCGCCGGTAGTCGGAGCGCTTGGGCACACCGGCCTCGAACACGACCATCGAGGCCACGGTGTGGGTGCCCGCCAGGTTCGAGATGTCGAAGCACTCGATCCGCATCGGCACGAGCGGCAGCGAGAGCGCGGACCGCAGCCCGTCGAGCGCCTCGGCGCGCCGCTCGCGCCGGTGCGCCGCCTTCAGCTGCTCCTCCGCCACCGCGAGCTCCGCGTTGCGTGCGGCGAGCTCGAGGATCCGCCGCTTCTCGCCGCGTTCGGCGGCGCGCACCTCGACGCGGGCGCCGCGCCGCGTGCCCAGCGTCTCGGCCACGACATCCGACACCGGCTGCTCCACCACGACGAGCGCCGGCACCGCCGCCGCGTGCTCGTAGTACTGCAGCAGGAACTCCTCGATCACCTCCTGCGCGGGACGCTCCCCTTCGTTCGCGAGGTAGAACGACTGGCGGTCGGAGAGCACGCCGTCGCGAACCTGCAGCACCTGCGCGTTCGCGTCCTGGCCGGCGAGTGCCACCGCGATCGCGTCGAGTGTCCCAACCGCGGCGCCCGCAACGCGCTGGCGCTCGAGCAGCGACCGCACGGCTGCCAGGCGGTTGCGCTCCACGGCGGCCTGCTCGAACTCCTGCGCCGCCGCGGCGGCCTTCATCTTCGCCTCCAGCTCACGCTCGATCTCGCCGTAGCGTCCGCCCAGGAAGTCGATCGCGCGGTCGATCCCCTCCCGGTACTCCGCGCGTGTGACGTAGCCGACGCACGGCGCCCCGCAGCGGTTGATGTGGTAGTCCAGGCAGGGCGAGCCGGACCGCCGGCCGGGCTCGGCCCCGGTGCACGAGCGGATCAGGAAGATTCGGCTGAGCAGCTCGAGCGTCTCGCGCACGCGCTTGGCGTTCGAGTACGGGCCGAAGTAGGCGCGGTCGCGCCGGTGGCGCTCGCGCGTGAAGTAAACCCGCGGGAACTCCTCGTCGAGCGAGATCGCGATGAACGGGTACGACTTGTCGTCGCGCAGGCGGATGTTGAAGCGTGGCCGGTACTGCTTGATGAAGGCCTGCTCGGTCAGCAGGGCCTCGGACTCGCTGCCGACGACGACGCTCTCGATCGAGGCGACGTCCGCCGTCATCGTGGCGTTCCCGCCGGCGCCGAAGTGCGAGGCGACGCGCTTCCGAATCGAGATCGCCTTGCCGACGTAGATCACGCGGCCCGCGCGATCGCGGAACAGGTACACGCCCGGCTGGTCGGGCAGCGAGCGCCGCTGCGTGGCGAGGTCCGTCGCGGCGCTCAGTAGCGTTGCCAGTTGCGGTAGACGCGGAAGAGGCCGCCGGCGCAGAGCGCGAGCGCGGCGACCTCGACGAGCGTGCCGACGGCCGTGGAGGTCAGCCGGCCGGAGGCCGCCAGAACGACGACGATCGCGCCCAGCGAGGCGTAGAGGATGCCGCGATCGAGGTCACCCAGGCCGTAGATGTCAACCTGGTGGTCGCGGTAGAAGCGGCCGGCGAAGTACGCGAGCAGCGCGGCGAAGAGCAGCGAGAAGACCGCCCCGACCAGGCCGGCCACGTCGCTCCCGCCCGGCAGCGCGACCACGGCGAGCGCGATCACGACGATGATCGCAACGTTGCGCACGTGCTTCATGGCTTGAGTCTAGATCAGTGCCGGACCCGGCAGAGCGGCGTCACAGAGTCGCCTCCAGCTGCGCGTAGGCGGCCTCGACGGCGCGCTTGGCGGCGGTGTGCCGCGCCTCGTTCTTCGCCGTCTCGTACTTCGTCGCCCACGCCGCCGGATCGGCGAGCTCCCGCTCGAGCGCGACCAGGGCAGCCTCCGCCGCCTCGACCGCGAGCTCGGCCTGCTCCTGCGCGCGCAGGCGGTTCTTGCTCGGCCCCCCCGGCGCCGCGGGCTTGCGCCCACGCTTTTCCGCGGGCGCGCGGCCGACCGCGCGAGCCTCGGCGGCGTCGGCGCCGACCGCGGCGGACGCTGCGGTGTCGTCGCCCGCGCCACCGACGGCGCGGCGGCGCGGGCGGGGCGCCGGCTCCTCACCCGCCGCCTTGCGCTCTTCGCGCACGCGCAGGTATTCGGGCCAGCCGCCGACGTAGCTGCGTAGCGTGCCCGCCTCGACGGCGACCGTGCGGGTTCCCACCGCGTCGAGCAGCGCGCGGTCGTGGGAGACCAGGATCAGCGAGCCGCCAAAGGCGCTGAGCGCGTCCTCCAGCGCCTCGCGTGATTCGAGGTCGAGGTGGTTGGTCGGCTCGTCGAGGATCAGCACGTTCGCGCCGCCGTTGACGAGGATCGCGAGCGAGAGCCGGCGCCGCTCGCCGCCGGACAGCCCGGCGAGCGGCTTCTCGGCCTGCTCGCCGCCGAACAGGAAACGGCCGAGCAGCGCCCGGGCCTTGTTCGGGGAGAGGCCCGTCGCCCGCTGGGTCGCCTCGAGCACGGTGCCGTCGTTGCCGAGCTCGTCGGCGTGCTGGGAGAGGAAGCCGACCGACACGTTGTGCCCGGTTCGCAGCCGGCCGGCGGCGAGCGGCCGCCGCCCGGTCAGGGCTTCGATCAGCGTCGTCTTGCCGGACCCGTTGGGCCCGACGAGCGACACATGCTCGCCGCGCTCTAGCCACAGCTGGACGTGCTCCATCAGCACGATCGCCGGGCTGCCGACCTCGATCCGCGCATCCTCCAGCTCGAAGGTCACCCGCCCGCTGCGCGCCGGCGCGTCGAACTGGAACGACAGTGACGCCCCGTCGGTCGGTGCCCGCTCGATGCGCTCGATCTTCTCGAGCGTCTTCACACGCGACTGCGCCTGGCGGGCCCGCGTGCCGGCGCCCCAGCGCGCCACGAACCGCTCGAGCCGTGCGACCTCCGCCTGCTGGCGCTCGATCGCACGCCCCAGCGCCAGCTCCCGCGCCGCCTGCTCGGCGCGCCAGGCGTGCCAGGTGCCTGGAAAGAAGCGCGAGCGCCCCGCCTCCAGCTCGAGCACCGCCGTCCCAACCGTCTCCAGGAACCAGCGGTCGTGCGCGACCAGGGCGATCGCCGCGTCGAGCGAGACGAGCGCCTGCTCCAGCCACTCCAGCGACTCGATGTCGAGATGGTTGGTTGGCTCGTCGAGCAGCAGCAGGTCGGGGCGGCTCGCGAGCGCCCGCGCGAGCGACGCGCGCGTCAGCTCGCCCCCGAGAAGCTCGCCAGCCCGCGCTCGAGATCCTCGTCGTGAAAGCCGAGCCCGCGCGCCACCTCGGTCGCACGGTCGCGCCAGCGGTAGCCGCCGTGGCTTTCCAGCTCGGCCTGCGCGCGGGAGTAGCGCTCCAGCGTCGCCGCATCCGCCGACCCCTGCGCCATCGCGGCCTCGAGCTTGGCGAGCCGCGCCTCGATCGCAAGCTCGGCGCTGCAACCCGACAGCAGGTACTCGCGCAGCGCCAGGCCACGGTCGCGGGGTGGGCGCTGGTCGTGCAGCGCGATGCGCACGTGCTTGGCGATCGCCAGCTCGCCGCCGTCGAGCGTCGCCTCGCCGGCGAGCATCCGCAGCAGGGTCGTCTTGCCGGAGCCGTTTCGCCCGGCGATCGTCATCCGCTCGCGGCGTTCGAGCTTGAACGACACGCCGCGCAGCAGCGGCGCTCCGGCGATGTCCTTGGCGAGGCTCGAGGCGATCACGACGGCCATGTCCATTGATCGTATGCCGCGGCCCGCTGCGGTAGAGTGCGCGCCCGTGCGCAGACTGATCACCCTCTCCACGACCACCGTGATCGCCCTGCTCGTGCTCGCGCCCGCCGCCCTGGCCCACGACGGCGGCGAGGGGCTCTACGGTCAGACCAACGACAAGGTCACGACCGCCGCCGGCTTCATCCTGATCCTCTTCATCCCCACCTTCATCTTCTTCGCAAGCATGATCCAGGGGCGCCTCGAGAAGCGCAAGGACGCCCACAAGGAAGCCGCCAAGGCGCGCGCCAAGAGCGCCGAGTGGCAGCGCGGCTGGTAGCGTCGCCCCAGCGCCCGCTCTTCGTTTAGGCAGCCTCTTCCGAGGCTGACCGCTGCCCGCCGGCCGGTCACGCAGGTGATGCGGTCGGCCGCAGCCGTCCGGGTGTCAGCCAAAGCGACCACTCGGCAGGCCCCGCCGGGGCCGCCGAAAGGCGGTCGCGGCGGGGGCTATACGCTTCGCCGATGTCCTCGCTGGTCACCGGCGCGACGGGCTTCATCGGGCGTCACCTCGTCGAGCGCCTGCTCGCCCGCGAGGGGGACGTCTACGTGGTCGTGCGCCCCGCCTCCCTGGCGCGGGCCGGCGCACTGTTCGACAGCGAGCGGGTGCACATCGTCGAGGGCGACCTCGAGCTGCCGCTGCTCGGCGTCGAGGAGGCCTGGGTGGCAGCCGCCAGGGGCACCATCGAGCGAGCCTTTCACCTCGCCGCGCTCTACGACATGCGCGCGGCAGCTGACGAGACCGAGCGCGCGAGCGTGCTCGGGACGCGCAACATGCTCGAGCTCGCCGCCGCGCTCGAGATCGGCTGCCTGCACCACGTCTCCTCGGTCGCGGTCGCTGGACGCCATCGCGGCACCTTCAGCGAGGCGGACTTCGACCTCGGCCAGACGCTGCAGACGCCCTACCACGCGGCGAAGTTCGAGGCGGAGCGGCTGATCCGCAGTCAGTCCGCGGTGCCCTGGCGGATCTACCGGCCGTCGGTCGTCGTCGGCGACTCGAAGACCGGCGAGATGGACAAGATCGACGGCCCGTACTACTTCTTCAAGGCGATCGCGCGCACGCGCCACCTGATCCCCGAATGGGTGCCGCTGGTCGGTCCGGAGCTCGGCCACACCAACATCGTGCCGGTCGACTACGTCGCCGACGCGATCGACCACATCGCGCACGAGCCGGGCTTCGACGGGCGCACCTTTCACCTGTGCAGCCCGCGGTCGCAGCGCAGCGGCGAGGTGATCAACGCCTTCGCGCGGGCGGCGCACGCGCCGACGCTCGCGCTGCGGATCGACCACCGGATCCTCGCGGGGCTGCCGGCGGGGAGCCTGTCGGCGGCGATGGGCCTGCCGGCGGTGCGCCAGGCGCTCCGGGCGCTGCTCGGCGACCTCGGCATCCCGGAGGAGCTGCTCGGCAACCTCACCTTCGACTGCCGCTTCGACACGCGCGAGGCGCAGGCGGCGCTCGCCGGGAGCGGGGTCGCGGTGCCCGAGCTCGAGGACTATGCGACCCGCCTGTGGGACTTCTGGGAGCGCCGGCTCGACCCGGAGCTCGACCGCGCCGGCATGCTCGCTGCCGCGGTGGCCGGCCGTCACGTGCTGATCACGGGTGCCTCGTCGGGGATCGGCGCGGCCGCGGCGCGCGCGCTGGCGGCGGCCGGGGCGATCCCGATCCTCGTCGCGCGCAACGTCGAGCGCCTCGAGCAGACCCGTGTCGAAATCGAGGCCGCAGGCGGCGAGGCGCACGTGTTCGCCGCCGACCTCTCCGAGCGCGAGTCGATCGAATCGCTCGTCGCGCAGGTGCTCGCGACGCACCCGGTGGACGTGCTCGTCAACAACGCCGGCCGATCGATCCGCCGCTCGGCGACGGCCGCCGAGGATCGCTTCCACGACTACGAGCGCACGATGGCGCTCAACTACTTCGGCGCCGCGCGGCTGACGATGCTGTTGCTCAGGCACATGCGCGAGCGAGGCGGCGGACATGTCGTCAACGTCTCGACGATCGGCGTTCAGGTCAATCCGCCGCGTTTCTCCGCCTACGTCGCCTCCAAGGCCGCGCTCGACGCCTTCACCCGCGTCATCTCCAGCGAGGTGATCGGCGACGGCATCACGTTCACGACGATCCACATGCCGCTCGTGCGCACCCCGATGATCGAGCCGACCCGGCTCTACAGGGAGTTCCCGGCGATCAGCGCGGAAGAGGCCGCGGAGATGATCTGCGAGGCGATCCGCTCCAAGCCGAAGGAGATCGGCACGCGTTTGGGCACGGTCGGCGAGGTCGCCTACGCGCTGGCGCCGAAGCTCGTCGACCAGTTGCTGCACGCCGCCTACCGGCTGTTCCCTGATTCGCCGCCCGCGAGCGGCGAGGCCGGCGAGGACGACGCGGAGAACGCGGCGTCGGCGCAGCAGATCGCGCTCGCGAGCCTGGCTCGCGGCGTGCACTGGTAGCGGGAGCCGGCGCCCGCCGTGACGGCGGCCCCGGGGGGAGCGCCGAGCGCGGCTGCCGTCTTGGGATGATGGCGGCAATGGCGAGCAGCCCCGCGATCGAGGTGCGCGACCTGCGCAAGACCTACGGCGAGCTGGAGGCCGTTCGCGGCATCGACTTCAACGTCGCACGCGGCGAGATCTACGGCCTGCTCGGACCCAACGGCGCCGGCAAGACGAGCACCGTCGAGATCCTCGAGGGCTACCGCGCGCGCACCTCCGGCAGCGTCAGCGTGCTCGGCTACGACCCGCAGGAGCGCCCCGCGGAGCTACGCCGGCGTGTCGGCATCGTGCTGCAGAGCAGCGGCATCTACAGCCAGGTGCGGGTCGCCGAGGTGCTCGCGCACTTCGCCGGTTTCTACCCCCATCCGCGCGAGGTCGCGGAGGTGATCGAGCTGGTCGGGCTGGGCGAGAAACGCGACGAGCGCGCCCGCAAGCTCTCCGGCGGGCAGCGCCGGCGGCTCGACCTGGCGCTCGCGCTGATCGGCGATCCCGAGCTGGTCTTCCTCGACGAGCCGACCACGGGCTTCGATCCGGCGGCGCGCCGCACGGCCTGGCAGACGATCCGCTCGCTGAAGGACCTCGGCAAGACCGTGCTGTTGACGACGCACTACCTCGACGAGGCGCAGGAGCTCGCCGACCGCGTCGCGATCATCAAGGGCGGGCAGATCCTGGCGGAGGGCTCGCCCGAGCAGCTGGGCGTCGGCGGCGGCTCGCGCTACCGCGTCGCCCACCTCGTCGACGGCGAGCTGGTCGTCCACCAGACCGACGAGGTGACGCGCCTGCTGCACGAGCTGACCGGCGCCGCGCTCGCGAACGGCCAGGTGCTCGAAGGGCTTTCCGTCACGCGCCCGAGCCTCGAGGAGATCTACCTCGAACTGACCGCCGATGCCTGACTCGCTTGCGATGCTCTGGAGGCAGTACCGCTTCGAGCGTCACCTCTTCTGGCGCAACCCGAGTGCGGCCTTCTTCAACTTCCTGCTGCCGCTGATCTTCCTCGCACTGTTCGGCGCGATCGTCAGCGGAAACCGCCACGAGCTGCGCATCATCGTGCCGGGCATCGCGGGCATGAGCGTGATGTCGACGACCTTCACCGCGCTGGCCTACAACCTGACCTTCCTGCGCGAACAGGGGGTGCTCAAGCGAATGCGCGGCACCCCGCTGCCGAGCGGCACCTACCTCGGCGGGCTCGCACTCAACGCGGTCACCAACACCGTGATCCAGATCGCCATCGTCGTGCTCGCGGGACGCGTGTTCTTCGGCCTCGGCTGGCCGCCCGACCCCGGTGAGCTGGTGGTCTTCGTGGCGCTCGGCGTGCTCTGCTTCGCCTCGCTCGGCGTCGCGCTGTCGCACGCGATCCCCAACTTCGAGTCCGCCCCCGCTGTCGTGAACGCCGTGTTCGTGCCGGTCATCCTGATCTCGGGCGTGTTCTTCGACGTCAAGCACGTGCCGAGCTTCCTGCGCGTGATCTCCCAGGCCCTGCCGCTCGACCACCTGATCATCGGCATCTCGGGCGGCCTGGTCGCGCACCACGGCGGCCTCTCGAGCCACCTGACCGCGCTCGGCGTGCTCGGGACCTGGACGCTCGTCGGCGTCGTGCTCGCCGTGCGGGGGTTCTCCTGGGAGGCACGCCGCGACTGACTCACCGCGGGCGAGCTGGCGCGACGCGCAAACATGAGGTGTCGTGCGCCGCGAGGCGCACGACGACCGCCTACACGACGATCCGCACGGCCAGGTCGTGCGAGCAGCCGCAGTCGAGCAGGCGGCGCACCTGTGCGGGCTCGACGCATTGCCCCTCGACGCGCGTCGCCGCGAGCATCAGCGCCTGGGTGCTGTCGAATCCGAGCTCGATGAAGGCCTGCGCCCTCGCCTGCTCATTCGTCGTCGCGGTCGGTGCAGCGGGCATCGCATCCACCTCTCGTCGGAGACAACACCTGCAGATCAGATCAGCGCGACCGGACAGATAGGGTTCGCGTGGCGATGAGCGCGAACGAGTCAGCCGAACATGTTCGCTGGAATCTCTCCGACCTGATCGACGGGGCCGCCGAGGAGGGGGTCGAGGCGCTGCTCGACACCGCGATGGAGCGGGCCGGCGAGTTCGCCGCGCGCTACCGCGGCGCGCTCGCGACGATCGACGGCGACGGCCTGGTCGCAGCGATGCTCGCGCTGGCCGAGATCTACGACCTGCTCGGCCGCGCCGACTCCTACGCCTCGCTCGACTTCGCGACGGACACCACCGCCCCCGCACGAGGGGCGCTCGTGGCACGCGTCCAGGAGCGCTCGACGACGCTCGCGACGACGCTGATGTTCTTCGAGCTCGAGTGGGCCGCGCTCAGCGACGACCGGGTCGATCAGCTACTCGACCACGACGGCCTGGAGTTCTGCCGCCACCACCTGCGGACTGCGCGCCGCTACCGCCCGCACCTGCTGAGCGAACCGGAGGAGCTGATCCTGACCGAGAAGTCGCTCAGCGGCGCGGGCGCCTGGATGCGCCTGTTCGGAGAGCTGACCTCCGCGATCGAGGTCGAGCTCGAGGAGACGGTGCCGCTGGATGTCGCGCTCGCCCGGCTCGTGTCGCCGTCGCGCGACGTGCGCCGCGATAGCGCGCAGGCGGTCACCAGCGCGCTCGAGCCGGGCCTGCGCACGCGGGCCTTCGTCTTCAACACGCTGCTCGTGGACAAGGCGACCGACGACCGCCTGCGCCACTACCAGCACTGGCTGGCAGCGCGCAACCTCGCAAACGAGGCGAGCGACGAGTCGGTGGCGGCGCTGATCGCCGCGGTCACCGGCCGCTACGAGCTGGCCCGGCGCTGGTACCGGCTGAAGGCGTCGTTGCTCGGCCTCGACCGGCTCGCCGACTACGATCGGATGGCGCCGCTGGCCGGCGACGAGCTGGAGGTCGACTGGCCGGCCGCGCGCGAGCTCGTGCTCGACGCCTACGCCTCCTTCTCACCGACCCTGGGCGACCTGGTTGAGCGCTTCTTCGCAGAGAACTGGATCGACGCCCCGGCGCTGCACGGCAAGCAGGGTGGCGCCTTCTGCGCCTACACGGTGCCGTCGGTGCATCCCTACGTGCTGCTCAACTTCACCGGCCGCCGCCGCGACGTGCTGATCCTCGCGCACGAGCTGGGGCACGGCGTCCACGCCGCGCTCGCCTCCAAGCAGGGGATCTTCCATCAGTCGACGCCATTGACGCTCGCCGAGACAGCGTCTGTGTTCGGCGAGGCGCTCACCTTCGGCCGGCTGCTGGACGCCTCGCCGACGCCGGCGGCGCGCCTGGCGCTGCTCGCCGAGGACATCGAGGGCGCGATCGCCACGGTCTTCCGCCAGGTCACGATGAACATCTTCGAACGGCTCGTGCACAGCGAGCGGCGTGAGCGCGGCGAGCTGTCGGTCGAGCGCTTCGGCGAGCTGTGGACGCAGACCCAGGAGGAGTTCCTCGGCGATTCCGTCGAGATCACCGACGGCTACCGAAGCTGGTGGTCCTACATCCCCCATTTCATCAACACGCCGGGCTATGTGTACGCCTACGCCTATGGCCAGCTGCTCGCGCTGTCGGTCTACGACCGCTACCTCGCGGAGGGCGCGGACTTCGAGCCACGCTATCTCGAGCTGCTGGGCAGCGGGGGCTCGCGCCGCCCGGAGGACCTCGGCGCGATCGTCGGCGTCGACCTCCGCGACCCGGGCTTCTGGGAGCGCGGGCTGGATCTCGTCGAACGCCGCCTGGAGGCGGCCGAGGCGGCGGCCGCAGGGCTGTAGGTGACCAGCGTGCCGCGACGGAGGCGAACCGGCCGGCGCCGGTTTAGGGGTCGTTTAGGTAGGGGTATCATTCGTCACGCGCGATGGCACGGACCACACCACTGATCATCAGCGGACTGGCCGCCGGCGCCCTCGGACTGTGCGTCGGCGTGAGCGCGGGCGGCGCCGCTTCGCTGCCGCTGGTGAAGGCCAGGTCCGGGCCGCTGAGCGCGACGCTGCAGCCGAGCACCCACACGCCGAAGGTCAACGTGAAGTGGCCGATCACGGTCACGGCAACGCTGAGCGGCAAGCCGGCGCACGCGACCGCCTTCTACGAGTTCCTGTTCGGGGGACAGGTCGTCAGCACGCAGTATGTGAGTAACAACAAGCACTTCAGCTTCACGGGCCACTACAGCGACAAGCTCCTGTTCCCGCCGCAGTCGGCGGGCGAGCCGCTGACGCTGAGCGTGGTGATCACCTCGGCGGGCCACACGGTGAAGCTCGACTGGTCGATCAAGTCGCACACGTGAGCCTGGCGGCCGGCGGCGACGGCGCGTCGCCCGCGACGGCGACCCGATCAGCCGGCGCCGACGTCCGCGTCGAGCATGCCGGGCGCCGCTACGGCTCGGTGGACGCGCTGCGCGACGCGAACCTGCATGTGCGACCGGGTGAGTTCCTCGCCGTCACCGGCCGCTCCGGCTCCGGCAAGAGCACGCTGCTGAACCTGATCGGCGGGCTCGAGGAGCCGACCAGCGGGCGGATCCTGATCGACGGGCGCGAACTCTGGCGCGAGCCGCGCGCGCCGCGCCACCGCCGCGAACTGGTCGGCTTCGTCTTCCAGCAGCACCATCTGCTGATCAACCTCACCGCCCAGGCCAACGTCGAGGTCGCGCTGATCGGCGCCGGCGTGAAGCGCCGCGAGCGCCGCGAGCGCGCGCTGGGCCTGCTCGAGGAGGTCGGCCTCGCCGACCGCGCCGACCACGAGCCGGCCGAGCTCTCAGGCGGCGAGCGCCAGCGCGTCGCGATCGCCCGGGCGCTCGCCAACGAGCCGCGCCTCCTGCTGGCGGACGAACCAACCGGGGCCGTCGACTCGGTCACCTCGCAGCGGGTGCTCGACCTGCTGTCCGAAATCCGTGAGCGCCGCGGGATGACCGTGATCGTCGTCAGCTACGACCCCCAGGTCGGTGCGCGCGCGGACCGCATGGTGACCGTCACCGACGGCCTGCTCACGCAGCCCGAGACAGACCTCTGAGCGGCGCCATCCGCGTGACGCGCCAGGCGGGGTAAAGACCGCCGAGAACGCCAATCGAGACGCCGACCAGCAGCCCGCGACCGAGTCCCCACGCCGTGATCTGCGGGGACACGTAAGCGCCGGCGCCGATCAGCTTGATTAGCAGCAGGCTGCCGAGCACGCCGAACACCAGTCCGATGGCCGCACCGATCAGGCTCACCCCGATCCCCTCCCCGATCACCAGCGCGGCCACGCGCGGGGCGCTCCAGCCGACCGTGCTGAGCAGCGCCAGCTCCCCCTGGCGCTCCAGCACCGACATCGCCATCGTGTTGGTGACGCTGATCGCGCCGAGGATCAGCGCGATGATGATGATCACGAGCGTCGCGCTGTGGATCAGCGCGCCATTCGCGCCGGCGCGCGCCGCCTCGCCGGGGTCGGCGATGACCTGCGTCCCCTGGAACTCGTGCTCGATCGAACGCGTCGCCGCCGCCGTGCTCGCTCCGGGCGCCAGCTCGACCGGGATCGTCGTCGCCTCGCCCGCCATCCCGCTGATCGCCTGCGCGGCCGCCAGCGGCAGCACCGCGCCCTCGTCCTCGTAGGGGACGCCAGAGTGGTAGACGCCCGAGACGGCGAACTTGCGGCCGTCGACGCGCAGCGTCGCACCAGGTTTCAGGTGCAGGCTCGCCGCCAGGCCGTCGCCGACGGCGATCGCGGCCCCCGCCGGCTTGCCGCCGCTCGAGTACACGAGCCGGCGCATGAAGAAGCCCTGCGGGTCGGCGCCGAAGACGAACGCCGAGGGACTGGACGGCACCTTGCCGACGAGCAGCACCAGCGGCGTCGCGCTCGCGACGTCGGGGTTGTGCTCGAGTCGCGCGACCAGGGTCGTCTGCAGGACCGAGACGGTCGGGTCCGACACGCCCGCCTGGAAGATGCCGAGATCGGAGTCGCCGAGGTGGATGAACCCGGCCGCGGTCTGTGTCAGCCCGTCGCTGACCGAGAGCAGCGCGACGATCGTCGCGACACCGAGCCCGACGCCCAGTGCAGTCAGCAGCGTGCGCCCGATGCGTCGCAGCAGGTTGTTGACGATCAGCTCGGGCATCGGTAGGCCATCACACTACCGCCGCGCGGCAGGCGCACCGGGTGGTCGCGAGCTTGCAGGCCGGGCCGCCCGGCTCGCCCAGCCGACGCGTGCTCTAACCTCGATTCGGGCGGCTGCTCGCTTTCGCCGCTCCGATCGCGCCCGGCACGGGTTTCGGGTGAGGCGACGCAGGAGACACCATGACGGACAGCATGAGCATCCGACGACGAGCACTGCGCGCGGCCCTACTGCTCGCGGCAACGGCGGCGGCGTGCGCGATCGGAGTGAGCGCCGCACAGGCGCAGGCGCCGCTCGCCTGGCAGACCCCCACCGGATCGGACTCGAGCTCGCCCGGCGCGCTCGGAATCACCGCCGTGACCTGCCAGTCGGCGTCGCTGTGCGTCGCCGTCGACGACGCCGGCGACGTGCTCTCGACGACCGCCCCGGCGACCGGAGTCTGGGGCCACCCGGCCGAGATTCACGCCTCCGCCTCGAATCTCAGCGCCGTCTCATGCCCCTCCGCGACCTTCTGCATCGCGACGGATATGCACGGCAACGCGTACGACACCACGACCCCCACGGTCCAGCCATGGACGCTCGAGTCGGCGATCGACGGCACCACGCAGCTGAACGGGATCTCCTGTCCCACGACCTCACTATGCGTCGCCGTCGACAGCTCCGGCAACGTGCGGTGGTCGCCGACCCCGGGGAACTCGGCATCGTGGACCACCGAAACGCATGTGGCCGGCAACACGACCGCGCTGACGGCCGTCGCCTGCCCGCTCGCGACGCTCTGCGTGGCAACCGACCACGCCGGACAGGTTCTGGCGTCGACCGATCCGACGACCGCCTCGTCGTGGCAAGCCACGACGCTGAGCACCGTCCAGCTGAACGCCGTGTCGTGCAACAGCTCGGCCACCTGCGTCGCCGTGTCCGCCGCCGGCACCGTCTACACGACGGCCGACCCCAGCACCGCGCCGGTCACCTGGACGGCTACGCCGATCGAGTCCCCGGGCCCGCTCTCGGGCGCTTCGTGCACCGACGCGGGCATGTGCGTGCTGGTGGACCACGGCGGAAACGCCTGGGAGAGCGACACCCCCACCGCCGCGCGGCCCGGTTGGACGATGACACCGGTCGACTCCAACTCGCCGCCGACCCTGACCAGCGTGTCGTGCCTGTCCGCCGGGTTCTGCATCGCCACGGACGTCCACGGCTACACGCTCTCCGCGACCCTGCCGGCGCCGGCGGTCACGACCGGCTCGGGCTCGGCGTCCGCGCAGACCGCGGCGACGCTGAACGCCACGGTCAACCCCAACGACGCGACGCTGTCGGATTGCCACTTCGACTACGGCACGACCACCTCCTACGGCTCGAGCGTCCCCTGCACCGTCGTGCCGAGCGCGACCGGGGGCACGCAGGCGGTGAGCGCCCAGCCGGCGGGGCTGAACGCGTCGACCACCTACCACTTCCGGATCGCGGCGTCGAGCGGCGTCGCGAGCGCCGACGGCGCCGACGCGACCTTCGCGACGCCCGCGCCGCTGAAGCCGAGCCCCTCGATCAGCGGCACCCCGGCCGTCGGCGACACGCTGAGCTGCAAGCCGGGCGTGAGCACCACGGCGGCGGAGACGGTCAGCTACCAGTGGACGAGCGACACGACGGTGATCGTGGGCGCAACCTCGGCTACCTATGTGATCGCCCCCACCGACCAGGGCCACCATATCGGCTGTCAGGTGACGATCTCGGGTGACGGCGGCAGCGCCTCGGCGATCAGCGGCTTCGACGGCGTGCCGTCGCAGACCGGCGCCACGATCAACGAGACCCTCGTCGGCACCGACAAGCGTGGAGCGAACTCGGTGAGCGCGCCCGTAACCTGCTCGTCGGAGGCGCCCGCGGGCTGCACGATCAAGCTGGCGCTGGTCGGAATCAAGACGGCGCACCACCTCAGCCAGAAGGTGGCGGTCGGGTCCGCGACGGACAAGCTCGCCGCCGGCGCCTCGAAGACGCTGTCGGTGACGCTCAACGCCGCCGGTCGCATGCTGCTGAGGAAGCAGCACACGCTGGCCGTCACGCTCACCGTCAGCGGGACGGTGATCGGCACGCTGAAGGCGACGCTGCAGACGGCGAAGCTCACGTTCACGCAGAAGGGCAGGCGCGTTGCGGCGCATCATCGTCGCTAGCGCGCTGGCGCTCGCGCTGTGCGCAGCGTGGCTGACGAGCCCTGTGGCGCTCGCGCAGAGCGCCCCACCGCTGGTCGCGCCCACGCCCTACATGGGCTGGGACACCTACTTCGCGATCGCCAACGGCTTCAACGAGGCGTCGATCCTGCAGCAGGCCGGCCTGCTCAAGTCCACCGGCCTGGAGGCCGACGGCTACCGCCTGATCTGGCTCGACGCCGGCTGGTGGCAGGGCCAGCGCGACGCGCAGGGCAATGTTGCCCCGAGCCCCACCCAGTGGCCGCACGGGATCGCGTGGCTGGCCGCCACGCTGCACGCGAACGGCTTCAAGCTCGGCGTCTACACCGACGGCGGCCCGACCGGATGCGGCACCAAGGGCGGCTCGTACGGGCACTATCAGCAGGACATCGACACCTTCGCCGCCTGGGGCGTCGACGCCGTCAAGGTCGACTGGTGCGGCGGCATCGCGAACTCGCTCGACCCGGACACGCAGTACACGCAGATCCATCAGGCGATCGTCGACAACTCGCGCCGCCGGCCAATGATTCTGAACATCTGCAACTACCTGCAGCCGGGACAGAAGACGGTGGGGGTCCCGGCCTTCAACCAGTCGGCGTTCGCCTCCGCCTCGTTCGGTCCCGCGATCGCCACCAGCTGGCGCACGGACACCGACGTCGGCGCGCCGGGGAACGTGCCGTTTGGCAGCGTGCTCCGCAACATGGATGCGGACGCGACCTCGCCGCTGGCGGCCGGACCGGGACACTGGAACGACCCCGACTACCTCGGACCGGACCAGGGCATGACGGCGACCCAGTTCCAGACGCAGTTCAGCATGTGGGCGATGCTCGCCGCGCCGCTGATGATCTCCGACAACATGGTGACGATGACGAAGGCAAGCCTGACGACGGTCGCGAACAAGGCCGTGATCGCGGTCGACCAGGATCCGGCGGGAATCCAGGGGACGCTGGTCTCAGCATCGGGCAACGGCGAGGTCTGGAAGAAGCCGCTGGTCGACGGCAACTACGCCGTCGCGCTGCTGAACCGCGGTTCCTCGGCGATCACGGTCTCGACCACCGCGACCGCGCTGGGCCTGCCGGTCGCCCACTCCTACACCGTGACGAACCTCTGGACCAACCAGCGCTCGAGCTCGAGCGGCTCCTTCAGCGCGCAGGTCCAGGGGGATGCGACGGTTCTGCTGCGGGTCAGCCCGGCCACGCCGGGCGCCTGAAAGCGCGCTTCGCGAGCGCCGCCGGCGCCAACCGCGCTCAGAGCCTCTTGCAGCTCTGCTTCGCCGCGGTGAGGGCCGGGCCGCTGAGGCCCGGCGCCGAGTCCTCGAGCACGGTCAGGCAGACCCGGCGCTCCGCGGCCCGCAGGCGAGCGCGGTCGCCGGTCGCGGCCACGGCGCAGACGTTGTCGAGCTGCAGGCGCTCCGCCGAGGTGAGAACGCCGGCGCTGGCCACCTCGCGCCTGCACACGGCGACGAGCGCGGAGAGGTTCTGCTGCGGTGGAGTCGCCGGAGGCGGGGCGCTCGTCCTGCTCGTCGTCGAAGCGGAGCTGCCGCCGGCGGTCGTGGAGCTGGAGGTCGCCCCGGCGTGCGAGCCGCTCGAGGCGACCGTCGTGCTCGACGTCGAGCTCGCTCCGCCGCCGCCGCAGGCGCTGATCAGCGTGCCGGCGGCGAGCAGCGCGGCCAGCAACCGATATGGCCTGCGGGTCACCGGGCATCCCGGCGGGCTGCGAACTCCACACCACGGAGGGTAGTGGTTGCTCGAGCGCCCCGGCGGGGGTGAAGCGATCAGCCGGTCGCCGCGAGCGCCTCGCGAACGGGATCGGCGCCCGGCCCCGGGCGAACCTCGATCTCGCCGGTCCGCAGCGGCTCGCCGCAGTGCGAGCAGTGCAGGCGCGGCGCGGCGTCGTGGTGACAGGCTGCGTGCACGATCACGCGTGGAGGGCCGGCCGGGCCGGCGGCGTACTTGTCGCCCCACTGCATCAGGGCGATCAGGACCGGACCGAGATCCGCTCCCTTGGCGGTCGGATGGTACTCGTGGGACTCGGGATGCTCGCGGTAGAGCCGCCGGCGCAGCAGGCCCTGCTCCACGAGCGTGTTCAGGCGGTCGCTCAAAATATTCGGCGCGACGCCGGTATTGCGCCTGATCTCGGCGAAACGGCGGCTACCGAGCAGGACCTCGCGCATGACGAGCAGCGTCCAGCGCTCCCCCACGACGGCGAGCGCGTCGGCGATCGAGCAGTTCTGCGTCTCGAACGGGCGGTAGGGCATCGACACAGCCTAGGGCATGTGGTTGCAAGATGCAACCGCCTCCTGCTACGATCCGCCACCACTAGCAAATTGCAACCACCTTCAGGGAGCGGCCGTCATGCATCCGAACAGCAACGCGCAGCGGCAATTGGCACGCGAATGGAAGGTCCTGATCGTGGTCTCGCTGGCGGTGTTCATGTCGAGCCTCGACCTTTTCATCGTCAACATCGCGCTGCCGGCGATCCGGGAGGGCTTCCCGGGCGCCGGCGTCGGCGGCCTCTCGTGGGTGCTGAACGCCTACGCGATCGTGTTCGCCGCGCTGCTCGTGCCCGCCGGCGCGCTCGCCGACCGCTTCGGACGCCGCCGCGCCTTCATCGGCGGACTGATCGTTTTCGCGCTCGGGTCGCTCCTCTGCGGCGCCGCCCCCTCGGCGCCGACGCTCGTCGCGGCGCGTGTGATCCAGGCGATCGGGGCAGCATTCCTGATCCCGACCTCGCTGGCGCTGCTGCTGCCCGAGTTCGAGCCCCAGCGGCGACCGACGGCGATCGGCATCTGGGCCGCCGTCGGCGGCGTCGCGGCGGCCGCCGGGCCGCCGCTCGGCGGCCTGCTGGTGAGCGCGAGCTGGCGGCTGGTCTTCCTCGTCAACCTGCCCGTCGCTCTGGCCACGCTGATCCTCACGGCTGCGGATCGTGCGCGAGAGCCGCGACGCCGGCGCGCGGATCCCCGACATGTGGGGATCCGGTGTGCTCACGGTCGCAATCGGAGCGCTCGCGCTCGGCCTGGTGCAGGCGCCGGAGTGGGGCTGGCTGGACGCGCGCACGCTCGCATGTCTGGCCGGCGCGGCGCTCGGCGGAGCGGTCTTCTTCGCGCGCTGCGCGCAACATCCGGCGCCGGTCGTCGACCTCGCGCTGCTGCGGGTCCGCTCGTTCACGCTCGCCAACGCGGCGATGCTCCTGTTCGGCGCCGCCTTCGCGGCGATGCTGCTCAGCAACGTGCTGTTCCTGACTGGGGTCTGGCACGAGTCGGCACTCGTCGCCGGGTTCTCGCTCGCACCCGGGCCGCTGATGGCGGCGACCTTCGCCGTGCCGACCGGCCGGCTCGCCGCGAGGCTCGGCCAGCGTCGCGTAGCCGCGACCGGCTGCCTGCTGTTCGCCCTGAGCGGCGTGTGGTGGCTGTGGCGGGTCGGCGCCACGCCGCGCTACGCCTCGGAGCTGCTGCCCGGCCTGCTGCTGAGCGGCGCCGGCGTCGGCCTGACGCTGGCCTCGCTCTCGAGCGCCGCCGTGGCGTCGCTGGCGCCCGCGCGCTTCGCGACCGGCTCCGGCGTGCTCAACATGTGCCGCCAGATCGGCGCGGTGCTCGGCGTCGCGGTGCTGGTCGCGATCAACGACTCCGCCCACGGAGTCAACCTGCTCGCCAACTTCCAGGACCAGCGGCGCTTCCTCGTCATCGCCGCGCTGCTCGGTGGTGCCTGCGCCGCGGCGATGGGCGCCGTGCGCGTCGTGCAACCGGCGCCGCAGGCCGCGGGCGCGACGCCGGCGCCGGCTTGCGCGGAGCTCGCGTCCGGCTGAATGGACCCCGGAAATGCGGCCGGGCGAGCACGAGGCTCGCCCGGATCCGCCCGGTCATGGATCACCGCTTAACTACTACGTCCCAGGACTTTGTGTCTTGCCTGGGTTGGCGTGACACTCCCGACCACCGGGACGGGCCACCGGCGCAAGCCGGTGCGTTGCCCGGTCGAGCGCTCGAGGCGCCCTGGCCGAGTAGGCGATCCGCCGGACCAGCAGCGTAGCGAGTCCGGGACGCGGTCGCGGTCGCGCACGACGAGCGCGCCCGCGCCACCGGCCGCCGGCGCGCCACGGGCACGCCAAAGCCGGCGACGAAAGGAGCCCCCTAAATAGGCATTCCGCGGTAGTAGACATCGACCGGTGTGCCGACCTGCACCCAGGCGTAGATCGAGGCCGCGTCCGGGATCCAGACGCGCAGGCAGCCGTGGCTCGCGGCGTACGGCGGGACCTCGGCGTAACCGTGGATCGCGTCACCGCCGTTGAAGAAGTTCGAGTCCACCATGCCGTCGTTGTTGGTCCCCCATTCCTTCCAGTAGACGCTGTACATTCCGAGCTGGGTCGGCGTCGACGGCTTGCCGGAGCTGATCTGGTAGATCCGCTGGACGACGCCGCCCTTGCCGATGAGCGCGAGCACCTGGTGGGTCAGGTCAGCCTCGACGTGGCGGCCCTGCGAGGGGTAGCGGACGGTGAAGACACCCTCGCCGGCGGCGAGCGCCGCGAACACGGTCGCGTTCGCCACGTCGTTGCGGACGAGACCGGCCAGCTTGCGAAACGCCAGCACCGCCTGCTGCGTCTGCGCGTCATAGACACCGGGCGCGCCGACCACGAAGTGCCGCGTCGTGAGCTGGTGCTGGAGGATGCGCACGGCGTAGCTGACCTCACCGGGGTGCACCTCGGGCGCGACCAGCCACAGCGAGAAGGCTCTCGAGATGAGGCGTCGCTGCGCCGCCGTGGCGAGGTGAATCGCCCGCACCGTGAGCCGCCCGATGCCGCCGACCCGCAGCGTGGCACTGAAGGTGCCGTGCCTGCCGTCGCGGTGCACCTCCACGGTGCGCGAGATGATCAGCCTGCCGTTGCGGAAGACGTGAAGCCTCACGCGCTGGCGGGGAACGTAGGCTGGAACGACGCCCCTCACGCCCCAGCGCGCGTCGCTGACGATCGCGCCGACCGAGCCGTTGACGTTCCTCGCGGTGAGCTTCAGTCTCCCGACCGCCGCGGCGCGCGCCGGCGCGCCGGACGACGCCGCACCGGCGCCCGCGGCGCTCGCGACCGCCGGAATTCCCAGTCCCGCCGCGGCAAGAACGACAGCCAGCCAGCGCATGGGGCGCGACGGTAGCACACCCGGACGCGCTCGCGCCCCGGTGGGCGGGGCGCGAGCGGTGGCGGATGGGGCGACGCGGCCGCAGCTGTGCGCCGGCCGCTGCCCGGCCTCAGGCGGCGAGCGGCTCGGACGACGACGCGTTCGGCGTGGTCACCTCGGCCGTCTCGGTGCCCTCCACGGTCGTGGGGGTGGTGCCCGGGGAGGTCGCGATCGTCACGCGACGGGGCTTGGGCTGCGCCGGCGCGGGGATGTGGATCTCGAGCACACCGTCGGTGAAGCTCGCCTCGATCGCGTCGGCGTCGACGCCCTGCGGCAGCGTCAGCGACCGGGCGAAGGCGCCCGACGCCCGCTCGAAGCGGTAGTAGCCCTCGCTGCGCTGCTCGTGCTCGGTGCTGCGCTCGCCGGAGATCGTGAGCACGTTCTCCTCGAGCTCGATCTTCACGTCGTCGCTGCGCAGGCCGGGCAGGTCGGCCCGCAGGACGTACTCCCCGCCAGTCTCGACGAGGTCCATCGCCGGGATCCACTGCCGCCGCGTGCCGCCGTTCGCGGGGTGCGCGGCGGGCTGCTCGAAGAAGCCGCCGAACAAGCGGTTGATCTCGTGCTGGAGCGTGTTCAGCTCACGAACCGGCTCCCATCTGACAAGCGTCATGTCTGTCACCTCGGTTGGAGTTTTCTGCTCTGAGGTGAGTATAAAATCTAAGCTTTATCATGTCAAGTCTCGCGGGCTGCGTGTCGGGCCGGTCGAGGCGTGCGCTCGGGCCCCGTCGCGGGGCTCGTTGGACGCGGCGACGACCTGCAAGCACAAGCTCGCACCGCCGCGGCCATTGCGTTCTCACGTGCAAAACGCTATATGTGCCTGATGATCGGGGACAGGGAGGCCGCGACGGTCGGCGGCGGCGTTGTGCTGCGCGACGGCTCCGTTGCGCCGGCTGCCGAGGCGCTGGCGGCGCTCGGGCGCGCCCGCGAACATCTGCTCTCGCTGCAGGACGGCGGTGGCTGGTGGAAGGGCGAGCTGGAGACGAACGTGACGATGGACGCTGAGGACATCCTGCTGCGCGAGTTCCTCGGCATCCGCGAAGCCGCCGCGACCGAGCGCTCCGCCCGCTGGATCCGCTCACAGCAGCGCGACGACGGCTCCTGGGCCAACTTCTACGGTGGTCCCGGCGACCTCTCGACGACGATCGAGGCATACGTCGCGCTGCGCCTGGCCGGCGACGACCCCGATGGCGCGCACATGCGTTCGGCGGCGGCGTTCGCGCGCGGCGCCGGGGGCGTGGAGCGTGCACGCGTGTTCACCCACATCTGGCTGGCGCTGTTCGGGGCATGGCCGTGGAGCAACGTGCCCGAACTGCCGCCCGAGCTGATGCTGCTGCCCTCGTGGGCGCCGGTGAGCATCTACGACTTCGCCTGCTGGGCGCGCCAGACGGTGGTGGCGCTCTCGATCGTGCTGGCCGTGCGCCCGACCCGCCCGCTGCCGTTCCGGCTCGACGAGCTGCACGGACCCCACGAATGGCGGCGTTCGCGCGGCCACTCGAGGACGGCGCGCGCGCTCGCTCTCGCCGACCGCGCGCTGGCGCTCTACGGGCGCCGCGCACTGCGGCCGCTGCGCGAAGCCGGCCTCGCCGCCGCCGAGCGCTGGATCGTCCGCCGCCAGGAGGCGGACGGGTCGTGGGGCGGCATCCAGCCGCCCTGGGTCTACTCGCTGATCGCGCTGCACCTGCGCGGCTACCCGATCGAGCACCCGCTGATCAGGGCCGGGCTGGACGGCCTCGAGCGCTTCACCGTGGAGGAGGACGACAGTCGTCGCCTGGAGGCCTGCCAGTCACCGGTCTGGGACACGGCGCTCGCGATCGTCGCCCTCGCCGACGCCGGCACGCCGCCGGACGACCCGGCGCTCGTGCGCGCCGCCGACTGGCTGATGGACGAGCAGGTCCTGCGCACCGGCGACTGGGCGGTGCGCCGTCCCGCGCTCAAACCGGGCGGCTGGGCGTTCGAGTTCGACAACGACTACTACCCGGACGTGGACGACACGGCCGAGGTCGTGCTGGCCCTGGTGCGCGTCGCCCACCCCGACGGCACGCGCGTCAAGCAGGCGATCGCACACGCTGTCGAGTGGATCGAGGGGATGCAGGACGCGGGCGGCGGCTGGGGCGCGTTCGACGCCGCGAACACCAAGCGGATGCTCCGCGAGCTACCGTTCTGCGACTTCGGCGAAGTCATCGATCCGCCGAGCGCCGACGTCAGCGCGCACGTGCTGGAGATGCTCGCCGCGCTCGGCCGCTCCCACACCGATGCCGCACGCCGTGGCCTGGTCTGGCTGAGCGCCGAACAGGAGCCGGAGGGATCCTGGTTCGGCCGCTGGGGCGTCAACCACGTATACGGCACCGGTGCGGCGATCCCGGCGCTCGTGGCCGCCGGCGTGCCGGCCGGCGACGAGCGCATCCGCCGCGCCGTCCGCTGGCTCGAGAACCACCAGAACCCCGATGGCGGCTGGGGCGAGGACGCGCGCTCGTACGTCGACCCGGCGTCGATCGGGCGCGGCACGAGCACCGCATCGCAGACCGCTTGGGCGCTCCTCGCGCTGCATGCCGCCGGCGAGCGCTCGCTCGCCGTGCGTCGCGGCATCCGCTTCCTCGTCGCCTCGCAGCGCGAGGACGGCGGCTGGGATGAGCCGCAGTACACCGGCACCGGCTTCCCCGGGCACTTCTACATCAACTACCACCTCTACCGCCTCGTGTTCCCGATCATGGCGCTGGCGCGTTGCGCATGAAGCGGCGCGTCAACGTGGACGGCCACGGCGCCGCCGAGCGCACGGACGCCGACCTGCTCGTGTTCGCACCGATGGCGATCGAGGCCCGCGCGATCCGCGCCGGTGCCCCGTGGAGCCGCGTCGAGAAGATCGGCATGGGGCCACGGCGCGCCCGCGCCGCCGCGCACATGACGCATCAGCCACAAGCGCGCTCGGCGCTGATCGCGGGCGTCTGCGGAGCGCTCGACGCGCGGTTGCAGCCGGGCGACATCGTGCTCGCCAGCGAGCTGCGCACGGACGTCAGGACGCTCGCCTGCCCGGATCCCACGATCCTCGCGGGAGTCCTGCGCCGCGGCGGGCTGCGCGTGCACATCGGCCCGATCGTCTCGAGCAGCGGGCTGGTGCACGGCGAGCAAAGGCGCGCGCTGGCGGCGGCGGGCGCGCTCGCCGTCGACATGGAGTCGGCCTGGCTGGCCGAGCGCGCCGGCGCGCAGCCGCTCACGACACTGCGCGTCGTGATGGACACGCCGCACTACGAGTTTCGCCGTCCGGCGCGCGCGGCGATCGCCGCGCGACGCGCCTTCCGCGCGCTGCGCGAGGCGAGCTCGCTGCTCGAGACCTGGGCGCAGGCACTGGACCGGCGCGAGGTCGTGCTCGCCGCGCCCCGCGCCTCCTGCGCCGGCGTGACGCGCGCGGTGGAGATCGTCGAGCGGGCGCTCGCACAACGCGGCGCACCGGTCTACGTGCGCAAGCAGATCGTCCACAACGCCCACGTCGTGGGGGAGCTGGAGCGCCGGGGCGCGGTCTTCGTCGACGACGTGGACGAGGTGCCGTCCGGCGCGACCGTGATCTTCTCCGCCCACGGCGTTTCGCCGGTGGTGCGCCGCGCGGCGCGCGAGCGGCAGCTCGACGTCATCGATGCGACCTGCCCGCTGGTCGCCAAGGTCCACGCCGAGGCGCGGCGCTTCGCCGCCGGGGACTACAGGATCGTGCTGGTGGGCCACGAGGACCACGAGGAGGTCGAGGGCACAGTCGGCGAGGCACCCGGACACACGCGCGTGATCGCGAGCATCGACGAGGCCCGCGCCATCGACCTGCAAGACTCCGAGCGTGTCGCGGTACTCACCCAGACGACGCTCGCCGTGGACGAGACCGCGTTGATCGTCGACGCGCTGCGCGAACGCTTCCCCGCACTCGTCGTCCCCGCCTCCGAGGACATCTGCTACGCGACCCAGAACCGCCAGGACGCGGTGCGCGCGATCGCGCGCGACTGCGAGCTGATCCTCGTCGTCGGCTCGCACAACTCTTCGAACTCGCGGCGCCTGGTCGAGGTGGCGGAGCGCGCGGGCGCCCGCGCCAGGCTCGTCGAGCGCGCCCAGGACATCGCGCCCGAACTGCTGGTCGGGATCACCCGGCTCGGCGTGACCGCCGGCGCCTCGGCTCCCGAGTCGCTGGTCCAGGAGGTCGTCAGCGCGATCGAGGGCCTCGGCGCCGTGACGATCCGCGAGCACACCGTCGCGACCGAGGAGACCCATTTCAACCTGCCACCCCAGGTGCGCGCCCAGCCGGCCGCGCAGAGCGCCGAGCGAGGGAGTTGAGCGATGCCCGTTCCCGCCCGTCAGAGTCTGCGGATCGGCACCTACATCATGCGCCAGCGCCTGGCGCGGCGTCGCCGCTTCCCGCTGCTGGTGGAGCTCGAGCCGCTCTACCAGTGCAATCTCGCGTGCGCCGGCTGCGGCAAGATCCAGCAGCCCGACGAGCTCCTGCGCCGGCGCATGCCGGTGGCTGACGCGATCGCCGCGATCGAGGAGAGCGGCGCGCCGATGGTGTCGATCGCCGGCGGCGAGCCGCTGATCCACCCCGACATCCACCTCATCGCCGCCGAGCTGATCGCCCGGCGCAAGTACGTCTTCCTGTGCACCAACGCGCTGCTGATGGAGAGGAAGATGGACCTCTTCAAGCCGTCCCAGTACTTCGCCTGGGCGGTCCACATCGACGGTCTGCGCGAGCGCCACGACGAGTCGGTCTGCCGCGACGGCACCTTCGACAAGGCCGTCGCCGCGATCGCCGAGGCCAAGCGCCGCGGCTTTCGCGTCACGACCAACACGACCATCTTCAGCAACGACTCACCGGACACGATCCGCCGCGTGCTCGACTTCCTCAACGACGAGCTGAAGGTCGACGCGATGATGATCTCCCCCGCCTACGCCTACGAGAAGGCACCCGACCAGGACCACTTCCTCGGCGTCGAGCAGACGCGGACGCTGTTCCGTGAGGCCTTCTCCGACGGCCGCCGGCGGCGCTGGCGGCTCAACCACAGCCCGCTGTTCCTCGATTTCCTCGAGGGCAAGGCCGACTTCGACTGCACGGCCTGGGCGATCCCGAGCTACTCGCTGCTCGGCTGGCAGCGCCCCTGCTACCTGATGAGCGACGGCTACGTTCAGACCTACCGCGAGCTCGTCGAGGAGACGGACTGGGAGCTCTACGGACGCGGCAAGGACGAGCGCTGCGACAACTGCATGGCTCACTGTGGCTACGAGCCCTCGGCGGTGCTCGCCACCAGCCGGTCGCTGCGGCAGTCGCTGCGCGCACTTCGCGAAGCCTGAGCGGCCGATTTTCTTTATGGCGCGGCCTGTGGCCGCGATCGCTTGACCTCCGTGCGAACATACGTTCGTATGACGAGCCAGGGGTCAGCGTACGGGCGGTTTCGCCGGGCACTGCAGCGCGGGAACCTCGAGCTGGTGCGCGCCGCTGCCGGCGAGCTGCCGACGATCCGCCTGGACGACGCGCTGCGCGTCTGCCTGCTGATCCGCGACCGCGATCCCGACCGCTACGAGCGGGCGGCGTTGCGCTGGGTGGCCCGATTCGCCGTGGAGGCGCGTGACGCCACGCTCGCGGACGTCCAGGCGGCCGTCGCGGCCCTCACCCGGCTGCCGATCGAGCCCGACGAGGCGATGAGCCAGCTCCAGCGCCTGTGTCTCACGCACCAGCTCGGCTGACCTGCGTGCCGGCGACACTTGCATTCCGATCGTTGCACTTGCGACAATAAATAGCGATCATTCCCGGCAACAGATCGCGATATTCCCGAGATGCACGCCAACGACCTCCAGGATCCAGCCGCCAACCGCACGGCGCTCCCAGCGATGCACAGCGAACGAAGCCCTGCCGCCGGCAGTTGCCCGCCGCACGCCTGGGGTTGCCCGGTCGTGATGAAGCTCGATCCCCGCTCGGTCGCATGGACCTGCGCCGGCTGCGGCGCGATCACGACGGTCCCGCTCGGCGCTCCCCCGCCCCCGGGCTCGCCCGCCGCCTGACCGGTCGCGGCTAAGCCGCGAAGCGCTCGGCCGCGCGGGCACGCGCCCGGGCCGCCTCGACCTCGCGGTCCCTGGCCGGCGCGGAGGTGACCAGCTCGTCCAGCAGATGCTGCGAGGCGTGCGCCACCGCATCGACCGCGCGCTCGAACGCTGCCGCGTTCGCCTGCGAAGGCTTCGCGAAGCCGCTCACCTTGCGGACGTACTGCAGCGCCGCCGCGCGAACCTCTTCGCTGGTCGCCGAGGGCTCGAAGTTGTAGAGGGTGCGAATGTTTCGACACATGCCGGCAGCGTAGCCGAGCGCCCGCGTCGCGTCGAGGCCTCGGCGTGCGCTCCACCGTCGTGGCGCGGCGCGGCGCGCTCAGCCGCGGTCGCGCGCCGGCAGCTCCGCGAGCGCGAGGTAGAGCTCGCGCGCCGAAGCCTCGCCCCACTCCAGGCTGCGCAGCGCGTACGACTCGTTCGGGGCGTGCACGGCGTCGCCGGGCAGGCCGAAGCCGCCGACGATCACCGGGTATCCCCGCGCCGCCATCTCGGCCACGACCGGGATGCTGCCGCCGCTGCGGATGAACGCCGGCTCGGCGCCGCAGGCGCGCCGCAGGGCGTCGGCGGCCAGACGCAGCGCGGGCTGTGCGGGATCGAACAGCGCCGGCGTCGCGAGTTGGACGCCAAGCTCGAGCTCGGCGCCCTCGGGCGCCGCACTCCGCAGGAGGCCGGTCAGCGTGTCGCGCATGCGCTCGGGATCCTGGCCCGGGGCGAGCCGCAGGGACACCGTCGCCTCGGCGCGGGCCGGGACCACCGTCCGGCGCTCGCCGCCCGCGATCTGGTTGACGTCGAGCGCGGCGTCGGCGCCGTTGCGCTCGTAGTACTCGGCGCCCGCGCCGGGATGCACCGGCCGCCCGCCGGCGAGCGCGAGCGCCCCCTCGCCCGGCGGCAGCCGCTTCCAGGACGCGAGCTCCGCCTGCGAGGGCGCGAGGATGCCCGCGCGGAGCTCCTCGCGTACGCGCCCGTCCGGACCGGGCAGCACCTCCGCGAGCACGCGGTGCAGCACGTGCAGGGCGTTCAGCACGCTGCCGCCGTAGATGCCGGAGTGAAGGTTTCGCTCGGCCGTGGTGACCGCGACGTTGAGCATGACCATCCCCCTCAGCCCGACGGTGATGGCCGGCGTGGCCGGGTCCGGCGAGCCGCTGTCGAAGACGATCGCGGCGTCGGCACCGCGGGAGTCCTCGCGGATCCACTCGCTGACCGCCTCGCCCGCGACCTCCTCCTCACCCTCGACGAGCACCCGCACGTTGACCGGCAGCTCGCCCGCCGCCGCCATCGCGCAGGCGACGTGCAGCAGCGGCAGGAAGTTGCCCTTGTCGTCGGCGGCCCCGCGCGCGTAAAGGCGCCCGTCGCGAACCTCCGGTGCGAACGGCGGCGAGGACCACAGCTCGTCGGGACCCGGCCCCTGCACGTCGTAGTGGCCGTAGATCAGCACCGTCGGCGCACCGGCGCCGGCGCATCGCAGCTCGCCCACCGCAAGCGGGTTGCCGTCGCCGATCCGCACGAGCTCCCCCTCCCCCCCGGCGCCGCGCACGCGCTCCAGGACCCACGCGGCCGCACGTTCGATCGCCTGCGGATCGCCGCCCCCGGTGGAGACGGAGGGGATCGTCAGCCAGTCGATCAGCTCGTCGAGCAGGCGCGGATCCATGTCGCGCAGCCTACCGGTCAGCTGCGCACGCGCCGCCGCAGGCGCAGCGGCCTCCTGCGCGCCCGCGCGACCCCCACAACGGCTGTGGGTGCGCCGTCAACGCTCGCCTTCGCGGCTGCGACCGCCGCCCCGCCGCCGGATCCGGCGCGGGCGTCGGCGTGCGGCATCAGCACGCGCGCGGCCTCCTGCGGCGTGACGCCGGGGTAGAGGATCCGCACAACGGCGATCGCCACCAGCCCGCCGACGAGTTCGGCCGCCACGAATGCCGCGACGGAGGACGGGGCGAAGCCGGCGAAGCTGTTCGAGAAGATCCGCCCGACGGCGAGCGCCGGGTTGGCGCAGACGCTCGAGCTGGTGAAGAAGCAGGCGGCGGCGATGTACGCGCCGACCGCGGCGGGCGCCGACGCCGCGCGCCTGGTCCGGGCGAGCGAGAAGATCACGAGCAGCAGCCCGAGCGTTGCGACGACCTCGGCGAGCAGGTGCGCGCCCGAGGCGCGGTGGGTCGTGGCGATGCTGACAGCGCTCCTGGCGAACATCGCGTTCGCGACGATTGCTCCGGCGACGCAGCCGCCGACCTGCGCCGGGATGTACGCGAACGCGTCGCGCCAGCGCAGGCCACCGAAGCTCGCGTCGACCAGTGAGACAACCGGATTGACGTGCCCGCCGGAGACCGGGCCGATCATCAGGATGATCGTGTACAGACCGCAGCCGACCACCGCGGCGCACTCGAACAGCTCGAGTCCGACGTTGCCGGGCGAGAGTCTCGCCGCGGCGATGCCCGAGCCGATCACCAGCGCACCGAGGAACGCTGAGCCGAGGAACTCTGCGAACAGGCGCCGCTTCAGGTCGGCGCTCGCGACCTGGGCGCCGAACCGGCGGCGCGATCGCTCGCGCGCACCGCCGTCGAGGTCCGGTGCCACGCCCCCGTCCCCAGCCGGCTGCGATGTGAGCGACATTGCAACCGATCGTCCCGGACGCGGGGAGCATTTCATCGGCTGACGCCCGCAGGGCAGGCGCGGCGAACTACTGAGGCCCGCGCACGGCCGCCGTCGCAGCCTCGGTCGGCGTCCGCCGACGTGGCGCGCCGGAGCCGATGCCCCGGCGCGCGCGCGGCGCTACTGCGTCCCGGCGCCTTCCTGGCCCCGCAGGTTGAACCACCAGTTCAACACCGGGAGCAGGAACAGAATCGCGCCGACGATGATCAGCAGGATGCCGGCGAGAATCGCGATGCTGCCGATCTGCGCCCAACCCCAGGCGTTCAGCAACAGGCCCTTCAGTGTCTCACCGGTGAAGAGCGTGGTTCGCTCGGCGGCGAGCGTCGCACTCTTCTCGCCTCCCTTGATCCACTCCTCACTCACCTGCGCGTAGGTCTGACCCTTGGCGACCTCGTTGAGGTCGGGGCCGATCTGGTCCTCGGCGTAGGCCTTGGCCTGGGTGCCCGTGAGCACCTGCTGGCCGGCGTACTGTGCGAGATCCTTGTACTCCGCAGGCTTCTCGAAGAAGATCTTCTGCGGACCGAGCTGGTCACGCACCACGTTGTGGTCGTAGCTGCCACCGATGATCGACACGATGCCGAGCACGATCATCGCCGCCGCCGCCCCGGCGGCGACCGGCGTCAGGGATGTAATTCGCTTCAGGAAGGTCCGCATGTGCAGGCTCCGTTCTTGCGTTGTGGCCTCGTGCTCGCTCTCGCGCCGCCCCGGGGCATTGCCGTAGATCCGCTGGATCTCGGCATCGTGCTGGTTCGCAGGCGCCGCGACATCCGTTCGGATAGCGGTGCGACCTGCGGTGAAATACGGAACATGGCTGGGCGTTCGTCAGCGCGACCGCGGCGGGGCGGCGGTTGTGGGCTCGGCGAGGTCCAGCCTCGCGCCACGCGGCGCCGGTGCGACGCACCACCGCGCAAGCGCGCGGCGGCGGCCGCCACGTGGCGTTCGCAGTGCGGTCAGGCAGGACCGAACGCGGCGGCGCCGGCCGCCGCCGCGTGTGTGTCCGCCACCGGCGGCGTCACTCGGCGAGCCGCGGCAGGACGAGCAGCGGGCAGCGTGCGTTGCTCGCCAGGTGAGCGGCGGTGCTTCCCAGCATCAGCCGGCGAAGCGGCCCGTAGCCGCGCGAGCCGACGATCAGCAGATCCACGCGGGCGCCGAACGTGGCAAGTTCCTCGCCGGCGAGGCCGAGTGCGACCTCGCCGGTGACGCCCTCGAGCGCGGCGAGGTCGTCCTTCGCCTCCTGCACGCGTGCCTCGTAGGCCTCGCGCCGAGCGCTGCCGCGCAGCAGGCCCGCGTAGGGCGACGGCTCGACGACCGTCAGCGCGCTCACGCTCGCGCCATGATGGGCGGCGAGATCGCGTGCGCAGGCGAGCGCCGCCTCGCTCTCCGGCGAGCCGTCGTAGCCCACGCCGATCTGCGCGATCGCGCCATCCTCCTCCGCATACTCCAGCGGCGCCACGGCGACCGCGCACGGGGCGCCGCTCAGCGATGCGCGCGTGATGTCGCCAACCAGCACGCGGCCGGCGAAGCTGCGTGCACTCGAGCCGACCGCAAGCAGGTCGGCGTCGGTCGTCTCTGCGAGATAGTGCAGGCCGCGCCCGACCGAGGAAGCGGTCAGGCTCGTCAGCTCGGCCGCGACGCCGGTTGCCTCGCGCTCCTGCTCGAGCAGCCGCCTCGAGTCCTCGTTCTCGGCGACGCCGTAGGCGCCGCTCGCACCGCGCTGGGGGGTGAGTTCGTAGACATGGGCAAGGACAACACGCGCGTCGGGTGCTACGAGCAGCCTGGCGACGGCGATGGCGTCTCGGCCGGTTGGCCCCCCGTCGACTCCCACGATCACATGGCGGAACATCACGCCCCCTCTCTCACTCGGATCAGCGAAGGTTAGATCACAACGTGCCGAGCGTCATTCGCGGGCGCGTTCGCGATCGGCGCTCGGTCTGCTCGAACGAGGCAGGAAAGGGCGACGCCTTCCCACACGGGAGTCGAACGTCCTACCAGAGCGATTCGACGACCGTGCCGTTGTGCAGCGTCACGATCGAGGCCTTGGCGGCCCACGCCTGCACGGCCGAGGTCATCTCCGGCCAGTTGCTCATCGCGTCCTGCCAATGCCTGGCGATGCCGGCCGGTGACTCGTAAACTTCATCGATCACGAAGGTCGTCCTGTCGGTCGCCGCAGAACTTGGGTCCATCGGGTGCGCCAGTTCCGGGCCCTTGGAGACGGTGTAGCCCAGCAGGGCCGCATCGCCCTCGCGGGGATGCCCCTTCATCCACTCGGCATGGCTCGCGAAGATGCGATCGCCTTCGGCGACGTCATCCGTCCCCACCGTGAACATGATGACGAGGTGCGCCTTTCCGGTGTGCGACATGCTGCCTCCCCCTTGGCTAGAGCTGCGTGGCCGCAACGAGACAATCGCTCGCCCGTCCGCCATCCTAGGGCGCTCCGTGAGGCAAAGCAACAGCGCCGCCACCTCGGCGCCATACGCCTCCCTGCGCGCGAAATGAGCCCCGGCCGACGATCGAATATGCCGCGCAAACCAGATTGGCTCTTGGGGCTGCATGGAGACGGTGGGAATCGAACCCACGTCCGCGATCGCGTGAAGGTGGCGTCTACGAGCGTAGCCGGCGCTCTGGTCTCGTCCTCCGCTCGCCTCGCCGGCGGGGTTGCGGGGGACCAGCCTGCTGATGATTCCCCGGCTTGGCGCAGGCGGACCGCGCCGGGTGAGCCTGCTATCTGATCCCGGTGATCCCCGCCGCAGGCTGCGAGGGCCGAGACCTCATCGTCCTAGTGTTTGCTAGGCGACGAGGGCGTACTCGTGAGAGTCCGCACGTATTGGTTTTCCGGGTGATTAACGAGGCCGCCCGGAACCTCGACTCGCGACCACCCCCACGAACCGACCACGTCGAAGCCTGTCGTCCCCGGGGGTTGCTGCACAGATCGTAGCGCTCAGATCCGTGGCTGTTAACGAAAGCGACGCGGACCGAGCCGCTTGAGGAACCCTCCTCCGCCTGCCCCGGGGGGCCGTCGGTATCTGGGTGGCGCGGCCTCACACCTCGGTGGCCTCGCTCTTTGCGACTCAAATCCGCGTCTTCGGAGAACATACGAGAGGCCCCCACACGATGCAAGGGTCTCGCGAAGATCAATCCGCATCCTCCGAAAAAATCTCCCTTCAGAGCCCCGTTGGGCGGGCCTGCCACACTGTTGGCAGCGATGGAAACCCCTTCCGGCTGGACACTCGAGCCGCCGCCGATAACCCCGCCGCCGACCGGAGCCCCCCCGGCGGTCGAGGCGTTCGGCAAGCCGCGGCGATCATGGATCCGCGAGAAGCTCGGCGCCGCGGGCGCGGCGATCGTCGCGCTGCTCGCGAAGCTCAAGGCGCTGCTCCTGTTTTTGCCGAAGATCAAGATCCTGGCGACCGCCGGCAGCGCGCTGGTCTCGGTTGGCGCCTACAGCCTGCTGTGGGGCTGGCAGTTCGCGGCCGGCTTTGTCGTGCTGATCTTCATCCACGAGATGGGCCACGTGTTCGCGCTGCGACGCCACGGCATCAAGGCGAGCGCGCCGATGTTCGTGCCGTTCATGGGCGCCGTGATCTGGGCGCGCTCGCTGGGCGACGACGCGCTGACCGAGGCCCGCGTCGGACTCGCCGGCCCGTATTTCGGCGCGGCCGCGTCCGCCGTCGTCGCGATCGTTGGACTGGCCACCCACACCGGCCTGCTCGAGGCGCTCGGCTACATCGGCTTCCTGCTCAACCTCTTCAACCTGCTGCCGGTGGTCCCGCTGGATGGCGGCCGCGCGATGGCGGCGATGGCGCCGTGGATGTGGTTCGTCGGCTTCGGCGCGCTCGTCACGCTCGAGTTCATCACGCCGAACCCGATTCTCCTGATCATCTGCCTGGTCGCCGGCTACGACCTCTACCGCCGCTGGCAGACGCGCAAGTCGCCGACGATGATGCAGACCGCCTACTACCGCGTCTCCCCGCGCAACCGGATCATCATCGGCGCGGCCTACCTCGGCCTGATCGCCGCCCTCGCGATCGGCATGCACTTCACCTACGTCCACCGCACGATCTCCTGAGCCGGGAGGTCGCTCGCGGCGCCAGCCGGTCGTTCGCGGCGCCGGCAGGTCCGTTCGCGGCGCCGGCCGCGCTGAGCCGCCCGTCGACCGCGGCGCTCAGCGCCGCGCCTCGCGCAGGCCGCGCTCGATTTCGCGTTGCGAGTCGCGGCGACGCAGCGTTTCACGCTTGTCGTGGACATCCTTGCCCCGCGCCAGTGCGATCTCGACCTTCGCGTGCGAGCCGGAGAAGTAGATTCGCGTCGGCACGAGCGTCAGGCCGCGTTCCGCCGCACGCGCGCCGAGTCGGTCGATCTCACGCCGGTGAAGGAGCAGCTTGCGCTCGCGTTCGGGGTCGTGGTTCTCACGGCTGGCCGGCGCGTAGGGCGGGATGTGCACGTTGCGCAACCACAGCTCGCCGCCGCGGATCGTTGCGAAGCCATCCTTCAGCTGCGCGCTGCCGCCCCGCAGCGACTTGACCTCAGTGCCGCAAAGCACGATGCCGCATTCGACGCGCTCGAGCAGGTTGAACCGATGCGCGGCATAGCGGTTCGACGCGACGTCGCCGGCGCCGACCTTCTTCTTCGCCTTGGCCATCGCACGACAGTAGCGACTCGACGGTCCGGCCACTACCCGGCGGGCGGCGGCGACCGCTCAGGCCGGCTCGAGATCGACGCGCCCGCGCACCGCCTCGATTGACGCCACCCGCACCGCGATCGGGTCGCCCAGACGGATCGTCGCCCCGGCGCGCGTTCCGCGCAGGATCGTGCCCTCCTCGTTGAGCTCCCACCAGTCGCCGCGCAGGCGGCGCACCGGCACCATCCCCTCGTAGCCGTCGCCGAAGGCGACGAACGCGCCGGCGCCGATCAGGCCGACGACCTCGCCCTCATAGGCGCGCCCGCGGTCCTCGCGCTCGAGCAGGAAGCAGCGTGCGATGTCGTCAGCGGCACGCTCGATATCGACCGCTTCGCGTTCGCGCAGCGAGGTCCACTGGCCGAGCTCGCCCAGCTCGCCCGCCGCCGGCGCCTGTTCGCCGGCGCCGATCGCCGACAGCAGCGCCCGGTGGCAGACGAGGTCCGGATAGCGGCGGATCGGCGAGGTGAAGTGGCAGTAGCGTGGCGAACGCAGTCCGGCGTGCCCGATGTTGCGCGGCGAGTAGTAGGCCTGCTTGAGCGAGCGCAGGATCAGCGAGCCGAACGCGCGGCGGCCGCGGCCGCTCGCGCGCACCTCACGATCGACGGCCTGCGAGATCAGGCCGACCAGCTCGCCCGCCTCCGAGGGCCCGAGCCGCTCGGGCACCGGCGGCGTCGGCACACCCAGCGAGGCGAGCGCCGCCGCGAGCCGTTCGACGCGCGCGGGATCGGGCTCCTCATGGACCCGGTAGAGCGTCGGCTCGCCGCGCTCGGACAGCAGCATCGCGACCTGTTCGTTGGCGGCGATCATCAGGTGCTCGATCAGGCGGTGCGACTCGGTCTGTTCGGGGATCCGCACCAAGCGGACCTGCCCTGAGCGGTCGAACGTGAACTCGGGCTCGCTGCCCTCGACCTCGAGGCCGCCACGGAGCATCCGCGCCTCGCCGAGCGCGCCGGCGGCCTCGCGCGCCAGCGCGAGCGGACCGCCCCACGCTTCACCGGCGGCCTCCTGGCCGGCGAAGATCCGGTCGACGCGGTCGTAGTCGAGCCGCTCGTCGGAGCGGATCAGCGAGCGCGTGAAGGCGGCGCGCACGACGCGCGCGCCGGCGAGCTCCAGCTCGACGCTGACCGCCAGGCGATCCTCTCCCGGCACGAGCGAGCACTTCTCGTTGGACAGCGCCGCCGGCAGCATCGGCTCGACCGCACCCGGCACATAGACGCTCGTCGCGCGCCGGCGCGCTTCGCGATCGACAAGCGACCCGGGCGCCACATGCGCCGCGACGTCGGCAATGTGCACCCAGATGCGGACGGCGCCCGATTCGGCCCTCTCCGCCGAGATCGCGTCGTCGAAGTCGCGGGCCGTAATCGGATCGATCGTGAAGGTGGTCAGCGCGCGCAGGTCGCGGCGCCCGGCGTCCACGCGGCCCACACCCTCGAACGCTTGACGCTCGACGGCCGGATCGAACCGGCGCGCGAGGCCGTGCTCGATCATCAGCGCCTCGATCACGTCGCGTGCGACATCGGGGCGCCCCAGGCGACGGACGATCTGGGCACGCCCGCCGCGAGCGCTCGGCGTGATCGCCACGAGCACGAGGTCGCCCGGTCCGGCGCCGGAGCGCCCGGGCTCACCGTCAGCTGGCCGGGGTTCGGCGAGGGACGCGCGAACAGCGGCCGCGCAACGATGAAGCGTCCGCGCCGCTCGAGCACTGCGGGGAAGGCGGGCGCGCCCCGCCTCAACGGGCCGTGGCGGCGAGCAGCGCGAGCGCCGCCTTCAGCTGCGGGTCGGCCTTCGCGCTCGGCGCCCCGGCGACGACCACGTTCGGCTTGATGCCGGCGCCGCGGCGCAGACCGCCGGCGCCGAGATTCTCGCCGTCCGGCAGGTAGTACTGCCCGACCGTGATGTCGATCGCGCCGCCGTTGGACAGCGGGCGCAGCTCCTGGAAGACGCCCTTGCCGTAGGTGCGCGTGCCGACGATCAGCGCGCGATGGTGATCGCGCAGCGCGCCGGCGACGATCTCCGCGGCGGAGGCGGTGTCGCCGTTGACCAGCACCGCCATCGGGATGTTGGGCGCGATCGGATGGCCGGTCGCGTCGATCACGTCGGTCGGCTGCGCGCGCCCGCGTGTCGTCACGATCACGCCGTGGGCGATGAACATGCTCGCGATCAGCTGCGCCTCCGTGACGAGCCCGCCGCCGTTGTCGCGCAGGTCCAGCACAACCCCCTTGACGTGCTGGGCGAGCAGCGAGTGCAGCGCCTGCGCGACCTGTGTGTGGATGCCGGGGACGTCGAATGTGGGCAGTTCGATCACGCCGATGTTCACGCCGTGGTAGGTCGCGACGACGTCGGAGACGATCCGCGCCGGCGTGGTGATCGCCGCGCGCTTGACCCTGAACGTCAGCCGGCGGCCGCCGCGTCTGACCACCAGCGTGACGCTCGTGCCGGCGCGGCCCTGGATCAGCTTGGTGGAGGCGGCGTCGCCGAGGCCGACGAGCGAGTGGCTGCCGACCGTCGTGATCAGGTCGCCCGCACGGATCCCGGCGGCTGCGGCCGGCGCGCCCGCCAGCACGTTTTCCACGAGCAGGCCGGCGTGCGTTGTCATGACGTCGACACCCACACCCGAGAAGCGCTCCGGCTTGGGATTGTTGAACGCGTTGTATTCCGAGGGCGTGTCGTAGGTCGCGTAGGGATCGTCCAGGCTGGCGACGGCGCCGGCGATCGAGCCGTTGATCAGTCCGGGCCGCGCCACCGGGTGGAGGTAGTCGTGCTGGATGTCGCTGAGCGCCTCGCTGATCACGGCGTCGTGCGGGTTGGCGACGAAGGCGCTGCGCAGGAAGCCGGGAAGGTCGCTGGGATGCCCGCCCCACCAGATGCCGACGGCGAGCACGACGAGCACGCCGAGCGCCTTGATCGTCGATTTCGCGTTCATCGTCAGCGCGGTCAGCCTATCGGTCGGCCGAGCGGCCCGCCGCCGGTAGGCTTCGCGGGCGATGCCTGAGATCAGCACCACCGTCGCCGCCAACGGCCTGCCGATCCACCGCATCTCGATCCCGGGCACCCGTGCGCTGACGGCGCTGGTCGCCTTCGACGCCGGCGCCCGCTCGGAGCAGCCGGATGAGAACGGCGTCGCGCACTTCCTCGAGCACCTGGTGTTCAAGGGGGGCGAGCGCTACCCCACCTACCGCGACGTCAACGAAACCGCGGAGCGCATGGGAGCGACGATCAACGCCTACACGAGCCACGATCTCGTCGCCTTTCACATCACCGCGCGCGCGGAGGCGGCGCCGGCGGCGGTCGACCTGCTGAGCGACATCGCCGGCCGGCCGCGGATCGACGGCGAGGAGCTCGATCGCGAGCGGGGGGTCGTGATCCAGGAGATCGCGCGCGCGAACGACCAGCCGGCGATGGTCGCCGGACACCTGATCGACCGCGCGGCGTTCGGCGATCACCCGCTCGGGCGGCCCGTGCTCGGCCCGGAGGAGCACCTGCGGAGCTTCAGCCGCGAAAGCATCGTCGCCTTCCGTGAACGCCGCTGGTCCCCGCTGCGCGGGGGCGCGTTCCTGGTCGGCAACACCGACCACCTGCCCGACGAGGGTGCGCTGCAGGAGCTGTGGGGCCGCTTCCCGAGCCTGCCGGCGCCCGCGCCCTACGAGCCCGCGCCGGCCTTCGTGCCCGGCACGCTCGTCGAGACACGGGAGAGCAACCAGTCGCACCTGCGGATGGTCTACCGGCCCTCGACCGACCCCGGCGACGCCCGCCAGCGGGCCGCGCTCGGGATCTACTCGACGCTGCTCGGCGGCTCGATGGGATCGCGGCTGTTCGACGAAATCCGCGAGCAGCGCGGCCTCTGCTACTCGGTCTGGGCGCACGACCACAGCTTCGCCGACACGCCGGCGCTGACGCTCGGAGCGGGGCTCGATTCGAACAAGTGCCTCGAGGCCTACGCGCGGATGCGCGAGATCGTCGACGAGCTGCGCCGCGACGGCCCGCGCGAGGAGGAGGTCGAGCGCGCCCGCGCCTACGCGGGCGGTCGCCTCGTGCTCGCCTTCGAGAACTCCGGCGCCGTCGCCCGCCACGCCGCGCATCAGGCGATCATCCACGACGGTGAGATCGATCCCGACGCGGCGGTCGCGGCGGTCGACGGCGTCACCTTCGAGGAGGTGGTCGAGGTGGCTCGCGGGATCAGCGAGCAGCTCGCGATCGCCTGCGTCGGACCGCACGCGGCCGCGGACTTCTAAACGGCGCGCCCGGGCGTCCGGCGAGCGCCCTGCGGCTCGGCGCTGCGCTGCTCGGCGAGCAGAGCGGCGATTCGCGGCGGCGGCGGCCGGCAGCCGCAGGCCCGCGCGTGCTCGCGATGCCAGGCGAGGCGCTGCTGCAGCGTCGGCCGGGCGGGCATCGGGTTCGCCTGATGCCAGGGGCCGTTCACGGTCGGCCGCCAGGACAAGCGCTCGGCGAGAACGCCACGCTACATCCGCTCAGGCGTCGATCGCGACCATGCGCTCGATCGCCGTGCGCGCGGCGGCGGCGACCTGCTCGGGCACGCGCACCTCGTGGACGCCGTCGCGCAGGCCGTCGCGCAGCTTTGGCAGCGTGATCATCTTCATGAAGCGGCAGCTGGCCTGCGCGTTGGCGGCGATGAAGGTGACCTCGGGCGCGGCTTTGCGCAGCGGGTAGAGCATCCCGACCTCGGTCGCAACGATCGCGCTCGAGCCGGGGGCGGCGTCGTGCGCGTAGCGGAGCATGCCACCGGTGGAGAGCATGTGGACGCCGTCGGAGGCGATGTCGCCGGCCGCCACGTACTCCATCACGGCGGTCGAGCAGCCACATTCGGGATGGATCAGGAACTCGGCGTCGGGGTGCTGTGCGCGCGCCTCGGCGATGTCGGCGGGGCGGATACCGGCGTGGACGTGGCATTCGCCGTCCCAGACATGCATGCGCCGGCCGAGCTGGCGCTCGACGTAGGCCCCGAGGAACATGTCGGGACCGAACAGGATCTCGCTGCCGGCGCCGTGCGTCGCGTAGATGTGGCGGACGACGGCGACGGCGTTGGAGGACGTGCAGCAGTAGTCGGTCAGCGCCTTGACCTCCGCCGAGGTGTTGACGTACATCACGACGATCGCGCCCGGGTGCTCGGCTTTCCAGTCCGCGAGCTGCGCGGCGGTGATCGAGTCCGACAGCGAGCAGCCCGCGTCGCGGTCGGGGATCAGGACGGTCTTGTCCGGAGAGAGGATCGAGGCCGTCTCGGCCATGAAGTGAACGCCGCAGAAGGCGATCGTCGCGGCCGGCGTGCGCGCCGCCTGCTGGGACAGCGCGAGCGAGTCGCCCACGAAGTCGGCGACGTCCTGGATCTCGGGGAGCTGGTAGTTGTGGGCGAGGATCACGGCGTCGTGGGCCTGCGCGAGCGTGCGGATCTCGTCCGACAGATCGGCGATCTCGCGCGCGCTGAGCGCCGGCGCGGCGTCGGTGGCCATCGGCAGCGCGTTCATCGCAGCGGCTCCAGAGTCAGCGACATGTCGAGCGCCGGGGCCGAGTGCGTCAGCGAGCCCATCGAGACGAAGTCTACGCCGGTCGCGGCCACGGCCCTGAGCGTTTCGAGCGTGACGCCGCCGCTCGCCTCGAGCGCTGCCCGTCCCGCCACCCGCGATACGGCGGCACGCAGCTGCCCGAGGTCCATGTTGTCGAGCAGCAGCCGCTGCGCGCCGGCCGCGAGCGCCTCGTCGATCTGCGCCTCGTCGCGCACCTCGACCTCCAGCCCGAGCGCGGGCGTGTGTGCGCGCGCGGCGCGCACGGCCGCCGTGATGCCGCCCGCGACGGCGATGTGGTTGTCCTTGATCAGCACGGCGTCGAAAAGGCCCTGGCGGTGGTTGCTCGCGCCGCCGGCCGCCACCGCCCGCTTCTCGAGCGTGCGCAGTCCGGGGGTCGTCTTGCGCGTGTCGAGGACCCGCGCGCCGGTTCCCGCGACCTCCTCGACCGCACGCGCGGACAGTGTCGCGATGCCCGACAGCCGTCCGAGGAAGTTGAGCGCCGTGCGCTCGGCGGCGAGCAGCGCTCGCGCGTTGCCGCGGACCGCCAGCACGGGGCTACCGGACGCGTGCCAGACCCCCTCCTCGATGTGCCGCTCGACGACGAGCTGGCGATCGAGCGCGCGGAAGGCCGCGACCGCGACCGCGATGCCGTAGATCACGCCGGGCTCCTTCTGGACGATCGAGGCACGCGCGCGCATGTCGGCGGGCACCGTCGCCTCGCTCGTCACATCGCCGGCGCCGACGTCCTCCGCGAGCGCGCGTGCGACGAGCTCACGCACCTCCTCCTCCTCGTATGGTGCCGCTAGCTCCGTGACGCCCATAGGAGATATGCGCGCACGAACGGATCGAGGTCGCCGTCGAGCACGCGCTGGACGTCGCCGGTCTCGTAGTTGGTGCGCAGGTCCTTGACGATCGTGTAGGGGTGCACGACGTAGTTGCGAATCTGCGAGCCGAAGTTGACGTCCTGCGCCTCCCCCTTGGCGCGCGCGATCTCCTCCTGGCGGGCGCGTTCCTCGCGCTCCGCCAGCTTGGCGCGCAGCATCGCCATCGCGGTCGCCCGGTTCGAGGACTGCGAGCGCTCGTTCTGGCACTGCACCACGATCCCGCTCGGGCGGTGCGTGATCCGCACCGCCGAATCGGTCTTGTTGACGTGCTGGCCGCCGGCGCCGCTGGCGCGGTAGGTGTCGACCTGCAGGTCGTCGTCGTTGATCTCGATCTCGCCATCGTCGTCGACGACCGGCGCCACCTCGACGCCGGCGAAGCTGGTCTGCCGGCGGCTCGCCGAGTCGAACGGCGAGATCCGCACGAGCCGGTGGACGCCCTTCTCGGAGCCGTAGAGGCCGTAGGCGTTCTCGCCGCTGACACGAAACGACGCCGACTTGATCCCGGCCTCCTCGCCGGGGCTCTCCTCGAGCAGCTCGACCGCGAAGCCGCGCTTCTCCGCCCAGCGCATCTCCATCCGCAGCACCATCTGCGCCCAGTCCTGCGCGTCGGTGCCGCCGGCGCCGGCGTTTACGGTGACGATCGCGTCGCCGGCGTCGTAGGGGCCTGAGAACAGGCGCTCCTCCTCCAGCTCGAGCAGCTGCTGCTCGACCGTGTCCAGCGCGCCGTCGAGCTCGCGCGCCAGCTCCTCGTCCTCCTGCGCAAGCTCGGCGAGAGCCTCGAGCTCGTCGACGTCGGCGGCGACGCGGCGGTAGCGCTCGAGCCGGCGCGTCAGGCGCGCGTGCTCGGATCCGAGTTTGGCCGCCGCCTCGGCGTCGTCCCAGAACCCGGGCTCCCCCATCTGCGTCTCGAGCGCGGCGGCGCGCTCCGCGAGCTTCGCGGGGTCAAAGATAGTCCGCGAGCAGCGAGAGCTGGTCGCGAATCGCCTGCAGCCTTGCCGGCGTCGGCTCGGATGAGGAGCCGCTCGTCATGCTCCGTGACAGCGCTTGAACTTCTTGCCCGAGCCGCACCAGCACGGGTCGTTGCGCCCGAGCTGCTCGTCCGAGGAAACGCGGCGCTGCTCCACGTACGCTGCCGGCTCAGGCTCGGCGTGGAGCTCCTCGCCCTGCTCGGCCTGCGCCTCGGCGGCGGCCGCCGCCAGCGCTCCGGCACCGGCGGACACACCGGAGGTGTAGCTGACGCGCGACGCGCCGCCGGTGGAGCTACCGGCCGGCTGGTAGGAGCGCGGCACCATGGCGGGGGCGGCGGCGTCGCCGTTGGGGCCCTGCTGCTGCACCTGGACGTGGAAGACGAGGCGGGCGAAGTCGGTCCAGACGCTGTTCATCAGATCCTCGAACAGCGTGAACGCCTCGTTCTTGTAGGCGACGAGCGGCTCGATCTGCGCGAAGCCGCGCAGGTGGATGCCCTCGCGCAGGTAGTCCATGTCGTGCAGGTGCTCGCGCCAGCGTTCGTCGATGATCTGCAGCAGCAGGAAGCGCTCGAGAGCGCGCATCAGCTCCTCGCCGAACTCCGCTTCGCGCGCGTCGTACTGCTTGATCGCGTCCGCCGTCACCAGCTCGACCAGCTGCGGCTGGTCCAGGCGCGAGCGCTCGAACATCTCGTGCCCGAGTGAAACCGGATAGATCGCGCTCAGCGCTCCGAGCAGCGCGTCCAGGTCCCATTCCTCGACATAGTCGCCGGCGGTGTACTGCTCGATCGTGCGCTCCAACACCGCGGCGACCTCGCCGCGGGCCTGCGAGAGGTTCGCACCCTCTAGCACCTGGTCGCGCAGCGCGTAGATCACGCGCCGCTGCTCGTTCATCACGTCGTCGTATTCGAGCGTGTGCTTGCGGGCCAGGTAGTGCTGCTCCTCGACCTTGCTCTGCGCCTTCTCGATCTGCTTCGACAGGAGCCCCGCTTCGATCGGCTCCTCGTTGCCCTCGACATCCACCCCGCCGAGGCGATCGAGGATCCGGTAGATCCGGTCACCGGCGAAGAGGCGAATCAGGTCGTCCTCGGCGGACAGGAAGAAGCGGCTCTCGCCGGGGTCGCCCTGGCGCCCGGAGCGCCCGCGCAGCTGGTTGTCGATCCGCCGCGACTCGTGGCGCTCGGTGCCGACGATGAACAGCCCGCCGGCTTCGATCACGCGCTGGCGGTCATCCTCCAGACGCGCCTCGAGCGTCGGCAAGAGTTCGCCGAAGTGCTCGTCGTAGCCCTCGTCGCCGGGGCGCAGGCCGAGCTTGGCGCATTCGAGGCGGGCCTGATGCTCGGCGTTGCCGCCGAGCTTGATGTCGACGCCGCGGCCGGCCATGTTGGTCGCGATCGTGACGGCGCCGACGCGGCCCGCCTCGGCGATCGTCGCGCCCTCGCGCTCCGCGTACTCCGGCTTGGCGTTGAGCACGGCGTGCTCGATGCCGCGCCGGCGCAGCCGCGAGGAGAGCAGCTCGGAGACCTCGACCGAGATCGTGCCGACGAGCACCGGCTGCCCGGCCGCGTGGCGCGCCGCGATCTCGCGCTCGACGGCCGACCACTTGCCCTCCTTGGTCTTGTAGACCTGATCGTTGCGATCCGCGCGGACCATCGGGCGGTTGGTCGGGATCTGCACGACCGGCAGCTTGTAGATCTTCATGAACTCGGTCGCCTCGGTCAGCGCGGTGCCGGTCATGCCGGACAGCTTGTTGTAGAGGCGGAAGTAGTTCTGCAGCGTGATCGTCGCGAGCGTCTGGTTCTCCTCCTGGACGCGAACCCCCTCCTTGGCCTCGATCGCCTGGTGCAGGCCCTCCGACCAGCGGCGCCCCTCGAGCGTGCGCCCGGTGAACTCGTCGATGATCTTCACCTCGCCGTCGACGACCTGGTAGTCGACGTCGCGCTTGTACAGCGACTCCGCCTTCAGCGCCTGGTGCAGGTGGTTGACGAGCGTGCCGTTCTCGGCGCGGTAGAGGTGGTCGAGGCCGAGGAAGCGCTCGGCCTTGGCGACGCCGAGCTCGGTCACCGCCACGGTCTTGTACTTCTCGTCGAACTCGTAGTCGAAGTCGGCGACGAACTCCTTCTTCGTGCGCGGATCGAGCCCCTCCGGCGTCTTGCCCGCGACCATCGTCGGCGCGAGCTTCGCGAACTTGACGTAGAGGTCCGCCGCCTGCTCCGGCGCCCCGCTGATGATCAGCGGCGTGCGCGCCTCGTCGATCAGGATGTTGTCGACCTCGTCGACGATCGCGAAGCTGTAGGCGGTGACGGGTCTGCCATCCGCGTCGCGGCGCCCACCGTTTTGGACCTTGTCCTCGAGGCTGCTCGCCATGTTGTCGCGCAGGTAGTCGAAGCCGAACTCGGAGTTGGTGCCGTAGGTGACGTCGCAGGCGTAGGCGTGGATCTTCTCCTCCGGCGGCTGCTGGGACTGCAGGATCCCGACGGTGACGCCGAGCGCGTCGTAGATCGGGCTCATCCACTCCGCGTCGCGGCGCGCGAGGTAGTCGTTGACGGTGACGACGTGGACGCCGCTGCCGCCGAGCGTGTTGAGCACGACCGCCAGTGTCGCCGTCAGCGTCTTGCCCTCGCCGGTGCGCATCTCGGCGATCGCGCCGCCGTGCAGGACCATGCCGCCGATCAGCTGCACGTCGAAGTGGCGCATCTCCATGCGCCGCTTGCCGGTCTCGCGGACGATCGCGAAGCACTCCGGCAGCAGATCGTCGAGCGACTCTCCGCCGTGCGCGCGCTGACGCAGAACGTCGAGCCGCGCGCGCAGCTCGTCGTCGCTGTCGAGCGCGAGCTCCGGCTCGAAGGCGTTGATCTCGGCGACGCGATGCTCGTAGCGCCGGAACTGCTTGCCCTCGCCGACGTTGAGGGCACGATCGAGAATCCCCATGCCCTCAGCCTACCAATGCGCCGGACGCGTCCCGTGGGCGCAGGCGCCGTTCAGCGCGCGCGCGGGCGCAGGCTTGCGGCGATGCCGAAGTGCCCGGCGATCGCGCCGATCAGGATCGTGCGGGGCGCCACCTCGGTGCCCGGGAAGACGATCGTGTCGCGCAGCGCGGCGCCCTCTCCGATGATCGCGGAGTCGCCGAGCACGAGCGGACCGCGCAGCCGCACGCCGGCCCCGATCGCAACGTCGCGGCCGATCCAGATCGTTCCCTCGAGCGACTCCAGCTGGTCGATCCGCGAGCCCTCGCCGACGATCACTCCGGGCGCCAGCTCGCTGCCGGCGATCTCGATCCGCAGGGCGCCGGCCAGCGCGTCGAAGGTTCCCTGGCGCAGCTCGGCGAGCGAGCCGACGTCGTTCCAGTAGTCCTCGATCTGGTGGACGTAGAACGGGGCGCCGCCCGCCAGGAGCGCCGGGAACACGTCCTGCGCCCAGTCGACGAAAGGCCGCGGCGGGAAGTAGTCGAAGATCGCTGGCTCGAGGCAGTAGATGCCGCAGTTGCCGAGATCGGAGAGCGCGTCCTCCGGCTCGGGTTTCTCCTGGAAGCCGGTGACCCTGCCCAGGTGGTCGTGGAGCACGACGCCGTACTCGCGCGTGTCGGCGACGCGCCGCGCCGCGATCGTCGCCAGCGCGCCGCGTTCACGGTGGGCGGCGAGCAGCGCGCTCAGGTCGATGTCGGTGAGCGCGTCGCCGGAGATCACGAGGAAGGTCTCGTCGCCCAGCAGATCGGCGCAGTTGCGCACGCCGCCGGCTGTGCCGAGCAGCTCGGGCTCGTAGCGATAGTCGAGGCGGTCGCCGAAGTAGTCGCTGATCGCCTCCGGGAAGTGGTGCAGGTTCGCCACGATCCGATCGACCCCGTGGCGCTCCAGCAGCTCGACGATGTGCGCCATCACGGGCCGGTCGAGCACCGGCACCATCGGCTTGGCGATCTCGTAGGTGATCGGCCGCAGGCGTGTGCCGAGGCCGGCGGCTAGGACCATCGCGCGCATCTAGTGGCCCCGTCCGCAAGTGCTGCACGTTCCCGGCGGCGTCTCGACGTCCATGGCGGCGTCCCCGGCCTGGCCTTGGCCACAGGCCAAGGCTGCGCCCGGCCTCCTTGCCACGGCCGCCGAGCCACTCGCCGGATACCACACACCACTTACGGACAAAACCACCGCGCGCACGCTAGTGGATTCGGCCGAACGGGCGCAGGTAGCGCTCCTGCGCGTTGCTGAGCGCGTCGATCTCGATCCCGAGCGTCGCCAGCTTGAGCCGCGCGACCTCGTGGTCGACGGCCGCGGCGACCGCGTGCACCCCGGGCGTCCGCTGCGCGTCGGCGCCTGCCAGGCCGGCCACCGCGAGCGCCTGCGCGGCGAACGACAGATCCATCACCGCCGCCGGGTGGCCGGCGGCCGCCGCCAGGTTGACGACGCGCCCCTTGGCGACGACGTGCAGCCGGCGCCCGGCGAGCTCGTACTCGTCGACCAGCGGCAGCACCTCGCGCGGCGGGCCGGAGGCGAGCGCGGCGAGCTCGCCGAGACTGATCTCGACGTCGAAGTGCCCGGCGTTCGCGAGCACCGCGCCGTCGCGCATCAGCTCGAAGTGCTCGCGGCGCAGCACGTCGGGGGCGCCGGTGACGGTGATGAAAACCTCGCCGCGGGGCGCCGCCGCCAGCGCGCTCATCACCTCGAAGCCCTCCATCCGCGCCTCCAGCGCCGCGACCGGGTCGACCTCGCAGACGATCACCGCCGCGCCGGCTCCCTTCGCGCGCTGCGCGACGCCGCGGCCCGCCGAGCCGTACCCGAGCACGACGACGGCGCGTCCGGCCAGCAGCAGGTTGGTCGCCCGCAGGATGCCGTCGAGCGTCGACTGGCCGGTGCCGTAGCGGTCGTTGAAAACGCGTTCGGTGAGCGACTCGTTGATCGCCAGCACGGGGCAGCGCAGCGTCTGCTCGGCCTCCATCGCGCGCAGCCGCACGAGCCCGGTGGCGGTCTCCTCGGTGGCCCCGAGCAGCGCCGCGGCGACGTCGCCGCCGTCGCGGTGGGCACAGACGATCAGCTCGGCGCCGTCGTCGATCAGGATCTGCGGGGCGCGGTCGATCAGCTCGCGCAGCGCCCCCTCGTAGGCCGCGCGGTCCTCGCCGCGCACGCCGAACACCTCGGTGGCGTGCTCGGCCACGAGCGCCGCGGCGACGTCGTCCTGGGTCGACAGTGGGTTGGCGGCGCACAGCGAAACCTCGGCGCCACCGGCGGCCAGCGCACGCACGAGGTTCGCGGTCTCGGCGGTGATGTGCAGGCAGGCCGCGACGCGGACGCCGTCGAGCGGGCGCTCGCGCGCGAAGCGCTCACGGATCGCCTCGAGCACCGGCATCTGGCCGTTCGCCCAGGCGATCCGCGCCGCCCCCGACGCGCGCAGCCCGGCGCGGCGCGAGGCGGCCCCGGATGGGCGTCCCCCTGGCACCGGCGCGGGCCTCAGTAGCGGTAATGGTCGGGCTTGTAAGGGCCGTCGACAGGCACGCCGATGTAGGCCGCCTGCTCGTCGCTCAGCCGCGTCAGCCTGACCCCGAGCGCGTCGAGGTGCAGCCGGGCGACCTTTTCGTCGAGGTGCTTGGGAAGCACGTAGACGCGCTTCTCATAGTCCTCGTTGTGGGTGAACAGCTCGATCTGGGCGATGGTCTGGTTGGAGAAGGAGTTCGACATCACGAACGACGGGTGGCCGGTCGCGTTGCCGAGGTTCAGCAGCCGCCCCTCGGAGAGCACGATCACCGAATGCCCGTCGGGGAAGCGCCACTCGTCGACCTGCGGCTTGATGTTGATCCGCTCGATCCCCGGGTAGCTCTCGAGCCCGGCGATGTCGATCTCGTTGTCGAAGTGGCCGATGTTGCCGACGATCGCCTGGTGCTTCATCCGCGCCATGTCGGCGACGGTGATGATCCCGCGGTTGCCGGTGGCGGTGATGAAGACGTCGCCGCTTTCGAGCACGTCGGCGAGCGTCAGCACCGCGTAGCCCTGCATCGACGCCTGCAGCGCACAGATCGGGTCGATCTCGGTCACCACGACCTTCGCGCCCTGCGCGCGCAGCGACTCGGCGCAACCCTTGCCGACGTCACCGAAGCCGCACACGACGGTCGTCTTGCCGGCGAGCATCACGTCGACGGCGCGGTTGATCCCGTCGACCAGCGAGTGGCGGCAGCCGTAGAGGTTGTCGAACTTCGACTTCGTCACCGAGTCGTTGACGTTGATCGCCGGGAACAGGAGGTCGCCGGTCTCGGCGAGCTGGTAGAGGCGGTGTACGCCGGTCGTCGTCTCTTCGGTCACGCCCTTGACCGCCGCGGCGATGTTGGTGTAGCGGTGCGGATCCTCGGCCAGCGAGCGCGTCAGCAGCGCGAGGATCAGACGGAACTCCTCGTTGTCGGCCGATGCCGGGTCCGGCACGGCGCCGGCGCGCTCGTACTCGACGCCCTTGTGCACGAGCAGCGTCGCGTCGCCGCCGTCGTCGAGGATCATGTTCGGGCCGCCGCCGTCGGGGAAGCGGAGCGCCTGCTCGGTGCACCACCAGTACTCCTCGAGCGTCTCCCCCTTCCACGCGAACACCGGCACGCCGGTCACGGCGATCGCCGCGGCGGCGTGGTCCTGGGTCGAGAAGATGTTGCACGAGCACCAGCGCACCTCCGCGCCGAGCGCGGCGAGCGTCTCGATCAGCACCGCGGTCTGGATCGTCATGTGCAGCGAGCCGGTGATCCGCGCGCCCTTCAGCGGCTGGGCATCCTGGAACTCTCGGCGGATCGACATGAGGCCCGGCATCTCGTGTTCGGCGAGGCGGATCTCGTTGCGCCCGAACGGCGCAAGCGTCAGGTCCGCGACCCTGAAGTCCTCGGCGGTGAGCGTGGCAGTCGTGGTCATGCGGCCTCCGGTAGGTCGTGGGTGTTGGTGGCGGCGGCGATCAGCGCCTGGTGCTTCTCCTGCTCCCAGCGCAGCCAGTCGTCGGCAGCGACGTGCTCGGGTCGCGCCGGCTCGGTCTCGAACCACTCCTCGACCGCGCGCGCCAGCCGCTCGTCGCCGCGCAGGCGGCGCGCGAAGCCTAGCTCCGCGAGCCCGAAGTCGAAGCGGGCAAGCAGCTCGCGCAGCGTCCGCAGGCGTTGCAGCTGAGCCGGCCCGTAGAGCCTGTAGCCGCCGGCGGAGCGGGGCAGCTCGAGCAGCCCAGCCCCCTCGATGTAGCGCAGCATGCGCGGCGACCAGCCGCTGGTCTGGGCGGCCTCGTTGATCGTCAGCGCGTCCATCGCGCGCAACCCTACCACATGTATGTCAAGGTTGTTGTCCGGATCGGCGCATGCGCCGATCCGCGGGACGGCGCATGCGCCGTCCCGGCGGCTGGTGCATGCACCAGCCGCTGAAGCATTCAGGCCGGCGCGACGATCTCGATCCAGTCGAGCCTGTGCCCGCACAGGGTCCGCGCGTGCGCCGGTGAGACCTCGACGTAGTGCATCGTCGAATCCGGCGGCGACAGCGCGATCGCGAACAGCGTTGTGTAGGACTCGCTGTCGGCGCTGCCCGGCCCGAGATCGGCGTTCGGGTAGGTGACCGTGATCGTGTGCCTGCCGGCCGCGAGCGTCAGGGGCGAGCCGATCCGGTTGTAGGTGCCGGGCGGGTTCAGCTGGTTGGCCACGGAGCCGGCGCGCCGGCCGTCGACGGAGACGACGAAGCCGCGGATGAAGCTGCCGCCGAGCCACAACTGGTAGTCGCGGACACCGTGCGCCAGGACGATGCGCGCGGTCGCACTCGCGCCGGCGGCGGTCGGCGTCAGCGCGCCGCTCGCCGGGTCGGAATCCCAGCCGCCGGGCGTCCACTGCGTGTTGGTGGCGCGCACGACGATCGGGTCGGGACGCTCATAGGCGAGCAGATCGCCGCGATCGACGGCCGCGGTCGAGGCGAGCGTCAGGACCTGACTGCAGGCCGGCACGCCAGCCGGGGCGATCGGGCACAGCGGCTGGTAGGGCTCGCTCGGCACGTTCGACGCGTTGCCGCAGTAGGCGTCGGTCGTCACGTCGCCGAACGGCACCTGATCGAGGACCCGCTCGGTCGCCCGGGCCGGCTGCTGCCACAGCTGGTAGTAGTGGCCGCTCCAGACCGGCGCGCGGCCGTAGATCGTCGGCGGGCGGCCCTCGGTCGGGCCGATCCTGATCACCAGCGAGCGGTACGGCGCGAGCGTGGCGACGGCGAAGGCGTCGATGTTGGCCCAGGCCGAGTCGGTGAGGTAGGCGTTGCCGAGCGTCGGCAAATCCGCCGGCCGGTACTCGGCCGGCTCGATCGGCGCGGCGTCGCGCAGGAAATGGCGGTCCGCGTAGATCTCGTACTCGTTGATGAAGGTCGGCCCGTTGCCCGCCGTCAGCTTGCTGATCGTCTGAAACTCGGCGAGCCGCGCACGCGGCGCGAGCGTGACGTTGTGGTACTGGAGGTAGTTCGACCACAGCACGCCGCCGGCGATCGCGCCCAGCAGCAGCACGCCGGCGATCACGCCCACGGCCCGGCGCGCGTTGAAGAGGATCGCGCCGCCGGTCATCCCGGCCGCCAGCACCGCCGGCGAGGAGATCGCGAGCGATTTGCCCATCACCCACGGCACGCTGCCGAGCACCGACAGCACCGCGATCGACCCGAGCGCGACGCCGACGTAGAGCGCGAGCGCCAGGTTGCGCCGCCGAAGCGTCCAGGCGAGCGCGAACAGCGCGCCCGCGAAGACCAGATAGATCAGCAGGTGGTTGATGGCGGACGGCGGCGGCGTGGGGCTGCGAAAGTCGCCGTCGATCCAGATCCCGCCGAGCTGGATCGCCCGCAGCGCCGAGATCAGGTTGCCGTAGGCGGTGGCATGGTTGGAGCTGACGGCGGCCGACGAGCTGGCGACCGACGAGAACGCGCTGTTCGCCGACAGGTAGGGCGACAGCGTCGGCCACGCCGGCAGCGCGAGCAGCCCGGTCAGCGGAATCGCCACGAGGCTGCCGATGAACGGCCGCGCGCCCTGGCGCCAGCGCCACGCCAGCACGCCGCACAGCGCCAGCGCCGCCGGGCCGATGTAGACGGCGACGCCGGGGCCGAGCGTCACGATCAGCGCCGCCCCGGCGACCGCCACCGGCACCATCGCGCGCGGGCGGGGCTTCTCCTGCGCGAGCAGTCGCGCGGTCGCCGCGATCCCGAGCGCGAGCAGGAACGCGGCCGTCAGCTCCTTGATCCCACCCCATGCCGCATAGCCGAACAGGAGCGCCGATTGGGCGGCGATGAAGGCCACGAAGGCGCGCAGCCAGCCACCCTTGACGGTTGAGGCGAGCAGCTCCCAGCAGCACAGCGCAAGCGCGGCGGCGCACACCGCGAGATACGGCTGGAAGATCCAGGCGGCGTCGATGCCGGTGATCCAGTGGCCGACGCCGGGCAGCATGAACGCCCCGGAGGGGTAGCCGGAGGTCGTCAGGTTCGTGTACAGCAGCAGCTCGTAGGTCGAGCTGGGCAGCGTCGACAGCGAGCGGCCGTGCGCGAAGAACTGGTCGATGAAGCCCAGCCAGGTGGCGGTGTCGTCGAGCCGCACGTAGCCGAGGAAGGTCGCCTGGCCGCTGAGGATCACCGGCGCCCCGTAGACCGCCAGCACGCCGACCGCCGCCACGAGCGCCGGCGTCGCGAGGGCGAAGCGGCTGCGCGCTCGCGCCAACCCGATCAGCGCACCCACCGCCACAACCGGCGCCGCTGCCGGCGCGCTGAACGAGAACATCGTCAGGATCCCGGCGACCACGATCGCGCCGGCGAGCCCGAGTGGGATCGCCAACACACCCACGTTGCGCTCCCCGGCGGCCCACTCGACGAGCGCGCCCCAGCCGAGCCCGACCGCCGCGAGCACCAACGGGAACAGGGCCCATGACAGGATCATCGACACGCGCGGGCCACCGGTGCGCGATCCTAGCTCAGCGCAGCAGCAGTCGCGTCAACCGCCACCAGGCGCCGCCTAACGTCGCCGCCGCCCGGGGCACCGCGAGGTTGGGGCTGTCGAGCTCGGCGGTCAGGTGCGCCGCGAAGGCGGCCGCGCCGATCCGCCGCGTGCCCTGGACGGCACGCCGGCGCGCCAGCGTGCGCGGCAGGCCGATCGCCGTCGCGAGCTGCGCGCGCAGCTTCGCGCGCAGCCAGCCGTCGCGCGCCGCGAGTGCCAGGATCCCCAGCTCGGCCGCCGCCAGCGCCGGCGCGAGCGCCACCAGCAGCGCGAGCGGATAGGCGGTCAGCAGCGTGCGCCAGCGGTTTCTCTCGAGCAGGTACCACTTCTGCGGGCCCTTGTCGAAGACGTAGTCGTGGATCACACGCGCGCGCGGCTCGACGCCAACCCGCCGGCCCGCGAGCCACAGGCGCAGACCGAGGTCGAGGTCCTCGCCGTAGAGGAAGTAGTCGTCGCGCAGGCCGCCGAGCTGCTGCCAGTCGCGGCGGCGGACGACGAGCGCGGCGCCCGACGCGAAGGCGGCCTCGTAGGGCAGCGGGGCGAGCTCGCCGGCCCCGTGTCCGCACCGCCCGGCCCAGCCGATGCCAAGGAAGTGGACGACACCGCCGGCGGTGTTGATGCGCCCGTCGGGGAGCATCACGGCGGGCTGCCACGCCGCCCAGTCGGGGCGGCTGGCGGCGACGGCTCGCAGGCGCTCGAGCGCACCGTCGGCCAGCACCGTGTCGGGGTTGAGCAGGAAGAGCAGCGGCGCCGCCGATGCCTGCACCCCTCGCCGGCAGCCGGCCGCGAAGCCGGCGTTGACGCGCGTCTCGATCACCTGCGCCCGCTCCCCCAGGTTGCGCGCCATCGACACCGTGGCGTCGCTCGAGGCGTTGTCGACAATCACCAGCTCGTCGTCGCCGCGCAGCTGGGGTGTCAGCGACGCCCCCAGCGCCGCCAGCGCCCCGGCCGAGTTGTGCGTCACGACGACGACGGCGAGCGCGTCGTCGCTCACCGCCCGGCGCGCTCCCGCTCGAGCTCCGCCAGGCGGTCGGCCAGCAGGGCCAGACGCTGCGCGAGCTGCTTGTTCTGCTCGCTCAAGCGCGAGATCACGAGCGTCACGCTCAGCAGCAGGCCGACGACGAAGACGAAGCCGAGCGCGAACAGCGCGTTCGGCGCCGAGCGGATGCCGACATCGGTGGCGAGCGTCGTCAGCAGCCCCTGCCAGACGCCGATCACGAACAGGGCGCCGGCGGCGAGCAGCCACAGCAGCGCGTAGCGCTCCAGCAGCCGCCGGCGGCGCACCAGCTCGACGGCGACGACCAGCACGAGCACGGCGATCGCGATCACGGCGACGCGCTGATACGTCGGCGGCGCTTTGGCGCCGGCGAGCACGAGCACGAGCGCGGTCACGACCGGTCGCCGTCCGCGGTCGGGCGCCTGCGCAGCAAGCCGACGAACACCGCCAGCAGCACCTTGGCCATGTAATAGACCTGGACGCCGCGCGCGATCGTGGAGCGCCCGCTGGTGCGCGGGCGCATCGCCACCGCCACCTCGCGCACGCGCAGGCGGTGGGCATGCAGCAGCAGGATCGCCTCCACCTCGGGATAGTCGGGCGGGTAGTCGCATGCGAACAGCTCGATTCCGCGGCGGGCGCTCATGCGGAAGCCCGAAGTTGCGTCGGTGAGGCGCTGGCCGGTGATCAGCGAGACCAGCCCGGCAAACAGCCGCATGCCGATCCGGCGCGGCGGCGACGGGCGGTAGCCACCCGGTTCGCCGACGAAGCGCGAGCCGGTCGCCATCTCCACCGCCGGCTCCTGTTGCAGCGCGGCCAGCAGCCGTGGGATGTCGCGCGGATCGTGCTGCCCGTCGCCGTCGACCTGCACCGCGACGGTGTATCCGTTGTCGCGCGCGTACAGGTAACCGCACTGCACCGCGCCGCCGATGCCGACGTTGAACGGCATGCGGAGCACGCGCGCGCCCGCCGCCGCGGCGACGGCGGCCGTGTCGTCGACCGAGCCGTCGTCGACCACGAGGACGTCGAAGCCGGCGGCGTACTGGCGGATCTCGGTCACGATCTGCGCGATGCTCCCGGCCTCGTTGAGGGCCGGCACGATGGCGAGATGTCGACTCATGCGCGCTTGGACCGGGTCGACACGTTACACGCAGCCCAGCGCCGTGGGCGCCCGCGTGCCGGGCGCGCCGGGCTCCCGCGACGACGCCTACTCGGCGAGCGCGAGCTGCCGCTTGAGCTCCTCCAGCGGCGGAGCCGCGGTCGGGTCGACCCCGTTCAGCGCCGCGACGTAGCACGAGAGCAGATCGCCGAAAAGCACGAGTGAGCAGACCCGCTCGAGCGCGCTCTCGCCGCGCGTCGCGATAACCCCCGTGAAACGCGCGTGCGGCGCGACGAAGCGCTCGGTCAACTCGATCCGTCTGCGCAGGCGAGGATGGCTGTCGCAGTCGTCGAGGAAGACGGCGCTGAACGGGCCGAGTGCGTCGGCGCCCATCCAGCCGGCGATCTCGTTGTGGTCGAGCTCCGGGATCTCGGCCGCGAACGCGGGCATGCTCGCGTTCTCGTTGATCTGCGTCTTCCAGCGGTAGGCGATCCGGGCGGTCAGGCCGGCGCCGGCGATCACCGGCACGCTGGCGTGCAGCTCACGCGCGAGCGCCTTCGGCTCGGCGTCGTCGCCGGCATCCGGGCCCCACTGCGCCACCAGCGCCTCGAGGTGCGACGCCGTCACGTCCAGCTCCGCCGCCAGCCGCGGCCCGGCGCCGCACAGCGCGGCGACCTCCAGCGCGCTGACCAGCAGATAGGCGATCGCGGCGCGGGGCTCGAAACCGCCCGGGATCGGGATCACCGGCACCGACTCCGCGCGAGCCTGCTCGGCAAGGATGCCCCCCGAGGTCACGACGATCCGCCGCGCCCCGAGCGCTCCCGCCGATTCGAAACAGGCGAGCGTCTCCTCGGTGTTGCCCGAGTAGCTCGCGCACAGCACCGTGGTGTCAGGCGTCGTCCAGGACGGCAGCCCATAGCCGGTCGCCGCGAGAATCGGGCGCGAGGCCTGGTCGGCGAGCGCCGCGCGAGCCAGCGCCCCGCCCATCGCCGAGCCGCCCATGCCGGCCACGATCAGGCCGCCCGGCGTTTCGATCGGCTCGATCGCGGCGGACTCCACGCGCCAGAGCGCGTCGCCGAGCTGCTCCGGCAGGGCAAGGATGTCCGCCAGCATGTGCCCGGAGTCGAGCGCATCGATGGCGGCGCGGTCGAGCGCGCTCACACGCACTCCCCTGCGGCCACCCTCGTGCCGGCCGCGATCAGCCGGTGAGCGGCGATCTGCGCATCCTCTCCCACCACCACGCCCTCCTCGAGTTCGACGCCACGGCCGATCTTCGCACGCTCGCCGACGATGCTGTCGCGCAGCACCGAGCCGGCGCCAATCCGCGCCCCGGCGAGCACAACCGAACGCTCGATCGACGCCCCCGCGCCGACCCGAACCCCATCCCCCAGCACCACCAGCTCGCCGATCTGCGCGTCGGCTGCGATCTCGCACCCGGCGCCGATCGCGGCCACCTCCCGGGGCGAGCGGCCGGCGACGGTCACAGCCCCGGCGACGATGTCGAAGCTGCCCTGCAGGTAGCGCTCAGGGGTGCCGATGTCGAGCCAGTAGCCCTCGGCCCGATGGCCGTAGAGCCCGGCGCCGATCAACGCCGGCCAGACCTCACGTTCGATCGAGACCTGCCGTCCCGGTGCGATCAGATCGAGCACGCTGCGTTCCAGCACGTAGGCGCCGGCGCTGATCAGGGCCTCGCCGGAGCCGCTCTCACTCGGCTTCTCGACGAACTCGAGCACCTCGCCGTCAGGGGCGCAGCGGACCAGGCCGTAGGCGCTCGCATCCTCGACCGCGACGAGCGCCAGCGTCGCGACGGCGCCGGTACGCTCGTGCGCGGCGAGCTGCGCGCTGAGGTCGATGTCGGTCAGGATGTCGCCGTTGCACACAACGAAACGCTCGTCGAGCAGCTCGCGGGCGAGCAGCAGCGGGCCGCCGGTCCCCAGCGGCTCGGACTCGGCGACGTAGCGCAGCGAAACGCCATGGTGCGCACCGTCGCCGAGCACCGCCTCCACGCCCTCGGCCTGGAAGCCGCAGCAGAGGATCACGTCCGTGCAGCCGTGACGGTGCAGCCATTCGAGCATGTAGACGATGAACGGCCGGTCGACGAGCGTCACGACCGGCTTGGCGACACGCGAGGTGAGCGGCCGCAGCCGCGTGCCGCTGCCGCCGGCAAGGATCACCGCCTGCATGGCGCGCTCATCCGATCCCGATTCCCTCGTACTGAAGTCCGGCGGCACGCAGCACCGCGCCGTCCAGCGCGTTGCGCCCGTCGATCACCACGTTTCCGCTCATCGAGGCCTTCACCGCCGCCCAGTCGAGCGCAAGGAACTGCGGCCACTCGGTGACCAGCACGATCGCGTCGGCGCCGGCGATCACCTCCTCGATGGCGTCCGCGTAGTCGAGTTCGGGCATGATCTTGCGCGCTTCGGCGGTGGCGACAGGGTCGAACGCCCGCACGTGCGCCCCCTCGGCCTGCAGGCGGGCCGCGAGCACCAGCGACGAGGCGCCGCGCATGTCGTCGGTGTTGGGCTTGAAGGCGAGCCCGAGCAGCCCGATCTGCTTGCCCGCCAACGAGTCGAGCCGGCGTGTGAGCTTCGAGACCACCCGGCGCTTCTGCAGCTCGTTGACCTCGATCACGGCACCGAGCAGCTGGAAGTGGTAGCCGGAGTTGGCGGCCAGCAGCTTCAGCGCGCTGACGTCCTTGGTGAAGCAGGAGCCGCCGTAGCCAATCCCGGCGGAGAGAAACTTCGGCCCGATCCGCTCGTCGAGACCGACGCCCCTCGCCACCTCGAGCACGTTCGCGCCGGTTTCCTCGCAGACGTTCGCGATCTCGTTGATGAACGAGATCTTGGTCGCCAGGAACGCGTTGGAGGCCAGCTTGATCATCTCGGCGCTGGCGACGTCGGTGCGCACGAGCGGCGCGTCCAGCGGCGCGTACAGCTCGCTCACGGCGTCACCCGCCCAGCCGTCACCGTCGTCGCCGACGACAACGCGGTCAGGGCGGGTGAAATCCTGGAGCCCGGAGCCCTCCTTGAGGAACTCCGGGCACGAGACGTAGGCCAGCTCGCCCTTGCCCTGCTCAGCGAGCATCCGCCCGATCGCCCGCCCGGTGCCGCAAGGCACGGTCGACTTCATCACCAGCGCGTGTCGCGCGGAGGCGGGCATCGCGTCGACCACGGCCAGCACCGCCGAGAGATCGGCGTCGCCGGCGTAAGTGGGCGGCGTGCCGACCGACACGAACAGCAGCCGTGAGCCCGCGATCGCCTGCTCGAGCGAGGTCGAGAAGTGCAGCCGCTCGCGGTTTCGCGCGAGCACCTCGGCCAGCCCCGGCTCGTAGATCGGGAGCTCGCCCCGCCTGAGCATGTCGATCTTGTGCTCGTCGATGTCGACGCAGAAGACCTCGCTGCCGAGGTCCGCGAAACCCGCCGCGGTGACGAGACCGACGTAGCCGGTGCCGATCACGCCGATCGGTTCGCGCGCCGCGTTCATCCGGACGCAAGGCTATCGGAGCGTCGCCCGGCGCCGCGGTCGGCCGCTCAGCCGGCGCATTTGCGGCTCGAGCCCCGCCGCCTCAGGAGCTCGCGCCGCTCGCCCCGCTCGCGCCGGTCGCCCCGGTCGCCCCGGTCGCGCCGGTCGGCCCGGTCGGCCCCGTCGGGCCGCTCGAGGTGCCGGAGCCGTAGTTGACGGTGAACGCGTCCCCCGCGCGGCTGAGCACGCTCGGCAGCGCATAGCTCTGCTCGTCGGGCGTGTAGTTGAGGCTCCCGTTGCTGCTCAGCACGATCGAGCCGTAGTTCCACACCGGATCGTCGATCGGTCCGGTATGACGGGCGGCGCTGCCGATCGATGTCGCCGAGGCGGAGGTGAAGCCGATCTCGCCGAAGTCGGTCAGGCGCAGCGGACGGCAGCGGTTGTTGGCGTTGCAGTTCGACGGCGCCTCGGCGATCCATTCGGCGGCGCTCGTGTCGGGGGCCGGCCTGCGCATCACGGCGCGCTTCACGAACGGCTTGGCGCCGCTGGTGCGGTCGCTAAGCGAAAGCGTCACGTCGTCGGAGCTGACGTGAACGGTCGCGCTGATCGAGTCGCCGGGGATGACCTTGACCCCCGTGATCGTGACCGGTGGTCCAGGCAGCAGCTCGTACCAAGCGTAGTAGAAGAGCTGGCCGTACTTGCTGCAGTCGGCCTCCGTGCCGATCTGCTCAAGCGCCTGCGAACGCTCGGAGTAGCCGCCGAGCCCGACCCAGAAGGCGGCGAACGTGGTGTGACCGGGCGTGCAGCTCGCGGACGGCTGCACCCAGGAGCCCCTGATCGTGATGAAGCGCTGCGCGAGCCGTGCCGAGCGGGCAGCCGGCAGCGCCACCCAGCCCGCCCAGTTGGGGCTGGACTGACTGTTGATCGTGCCCGCGAACGCTGCGCCGCCTCCCACGACGGCGAGCGCGAGGACGCAAACTGCGAGCGCGAGCAGGCGCCGCACGCGCGGTGGTCTGACAGTCATCGATGAAAGCTTAACGCTGCGGCCCGGCGTCGATCGAGCTTGCCGGCGGCCGGGCGCGGCCGGGCTACCGCTGGGGGCCGCCGGCCGCGATCGCGAGGAAGGCCTCGGCGCGCCGGCGGTCGCGAGCGGCGCGAGCCGCCTCCTCGCTGCCGGGCGTCGCCGCCTCGCCGGCCCTCCGCGCCGCCTCGACCCGCTCCGTCAGCTCGGCCGCGTTCAGGCGCGCCGGATCGAGTGCCTCCTCGACGAGCACCAGCGCACGGTTCTCCGAGAACTGCACGTAGCCCTCGGCCTGCGCGTAGCGGACGATCTCCGTCTCGGTGCGGTAGAGGCGCAGCTCAGCCGGCTCCAGCCGCGCGAGCAGCGGCTCGTGGTTCGCGAGCAGACCGATCGAGCCGATCGTCGTGCGCGTCGAGAGCATCTCGATCTCCTCGTTGAAGACCTCACCCTCGGGTGTGAGCACCTCGGCGACGAAGCGGTTGCGCGCCATCAGCCGCTCTTCTTCGCCGCCGCGACGACCTGATCGATCGTGCCCTTGAGGAAGAACGCGCTCTCGGGAAGATCGTCGTGCTTGCCCTCGATCAGCTCCGCGAAGCCGCGGATTGTCTCGGCGATAGGCACGTATTCGCCGGGCGTTCCTGTGAACTGCTCGGCGACCGAGAACGGCTGCGACAGGAATCGCTCGATCCTGCGAGCGCGCTGGACGGTGACCTTGTCCTCGTCGGAGAGCTCGTCGATGCCGAGGATCGCGATGATGTCCTGAAGCTCCTTGTAGCGCTGCAGGATCTCCTTGACGCGGTTGGCGACGCGGAAGTGCTCCTCGCCCAGGATGTCTGCCTTGAGGATCGTCGAGGTCGAGTCGAGTGGATCGACCGCCGGGTAGATGCCCTTCTCGGAGATGGCGCGGGAGAGCACGGTCGTCGCGTTCAGATGTGCGAACACCGACGCCGGCGCCGGGTCCGTGAGGTCGTCCGCCGGCACATAGATCGCCTGCACCGACGTCACCGAGCCGGCGCGGGTCGAGGCGATGCGCTCCTGCAGCTGGCCCATCTCGGTCTCAAGGGTCGGCTGGTAGCCGACCTGCGACGGCATCCGTCCGAGCAGCGCGGAGACCTCGGAGCCGGCCTGGACGAAACGGAAGATGTTGTCGATGAAGAGCAGCACGTCCTGACCCTGGTCGCGGAAGTACTCGGCCATCGTCAGACCCGACAGCGCCACGCGCATGCGAGCCCGGGCGGCTCGTTCATCTGGCCGAAGACGAGCATCGTCTTCTCGAGCACCCTCGACTCCTTCATCTCGAGCCACAGGTCGTTGCCCTCACGCGAGCGCTCGCCGACGCCGCAGAAGGCCGACAGGCCGCCGTGCTCCTTGGCGAGGTTGTGGATCAACTCCTGGATCAGCACGGTCTTGCCGACGCCGGCGCCACCGAACAGCCCGACCTTGCCGCCCTTCGCGTAGGGAGCGAGCAGGTCGACCACCTTGATTCCGGTCTCGAACATCTCGGTCGTCGGCGTGAGGTCCTCGACCCGCGGCGAGACCTGGTGGATGCCGCGCCGCTCGGTGTCGGCCGGCAGCGCCTCGCCGAGGTCGATCGATGCCGTCATTACGCTGCCGATTTAGACACCACGCCGTGAAGCTCGATATGCCCCCGCCGAACCAGAAGCCGCCTTCGGTCCCGCCGACCGTCGTCGCGCTGGGTATCGATTTCGACGGGACGATCACGTGGAACGGAACGGCCGTGAACATGCAGACGCTCGACGCCTATTTTATCCAGGAAGCGGCCAAGGGCGACGATCAGGACGAAATCCATCTCAATCCGAACCGCCTCGCGAAATACGACACAGTGGCCAAGGTTCTGGCCGACGCGCAGCGTCTCGGTGCGACAAAGATTGGATTTGTCGGCAACGAACAATATATGAATTGATGTGAGGGGCGACCGCGGAAGCGGAACATGCGGTCGCATGCGTCCGAGACCCGCGCCTGAAATTCAGAAGAGGTCTCGAAATGAAGTCGATTAATCTCCGCGCTCTCGCTATGGCGCTTTGCCTCGGATCCGCAGTCGGCGCTGTCGGCGTCTTGTCGATGGCCGTTCCGGCGGAAGCCGGTGCGCGTGCTGCGGTCGGAAGGCTGCTCCAGGAAGCGATCCATCTGGCAGGTTCCGGCAACACGAGTGCCGCCAGCGAAAAAGTGAGAGAGGCCGAGGGCGTGGGCAGCCTCACTGCCGGCGATCAGCAGGCGATCGAGCAGACCAAAGCCTATATCGCCGCCAAGAACGGCAGCGGCGCCACGGGCTCCAAAGCGAAATTCGCGATGGACTACGAAAAAGGCAATTATCGCGCGGTCGTCGGCGAAGATGCGGACGAACTGCGCAAAGCGGGCCAGTATGACGGCGAAAGCGAGATCGTCGTGGCCCAAGCCTATTATCAGATGGGCGACTACGCCACCGCCATTCGTATGCTGCGCGATATGCATGGTCAGCAGCCGCTCGAATTGCTGATGAGCGCCGCCTATCAATCCCACGACACTGAAGCCATGAAAGCTGCGGCCGAACAGCTGGTGGTCAGCTATGGCCAATCGAAATACTGGACGAACCTGCTGACCCTGGCGGACAGCACGCCGGGAATGTCGCCTGAAAACACGATGGATGTTTATCGCCTGCGCCTGCTCACCGGCACGATGCGCAACGACGGGGATTACACGACGGCTGCGGAAGTGGCGATTCAGGTGGATTGTCCGGCGGAAGCCCAAGGCATCGTCCAGAAGGGCATCGACGCGAAGCTGCTCACGGGCGACCGCACCGTGCGACTTATGACTATGGCGAAGAACCAGGCGGCCACGGAGGCCGCCGGCCTGGCCCAGGAGGTCGCCGCAGCCAACGCCGCGAAAACCGGAGATGCGAGCATCAAGCTTGCCGGGCAGTATTGGGGCCGGGCCGTTACCCGGACATGCAGGCCGCGGCGAAAGCCGGTATCGCCAAGGGTGTTACGGACAGCAACCTCGCACAGATTCGCCTCGCCATGGCGGATATCGGTTTGCACCAGAGGGATGCTCGCCGTGCATGCCCTCAACGCCGTGGCAAACGCCAAGCCGGGCGATACGGTGCTTGCGCATCTGTGGTCGATCTACGCGCGCACGCACTGAACGCAGTCTGGATTTTCGAACAAAAGCCGCCGGGCGACCGGCGGCTTTTGTGCCGCCAAGGCCCACAAATCGCTCGTGGCTGGCTGGGGAAGTTTCAAGCGGAACGCACCACCCACCCGGCCCTTAGGGCGGGTGGAATTAAATCCCAGGTCGAAGGTGCACGATGTGCCTACGAGGATCGTGGGTCAGTTTATCGTCGCCGGCGGCGCGCCAGGCCGCGCGCCCTGCACCGACACGAGATAGGCCCTGACGTCGATGTCCGGCGGCATGGCCACACCTTTGTCCGGCCCCGGAGTTCTGAGCTCGTCCAGGTGAAATCCATTTCGGCTTCGTAGGTTCGGTCAATCTGATTGCGCAGAGTCTGTTCGGCCGCATACCAGGCTTGCTGAGGTATCCGTCTTTGCAGGTGGAGAGCTCGGCCGGATCCGTCGCTCCCCAGCGCCGTTCCACGCATTGATAGGGATCGAAGGACATGAGGAACGGCCGGCGGCGCATCTCGTCATAGCCGAGCGTCACCTGCGAATTGTCGGTGCGCGCGTAAGTGAGCTTGCAGGACGCGGCCTCGCGGTCTAAGGTCGCGATCAGGTCGGCGACGAGATTGCTGCCCTTGTAGACGAGCTTCGGATCTCCGCCTCGTACATCTTCACGAAGCGTTCGGCCTGGTCGCGCAATTCCTTGAACGACGTCTTCAGGCGCGCATCGCGCGATGGCGTGGAATATTCCTCCAGTTGCCTTCGGTGCCGTAGATGTTCGGCGGCAGGCGTGCGGGTTGCGGCAGCTTTTCTATGCCCGCGGCGAGCGCCACCTCGACCGCGTCGCTGCGATAATGGAGGTCGTTGCAGTTGAAATCGACCATGTCGTGCACTTCCTTCACGGGGTCGAACAGCAGCTTTCCTCCGGCCATGACCGCGCGCACATAGTCGTAGTAGTCGTAAGTCTGGCCGTTTAGCACGAAGGCGCCGCTGTTCCAGGTCTCGTCGTCGGCAGGCCTCGCGCCCGTGCCGAAGAATTGCGTCTCCGAAAAATCCGGAATGTCCTTGTTCGCCGCGAGCACGACGCGGCCGCCGAGATAGACGCCGTCGCGGCCCCGCGTGGCTCCACAAGCCACATCGGACGCCAGTTTTGAAGCCGGCCCCCATATCGGGCCGCGCGCGAACGAACCGTTCGTCGAAATAGCCCCGCGTCACCGAACTGTCGGGATGGGCATCGATATATTGCATGCGGCCGTTCGGTTCGATGCGGAAGATGATCCCACATGGCCGTTGGGATCGTAGACCATGGTGCCCGGCCGGATGGATTTCACGCCGATGGCGGAGAATACATATCCGGCTCGAAAGGCCCATCGAGATCGGGATGGATGCGGAAGCTGGCCGACGAAACCGCATCGCGCATCACATCGATCATTTCGTAGCCGGTTGTCGAATAGGAGAGAACATCGGTGCGCGCCGAAACTTCGTTGCCGTCCGCCGTGTAGCGGATGTCGCGCGTGTGGCCGCGCGGCTCGACATCGCCTTCATAGGAAAAAGGCAGCCCGCGCTTCCAGGCGAAGTAGCCGCGAGCACATAGGGCAAGTCGGCGAAGTCGGAGCGGAACGGCAGCGAGACCGGGTGGCTGGCCCGGAACGGGTTGGCCGCATCGTGCAGGCACGTGTTGACCGTGCGGAAACCCAAATCCCGATCGCCTGGATGAATTCGCTATAGGCGCGCTCGTCCGCATCGGTCCAGTGATCGTAACGGATGGCGATCAGGTCCGGTCTGCTCGCGACGACGATTGGAGCCGGCTTGGCCGGGCTGGCTGCGACAGGGGGCGGTGCCGCGGCCTGCGTCGGCGATGAGGCCAAAGCGAAAAACGCCGCGCAAACGGCAAAAATCAAATATCCCGCCCGCATTCTGACCTCGAACGCCCCCGTTCCGGCGTCACCGTAGCTGGCAGGGCGGGACGGTCAAGCAGCCTCGCGCGACCCTTGGTCAAGCCGGTACAGAGCCTACCGCCGTTCGTGATATTCCGTTGTAGTGAACGGGCCAAAGAGGGATTTCGCGTGCTGACGGAAGTCGAAGCCCAGGCTCTCCTGCTGAGCCTGCGCGTATCGCTGGTTGCGGTGGCCGGCGCGCTGCCTTTTGCACTGGCCGCCGCCGTGCTGCTGTCGCGTGGCCGGTTTCCCGGCAAGACGCTCATCGACAGCGCGCTGCATATTCCGTTGGTCCTGCCGCCCGTGGTGGTCGGTTATTTGTTGCTGATGCTGCTGGGCACTCGCGCACCCGTGGGTGCGTGGCTGCTGCACAATCTGGGGATCCGCTTTGCGTTCAGCTGGACGGGGGCAGCGCTTGCGTCGGGCGTCATCACCTTTCCGTTTCAGCTGCGCGCGATCCGGCTGTCGCTTGCTGCCATCGACAGCGGGCTGGGCCAGGCGGCGGAGACCCTGGGTGCGTGCTCCTTTGATCGCTTCGTCAGCATACTGTCGCCTCTGGCGCTGCCCGGCATCGTGACGGGCGCCATCACGGCATTTGCCGCCAGCCTGGGCGAATTCGGCGCGATCATCACGTTCGTGTCGAACATTCCCGGCGAAACGCAGACCTTGCCGCTGGCGATTTACAGCGCGATCAGTCTCCCGGCGGCGAAGCGGAAGCCGCACGGCTTTCGCTGTTGTCCATCTCGCTGGCGCTCGCCGGCATGGTACTGGCCGAGTTGGCCGAGCGGCGCACGCGCGCATTTGTCGGCCAATGACGCTCGACGTCGCCATCCGTCACCAATTCAAGGGCTTCGAACTCGACGCCGCGTTTCGTATCGCGAAACCCGGCGTCACCGCTTTGTTCGGTCCGTCTGGCGCAGGCAAGACGACCATCGCGAATGCCATCGCGGGACTGTTCCATCCCGAGGGCGGCCGCATCGTCATCGACGACCGCGTGGTGTTCGATCGAAACGCCGGCATCGATGTGCCGCCGCGCCTGCGCCGCATCGGATATGTATTCCAGGACGCGCGGCTGTTTCCGCATCTGAGCGTGGCGGGAAATCTGCGCTATGGCTGGCGGCGCGTGGAACCGCGCGAGCGACGACGAGTTTGCGCGCATCGTCGACATGCTGGGGCTCGAGCATCTGTTGGCGCGCAACCCGGCGAAGCTGTCCGGCGGCGAGAAAAGCCGCGTCGCGCTGGGACGCGCGTTGCTGGCATCGCCAGTTGCTCCTGTTGGACGAGCCGCTGGCGGCGCTCGATGCGGCGCGCAAGGCCGAAATTCTTTCCTATTTCGAAAAGCTGCGCGGACGCCTGCCGATGATCTATGTCACCCATTCGCTGGACGAAGTGATGCGGCTTGCCGACGATCTCGTTCTGGTGAAGGAGGGCCGGGTCGCGGCGCAAGGGTCGGTGTTCGATCTGTTGCCGGATCTCGAATTCGCCGCGCTCGCCGGCACGCCGTCTTATGGCGCGGTGTTCGACGCGGCGAT
>CAWHDS010000025.1:0-4127 GCA_963828135.1 uncultured Solirubrobacterales bacterium
GCCGGCCAGGTGCAGCGGCGCGGGCAGCGACCCGCGCCGGGCAGCAGCGTTGGCTGGCAGCCGGGCTTGCGGACGGGGATCTCCAGGCGCGGCTGCAGCCGCGTGAACTGGGCGCCGCCGATGCGCTCGAGCAGCGCGCGGTAGGCGACGCAGCAGCGCAGGAACACGTGCTGGCCGTTGTCCAGCTGCAGGCCGTCGCGCTCGAACAGGTCGGCCGCGCCCCCGAGCCTGCGCCGGACCTCGACCAGCGTCACCTCCACGCCGAACGCGCGCGGCGCAGTCGAGCGCCGCGGTGATGCCCGCGAGACCGCCGCCGAGGACGAGCACGCGCCCCGGCGGTCGAAGCGCGAGCCGCGCTCAAGCGCCGACTCCGAGCATGCCCCGCGCGGCGACCCATGCCTTCTGCGTGCGCGGGCAGCGACATCCGCCGGCGCGCCACCTCCTTGGGGTGCGCCTCAAGATGCGCGCGAGCAGCCGCCTGTAGATGCCGGCCATCGCCAGCACGCATGCGGCGCTGCGCCTGTCGAGCATCCGCGTCAAGGCGATCCCGCGGTCGAACCACTCGCGCGCGCGCTCGCACTCGAAGCGCACGAGCGCGCACAGACGCTCCAGCTGTTGCGCGTCGGCGAGCCCCGCGTCCGGGGAGCCGGCGACGATCACGACGCCGAAGCGCCGCAGATCCTCGGCGGGCAGGTACACGCGCCCGTTCTCCGCGTCCTCGCGTACGTCGCGCAGGATGTTCGTCGAGCTGCCGCAGCGCCACGCCGAGCTCGTCCGCGAGCCGTTCGGCGTGCGCGGAGTCGGCGCCCGCGTCCGCGCGCAGGCCGAAGATCGCCAGGCACAGGCGCCCGATCCCGCCGGCCACGCGGCGGCAGTAGGAGACGAGCTGGTCGAACTCCTCGTAGGCGGCGTCCTCAAGGGATCTGTTCGCGATCTGGAGCTCGTGCGCGAGTCGTGCGCGATCCTCTTCTCGGGCCGCTGCGGACGCAGCTTCGATGCGGCGACGCGCGACGCGCGCTCGCGTACTGTCTTCTCCGCCTCCGTGCGTAGTGCCTTCACGGCGGCGCCGGTCTGAAGCGCAATGCCAGTGGCGGCGGTCGCCCACGTCGCAAAGCGGAGTCCAGTTCGGCGATTACGTCGCTGCTAGTACGGGTCATCCGTGACTTCGCGTGGGGTGCAGGTGGGCAATCACGGTCACGCTGAGGCTGGTTCACAGGCCACGAGTCCGGCGGCATCCTTGAGGTTGCGGCCGCTGGCCAACGCGTCACGGTCGGTCGCAGCCACGCCTATCGCCGGAAGTCGTCGAGTGCCTTCGCCTTTCGCTCCAGCGCCTTCGGATAGTCGTTTTGGAGCTTTCTACCGATCGCAAACGCAGCCTTGAGATCACGCGATAGATCGGCTTCGAAGCGCTGACGTTCGTGGTCGTTCGATCCGGAGGCCTGGAGAGCGCCCAGTGCTTGACGCTGCAGCTGCTCGATCTGGTCGCCCGAGTTTTTGAGCTTTTTTGCGAGTTCGCGTAGCTTGTCTGGGTCGGCGATCACGGTCACGCTACGGACTCCTTTGGCTTGTCTTGGATGGCGGCGAGGAGGGCTTGCGTCCATTCGGAAGACGGCTCGGCGATGCTGGTGCAGCGCCCTGAAGGACGCCGCGGTCCTCGTTGACGGCGAGGAGTTGCTGCTCGCGGAGCGAGCTGGCGCCATCGACGCCGACGAAGGACGACGAGTCGTCTGCGCTCATCTTTCCAGCGAGCCGCCAGCTGGCCTCGCGAACCGCGCTGGAGGGCAGCCGGCGGCTGACGCTGGCGAGCGTGTCGAACCATAAGAATGTGCGAACCCCAACTTCAGGCCCGTCGCGCATGATCTGGCTCAAGAGCTCAGGGAGATCAGCTTCGGGGTCGTAATCAACCGAGTTCTGATCGAAATCGCGGGGCGCGGTGCATGCCGTAGAGCACCAAGAACGTCGCGGGGCTCGAGGTGTCATCCTCGTCAACGCGCCGGTTCACCTCGGCTCGGACGCGCTTGAGCAGATCGGGGACCTGTCGCCGACGGCTGACATTGACCGCCGAGGCTTCTAGCTAGCGCTAGCAGCGGAGCGAAGAAGGTCTCGAGCCCTTCGTCGATCGGGAGGAAGTCGACGATCTCGACCGACGCGCGACGGGCAACTACGCTCAGCGTGACGTTCGCGGTGACGGCTCGCGGGACCGAGAACGGATCGATGGTCCCTATGTCCATCGGCGCATCGCGCGCGACCATCAGCACGTTGGCGCCGGACTCGCGACGGAGGTTGATGTCGGCGCTCCCGGCGATCGCCATCGGCGCGCCGAACCGCAGTCGCAACGTGCGCGCGTCAGCGCCGCGGACCTCGTCGACGAACTGCGTGGCCGGCGTGTCCTCGGCGGGGATCGGCGCGTTGCCCTCGAACACGACCGAGCGGCGATTGAACCCTTCGGCGTCGGCCTTGGTGCGCATTGCCGCTACCCGGGACCGGCGAGCATCCTCGTCGATCACAGCACCACGAAAGCGCTCGTTCGCCTCCACCGCACCGCCGGCCATGTTGAGAATGCCGTCGCCCGCGGTCGTAAGAGCCGTCCCCTCGGTGTTCCCCTCCCCGAGGACCCTGAATACGTCGCTGTTAGCGGCCGGCAGCAGGATCCGAACCGGCAGGAGTTGGGGGACGTGGCTGCCCAGAGCCTCTAGGCCGGCCAAGCTCTGTGAGCCCAGCAGAACATGGATGCCGAAGCCCCGCCCCTGTCTAATCAGCGTCTCCAACGCCTCGGCGGCAACGGTCCCGAGCTTGTCATTGCGCGCGAACAACACCTGAAACTCGTCGAAGATCAGAACAATCCGCGGCAGACGCTCGCCTGTCGCCTTGCGCAGCGTCTCGAGCGACGAATAGGACTCCGTCGATCCACGCAACAACGAACCGCGCCAGGCGAGCTCCGCCTGGATCGCCTGAAGGACGCTGACACCAAACTCGCGATCGCTCTCGATCGCGACCGTCCGCGCGTGCGGCAAAGAGTTCGCGGCATACACCTTAAACTCGACGCCCTCCTTGAAGTCGATCAGGTGCAGCTGAAGCTCCTCCGTCCCGTACATCGTCGTGATCCCGGCGATGAACGTGTGCAGAAGGGTCGACTTCCCTGAACCAGGCCGGCCAACCAACAACGCGCCCGAGTGATCCGAAGAATCGAACCTCAGCACCGCTGCATCGCGCGCGCCACGCAGCCCGATGGGCGCGGCGATCGACTCAACGGTTGTCTGGGGCCACCAACTCGCCGGATCGTCAACGTCAACGGCATCGGTTATCCGCGGCAACCCTCGCCTTCGACCCTCAAGCGCAGCGCTCGTGAAAAGCCCGAACACCTTGCCGAACTCCACGTTCTGGGCCTCGCGGTCGCGTGCCTGACTTCCGACGCTGTTGACGACACGGTCCAGGATTGTGGTCGCGAGGGATGGATCGTAGTCGGGCTCGAAATCACACAGGAGTTCGTATCCGCTCGTACTCGAGAACGAGAATGGGGCGGCCATATTGATCCGCGTGACAATCCCTGGCATTGCTCCAAGCTCGACACCGTGCGGGAATGCTTCGTCGCTATTTGTCACAAGCAGGGTCCCAACTCCGCACCGCGGCCCCGCTTCCACGATACGCCGGAGATCAGCAAACGACTCCTGATCAAAGTATGTCGGGAAGTCGAACACCACGGGCAGGCGATGTGGAGTAGCGACCTCGCCCGCCACGGCGTTGAACTCCGCAAGCGACGCATAGTCGGCGCGGAGGAACCTCTGAACGACGAGCTCGATATGGGCTGTCAGTTCTGCCAGCTTTGCTTTGAAGTCGGAGGCGCTCGACCAAACCTTGCCACCCACTAACCTAAGTCGGGGTCGTACTCCGCAAGCTCGAGGAACGGAGCGACGGACTGGCCCAACCCGAGCGGATCGAAGATCATCAACTGAAACGTGCCTGGTGTGTGCGCAGCCAAGGACCCGTACGAGCAGAGCACGCACAAGTGCCTGCGTCAATCGGCGGTTGCCCTTGTGCGTGGCAAGGTGCAGCGCACTGGGTCGCACATACAACGGCAGGGCGGCGTCGTGGCCGAAGTCGCCGGTCTCGCCGAGTGCTTCGTCCTC
>CAWHDS010000026.1:0-54027 GCA_963828135.1 uncultured Solirubrobacterales bacterium
CCGTGTTACCGATACACCAGTCCCCCACGGGCCGACCAGTCTAATGGCGCCGCGGCCGGCGCCGCGCGAGCGCAGGAGATCCGCGCAGCGCCACCGCTCGAGCGTGGGGAAACCGCGTGGCCCCGGCCGCGCGAGCGTGGGAGATCCACGCAGCCCGCCGCGACCGGCTCCCTTCCGCCGAACGACTAGACTTCGTTTGAGGCGGTCAACCAGGGTCGGCCTCGCCCGCTAGGAGGTCATTCGATGCCAGTCCACAGCCCCATCGAGGTGGACCGCCGGCGCGTCGACGAACTGCTCGAGCGCGAGCTCGCTCAGCTGAATGCCCGCACGCAGCGGTCGGCCTCGATGTACAAGCGTGCCTGCCAGTCGCTCAGCGGCGGTGTGGCGTCGTCCTACCAGCTGCGCGACCCGTGGCCGATCTATCTCGTCGACGGGGACGGCCCGAAGGTCCGCGACGTCGACGGCAACGAGTACTGGGACTTCCACAACGGCTTCGGCTCGATGGTCCAGGGCCACGCGCACCCGGTGCTGGTGGCGGCGATCCGCGAGCGCGTCGCGCTCGGCACCCATTTCGCCGCCGTGACCGAGGACGCCGTGATCGTCGCCGAAGAACTGCAGGAGCGCTTCGGCCTCGCCCGCTGGCGCTTCGTCAACTCCGGCTCGGAGGCGACGATGGACGCGATCCGGATCGCCCGCGCGCTGACCGGGCGCGACACGATCATGAAGATCTTCGGCTCCTACCATGGGCACCACGACGGCGTGATGGTTTCGATCGGCGTCCCCTACGAGCAGATCGGCGACCGCGAGAACCTCGCCTCGCTGCCCTACGGCGCCGGCATCCCGGAGGCCGTTGTCGAGATGACGATCGCCGTGCCGTTCAACGACGCCGGCGCGATGGAGCGCCGCATCGAGCGCCTCGTGCGCGAGGGCCGCCCGCCGGCCTGCGTGATCATGGAGGCGGCGATGATGAACCTCGGCGTCGTGCTGCCCGAGCCCGGCTATCTCGAGGAGGTCCGCGAGATCACGCAGCGCCACGGCATCGTGCTGATCTTCGACGAGGTGAAGACCGGCCTCGCGATCGCCGCCGGCGGCGCGACCGAGCGCTTCGGCGTGACGCCCGACATGGTGACGCTCGCGAAGACCCTGGGCGGCGGCCTGCCGGCCGGTGCGATCGGCGGCACCGAGCAGGTGATGTCGGTGGTCGAGGACGGCAGCGTCTACCAGGTCGGCACCTACAACGGCAACCCGCTGGCGATGGCCGCGGCGCGCGCGAGCCTCGAGCGCGTGCTCACGCCGGCCGCCTACCACCACCTCGACGAGCTCAACGACCGCATCGTCGCGGGCTGTGAGGCCGTGATCGAGCACCACCGCCTGCCGGGCTACGCCGTCGGCATCGGCTCGAAGGGTTGTGTCACCTTCTCGACCGAGCGAATCGTCGACTACGAGACCTTCAAGGCCAATCAGGACGTCCCGGTCACCGAGCTCGCCTGGCTTTGGAACATGAACCGCGGCATCTACATGACGCCCGGCCGCGAGGAGGAGTGGACGCTCTCGGTGACCCACACGACCGAGGCGATCGACGCCTACGTGGCGGCCTTCGACGAGATGGCCGAGGCGCTCACGGCCTGATTTTTCAAAGGCGCCCTTCGGGCGCCGCCGTAACGGCCGCCGCGAGCGCCGCTACGCCGCGGCGAGGCCGACCTTGCGCAGCCGCTTTCGCCCGAGGCGCCGGAGCGCCCGCTCGGTGCTGGCGCGGCCGGCCGCGATCGCCTGCCTCGGGGCGGTCGCGCGCCATCATGTTCGAGCCCATTGCCGCGAGGTCGGCGAACGCCGGCTCGAGCACGAGCACGTTGGTCCCGGCGGCACGCAGCGCGCGAACCTCGCTGGCCAGCTGCGTGGCTGAACGGCGCCGCCGCGCGCCGGCGATCCGCTCGCGCAGACTGCCACCGCCCACCCAGGCGCCGGAGGACATCGGGTTGAGCGCGATCACGGTGTCCAGCTCGCACTGCGCGAGCAGATCGAGGTTGGAGTGCGAGTGCACGCCGCCGTCGACGTAGCGGCGTCCGGCGATCCGCACCGGCTCGTAGAAGCCGGGGATCGCGCAGGACGCGGCGACCGCCTCGCCGGGCGTCGCCGCCGGCTCGCGCCCGCGCCCGAACTGCACACGCGCGCCGCTCGCGTAGTCGCAGGCGACGACCGAGAGTGCGCAGCGCTGCGGCCACTGCGGGCCGACGGCCAGCTCGACCAGCCGGCGGATCGCGTCGGTGGCCAGTACGCCGCGCGGCATCATCCCGGTCATGAAGGTGCTGCGATTGCGGGCGCCGAGCATCATCCGCAGCGACCCCGGTCCGATCGGCAGCGGCAGGCGCGCCAACCGCAGCGCCGTCGCGTCGTGACCGTCGAGGTCCGACAGCGCGCCAACCGTCTCACCGCTCGCATAGGCGGCCATCGTGGCGGTCGGGACATCCGCGGCGACCATCGCGCCGATCAGCGAGCCGACGGAGGTTCCGAGCACGAGGCACGCGTCCGCGGCGTGAAAGCGGGCCCGCTGCTCGAGCGCGTCGAGCGCACCGATCATCCACGAGGCCCCGACGACTCCACCGGCTCCCAGCGCCAGCCCGATCCGCATCCAGCGATCCCTTCCGCGACCGCGCGAACCGCTCGCGCGCCCCGCTGCCCGAGTCCTGAAGGCTAATGGACCCCGAGGCCCGGCCGGGCGCCGCGGGTCCGTAAGAAGCTGCAAAGAATTGTGTCAGATGTTTCAAAGAGGCAGTGACAATCGATACAATCATCCCTCACCCCCAGATCCGAGGAGGACGTCACATGACGGTGCGTCAGGCGATGAATCCGGTCACGGTCACGGTTGGCAGCGGTCACACGATGCGCGAGGCTGCGCGTCGCATGACCGAGGGGGAACGGGCGCCGCGGTCGTGATCGACCACGAGCTGCCGGCGCCCGGGATCGTCACCGAGCGCGACGTGCTGCGCTGCGCCGGTCACGGCGGCGACCTCGACGGCGAGCTGGTCGGTCATCACCTGACCGCACACGTCGTCTACGCCGCGCCCGACTGGCCCCTCGCGCGCGCCGCCGAGCAGATGACTGTCGGCGGCTTCCGCCACGTACTGGTGATGGACGGACCCGAGCTCGTCGGCATCCTCTCGATGCGCGACATCGTCGGCAACTGGGTACGTGCGGCGGTGCCTGAGCAGAGCATGGCCGTCGCCTGACACGGGAGGGCGGGCGTTCCGCCCCGCGCGCTGGGAACATCCCGTCGATGTGGAACCTCGCACCACGGCTGAGCGGCGAGCTGGTGATCCTCGAGCCGCTGGCGCCCGAGCATTTCGACGCGCTGCTGGAAGCCTCCCGACCGCCGGAGATCTGGGATTGGTGGAGCGTCGACATGGCGACCGCCGCGGCCTTTCGCGCCTGGTTCGACGCTGCGCTCCGCGCGCGCGACCAGGGGATGCGCGCCCACTTCGCCACGCTCGACGCCGCCAACGGCGTCCCGATCGGCTCGACCAGCTTCATGACGCTGCGACCCGAGCACGCCGGCCTGGAGATCGGCTGGACCTGGCTTACCCCCGCCGCCTGGCAGACCGGCGCCAACGTCGAGGCGAAGATGCTGATGCTGCGGTACGCCTTCGAGGCGCTCGGCTGCCAGCGGGTGGAGTTCTCGACCGACGAGCGCAACGTTCGCTCGCGCCGCGCGCTCGAGGCGCTGCCCGCCCGCTTCGAGGGCGTCAAACGCGACGACCGGATCCTCCGCGACGGCGGCCGGCGCAGCTCCGCCGTCTACTCGATCCTCGACAGTGAGTGGCCGGACGTCGCGGCCAACCTCAGCGCGAGGGTGGCGGCCGCGAGCCGGGCGCGCGCGGGCGCCTAGCGTCCGCGGGCGGTCGCGGTGCGATGACAGGACCGCTCGAGACCGGCGGGGCCACGAGCGCGCCGCTTGGCCGGATCGCGCGCGCCTGGGGCTGGATCGGGCTGACCGGCTTCGGTGGCCCGCCGGCGCACATCGCGCTGCTGCGGCGCCTGGTCGTCGAGCGCGAGGGCTGGATCGACGCGCGCGAGTTCGAGGACGCCAACGCCGCCTGCGGCCTGCTGCCCGGGCCGGCGTCGACGCAGCTCGCGATCTTCTGCGCCTACCGCGTCGGCGGGATCCCCGGCGCGATCGTCGGCGGGCTCGGCTTCATCGTGCCCGCAGTCGTGCTGATCCTCCTGCTCTCGCTCGTCTTCCTCGCCCACGCCCCGCCGCTGTGGATCCGCGGCGCCGGCGCCGGCGCGGGCGCCGCGGTCGCGGCCGTGGCGGTCCAAGCCGCCCGCGGCCTGATCGGTCCCAGCTTCAAGCGCGTGCGCGAGGATCGCCCACGCAGGCTGCGCTGGGGCGCCTACCTCGCCGTGTCGATCGCCGCCGCGGCGCTGATCGGCCCCTACCTCGTGCTCGTCCTGTTGGCCTGCGGCCTGCTCGAGCTGGCGCTGCAGCGCCGGCCCGCGACGCTTTCGGCGATCCGCTGGGCGCCGTTCCCCGCGCTCGCGTCGCTGGCCGCCCGCAACGGCGCGCTCGGCTCGCTGGCCTGGACGGCCTTCAAGGTCGGTGCGCTTTCCTTTGGCGGCGGCTTCGTGATCATCCCGCTGATGCAGGGAGACGCCGTCCACGTCTACCACTGGATGACCAACGCCCAGTTCCTCAACGCCGTCGCGCTCGGCCAGATCACGCCCGGGCCCGTGGTGGCGACCGTCGCCGCCGTCGGCTACGCGGCGCACGGGCTGCTCGGCGGCGTGCTGGCCGCGCTCGTCGCGTTCAGCCCGTCGTTCTCGTTCATCCTCCTCGGCGGCGCGCGCTTCGAGCGCCTGCGCGGCAACGCCAACGCCCGCGCCTTCCTCGACGGCGCCGGCCCGGCGGCGATCGGCGCGATCCTCGGCGCCGCGATCACGCTCGCCCTGGCGCTCGCGCACGCCTGGCAGTTCGGCCTGCTCGCGGCCGCCGCGGTCGCGCTGCTGCTGCTCCGCCGCGGCGTGGTCGAGGTGCTGCTCGGCGCCGCCGCGATCGGCGTCGTCGCCGCGCTCGCCGGCGCGGCCGTCTGAACGCGGAGGCCACCGGACTCAGCAGCGGCGCGATCACGACCGCGCTCGACCGCCTCGAGCGGGCCGGCTACGCGCGCCGCGTGCACGACCCTGGTGACCGTCGCCGCGTGCTGGTCGAGCTGACACCGGCGGTTCGCGAGCTCACGCTCCGCTACTACGGCTCCCATGCGGAGTTGGCCGAGCAGCTTTTGCAGCGCTACAGCCAGGAGCAGATGGAGCTGATCCGCGGGTTCATCCGCGCCGGCCGCGAGTTCAACGAGCGCCACGCGGAGGAGCTCGAGCGCGCCAACCAAGAGCGCGACGAGCGTCGCGCCGCCGCCCGCGACTGAGCGCGCCCCTCCGCCCCGGGCTACCGCGGCCCGCGCGCCGCCGCCCCCGCCTTGCCCTCCCAGGCGTCGCTCAGCAGCTCACGCAGCTCCGCCTCCCCCACGCGCTCGAGCGTGACGGCCACGGCGGCCAGCCGCCTACCCCACCGGACCTCCGCGTAGCACTCGCCGTCACGCGCGACGTAGGTGCGAATCCCGTCCTCATCGAGCATCACGTTCATGTGCCCCTCATCCCACAGCGTGGCGAAGATCCGCCCGCCGACGCGAAACGACGGGCGACCGTGATGGTCACGCTCCTCCGCGCCCGGCAGTTCGAGGGCCAGCTCGCGCGCCCGCTGTGCGGTGGTCATGTGGTCGTGATTAAACGCAAGATCTCGCCCTCGATGGTCGCGCCACGGCGCGCGCTTTCGCCGCGTTCGCGGCGCTGCTACCGTCGCGCGATGCAACGCATCAATATCGCGGCACCCCAGTTCGAGTACGACCCCGGCGACCCGACCCCCTACGGCGCGGGAATGTTTCGGATCGGCCCGCTGCTCGGCGCCGAGCAGCTCGGCGCCACCGTCTATGAGCTGGCGCCCGGCAAGGCGATCTGCCCTTACCACTACGAGACCGCCGAGGAGGAGTGGCTGCTCGTGCTCGCGGGCACGCCGACGCTGCGACACCCGCAGGGCAGCGAGCGCCTCGCGCCGTGGGACGTCGTCTGCTTCCCGCCGCGCGCCGAGGGCGCGCACAAGCTGTCCAACGACGGCGAAGGACCGGCGCGCGTGCTGATGTTCTCGACCGTCCGCCTGCCGGCGGCGACCTTCTATCCCGACAGCGACAAGGTCGGCATCTGGACCGAGGGCGACGGCGACCGCCTGATCGTGCGGCGCTCGAGCGGCGTCGACTACTGGGACGGCGAGACCGGCGCCGGCTGACCCTCCCCCGCCTCAGCGGCGCGGCAACTCGACGGCGACGCCGCGGTCGGCGTAGTAGCGCCCGAACAGCTCGCGCTCCAGCCAGACGCGCCGCGAGCTCTGCGGGCGCTCGCCCGCGGGGTCGTGGAAGCACACCCGCCGCCCGTCGGGTGAGACGTCGATCACCAGCACGAGATGACCGCCGCGGCGGTGCGGCTGGTCGGGCAGCGCGCGGATCTCGGCGCTGACCGAGGCCAGCACCACCTCCTCGCCGCGCACGACGGCCAGCAGCTCGCCGAGCGTGAGCGGCGCGGCGACGCGCGCGCGCAGATCGAACTCGGCGGCCACGAAGTCGGTGAAGCCGGCGTAGATCAGCGGCCCGAAACCGCGCGCCGGCGCCGCCTCGTAGGCGCCGTAGGCGATCGCACGCCGCCCCAGCTCCGCGAGCGCCGGCAGCGGCTCCCCCCGGGCCTCCAGGATCATCTGCAGGCACGCCATGCCGCAGCCGCAGCGCGCCCAGCGCACGTACTCCTCACGGTCGAGCGCCCCGCTCTCGTGCCAGCGCGGGTCATCGGCGAGCGCAAGGCGCCCAGCGATGAACTCGGCGACCAGCTCGGGCGACGCGTACTGCGAGCGATACGGGATCTCGGTGCGTGCGAGCGCCACGGCGTTTGTATCTTGACATCCAAAATTGTGCTAGTCATAGTAGTTCCCGTAGAGAATGCTTCTGATCGATCTCCCCCAGCCCGCGCAGGAACCCGATCTCGGTGTGATCCGCGAGGCCCGGCGACGGCGGCGCCTGCGCCTGGCGATAACGGCCGTCACGCTGACGGCGCTTCTCGCCGGCGCGCTGGTGCTCGCCGGACGCGGCGGCACGCCCTCTTCGCACACGCCCGCGCTGCGCCCATCCTCCTCGCCGACGCGGCTGACCGGTCCGGCGCTGCTCGGCGCGACGCACCTGCGGCTGTTCGACACCGACGAGGGCGTCCCCGCAATCGTCAACGTGGACCGCGGGACCATCCAGCTCGTGCGTGGGCTGGGTGTCTCGCCACACACCGACTACGTCCCGTGGGGACCGAGCGTCTCGCTCTCGCCGGCACCCGGCGGCGTCCTGGCCGTCGTCGAGCGCCAGGCCTGCGCGCACTGCAACCAACACCAGGTGCTGTTCAAGCTCGGCGCCAGTGGGGCGCTGCGGCGGATCGGAGCGCTTACGCTGGCCGGCGCCGACAGCACGGCGGCCGATCCCGGAGCGGCCGCGGAGTGGGTGCTCGCACACAATCCGCGTGGCGGCTGCGCGTTGCGGCTGTTCCCGGGGGTTGGCGCGCCGGTCAGCGCACCATGCGGCACGCTTACCGACGACACCGCGCTGGGCCTCGTGATCTCGAGCGGCCGCGGCACCATCTTCATCGACCCCTCGACGGGCGCTGTGCTGAAGGCGTTGACCCGTCGCGGCGCCAGCTCCGCCGGCCAGTTCACGCCGCTGGCGAGCGACCTCGCACTCGTGAGCTCCGGCAACCCGGAACCGACGGGCCTCGCGCTCGTCAACCTCGCCACGGGCTCCCGTACGCGGCTGCACGCGCCGAGCATCGTCTGGTCCGGCTACTGGGCGGCGGCGCAGCCCGGCGGGCCGCTTGTCGCGCTCACCTTCATCGACCCCTACGACGCCAAGAGCCACGCCCCCGTCGTCGACCTCTGGGTGCTCGACACGCGCACCGCCAGTCTCACACACGTGCCGGGCTTCCCGGCGACCGAGGACTTCAAGCAGTCCGACGTCGCCTGGGCCCCCGGCAACCGGCTGGTGATCGCCGCCCAGGTCAACCCGCCCGACGGCAACGCCGTCGTCGGCATCTGGTCGCCCGGGCAGCGGACGCTGTCACTGCGCGCCGTCCCGGTCCCCCGCGACGGCGGCTACTACGACTTCATCCCGGTGTTCGGCTGAGACCCGCGCCAGCGGGTCTCACCGGACCTCCTCCACCGGCACCCGCGCGCGGCGCGACACGCCGTCCTCGTCCGCCGCGGCGGCCACCGCAGCCGCCACCGCGACGACGACGTCGCGGTTGAACACGCTCGGCACGATGTAGTCGGCGGCGAGCTCGTCGTCGCCCACCGTCGCGGCGATCGCGTGACCGGCGGCGACCTCCATCCGCTCGGTGATCTGACGCGCCCGGACGTCGAGGGCGCCGCGGAAGATCCCGGGGAACGCCAGCACGTTGTTGATCTGGTTGGGGAAGTCCGAGCGCCCGGTCGCGACGACCGCGGCGAGCCCGGCGATCTCGTCCGGCATCACCTCGGGCGTCGGGTTGGCCATCGCGAAGACGATCGCGTCGGATGCCATCGTGCGGATCCCGGCGACCGTCACGGCTCCCGGCTGCGAGAGCCCGAGGAATACGTCGGCGCCGGCGAGCGCCTCGTCGGCGGTGCCCGCGAAGTTGTCCGGGTTTGTGTTCTCGGCGAAGCGCTCCTTGACCTCCGTCAGACCGGCCCGGCCGCGGTAGATCGTGCCGGAGCTGTCGGCGCCGATCACGTGGCGCACGCCCGCCGCCTGGAGCGTCTCGGTCACGGCGATGCCCGCAGCGCCGACCCCGGTGACGACGACGCGGACGTCCTCGATCCGCTTGCCGACGACGCGCAGCGCGTTCAGGAACGCGGCGAGCACGACGACGGCGGTGCCGTGCTGGTCGTCGTGGAAGACGGGGATATCGAGTGACTCGCGCAGGCGCCGCTCGACCTCGAAGCAGCGCGGCGCCGCGATGTCCTCGAGGTTGATGCCGCCGAACCCCGGAGCGATCGCCTCGACCGTCGCGACGATCAGATCGGTGTCCTTGGTGTCAAGGCAGATCGGCCAGGCGTCGACGCCACCGAACTCCTTGAACAGCTGCGCCTTGCCCTCCATCACGGGCATCGCTGCGGCCGGGCCGATGTCACCGAGGCCGAGCACCGCGCTGCCGTCCGTGACAACCGCCACGGTGTTTCGCTTGATCGTCAGGTTCCAGACCGTCTCGGGGTCGGCGGCGATCGCCTGGCAGACCCGCGCGACGCCCGGCGTGTACGCCATCGAGAGGTCGTCGCGCGTCTTGATCGGCATCTTCGAATCCATCGCGATCTTGCCGCCGAGGTGCAGCAGGAAGGTGCGGTCGGAGACGTGTTCGACCTCGACCCCGTCGATCTGGGCGCAGGCCGCGACGATCGCCTCCGCGTGCGCGTCGTCGGTCGCGAGCACGCTGACGTCGCGCGTCTTCGAGCCCGGGTTCACGCGCACGAGATCGATCGCGTCGAGCAGACCGCCCGCGTCGGCGATCGCCCGCGCCAGGTCGGCGAAGGTGCCGGGTCGATCGTCGAGCCGGACGCGAAGGGTGAGGCTGAACGAAGCCGAGTGATGCGCCATGCTGTTCTCCAGTTCCAGCCCGCGCTCCCCCGGGCCTCGTTTGACTGCCAGCGCCAAATTGTGCACCCAATCGCCTCACGGGGCACAGCGGCGGTCGATGCGCTCGCCGCGGGGGTCGGCTGATGCCGCCGCAGGGTATCCTCGCACCACACCACCAGGGGAGACAGCAATGGCCTTTGCAGTCGGCGCCGCCGTGATGGCGCAAGCCAAGTCAACCAGCCGCGGCCCGCGCACGGGAGTGATCGAGGAGGTGCTGCGCGGCGATCCCTCGCCCCGCTACCGGATCCGCTGGGACGACGGCCACGAGAGCACCGTCACACCGTCCAGCGGCACGCTGCAGGCCCAGCCGCATCGCGCCCCCGCGAAGGCCAAGCCGAAGCCGAAGCCCAAGGCGAATCCGAAGCCGAAGGCGAACGCGAAGGCGAGGCCGCGCTAGCTGGCGCGGCCAGCGGCGGCCAGGGCTGCGACCGCCCGACGGCTCAGCGCAGCTCGTTGATGCGAACCAGGTTGCCCGCGGGATCGCGGAAGGCGCAGTCACGTACCCCGTAGGGCTGCTCGGTCGGCTCCTGCACGACCTCGGCGCCGGCGGACTGAAGCCGCGCGAAGGTGCCGTCGAGGTCGGCGGTGCCCAGGATGATGCGGGCATAGCAGCCCTTCGCCATGAGCTCGGCGATCGCGGCGCGCTCGTCGTCGCTGACGGCCGGGTCAACCGCCGGCGGCTCCAGGACGATGGACGTGCCGGGCTGGTCGGCGGGGCCGACCGTGATCCAGCGCATCGCGCCCTGGCCGACGTCGGCGCGGACCTCGAAGCCGAGGACGTCGCGATAGAAGGCCAGGGACGCGTCCGGGTCGTCGTGCGGGAGGAAGGTCGCGTGAATCGTGATGTCCATGCCGTCATGCTAGCCGCAGCTCTGCCGCCGGCGCGGTTCGAAGCGTGCGCGCGGCAAGCGGGGCTTCTAAGCGCGTTCTCATCCGCCGCTTAGGAGATTTTGGGGCTCGTGGCGCCACAATTGCAGCCATGAGCCCACGCGCACCACGCTGGGGATCGCCGAAGGAGGTTGCGATCCGCCGCGCCGTGCTGGCCCGCGACGCCGGGCTGCGGCGCATCTCCGCCGTGACGCGCTGGCTGATCGTCGGCGTCGTCGCACTGTCGGGCGCGCTGGCGCTGATCGCCTCGCACGCCTTCCACGGGCGCACGATCTCGAACACCTCCGCCGCCGGCTCCCTGTCGTCGGTGCCCAGCCAGGCCGCCACCTCCGCCGGTTCATCCGCCGGGCTGTCGCCCGCGACCACGACGCCAACGCCGACACCGGCCGCACCAGTGGTGGTCTCAGGCGGATCGTGAACGCGACGGGGGCCTCAGCGCGCTGGCGGGCGCTGGGAACCAGCGTCGTGGTGGTCGCAACGCAGCCGCGCGAGTTGACCGATGCTGCGGCCAGGGTTCGCGACGTGCTCGATCAGGTCGACCTCGCCTGCAGCCGCTTTCGTGACGATTCCGAGCTCTGCCGCGTCAATGCTGCGGGCGGCTCGCCGGTCGCCGTCAGCCGGCTCTTCGTGCGCGCCACGCGCTGCGCGCTGCGGGCCGCGCAACTGACCGAAGGCGACCTCGATCCGACGATCGGCGGGTCGCTGCGCGCGGCCGGCTACGACCGCGACTTCGCGACTCTGCGGGCCGGCGGGGCGGTGCGCTTCCGGCGCGCGGGCGGCTGGCGGCGGATCGAGCTCGACGACGCCCACTCCACCGTTCGCGTGCCCGCGGGAGTCGAGCTGGACTACGGGGCCACGGCCAAGGCGCTCGCCGCCGACATCGCTGCCGCGACCGCCGCGGAGTCACTCGCCGGCGGCGTGCTCGTGAGCCTCGGCGGCGACATCGCGACCGCCGGTGCGCCGCCCGCCGACGGCTGGCCGGTCCGCGTCACCGACGACCACGCCTCCGACCGAGCCGCCGAGGGGCAGACGATTGCGCTGCGCTCCGGCGGCCTCGCGACATCGAGCACCACGGTGCGCCGCTGGCGGCGCGGCGAGTCCGAGCTTCACCACATCCTGGATCCGCGCACCGGCGGTCCGGCCGAGAGCTGCTGGCGAACCGTCAGCGTAGCCGCGGCCTGCTGCGTCGACGCCAACATCGCGAGCACCGCGGCGATCGTTCGTGGCGAAGAGGCGCCGGCCTGGCTCGAGAGCCTGCGGCTTCCGGCCCGGCTGGTCGCCGTGGACGGCGCGGTCACGCTCACGGCGGGCTGGCCGTCGCTGCAGCCGGGCGAAGGCTGATGGCGCTCGCCGCCGCCGGCCCGAGCGCGCTGTGGTATCTGACGCGCGCGACCGGCGCCGTGACGCTGCTGCTGCTGACCGGCAGCGTCGTGCTCGGGATCGCCAACATCGGCCGTCTGCAGAGCACGCGCTGGCCGCGCTTCGTGATCGAGGGCGTGCATCGCAACGTCTCGCTCCTCGCGATCGCGCTCCTTGTCGTCCACGTCATCACCTCGGTGCTCGACCCGTTCGCCGGGATCCGCCTGATCGACGCCGTCGTACCGTTCGTCGGCAGCTACCGCCCGCTGTGGCTGGGGCTCGGCGCGTTCGCCTCCGACCTGCTGCTGGCGATCGCGGCCACGAGCCTGGTCCGCCGCCGCCTCGGTCATGGCGTGTGGCGCGCGACGCACTGGCTTGCCTACCTCTGCTGGCCGGTCGCGGTACTGCACACCGTCGGCACCGGCAGCGACGTCAAGCAGCTCTGGCTGCAAGCGCTGACAGCGGCATGCATCCTCGCGGTGATCGTCGCCGTGTGGGCACGGTTGAGCTTCGGACGGCCGGCGCAACGGGGCGTACGCGGCGCGGCGTTCGCCGCCTCGGTCGCGCTGCCGGCCGCGCTCTTCGCGTGGCTGCCGAGCGGGCCACTCGGCAACGACTGGGCGAGACGGGCCGGCACACCCGCTTCCGTTCTGGCCCAGAGCGCCGGCTCGACGACCAGCTCGTCGAGCTCCACGTCGGGCTCCGGCGGCGCGATCGGTGCGTTCGCCGCCGCCGTCACCGGAACCGTCGATCAGAGTGGGTTGGGCAACGGGCTCGTTGCCGTGAACATCACGCTCTCGGTGCAGGACCCCGTCCTGCCGGCGTTGGCGCTTCGGGTCGTCGGCGAGGAGCAACAGGGCGGCGGCGTGCAGATGACCTCGAGCACCGTCTCGATCGGGTCCGTTGCGAACCCGCAGCGCTTCACCGGCGCGATCACCTCGCTCGACGGGACCGACATCGGCGCGCGCGTGACCTCCGCCGACGGCCAGGCGCTCACGCTCGCCGTCAGCCTGCGGATCACCGGCGGCGACTCGGCGAGCGGCACCGTACAGGTGAGTCCGACGCAGTGAGCGCGACCGGCATCGACGTCGCGCTACCGCGCCTGCTCGCCGGCATCTCGCACCGCGGGATGGCCGTGCACGACCGCCATCTCGCGGTCCATGGGCCGCTGCCCTCGGCGGCGCGCCTCGACGGCGGCGCGATCGTCGAGTTGGCGGAGCGCGCGAGGCTGCGCGGCCGCGGCGGCGCCCGCTTCCCGTCGGCGGTCAAGATGCGCGCCGTGCGCGCGAGTCGCGGGCAGGCGATCGTCGTCGCGAACGGCTGCGAGAGCGAGCCGATGAGCGGCAAGGACGCGCTGCTCCTCAGTGAGCTTCCGCACCTCGTGCTGGACGGTGCGACGCTCGCCGCACGCGGGGTCGGGGCGGAACGCGTGATCGTCGCCTTCGAACGGTCGAACTCCGACGCCCGGGCAAGCCTCGAGCATGCACTGAAGCAGCGGCGCGCGGCGGGCGTCGACGCGGTTCGCTTCGAGCTGTTCGCCGCCGCCGACACCTTCCTGACAGGCCAGGAGACCTCGCTGGTCTCGCAGATCAACGGCGGCCCGCCGCGACCCACGTTCATCCCACCGCGCCCGACCGCGCGCGGCGTGCGCAGGCGCCCGACCCTCGTGCAGAACGTCGAGACGCTCGCCCACCTCGCGCTGATCGCTCGCCACGGCGCCGACTGGTACGCCCAGCTGGGGACGGAGGCGGAGCCCGGCTCGACGCTCGTCACGGTGCTAGGTGCGGTCAACGACCCGGGCGTTTACGAGATCGAGTGCGGCACCGCGCTGGAGCGCCTGCTCGCCGCCGCCGGCGGCGTGCGCGGCGCCGTCGCCGGGATGCTGATCGGCGGCTACTTCGGCTCGTGGCTGCCGGCCGCGCTCGTCTCGGAACTCGCGCTCTCAGACGCCGGCCTCGCCCACCACAACGCGGCACTCGGCTGCGGCGTAGTCGTCGCGCTGCCCGCCGCCTCCTGTCCGGTCGCGGAGACGGTTCGTGTGGCGATCTATCTCGCGACCGAGACGGCAAACCAGTGCGGCCCCTGTGTGCACGGCAGCGCCGCGATCGCCCGCACGCTGCACGCCATCGCACAGGGCGGCGCGCCGCCCGGCGCGCTCGCAGACCTCGGCCGCTGGACCACCTCGCTGCCTGGCCGTGGCGCCTGTCACCTGCCGGACGGCCTCGCGCACTTCGTCTCAACCGCCCTCGCGAGCTTCCCCGACGCCTTCGACGAGCACGCACGCGAAGGCGCCTGCCCGGCCTGCGGCGCCGAGGCCCTGTTGCGCATCCCTCCCCGCGGCGACGCGCGGTGAAGATCCGCGTCAATCCGATCAGCTGTCACGCGCACGGCCTCTGCGCGGAGCTGTTCCCTGAGTGGATCCGCCTGGACGAGTGGGGCTACCCGATCATCAACCCCGAGGCGATCCCGCGCGATCTGGAGGCGCACGCCCGCCGCGCCGCGGACGCCTGCCCGACGCTCGCGCTGCTGCTCACCCGCGACTGAAGCTTCGCCCGGGTGCGCAAGACGAGCGGGGCGCGACCGGCGTCCTGCCGATCGCGCCCCCAGGAGGCATCAGCTCGTCACGCGTCAGCGCGCGCTACAGGCTGTTGACCGCCGTGTTGTCGGCCTTCGCAATCGCCGCGGGCAGCGGCGCGAACTGCAGCGTGCCGCCGATCCCCTTCGCCTGCTCGGCGGACGAGAGGGCGAACGCGATGTACTCCTTCAGCAGCGCGATGTTCTGGTCGTCGGGACGTACGATCACGTAGCTGAAGGTCGACATCGGGTAGGCGACCTGCTCCTCCTTCTGTGTCGAGGTCGGCTTCTTGCCCTTCTTCGGCTTCTGGTAGAGCGGGTCCACGAGCGAGAGGTCGCTCGCGAACTGCGTCGCGTTGCTTGACGACAGGGTGCTGAGAGCGGGTGTGGTCTTCAACAGCGCCGCCGCAGCGACGAGGTTGGGCTCGTAGGGATACTCGTAGTTGCCGGCGGCGTTCTCGATCCCCACCGCCTTCAGCCCCGCCTCGCGGATGTAGAACCACGAGTTGTTGCCGATCGCGCCCGGGGTCGTTGGCGACGACCTGGGCAACGCCGCTGTTGCCCTTGGCGCCCGTGCCAACCGGGAAGGAGACGGACGTTCCGGAGCCGACCTTGTCCGCCCAGTCCAGGCTCACCTTCGAGAGATAGCTGGTGAACACATCCGTGTCGCCGGAGCTGTCGTTGCGCCAGACCGGCGTGATCGTCTCATTCGGGAGCGTCTCGCCCTTGTTGAGCTTGGCGATCACCGGGGAATCCCAGTTGGTGATCGTGCCGAGGAAGATCTCGGCGATCACCGGGCCGGTCAGGTACAGATGGCTCACGCCGGCGAGGTTGTAGTCGAGCGCGGTGGCTGAAAGCACCCACGGGATCTCGACGCAGCCGGTGCAGCCTGTCACCTGCGCGCTGGTGAGCGGAGCGTCCGAGGCGCCGAAGTCCACGGTCTTGCCGCTGATGTCGGTGACGCCCATGCCGGAGCCAACCGAGCCGTAGGTCACCGCGGTGCCGTACTTGGTCTGGAAGTCGGGGTCGAACACGTTCTCGACGAACGGAGCGACGAGTGAGGACCCGGCGCCTGTCAGCGTGGTCCCCGCGAGGGCGGTGCCGGTCGCGGTGCCGAGCGTCCCCGCGGCGACGGCCGCGAGCAGCCCGAGCATGGGGATGAAGCGCTTGATACGCAAAATGCCTCCTGTTGTATTCCGGTTGAATGAGAGCATCTCCGGAGGGGTGACCCCAGCGGTTACGGAGCGGTGAACCGGCTGTTATCAAGTTGTGAACAGCCCGGAAGGGACGGGCCAGCGTGTGGTTAGGCTGCGGGCGTGACGACCGCCTCGCCTGCGGCAGCCCCGCTCTCGTCCACCCGCCGTCTCGCGGATCGCCTCGGCGACCGCCTGCTCGTCGGCCTGACGATCCTCGCCTCGCTCGTGGCGATCGCCGTCCTCGTCCTGATCATCATCAAGCTGGTCTCGGGTGCGAGCCTGGCGATCTCGAGATTCGGCCTCTCCTTCCTGTGGCATTCCACCTGGAACCCGTCGACCTCCATCGGCGTCAGGAATTCGGGCGTGTTCGGGGCCGGCACGCTGATCTTCGGCACCGCCGTCACGTCGACGATCGGGCTGGTGGTCGCAGGACCGCTCGGCATCGCGATCGGCGTCTATCTCAGCCTGCTCGCGCCCGGAAGGGCCGGCGCGCTGATCGGTCCGCTGGTCGAACTGCTCGCCGCCGTTCCAAGTGTGATCATCGGCTTCTGGGGGCTCATCTTCCTCGGCCCGTTCCTGAAGAACACGATCGAGCCGGCATTCCACGACGTCCTGGGCTTCATCCCGCTGTTCGGCCCCCCCAACCCGACCGGGGATGGCATCTTCACCGCCGGGATCGTTCTCGCGCTGATGGCGCTGCCGATCATCGCCGCGATCACCCGTGACATCTTCCTCACCGTCCCGCGCGAGCTGAAGGACGGCGCGCTGGCGCTCGGCTCGACGCGCTGGGAGATGATTCGCGGGGTCGTGCTGGACTCCCAGCGGGCCGGCATCGCCGCCGCCACGATCCTCGGGTTGAGCCGCGCGCTCGGCGAGGCGATCGCGGTCACCCAGACGATCGGCAGCGGTTCACTGATCGGCAACAGCCTGTTCGGGAACGGCGACACGCTGGGCAGTCGCCTCGCCGAGCAGTTCCCCGGTACGACCAACATCCAGGTCTCCTCGCTCTTCTTCTGCGCGGTGATCCTGCTCGTGATCGAGCTCGCGGTCAATCTCGCCGCCCAGCTGATCGTTCGCCGCTCGGCCCACAGGCAGGGACTGGTCGCGCGATGAGCGTATTCGATGCGGGCGGCCCGACGCTCGACCCCACCCGGCCGCTGATCGCCGGCGGCAATCTTCGCCGGCGCCGGCGCACCGACCGGTTGATGCGCGGCATCGCGACACCGCGGCGGTGTTTGCCGTTGCAGTCCTCGCGATCGTGCTCGTGACGGTCGCGGAGAAGGGCGCGAGCCAGCTCTCGATCTCGTTCCTCTTCAAGGATCCGTCGGTCGGCCTCGGCGCCGTCGGCGGCGGCATCGCCAGCGCGATCGTCGGCACCGGCCTGATCGTCGCGCTGGCCACCGTGATGGCGTTGCCGCATCGGGGTGCTGATCGCGATCTATCTGACCGAGTTCTCGACACCGCGCACGGCGCGTCCGATCCGACTGGCGCTCGACCTGCTCAACGGCATGCCGTCGATCGTGATCGGCGTGTTCGTCTACGGCCTGCTGATCGAGGGGCACCAGCAGGCCGGCTGGGCCGGCTCCTTCGCGCTCTCGATCATCATGGTGCCGCTCGTGGCGCGCGCGACCGGCGAGATGCTGATGCTCGTGCCGCGGGAGCTCCGCGACGCGTCGCACGCCCTCGGCATGAGCCGCTGGCGCACGATCGTCGGCATCGTGCTGCCGAGCTCGCTCGGCGGCATCCTGACCGGCACCGTGCTGGCGATCGCGCGCGCGGCCGGCGAGACGGCGCCGCTGCTCTTCACGACGTCGATCTTCTCGAACAGCACCACGGTGAACATCTTCGGCACCGCGCTGCCGAACATCCCGTACCTCATCTTCCAGGACTCCGAGTCGGCGTTCCCCGCCGATCACGCCCGCGCGTGGGGCGCGGCCCTCGTCCTGATCGTGTTCATACTTATCGGCAACCTGGGAGCCCGCGCCATGCTCGCACGCCAGCGGCGAAAGATCGTGTCACGGTGAGCGAAACGAACACAACAAGGAGCGCTGAGCCGATGGAAGGCAGTCAGCCCGAGACCGAAGCCGCGACCGACGCGCCGCTCGCCGCGCTCGCGGTCACGAGCCGCGAGCACACCGACCTCGCCACGCGCGACGTGGTGTTCGAGCTGCGCGACGTCGACCTCTACTACGGCGCGACGCTGGCGGTGTCGGGGCTCAGCATGCAGATGCACAAGAACGTGATCACCGCGATGATCGGCCCCTCCGGCTGCGGCAAGAGCACCGTGGTGCGCACGCTCAACCGGATGAACGACTCGATCCCCGGCTTCCGCGTCGGCGGCGAGGTGCTCTACCACGGCCACGACATGTACGCCAGCGGCGTCGACCCGGTCGAGGTGCGCCGGCGGATCGGCATGGTCTTCCAGCGCCCCAACCCCTTCCCGAAGTCGATCTACGACAACGTCGCCTGGGCGCCCCGGATCCTCGGGCTCAAGCAGAACCTCGACGAGCGCGTCGAGAAGGCGCTGCGCGGCGCCGCGCTCTGGGACGAGGTCAAGGATCGCCAGAAGGGTTCCGCGCTCGGGCTTTCGGGCGGCCAGCAGCAGCGGCTGTGCATCGCCCGCGCGATCGCGATCGAACCCGACGTGCTGCTGCTGGACGAGCCGTGCTCGGCGCTCGACCCGATCGCCACGGCGCTGGTCGAGGAGCTGATGCAGGACCTCAAGCGCGACTACACGCTGGTGATCGTCACGCACAACATGCAGCAGGCGGCGCGCGTCGCCGAGCGCACCGCGTTCTTCAGCCTCGACGTGAGCGGGGGCAAGCGCACCGGTGTGCTGGTCGAGTACGACGACACCGAGAAGCTCTTCACGCGGCCGTCGGACAAGCGCACCGAGGACTACGTCACGGGCCGATTCGGATGAACGCCCCGGCGCCGGACGGCACCGCCGCAGCCGCCGAGCAGGATCTGCGGCCGCACTTCCACCAGGAACTTGCGGAGCTCGAACAGCAGGCGCTCGGTGGGCTCGACATCGTGACCGAGCAGCTGGACCGGACGCTTGAAGCGCTCGCAAACCAGGACGTGTCGCTGGCGCGGATGGTGATCGCCGACGACGACCGCGTCGACGGGCGCTATCTGGAGGTCCACCAGGGCATCCTCTCGCTGCTGGCCCGCCAGACCCCCGTGGCGGGCGACCTGCGCCTGGTCGCGGCGCTGCTGCACATGATCATGCACGTCGAGCGAATGGGCGACCAGTGCGTGAACATCGCGAAGCTGATCCCGCTATCCGGCCACGAGCCGCCCGCCCAGGACGACGTGCTCGCGCTGCTCGGCCGGATGGGGGCGCTCGCACGCGTGGCGGTCGCGCAGTGCAAGACCGCCTTCCAGGAACGCGACCTTCCCGTCGCGATCGACCTGATCCGCCAGGACGGGGAGATCAACAAGCTCAACCGCGAGGTCTTCAACGCCGCGCTGGCCGCCGGCGACGATCCCGACACGCGCGAATGGGCGACCTACATGGTGCTCGTGGCCCGCGCGATCGAACGCGTCGCCGACAACGCCGTGGACATCGGCGAACAGGTGGCGTTCGTCGTCACCGGCCTGTTCCAGGAGTTCTCCGACAGCTACCGCCCGGCGATCCGCACCGGCATGCAGGCGTAGCAAGCCCGCAGTCGCGCGGTCGGCGCGGCGCAGGTCGGCTCCCCCGCGGCGGGCGAGCGAGAGATGCGGGCGGAGGGACTTGAACCCCCAAGGGCTTTCGCCCACCGGCTCCTAAGGCCGGCGTGTCTGCCAATTCCACCACGCCCGCGCGGTGTGAGAGCCGCGACGCGCCGCACGGCTCGCGACGCGTTCTAGCAGAGCGACGCCGGTGCGCGCGACGGCGCCGCGAACGCGCACAATACGATCCGGCGCCGGAGCCCGGGTGCCCAAATCGGTAAAGGGAGCGGTCTCAAAAGCCGCCGCTCGAAAGAGCTTGTGGGTTCGAGTCCCACCCCGGGCACTGCAAGCAACCGACCGCGTGGCGGCCGGACGTCCGCCCGCGGCGCGTCTGCCCTGACCTCCACAGGGATGAGGAGCCGTGACCAGTCCGATCGATGACCAGCTCGGCGGGCCTCGCCCGCCCCACATCGCCGTCGTCGGCCCGGGCGAAGCCGACTCGGAGACCTACGGCCTGGCGGCCGAGACGGGACGGCTGATCGCCGCCCGCGGCGCGGTGGTGGTCTGCGGCGGGCTCGGCGGCGTGATGGAGGCGGCCGCGCTCGGTGCCCGCCAGGCCGGCGGGGTCAGCCTCGGCATCCTCCCCGGGCGCGACCGCGGCGAGGCGAACCGGTACGTGACGGTGGCGGTCGCGACCGGCCTCGGCGAGCTGCGCAACGCTTTGCTGGTCCGGGCCAGCGACGCGCTCGTCGCGGTCGGGGGCAGCTGGGGAACGCTGAGTGAGCTGGCGCTCGCACTGCGGGTCGGCCTCCCGGCCGTCACGCTCGGCGGCTGGGCGGTGCTCGATGGCGACGGCGCCGAGGTGGACGGCATGGCGGCCGCAAGCTCGCCTGCCGAAGCGGTCGAGCGCGTGTTTGCCGCACTCGCTTCTCGCTAGCGCGCCGCCGCCGACAAGCACGTCGCGAGTGCCCGCCCCGAGCGACAATGGAGGCGTGTTGCGCCCGCGCACCGCCCCTGCCGATCGCCTTGCGAGCAGCGTCGCGACGGCTGGCGCGACGCTGCTCGCGCTCGCCCTGCTCGCCGGATGCGGCGCGGCGAGGTCCGCGGATGCATCGATCGCCTGCGGCGGAGCAGCGGTCGCGACGATCGCCGCCGTGGACCACACGGCCGCGGACGACATCTACGCCAACGAGCTGGCCGGCACGGAGGTCAGCTTCGACTCCGCGAAGGTCGCAGGAGCCGCGGACCTGCTCGACGCGGTTGCCAGCGACGACGCCGCCGCGGCGCGCACGGCGGTCATCCGGCTCGTCTTTCATCCCGCCTGGCACATCGTGCGTCTGCGCGTGCTCGACGTGGCCGGCCGTGTCCTCGCCGATGTCGGCGGGCCGCACGTGATCGCGCCGGTCCGCGGCGTGCTGCGCCTGCACGGTCGCGTGATCGGCAGCTTCGTGATGTCGGTGCAGGACGACACCGGCTACACGAAGCTGGAGACCCGCTTCATCGGCAACCCTGTTGGCATCTACGTCGGCCGCAAGCTCGTGGCCGAGCGCTACGCCAACTTCCCGGCGCGACCGCCGAGCGGCTCCGAGCTGACCCTTGGCGGCGTCTCCTACCGCGTGCTAAGCGAGACCTACACGGCGTTCCCGCGCGGCACGCTGAACGCCGTGATCCTCGTGCCGCCACCGGTTGGGCCGGTACAACGACAGCCGTGCAGCGCGGTCCGAGCCGACGAGTTCGGCCGCATCGCGGAGCGTTTCGCCCGGCTTGCCGTCTCGCTGCCCGCGCACTACCCGGGCTTCTCAAGGACGGTGCGGATCTACACCGGCGCCGAGGTGTTCGTACGCAGGGGCGTCACGCAGCTCGCCTCGACCAGCGGCACCGGCCCGGCGACCCTGTCACGCGGCGGCACCGTCAGCTACCAGGGCCGGCGCTGGCTGGTGTTCTCGTTCGAGCCGCGCCCCTCCACGCGGGTCTACGTGCTGGCGCCGCCGGCGCCGTAGGCAGCCCTGGCCGGCGCGTCAGTCCGGCGGGATGCGGCCGGTGACCCCACTCGCGGGGGCGTCCGCGCCGCCGATGATCTCGGCGAGCGTGTCGACGAGCGAAGCCGGGGCCGCCATGATGCCGCCCTCGATCTCACGCACCACGAGGCCGACGCTCTCGCACATCAGCGCGCCGGTGGCGATGTCCCAGAGGTGCACGCCACGCTCGAAGTAGGCGTCGTAGCGCCCCATCGCCGTCCAGGCGAGGTCGATCGACGCGACGCCGAAGCGGCGGATGTCGCGAACCCGTGGCAGCAGCCGCGTCGAGCAGCTCGGCCTGCTTGGCGCGAACCTCCGCGGCGTAGGCGAAGCCGGTCGCCACGAGCGCCTTGCCCAGCTCCGGCGCAGAGTCGCCCAGCCAGGCGAGCTCAACCCCGTTTCGGCGCGGCAGTTCGCCGCGCACGGCGCTGAAGGTCTCGCCCGACACCGGCGCGTGTATCACTCCGGCGAGCGCTCCCTGCTGGTCGCAGACGGCGACGGTGACGCTCCACTGCGGGAGCCCGTAGAGGAAGTTGACGGTGCCATCGAGCGGGTCGACGACCCAGCGCAGCCCACTCGACCCCGCCTGGTCGGCGCCCTCCTCCTCGGCCAGCAGCCCGTCCTGCGGCCGCCGCTGGGCAAGCAGCGCACGGATCGCCCGCTGCGAGGCGAGGTCTGCTTCGCTGACCGGGTCGGTCGGGGTCGACTTGGCCGCGACCCGCAACTCGCGACCGGCCTCGAAACGCGCGAGCAGCAGCGCACCCGCGGTTTGCGCGGCCTCGCTAGCGACATCGAGCAGTTCGGCGGGGTCCATCGCGCGGACTCTACGCAAGCGAACCGGCACGACGCGGATGCGCCGACCGGTGCGGCTCGTGCTCGCGGCGTCGGCCTATACTCCCCGCGCGTGTCCGCACCCGACAGCTCCGTCACGATCATCGGCGCGTCGGGCGCCCTCGGCTTCGGGCTCGCGGTGCGCCTCGCAGCAGCCGGCGTCGCGGTGACGATCGGCTCGCGCGAGAGCAGCCGTGCCGAGGAGGCGGCGGCGCGGGTGCTCGCCGTTGTGCACGAAGGCCGTGTCAGCGGCGCGGAGAACGCCGCCGCGGCAGCCGCCAACGAGCTCGTGGTGCTGAGCGTGCCATTCCGCAGCCACCACGAAACACTCGCGCCACATCGCCCCCGCGATGCTCCCCGGAGCGCTGCTGATCGACGCGACGGTGCCGCTGGCGGCCGCCATTGGTGGCAGGCCGACGCGCATGCTCGGGGTCTGGCAGGGCTCCGCCGCCCAGCAGGCGCAGGAGCTCGTCCCCGACGGCGTGAGCGTCGTCGCGGCGTTGCACACGGTGAGCGCCGCGGCGCTCGAGGACCGCGCGCATCCGCTCGATGAGGACGTGCTGCTGGCCGGCGACCGCAGGGCCGACAAGACGCGCGTGGCGGCGCTGCTCGACCGGGTCGACGGGCTGCGCTGCGTCGACGCCGGGAGACTCGAGATGGCGCGGATCACCGAGTCGCTGACGGCGCTGCTGATCTCGGTCAACGTGCGCCACAAGGCCCACGCGGGGATCCGCCTGACGGGCCTTCCCGACACGCTCTGGTGAGCGTCGTCCTCCTCTCCGGGGGCACCGGCGGCGCGAAGCTCGCTCGCGGGCTCTACGACCTTCTCGGCGAGGAGCTGACGGTGATCGCCAACACCGGTGACGACATCGAGATTCACGGCGCCTATGTCTCGCCCGATCCGGACCTCGTCAGCTACTGGCTCGCGGACCGCATCGACGAGCGCGGCTGGGGGATCGAGGGCGACAGCTTCGCGGCGATGGAGATGCTGCGCGAGCTGGGGACCGACGTGTGGTTCGCGCTCGGTGATCGCGACCTCGCGTTCTGCCTGGAACGCCGGCGCCTGCTGGAGGCGGGCGCGACGCTGAGCCGAGCGCACGGAGTGCTCACCCGCGCACTCGGCGTGCAGGCGGAAGTGATCCCGATGAGCGATGACCGCGTGCGCACGACGATCCGAAGCGGGTCGCAGACGCTCTCGCTGCAGGAGTTCCTGATCGCCCACCGCGGCGCGTCGCCGATCGACGACATCGCCTTCGAGGGCGCGGCGCAGGCCAGCGGAGCTCCGGCGGCGCTTGCCGCACTGGACGGCGCGCGGGCGGTCATCATCGGCCCGTCGAACCCGATCATCTCGATCGGCCCGATCGTCGCGATCGAGGAGATCCGGCGTGCGATCGAGGCGGCGAACGCGCCGATCATCGCCGTCAGCCCGATCGTCGCCGGTAGGGTCCTGAAAGGCCCGACGGCCGCCTGCCTGGCCTGGGCGGGCCAGACCGCCGACGCCGCCGGCGTCGCCCGCCACTATGCCCCGGTGCTCGACGCGATCATCGCCGACGAGCCCGTCGACAGCGTCCGCTCGCTGCGGTGCGACACGCTGATGAACAGCCCGGACGCCCGCCGGCGGCTCGCCGAGCGCACGCTCGAGCTCGCGGATGCGCTGAGCGGCTGATGCGCACGCTGGCGATCCTCCCGGTGAAGCGCTTCGAAGTGGCGAAGACGCGCCTGCGCGAACAGCTGGCTCCCAACCAGCGCCGCCGGCTCGCCGAGGCGATGGTCACGGACGTGCTGAGAGCACTGGTCGCGACCGCCGACCTCGAGGCGGTCGTCGTCACCAACGAGCAGGCCGTGGCGGCGCTCGCGGCCTCCTACGGGGTGAGCGCGCTGCGGGACCCGGCCGAAGCCGGCCAGAGCGGTGCCGCGCTGGTCGGAATCGCGCACGCCATCGCCGCAGGCTACGAGCGCGCGCTGCTGGTTCCCGGCGACTGCCCGGCGCTCGACGCCGACGCGCTGCGGACGCTGCTGGACCGTGCGTGCGTGCCACCCGCCGTGACGATCGTCGCCGACCGCCACGGCAGCGGCACGAACGCGCTGCTGCTGACGCCGCCCGGCGTGATCGAGCCGGCCTTCGGTCCGGACAGCTTCGCGCGCCACCGCCAGCGCGCGGCCGCGGCCGACGCGTCGTGGCACGTCGAAGCGTTGCCGGGATTGCTCTTGGACGTCGACACGCCCGAGGATCTGGCCGTGCTGCGCCTGGCCCTCGCGGGCGCAGCGACACACACGGGTGCGCTGCTCGCGGAGCTTTGATGGGAGCGTTCTCCGTCTCTGCGCTGCGCGGCCTGCGGGAGATCGAAAGTGGGGACGACCTCGCGGCGCTGATCGTGGCCGCAGCGGAAGGACTCGACGGCGGCGACATCGTGGTGATCGCGCACAAGGCCGTCTCCAAGGCGCAGGGCAGGCTGCGCCGGGTCGTGGACATCGAGCCGAGCGAGCGAGCACAGGCACTGGCCGCCGAGCACGGCAAGGACCCGCGCCACGTGCAGGCGATCCTCGACGAGTCGAGCGAGCTGGTGCGTTCGGAACGCGGCGTGCTGATCGTCCGCACGCGCCACGGCTTCGTCTGCGCCAACGCTGGCGTCGACGAGTCCAACGCGCCCGCCGACGGCACGCTCGTGCTGCTGCCGCTCGATCCGGACGGCGCCGCCCGTGAGCTGCGCGCGCGCTTGCGCGAGCTGACCGGTCAGAGCCCCGCGGTGGTGATCACGGACAGCTTCGGGCGAGCCTGGCGCCTCGGCCAGCTCGACGTTGCGATCGGCGCGGCGGGCCTCGTGCCGCTCGATGACTGGCGCGGACGCCGCGACCGGCGCGGCCGCGAGCTGCACGCAAGCGTCATGGCGATCGCCGACGCCGTTGCGGCGGCCGCCGACCTCGCGCGGTCCAAGGACTCGGGTGAGCCGGTCGTGATCGTGCACGGCCTCGGCGCGCACGTGGACGAGCGCGACGGGCCGGGTGCGGCTGCGCTGCTGCGCAGCCGCACCGAAGACCTGTTCTCGTAGGCTGCCGCGGTCAGGCTGCCGCCGCGGTTTCCGCGCGGAGGTTCGTGAGCGCGCTGTAGCCGACCGAGGCGAGCACGCCGCCGACCAGCGGTGCGAGCAGGTAGACGAGGATGAACTTGCCGCCTCCCCAGAAGGAGTTCGCCGAGATCGCCGGCCCGAGCGCGCGCGCCGGATTCAGGCTGGCACCGGTGAGCGGCGCGATCGCCATCACGGCCATGCCGAGCGTGGCGCCGATGCCTGGGGCCGCCCAGCCCGCGGGCGCCTTCGGGTTGACGGCGAGTCCGACGATCGAGAACACCAGCGCGAAGGTGCCGATCAGCTCGAGCGCGGCACCGGCCGCCCACTCTCCCTTGAGTCCGGCACTGACCGCGGGGTCGAAGCCGTGCGAGGCGTTGGGGACCCCCGTGATCAGCCAGCCGACCAGGAGAGCGCCGACGATGCCTCCGGCGATCTGCATGACGACGTAGATCCCGGCGTCCCGCGGCGAGATCCTCCTGATCGCCAGCAGGCCGGCGGTGACCGCCGGGTTGAAGTGGCCGCCGGAGACCGCGCCGAATGTGAAGATCAACATCGCCAAGACGATGGCGTGAACCAGCCCGATCGCGGCGAAGTCGGCGATCGGCCCCTGCTGTACGACGACGAGACCGATGAAGAAAACCAGCAGCAGCGTGCCGAAGAACTCGGCGATGTACGCCGCCACACGACGGTCCTGCATCTGCTCCCCCTTCCCGGGTTTGGACGAACGGATCGGACCCTACCCCCCCGCGCGGATGGCGCCCGGCGGCGCGCGGGGCTCCCCACAGCCCTAAGATCGCGCAGACGTTGAGCCTCGTTCACGTCTACACCGACGACCTGCTGTTCGGCTCGCGCCTGCGCAGCGACCTCGAGGGCGCCGGACACGAGGTGACGCTCGGAGCCCACCCGGATCGCGGCGCCGACGCGATCATCGCGGACCTGACGGTGGACGCCGACACGCGGATCGCCGCACTGGCGCAGCCGCGGCCGCCGACGCTCGCGTTCTACTCACACGTCGAGACGGAGGTGCGTAATCGTGCGCTCGCGGCCGGCCTCGAGCTGGTCGTCCCGCGCTCGCGCATCGCCCGCGAGGGCCCGTCGCTGCTGGCCGCGCTGCTCGCTACTGAGCGTTGATCTGGCGCATCTCGTCGCGCAGCGACTGGGGCCGGCCCCAGACCGATTCGACGGGAACGCGGCCGGAACGAACCTCGCGCAGCGCCAGCTCGCCGTCGATGTTCGCGTCATCGAGCAGGCCGAGCGCCATGTGCACGGCGTCGACCGACGAGGCGTGGCCGAAGCGGTGTGCGACCAGCAGCCGCCAGTGCCAATCGTGCTGCGAGTAGGGCTGCGCGTTGGCCACGACGAGGAAGACGGCGGCGTCGACGTAGCGCGCCTCGTCGGCGATTCGCAGATCCAGCTCGAGATCGGTCCAGTCGTCGGGGAGCGCGTCGACGATCGCGCTGAAGGTGTCCGCCAGTGGCATCGGCGCGACAGCCTACCCGCAGGCCCTCGCCGGTGCGGAAAAGCCGTCTTGTATGCTCGGTCGGTGGCGGCGGTGACGGTCGATCCGCAATACCGCGCGGCGACGGAGGGCGCAGCGCTGCTCGACCGCTCGCAGGCCGGCAAGCTGGCGTTGAGCGGGCCCGGGGCGATCGAGTTCCTCGACTCGGTGCTCTCCAACGACATCGCGGCGCTCGTGCCGGGCGCCGGGCTGGGGGCCGCGCTGCTCACGCACAACGGCCGCATGCTGGCCGAGGTGCGCGTCCTGCGCACCGACGAAGAGCTGCTGCTGGACACCGAGCGCGTGGCGCTGCAGGCGCTGTTCGACGCGCTGCACCGGTTCCGCCTCGGCTACGACGTGCAGTTGCACAAACGCACCCTGCAGTGTGGGCTGCTGTCGCTGATCGGGCCCGCCGCCGGCGGCGTGCTCGCGGACGAGCCCGGCACCGCCGAGCACGATCACCTTCCCGCGGTGCTGGCGGGCCGAGCGGTGCGACTGATCCGCACCGACGCCGGGGTCGATGTGCTGTGCGCCGCCGAGGACACTGCTGCCGTCGCCGACGAGCTGGCCGCGAGCGGTGCGACGGTGATCGAGGAGGCGACCGCCGAGACGGTCCGGATCGAGTGCGGCCGACCCCGCTTCGGCGTCGAGATCGACGAGAGCACGATGCCGCAGGAGGCTGGCCTGCACGAGCGCGTGGTGTCCTACACGAAGGGCTGCTACATCGGCCAGGAGACCGTCGCGCGGCTCTACTGGAAGGGCCGGCCAAACCGTCATCTGCGCGGGCTCCGGCTGAGCGAACCGGCCCTCCCCGGCGCCGAGCTGACGCTCGGCGGGCGGCCGGTGGGTACGCTGGGGTCGTTCGCAGACTCGCCGAGGCTGGGCCCGATCGGGCTGGCACTGGTGCGCCGCGAGGCCGAGCCGGGCGCGGTGTTGACGCTCACCGGGGCCGAGGTGAGCGCCACCGTGGTGGAACTGCCGTTCAGCGGCCGCTCGTAGCGGCGCCGCCGCCGCACTGGCCGAGGCGACGGCGCTATACGATTGCCGCCGCGATGGACCTCGAACGTGCGCAACCGGCCCGGAGGGGCTCCCGCCCCGTCGTGGAGACCGGCGAGTCGAGCCGACCCGGGATCACCGCCTGATGGCCGGCGTCGTCCACGTTCCGTGGTACGCGACCGGCTTCCGCGGCGACCAGCTTGCGGCCGAGCTCGAGCGCGTCTCGGCGCTCTCGGTCCGCTACGGCGCGACCAGCTACGCCGTCTACCGCGGCCGCGACGACCGCTACAAGTTCCTGCAGGTGCTGGAGTTCGACGAGCACGTTGATTGGGACCGCTACTGGGCGGGCCCCGAAATGACCGACTTCCGCATCTACTGCCAGGGCTGGTTTCAGGTTCCCGTCGTCTACGCGTGGAACGACCTGGTCTGCCGTGGAGAGGCCGTCCGCCACGCACCGGCGGCGGTGCCGGCCAACGGCCACTGAGCGGGCTTCAGCCCTGTTCGAGCGGGGCCATGGTCAGGCCGGCCGCGCGCAGCGTCTCCCAGTAGTGCTCGGCCGCCTCGAGGTGGCCGCTCCAGACGATCGCGAGTCCGCCGGTGTGGATTCGCTGCGCAAAGGCGTAGCCCCGCTGCAGCGTGACGCCCGGGATCACGCGAGCGAGCGTCTGCGCGACATGGTCGAAGGTGTTGTGGTTGTCGTTGCGAACGATCACGTTCCAGCGACCGCCGACCGCGTCGCGCGGCCCGGCAACGCGTGGTTGCTCGACCGTGCTGCTCATTGCGAGAGCTCGCGCTTGGACCAGTAGCGCGCCAGCCCTGCGTAGCACTGATCGAGCGGTGCACCGAGTGAGTAGGCGTAGGAGGGGCGGGCGCCGTCGTCGGCGTCGATCTCGAGGCGCAGCGCGGCGACGAACTGCTCGACGGAGACCTCGCGGGCCAGCGCGGCGGAGCGCTCGAGCGCGTGATCGATGCCGTCGAGCTGGGCGGTGACGTCTTCGAAGTGGCCGAAGTGCGTGATCGCAAGCCGCTCAGGCTGCCACGCGCGCACGCGGGCGATCGAGGCGTGCCAGAGCTCGAGGTCGATGTCGGGCGGCGGCGTCGGCGCGAGCACGTATGAGCTCGGGGCGACGCGCACGCCGGCGACGTCGCCCACGAACGCCGTCGCGCTCTGCGGATGCCAGTAGCTGACGTGGTGGGAGGCGTGGCCGGGGGTGTAGGCGACCTGCAGGCCGTCCAGCTGCTCGCCGCCGTGCAGCACGCGGATGTTCGCCGCCGGCACCGGGAGGACCTCGCCCCACAGCCGCTGCATGTCCTCGCCGTACAGCCGCTCCGCGCTCGCCAGCAGCCTGCGCGGGTCGATCAGATGCGGCGCGCCGCGTTCGTGCACCCAGACCTCCAGGTCGGGCCAGCGCTCGACGAGCGTACCCGCCGCGCCCGCATGGTCGAGGTGGATGTGCGTCAGCGCGAGTACGCGCGGAGGCGTGTCGCCGAGCTCCTCCAATAGCGCCGGCACGCACGACGCCGGGCCGCAGTCGATCAGCAGATCGTCGAGCAGGAAACAGCAGATCAGGTGCTCGTGCCCGAGCTGGCGGACGTCAATCGCTCGTGACTGCGCGCGGTCCATCCGAGCGGAAACCCTACCTCCCCGGCCCGCGCGCCGGGCGCCGGATCGCGAGACGACGCACTTGACAAGCGACAGTCGGCGATATATCGTGATCGTACTGTGACATACCGCAAGAGGAGAATCTCATGACTGGAAGTTACGCCGACGGCGGATTCTGCCGTCCACTCAAGAATTACCGCAGCATGCTGCTGATGCACCGCGGCGAAGGCCCCGGCGGCGAACGCGGAGGCTTCGGCGAGCCCGGCTCACGCTACGGAGGGTTCGGCCCACCGTTCGGCTTCGGCGGCCCGCGCGGCCTCCGCCGCCATGGCGGCAAGGCGCGACGCGGCGACATCCGCACCGCGTCGCTGCTGCTGCTGGCCGAGGAGCCACGCAACGGCTACGCGATCATGCAGGAGATCGAGCAGCGCTCGAACGGCGTCTGGCGGCCGAGCCCCGGCTCGGCATACCCCGCCCTGGCCCAGCTCGAGGACGAGGGCCTGATTCGCTCGGAGGAATCCGAGGGCCGCAAGCAATTCGTGATCACTGACGCCGGCCGCGAGCTGCTCGCGGCACGCCCGCAGGACGCGCCCGCCCCATGGGATACGCTGGCGGACGGCGTTTCAAGCGAGGTTCAGGAGCTGTTCGGCCTGATGCGCCAGGTGGGGATGGCAGGCCTGCAGCTCGTGCAGACCGCGACCGAGAAACAACTAGTCGAGGCCAAGCAGGTGCTGACGGAGACACGACGCGCGATTTACAAGATCCTCGCGGACGGCGACGAGGGCAAGAACGCGTGAGCGAGCCGGCCGCAGGCGGCGGCGCGGTCGCGCTCGCGACAGCCGCCGCCGCGGCTTCGATCTCGGTGCGCGGCCTGACCAAGAGCTACGGCGAGGTCCAGGCCGTGCGCGGGATCGACTTCGAGGTCGCGCCGGGGGAGATCTTCGGCTTCCTCGGGCCCAACGGCGCCGGCAAGTCGACGACGATCTCGATGCTCTGCACGCTGGTCAGGCCAACCAGCGGCTCGGCCGCCGTCGCCGGCTTCGACGTCAACCGCCAGCGCGACTCGGTGCGACGAAACATCGGCCTGGTCTTCCAGGACACCACGCTCGACACCTACCTGACGGCCGAGCAGAACATGCGCCTGCACGCCGAGCTCTACGGCGTCGAGCGCGAGCTCGTCGAGCCGCGGATGCGCCAGGTGCTCGAGATGGTCGGCCTGTGGGAGCGGCGGCGAAGCGCGGTGGCCACCTTCTCGGGCGGGATGAAGCGCAGGCTGGAGATCGCTCGCGGGCTGATGCACTCGCCGCGTGTGCTGTTCCTCGACGAGCCGACGGTCGGCCTGGACCCGCAGACACGCAGCTCGATCTGGACCTACATCCAGGAGCTGAAGGCCGCCGAGGACATCACGATCTTCCTCACCACCCACTACATGGACGAGGCGGAGTACTGCCAGCGGATCGCGATCATGGACAAGGGCGTCATCGTCGTGCTGGACACGCCGGACGCGCTCAAGGCGTCGGTCGGGCACGACCGCGTGATGCTCGAGACCGAGGACGACGACGCTGCAATCGCCGCGATCGCCGAGCGATTCCAGATCGCTGCCCGGATCGTGGAGGGGGCCGTGACCTTCGGCGTAGCCTCCGGTGAGCTGTTCGTGCCGCGCCTGTTCGCCGAGCTGACGGTGCCGATCCGCTCGGTGAGCGTCTCGCGCCCCTCGCTCGACGACGTCTTCATGTCCTACACCGGGACGACGATCCGCGACGCCGAGGCGAGCGCGACTGACCAGCGACGCGCCGCGACGGCGGCCTTCAGGCGGATCCGCTGATGGCGACCACGACGACGAGAGCCGAACCGACGCGGCCCGGCGCGCCCCTTCCGGTGCCCGCCGTGCACGTTCCCGCCAGCAGCCTGCGCGGCGATCTGCGCGCGATCAAGATCGTCTGGAAGCGCGAGCTGATCCGCTTCTCCAAGGACAAGCTGCGCATGGTCACCTCGCTGGTGCAGCCGTTCCTCTTCCTGTTCGTGCTCGGCACGGGCCTCTCGCGCCTCGCGAGCGCCGGCACGCACGGCGTCGACCTGCGCACCTTCGTCTATCCCGGCGTGCTCTGCATGGCGGTGCTGTTCACGGCGATGTTCTCGGCGGCGTCGCTGGTCTGGGACCGGGAGTTCGGCTTCCTGCGCGAGATGATGGTCGCGCCGGTGCGCCGCAGCTCGCTGGTGCTCGGCAAGTGCTTCGGCGGCGCGACGGTCGCCTGCTTCCAGGGCATCATCGTGCTCTGCCTGGCCGGCTTGGTCGGTGTCCCCTATGCCCCGGCGCTCTTGGCGGAGATCTTCGTGCTGCAGCTCGTGCTCGCCTTCACGATCACGGCGTTCGGCGTGATGGTCGCCGCGCGGATCAAGCAGATCCAGTCGTTCATGGCGGTCACGCAGATGGTGATGATGCCGATGTACTTCCTCTCCGGCGCGATCTTCCCGGTCTCGGGCCTCCCGCAGTGGCTGACGATCCTCAACCGTCTCGACCCGATGACCTACGCCGTCGACCCGATGCGCCGGCTCGTCTTCAACCACCTCAACATCAGCGCCGCAGCGCGCCGCGCGCTGGACCCCGGCGTGACCTGGTGGGGGTGGCACGTCCCGACACTGCTCGAGGCCGCGGTCGTGCTGTCGATCGGGGTGGTCTGCCTCGCCGTCGCGATCGTCGAGTTCAGTGCGCGCGAATAGCCCCGCGCGGCGCGCGTAACGCGTTCGCGCCTGGCGAGACTGCCCCACATGGACCGCCCGGCCCGCAGGGTCGCAGCCGCCAGCGTGCGCAGGTCGATGCCTAGCCATTTCGTGGGCGCATGCTCCTGTTGATGCTCTTTGCGCTGGTCGTCGGAGCCGGCACGGCGGTGTCGCCGTGTGTGCTGCCCGTGCTGCCGGCGATGCTTTCGGCCAGCGGGTCCGGTGGCCGGCGGCGGCCGCTCGGGATCGTGCTCGGCCTGACAACCACCTTCGCGATCACGATCATCGGGATCGCGAAGGTCGTGGGCAACGTCGGGCTCGGCGCCGACCCGCTGCGCGACGTCGCGATCGGCGTGCTGATCGTGTTCGGGCTGGCGCTCCTGATCCCGCAGCTCGGCGAGCTCCTCGAGCGCCCGCTCGCGGCGTTCTCGCGGCTGGGGCCGCGAACGCGGGGCGACGGCTTCGCGTCGGGCCTGCTGGTCGGCGGCGCGCTCGGCTTCGTCTACACGCCCTGCGCGGGGCCGATCCTCGCCGCCGTGATCTCCGTCAGCGCCGCCAGCGGACGCGCGGTCGCCGTCGGGCTGGCGTATGCGGTCGGAACGGGCCTGATGCTGCTGGCGCTCGCGCTCGGCGGCCGGCGCGTGCTCGACCGGCTGCGTGGCTCCGGGCGGGCCGCGATCGTCCAGCGTGCACTCGGAGTGGTGATGGTCGCGACGGCGATCGTGCTGGCGACGATGCTCGACGTCCGGCTCGACCAGTGGATCGCGCTGAACATCCCCAACGTCAACATCACCGCGTTCGTCGACAACTCCTCGGCGGTGTCAAAGCGGCTGACCGAAGTGCGAACCCACAAGGTCAAGTTCGCGCCGAGCGCCGCGCTACCGGGCGTCGCCACGCCATCGCTGCTCCCGAGCGGGTACAGGGCTCCGGCGTTCGTCGGCACGGAGGATTGGTTCAACACGCCGGGCGACCGCCCGCTCACGCTCGCCGGCCTGCGCGGCCGCGTCGTGCTGATCGACTTCTGGACCTACACCTGCATCAACTGCATCCGCACGCTCCCCTACCTGGAGGCCTGGGACGCGAAATACCGCAGCAAGGGCCTGACGATCATCGGCGTCGAGTCGCCCGAATTCCCGTTCGAGAAGGACGCCGGCAACGTTGCCAGCGCGATCAAGCAGTTCGGCATTCGCTACCCCGTGGTTCAGGACAACAACCTCGACACGTGGAACGCCTGGGGCAACGAATACTGGCCGGCCGACTACCTGATCGACAAGACCGGCGACGTCCGCTACGCGACCGCCGGCGAGGGCGACTACACCACGACGGAGGCGGCGATCCGCGCGCTGCTGGCGGAGGCCGGCGCGAAGGATCTCGGCGCCGGCGCGAAGGCCCATGGCGTGATCGTCCCGTCGCAGTCGCTCGTCACCGAGGAGACCTACCTCGGCACCGCCCGCGCGGCAGGCTGGATCGAGAACGAGCCGCAGTTCGGCACGCACACCTACGTGGCCCCCAACTACACGCTTGCGGTCAGCGACTTCGCCTACGGCGGCACCTGGACGATCGGCAACCAGCAGGCACTGGCCGGCAAGGACGCGACGATCGACGCCGACGTCCAGGCCAAGAACGTCTACATCGTCCTCTCCCCGCCCGCCCGCGGCAGCGGCTCCGTCAGCGTGTCCGTGGATGGGCACCACACGACCACGCTGGACGTCACGCAGCAGCGCCTCTACCAGGTCGCGCACTTCGCAAGCGACTCGCGCCACTCGATCCACCTGAGGTTCGCGGCAGGGACGAGCGGCTACTCGTTCACGTTCGGGTAGCCGCCGCAACCATCGCGCGCGCGACGGCGCGCAGCTCCTCCTCGGTCGCGACATACGGCGGCATCGCGTAGACGAGGTTGCGGAAGGGCCGCAGCCACACGCCCTGCTCGACCGCGGCGGCACTCGCGGGGGCCACGAGGACCGGCTCGACGGTCTCGATCACCGCGATCGCGCCGAGCATGCGAACCTCGCGCACGCCGGCGAGCCCGGCGGCGCCCGCCAGCTCCTCGCGCATCACGCGCTCGACCCGGGCGACCTGCTCGCGCCACTCGCCGCCAGCCAGGAGCGCCAGGCTCGCGAGCGCGACCGAGCACGCCAGCGGGTTCGCCATGTAGGTCGGCCCGTGCATCAGCGGACCGTCGATGCGCTGCGCGACGGCGCTGCTGCAGAGCGTCGCCGCGAGCGTCAGGTAGCCCCCTGTCAGCGCCTTGCCGACACACATCACGTCCGGTGCCACGCCGACTCGCTCGGCAGGCGAAGAGCGTGCCGGTACGGCCGAAGCCGGTCGCGATCTCGTCGAAGATCAGGAGCACCCCGTACGCGTCGCAGAGCTCACGCAGGAGCCGCAGGCAGGCCGGCGAGTAGAACCACATGCCGCCCGCGCCCTGGACGATCGGCTCGACGATCGCGGCCGCCAGCTCCCCGCCGTGGCGGTCGAACAGCGCCCGCAGGTCCGCCGCCCAGCCCTCATCGAGGGCGGCGTCGACGCCGCCGGGCGGGCGCGCTGCGAACAGGTGGCCGGGCAGCACCGAGGCGAAGAGCTGGTGCATGCCGTCGACCGGGTCGCAGACCGACATCGCGCCGAAGGTGTCGCCGTGATAGCCGCCGCGCAGCGCGAGCAGCCTGCTTCGCCTGCCGCCGGCCGCCTGCAGGGACAGCTTGATCGCCACCTCGACCGCGACCGACCCCGAGTCGGCGAAGAAGACGTGCTGCAGCGGCGCCGGCGTCAGCGCCACCAGCGCGCGCGCCAGCTCGATCGCGGGCTCGTGTGTGAGGCCGCCGAACATGACGTGCGACATCCGCTCGAGCTGTGCGCGCGCCGCCGCGTCCAGCGCCGGATGGCGGTAGCCGTGGATCGCGCACCACCACGACGACATGCCGTCGATCAGCTCGCGGCCGTCGGCCAGAGTCAGCCGCACGCCGCTTGCGGAGGCGACGAGCAGCGGCTCGGCGATGCCGGGCATCGGCCCGTAGGGATGCCAGACGTGCGCGCGGTCGAGTGCCAGCAGCTCGCGTTGACGTCCGGGGTCGCCCACGGCGTGAGCATAGAATCTGATCGATGAGCGAAGACCCGCGCAACTGGCTGCGCTGCTACCGCTGCTGGTCGAGCGACCTCGAGGTGCAGGTCCACTACGAGGGCATCCACAAGATCGACCCCGTCACGGGCGAGCGCGCCGAGGTCGTGGACGAGATCCAGGAGGCGGTCGTCCAGTGCCTCGACTGCATGCACGACCAGCCGCATCTCGGCTTCGTCGACGGCCGCGTCGAGCCGATCGAGGATCGCTGGGAGCGGATGGTCACCGGCACGCCCTGGGTCGCCTCCTGCACCGTCACGGTCGACGCCGACGACGTCGAGACCTGCTCCGGCCCCGAGGCCGGCGACGCGCTGTCCTACGCCGCGTTCGGCGACCACGGCGTGCGCGAGTTCTTCACGCACGTGCGCTTCCACAAGCACGACGACGACCGCCGGATCACCGTGCACCTGCTGGTCGAGCTCTACGCGCGCTCGCTCGACGAGGCCACCGAGGTACTCGAGAGCGCCGCGCGAGGCGAACTGCAGGTAACCTCGCTCGCCGAGGAGTCGCGCCCGCCGGCGTCAACCGGCGAACGCCACTGAACGACCGGGGAGATCCGGCCGCGCGCCGCGAAGCTGCCCGGGCGGGCGGGGCCGGCAGGCCCAGGCCCGCCAACTAAGCCTTGAGTCGGGCCTCGAGTGCGTCGAGCTGGCGCAGCAGCGCCGCTGGCAACTGCTTGCCGAACGTTTCGAGGTGCTCGCGGATCGAGGGCAGCTCGTCGAGCCATTCCACCGGATCGACGCGCAGCAGCTCGTCGATGTCCTCGGGCGCGATCTCGACGCCGTCCAGGTGCAGAGAGCCGATCGCCGGCACGCGGCCGATCGGGGTGTCGATCGCGTAGGCGCGGCCCTCGCAGCGGCGGAAGACCCACTCCAGCACGCGGCTGTTGTCGCCGAAGCCGGGCCAGAGGAAGCGGCCGCCGGCATCTTTGCGGAACCAGTTGACGTAGAAGATCCGGGGCAGCTTTTCGGGGTCGTGCTCGCGGCCGACCGCGAGCCAGTAGGCGAGGTAGTCGCCCATGTTGTAGCCGCAGAACGGCAGCATCGCGAACGGGTCGCGGCGCAGCTTGCCGACCGCCCCGGAGGCGGCGGCGGTTGTCTCGGACGCCATCGTCGCGCCGAGGAAGACACCGTGCTCCCAATCGAAGGCCTCGTGCACCAGCGGCACGACGCTCGAGCGGCGCCCGCCGAACAGGAACGCGTCGATCGGCACCCCCGCCGGGTCCTCCCACTCCGGCGCCATCGCGGGGTCCTGGGCGGCCGCCACGCAGAAGCGGGCGTTCGGATGGGCGGCGTGCGTTCCCGACTGCGGCGTCCAGTCGTTGCCACGCCAGTCGATCAGGTGGGCGGGCGGCTCCTCGGTCATTCCCTCCCACCAGACGTCGCGCGCGTCGGTCGCGGCGCAGTTGGTGAACACGGTGTTGGCAGCGATCATCGCCATCGCGTTCGGATTGGTGTGCACGCCGGTGCCAGGCGCGACGCCGAAGAAGCCGGCCTCCGGGTTGATCGCGTAGAGACGCCCGTCGGCGCCGAACTTCATCCAGGCGATGTCGTCGCCGATCGTCTCGACGCTCCAGCCCTCGATGGTCGGGATCAGCATCGCCAGGTTCGTCTTACCGCACGCCGACGGGAACGCGCCCGCGACGTACTTCACCGCGCCCTCCGGCGAGGTCAGCTTGAGGATCAGCATGTGCTCGGCGAGCCAACCCTCCTCGCGCGCCATCACCGACGCGATCCGCAGCGCGAAGCACTTCTTGCCGAGCAACGCGTTGCCGCCGTAGCCCGACCCGTAGGACCAGATCTCGCGTGACTGCGGGAAGTGCACGATGTACTTGTTCTCGCTGTTGCAGGGCCAGGGCACATCGGCCTCGCCCACCGCCAGCGGTGCGCCGACCGAATGCAGGCAGGGCACGAACGGTCCGTCCTCGCCGATCACCTCGAGCGCGGCGCTGCCGGCGCGGGTCATGATCGCCATGCTCGCGGCGACGTAGGCCGAGTCGGTGATCTCCACGCCGACGTGCGCGATCGGCGAGCCGAGCGGCCCCATCGAGAAGGGCACGACATGCATCACGCGACCGCGCATCGATCCCTTGAAGAGGCCGCGCAACAGCGACCGCATCTCGTCCGGGTCACGCCAGTTGTTGGTCGGTCCGGCGTCCACCTCGCGCTCGCAGCAGATGAACGTGCGATCCTCGACCCGCGCGACGTCCGCCGGATCCGAGCGCGCGAGAAACGAACCGGGACGGAGCACCGGATCGAGCGCCTCGAAGGTCCCGGCCGACACGAGCGCCTGGCAAAGGGCCTCGAACGCCTCCGGCGATCCGTCGAACCAGCGCACCGAGTCGGGCTGCGTGAGCGCCGCGACCTCGTCGACCCAGGCGAGCAGCCGTGCGTGCCTGGTCGCCGGCTCCGCCCCGATCACGAGGCAGCTCGATCGAGGTGAAGGGAGGCGAGCTCGGCCGCGGCCGCCGCGCCGATCACGGCGCGACCTCGTGGCGCCGGTCGTGAGCGCTCTCGAGCTCGAGCGGGGTCATCCAACGGACGCAAAAAGCGCCCCGGGGAGCGCAGAGTTGTGAAGCGGGCTGCAGGGCGTTGAGCGACCGTGGAATGCAGGATACGCGAGATCGCGCGGCGCGGTTTCGATTCGGCCGCGTAGGATGCGCGAGTGCGTCCCCGCGACTCCGCCGAGCAGCGCGTCGCCGGCCACGGCGCGCCGGTCGCGCAAACGCTCGCACGCGCGAACCGTGACGGCGACCTGCGCGGCGCGGACCGCCTCCCGCACAGCAGCGCGTTCATCGCTGCCGTTCAGCAGTTCCTGATCAAGTGCGGCTACGCACGCTGACTGGCGTGGAGCGCATCGACCTTCAATCCCACTCCCGCCACTCCGACGGCGAACTGCCGGTCGCGGAACTGGTGGCCAACGCCGCCGCGGCCGGGGTGGAGCTGCTCGCGCTGAGCGATCACGACACCGTCGACGGCGTCGACGAGGCACTCGAGGCGGCCGCGGACCACGGGATTCGCCTGCTGAGCGCGACCGAGATCTCCGCGGTGGACGGCGACTACGAGGACCTCCACATCCTCGGCTACGGAATCGACCACCACGACGAGCGCCTGCTCGAACGCCTGCGCGGCGCGCGCGAGGACCGCGAGGCGCGCGCTGATCGCATGGCTGGTTTGCTCGCCCAGGCCGGCTACGCGGTCGACGACACGGCGCTGGCCGCACGGCGCAAGGCCGGGAAGCCCGTCGGGCGCCCGCACCTCGCCGGCGCCGTGCTCAGCCATCCCGACAACGCCGAGCAGCTTGCGCGCGAGGGTCACGCGGATGTCACGTCATTCATCCGCGCCTACCTGATCCCGGGCATGCCGGCCTATGCGGGGCGCACCCGGCCGACGGTGTCCGAGGCAATCGGCTGGATCCACGACGCCGGCGGGCTCGCGTTCTGGGCGCATCCGTTCTGGGACATAGCGGCGGACGTAGACGTCGTCGCGGCGCTCGACCGCTACCAGGCCGCGGGCCTCGACGGCGTCGAATGCTTCTACGTCACCCACGACGAGCACCAGACGGTGCTGCTCGCGGAGCGTGCGCGTGCGCTCGGCCTGCTGCGCAGCGCGTCGTCGGACTACCACGGACCCAACCACCGCCTGTTCAGCCGCTTCTTGGCCTACCAGCTCCACGGGGGCAGCCCCGCACTCGGCAGCTTGATCGCGGAGAGCTGAACGCCGCGGGCCCGTTCCGGCATCAGCTTCCGCCATCAGGCGCTAACGTGCCGCTAACACAAACGCAACACTACCCCCGGCGGGCCGGCATTCGGCTGCGCGCGGGCAGCTTCGTCCAGCAGCAGTTACGCTCCGGCGCGGCTGATCGGGCCGATGGTCCGGTGGAGCTCGCATGGCCGCAACACGACGACAGGCGAGAGACGACCAGTGTCACCCCGGAGGACAAGACCCGAGAGTTCGACAATCCGGGCGCGGTGCCGGCGCCGCGGCGCGATGGCGTGCGTCGTCGCGGCGGCGGCAGTGGTGGCCGCCGGCTGCGGCAGCGGTGCGAGCAGCGCGCCGGCGTCCGCAAGGTCCGCGCCGTCGTGCCTGCCCGCCAAGCTGAACCCCAGCGCCAAGCTCGCGGGCGTGCCCGTCGATGTGTCGCCGGCGCCGGGGACGGGTACCGCGAACCCGAACACGCAGGTCAGCTTCCTGGGCGTGCCGGTCACCGAGATCCACGCAGTCTCAGTCGTGGGTGCGCGCAGCGGCCATCACGCCGGCGACCTCCGTGCCTATTCGCAGGGCGACGGCGGAAGCTTCGTCCCGGACAAGCCCTTCGAGCCCGGCGAACAGGTGGTGGTGCGCGCGACGATCGGCGCTGGCGCCGGCGGCACGCCGACCGTCTTCAGCTTCCGCGTCGACACCCCATATTCGACCGAAGACGTCGCCGAGTATGCGAACCCGCCGGCGCCCCCCGCCGACTACCAAAGCTTCGACACGCTGCCGGGAGTCCAGGCGCCGGCTCTCACTGTCACGGAGCGGGATCACGATCCCGCGGCGGGCGACATCTTCACGACCAACGGGCCCGGGGCGGGCCCCTATGGCGAGCTGATCTACACGCCGCAGGGCCGGCTCGTCTGGTTCCACCCGGTCTCGGACGGCATCGCCGCCGACGATCTGAACGTGCAGAGCTACGACGGCCAGCGCGATCTCACGTTCTGGCAGGGCAGGGTGCTCTCGCTCGGCTTCGGGCAGGGCGAGGACTTCGTGATGAACTCGAGCTACGAGACCGTGGCCACGGTCAAGGCCGGCAACGGCCTGAAGGCGGACCTGCACGACTTTCAGATCGCCCCCGACGACGTCGCCTACATCACGGCCTACAACCCGATCCGCTGCAACCTCACGGCGGCCGGTGGCCAGCGCGACGGCGTGATTCTCGACCCCGTGGTGCAGTCGATCGACATGCGGACTGGCCTCGTGCGCTGGGAATGGCACAGCCTCGACCACGTCAACGTCGACGAGTCCGAGACCTCGCCACCGAAGGGCTTCCCGTGGGACTGGTTCCACCTCAACTCGATCGACCCCGAGAGCGACGGGAACATCCTGATCTCGGCTCGCAACACCTGGGCCGCCTATCAGCTGCAGGGCGGCACCGGCCAGATCCTGTGGCGCCTCGGCGGCCTCGACAGCTCGTTCCAGAAGGGACCCACCGACACGGCGTGGCAGCACGACGCCCGCATGCTTAGGGACGGCGACATCACCCTGTTCGACGACGGCTCGCCGGGCGAACCCCAGTCGCGGGCGATTCGCATCGCGATCGACCTGAAGACACATCGGGCGCATCTGGTCTCCGCCTACACACACCCAAGTCCACCGCTGCTCGCCGCGAGCCAGGGGAACATGCAGACCCTGGCGGACGGGAACACAGTGGTCGGTTACGGCGGCGTGCCCGAGGTCAGCGAGTACGCAAAGGACGGCTCGCTGCTGTTCGACGCGCACCTGTCATACGACCTGATCTTCTACCGGGCCTTCCGCTACCCCTGGAGCGGAACGCCGCGGCGGCCGCCGGCGGTGGTCGCCGGCCTCAACAACACCGGCCTGGAAACGATCGTGCACATGAGCTGGAACGGCGCAACCGGCGTGGCCTCGTGGCGCGTGCTCGCGGGGAGGCGGCCCGGCTCGCTGCAGCCACGGGCCACCGTGCCGGACACCGGCTTCGAGAGCTCGACGATCCTGCCCGAGACCTTCAGCAGCTCGACGAAGCCGAAGTCCTACGGCTACGTGGCGGTGCAGGCGCTCGACTCCTCCGGCCATTTGCTCGGGACCTCGCGCACCGTCGGCGTCGTCACCTACGCCGCCTCGCTGCCGAGTCGGCGGCGGTCCGGATGAGACCGCGTGCTAGTACCCCGGCCGCTTGGCCGGCGCCTTCGTGCTGCTCGTGCCGGTCGTGCGCGTGCCGCCGTGGGAGGCACTCGGGGACTTACCGCCGCCGCACGCCGCAACCGCCAGCGCAATCGCCGTCGCGGCCAGCGCGGCCAACAGCCTTCGATTCATGGGCTGGAATCCTTGGGTCGCTGGAGAGCCTGAACCCTCACGCTACCAGGCGTTCGCGGCGCCCATCGCGCGTACGGCCGCGGTCCGGCTCCTGGGCCGACGTGGCGGCCGGCGCCCCCTCTCGCCGTGCACATGCCGCGACCGCGAGCGTCCCGGCGGCGCGTGCGTACAGCCGCGGCGAGAGTGCGCGCACGTCGGGTATCGTCGCCGCCGGTGAGCAACGTGACCGCGATCAGGCCGGCGCTCGCGCGCAATCGGAGCGTACCGTCGAGATGACGCGCATCGCTGAGCTTCGGATGGGCGGCCGGGCGGGCACGAAGCCGCCGCTGCGAAGCGCGGGGCCGCGTCGCCGGCAATCACGACCGATGACGTGGCGCACATGAGCGTCGAGGCGCAGGCGGGTTCGGTGGCGGCCGAGTCGCGCCGCCTCGGGACCGGACGCGTCTCGCACGAGGCGTGGATCCTCGTGGTCTGCTGCGTGGCCCAGTTCATGGTCATCCTCGACCTGAGCATCGTCAACGTGGCGCTGCCGTCGATCCAGTCGAGCCTGGGCTTCTCCTCGCCCGACCTGCAGTGGGTCGTTGACGCGTACTCGATCACGTTCGCGGGCTTCCTGTTGCTCGGTGGACGCGCGGCCGATCATCTCGGCCAGCGGCGCATGTTCGTCCTGGCGCTCGTGCTGTTCGCGATCGCCTCGCTGGCAGGCGGCGTCGCTCCCGACCGCGGCATGCTGATCGGCGCCCGAGCCGGCCAGGGTCTCGCCGGCGCGCTGATGGCGGCGTCGTCGCTGGCGATCATCACGGCATCGTTTCCGCCGGGCCCGAAGCTTCACCGCGCGATCGGCGCGTGGGCGGCGATGAACGGCCTCGGCGGCGCGGCGGGCGTCCTGTTCGGGGGGATCATCACGCAGGAGCTCAACTGGCGCTGGATCCTGCTGATCAACCCGCCGATCGCCGTTGCGGCGGCGCTCGTCGCGTATGCGGTCGTCAGCGACCGCCGCAAGGCAGCGGACGGCTCGAGCTTCGACGTGGCGGGCGCGCTGACGTTGACGGTCGGCCAGATGGTGCTGGTGTACGGCGTCGTCGAGGCAGGTCTGTTCGGCTGGGGCTCTTCGACCGCGCTCGTGCCGATGCTTCTCGGCGCGGCCTTGCTCGTGGCCTTCGGCGTGATCGAGACACGACTCGCATCCGCGCCGCTCGTGCCGTTCAAGGACCTGACCAAGTCGCTGCAGATCTCCAACAACATCGTGCTCGTGTTCAGCGCGTCGCTGTTCCCGATGTGGTTCGTCAGCTCGCTCTACCTGCAGCAGGTGCTCGGCCTCTCACCGCTCGACACCGGTCTGATCTTCTTGCCGATGACGCTGATGATCATGCTGGTCGCTTCACAGACCGGCAAGCTCGTGGGCCTGTTCGGCGTGCGTCCGGTGCTCGGCAGCGGGCTGGTGATGCTGACCACCGGCATGCTGCTGCTGGCGCGCATCGGGTCGAACGGTAGCGGGGTCGTGTACGTGATGGTCCCGGGACTGCTGACGGCGGCGGGGATCGCGATGTCGATCGTTCCCTCCACGATCGCCGCGACGCAGGGCGCCAAGGAGGGACAGGCAGGACTCGCGTCGGGCCTCGTCAACACGTCGCGCCAGGTGGGCGGCGGGCTGGGGCTCGCCGTCCTGATCACGCTCGCGACCCAGCGCAGCAGCCACCTGATCGGAACCGGCGTGCAGGTGCCGCAGGCGCTGACCGAGGGATTCCGCCTCGCCTACCTGATCTGCGGCGGTCTGGCCGCGACGGCGGCCATCGTGGCGCTGACGGCGCTGCCGAGGACAACCGCCGCGTTGGGCCCCTCGACGCGCCGCCTGGCCGCCGCGATCGGCGTGGTCGTCGCCGGCTTCGTCGCGGCCGACCTCGCGTTCGCGAACTCCCATGCCGCTCCGGTCGGCGCGTACGTCACCGCCGGCAGCTACAGCTTCGTCAGCGAGCCGTCGCTGCGCCCGCCGATGCTCAGCGCCGACCAGCCCGCCTCCGCCGGTCAGCTGGCGCCGGGCTACATCTTCACGGCCAGCTTCTACGACCTCAGCTACCCCCCGATGGTCGGCCAGAGCGGGCCGCTGATCCTCGACGACAGCCTGCAGCCGGTCTGGTTCAAGCCGGTGCCAAAGAAGGTCGTGGCGTCAAATCTGAGCCTGCAGACCTACGCCGGCAAGCCCGCGCTCGCCTGGTGGCAGGGCGTCGTGACGAACACCGGCGCGACCGAGAGCGGCGAGGACATCGTGGTCAATCAGCACTACCAGACCGTCGCCACGCTGCACGGACGCGACGGCTGGGTGCTCACGCTGCACGCGTTCGTGATCAGCGGCGACGACGCCTGGGTGACCGCCAACAAGGACGTGCCGCGGAACCTCTCCAAGTACGGTGGCGCCTACAACGGTGCGCTGATCGACTCAGCGGTGCAGGAGTACAACCTCAAGACCGGCAAGCTGCTTCGCAACTGGGACGCGCTCGACCACATCAACCCGAGCTACTCCTATGCCACGCTGCCGACCAACGGGTTCCCGTGGGACACCTACCATGTCAACGCGATTGCAGCTGACCGGCGACGGCACCTTCCTCGTCTCGATGCGCGACACCTGGGCCGCCTACCTGGTCAACATCAGGACGGGCGCGATCGAGTGGACCCTCGGTGGCAAGCATTCCAGCTTCGAGTTCGGCCCAAGCGCTGCCTTCCAGTGGCAGCACGACGTCGTGCTGCAGCCCAACGGGGTGGTGACGATGTTCGACGACCACTGCTGCCAGCTCACCGGCGGCGGCACCTATGTCCCTGCGACCGGGCCTTCCCGAGGACTCGTGCTCAAGCTCGACCAGCGCGCGCACACGGCAACGCTCGTGGCCCAGTACGGGAACAAGCGCAACCTCAACGCCGACTACATGGGCGACACGCAGCCGCTGCCGAATGGCAACGTGTTCGTCGGCTGGGGATCCGAGCCGTACCTCTCGGAGTACAGCCGGTCGGGCAAGCTGCTGCTGGACGGCTATTTCCCCGGCTCGGACCTCAGCTACCGGGCGATGGTCGAGCCGTGGGTCGGCCTGCCGCTCTACCCGCCGGTGGGGGCCGCCCGCCGAGCGAACGGCACGACGACCGTGTACGCGAGCTGGAACGGCGCAACCGGGGTCGCCAAGTGGCGAATCCTGGCCGGCCCCAGCCCGGGCCGACTGAGCGCCGTCACAACCGCCCCCAGGTTCGGGTTCGAGACGGCGATCCAGCTGCCACACGGCTTCCCGAGCTTCGAGGTCGAGGCGCTCGGCGCCAACGGCCGCGTGATCGGCACCTCCAAGCCGTTCGCCTAGACGTCGGTGGCGCCGCGCGGCCTGTAGCCTCGGCCCCATGCCGCGGCTTCACGCCGGTTAATAGACTGTTAATCGAATCCAACATGATTAGCGGTCTGCGCAACCTGCAAGGATTAGCCGTGTCGCCATGTCCATGAGCACTCTTCGCCAGCCGGCCGTCCGCACGGCGCGCCGTCCGGAACTCCATACGCCCCGTACCGCCGAGGTCGTGCATCTGCGCCCACGGACGCATCCCGACCTGCGGGTGTCGCATCTTCGTGCGCTTGAGTCTGAGGCGGTGCATGTGTTGCGTGAGGTGGCGGCGGGGTTTGAGCGGCCGGTGTTGTTGTTCAGTGGGGGCAAGGATTCGATTGTGTTGTTGCGGCTGGCGGAGAAGGCGTTTCGTCCGGCGCGGTTTCCGTTTCCGTTGATGCATATCGATACGGGCGACAACTTTGTCGAGGCGCTCGAGTTTCGCGATCGTCGTGTCGCCCAGTTGGGGGAGCGGTTGATCGTCGCGAGCGTGCAGGACTCGATCGACCGGGGCCGTGTGGTTGAGGAGACCGGGCCGCGCGCGTCACGCAACCGTCTGCAAACCACAACGTTGTTGGACGCGATCGCGTCCAACCGTTTCGATGCCGCGATCGGCGGCGCCCGCCGTGACGAGGAACGCGCCCGCGCGAAAGAGCGCATGTTCAGCTTCCGTGACGACTTCGGCCACTGGGACCCCAAACACCAGCGCCCCGAACTATGGAACCTCTACAACACCCGCATCGCCGGCGGCGAACACGTCCGCGTGTTCCCGCTCTCCAACTGGACCGAACTCGACGTCTGGGAATACATCCAAGACGAAGCGCTCGAAGTCCCCTCGATCTACTTCTCCCACACCCGCCCCACCTTCATCCGCGACGGCATGCTCTACGCCTACCGTGAAGGCCAACAACTGCTGCCCGGCGAAACACCCGTCAACGAAACCGTCCGCTACCGCACCGTCGGCGACATGACCTGCACCGGCGGCGTCCGCTCAACCGCCACCACAATCAGCGAAATCGTCAAAGAAATCGCCGCCACACGAATCACCGAACGCGGCGAAACCCGCGCCGACGACAAAACCTCAGAAGCCGCCATGGAAGACCGCAAAAAAGCCGGATACTTCTAAAGATGACGACGACCCCGCTGCGGGCCCCCAAGCCTGCGTCGCCGCCCGAGAGCAACGTCTCCTGGCATGAGGGCAACGTCGGCCGCGCGGAGCGCTGGCAGCGGCTGGGCCAGCGCGGGGCGACGATCTGGTTCACGGGCCTGTCAGGCTCGGGCAAGTCGACGATCGCCTCGGCTGTCGAGGAGCAGTTGATCGCCGCCGGGCGCTGGGCGTACCGGCTGGACGGCGACAACCTTCGCCACGGCGTCTGTAGCGACCTCGGCTTCAGCCGTGACGACCGCAGCGAGAACGCGCGCCGCGTCGCCGAGCTGGCGCTGCTGTTCGCCGACGCCGGCTCGCTCGCGCTGGTCTGCCTGGTCTCCCCCTACGCCGCGGACCGCCGGCACGCGCGAGAACTGCATGAGCAGGCCGGCCTCGACTTCATCGAGGTCTTCGTGAACACGAGCCTCAAGGAATGCGCCAGGCGCGACGTCAAGGGCCTCTACGCAAAGGCCCGCGGTGGCGCGCTCGCCAACCTCACGGGGATCGGCGCCCCGTATGAGTCGCCGACCGCGCCCGACGTCGAGCTGACCGAGGAGCTCGATGTCGCCGCAGCCGCAGCGGCGGTGCTGGCGGCGCTACCGTCGCTCACCGCCTGAGGCGCACCGCCGGAGCTGTGACGCGGCGCCGGCGCGTCAGTGCTGCTTGGCCCGGCGCAGCCGCGAGCGCTCCTCGTGCATGTCCACCACGCGCTCGATCAGCTTGAGCGCTGAGGCACCCCGGTCGCCTTCGCCTGGCCGTAGTGGAAGGCTTCACGCCAGTCGGCGACCCGCGCCCCCTCGGACACCATCACGTTGAAGAAGGCACGCGGCATCTCGATCGTTACGCGCGCGTCCGTGGCCACCTCCTTCGTGACCTTGCGCGCCGGCAGCTCAACGCGGAACTGCTGCACGTCGCCGCGCCCTCGCAGCACGACCGCGAAGACAAGCTTCAGCGGCGCCAGCGCGGGCACCTCCTCGGCGATGCTTGCCAACGCCGCCGCGATCTGCTCCTTGGCGTCGGTGCTCGCGCTCACCCCTCGAGTTTACGCCCCCGTCAAGGCGCTCGGAACGGCGTGCGCGCCCCGGCGGCCTGCCCCGGCGCTGTGCCCACACTCGCCACGGCGCCGCACCCAGGCGGCGGAGGCTACCACCGCGAAAGCTGCGCCTGGGTGCGCGGCGCGCGGCCCGGCGCAGACGAACTAGAGCGCGATGATCGCGTCGATCTCGACCGCCGCCCCGCGCGGCAGCGCAGCCACACCGACAGTCGCCCGCGCCGGCGGATCGACCGCGAAGAACTCCTCGCAGACCTCGTTGACCTCGGCGAAGGCGCCCAGGTCCACCATGTAGATCGTGATCCGCAGGGCCTGGGCGAGCGTCGTGCCGGCGGCACGTGCGACAGCCTCCAGGTTCTGCAGGCAGCTGCGCGCCTGAGCCGAGATGCCGCCGGCCACCAGCTCGCCGCTGACCGGATCAAGCGGGATCTGGCCGGAGCAGAAGAGCAGCTGCCCGAGGCGAACGGCGTGGCTGTAGGGGCCGATCGCCGCGGGTGCGTCGCCGGCGTGGATCGTCTCGCGTGCTGGTGTCGCGCTCACCGGCAACACGATACCCACAGCACGTCACGCGCCGGGCGCCGGGCACCGAGCGGCGCCGCCGGCGCGCGGCCACCGAGCCTACGCGCCCGCGGTCGCGTCCGGCCGGAGGCGCCGGCGACCGGACGGGGCAGGCGCCGGCGAGCGGCCGCGCGCGATCTGGCAAGCGCGCGCAGGCGATCTTGTAAGGTCCGAGCGATGCGCCGCATGGGCATGCTGCTCGCGCTGGTCAATGCGGTCGCCGCCAGTGCGCTCGTGGCGTTTCCGCCGACGGATGCGTCCGCCGCGACCAGTTCGATCCCCTTCACAGCATGCGCCGACGCACCCACGTTCGGCTGCGGGCATCTGACCGTGCCGCTCGATCCGACCGGCGCGATCCCGGGCACCGTCACGCTCGCCATCCGCCGGCAGCTCTCGGCAACCGGCGCCGCCACCGCGGCTGTCGTGGCACTCGCCGGCGGGCCCGGCCAGTCGGCGCTGCCGTTCGCGGAGGACGACGCCCAGATCGTGGCCCCGGCGCTTGCGACCGATGACCTGATCGTGTTCGACCAGCGGGGAACGGGATACTCCGGGGCGCTGAAGTGCTCCGCATTGAGCTCCTCGACAGAGCCCGCGAGCGTGGTCATCCCGGACTGCGCAGCGCAGGTCGGCGCGGACCGCGGGCTCTACACCACCGACGATACGGTCGCCGACATCGAGGCGATCCGCCAGGCGCTTGGCTACACGAAGCTGATCCTCTACGGCACCTCGTACGGGACAAAGGTCGCCCTGCGCTACGCGGCGGAGTACCCGAACAACGTCGCAGGGTTGATCCTCGACTCAACCGTCCTCCCGAACGGGCCCGACCTCTTCGACCAGTCGAGCTATGAAGCTGTGCCCCGAATCCTCGACCAGATCTGCGCGGCCGGCGCCTGCCCAGGAATCCCCGATCCGAACGCGGACCTCACCGCGGTGCTGACGCGGCTCGGGAACGGCTCGGTTGAGGGCACCTACTACGACAGCGCCGGCAAGGCCTACCACCTGCCGATCACGGCCGTTGACATCGCATCGGTCCTGTTCGCGGGCGATGACGATCCGGCGCTGCGCTCCGACTTTCCGGCGGCGATCGCGTCCGCCGCCAAGGGGCACTATGCGCCGCTCGCGATCCTCGTCGCTCATGCCGTCTACGGCGCCATCCCGAACAGCACCGTCGACAACCCGCTGTACTTCGACACCGAGTGCGAGGAGCTGCCGTTCCCGTGGGTACGCACCGACACCGCCGCCGAGCGCCTCGCCGAGGCGCTGGCCTATGCGAAGGCGCTGCCAGCCGACACGTTCGGGCCTTTCAGCTACCTGACTGCCTTCGACGCAAGCACCGCCCCCGACTGCGCGTACTGGCCGTTCGCGAGCGTCGCTCCCGAGCCGCTCGTCACCACACTGCCGAATGTGCCAACACTGATCATCAGCGGTGCTGACGACCTTCGGACCCCGACCGCCAACGCCGACGCGGTGGCGGCGATGATCCCCGACGCGACCGTCATCGTGGTCCCCCAGACCGGTCACTCCGTGCTCACAACGGAATTCGGGTCGTGTGCCACGAATGCCGTCGATGCCTTCCTCAGCGGCACGACGATCGACACCGACTGCGCGCCGCGTGCGATGGCGGGCTACCTGAAGCCCGCCCGCCTCGCCCCCACCTCGGTGGGACGGCTGCGACCGCTCGGCGGTGGCGGCGCGGCGGGACGCACGGCTCGGGCGTTCGAGCTGACGCTTGCGTGGAGTTCGCGCGAGCTGTCCGAAAGCCTGTTCGAGGAGCTGATCGGCGCCTATAACCCTTCATACAGCAAGGGCCTCGGCGGGCTGCACGGGGGCTACGCGAAGCAGACAACGAACCCCGCCACGCAGACCCCGACCGTCACCTTCCACGAGTTCGCCTACGTTCCCGGCGTACGGATCAGCGGCTCGATCAGCAACGGCGTGGGACGCCTGATGGTCACCGGCAAGCAAGCATCCGCCGGCACGCTCGTGGCCAAGACCGCCAACGACTTCACGGGCAGGCTGGGCGGCGTGGAGATCCACTTCAAGATCTCGACCGCGAAGCTCTCGGCACTGACGGCGTCGGCCGCCGGCTGACCGCGGATCGCCTGTGGCCAACGCGCTGGCAGGCGAGACCTCGCCGTACCTGCGAGCCCATGCCGGCAACCCGGTCGACTGGCTGCCGTGGGGCGAGCAGGCGCTCACGCGCGCGCGCACCCTCGACCGGCCGCTGCTGGTCTCCATCGGCTACGCAGCCTGCCACTGGTGTCACGTGATGGAGCGCGAGTCCTTCGAGGACGAGGCGACCGCCGCGCTGCTCAACGAACACTTCGTCGCGGTCAAGGTCGACCGCGAGGAGCGGCCGGACATCGACGGCATCTACATGGAGGCCGTCCAAGCGATGACGGGTCACGGCGGCTGGCCGCTGAACGTCTTCCTGACCCCGGCACAGGAGCCGTTCTTCGGCGGCACGTACTGGCCGCCGACGCCGCGGGCGGGTATGGCGAGCTTCACCCAGGTGCTCGAGGCGATCGCCGAGCTCTGGCGCGAACGGCGCGATGAGGCGCTCAGCGCCGGCGCGCGTCTGGCCACGCGACTCGGCGGCGCGGCGACGCTCGACCCCTCCGGCGAGCCGTTCGAGCGCACCGCTATCGATGTCGCCCTGGGCGGCCTGCGCCGCACCTTCGACGCCCGCAACGGGGGCTTCGGCGGTGCCCCCAAATTCCCGCCGCACTGTGTGCTCGAGTTGCTCGCCGCAACCGGCGAACGCGAGATGTCGACGACGACGCTGCGGGCGATGGCGCGCGGCGGCATCTGCGATCAGGTCGGCGGCGGCTTTTCGCGTTACGCCGTCGACGCTGCCTGGACGGTGCCCCACTTCGAGAAGATGCTCTACGACAACGCGCTGCTGGCGCGAGCCTACCTGCGCGCCGCCCAGTCCGGCGGTGAACCGCTTTTCGAGCGTACGTGCCGCGAGACGCTCGACTTCTGCCTACGCGAGCTGCGGGCCCCCGAGGGGGGCTTCTACTCGTCGCTGGACGCGGATTCCGAGGGGGATGAGGGGCGCTTCTACGTGTGGTCGCTCGCGGCGCTGAGGGCCGAGCTGGGCGAGCTTGCACCGGCGGCGATCGCCTATTTCGGCGTCAGCGAGAACGGGAACTTCGAGGGCGCGAACGTGCTCCAGGCACACGGAGAGGAACCGGCGGAGCGCGAGCAGATCCGGGCGCTGCTGCTCGCCGCGCGCGGCCGCCGCACCCGGCCGGCTCTAGACGACAAGCGCCTGAGTGCGTGGAACGCGCTGATCATCGCGGCGCTCGCCGATGCCGGCGCGGTGCTCGGCGAGGCTCGCTACCTCGAGGCGGCGACGGATGCGGCGGAGTTCGTCTGGGAGCAGATGCGCGACGGCGATGGGCGCCTCCTGCGCACCTACAACGACGGCGCGGCCCGCCTGCCCGCCTACCTCGAGGATCACGCATTCCTGCTCGAAGCGCTGCTCACGCTCTACGAGGCGAGCTTCGACGAGCGCTTCTTCGTCTGGGCCCGGATGCTCGCCGACGAGATCCTCGAGCGCTTCGCCGACCCGGTGCGCGGTGGCTTCTTCGTCAGCGCCACCGACGGCGAGAGGCTGATCACGCGGCGCAAGGACCTCGAGGATCATCCGATCCCGTCGGGCTCGTCGAGCGCCTCGATCGGGCTGCTTCGGCTCGGCGCGCTGACCGGCGAGCCGGCCTACGAAGAGGCGGCGCTCGGTGCGATGCGACTGGGGCTGGAGCTCGCGCCGCGCTACCCGATCGCATTCGGTCACCTGCTCTGCGCGATCGACCTTCACACGGCCGGTGTGCGGGAGGTGGCGCTGGTCGGTCCCGGCCTGGCGCCGCTGCTCGCGGTCGTACGCGAGCGTCACCGGCCCCACGTCGTGCTGGCAGCGGCCAAGCGCAGCGAAGGAAGCGCGGTCGGCCTGCTGGCGGGGCGCACAGTGATTGCGGGGCGCGCGAGCGCCTACGTCTGTGAGCACTTCGCCTGCAAGGCGCCGGTCAGCGAGCCAGGTGCGCTGAGGGACCTGCTGGACTGAGGGCCGCGAGATCGGCGTCGTTGAGCACGATCTCGGCGGCGGCGACGTTCTCCTCCAGGTGCGCGATCTGCGAGGTGCCGGGGATCGGCAGCATCGCCGGCGACACCGCCAGCAGCCAGGCGAGCGCGACCTGGCCTGTCGTGGCGCCGTGGGCCTGCGCCACCTGCTGGAGCGGGCCGCCGACGACGGTCGCCTCGCCGGCGGCGAGCGGGAACCAGGGAATGAAGGCGATCCCCCGCTTCGTGCACGCGTCGAGCACCAGCTGGCTTTGGCGATCCAGCGCGCTGTAGCGATTCTGCACCGAGACGATCTCGGTCATCGCGAGCGCCTGCTCGAGCTGCTGGAAGCTGACGTTGGACAGGCCGATGTGGCGAATCTTGCCTGCCTGCTTGGCCTCCACAAAGGCACCCAGCGACTCTTCGAACGGTACCGCGGGGTCGGGGCGGTGGAACTGGTAGAGGTCGATCTGATCGCGGCGCAGCCGCCGCAGGCTGCCCTCGAGCGCGGCCCGCAGATACGCGGGGCGCCCGTCGGGCTTCCAGACGCCCGGCCCGCTGCGCGTCAGGCCGGCCTTGGTTGCCACGACGATGCCCTCGTAAGGCGCCAGCGCCTGCGCGATCAGCTCCTCGCTGACGTTGGGACCGTAGGAGTCGGCGGTGTCGATAAAGTTCACGCCCAGCGTGACGGCCCTCCGCAGCAGCGCGATCGCGCCGTCGGGGCCGTCCGGCGGCCGCGTCGGCGGGCCCCAGACGCCGGGGCCGGTGATGCGCATCGCGCCGAAGCCGAGCCGATCGACGTGCAGATCCCCGAGCCTCACCGTTCCCGCGCCACTCACCGGCACGGGCCCCCGGCGGCGCCACGCGCCGTTCGCAGGCGCAGTGCGGGGCGCGTCATAGGATCGGCAGGTAGCGATCGAGCTCCCAGCGCGTCACCTGCATCCGGTACTCCTCCCATTCGCGCCGCTTGATCTCGATGAAGCGGTTGAAGGTGTGCTCGCCAAGCGTGCGCAGCGCGATCTCCGAGTCGGCGGTCAGCTCGATCGCCGCGCCGAGCGTTTCGGGCAGCTGCTCGATGCCCAGCCTGCGGCGCTCCTCGGGCGAGAGGTGGTAGAGGTTCTTCTCCATCGGCTCTGGCAGTTCGTAGCCCTTCTCGATGCCCTCGAGCCCCGCCTGCAGCAGCGCTGCGAACGTCAGGTAGGGGTTGCAGGCCGGGTCCGGACAGCGCAGCTCCATGCGGGTGGCATGCTCCGAACCGGGGTGATACAGGGGCACGCGCACCAGTGCCGAGCGGTTTCGCCGCGACCATGCCACGTACACGGGAGCCTCATAGCCGGGCACGAGCCGCTTGTAGGAGTTGACCCACTGCGCGAAGATCGAGCAGATCTCGCGCGCGTGTCGCAGCTGACCGGCGATGAAGGCCTTGCCCACGGGCGAGAGGAAGTAGTGATCGTCGGGGTCGAAGAAGGCGTTGCGCCCGTTCGCGAACAGCGACTGGTGGGTGTGCATGCCGGAGCCGTTCTCGCCAAACATCGGTTTGGGCATAAAGGTGGCGTGCCAGCCGTACTTGAGCGCCACCTCCTTGACCGTGATCCGGTAGGTCATGCAGTCGTCCGCCATCTTCAGCGCGTCCGCGTAGCGGATGTCGATCTCGTGCTGCGAAGGCCCGACCTCGTGATGGCTGTACTCGACGTGAATGCCCAGCGCCTCGAGCGCGATTGAGGTTTCGCGGCGCACGTCGGAGCCGGCGTCCAGCGTCGTCAGGTCGAAGTAGCCGCCGCTGTCGAGCGGCTCCGTGCCAGAGCTGTCACGGAAGAGGAAGTACTCAAGCTCGGGTCCGACGTTGAAGGTGTCGAAGCCCATCTCGGCTGCGCGCTTGATCGCGCGACGCAGGATGTGGCGCGGGTCGCCCTCGTAAGGGGTCCGCTCAGGCGTCAGCACGTCACAGAACATGCGGCCCACGCCCTGCTCCTCGGGGCGCCAGGGCAGCACCGCGAAGGTCGCCGGGTCAGGCATCGCGATCATGTCGGACTCCTCGATCGCGTTGAAGCCGGTGATCGAGGAGCCGTCGAAGCCCATCCCCCGCTCAAGCGCCCCGTCCAGCTCGGCGGCGTTGATCGAAAACGACTTGAGCTGGCCGATCACGTCGGTGAACCACAGCCTGATGAAGCGGATCTCGCGGTCGGCGACGATCGCCCTGACGTCCTGCGCTGTGATCGGCGATTCGGCCACCTGAGCGGTAACTATGCCGATGCGCCGAGCCAGTGGCGTGCCCAGCGCTTCAGCTCACGCAGCGCCGGGGCGAGCTCCAGGCCCTTGCGCGTGAGCGCGTACTGCACGCGCACCGGTGGTCCGGGAAAGACGGTGCGCTCGACGAGTGCGTATGACTCGAGCTCCTTCAGCCGGTCGGAGAGCATCCGGTCCGACAGGTCGGGCACGGCCGAGGCGATCGTCGAGAAACGCAGCGATCCGCCCTGCATCAGGATCTCCAGGATCGCACCGGTCCAGCGCCGGCCGATCAGCTCGACCGCCTGGTGGAAGTATGGGCAGCAGGCCGGCTTCGCCTGTG
>CAWHDS010000027.1:0-63089 GCA_963828135.1 uncultured Solirubrobacterales bacterium
CAAGCGCTTAAGCTGCGCCCGCATGTGCTTCTGGCGTGGGGCATCATACTCGCGCCAGCGCGAAAAGGCCTTGGCGAGGCCGGCGGCTTTCTGCGGATTGAGCGGATCGATCTTATGATCATGTCGGCAAGGAAGCGGTAGCCTGAGCCGTCTTTGGCATGGAAACCGCGCACATTACCGGCGAAAGCGCCAAGCAGGGCCGAAACGCGATTGGGATTTTTGAGATCGAAGGCGGGATGCTTGAGGAGGCGCTGCACATCCTTGAGCACCTGCGGGTGCTGCGCGCCCGCCTGCACCGAAAGCCAGCGATCCATGATCGATGGCGATTTGCGCCATTTCTGCGCGAAAGCCGCGAGGGCCCGGTGCCGCAAGGGCGAATTGGTTTCCGCGAGGATCGCCAGCGCCGCGATGCAATCGGTCATGTTGCGCGTCTTGACCGCCTGCGCGAAAGCCTTGCCGACCGAGGCCTTGTTTCCATCGGCCGTCAGATAGGCGAGGCACAAACGCTTGAGCGCGCGTTTGCCCATGCTTGCACCGTCGCTGGCCGTGGGGTCAGGATTCAAGCTGGCGATGCAGCTTGGTGAAATCCTTCTTGAGCGCCGCGGCCAGCTGCAAAACCATCGTCCGCCGCGCATTGTAAAGCGCTTCGGGATAATCTTTTTGCCGGCAGCACTTTGCGCGAGGCCGAGTTCGCTTTCGACCGGCAGCGCCAAAAGCGTGGCCTTGAAATCGGGGCTCAGGCGTTTGTCACTCAGCGCCTCGCCATAGGCCGCGATCAATTTCGCGCGCGAGGCCGCCGCTACCGGCTTTTTATCGACCGCCGCCAGCAGATAGCGGGTGGCAAGCTTGGCGCCCGCTTCCCAAGCGGTTGAAAGGATCGCTGTCATGTGCGAGCAGGAACAGAAGCTCGTCATCCGTGTGCGGGTAAACGAGGCGCACGGGTGCCGAGAAATCGCGCAACAGCGACAGCACCGGTTTTTCTTTCACATGCGCGAAAGTGAAAACCTGGCGCGGCTTTTTGACATGCAAAATCTGCATGCCGATCAAATCGCGCCCGCGTTTATCGAGCATGCCGAGCGCGAAGGGAATGTGCAGCGGCAATTTCTTTTTTTGCCCGGGCGTCGGCGGCGTTTTCTGCGTGATGGTAAGGCGCAGCGTTTTCTTTTTCGCATCGTAAGCGCTCGCCACCGTCACTACCGGTGTGCCGGCCTCCGCGTACCAGCGCATGAATTGGCGCAAATCGATTTTGTTGGCATCGGCCATGGCGGCTACGAAGTCATCGCAGGTCACGGCTTGCCCGTCATGGCGCTTTACATATAGATCCATGCCTTTACGGAAACCTTTGCGGCCGACCAGCGTCCTGGATCATGCGCGCGACTTCCGAACCTTTGTCGTAACTCCGGTGCCGAGCCCCTGTGCCGCCGACACGGCGACCGGTTCGCCGAGGCCGAGCGCGTGGAACTCTGCAGCCAGGGGGATGTCCGCGACGCTGTCGCACTTGTTCGCCGCGACCAGCACGGGCGTGCGACCGCGCCGCAGCAGGTCCGCTATCTCGTGCTCCCCCGGGCGCGCTCCGGCACGCGCGTCGACGACCAGCAGCGCCACATCGGCGTCCGCGAGTCCCGCCCGTGCTTGGTCACGAATCGAGCCCGCCAGTGGATCCGGGTCGGCGAAGTCGACGCCGCCGGTGTCGATCAGCGTGAAGATCCGTCCGTTCCACTCGCAGTCGAGCTCCTTGCGGTCCCTCGTGATCCCGGGGCGCTCGTGCACGATCGCCTCGCGCGAGCCCGTCAGGCGGTTGACGAGCGAGGACTTGCCGACGTTCGGGTAGCCGACGACGGCGACCTTCACGGTCCGCTCCTCGCCGCTCATGGCTCAGCGAGCGGCGCTCGGCAGGGTCGGGCGACGGGCGCGCGAGGCGGCGCGGCGACGCGCGCGCGGGGCGACCCGGCGTCACGCCCGCGGGGCGGCGCGCGACGACACGCCGGCGGCGGGGTGTCCTGAGTCACCGCTCCAGCATAGCCAGCGCCCGCTGCCCGCTCGTGCGCGCGGCGCACCACGGGAACAGCGTGCAAGCGCTCAGTCCCCGGCCCCGCCCGCAGCCCCGCGCCCCCCCTGCGCCGAGCGCACGAGCGCCACGGCGCGCGCCACGACCTCGCCGACGCGAAGCCCGCCAGTGTCCAGGATGATCGCGTCGGGCGCCGCCTGCAGCGGCGAGTGGTCGCGGTCGCGGTCGCGGGCGTCGCGGATGCGCAGCTCCTGCGCCACCTCGGCGGGATCGGCGCCCATCTCGCGCGCCCGTCGTGCCGCCCGCTCCTCCGCGCTCGCCTCGAGAAAGATCTTGACCTCGGCGGCGGGCGCCACGACGGTGCCGATATCGCGGCCCTCGGCCACCCAGTCCCCCTGGGCGAGCAGTTCACGCTGGCGCGCCACGAGCGCCACACGCACCGCGGGATCCGCGGCCACGACGGACGCCTGCGCCGAGACCGTCGGGCTGCGAATCGCGTGCGTCACGTCGCGACCGTCGAGGAGCACCCGCTCGCCGAGCGAGACATCGAGCATGGCGGCGTGCTCGGCCGGGCTGCGCGCGGGCTCGTTGAGGCTCGCGAGCGCCACGCAGCGGTACAGCGCCCCACTGTCGAGGTAGCTGAATCCGACCGCCGCAGCCACGCCGCGCGCGACCGTCGACTTGCCGGCGCCGGCGGGACCATCGATCGCCACGATCATGGGCGCCACGATAACCGTGGCCGCCGTCGTCCACCACGTCCGGGGGAGGTATCAGCCGGCGACCGCGCCGTGGCGCCACCAGCCAAACCGGCAGCCGGCGGGAACCGCGGGCGCCTCGGCTCTCAGTACAGCGACGCGAGGTCGGCGAAGAAGTCGGGGTAGGTCTTGGCGACGCAGCCGGGATCCTCGATCTCGATGCCGTGCGCGCGCAGGCCGAGCAGCGCAAGGCTCATCGCCATGCGGTGATCGTCGTAGGTTCGAAAGCGCGTCGGCCGAACCGTGCCGGGCGTCACCGTGAAGCCGTCGTCGTCGGTGGCCACCTCGATGCCCGCCCGACCGAGCTCCGCGGCCAGTGCGCCGATCCGATCGCTCTCCTTGGCGCGTATGAAGCCGATCCCGCCGACCCGGGTCGGCGTCTGCGCGAACACGGCGACGGCTGCGAGCGTCTGTGCGGTGTCAGAGATGTCGGCCATGTCGACCTCCACCCCGCGCAGCGTTCCGGTGCCGCAGACGGTGATGCGGTCCGCTGCTCGCTCGACGAGCGCACCCATCCGCTCGAGAATGTCGACGAACGCGACGTCCCCCTGGATCGAGTTGGCTCCCAGGCCTTCGACGGTGATGCGCCCACCGCTGATCGCCGCCGCGGCGAAGAAATAGGCCGCGGCGCTGGCGTCGGGCTCGATCGCCAGCTCGGCCGGGGTGTAGCTGCCGGCCGACACGGTCAACCCGTCGGCGACGACGCCGAACGCCCGCATCACGGCGAGCGTCATCGCCACGTAGGGCACCGAGACGAGCGGCGAGGTCAGCTCCACGCGCAGGCCGCCCTCCATCAGCGGGGCGGCCATCAGCAGGCCGGAGAGGAACTGGCTGGAGACGTGCCCGGCGACGCGCACGTCGCCGCCCCGCGCCGGACCACGCACGGCGACGGGCAGGCAGCCGGGTTGCCCAAGCGGCTCGACGCTGACACCGAGCTGCTCGAGCGCGTCGAGCAGCGGGCGCAGCGGACGCGAGCGCAGCTGCGGCGCGCCGTCCACCACCACCCGCGCGGACGCGAGTGCGGCCGCCGGCAGGATGAAGCGCGATGTCGTCCCCGACTGGCGGGCGTCGATACGCACCGGCTCCGTCGGCCGCCTCCCCCCCGACCCGTGCACCACCACGGTCGCGGTGGCCTGATCGGCGCGGACGTCTGAGCCGAGCGCGGCGACGGCGTCCATCATCGCGTGCGTGTCCTGGGCGAAGAGCGCGCCCCGCAGCGTGCTCGCGCCGTCGGCGAGCGACGCGCACAGCAGCGCCCGGTTGGTGATGCTCTTCGAGCCCGGCGGTCGCAGCGTCGCGACCGGCGGCTGACGAAGCGGCTCGACCCTCGTCACCTCCACGGCTGCGCGTCCCGCCTCAGGCCCGCGCTACCGGGATCTTCAGCGCCTCGATCAGCTCGACCGCACGCCGTGTCTGCTCCTCGCCGCGAACCCACAGGGCGACGACGCCCTGGCCGCCGTCACGCGCGGGCGAGAGCGCCATGTCGACGATGCTGATCTGGGCGCGGCCGAGCGCGAGCGCGATCTCGGCGACGACGCCGGGACGGTCGGTCACCGCCGCGCGCAGCTCGTGCACGGAGCCGCCGGCGAGACCGGCGCCGAGCAGTGCGTCGCGATCGATCCGCGCAGCCTCGTTCCAGCGCTCGATCGCGCCGCGATCGGCGGCCGCGAGCGCCGCGCGCACCTCGGCGAGCCGCGCCTGGGTCTCGTCGATCAGCGCCACCAGCGCGTCGCTGTTGGAGAGGTAGATGTCCGGCCAGATCGTCGCGTTCGCGCCGGCGACCCGTGTCGCGTCGCGGAAGCTCGGACCGGTCGCCGGCACCTCCGCACCGTCGCCGAGAGCGCGGGCGGCCTGCGCGACGAGCACGTTGGCGAAGACGTGCGGGAGATGCGAGACGCTCGCCATCACGCGATCGTGCACCGCGGCGTCGATCGCGGTTGGCTGCGCGCCGATCCCCACCAGCGCCTTGTGCAGCCGCTCGTAGAGCGCGCCCGAGGTGGCCGTTCCCGGCGTCAGGTACCAGGTCGCGCCGTCGAACAGGTCGGCCCGGGAATGTTCGACGCCGGAGGTCTCGGCGCCGGCCAGCGGATGCCCGCCGATGAAGCGCGGATCGACGCGACCGGAAACGATCGCGCGCTTGGTCGATCCGACGTCGCTGACGGCACAGTCCAAGGGAGCGGCCGCGAGCACGGCGTCGAGCGCGCCTGCGAGCGCGCCTACAGGTGCGGCGACGAACACGATATCGGCGCCCGCGACCGCCTCGCCAACGCTCGCTGCGACATCCTCGAGCGCTCCGCGCCGCAGCGCCGCCGCGCCGACGCCACCGTCAGGATCGAAGCCGACGACGCGCGCGCCGAGCCGCTCGCGCACCGCCAGCCCGATCGAGCCGCCGATCAGCCCTACGCCGACGATGCCGACCTTCACGCGGTCGTGAAGGCTTTGCCGGCAACGGAGGCGGCGCGCTCGACCTGCGCGGCGTAGGCCGCGAAGGCGTCGGCGCGCAGCGCCTGCGGCCCGTCGCAGATCGCCTCGTCCGGGTTCGGGTGCACCTCGACGATGATCCCGTCCGCACCGGCCGCCGCGGCGGCGAGCGAGAGCGGCTCGACGAGGTCCCGCCGGCCCGCGGCGTGGCTTGGATCGACGACCACCGGCAGGTGCGAGAGTTGGCGCAGCACCGGCACCGCCATCAGGTCGAGCGTGAAGCGGTAGGCGGTCTCGAACGTTCGGATGCCGCGCTCGCAGAGGATCACCCTCTCGTTGCCCTCCTTGAGGATGTATTCCGCAGCCATCAGCAGCTCTTCGAGCGTCGCCGAGAGTCCGCGCTTGAGCAGCACGGGGCAGCCGCTGCGTCCGACCTCGGCAAGCAGGGTGTAGTTCTGCATGTTGCGAGCGCCGATCTGCACCACATCGGCGATCTCCAGCACCGCCTCGAGATCTCGCACGTCCATCAGCTCGGTGACGATCGGCATGCCGTATAGCTCCTTCGCTTCGGCGAGCAGCCGCAGACCCTCCTGACCGAGGCCCTGGAAGGCGTACGGCGAGGTCCGCGGCTTGTAGGCACCTCCACGGAACATCGCGGCGCCGCCCTCCTTGACGATGCGCGCGGTTTCGAGCACCTGCTCGCGCGACTCGACGGTGCAGGGGCCGGCGATCAGCGCGAAGTGCTCGCCGCCGATCCGGCGCCCGCCGATCTCGAAGACCGAGCGAGCGCCGGAGCGCAGCTGCGAGGACGAGAGCTTGTACGGCTTGAGGATCGGCACCACCTGTGAGACGCCGGGGGCGCCCTCGAGCTCGAGCCGCGCCACGTGCTCGCGGTCACCGATCGCACCGATGATGGTGACCTCCTCGCCCTTCGAGATGTGGGCGCGCGCCCCCACGCTGCGAACGCGCGCGAGGACGTACTCGATCTCCTCCTCGGTCGCGTTGGGTTTCATCACGATCATCATCTGCTGGGTCCTTTCGAGGTTCGGTTGGAAGCGTAGACGGGAGCCGGCGAAGCACCTGCAAGGTGCGTTTCGCGGCTGTGGAGGCGGCGCCCGGGCCCTGAGGGCCGTTCTAACCGAGGCCAGGCGCCCGCTCGCGGCGGGCGCAGGTCCGGACGCCTAGCTAAATCGCCAGGACGCCGGGTAGGTGTACGAATAGGCAGCGACCAGCGTGGCGCCCAAGGCGCCGGCGGCGGTCATCGATCGGTCGCTTGCATCGCACATCTGCGCAATGTGTAGCAGATCGTGGGCGGGCCGAGGAGCAGCGCCGGCGACGAGCCACTCGTACATTCGTCCAGCCTGCGCGAGCGCCGCGGCTGCGCCCGTCCCTACGTGGCGCCGCCCGCACGGCTCACGGTGATGTCGATGCGGCGCGCGAACGGCAGTTTGAGGTCGGGCGCCGATCGGCCGAGCGGAGCGGTGTCGACCCTCCCCCTCCAGGTGCTGGTGAGCGCCACGTCGATCGTCGCGGTCCCGGGGCGCAGCGCGCGAAACGCGGTGATCGTCACCGGCAGCGACATGACCCAGAAGTGCTTGCAGAGCGACACGGCCGAGATCACTCTCGGGTCGGACGACGCCCGTGTCCGCCATGGGAACGCCGTCCGCAGGATCGTGTCGGCCTCCGGTTCGACGAGCTCGACCCAGACGACGGCGCCCGGGCGCACCGTCAGCCGAGTCACCGGCGATCCGCCCCCCACCACCACGTGCGCCGCGCCGTCCGGCACGCAGGCGTGCGCGGTATGGCGCACCGGGCCGTGCTGCGCCGATGGTCCGCAGGCCGCGACGGTCAACGCTCCAAGCGCACATGCGACGCCGGCGCAGACCCGCACCGACGGGGCGTCCAGCGTCCGGCGAGCGCCCGGCGCGGGCTGCGGGCGACCCCCCGTCCACCGGCCGAGGGCCGTGCGAACCATGGCGACGCCGCGCAGCAGCTCGGTCGCCCGGATTACGCCGTCGCCCCCAGGCTCTACAGCAGCCCGGCGAGCACTTCGAGGAAGCGCTCGTTCTCGGTCGGCGTGCCGTAGCTGACCCGCAGCGCCCCTTCGCGGCCGAGCGAGCTGCCCGCGCGGACCAGCACGCCCTGGCGTGCAAGACCGTCGACGATCTCCGCCTCGTCGCGCCCCTCGCCGAGCGCGAACCAGCAGAAGTTGGCCTGCGACGGCGCCGGCTGAAACCCCAGTTCGGTCAGGCCGTCGTGCATCTGCACGCGTGCCACGGCGACACGTTCGACGCGTCGCGCGACCTCGTCCTGGTGCGCGAGAGCCTCCAGCGCCGCGGCCTGGGCGGCGGAGTTGAGGAAGAACGGCTGGCGGACCGCGTTCAGCGCGTCGGGCAGGTCGCGCGAGCCGCACAGCGCGTAGCCGACACGCAGGCCGCAGAGCCCGTAGATCTTCGAGAAGGTCCGCAGCAACGCCAGGTTGGGATGGCGATCGAGCAGCGCGATCGAGGCGTCCGGATCGTCGAGCAGGTTGAACTCGCAGTAGGCCTCGTCGATCAGCACGCACACGCTGGCGGGGACGCGCGCCACGAACGCCGCGATCTCCTCCAGCCCGATCGCCGTGCTCGTCGGGTTGTTCGGGTTGCAGACGATCACCAGGCGCGTCGCGACGGTGATCTCGCTCGCCATCGCATCCAGGTCGTGACAGTCGTGCGCGTCCAGCGCGACCCGGATCCCGCGTGCGCCCGACGCCGCCTCGAGTTGCGGGTACACCGAAAACGACGGCCACGCGTAGACGAGCTCGGCGCCCGGTTCGAGCAGCGCCTCGCCCATCGCCAGCAGGACGTCGCAGGAGCCGTTGCCGACGGCAATTCGCTCGGGCGGCACGCCGTAGCGATCGGCCAGTGCGCCGCGCAGCCTGGCGCTGGTGGGGTCGGGATAGCGGTTGACGCCTTCGAGCGCCGCGCTCGCGGCGGCCACCACAGCCGCCAGCGGTGGATAGGGCGACTCGTTGCTCGCGAGGCGCACGAGCGGGCCGCTCTGCGCGTAGCCGGCGGCCGCCGGGTAGACCGGGATCTGCTTGACCGCCGAGTTGAATTCGAGTGCCACGCCTCTATTGTGCGGCATCCAGGTCCGTGCGCAAGCTGCGGGCCTCGCCGAGATAGACGTGGCGTGCCTGGTGGCCGGTGGGCGCGTAGTAGTGCGCGAGCACGCGGATCACGCGCTGGAGCGCCCCGGGGACATCGATCTCGCGCGTGCAGATCAACGGCACGCGGTCGAAGCCGATGCGCCGCGCGGCGAGCGCCGGGAACTCCGCGTTCAGGTCATCGGTTGCCGTGAAGATGCAGCTGACGAACTGCTCGATCTCGAGTTCGTTGCGCGCGATCAGCGCGCGCATCAGCTCCTCGGTGGCGGCGAGGATGGCCTCGGCGCTGTTGTCCGGCACGCTCGTTGCGCCGCGCAGCGCGTACAGCCGCTCACTCACCGTTCGCAGCCTACCGTCGAGCGGCGTCGCGGAGCGCGCCGACCTCGGCGTCGCTCAGCCGGCGCGCCGCCCCGACCTCCAGCCCGCCCAGTTCGAGCGGCCCGAAGCGCACACGCGTCAACTCGAGCACCGGATGTCCCAGCGCCTCGCACATCCGCCGCACCTGGCGTTTTCGGCCCTCGCGCAGCTCCAGCTCGATCACGTTCGCGGACAGCCGCCTGACCTGCGCCGGCGCGGTCGGGCCATCGTCGAGCACCACGCCGTCGCGCAGTGCGGCGAGCGTGGCCGGGCTCGCCCGTCCGCCGGCGAGGCGCACGCGATAGGTCTTCGGCACCTCGTGCCGGGGGTGGGTCAGCAGGTTCGCCAGCTCGCCGTCGTTGGTCAGCAGGATCAGGCCGGTCGAGTCGGCGTCGAGGCGGCCGACCGGGTAAAGCCGCCGTGGGTCGCCGACCAGCTCGACGACGGTGGGACGGCCGTGGGTGTCGTGCACGGTCGACACCACCCCGGCAGGCTTGTGCAGCGCGTAGACCACGCGCGACTCGATGCCGGCGACGTGGCGTCCGTCCAGCTCCACGCGCTCGCCATCGATCTCGCGTGATGGATCGAGCTCGCGCACGCCGTCGACGCGCACGCGCCCGGCGCGCACGATCTCCGTCGCGGCGCGGCGCGAGGCGAGACCGGAGTGGGCGAGGAACTTGGCGAGGCGCATCGCTGCAACCATAGGTCGATGGATCGCGATCTGCTGCGCGCAACCCTCGAGCGCCGGGGCGAGCGGCCGTACCGCGCACGCCAGATCTGGGCGTGGCTCGCGCGCGGCGCCGGCTCCTACGCCGAGATGACCGACCTGCCGGCGGCGTTGCGCGACGAGCTGGAGGAACACGTGCCGCTGTCGACGCTCGCGCTCGAGCGCGAAGCCCACGCGCGTGACGGGACCGTGAAGGCGCTGCTACGCACGGCGGGCGGCAACCCCGTCGAGGCGGTCCTGATGCGCTACCGCGACGGGCGCCGCTCCCTGTGCCTCTCCTCCCAGTCGGGCTGTCCGCTCACGTGCAGCTTCTGTGCGACGGGACGGATGCGCTTCGCCGGCAACCTCAGCGCCGACGAGATCCTCGACCAGGCGCTGCACTTCCGGCGCGTCGGGGAGCTCGACCACGCCGTCTTCATGGGCATGGGCGAGCCGATGATGAACCTCGACGCCGTGCTCGAGGCCTGCACCCTGCTCCCCAGCCTTGGCATCACGAACCGACGCACCGCGATCTCAACGGTCGGCTGGATCCCCGGAATCGAGCGGCTGACCGCCTCCGGCCTGCCGATCCGCCTCGCCCTGTCGCTGCACGCGCCGGAGGATCGGCTGCGCAGCACGCTGATGGCGGTCAACGAGCGCTACCCGCTGGCCGACGTGCTGGACGCCTGCCGTGCCGACCACGCGATCCGCAAGCGCACCGTGTTCGTCGAGTACGTGATGCTCGCCGGCGTCAACGACCGCTACGAGCAGGCGCTCGCGCTGGCGCGGCTGCTCTCGCCGCGCCAGGCCTTCAAGGTCAACCTGATCCCCTACAACCCGACAGACGCGAAGCTGCAGGGCTCTGGACGCGACGCGATCGCCGCCTTTCGCACCGCGCTCGAGTCCCGCGGCGTCCCGGTCACCGTGCGGCTGACGCGCGGGCGCGAGATCGCCGCGGCCTGCGGACAGCTGGCCGCCGGAGCGGCCGCGTGAGCGAGTCGCTGACGCTGGAGCCGCGCGGGCCGTTCTCGCTCGCGGCCGCGGCCGGCCCTAGCCCCCCTACTCCGGCGTGATCCCGGCGCGGGCCTCACCGGCGGCGAGCAGGCGGTCGCGCAACGCGCTGTGCTCCTCCGGCGTCGGATCCCATTGCGCCACGTCGGGCAGCTCATCGGTGTTCTGCAGCCCGAACACCTTCAGGAACAGGGTCGTGGTGCGGTAGGTCACGGCGCCGAACTCGGAGCGCCCGCTCTCCTCGATCAGGCCGCGGTCGAGCAGCGAGGCGACCGGCGAGTCGGCGTTGACGCCGCGGATCCGCGCGATCTCGGGCCGCGAGACCGGTGCGAGATAGGCGACGATCGCGAGCGTCTCGAGCTGCGCCGGGGTCAGCACGGCGAGGCGTGGCTTGGTCAGCAGCGCGCGTGCCGCGCTCTCGGCGAGCGGGTCCGAGGCGAGTGTGTAGCCACCCGCGACCGCTCGCAGCAGCAGGCCGCGCAGCCCCGGCTCGTAGGCCGCGGCCAGCTCGTCGAGGGCGCCGTTTACGTCCTGCTCGCTCGCTCCGGTCACCTCGGCCAGCTCCTCGACGCTGATCGGGTCGCTGGCGAGGAACAGCAGCGCCTCGACGATCCGCCGCAGCTCGCTCATCCTGCGCGTCCTTCGCCGACCCGGCCCGCACCGCGGCGCACCGTGATCTCGCCGAACGGCTCGACCTGCTCCCAGACCGCCTCGCCGCGCTTGTAGAGCTCGAGCAGCGCCCACAGGGTGACCGCCACGGTCATGCGATCGGCGTCGCGCACCGCGTCGTCGAAGCTCAGCGCGACGGCGGAGCGCAGCAGTCCGCGCAGGTGCGCGACGCGCTCCGCGACCGAGACGCGCATCACACTGATGTGGCTGAAGTCGAGCTTCGCCGGCAGTGCGAGCAGGCCGCCGAGCGCGCGGCCCAGCAGCGCCGCGTCCCAGCGCACCTCGCTGAGATCGTCGAGCGAGCGCCGGCGCAGATGGGGCGGCAGCGGCGCCTCGCGGTAGCGCACAGCCGGCTGGCCGGCCAGCAGCTCGCCGAGGTATGCCGCCGCCGCGCGGTAGCGGCGGGCGTCGAGCATCCGCGCGAGCAGCTCCTCCGCCGCCTCGCCGGGCTCGAGCTCCAGCAGCTCCTCGAGCTCCTCGCCGGGCAGCAGCAGGCGCGACTTGAGCTCCAGCAGCGCGGCGACCAGCACGATGAACTCGGTCGTGACCTCGAGGTCCAGCTCGCCGCGCGCGTCGAGGTGGTCGAGGTAGGCGACGATCACCTCCGCCAGCGACAGCTCGCGCAGGTCCACCTCCTCACGCAGCACCAGTGTCAGCAACAGGTCGAACGGACCGCTGAAGACGTCGAGGTCCAGCTCGAGCTCCGCGAGGTACACAGCGCGAAAGCTACCGCGGACCCCCGACGGCGCGCCACCCCAGCCACTCGCGCCGCTCCGGCGACTCCCGCCCCGGCGCCGCTCCCGCCGCCTCAGCGCGGTGGGCCGACGCCCATCGCGTCGCGCACGTCCGCGAGCGTGGCGGAGGCGATCACCCGGGCGCGCTGCGCGCCGTCGGCGAGCACCGCCTCGAGCCCGGCGACGTCCGGGCGCAGCTGCGCGTAGCGCTCGCGCGTCGGCGCCAGATACGCCGTCAGCTCGACCGCCAGGGCGGCCTTCAGCTCGCCGTAGCGGGCGTCGGCGAAGTCGCGCTCGATCGCGCTCGGCTGCACGCCGCGCACGACGGCGAGGATGTCGATCAGGTTGGTGATGCCGGGCTTGTCCGGCGCGCGCCGCACGCCCTCGCCGGAGTCGGTGACGGCGCGCTTGACCTTGCGCTCGATCACCGCCGGCTCGTCGAGCACGTACAGCCTGCCCTCCTCGCCGCCGGTTGTCGTCGACATCTTCGCCTCCGGGTTCTGCAAGTCCATGATCCGCGCGCCGACCGCCGGGATCCGGTGCTCGGGCACGACGAGCACCTCGCCGAAGCGGGCGTTGAAGGTGCGCGCGATCTCGCGCATCAGCTCGACGTGCTGGCGCTGGTCGTCGCCGACCGGCACCTCGTTGGTGCGGTAGGCGAGCACGTCGGCCGCCATCAGCACGGGGTACACGAACAGGCCCGCGGTGACCAGCTTGCGCTGGGCGGCGGACTTCTCCTTGAACTGGGTCATCCGCTGCAGGTCGCCGTACGCGGTGACCGCCGTGAGCAGCCACGCGAGCTCCGTCTGCTCCACCACGTCGCTCTGGCGAAAGAGGATGCAGCGCTTGGGGTCGAGGCCGGCCGCGATCAGGATCGCCGCGGTGTCGTAGGTCCGCTCACGCAGCTCCGCCGGGTCGAACTCGACGGTGGTCGCGTGCAGGTCGACGATGCAGTAGACGGCGTCGCCGCGCTCCTGGCCGGCGACGTACTGGATGATCGCGCCGATGTAGTTGCCGAGGTGCTTGCGGCCCGTCGGCTGGATACCGGAGAAGATGCGCATGGTCCCAGCGTATCCGTCGTGCCCGTCGCCGCGAGCTCAGGCGCCCCGCGGTGGACATCGACGGCGCCGGCGCGGCGTGTGTGAGACTGCGGCGATGGCGGAGCGCCACATCGTCGCCGGCAGCGCCGGCTTCGAGGACACGGGGATCAACCCCTTTCAGTGGCGGCTGGGGCCGGTCGTGCGCTACGCGCTCGCGCTGTCCGGTGCGCAGCGGCCGAAGCTCTGCTGGCTCGGCACCGCCCACGGCGACAACATGCTCGGCCTGCGCGGCTTCTACGGCGCGTGCTCCGGCGAGCCGATCGAGGCCTCGCATCTGCAGCTGTTCGGAATGCCGAACGTCGACCCCGAGCGCCATCTGCTGACCCAGGACGTGATCTGGGTGCATGGCGGCTCGGTCGTCAACCTGCTCGCCGTCTGGCGCGCCCACGGCCTCGACCGGATCCTGCGCACGGCGTGGGAGCGCGGCGTCGTGCTGGCCGGGATCAGCGCCGGCGCGATCTGCTGGCACCTCGGCGGCAACACCGACTCCTTCGGGACGGATCTGCGCGCGGTGACCGACGCGCTCGGCTTCCTGCCCCACTCGACCTCCGTGCACTACGACTCGGAGCCGGAGCGCCGCCCCCACTTCCAGGCGCTGATAGCCGACGGGACGCTGCCCGACGGCTACGCCACCGACGACGGCGTGGCGATCCACTACCGGGGCACCGACGTGCACGAGGTGATCGCCGACACGCCCGGCAAGCTCGCCTACAGGGTTTTCAAATCCGCCTCCGGCGGAGTGGTTGAGGAGCCGCTGCAGCCGTGGGCGCTCGTGTAGGGGGCGCGGCGGACGACCCGCTACAGCGCCTGGCGCAGGACCGGGTGCTTGGCGGCGGCTGCCTCGTCGAGCCGGCGCACCGGCGTCGAGTAGGGTGCGCCGCGCGCGAGCTCGGGGTCCTCGCGCGCCTCGCGCAGGATCTCCGCGAGCGCCGCCGCGAACTCGTCGAGCGTCTGCTTGGTCTCGGTCTCGGTCGGCTCGACGAGCAGCGCCTCCTCGACCAGCAGCGGGAAGTAGACGGTCGGCGGGTGGTAGCCGTAGTCGAGCAGCCGCTTGGCGAGGTCGAGCGTGCGGATGCCGAGCTCGTGCTTCATCGGCGCGCCGCTCAGCACGAACTCGTGCATGCACAGGCGATCGTAGGCGGGCGGCAGCAGCTCGCAGACGCCGAGCTCGCGCAGCCGCGCCAGTAGGTAGTTGGCGTTCAGCACGGCGGTCTCGGACACGTCGCGCAGTCCCGCCGCGCCGAGCGAGCAGATGTAGGCGTAGGCGCGGACGAAACAGCCGTAGTTGCCGTGGAAGCCCCGCAGGCGGCCGATCGACTTCGGCCGCTCGTAGTCGAGGTCGAACTCGACGGTCGAGCCGTTGCCCTCCGCGCCGCCCTGGCGGACGATCACCGGCCGCGGCAGGTACGGCTCGAGAGCCGCGGAGACGGCGATCGGGCCCGAGCCGGGGCCGCCGCCGCCGTGGGGTTGCGTGAACGACTTGTGCAGGTTGAAGTGGACGATGTCGAAGCCCATGTCGCCGGGCCGGGAGATCCCCATCACGGCGTTCAGGTTGGCGCCGTCGTAGTAGACGGTGCCGCCGACGCCGTGGACGATCCGGGCGATCTCCTCGATGTTGGTGTCGAACAGGCCGAGCGTGTTGGGGTTCGTCAGCATCAGACAGGCGACGTCGCCGTCGGCCTTGGCGCGCAGGTCGTCGATGTCGACGCCGCCGCGCGCGTCGGTTCCGACCTTGACGACCTCGTAGCCGGCCATCGTCACGGTCGCCGGGTTGGTGCCGTGAGCGGTGTCGGGCGTCAGCACGACGCGGCGATGCTCCTCGCCGCGATCGGCGTGGTAGGCGCGCGTCAGCAGTACCCCGGCCAACTCGCCGTGCGAGCCGGCGGACGGTTGCAGCGAGACGTACGGCAGGCCGGCGATCTCCGACAGCGCGCGCTCGAGGTTCCACATCAGCGTGAGCGCCCCCTGTGCCCGCGCCGGTTCGGTCAGCGGGTGCAGCCGGGCGTGGCCGGGCAGCGCCGCGACGCGCTCGTGCAGCCGCGGGTTGTGCTTCATCGTGCAGGAGCCGAGCGGGTAGAAGCCGGAGTCGAGGTCGAAGTTGCGGCGCGAGAGGCGCACGTAGTGGCGCACCAGCTCGGGTTCAGAGATCTCCGGCAGGCGCGCCGGCTCGCGGCGGCGCAGCCGCGCCGGGATCAGCTCGTCGAGCGGGCGCTCCGGGACATCCAGCGGCGGTGGCTCGAAGGCACGGCGGCCGGGCGCGCCCCGCTCGAAGATCGTGGTTGCGCGGTCGCGCTGCATCGCGGTCTCGTTCGTCAGGCTCATGCCGATGCGCCCCCCGTCGCGGCGGCGGCGCGTTCGGCCGCCAGAGCGCGGGCGAGCACATCGGCGAGCCGGTCGATGTCCTCGCGCGAGCGCTGTTCGGTGACGGCGACGAGCAGTCCGTCCGCGTACTCCGGGTAGTCGCGCCCGAGCGCGTAGCCGGGGGTGACGCGCTCGGCGGCGCAGCGACCGATCACGCGGCGCACGCTCGCCACGTCGGGCAGGCCGAGCGAGACCGCGAACTCGCGCACGACCGGCTGCTCGTGCACGGCGCTGACGCCGTCGATCGCGAGCAGCAGCTCGCGGGCGTAGGCGGTGCGGCGCACGAGCAGCTCGGCCAGCTCGACCAGGCCGTGGCGGCCGAGCCAGGAGAGATAGACGACGCCGGCGAGCGCGTTGAGCGCCTGCGCCGTGCAGATGTTGGAGGTCGCCTTCTCGCGCCGGATGTGCTGCTCGCGGGTCTGCAGCGTCAGCACGAAGCCGCGGCGGCCGTCGACGTCGTGGGTCTCACCGGCGATCCGCCCGGGCATCCGGCGCACGTGCTCGTCGCGCGTGGCGAAGAAGCCGAACGACGGGCCGCCGAAGTCGAGCCGGTTGCCGAGCGTCTGACCCTCCCCGACGCAGACGTCGACGCCGAGCACGCCCGGCGCCTCGACGATCCCCAGTGCGAGCGGGTCGGCGCTGCAGACGACGAGCGCCCCGTGCTCGCGCGCGGCGGCGATCAGCGACTCGAGGTCCTCGACCGCGCCGAGGAAGTTGGGCTGGGCGACGAACACGGCGCTGACGTCGTCGTCGAGCGCCCGCACCCAGGCCGCGCCGTCGGTCACGCCGTCGGCGAGCGCGACCTCGTCGACGGTCGTGCCGTAGCCGGCGGACAGCGTGCGCAGCGTCTCGCGTGCGTGGGGATGGACGGCGCGCGAGATCACGAAGCGCGGGCGGCCGTTGGTCAGCTTGGCGAGATAGCCGGCGGCGGCGAGCGCCGACGGGCCCTCGTAGACCGACGCGTTGGAGACGTCCATGCCGGTCAGCTCGCAGATCGCCGTCTGGTACTCGAACATCACCTGCAGTCCGCCCTGCGAGATCTCCGGCTGGTAGGGGGTGTACGGGGTAAGGAACTCCGAGCGCCCGAGCAGCATGTCGATCACCGCCGGCACGTAGTGGTCGTACATTCCGGCGCCGAGGAAGCAGATCTCGTCCTCGGTGCTGCCGTTGCGCGCGGCCAGCGTGCGCAGGTGGGCGTAGACCTCGGCCTCGCCCAGCCCGGCCGGCAGGTCGAGCGCACGGTCCAGTCGCACCGCGGCCGGGATCTCGCCGAACAGCTCGTCGAGGGCGGCGACGCCGATCGTCTCGAGCATCGCCTGGCGGTCGGAGTCGGTGACGGCGGTGTAGCGGCTCATCGCAGCCTCAGGTGAGCAGCGCGACATAGGCGTCGCGCGCCAGCAGCGCCTGCGCCTGCGCCGGATCCGACAGGCGGACCTTGACGATCCAGCCGGCGCCGTAAGGGTCGTCGTTGATCGCCTCGGGCGCCTCGCCGAGCGCGACGTTCACCTCGATCACCTCACCCGAGAGCGGCGCGATCACGTCCGACACGGCCTTGACCGACTCGACCTCGGCGTAGGGCTCGTGCTGCGTCAGCTGCGCGCCGGCCGTCGGCGGGTCGAAGAACACCACCTCACCGAGCGCGTCCTGGGCGTGCCAGGTGATGCCGAACGTCGCGACGTCCCCCTCGATGCGCGCCCAGTCGTGCTCGGGGTGATACAGCAGATCTTGCGGGTAGGACGCTTCGGCCATCAGCTCGCTCCCTCCAACCTTATTGGTTTGCCGCTCACACCTTCAACAGTGGCCGCTTCTCGACACGCGCCCGCCGGTGCTTGCCGCGCACGTCGATCTCGAACTGCGTGCCCACGACCGCCATCGCCGCCGGCAGATAGGCCAGGCCGATGCCCAGCTCGAGCGTCGGCGAGAACGTGCCGCTGGTCACGATGCCGCCGCCCACCACGAGGTCGCCCGCGCGCGCGGCGCCGCGATCGGTGATCACGAACGGGACGAGCAGCTCGGCGGGGCCGGCTGCCCGCACGGCGGCGACCGCCCCTGCCCCGATGTAGCCGCCGGCCGGCCGGGCGCACCAGCCGAGGCCGGCCTCGATCGGGCCGCGCTGCGTGTCCAGGTCGTTGCCGTAGAGGTGGTAGCAGGCCTCCGTGCGCAGCGTGTCGCGTGCCGCCAGACCGGCCGGCTTGGCGCCGCGGCGCAGCAGTTCGTCCCAGACCGCGGGCGCATCCGCCGGATCGAGCAGCAGCTCGACGCCGTCCTCGCCGGTGTAGCCGGTGCCGGCGACCAGCATCTGCGCGCCGTCGATCGTGCGCTCGCCGATCGTCATCCGCTCGGGCAGCGGCGAATTCGCGATCGCCTGCACGATCTCGCGCGCCAGCGGCCCCTGCACCGCGATCATCGCGTAGTCCGCGGCGCGGTCGATCACCTGCGCGTCGAAGCCGGCGGCGTGGCTGCGAAACCAGGCGAGGTCCCGCTCGTGGTTGGCGGCGTTGGTGACGGTCAGGTAGCGCTCGTCCGCCAGGCGGTAGCTGAACAGGTCGTCGAGCACGCCGCCGTCCTCGCGCAGCAGCAGGCTGTACTGGGCGCCGCCGATCGCGATCCGCGAAACATCGTTGGTGCACAGCCGCGCCAGCAGGTCACGCGCCGCCGGCCCGGTCGTCTCGATCTGGCCCATGTGGGAAACGTCGAAGGCGCCGGCCGTGGCGCGCACCGCGAGGTGCTCGGCGATCACGCCGTCGTAGCGCACTGGCATCTCCCAGCCGGCGTAGGGCACCATCCGCGCCCCCAGCGCGACGTGGGACTCATGCAGCGGCGTGTGGCGAAGCGCAGTCGACACTCGCGCTCAAACCTAGCGCTTGAGCGCGCGGTCAGGGTGTTGGGCCGGCTCCCTCATCGCCGCCCTCGCCGTCGAAGTAGCCGAGTTGCTCTGCGGTCGAGAGGATGTGGACGACCGCGCCGGGCGCGCCGAAGGCGCCGGCGCGCGCGCCGAGCTTGCCGCTGTCGGGGTACTCCACGAAATCGGCCTCCGCGTACGAGCTGACCATCAGGAAGCGCACCGGCTCCTGCGTGTTGTTGATCAGCTGGTGCGCGCCATCGCGCCCGGGCGGGAAGGCGACCACCTCGCCGGTCGCCAGCTCGCGCTCCCCGCCCGCGCCGCGCAGCGTCGGCTGCCCGCTCAGCACGATCAGCAGCTCCTCGATCCCGAAGTGGGCGTGGTAGGGCATGTTGCGCTTGCCCGGCGCGAGCTCGTAGACCGAGACGCCGAGCCGCTGTGCGCCTGCCGCCGTCCCGACGCGGCTGCCGCGGACCGCGAAGCCCCCGTGCGCGATCTCGCGCTCCCACTCATTGCCAAAGACATTAGGACCGGGCGGCTGCGCCATCGCGGCACGAAATTATCAGGCGCAGCCGGCGCTGCCGGCGAAGCCCCTCAGCAAGCATCCCGGACGGGCGGGCCCACGGGGATCGACCCTCGAGAGCAGCCCGGGCTCAGCGCAGGAAAGGCGGCACGTCGATGTCCTCGTCGCGAATCTCGACCGCGGGTCGGTCGGGACGGCTCGAACGGGGACGGCGCGTGCTGCGCTCCTCGCCGGTGTCGAAGATCCCGGCGCGTGCACGCGGCCTGCCGTGGTGCTGGAAGCCGGTGCCGATCACCGTCACGCTGACCTCGTCCTCGAGCTGCTCGTCGATCACGGCGCCGAAGATGATGTTGGCGTCGCGCTCGGCGGCGGCCTGGACGATCTCGGCCGCCTCGTTGACCTCGAAGAGGCCGAGGTTGCGTCCGCCGGTGATGTTCAGCAGGATGCCCGTCGCGCCGTCGATCGCCTCCTCGAGCAGCGGGGATGCGATCGCCGCCTTCGCGGCGTCGGCGGCGCGGCTCTCGCCGGAGCCGGTGCCGACCCCCATCACCGCGGTGCCCGCGTCGGTCATGATCGTGCGCACGTCGGCGAAGTCGAGGTTGATCAGGCCGGGGATCGTGATCAGGTCGGTGATCCCCTGGACGCCCTGGCGCAGGACGTTGTCGGCCTCGCGGAAGGCGTCGAGGATCGAGGTGCGCCGCTCGACGACCGTGAGCAGCCGCTCGTTGGGGATCACGAGCAGCGTGTCCACCACCTCGCGCAGCTTGCGGATGCCCTCCTCGGCCTGGCGGGCGCGGGTCGCGCCCTCGAAGTCGAACGGTCGCGTGACGACGCCGACGGTCAGCGCACCGATCTCGTTCTTCGCGATCTCGGCGATCACGGGCGCCGCACCGGTGCCGGTGCCGCCACCCTCGCCGGCGGTCACGAAGACCATGTCCGCACCCTTCAGGGCCTCCTTGATCTCGTCGCGCGACTCGGCTGCCGCGCCGAAGCCGACCTCGGGGTTGGCGCCGGCGCCGAGGCCCTTCGTCAGCTCGGTCCCGATGTGCAGCTTCACGTCGGCGTCGCACATCGCGAGCGCCTGCGCGTCAGTGTTGGCCGCCACGAATTCGACTCCGCGCAGCCCCGCATCGACCATCCGGCTGACGGCGTTGGTGCCGCCGCCGCCGACGCCGACGACCTTGATCACTGCGAGATAGCTACCGCCGTCCATATTCACATCCGAGCCTAGAGTCAGAATGAAGGGTTTTTCGAAGGCGCCGCGAAGACGCCGCAAAAGCCACGTTATGCAGGGCTTCGGGCGATTGTCAATGCAACCGCATCATCGCAACATTCGTTGCAGATCGCCGAACCCTCAACCACGACCTGAAATTGGGTATCGGGCGGGACTCAGCCTGAAGTAGAGCTTGAGGGTCCGATCACGGTCGGCGAAAGCGCGGTCGAGACCGTGCTGGCGCTCGCGGGCGTGCCGCCGACCACCCCGGTGGCGGTCGCGGCGGCGTCGCTGGTCGCCGCGTCGGCGACCTGCGCCGCCGGCCGTGAGGGCACCGTCAGGTCGATGTAGCTGGCGCCGCGGGAACCCGGGTTCGCCAGCACAGCGGCCGCTGCGTCCCACTTCGCGTGCAGCAGCTGGTAGCTGCCGAAGATCAGCCGCGGGCCGCGGTGCAGGTAGATCGTCAGCGCGCCGTCGGCGCGGGTCACCGCCGCGGCACGTGCCCGCAGCAATGCCGGCGCGTCGGTCAGCACGCGCAGGGCGAGTAGCACGAACGGGTCGCTGCTGCGACCGTGCTCCGGCATCCGCGTCGAGTGGACCGACGCGAGCGGGCCGGCGTAGGCGAGTCCGCTGATCACGCCTCCGTCGGCGGCGAGCGCGAACCAGTGGCGGGCGACCTGCAGGCGCGCGACCGGCTGGCGTTCCCGGACCTCGATGCTGACGCCGTGCGGGAAGTGCGTCTGCGCGCGGATGCCGTCGATCAGCGTGTACGGCGCGACCGCCGCGCGCAGCGCGGCGACCGAGAAGTCGGTCGTCGTCTGGGTGCGGGCAGCGGCGATCAGGTCGTCGGAGACCGCCGGCAGCGCGTTCGGTGAGAGGCCCGTGATGGCGACCCGGTCGACGGCGAACAGCGAGCTGCCCCGCAGCAGAATCCAGCCGCCGAGGCCGACCAGTACAACCAGCGCAAGGCCGGCGAGCTTGTGGCGCAGAGCCATCCCCTACTGCTTCGCGCTCCGGGCGCAAACCCCTACCAGGGAAAGCGAACCTCGCCGAGCAGCTGGACCTCCGGCTCGAGCTCGACGCCGAAGCGTGCGCGCACGCGTTCACGGGCCGCGGCCATCAGCTCGAGGATCTCCGCGGTGCTCGCGCCGCCGGCGTTCTCGACGAAGTTTGCGTGCTTGGGCGAGAAGCGCGCGTCGCCGACCGCGAGCTCGCCGGCGCCGGCCGCGACCAGCAGCTCCCAGGCGCTGTGCCCCGGCGGGTTCTTGAAGGTCGAGCCGAACGTCCTGATCCCCTTCGGCTGCGCCGCGTGTCGACGTTCGCGCATCGTCGTCAGCGTCGCGCGAACGGAGTCGGGCGGTGCCGGCATCAGCGCGACGCGCGCGCGCGCGACGATCTCGCCGGCGCGCAGCGCAGAGCTGCGGTAGGCGAAGCCAAGCTCCCCCGGCCCGCGGCGCGCCACGCCGTCGACGGTGACGATGTCGACCCACTCGATCACCTCGGCCAGCGCGCCACCGTAGGCGTTTGCGTTCATCCGTACCGCCCCGCCGACGGTGCCCGGAATGTTGACGCCGAATTCGATCCCGGCGAGCCCGAGCGCTGCGGCCCGCGCCGCGACCGCCGGCAGCCGCGCGCCCGCGCCGCAGCGCAGCCCGGCGCCGTCGGGCTCGATCCGCGCGAGCTCGCGATCCAGCTTGAGCACGAGCCCGCGCACGCCCGCGTCGGCCACCAGCAGGTTCGAGCCCGAGCCGAGCACGTGCACCGCGAGGCGGCGCTCGCGCGCCCATTCCAGCAGGGCGCGCAGCTCGCGCATCGAGCCGGGCCGCGCGAAGCGCTCGGCGGCGCCGCCGGTGCGCACCGTGGTCAGACGCGCGAGCGGGAAGTCCGCCTGCGGCTCAACCATCGCGCTCACCTGCGGCGACCAGCGCGCGGCCGAGGCGGTCGACGTCGCCGGCGCCCATCACGACGACCAGATCGCCGGCCGCCGCGAGCGCGGCCACGATCGCGACGGCGCGCTCGCCGTCGGGCAGCCAGTAGGTCGGGCGCCCCGCCGCCGCGTCGGCGGTCGCCTCGGCGATCGCCAGGCCGCTGACGCCGGGGAAGTCCGCGGCACGCTCGCGCGCCGGGTAGACGTCGAGCACGACGACGAGATCGGCGCCGCCGGCGAGCGCGGCGCCGAACTCCCGCGCGAGCGCCCGCGTGCGCGAGTACAGATGCGGCTGGAAGACGGCGATCAGGTGGCCCGGCGCAAGCGCCCGCGCGGCGGCGAGCGTCGCCGCGATCTCGGTCGGATGGTGCGCGTAATCGTCGTAGATCTCGGCGCCCGCGGCGCTGCGGCCGAGCCGCTCGAAGCGCCTTGCCGTGCCGCGGAAGCCGGCGAGGCCGCGCGCGGCGTCGGCGGCGCCAACGCCGACCAGCCGCGCGACGGTCATCGCGGCGGCCGCGTTGCGCGCGTTGTGCTCGCCGGGCACCGTCAGCTCGACCGCCAGCCCACCGGAGGGAGAGCGCCGCCCGCCGGGGGCGCTCGCGGCCGCCGGCGCGTCGTAGGGGTGCACCGGTCCCTCCCGCAGCGCGAGGAGGGCCGGGCGATCCCAGATCACGGCGGTGGCGGCGCCCGCCAGGAACTCGCGGTAGACGCCCTCCAGCTCGTGCAGCGAGCCGAAGCGGTCGTGGTGGTCGAGCTCGACGTTCGTCAGCACCGCGATCTCGACGTGCAGCGACAGCAGCGAGCGATCCGATTCGTCGGCCTCGACGACGAGCCACTCGCCGCCGCGCCACTCGCCGTTGCGTCCGGTGTCGGTGAGGATCCCACCGATCAGATAGGACGGCTCGACGCCGCCCGCCGCCAGCGCGGCGACGATCATCGCGGAGGTCGTCGTCTTGCCGTGCGCGCCGGCCACCGCGATCGTGCGCCGCAGCGCCGTCAGCTGCTCGAGCAGCTGAGCGCGCGTCAGCACCGGCAGCCCGCGCTCCAGCGCCGCCACCAGCTCGGGGTTCTCGGCACCGATCGCGCTCGAGCAGACCAGTTCCACATCCTCGCCGGCCGGCACGTTCGCCGGCGCGTGCCCGATCGTCGCCGCCAGCACGCCGTCGGCGGCGAGCGCCGCGGCGAACGGCGAGTCGGCGCGGTCGGAGCCGCTGACGTCCGCGCCGAGCGCGTGGGCCGCGCGCGCATAGGCGCTCATCCCGGCGCCGGCGACGCCGACGAAATGCAGCCGCCGGGCGCTCCAGGGACGTTCCGCCGCCGTAGGCCGGCCCACTACACCGCCGCCAGCACGATCGTCGCAACCGCGGCCGCGGCGTCGGGGCGCGCGAGCGCGCGCGACGCCCGCCCCATCGCGGCGAGCTTCGCCGGATCGCCGATCAGGCGGCCGACCTCGGCGGCGAGCCGCGGCCCGGTGCAGTCGCGGTCGTCCACCACGACGGCCGCCCCGGCGTGCTCCATCCAGGCGGCGTTGGTCCGCTGGTGGTCGGCGCTCGCCGCGGGGAACGGCACCAGGATCGCCGGCCGCCCGTAGGCCGCCAGCTCGAAGATCGAGCCGCCGGCGCGCGCCACGACCAGGTCGCTCGCCGCCAGCGCCTGCCCGAAGTGGTCGCGGTCGAGGTACTCGCGCAGGTCGTAGAGCGGACCGCGGGGATGGCTGCGCAGCGCCGGCCAGTCCCGCACGCCCGTCACGTGCAGCACGTGGAAGCTGGCGCCGTCGAGGCCGTCGAGCGCGGCCTCGTTGATCGTGCGCGACCCGAGCGAGCCGCCGAACACGAGCACGCACTGCTCCCAGGGCTCGATCCCGAAGGCTGCGCGAGCGCCGTCGCGGTCGGTGTAGGGTGGCGCCACCGGGCGCCCGGTCACGCGGTAGCGGCGCCCGCGGCGCCCGGCGATCGGAAACGCGAGGCAGACTCGCCGTGCGAGCGGCGCCAGCACGCGGTTGGTCAGCCCGAGGTGGCTGTCGGCCTCGGTAAGCACGAACGGGATGCGCCGCGTCCAGGCCGCCAGCGCGACCGGGCCGGCGACGTAGCCGCCGGCGCCCATGACGACGTCGATGCGCCTGGCGGCGAGCATGCGTCGCGCGCGCGCGAGCGCACACGACGCCCGCCACAGCGCGCGCAGCGCCCGCAGCGGGTTGCGACGGTCCAGCGCGGAGAGCGCGAGCTGCTCGAACGGGTAGCCGGCGGCGGGCACGAGCTGGCGCTCGGCGCGTTCGCCGCCGATGAAGACGACCTCAGCCCCCCGCTCCCGCAGCGCGTCGGCGACCGCCAGCGCGGGCACCACGTGCCCGGCGGTCCCCCCGGCTGCGATCGCTACCCGCGGTGCCTCGCGCATCCTCGGATCGTCGCGGTTTTGCGCGCTCCGTGCTGCGCACCGCTCGCAGATGCGCGGCGCCGCCACCGGCGACGTTCAGCAGCAACCCCATCGCCGCGAGCATCACGAGCAGGTTGCTCGCGCCGTAGGAGACGAACGGCAGCGGCACCCCGGTGACCGGGGCGATGCCGAGCACCGCAAACACGTTGAGCGCCGCCTGGAAGACGATCAGCGAGGTCACGCCGGCCGCGACGAGCAGTGCGTAGCTGCCCTTCGCGGCGCGCGCGGCGCGCAACCCGGCGTAGGCGATCAAACCGTAGAGCGCCAGCAGCACGGCGATCCCGACGAAGCCGAGCTCCTCGCCGATCACGGCGAGGATGAAGTCGGTCGGCGCCTCGGGCAGGTAGAAGTCCTTCTGCAGCGACTGGCCCGGCCCGCGCCCGAACAGGCCGCCGGAGCCGATCGCGACCTGGCTCTGAACGGACTGGTAGCCGGCCTGCGTGGCGTGCGCCCACGGATCCAGGAACGAGGTCAGTCGCGCCCCCGCGTAGGGCACGGCGATCGAGAACGCGATCACCGCGCCGGCGCCGAGAATCGCGACGAGCATGAACGCGCGCATCGAGATGCCCGCGGTCAGCACGATCGCGGCCAGCGCGAAGGCGATCACCAGCGTCGTGCCGACGTCCGGCTGGGAGCCGACGAGCAGGCATGCCGCGCCACCGACCACGGCGACGCGCTTGAACGCGGTGGTGCGGCTGCGCGTGCCCGGCCGCCCGCGCGCCAGCACGTGCGCGGCGTAGAGGACCAGCGCCAGCTTCATCAGCTCGGAGGGCTCGAACTGCAGCGGCCCGGCGCCGATCCAGCGCTCGGCGCCAAGCGTCGAATGGCCGAGGCCGGGGACGCGCACGGCGATCAGCAGGACGAACGCGAGCCCGAGCAGCGGGCCGGTCAGCCGGCGCACGCGCTCGAGTCCGACGCGCGAGGCGTAGCGCAGCACGACCATGCCGACCGCCCCGTAGACGACGAAGCGCACGAGCGCGCTCATGCCCCCGGCGGTGCCGCCGTCGATCGCCGCCGGCGACGAGGCGCTGTAGACCATCACCGCGCCGCCGGCGAGCAGGCACAGCGTCGCCGTCAGCAGCAGGCTGTGCTCGATCGGCAGGCGCGGTCTGGCCCGCCGGGCGGCCGAATCCGAGGCGCGGCGCAGACGCGCGGGCTCTGCGGCAACCGAAGCCATTCGTGGTCCTTCAACACGGAGCGCGAAATGCCTGCCCGGGCGGCCCACGGGCGGCGGGCGCGCGGTACGCCAACCAGCCTGGGGCGCGCGACGCGCCGGTCGCGGCCACGAGCCCTGTGGCCGCCTCAGCGGTCCGCCCGCCGCGGCGAGCGCTCAGGCGAGCACGAGCCGCCTGAACTCGTCGCCGCGCGCCTCGTAGTCGCGAAACTGGTCGAAGCTCGTTGCGGCCGGGCTGAGCAGCACGGTCTCGCCGGGACCAGCCGACTCGTGCGCCGCCGCGAGCGCGCGCGCGAGAGTGCCGCAGTCCACCACCGGCACGCCGGTCTCGGCGAGCGCGGCGCCGATCTCACCCGCCGTCTCGCCGATCAGATAGACCGCGCGGGCGCGCACCGCAACCTCCTCGCGCAGGCGGCCGAAATCCTCCCCCTTGCCGCGGCCGCCGAGGATCAGGTGCACGCTGCCCGCCTCGAACGAGCGCAGCGCGACCAGCGTGCTCGCGACGTTGGTCCCCTTGGAATCGTTGACGAACAGCACGCCGTCCAGCGTCGCCACCTCCTCGAGGCGGTGCGGCACGCCCGGGAAGCGCTCGAGCGCCGCCACGACGGCGGCCGCCGGCAGCCCGCAGGCGAGCGCGGCGGCGGCTGCTGCCATCGCGTTCTCCACGTTGTGCGAGCCGCGCAGGCGGATCGCCGAGCGCGCCATCAGCCGCTCGCCCCGCCACCACAGCCACTCCCCGTCGCTGCGCAAATCGGCGTCCGCCGCCGTGCCGAAGGTCAGCCGCGCGGCGGCACCCGGCACCTCGGCGCCGACGCCGGCCGCCGGCAGCAGCGCGAAGTCGCCGAGACCCTGGTTGGCGAACAGCCGCAGCTTCGCCGCCAGGTAGGCCTCCATGTCGCCGTGGCGGTCGAGGTGATCGGGCGCGACGTTCAGCAGCACCGCCGCGTGCGGAGCGAACGCGAGCGTGTCCTCGAGCTGGAACGACGAGGCCTCGCAGACCACCGTGACGGCCGGATCGAGCGGCGCCGCGCCGGCCGGCGGCGGCGTCGCGAGCAGGCTGAGCGCACGCCCGACGTTGCCGGCGACCGCGACGGGGGCGCCGCAGGCGCGGTAGATCTCGCCGATCAGCTCGACCGTCGTGGTCTTGCCGTTGGTGCCGGTCACGGCGACGAACTCGTTGGGCAGCAGGCGCCACGCCAGCTCGAGCTCGCCGATCACGGTGATCCCGCGCTCGCGTGCGGCGGCGATCAGCGGCGCGCCGGCGGGCACTCCCGGGCTCTTGACGACGCAGCTGACGCCATCGAGCGCGGCGACGCTGTCCGCGGCGAACTCGACGCCGGCGTGCACGAGCTCGGCGGGCGCGCCGCCGCCACGACGGTCGGTGCCGATCACGCGCTCACCGCGGGCGCGCAGCGCGAGCGCCGCGCCGATCCCCGAGCGGGCGAGCCCGACCACAAGGTAGGGCCCGGCGGGCAGCTGCGGGCGGCTGCTCAATGGATCGAATGCGAGTAGATCGTGAAGCCGATCGCCGCACCGATCGCCGTAATGATCCAGAAGCGCAGGATGATCTTCGTCTCGGACCACGCCTTCAGCTCGAAGTGGTGGTGGATCGGCGCCATCAGGAAGACGCGCTTGCGGAACAGCTGGAAGGCGACGATCTGGATCAGCACCGAGACCGCCTCGATCACGAAGATCCCGCCGATCAGGATCAGCAGCGTCTCGGTCTGCGTCATCACCGCGAGCCCCGCGATCGCGCCGCCGAGTCCGAGCGAGCCGGTGTCGCCCATGAAGATCGTCGCCGGAAAGGCGTTGAACCAGAGAAAGCCGACGCACGCCCCGACGGCGCAGGAGGCGAGCAGCGCCAGCTCCGTCTGGCCGCTGAGGAAGGTGATCCCAACGTAGGCCATCAGCACAATCGCCGCGCAGCCCGCGGCCAGCCCGTCGAGCCCGTCGGTCAGGTTCACGCCGCTCGTCGTGCCGGCGACCACGAGGTAGATCAGGAACGGGTAGAAGGCGCCCAGGTCGACGTTGTAGTCGACGAAGCGCAGGCGCAGATCGGGCTGCAGCTGCGCCTTGCGCGCCACCAGCCACAGCCCGACCGAGATCGCGGCGAGCAGCACCAGCTTGGTGCGCGCCCGCAGCCCGAGCGAGCGCCGTTTGACGATCTTCATGTAGTCGTCGACGAAGCCGAGCAGCGCGCAGGCGATCGCCGCGCCGAACACGCCGATCGCGTGCCAGTCGGTCCAGTCCGAGAGGATCGCGAACGGCGCGGCGATCGCGATGAACATGATCACGCCGCCCATCGTCGGCGTGCCCGCCTTGCCGAGATGCCCCTGCGGCCCGTCGTCGCGGACGTGCTGGCCGAACTCGCGCCGGCGCAGGAACTCGATGAACTTCGGCGAGAGGAAGATGCAGATCAGGAGCGCGGCGGTGCCGCCGATCAGGACCTGTGCCATCAGCGCCCCACGAGCGCTTCGGCGACACGCTCGAGCGCGACGCCGCGTGAGCCCTTCACCAGCACCGTGTCGCCCGGCAGCAGGCGCTCGCGCAGCAGCTCCGCGGCGGCGGGCGCGTCGGCGGCCGTGAGGTGCTCGCCGCCGGCGAAGCTCTCCGCGGCCCAGGCGGCGCGGGCGCCGACGGTGATCAGCAGCGCAACGCCGGCCGCCTGCGCCTGCTCGCCCAGCTCGCGGTGGTAGCGGCGCTCGTCGCGCTCCCCCAGCTCCAGCATGTCGCCGAGCACCGCGACGCGCCGGCCGTCGGCGGTGCTCGCGAGCTCGTCCAGCGCGGCGCGCATCGACATCGGGTTGGCGTTGTAGCAGTCGTTGATGACAACCACCCCGCCGGGCAGCGATAGCCGCTCTCCGCGCAGCCCCGAAAAGGCGACCGCGAGCGGCCCATCCGCGACGGTGACGCCGAGCGCCGACGCGGCGGCGAGCGCCGCGCAGAGGTCGCTCAACAGGTGCGCCGAGCGAAAGCCCGGCTCGATCGTCACCCGGCGTTCGCGCAGCGCGACGCGCACGCCGTCGGCGCCAGCTTCGAGCACGGCGACGTCGCCGCCCTCGCCGAAGCGCACGATCTCGAGGTCCTCCCGCAGGAACGGGTCGAGCAGACGCTCGCCGGCGGGTACGACCGCGGTCGAGCCGCCGGCCAGCCCCGCGATCAGCTCGCCCTTGGCGGCGGCGATCGCCTCGAGCGTTCCGAGCAGCTCGAGATGCGCCGGCCCGACGTTGACGACGACGCCGACCTGGGGCTCGCAGATCGCCGTCAGCTCGGCGATCTGGCCGGCGCCGCGCATCGCCAGCTCGAGCACCAGCGCCTGCGTGCCGGCCGGCGCGCCGAGGATCGCCAGCGGCAGACCGATCTCGGTGTTGTGGTTACGCGGGCTGGCGACGGTCGCGAAGCTCGGCGCGAGCAACGCCGCAAGGATGTCCTTGGTCGAGGTCTTGCCGCTCGAGCCGGTGATGGCGACGACCCGCGCACCCAGTTCGCGCCGCCACTCGCGCGCGAGGCGCCCGAGCGCCGCGAGCGGGTCCGCGCAGGCCAGCAGAACGCCCCCGCGGGCGTCGCCCAGCCGCTCGACGTGCTCGGCCGCCGCGAGCACGCCCCAGGCGCCGGCGGCGAGCGCGGCGTCCGCGAACAGCCCGCCGTCGGTGTGCGCGCCGGGGAGCGCGACGAAGAGGTCCCCCGGGGCGAGCGCCCGCGAGTCGACCACGACACGCGCCGGTCCGCCGGAGCCGTCGCCGGCGCCGGCGCCCGTCAGCAGGCGCGCCCCCGCGGCCGCGGCCACGCGCTCCGCGCCCCAGTCCCTCACGCGAGCGCCGCCAGCTCGGCGCGGGCGACCTGTGCGTCGTCGAAGGGCAGCCTGCGACCCCCGGCGAACTCCTGGCCCTGCTCGTGACCCTTGCCCGCGATCACGACCACGTCACCCGCACGCGCCTGCGAGAGCGCCCGCGCGATCGCGGCGCGGCGGTCGACGATCGCCTCGACGGCGGTGCCGTCGCCGGCCACGCCGGCAAGGATCTCCTCGACGATCGCGGCCGGCTCCTCGGAGCGCGGGTTGTCCGAGGTGACGATCGTCAGGTCGGCCAGCTCCGCCGAGATCCGCCCCATCTGCGGGCGCTTGCCGCGGTCGCGGTCGCCGCCGCAGCCGAACACGCAGAGCAGGCGCCGCTCGGCCAGCGAGCGCGCCGCTCTCAGCACGTTCTCGAGCGAGTCGGGGGTGTGCGCGTAGTCGATCAGCACGGTGAACGGCTGGCCCTCGTCGAGCGCCTGGAAGCGGCCGGGCGCCGGCGCGATATCGGGCAGCACGGCGGCGATCCGCTCGAGCGGCACGCCCATCGCGTGCGTGGTTGCGAGCGCACCGAGGACGTTGGCGACGTTGAAGCGGCCGGGCAGGCGGCTCGAGAGCTCGAGCTCGCCGTCCGGGGTGGTCGCGACGAAGCGCGCGCCGGCGACGCCGAAGCTCGGCTCGCGCGCGCCGTAGTCGGCCGGTCGCGTGAGCGCGAAGGTCACGGCGTCTGGGTGCTCCGCCACGAGCCGCCGTCCGTAGGGGTCGTCGAGGTTGATCACGCGCAGCGCCACCTCGCCGTCGAACAGCCGCCGCTTGGCCGCGAAGTAGTCCTCCATCGTGGCGTGGAAGTCGAGGTGATCCTGAGTCAGGTTGGTGAACAGCGCCGCAGCGAAGCGGGTCCCGTCGACGCGGTGCTGCGCCAGCGCGTGCGAGGAGACCTCCATCGCGCAGGCGCGGTCGCCGCCGTCGAGCATCGCGCGAAAGCTCGCCTGCAGGTCGATCGCCTCGGGCGTGGTGTGGATCACCGGGCCCTCCACGCCGCCGATCACCGATTTGACCGTGCCGAGCAAACCGCACTGCTCGCCGCCGGCCGACAGCAGCGCGGCGATCAAGAAGACGCTGGTCGTCTTGCCGTTGGTTCCGGTCACGCCGGCCACCCGCAGCGACGCGCTCGGGTCGCCGTAGAAGCGGACCGCGGCGTCCGCCATCGCGGCCCGCGCGGAGGGCACCAGGAGCTCCTGCACGCCGAGCCCCAGCGGACGCTCGACGACGAGCGCGACGGCACCGCGCGTGAGCGCGTCGGCGGCATGGTCGTGACCGTCGCTGTGCCCGCCGCGGACGCAGAAGAACAGCGCTCCCGGCACCACCGACCGGCTGTCATAGGCGAGCGAGGTGATCTCGATCGGCGCCGCGCCGGCGCTCAGCTGCGAGAGCAACATCCGGGCGCAGTGTATGCCGCGGGCGCGGGCCGCCGGGCGCACGGGCGAGCGCGGACGGCGCTCAACCGGGCGGGATCTTCAGCAGCGGCAGGGCGAAGTCGATGATCTTCTGCCACGCCGGCGCGGCGACCTCGGTGCCGTAGATCTCGCCGGTCTGCGGCGAGTCGACCATCACGATCGCCTCGATCTGCGGGTCCTGCGCGGGGGCGAAGCCGACGAACGACGCGTAGTAGTCGGTGTGCGAGTAGGTCCCATCCACCACCTTGTTGGCGGTTCCCGTCTTGCCCGCCAGCGTGTAGCCCGGGATCTGGATCTCCGCCGCCGTGCCGCCGGCGCTGGTCACGCCCTCGAGCATGCTGCGCAGCTCGGCGGCGACCGTGGGGCTGAGGATTCGCTTCGCCTTGGGCACCGCCACCGGCACGCCGCCGACGCTCGAGACGATGTGCGGCGGGCGCAGCAGGCCGCCGTTGGCGATCGCCGCGTAGGCGGTCGCGACCTGCATCGGCGTGACGTCGACACCCTGGCCGATCGGCACGTTGCCGATCGTCGAACCCGACCACTGCCAGACCGGCGGGACCGTCCCCGACTCCTCGCCGGGCAGGTCGACGCCGGTCGGCGAGCCGAAGCCAAAGCGGCGCATCCAGTCGTACATGCCGTTCTGCTCCAGCAGCTCGCCGATCTCGATCGCCCCGATGTTGCTCGAGCGGGCGAGGATCTCGCGCGTCGTCAGGATCTCGGTGCCGTGCGCCTCTGAGTCCTGGATGCAGTAGTTGGCGACGTGGATGCAGGACGGGATCTTGAACGGCGTGTTCGGCGAGATCAGCCCGTCCGACAGCGCGCCGCCGATCGCCACGACCTTGAAGGTGGAGCCGGGCTCGTAGTCGAGCCCGACCGCGTAGTTCTCCGCCACGCCGACCTGACTCGGGTCGTTCGCGTTGACCCGCGGCCAGTTCGACATCGCGAGGATCGCACCGGTCTGCGGGTCGAGCACGATCGCCGTCGCGTGCTCCGCGCGGAACGCCTCGCCGGTCGCCGAGACGACCGAGTCGGTGTACTGCTGCAGTGGCGCGTCGATCGTGAGCGCGACGGTCTTGCCGGCGACGGCGGTCGGGCCGCTCACGCGGATCGGCTGCCCCTGCCCGTCGGAGACGACGGTCTGGTGACCGGGGCTGCCGCTCAGCTGCCGGTTGTACTGCAGCTCGATGCCCGAGAGGCCGTTGCCGTCGGTCCCCACACCGCCGAGCACCTGGGCTGCCAGGTAGTCGTTCGGATAGACGCGCCGCGGGTCGGGCGTCAGGTAGATGCCGGCGATCCCGAGCTTCGTCACCGCGGCTGCGGTCGCGGCGGGCACCTGCACCGCCAGGCGCGCCCAGTCGGGGGCGATCGGATTGGTGATGTCGGCCTCGAGGGTCGCGACCGGCTCGTGCAGCAGCGGAGCGAGGGCGAGCGCGACAGCGGCGGGATCGTGCACCTGCCTGGGCGTCGCCGTGATGTCGTCGGCGGCCTGCGTGACCGCCAGCAGGTCGCCGTTACGGTCGACGATCGAGCCGCGCGGCGCCGGCGTGGCGACGGTCGTGACGTGCTCGGAGTTGGCGACGCTCGAGAGGCGGCCCGAGCTCAGCGTCGCAAGCTGCAGCGCCCGCACCGCCGCGACCGCGAGCAGCAGCGCGAAGACGGCGAGCAGCCAGCCGACGCGGCGCTGACTGAGCGCCATCCCGCTACCCGCCCGGGGTCGTGCCGCCGGCCGCGGTCGTCGCGGGAGCCGTGGCGGTGCCGGCCGTCGTCGTGGCGGGCGCGGTCGTACCCGCGGTCGTCGTGGCCGTCCCGGCCGTGCCGCTCCCCGCCGTGCCGCTCCCCGCCGTGCCGCTCCCTGCCGTGCCGCTCGACGCGGTGGTCGTAGCCGCCGTGCCGCTCGCCGCCGTGCCGGTCGACGCGGTGGTCGTAACCGCCGCGCCGGTCGACGCGGTGCCGCTCGTGCCGGCGGCCGCGGTCGTGCCGCTCGCGCTCGCGGAAGTGCCCGCGGAGGTCGTGCTCGTCGCGCCCGTCGCGGCGTCACCCGGCGTCGTCGCGGCGATCGTCGTGGTCGAAGGCGTCGTCGTCGAAGGCGTCGTCGTCGAAGGCGTCGTCGTCGCCGGGGTGGTCACGGACGCGGACGCCGAGGAGCTCGCCAGCCGGCGCGTGTCGGCCGCGGCGGCGGCGATCGCGGCGCCCGACGGGGCGGTCATCTCGCGCACGGCCCGTGCCGTGTCGCCCGGGTTGACGGCGAGGTAGGTCACGGCGTCGGGGGCCGGGTAGATCATGCCGAGATCGCCGGCCGCCGTGCTCAGCCGGTGGCTCGCCTCCATCACGGCGATCTCGGTCCGTGTCGTCTCGTTCTGCGCGGTCAGCGCGTTCACGGCCGTGGTCTCGCTGCCGATCTGGGCGCCGAGGCGCAGCTGCGCGACCTGCATCGCGACGATCCCGAGCAGCGCGGTCGCGACGATCGCGATCCAGGCCCGCCCGCGCACCAGCCGCTCCAGCCACGGATGGTCGATCACCCGGACGACGAGGCTCGGGGCGGCCGCCGGCCGCGCCGGTGCGGCACGCGGATGGCGGCTCGGGCCCGAGACGCGGCGGGGCGCGGGCGGCAGTCGAAGCGGGGCAGCCTCGGCGCGGGCCGAGCGGGCGCGCGCGGCGCCGGCGGTGGCGGCCGGCATGCTCATGCGGCGGCTCCGAGCTTGCGGGCGACGCGCAGGTGCGCGCTGGCGGAGCGTGGGTTGGCGGCCACCTCGCCGGCGCTCGGCGCGATCGCGCGGCGGTGCGCCAGCTCCGCCTCGGGGCGCTGCCCGCAGCCGCAGACCGGCAGGTCGGGCGGGCAGATGCAGCCGCGCGTGCGGGCCGCGAAGAACTGCTTGACGCGGCGATCCTCGAGCGAGTGGAACGAGATCGCGGCGAGCGAGCCGCCGGCGTGCAGCAGCTCCCAGGCCAGCGGCAGCGCGGCGTCGAGTTGCTCGAGCTCCTCGTTGACCGCGATCCGGATCGCCTGGAAGCTCCGCTTGGCGGGGTGCCCGCCGGCGAATCGCGCCGGCGCCGGCACGGCGGCCTTGATCACCTCGACCAGCTCGAGCGTGGTGACGATCGGCGCGCGCTCGCGCTCGGCGACGATCGCGCGCGCGATCTGCGCGGCGTAGCGCTCCTCACCGAACTCGCGCAGCAGCCGCGCGAGCCGCCGCTGATCCCACTCACCGACGATCTCCGCTGCCGTCAGCTCCTGGTCGGGGTCCATCCGCATGTCGAGCGGCGCGTCGTAGGCGTAGGAGAAGCCGCGCTCCCAGGTGTCGATCTGCATCGACGAGGTGCCGAGGTCGAAGTACACGCAGTCGGCGCCGACGCCCTCGTCGAGCAGCAGCGCCAGGCCGTCGGCAAAGCTCGCGCGGATGAAGCGGGTAGTGCAGCTGACCTCGCGCGCGAGCTCCTCGAAGCGCTCCTGCGCCGTGGGGTCGCGGTCGATTCCGATCAGCGTGCCGGCGGAGCCGATCCGCTCGGCGATCAGCCGCGCGTGACCGCCGCCGCCGACGGTGCAGTCGACGGCGACCGCGCCGGGCCGGGGGTCGAGCAGCTCGATCAGCTCACCGGCCAGGACTGGCACGTGCGTGACCGTCATCTCAAGAAGTGTGGCCACTCGACGATCCCGCTCCGATCTGCTTGACGGTGCTGACGATCTGCTCGCTGACACGCCCCCACGCCTCGCGGTCCCAGACCTCCAGGCGGTTGCCGGCGCCGATCACCGCGACCTCCTTGCCCAGGCCGGCCTTCTCGAGCAGCTTCGCGGGCACCATCACGCGCCCGGCGGCGTCGAGCTCGAGCTCCTGCGAGTAGGCGTTGGAGAAGCGCTCGATGTTGCCGTAGTCCTCGGAGAGGCGGTCGATGCCCGCCAGCACGCTCTCGACGTACTCCGCGTAATCATCGGGGCACCAGATCGCCACGCACTCGGGGGCGTCGCGCTGGAGCGCCACGACGACGCCGTCGGCGAGCGCCTTGCGCAGCTTCGCCGGGATCGTCAGCCGGTTCTTCGCGTCGAGGGTGTTGTCGTAGTAGCCGCGGAATGCCATGACGGGCGCCGCAAGTAGGTCGAACCGGGCTGGAAGAGGCGGGAGGAACCCATCCACCCCGGTTCGCTGCGGGGACCGTACCAGATCCGCCCCACTTTGCAACACAAATCTGACACTTTTCCCCCACTTGCATCCACTTTCCCATCACCGCCACCCGCCCGGAGGATGACGTTCCCCAAGCTGTGCGGGGCGGCGCAGTCGGGCGCATGCGCCGCCCCGGGATTGGCGCATGCGCCAATCCCGCGGGCTGGTGCATGCACCAGCCCGTCAAACAGGGAGGAAGCCGCCGCCTGCTCAGGCCAGCGCCAGCGGGTGGGGCGTCGCCGAGCTGTCGGTCTCGATCACGATGCGGCAGGGGCGGCGGTCGAGCAGGTAGGAGGCGGTCAGGCCGATCCGCTGCTCGCTCGAGGGGGCGTGCAGCGTCGAGAGGTAGATCACGTCGGCGTTGATTCGCTGCGCCTCGTCGGCGAGCGCGGCGCCGGGGTTGCGCGCGCGGATCAGGCCGGTGCGGACCTTGATCCCGGCGCGGCGGCCCTGGATGCGCGCGCTCTCGAGGATCGAACGGCCCAGCGCCTCCTCCGCCTCGAGGCCCGAGTCGAGCGACAGCTGGCGCGGCACCGGCAGCACGAAGACGGCGTAGACGATCCCGTCCTTGCCGATCAGCTTCGCCGCGCTGACCAGCGTCTGCGCGCTGACGTCGGCGCCGAAGATCGGCACGAGCGCCGTGCGGTAGCCCAGCTGGTGGAAGTCGGGCGGGCGCTCCGGGCGCACCAGCACGACGCTCCTGGACAGGCTGAGGCCGGCGCGCCTGCGGTAGATCACGTAGCCGACCATGCCGACCACCATCCAGGGGATGCCGACGTACTTCGCCTCCGGGTGCAGCACGACCACGGCGACCCAGGCGAGGAAGGTGCCGATCCCGCCGATCACCGCGGTGATCGGGATGTCGCGCCCGCGGATCCGCAGGTTGCCGGGCATCCGGTAGGGGCGCTCGCGGTCGGGGTCCTTGATCCGCAGCGCGACGACCGCCGCGTGCGCGGTCGTGAACGACAGCATCGCGCCGAACGAGTAGAGGTTGCCCAGCACGTTGATGTTCGCGAAGGTGATCAGCAGCACCGCGAAGGCGGAGAAGAAGACGATCGTGAACCACGGCGTGCGGTACGTCGGGTGCAGGCGCGAGAAGATGCCCGGCAGCTGGCGGTGCTCCGACAGCGACCACGACAGGCGCGAGATGCCGATCAGGCCGGCGTTGGTCGCGATGAACAGGATCGTCGTCGCCAGCAGGCCGACGTAGTACTGGGCGCCGTGCAGCAGGGCGCCGCTGAAGCCCAGGTGGTCGACGATCCCGAGCACCGGCTCGGAGGCGTACTTCACGCCGAGGGCGGTCTGAAAGTGCGAGCCGTTGACCACCGCCGTGTGGTAGGTGACCGGCAGCGCCGAGAGCGCGACGACCGAGATGCCCATGTACACGGTGAGGACGGCGATCACCACGAAGTTGACCGCGCGCGGCACGTCGTTGCCGGGGTCCTGCGCCTCCTCGGCCATGTTCGAGACGGTTTCGATGCCGGTGTAGGCGAGCATCGCGATCGACAGCGCGAAGATCAGCTGCGAGAGGCTCGGGGCGGTGCCGAGATGGACCTGGCTGACCAGGCGCGACGGGCTCAGCACGAGCGCCACGCCGAGGATCACGACCAGCGCCTGCGTGCCGAGGTCGGTGACGGCGAGCACGAAGTTGACGCGCGCCGACTCGCCGAGGCCGCGGATGTTCAGGACGACCAGCAGCACCAGCACGCCGAGCGCGGCGATGATGTTGTCCGGCGGGTTGTGCAGCGCGTGCAGGCCGGGCAGCGCGCTGGCGTAGAACGGCACGAAGTAGGCCGAGATCGCGATCGTCAGGATGTAGTCGAGCGACAGCGCCCAGCCGGCGAAGAAGGAGATCCAGTCGTTGAAGGCGTGGCGCGCGAACGACGACGACCCGCCCGCCTCGGGGAACATCGACGCGCCCTCGGCGTAGGTCTTCGCGGTCAGCGCGAAGAGGCCGCCGGCGAACAGGAAGACGAGCGGCGTGAGCCCGAGCGCGTGCGCCGCGACCAGGCCTAGCGCGTAGTAGATCGAGGAGCCGACGTTGCCGTATGCGGTCGCGAACAGGCCCGGCACGCCCACCGTGCGCCGCAGTCCGTGCTCACTCAACCGGGCGATGACGTCCTCTTCTCATGGCAGCCCAAGATGTCGATCCTCGTGGTTGTCGCTCTGAAAGAAAGCGTGCAGCGCGGCCGCCAATGCAGGAAAGCGGCTTATGATGCCGACGGCCCTTGGAAGGGGCTGCTCATGGACACTGCGCGTCGTGGAAACTACAACTCTGGCGAGGACTTCGTGCTCGAGTACGGAGAGTTGCGCTTCACCTTCAACGAGGCGGACTTCCGCGAGCGCTGCGAACAGGCCGCGTTGCGCCTCGGATTCATCGGCGAAAGGCTGGCCGAACCTGAGATCGAGGATCTCGTCAACCTCGCCGTGAACGGCGAGATCCTGGACCCCGCCTCGGCGCTGGGCGACCACGTCAACGACTGCTGGCCGGAGATCATCGGCCCGGCCGAGCGCTCGCTGGTGCACTGGCTGCGCCGCCTCGTCTTCCGCGGCGCCTGGCTCGACCAGCGGGTGCGCGAGGGCGAGCTGGACGTCGCCTTCAACGAGCAGACCAACAGCTTCGCCTACGTCCAGCCCGACCGCGGCGGCGAGCCGATCGAGCTCGCCCCCGAGCCCTCCTGGGGCCGGGTCGCCTACCGCGGCCTCGCCGGCTAGCGGCTGCCAGCCTCCGGCTGCGGACCTGGCGACACCCGCCGGCGGGCCCACGCGCGCCGCGACTCGGCGCCTACTCGCCGCCGTCGTCCTGCGGTTCGTCGACCGGAGCGGTGCGCGGTTTGCGCGGCGCCCTGGTCCGCGGCGTTGCCGCGGACGGCGTCGCGGCGGCGGCGGTGGTGCGAGGCTTGCGCACGCGGGCCGGCTTCGCGGCGGCCGGCGGGGCGAGCAGCTCGGGGCGCAGCGTGCCGCTGGCAGCTGGATCGAGCGAGGGGAACTCGCCGTCGGTGAGCAGCGCGATCAGCGTCGTCTCGCCGCCGATCGGCGCGCGCGCGGTGGCGATCACGGTCAGCGAGCCGGCGCCGCGCAGGTTGCGGGCCGAGGCCATCGCGCGGCGCGCCGCGCTCGCCCCCAGCCCGTCGAGCGTGTCGATGGCGAGCACAGAGTTCCCGCCCCGCAGGGCGATCCGCCGGCCGCGTTCGGCGGCCTGCTCGACGGCCGCCTCCTGGGCGTCGCTGGAGGCCGCGAACGACAGGCCGCTCGAAGTGGCGTGGTCGAGCGCCTTGTATTCGGTCAGCTCCTCCGGACGCACGCCGACGGCGAGCAGCTCGACATCGAGGCCCTCGATCGCCGCCAGCTCGGCGGCGATCCGCCGCAGCAGCTCGCTTCGGCCGGACCGCGGAGCGCCGGCGATCAGCACGCGCGAACCGCGCCCGAACGGCGGCAGCGCTGCCAGCCCGCCGGCGTCGCCGAAGACGAACGACTCGCTCGGGAAGTCGACGTCGATCTCCTCGATCCGCGTGCCGACGACGGCCTCCTCGGCCGCGACGCCGTTGATCGTGTCGATGCGGATCAGCGACGCATGGCGCTCGGAGCGCCGCGCCGGGCGAACCGGCCCGCTGATGCGGTCGCCGGAGACCAGCTCGCAGCGGCGCGCCTGCGCGGCGGAGATGTAGACGTCGTCGTCGGAGGCCTCGTCGGGGTTGGCGCGCAGGAAGCCGGAGCCGTTGGCGAGCAGCTCGACGATGCCCTCGGCGACGCGTTCGGACGCCGGCTCGCGTTCGTCGCGTTCGTCGCGTGCGCGTTCGTCGCGTGCGCGTTCGTCGCGTGCCCGTTCCCGCGCGCGCGGCGTGGGCGCGTCGGACGCGGGCGACGTGGTCTCGTCGCCGCCCTCGCGGGAGCGCCCGCCGCCGCGGCGGCGTCGCGGACGCCCGGAGCGGGCCGGCCGCTCGCCCGAGCCCTCGCGGGATTGCGGCTCCTCCGCCGCGTCGTCCCCGGGCGGCGTGTCGTCGTCGCTGTCCTGCGGCGCCTCGGCGGCGGCGCGCCGCGAGCCGGCGCGTGGACGCCGCGGCGCGGATGCGCCCTGGCGGGCGAGGATCGCCTCGACCAGTTCCTCCTTGCGAAGTCGGCGGAAACCGTCGATGCCGAGCGCGGAGGCGAGGGCGTGGAGGTCGGCGAGCGGGCTCGCCTCGAGATCGGCTGGGCTGATGATGGACATCGTCTTCCTTTGGATGGGTGTGAGGCGTCCCGCGGCGTTGATGTCAGCCGCCGGCACCCGGTCGCTCTACTCTAGCTGCTGGTTCGGGCGCTCCCACCGCAGCGCGTCGGGGAGCGCCAGCGCCGGCGGGATCGCCTCGTCGCCGCGGAGCGCCGCCAGCACCGTGATGAAGTCCGCCGCGGCGCCAACGTCGTGGACGCGGAAGATCTGCGCGCCGAGGTCCATTCCGTGGGCGAGCGCCGCGAGCGTGCCGGCGCCGCGCTCGCGCGGCGGGCGGCCGGTCAGCGCGCCGACGAAGTCCTTGCGCGAGACCGCGAGCAGCAGCGGGCGGCCGAACTCGTGCAGCGCCCGGGCGCCGCGCAGCAGCTCGATCGTCTGGGCCGGCGTCTTGGCGAAGTCGGGGCCCGGGTCGACGATCAGCTGGCGCTCGTCGACGCCGCGCGAGCGCGCCAGCTCGAGGCGCTCACCGAGGAAGGCGACCACGTCGGCGAGCACGTCGTCGTAGCGGCCGGGATCCTGCAGGCGCTGCTTGGGCGCCGCCCGCGTGTGCATCACGACGAGCGCCGCCCCGGTCGCCGCGCAGACGTCGGCGAGCTCCGGGTCGCGCAGGCCGCTGACGTCGTTGACGATCACGGCGCCGGCCGCGATCGCGGCGGCCGCGACCGCCGGCTTGTAGGTGTCGACCGAGATCAGCACCTGCGGCAGCGCCGCCGCGAGGCGCTCGATCAGCGGCACGACACGCTCGATCTCCTCCGCCGCCTCAACCGCCGGGCGGTTCGTCACACCCGACTCGCCGCCGACATCGATCACGCGCGCGCCCTCAGCGACGAGTTCGGCGGCCAGCGCGACGCGCGCGTCGAGCGTCGGGTGCAGCCCGGCGTCGCTGAAGCTGTCGGGGGTCGCGTTGACGATCCCCATCAGCCACGGGCGCCCGCCGAGCGCGTGCGTCTCGCCGCCGGCGCGAAGCAGCACGCCGGCGGGCGCGGGCGGCCGCGGGGGGTCGGCGCCGGCGCCGCTCACGCAGCCACGACTCTCGCCGTCGCCTGCCGTCGCTCAGCCGGCGAGCGTCGCCTCGAGCGTGATCTCGGGCACCGCGGCGAGCGCCCTGCTGACGATGCAGCCCGCCTTGGCGTCCTGCGCGAACCGTTCGAATGTGGCTTGGTCGATGCCGGGTACCACGCCGACGGTGCGCAGAGCGATCGAGGCGATCGTCGCCTGGCCGTCGATCTGGCGGATCGTCACGACGGCGTCGGTCTTGACGGAGTCGACCGGGGTGCCGGCCTGGGCCAGCGCGTTCGAGACCGCCATCGAGAAGCAGGCGGCGTGCGCGGCGCCGATCAGCTGCTCTGGGTTGGCGCCCGGGGCGTCCTCGAAGCGCGTACGGAACGAGTATTCGCCGTGGATCGAGTCGCCGGCGGTGAAGGTGCCTGCGCCGGAGCGCAGGTCGCCCTGCCACTCCGCGTTTGCCTTTGCGGGCATGGTTGTGTCTCCTTCTCGGTTGGTGCCGCTGAGCCTACCTGGTGGCGGCAGCGGCGCTAGATGTCCGCGAGCTCGGCGGTGATGTCGGAGACCGCGGACTTCGCGTCGCCGAACAGCATCGAGGTGTTCGGCTTGAAGTAGAGCTCGTTCTCGATCCCCGCGAAGCCCGGGTTCATCGAGCGCTTGATCACGACCACCGAGTGCGCGTTCTCGACGTCGAGGATCGGCATCCCGTAGATCGGCGAGCTCGGGTTGGTGTGGGCGGCCGGGTTGGTGACGTCGTTGGCCCCGATCACGAGCGCCACGTCGGTGCGCGGGAACTCGGGGTTGATCTCGTCCATCTCCTTGAGCTGCTCGTAGGGCACATCGGCCTCGGCGAGCAGCACGTTCATGTGCCCGGGCATGCGCCCGGCGACCGGATGGATCGCGTACTTGACCTCGACGCCGCGCGCCTCGAGCTCCTTGGCCAGCTCGCGCACCGCGTGCTGGGCCTGCGCGACCGCCATCCCGTAGCCCGGGACGACGACGACCTGGCGGGCGTAGGCGAGCTGCATCGCGACGTCCGCGGCGCTGGTCGAGCGCACCGTGCCCGCGAACGCGCCGGCACCGGCGGCCCCCTCCACGACCCCCCCACCGCCGAAGCCGCCGGCGATGATCGCCGGGATCGAGCGGTTCATCGCGACCGCCATCAGGTTGGTCAGGATCGAGCCGGACGCGCCGACGATCATGCCGGCGACGATCAGCGCCGGGTTGTTGAGCGCGACGCCGGTCGCGGCGGCGGAGAGGCCGGTCGCGGCGTTCAGCATCGAGATCACGACCGGCATGTCGGCGCCGCCGATCGGCAGCACGACGGCGTTGCCGAGCAGCGCCGCGGTGACCAGCATCAGGATGAAGATCAGCTGCGAGTGCGAGCCCGCGACGATCGCCACGCCGAGCGCAATCGCGATCGCGCCGAGCAGGAAGTTGACGGGCTGCTGGAAGCGGCCGAGCGTGATCGGGCGCCCGGGCAGGAGCTCCTGCAGCTTGCCGAAGGCGATGTTGGAGCCCCAGAAGGAGACGGAGCCGACGATCGCCGCGAAGATCGAGAAGACCGCGATGTATGTGGCGACCGGGCCGGCACTCGTCAGACCCGGCGGGTGCGCGTAGCCGCCGGTGTTGCGGAACTCCGCCCAGGCGATCAGGAAGACCGCGCCGCCGCCGACGCCGTTGAAGAGCGCGACCATCTGCGGCATCGCCGTCATCCGGACCTTGCGCGCGGCGGGGATGCCGACCGCGGTGCCGATCGCCACGCCGATGATGATCAGCCCCCAGTTGCCCTCGCCCTTTGCCAGCAGCGTCGCGATCACGGCGATCGCCATGCCGACCGCGGCGATCCGGTTGCCGCGCACCGCGGTGCGCGGGCCGGTCAGGCCCATCAGGCCGTAGATGAAGAGCGCGAAGGCGACGATGTAGAGGACGCGCAGGAAGTTCGCGTTGTGGAGGAAGCTGGTCGCGAGGATCACTTCGGCTCGCCGTCCTTGGGCGCCTGCGTGGGCTTGCGCTTGAACATCTCGAGCATCCGGTCGGTGACGAGGAAGCCGCCGACGATGTTGATCGTGCCGAAGGCGATCGCGATCACCAGGATCACCTTGTTGAAGGCGCTGTTGCCGGAGAAGCCGACGATCAGCAGCCCGCCGAGCAGCACGATCCCGTGGATCGCGTTGGTGCCGCTCATCAGCGGCGTGTGCAGCGTGTTGGGGATCTTCGAGATCACGGCGAAGCCGATGAAACCGGCGAGCACGAGGATCGTGAGGTTGGTGACGAGCATCAGGCGTTGGCCTCCACGACCGCGCGAGCGGCGTCGTTGACGATGGTTCCGTCGCGCACGATGCACGAGCCCGCGACGATCTCGTCGTCGAAGTCGAGCGCCAGCTCGCCGTGCTCGTCGATGAACAGCTCGAGCAGCGCCTGGATGTTGCGCGCGTAGAGCTGTGAGGCATGCTCGGGCATCTCCGCCGCGAGGTTCAGCGGCGCGACGATCGTCACGTCGTGCTCGACGGTCACCTCCCCGGGCGTCGTCAGTTCGCAGTTGCCGCCGGTCTCGCCGGCCAGATCGACGATCACGCTGCCCGGCTTCATCCCCTGCACCGCCTCGGCGGTGACGAGCTTGGGGGCCGGACGTCCCGGCACGAGCGCGGTCGTGATGACGACGTCGAAGCCCTTGATGGCGTCGGTCAGCGCCTGCTGCTGGGCGACCTGCTCCTCGGGCGTCAGCGCACGGGCGTAGCCGCCCTCACCGGCCGCTTCGATGCCGAGGTCTAGCCACTTCGCGCCGAGCGAGCTGACCTGTTCGGCAACCTCCGGGCGCACGTCGTAGCCGGTCGTCTGCGCCCCGAGGCGGCGCGACGTGGCGAGCGCCTGCAGCCCGGCGACGCCGGCTCCGAGCACCAGCACCTTGGCCGGCGGGATCGTGCCCGCCGCCGTCATCAGCATCGGGAAGAAGCGGCCGATGTACACGGCGCCGAGCAGCGCGGCGCGGTAGCCGGCGACGTTGGACTGCGACGAGAGCGCGTCCATCCCCTGCGCGCGCGAGATCCGCGGGATCGCCTCCATCGCGAACGCCGTGACGCCGGCTGCGGCGAGCGCGCGCGTCGCCTGGGGACTGCCGATCGGATTGAGGAAGGCGATCAGCACCGCACCGGGCGCCAGCTTCGCGACCTCCGCATCGCTTGGCGGCGAGACCTTCACGACCAGCGGCGCACCCCAGACGGCGGCCGGATCGGCGCTGACCCTGGCGCCCGCCGCCTCATACAGCGCGTCGGGGATGATCGCGGCATCCCCCGCGCCGGACTGCACGATCACGTCGATGCCGCGGGCCGCGAGCTTCTTGACGACCTCGGGAACGAGGGCCACACGGCGTTCGCCAGAAGCGGTTTCCGTGGGCACCCCGATGAGCATCTGCTCCAACCATATGCGATCGCGGCGGGCGGCCCCTCGGTGACAATCCCCTAGCTTCGCTGCGGCAAAGTGCGTATGGCGGGCAGGTCGCGAAGCTGGCCGGCTTCCGATCGGCAGCGGCGCGAAGCGGATCAGCTGCCGGCGATCGGCAGCGGCGCGCGCGCGAACGCCGCGAGCGCCTCGGCCGTCACCCAGACCGGCGTCAGCGTCTCGCCGGCGGCGTAACGCACGGCGCCGGAGCTGGTCAACCGCGCGTACAGGTAGGCGAGCGGCCGCTGCGCGGCCGCGCGCACGGCCACCAGCGCCTGCACCGCCCAGGCCGTCGACTGCGCGTTGGAAGCACCGCCCGGCTGCTGCGGGAAGCCGCCGTCGCGGTTCTCGCTCGCCAGCAGGTACGCGCGCGCCCGCCCAAGGACGTGGGCCGGCGCCGAGGCGGCGCTCAGCGCCTCGAGCGCCGCCGCCGTGTCGTCGACATCGCTCGGGTCGCCGTGCACAGCGAAGCTGAAGCCGCCGTCGCCGTTCTGCTCGCGCGCCAGCCATGCCGCGGCAGCATTCAGCCCCCCGGCGTGAGCGGCGCGCAGCGCCAGGACCGCAAACGCCGTCAGGTTGGCCTGCTCGCCGACCGACCCGTCGGCGCGCTGATCCCGGCGCAGCTCGGCGACGAGCGCGCCGAGCGGTGCATGCGCCGCGCTGAGCGCGAGAATCGTACGCTCCAGGTCGCCCGCGCCCTGCAGCTGGCGCAGGTGCGTGCGGATCCAGACAACGGCCGTGCGGCCGTCCCTGCTGACCGTCGCGGGCGAGCGCCCCGCGGCGGCGAGCCCGATCACGACCCAGGCACTCGCGAGCTGCGACGAGGGCTGCCCGGGCGCAAGGCCGAAGCCGCCGTCGGCGTTCTGCACCCGCGCGAGGTAGGCGATCGACTGCGCACTCGCCGCCGGCGCCGCCTGCGCCGTGGCCTGCGGCGTGGCGACGGCGGCCGCGCCAAGGCAGCCGAGCGCGAGCAGCGCCGATGCTCCGGCCGCGAGCCCCCACTGCACGTTCATGCGCAGGCGGAAGCGTTGGAGGGCGCGCACGAGCGCCGGGCCCGAAGGCGAGGAAGAAGACGAAGTTGCCGACCGCGTGCGCCAGGTCGAACGTGAATGCCGCGCCCTCGATCACCAGGAACTGCGCGAGCGTGTGTTGTCCGGTGAAGGTGACGAAGGTGTAGAAGTTCAGCACGAGGCCGTAGGCGAAGCCGGCGGCGGCGCAGATCAGCGCCATCACGAGCCGTGGGATCGGGCGGGCGCGCCGGCGCCGCAGGCCGGCGCCGAGCAGCCCGACCATCCCCCACGCGAGCATCTGCCAGGGGGTCCACGGCCCCTGCCCGAAGACGATGTTGGAGGCGATCGCGGCAACCGCGCCAACCGCGAAGCCGGGCGGGCCGCCGAGCACGAAGCCGGCGATCAGCACGATGTCCGTCGTCGGCTTGACGCTCGGCAGCGGCGCGAACGCGATCCGCCCGAGCGTCGCGAGCGCGGCGAGCGAGGCGACGATCGCGACGGTGCGCGACGAGGGGCGCGAGCGCTCGTACCAGGCGAAGCCGCCGGCGAGCGCGAGCGCGAGGATCAGGAACGAGGCGAGCGGCCAGCTCACCAGTGCGCCTCGACTGCCGCCGGGTCTGCCGACAGTTCGGCGAGCGCCTGCGCCGCGGTCAGGATCCCGCGGTGCCCGCCGAGGATCCGCGCCGTCTCGGTCGCGAAGTACCAGCCGCCGGAGAGCAGGTCGGCAGGAGTCGAATCGGCGAGCACGCGCCCGTCCGCCAGCAGCACCGCGCGCGTCGCGAAGCCGGCGGCGAACTCCGGGTCGTGGGTGGCGACGACCACGGCGACGCCGCGCGCCGACCAGTCGATGAGCTCGCCGGCGAGCGTCGCCTTCGCCGTGCGGTCCATGCCGCGGGTCGGCTCGTCGAGGCAGAGCACGGCCGGCGGCGGCTCGCCGCCGGTGACGATCGCGAGCGCCAGCCGCTGGCGCTCGCCGCCGGAGCAGTCGCGCGGGTGGCGGTCGGCGAGCGCGCCGAGCCCGGCACGCGCGAGCGCCGCGGCATCGAGCTCGTCGCCGACGCGGTCGTGGACGAAGTAGTCGCCGGGGTTCTGCAGCAGCAGGGCGACGCGCCCGGCGCGCTCCACCCGCCCGCGGGTGGGCTGCGCGAGCCCGGCCGCGTGACGCAGCAGGGTCGACTTGCCGGCGCCGTTTCGACCGAGCAGCACGACGCGCTCCCCGGCCGCGACCGACAGTGAGACGCCGGCGAGGATCGCCGGTCCGTCGCTCAGCTCATGCCAGACGTGGCGCAGACGCAGGCTCGCCGCCGGCGCGCTCCGCCTTCGCCAGCGCGGCTCATGCCGGCGCGGCTCATGCCGGCGCGGCTCAGCCGGCGCCTGCGGGTCCGGCAGGAGGTCCGCGGCGCGCAGCGTCGCGCGCGCCTGCTTGACGCCGGCCGGCGCGGGTGTGAGTCCCAGACCGGCGACGAGCGTGGCGCCCGGGGTCTCGAGCGCGGGCGCGGCGTCGTGCGCCCATGCGAGGAACCCGCTCGGTGCGGCGTCGCAGACGATCTCGCCGCGCTCGAGCGCGATCACGCGGTCCGCCGCCCCGAGGCAGCGTTCGAGACGATGCTCGGCCAGCACGATCGTCGTCCCCCATTCCTCGTTCAGCCGCCGCAGCAGCCCGAGCAGCTCGTCGCCGGCGACCGGGTCGAGCTGCGAGGTCGGCTCGTCGAGCACGAGCAGCCGCGGGCGCCCGGCGAGCGCCGCGCCGAGCGCGACGCGCTGGCACTCGCCGCCCGACAGCTCGACGGTCGAGCGCTCGAGCAGCGACTCGATGCCGAGCGCGAGCGCGACCTCCTCCACGCCGCGGGCGACGGCGACGGCGCTGTGGCCGCGATTCTCGAGCGGGAACGCGAGCTCCGCGCGCACCGTCCCCATCACAACCTGCGTCTCGGGATCCTGGAACAGCGTGCCGACCTCGGCCGCCAGCGCCGCCGGGCCGTGGTCGCGCAGGCTCATGCCGCAGATCTCGGCGCGGCCGTCGAAGCGCCCGCCGTGGAAGTGCGGCACGAGCCCGCAGGCGACGCCGAGCAGCGTCGACTTGCCGGCCGCCGAGCCGCCGGCGAGCACGACGAACTCACCCTGCGCGATCTCGAGCGTCAGCTCGCGAAGCGCCGGGGCGGGCGCATCGGGGTAGGTGTAGGAGGCCCCTGAGAGCTCGAGCGCGTTCATCGCATGATCCCGCGGCGCTGCGTGAACGGCGCCAGCGCCGCGAAGGCGAGCGAGGTGGCGAGCACCCAGGTTCGCACGCCGAAGGATCCGTGGATCGACGGGTAGAAGGAGAACGGCGCGCGCAGCGCGAGCGCGAGCACCGCGATCGCGATGGCCGAGCCGGCGAAGGCGAGGTCGTGGCGCGACCACGGCCGGTGGGCGCGTGCCGGACGCCGCGCCGAGCCGTAGCCGCGGACCTCCAGCGTCGCGGCGACGTCGAGTGAGCGGTCGAGCGCGTTGGCGGTGATCGCGCGCATCACGGCGAGCCGCCCGCCGGGGTCGGGCCGGCAGCGCTGCGCGTCGCCGATCCGCCGCGCGTCGAGCGCCAGGAGCGGCACCATCCGCGTTGCGATCGTCGCCGTCAGCGCCGAGCGAAACGAGACGCGCCGCAGCGAGCGCAGCAGCTCGTCGGGGTCGACCGCGGCGCTGGCAAGGGCGCAGGCGGCGATGATCACGATCAGCACGAGCGCCTCCTTGGCGCCGTAGGCGACGGCTTCGAGCGTGATGTCGAGCTGGCCGAGCGGGCCGGCGTCGCCGAGACGCGCGATCACCGTCAGGCCCTCGCGGCTGACGAGCGCGTTGACGAGCACGATCAGCGCGCCCATCGGCGCCGACAGGTACAGGGAACGCGCGACGCGGCGGCCGGCGCCCGCGCCGGCCCCGGCGGCGAGCAGCGCGAGCGCCAGCACGCCGAGCACCAGCGGATTGGGGATCACCAGCGCGGCGAGCACCATCGCCGCGCAGTAGGCGGCGCCGACGCCGGCGCGCGTCGCGTGCAGCGGGCTGGCGCGACGCAGGTAGTTCATGGCTCCTGGTCGGGTAGCGGGATCGCGGCGCCCGCGATCACGGCGAGCGCGAAGTGTCCGTCCAGGGTGTCGGCGTTGAACGCCCGCACCGCCGCGGCGACGCCGGCCGCGTCGGTGCCGGTCACCAGCCAGACGGGCGGCTGGCCCATGAAGCGCGTCGCCGCGACGAGCCCGGCGCCGGCGCCGGCGCTGCGAACCACGCGGCCGGCCTGATCGAGCAGCTCGAGCGTGGCGCCGTTGTGCGTGAAGCGCGCGTAGACCCCGCTCGCGCCGGGGCCGCGGGTCAGCTGGTCGGCCGCCGGATCCGCGGTCAGCGTCGAGTAGGGCCCGACGAGCACGCGTAGCGAGAGGTTGTACTGCGAGCACAGAACGCAGCCGAGCGAGGCGACGAGGTCGTAGCCGGCGAACACCTGCTCGACGGCGCCGCAGGACGTCGAGGCCGTCTGCGTGCACTCGATCCGCAGCGGGTAGCGCTTGCCGGCGAAGCCGTCGACGAACGGCTCGGGGAACGCGCCGACGACCGCCGGGATGTTGAGCGTCGCGCTCCAGTCGTGGCGGTCCCACCAGACGTGGTCGCCGCCGTGGAGCTTGGTCTCGGCCGCGCCCTTCGGGGCCTGCACGCCGTTGACGTAGTAGAACCAGTCGCTGGCGCCGCCGCCGGCGAGTCCGTCGATGCTCTGCACAAAGCCGCCGCCGTAGAGCGTGCCGACCTTCGCGTTGCGCTCGAGCATCCGCATCACCGTGTCGGCGCCGACGATCTTCGGGGCGCCGTCGGAGACCACGGTCTGGGCACCAAAGCCCCGCGTGACGAGCAGCGAGACGTGCGTCGGCGTGGAGCCTGCACCGAGCCCGCAGCCCGCGAGCGCGAGCGTCGCCGCGACGGCGACGCTCGCCCAGATCGGCCTAGGGTCTATCCCGGTAGGGACCGTGGGTCCGGGGCGGTCGTGGACCGAGCGGGCCAAGGACGCAGCGTGAAGCCTTGGCCGGCGGCCAAGGCGAGCGCGAGGACGACGGATCCGCGACGCGTCCACGGCCGCATCCGAGCGGGCGACGCCCTGCCGGGATAGACCCTCAGCCGCGGGCACAGCTCACGCGCATGTCTTCGCCGTCGCCGTCTGCACGCAGACGCTCGCCTCGGTGCGGATCGCGTGCGGCGCCGACACCCTCAGCGTGACCGCGCCGGCGTGGGTGAACGCCAGGCTCGCCGTTCCGTCGGCGCCGGTCGCCGCCGAGGCCCCACCGCCGCTGACGGTCGCACCGACGGCCTTCGACGGCGTTCCCTTGGCGTCGCTGTAGGCCGTGACCGCCACCTTGAAGGGCTTGCCGACGACCGCCACCGCGGGCGCTTTCACGCCGAGTACGCCGGCGCTCTTCGGGCAGCTCTTGCCGTAGCAGTCCGGGAAGAACAGGAGGCGGTCGCCCGGCTTTGGGTCATAGCTGCAGATGCCCTCGGACGCCGGGGCGTCATTGACCCAGAACGCCCAGTACTCGGGGCCGCTGCTGGGGAGCCTGAGGCCGTCGATGGCGGTCAGGAAGTACGCCTTGTACGACGCCGACCAGGTGCCGGCCCAGTCGCCGTGGGTCGCCAGCTGCAGTGCGCCGGCGGCGCTCGTGCCGGCGCAGCTGTCAGCGGCGACACCGTTCTTCGTGACTTTGGCGGTCTGTAGCGCGACGGCTGTCGCCGCGACGAGCGTGTTCTTGGTGCCTTCGACGCGGACCGTGACGGCGGTGGCGCCGGCGGCGGCCCGGGAGGTGAGCAGCGCCGTCGCCAGCGCGGCGGCGAGCAGCGCGGCGAGTCCGGCGGCGAGCGCCAGTCGGCGGATCAGCGCAGGACGGCCCGAATGGGTGCGGTGCATGAGTGGCCAACCCCTTTCCACGAGGGTCTATGTGGGCTTGCGGTCGGCGCAGGTCTCCTGGCTTCCGGGCCAATCCTGCCGCGCCTTCCCGGCTCGCGATGGCGAGCCAGTGGCCTGCGCTTGCGCGCGTGCGGTGGACGTCCCCGGTCACAGTGGCGGGTCCGCGTCGGTTTCACACCGGCTTCCCTTGCCACCGACCAATGACCGCGCCATCGTAGCGCTCTGCGACACTGGCGGCAGAGCGATGACCGTCAACCTGACCCGCATCTACACGAGGCTCGGCGACGGCGGCGAGACCGATCTCGGCGACCGCAGCCGCGTGCGCAAGACCGACCCTCGGATCGAGGCCTGCGGTGCGGTCGACGAGCTTGGCGCGCATCTCGGCTTCGCGCTGACGCAGCCCGGGCTACCGGAGCACACGCGCGACTGGCTGCGGCGGATCCAGAACGACCTGTTCGACCTCGGCGCCGATCTCGCGGTGCCCGGCGAGGATCCGCGCGAGCGCCTGCGGCTGCTCGCCGAGCAGGTCGAATGGCTCGAACAGCGCTGCGACGAGGTGAACGCCGGACTCGAGCCGCTGCGCTCGTTCGTGCTCTCCGGCGGGACGCTCGCCGCCGCATGGCTGCATGTCTGTCGCACCGTCTGCCGTCGCGCCGAGCGGCGCGTCGTCGCGCTCGGCGCCGATGCCAGCCCGCAGACCGCTGCGCTATCTCAACCGCCTGAGCGATCTGCTGTTCATCCTGGCCCGCGAAGCCAACGGCGGCAACGACCCGCTGTGGGTCCCGGGCAAGCACCGCTGAGCGCGCCGGGGCGCCGGCGGCTCAGGCCGCGAGCGCGCCCGTGAGCGTGTAGGCACGAGTCGGCGCGCCGGTGAAGGTCTGCCCCGCGGGCGAGGTCCAGCGCACCCGCCAGAGCCGCCCCGCGACGAAGCGGCCGGTCGCGGTCCAGGCGCCGTCGGAGGCGGTCCTTTCGTCGGCCAGCCCGTGCCAGCTGCGGCCGCCGTCGGCGGAGTACTGCACCACGACGCGCGTCGCGGCCCGCGCCGGGCGCACGAGGCCCCACAACGAGACGCCGGCGGTCGAACTGCGCGTCACCGTCAGCGGCAGGCGGAAGCCGGCAAACGCCGGTTTGGTCGCCCCCCTGTAGGTCTCGAGGCCAGTCTGGAAGCCGGCGACGTGGCCGCCCACGGGATGGTCGTCGCGCAGGAGGTACTGACCAAACGATGCGACGCGCGGGTTCTCCCACGCGATGTGCTCGGAGATCGCCAGGTACTCCGCCTGCCTGGCGAGCGACACGCCGCCGAACGGGTTGGGGACGCTCTCGACTCCGAACTCGGTGATGTAGACCGGCAGGCCCGGCCTGATCGCGTGGACGGCTGCCGCACGGTTGAGCGCGGTCACGAGGCGCCCGATCGTGGCGACCGTGACGTCGTCGGGCGGCGGGATCCAGAACGGACCGCGCGCGTTCGAATACGGGTGCTGCGCGTAACCGTCGGCCGGCAGCAGGGCGCAGTGCCCGACCGGCCGGTAGCTCGAGTCAAGGCACAGCACGCCGCGCAGGAAGGCGAGCGGCGCCGGCACGCCCTGGCTCGCCACGCCGGTCGGCGAGGTCTCCCCCATCAGCACGGTCATGCCGGAGAAGTTGCCGGAGGCCTTCAGGCCGTCGTAGCCGGCGAGGAAGAGGCCCCGGTAGATGGCCGCGGAGGCGAGCCTGCCGTGCGTGTACTGCGGTCGCAGGAAGCCCGGCTCGTTGGGCTCGTTCCAGATCGAGTAGAGCTTCACCTGCCTGCCGTAATGCTTCCCCACGGCCTGCATCAACTCGCGGAAGTCGGTCGCGTTCGGGTCGCTGTAGATGTCCTCGCCGTGCGGCGTCGCCCAGCGCGGCACCGGCCCGCTGACGGTCAACAGGATCCTCCAATGCAGGGCGGCGGCGGCGGCGATCAACGGGTCGTAGGCGCCCCAGTGGTAGGCCGCCGGGTTGGCCTGGTTGAAGTTCGGCCGCCGCCTGTGGTTCGGGTCCGGGGCGACGTCGCGCCAGTAGACGATGACCCGCAGGGCGTGCACGCCGAGTGACTGCAGCTGCCTGATCGTCGGTTCCCGCGTCGCCGCCGTCAGCAGGGCGTTCGGCGCTTCGAAGAAGACCGTTTCGTCGTGCGACGCGAGCGCCGGCGCGGCCGCGAGCGCGCCGGCACCGAGCAGTGCCGCGGCGGTCAGGAGGGCTGTCAGCTTGGCGCGTCGCATCGTCGTCCCGGCGCTCCCCCGAACCGCCACATCGACTAAGACCCGCGAGCGGCGCGGATGTTGCGGCCACGTGTCCGCGTGGCGTGGATGTGGCGCTCGTGCATCGCCGGCCGCGAGCCGTAGTCCGACGTGTAGGTGCGCGCCCAGGACAGCACCTCGGCGACATACCACCACGCGTGGTTGTAGGCGTAGATCGCCTTTCGGTAGTCGCCGGGAGCACCACTCGCGTGCAGGTAGTTGGCCATGCTGAAAATGGCGTCGGCCGGGTTCCAGCGCAGGCGGCGACGGTGGACGCGCAGGAGCCGACCGCGTCTTGCGGCGGCGATCGTCGCCACCAGCTCGGCCGGATCCACACGCGCGTCGCGACTCGCCAGCGCCATCGTGGGCTCTTCCGACAACCCGATCGCCACCGGGACAGCGGGGACGCAGCTTTCCATAATCGGTCGGGCGCGAGTCTAGGCGTTTGGCCGCGCGTGGATGCGGAATAACCTCCCCACGCGATGTCCCCCATCACCACCCTTCGCGGCGCGATCGGCTCGAGCCTGCGGGCGATCGATCGCGCGCAGCAGCGCCACCCGGCGACGGCGCTGCCGTGCGCGGTCTACAAGAAGTTCAGCGAGGACAACGGCGGCCAGCTCGCGGGGCTGATCGCCTACTACGCGTTCTTCTCGTTGTTCCCGCTGCTGCTCGTGCTGGTGACGGTGTTGGGACTCGTGCTCCCCGGTGACACGACGCTGCAGCACGAGATCGAGGGGTCCTCGCTCGCGTCGTTCCCGATCATCGGCAGTGACATCAAGCAGCACCTGCATTCGCTGAGCGTCGGCGGCCTGCCGCTGGCGCTCGGCCTGGTGACCGCGCTGCTCGCGGGACTCGGCGTCACGCACGCGACGCAGATCGCGCAGGACCGCATGTGGGACATCCCGCCGGAGCACCGCAATTCGTGGTGGCGCTGGCGCCTGCGCGGGCTCGCGCTGCTCGCGATCCTCGGCGCGATCAACATCGCCGCGACGGTGATCGACGGCTGGGTGGACGCCGGCTCCGCTCACGGCGTGCTGGCCACGCTCGCCGCGCTGATCGTGTCGCTGGCGCTGGACCTCGGCCTGTTCATCGCCGTCTTCGTGCTGCTGACCTCCTACCCGGCGAAGGTGCGCGAGATCCTGCCGGGCGCGATCCTCGCGACGATCCTGTGGCAGATCCTGCAGTTCGCCGGCGGCTACATCGTGTGCACGAGGTGAACAAGGCGGGCAACACCTACGGTCTGTTCGCGCTCGTGATCGGCACGCTCGTCTGGCTGCACATCGGCGCGGAGGCGACGCTGTACGCCGTGCAGCTGAACGTCGTCCGCGCGAAGGGGCTGTGGCCGCGGGCGCTGTTCGGCGTGGACGCGATCGCCGCTTCCAGGGCGGACGCGCCGCGATAGCGCCGCCGGCTGCCGAGCGTCCACAAACCCGACAGGCGCAGCCGGCCCTGCCGGCGGAGCCCCTTCTTGGAACGGCTTTCACAATGATGGGCACGCCCGGATTCGGCCCGGATGGCGGCGTTGGATCGTCACCCGGCACCTTGCAGGTACCACCGGTACCTGCCTCGGCACCGTGCACCGCCCAACTTGCCCCCGGACCGCCCCAGGCCCACCCTCATTGTGAAAGACGTTCCTAACCCTCGACGCTCTCGCGGCTCTCGTCGAGCTGCCCGTCCGCGAGCGCGGCGCGCAGGCGGCGCTTGTCGAACTTGCCGACGCTCGTCTTCGGCACCTCGCTGACGAAGGCGAACTGCGCCGGCAGCCACCACTTGGCGACGCGGGGGCGCAGATGCTCGACCAGCTCCGCCGCGGTCACCTGCGTGCCCTCCTCGAGCACGACGCAGGCCAGCGGCCGCTCGCTCCAGCGCTCGTCGGGGACCGCGATCACGGCGGCCTCGCGCACCGCCGGGTGAGACATCAGCTCGTTCTCGAGCGCGACCGAGGAGATCCACTCGCCGCCGGACTTGATCACGTCCTTCGAGCGGTCGGTGATCGTCACCCAGCCCGCCGGGTCGAGGTGCGCGATGTCGCCGGTGCGAAGCCAGCCGTCGTCGAACTTCTCCGGGGCGTCCTCGCGGTAGTAGGCGCTCGCGATCCAGGGGCCGCGCACCTCGATCTCCCCCGTCGAGCTTCCGTCCCACGGAACCTCCGCGCCGGCGTCATCGGTCAGGCGCAGTTCGACGAACGGCACGGCGCGGCCCTGCGTCGCGCGGATCGCCCACTCCTCTTCGCCGGAGGTGCCCGTGGGGGCGCGCGCGACCGTGCACAGCGGGCTGGTCTCCGTCATCCCCCAGGCCTGCATCAGCGAGACGCCGTGGCGCTCCTCGAAGGCCTGGGCGAGGGCGAGCGGCATCGGCGGCGCCGCCGGAGACCGCGCACTTGAGCGTCGTCAGGTCGGGCTTGTGGGCGTCGGCGTAGCGCAGCAGGTCGGCGTAGAGCGTGGGGACGCAGGCCATCATCGTGGCGCGCTCCCCCTCGATCAGCTTCGCCAGCGACTCGGCGCCGAGGTTGCGCCCGGCATGATCAGGCTCGCGCCGTTCATCGCCGCGGCGTACGGGAGGCCCCAGGCGTTGACGTGGAACATCGGCACGACCAGCAGGACACGGTCGTCGCCGGTGATCCCGAGCGACCCCGCCATCAGCACCCCGGCCGAGTGCAGCGTCATCGAGCGGTGCGAGTAGAGCACGCCCCTGGGGTTGCCGGTGGTGCCCGAGGTGTAGCAGAGCGCCGCCGCCTCGCGCTCGTCGAGCTGCGGGTAGTCGGCCTCCCCCGGTCCGGCCGCCTCGAGCAGCTCCTCGTAGCGGAGCACGCGGGGCAGATCACCGGTCGGTCCGTCGCCCATCACGACGAAGTGCTCGACGTGCGGGAGCGCGGCGGCCAGCGGGGCGAGCGCCGGCGCGAGCGAGTCGTCGATGAAGACGATGCGATCCTCGGCGTGGTTGACGATGTAGGCGATCTGCTCGGGGAAGAGGCGCAGGTTGATCGTGTGCAGCACCGCGCCCACGCACGGGATCGCGAAGTAGCACTCGAAGTGGCGCTGCGAGTTCCAGGCGAAGGTGCCGACACGCTCGCCGCGCTGGACGCCGAGCGTTCGCAGGGCGCGGGCGAGGCGGTCGATCCGCTCGACGATCTCGCCGTGGCGGGCGCGCGTGACGCCGCCGTCGGTCGCCGTCGCGACCTCGCCGGCGTCGGGGAAGCTGCGCATCCGCCGCAGCACGTGCTGGAGGGTCAGCTGGAAGTCGTCCTGCATCAGTCCGGGCAGCATCGGGTCCCTCGTATGTCTTGCGGTCGCAGGCGGGTGGCGGCGAAAGCATCGCAAAGGCGCGGTGGCGTGCGCGCGGTGGGCGGGTGCGGCGCGGCTCGCGGCGGCGCCGGCGAGGCGGCGCGTGCGGTGCGGTCGGGGCGGCGCGCGATGCGGGGCGTGCGATCGCGCAGCGGGCGGGCGTGGTCTGGGAACCTTCCGCGGCGATGGCCCTGCAACGCCGACAGCAGACATGGATCTGGGGGCTGGCGGCGCTCGGCGCGGCCGGCGCGGCGCTTCGCTTCTCGACCCTGAGCGTGCAGAGCTTCTGGCTCGACGAGGCGGTCACGCACCAGCTCGTCACGCAGGAGCTTCGGCTCGATGCTCTCGGCGATCCCGCACTCGGAGTCAACGCCGCCGCTCTACTACGTGCTGGCATGGGCGTGGGTGCGCTTGTTCGGCGCGGGGGAGGCCGGCCTGCGCTCACTCTCGGCGCTGTTCGGCACCGTCACGATCGTGCTGCTGGCGCTGATCGCGCGACGCCTGGCCGGCGAACGCGCCGGCCTCGCGGCCGCGGCGCTGTGCGCCACCAACCCCCTGCTGATCTGGTACAGCCAGGAGGCGCGCGCCTACGCATTGCTGGTCGTGCTGTGCGCGCTCACGCTGTGGTGCCTGCTGCGCGGGAACTGGCGCGGCTGGGCGATCGCGGCGGCGCTCGCGCTCGCCACCCACTACTTCGCCGTGTTCATCGTCGTGCCGGAGCTCGCGTGGCTGTTGTGGCGTCACGCTCACCGCTCGCGGACAGCCGCCTGGTCCGCGGCCTGCGTCGTCGCCGTCGCCGCCGCGCTCTCGCCGCTGGCGATCGTGCAGGCGAGCGGCAACCGTGCCGGCTTCATCCGCTCGACCGCGCTCGGCGGCCGCATCGCAGCCGTCCCCAAGCAGTTCCTGATCGGCTACGCGACGCCGCATGCGGTGGTGCTGACGATCCTCGCGGCGGCGTTCGCGCTCGCGCTCGTGCCGGCGCTGCGCCGCTCGGACCGGGCGCTGGCGGCGCTCGCCGCGTTCGCCGTCGGCGTGCCGGTGGCGATGGCGCTGCTCGGAGCCGACTACCTGATCACCCGCAACCTGATCGCGGCGATGGTGCCGCTGGTGGTGCTCGCCGGCGCCGCCGCGAGCCGCACCCGGTACGGCGCCGTGCTGATCGCCGGTCTCTGTGCGGTTGGCGTGATCGCCTTCGCCGGCGTCGAGGGCAACGCGTTCTACCAGCGTGACGACTGGCGTGCCGTGGCGGCCGCGCTCGGCCCCGCGTCACACGGCGCGCGCGTGGTCGACGTGAATCCGTCGGACGGCGTGCCGGCGCTCGAGATCTACGCGCCGCTGCACCTGCTGGCCCAGGGACAGCCGGTGAGCACGCGCGAGGTCGACGTGATCGACCTCCAGCGCGATCCTCCGGCGGTCACGGCGCCCGTCGAGCTCGGCGGCTTCACGCTCTGCGCGCCGCCGACGCACACCGCGGAGTTCGACCTCGTGCGCTACTGCGCCCCCGCGGCGATGAGCCTCCCGTTCGGCGAGGTCCTCAAGGTGCGCCTCGCGGCGCTCTACCCGTCGGTGCTGGGCGGGAGCTGAGGCAGGATGCCGTTGCGGGGCGCCCCGGTGGCCCGGCCCGCCTCAGCCGGCGAACGGACCCGCGTCGGACGGGACGTCCACGGCGTGCTCGGCGAGCGCCTCGAGCGGAACGATCTCGAGCGCCCGTTCGTGTGTCGAAGCCATCACGACATAGGCGGCGGCGCCGTCCTCATGGGCCCGCAGCCAGTTCGCCGCCGTCACGCACCAGCGGTCGCCCGGCACGAGGCCCGGAAAGCCATACTGCGGTGCCGGGGTCGTCAGGTCGTTGCCGATCCCGCGCTGGTGCTCGAGAAACGCCGCCGTCACGACCGCACAGATCGTGTGGCTGCCGCGGTCCTCGGGGCCGGTATTGCAGCAGCCGTCACGGTAGAAACCCGTGAGCGGGTCGGTGCCACACGGTTCGAGCTCGCCACCGAGAACGTTGCGATCGCCCATCGGCGCAGTATCGCGGAGCGCGACTGACCGGGGAGCGCTCTCGTTCGCCGCGGCGCCCGGCGAGGCTGCCCGCGTGCGCGCCGCGCGGGGTAGTGTTGCGCTCACCGTGATCCTCTACACCTGTCCCGGCGGCAAGGCCGCTCCGTCGTGGCACCCCTGCGGAGTGGCCGCGAAGGCGCTCGACGAGACCGGCCACGAATACGAGCAAAGGCGAGTCAAGGGCGGCAGGCTGATGTTCTGGACATGGGCCTCGCGCGCCCGCGACCGCGCCGAGATCAAACGACTGAGCGGCCGGCGGACCGTGCCGATTCTCGTACTCGACGACGGCGAAGTGGTCTCCGGCTCGCGTGCGATCGTGCGCTGGGCCCGGGCGAACACGCCGCACGCAGGCGAACGCGCGGACTGAAGCGCGGCGCCGCGGCGACAGCGCAGCTAGAGCCCGCCGAGCAGGCCGCGTAGCGTTTCGGTGTAGGCCTCCAGGGCCGCGCGACCGCGGCGGGTCAGCGCCAGCGAGGTTCGCGACGCCGGCCCGTTCCCGGTCTTCTCGCTGCTCACGTAGTGGGCGTCCTCGAGCTTGCGCAGGTGCGTGATCAGGTTGCCGGGCGTCAGTCCGATCATCTCCTGCAGGCGCGTGAAGGACAGCGCGTCACCCTCGGGCAGGGCGGCGAGCGTGGCCAAGATCTGCAGTCGCGCGGGCACGTGGATCAACGGGTCGAGGGCGTCAGCCGTCATGCGTCGGCTCGAGACGCGCGGAGCAGCCAAGCCTGGGCCGCGCTGTACCCCAGCAGCACGACGCAGCAGCCCACACCGTCGCTCAACCACACGCCGCTCGGTCCTGCGAACGCGCTGCCCGCGGCGACGAGCACGATCGCGATCGACAGGCCGAGTCCCATCCAGTCCTCGCGCACGGCCGCGCGGGCGGCCCCGAAGGTGCCGAGGACGAGCAGCGTCGCCGTGACGACATACACCCCGTAGACGACCGCATCACTGGCCCCGGCGTGCGCCAGTGCTCCCATCAACACGTACACGGCGATCAGGGCCACCGCCAGGGCCGCTCCCTCTGCGCGCCGCCGGCTCACCGAGCGTCCACTGACGCCGGCCTTGGCGCGGCGGTGGGCAAACACCACCGTGGCGATTCGGATCGCCACCAGGGCGTAAAGGACCACCAGCGCCACCGCGGTCGGGCCCTTGTAGGGATGCTGTCCGCGAACCGACAGCCAGATCGCGCCGAAGGCCACCAGCACCACCACCGCCGCGAGCGCCGTCAGCCACGGCGAGCTGAAATCCAACTCGCGCTCCGCTCGCCGTTGGCTCTGGACCAGCAGCCTCGCCGCGCGACCGGGATCCAGTACGCCCTCGTCCTCCGATGTCTCCGACCGCCCGATGCCGCTCGTCCCGTTCATCGCCAACCTCCTCGTAGCCTTTGTGGCGCAAACACTACTATGCTTTGCGCAACAAAGTCAAGCTGGGGCCGCACGCCGGCCGGCCCGCACCGGCGCTCGCGGCCGGCGCGCCCTCCGCACCGCAGTCACCGTGGAACGCCACCGCCGACCCGGTCCAGGCGGAAGGCGGTTCGCGGGATCTCACTCACTAGCGCCTTCGCGATCGCGTGTGCGTCCTCCTCCGCCAGCTGATGGTCGATCACCAGCTCGGCCAGATAGCCTGCGTCGAGTCGCCGGCTCATGTCGTGTCTCGAGGGGATCGAGCACAGTGCACGGGTGTCGTCGATGAAGCCGGAGGTCTTGAAGAACCCGGCCGTCTCGGTGACTGCGGCTCGGTAGCGCCGCACGGCAGCGGGCGCGTCGAGAAACCACCAGGGCGCGCCCGCGTAGACGCTCGGGTAAAAGCCGGCGAGCGGCGCGATGTCGCGAGAGAACGCGGTTTCATCGACGGTGAACAGAACGATCCGGAAGCCCGGGCTCGTGCCGACGTGGTTGAGCAGCTGCCGCAGCGGCTCGGTGTAGGCGGTCACGGCCGGCAGGTCCGCTCCCGTGTCCGGCCCGAAGCGCGCGAAGGTCGCTGTGTGGTGGTTGCGAATCACCCCCGCGTGCAGCTGCATGACGAGCCCGTCGTCCGCCGCCATGCGGCCGAACTGGAACAGCATGTTGCGACGGTAGGCGTGCGCGCCTTCCTGGCTGATCGAGCCGTCCAGGCCCTGCCGGTGGAGCGTCTCGGCCTGGGTGTCGCTGAGTGGGGTGGCCCAGGCGTCGTCAACGCCGCAGTCGGTCGCGGTCGCACCGTGCCGCCGGAAGAACTCGCGTCTGATCTGGATCGCGCTGAGCAGGCCCCGGTAGCTGCCGCAGTCCTCTCCGCTGGCCGCGGTCAGCGTCTCCAGCCGCTGACGCCATGCCGGCGCGTCCGGCGTCATGTAGGCGTCCGCTCGGAGTGTCGGGATGACGCGCGTGCGGAAGTCCGGGATCGATGCGAGATGGCGGTGCTCCTCCAGTGAGTCGGCGGGATCGTCGGTCGTCGCCAGCACCTCCACGCCAAAGCGGGTGAGCAGCTCGCGCGGCCGGCACGCCGGCTCCGAAAGCCGCTCCTCGATCCGGTCGTACAGCGCGTCGGCGGTATCAGCTGCCGGCGTCAGCGAGAGGTCGAAGATCCGGAAGAGCGAGTCCGCCAGCCAGTAGCGGACGGGCGTCCCGGCGAACAGGCGCCAGTTGGCGCAGAGCGTCCTCCAGATCTCGCGTGGCGGCGTTGTCGATTCGCCCAACCCCAGGCTTTCGAGCTCGACGCCCGCGCTGTGCAGCAGTCTCGTGACGTAGTGGTCGGGGGTGACGAACAGCTCGGCCGGGTCTGCGAACGGCCGGTTGGCCGCGAGCATCTCTGCGTTGACATGACCGTGTGGCGAGATGATCGGCGCGTCGACGACCGCGCCGTGCAACTCGCGCGCGAGCACGCGAGCTGCCGGGTCGAGCCCGAGCAGCCGATCAGGGTGTGGCGGCGGCGCGGTCATCCCACGATTATGTTGCACGAAGGTCTACCGTTCTGGCGCGTGAGCAGGAGGAACTGCCGATGACGATGCAGCTCGCCGACGCCGTCTTCCTGCTGCATCCAGACGACCCGATGGCGATCGCGCGCCGGCAGCTGGAACCCGGGACCGAGCTCCAATGCGGCGGGCGCGCCATCGTCGTGCGCGACACCGTCCCGTACGGCCACAAGCTGGCGCTGACCGACGTCGCCGAGGGCGAGGAGATCCACAAGTACGGGCTGCCGATCGGCGTCGCCACCCGCACCATCGTCGCCGGCGAACACGTCCACGAGCACAATCTGCGCTCGCTGTCGCGGAGCGGTCTGACGGCCGGCAGCGGGTCGGGCAGCGCTTCCCCGGCCCCCGTAACGGTCCTGGAACCGCCATCGCCGATGCCCACCTTCGACGGCATCGTCCGTGCCGATGGTCGGGTTGGCACCCGTAACTACATCGCCGTGCTCAGCACCGTCAACTGCTCGGCCACGGTCGTCAGACGCATCGCGTCCGCGTTCTCGGCCCCCGGCGCGCTCGACGACCACCCGGGCGTCGACGGCGTGATCGCGATCACCCACGCCACCGGGTGCGGCATGGCCGCCGACGGCGAGGGCCTGGCCGTCCTGCGGCGCACGCTCGCCGGCTACGCTCGCCACCCCAATGTCGCCGGTGTGCTCGTGATCGGCCTCGGCTGCGAGGTCAACCAGATCTCCGGCCTGTCCGCCGAGCTCGACCTCCCCGCAGGCGTCCCCGTGGATCGGATGACGATCCAGGAGCTGGGCGGCTCCATGGCCACCGTCCGCACGGGCATCGAGCGCGTCCGCGAGCTCCTGCCGCTGGCCGCAACACCACGCCGTCCCGTCGCGGCCGGCGCCCTCATGCTCGGTCTCAACTGCGGCGGCTCGGACGGTTGGTCGGGCGTGACCGCCAACCCGGTGCTCGGCGCGGCCGTTGACCGGCTGGTCGCCTGCGGCGGCACCGCGATCCTGGGCGAGACGCCGGAGATCCACGGGGCCGAGAGCCTGCTGACCAGCCGTGCCACCCCCGAGGTGGCGGCGCAGCTGCTCGAGCGGATCCAATGGTGGGAGCGTTACGCCGGTGCCGATGGCGGCAACCTCGACAACAACCCCTCGCCTGGCAACCGCGCGGGCGGAGTGACGACGATCGAGGAGAAGGCGCTGGGCGCAGTGGCCAAGGGCGGGTCCACGTGGCTGCGCGCGGTGTATCGCTACGCCGAGCCGGTCACCGAGCCGGGCCTCGTGTTCATGGACACCCCCGGGTATGACCCGGTGTCGGTCACCGGCATCGTCGCCGGCGGCGCCACCATCGTCTGCTTCACCACCGGACGCGGCTCCGTGTTCGGCTCGAAACCCGCCCCCAGCATCAAGCTCGCAACGACCACGCAGCTGTATGACCGAATGCCCGACGACATGGACTTCAACGCCGGGGCGGTGCTCGACGGCGGGGCCACGGTGTCCGAGCTGGGAGAGGCGCTGTTCGACGACATCCTGGCCGTCGCCTCGGGCCGGCGCACCAAGAGCGAGGAGTTCGGCTTCGGCGACGAGGAGTTCGCGCCGTGGCAGCTTGGCGCGGTGATGTGAGCGGAACGCCCTCCCAGCCGGGCGCCGCAGCCGCCGCGGCCGCGCGCGTGCCGGCGGCCGCGGCGCCGCGCCTCAGCCTGGCCACGCTCCCGTCCCTGCCCCGATCGGTCCGACCGCGGATCGATCCGCGCGGACTCGGCATCGGGATCGTCCACCTCGGCGTCGGGGCGTTTCACCGCGCGCACCAGGCCGTCTACACCGAGGACGCCATCGCCGCCGCCGGCGGCGACTGGGGCATCTGCGGCGTCAGCGAGCGCAGCGCCGGCGTGGTCGACCAGCTCGGCCCCCAGGACGGGCTCTACACGCTGGCGGAGCGCGGCACCTGGGGCGAGCGGCTGCGGGTCATCGCCGCGATCCGCGAGCTGCGCTGGGTCGCCGGCGACCCCGATGCCGTGCTCGCGCGCATCGCGGCCCCCGCGACGCGTGTGATCACGCTGACGGTGAGCGAGAAGGGGTATCGCCACGACGCTGCCACGAACCACCTGCGCCTCGACGATCCTGAGGTTGCCGCCGATCTGGCCGATGGCGGCGTGCGCACGGTGGCGGCTCAGCTGGCTCGCGGACTGGACCGCCGTCGGCGCGGCAGCGGCGCGCCGATCACCGTCGTCTGCTGCGACAACGTGCCCGACAACGGCCGCGTCCTGCGCACCCTGGTGCGCGACTTCGCCGCTCGACTCCCCGATCCCGAGCCGCTGCTGCAGTGGCTCGAGCAGAGCGTGCGCTTCCCGTCGACGATGGTCGATCGCATCACGCCGGCCACGACCGACGCCGACCGCGCCGCCGTCGCGGCGGCCCTCCGCGTCGTTGACCACGGCGTGGTCGTGACCGAGCCGTTCAGCCAGTGGGTGATCGAGGACGACTTCGCCGCTGCGCGCCCGGCGTGGGAGCGAGCCGGGGCGACGCTCACCGCAGACGTGCGCCCGTACGAGCGGATCAAGCTCAGGATGCTCAACGGCAGCCACTCGACGCTCGCCTACCTCGGCGTCCTGGCCGGCTACGAGCTGGTCTCCGACGCCGTCGACCCGGCGGCGCCGTTCGCCGCCGTCCTCCGCCTGCTGATGGCCGAGGACGTCGCGCCGACCGTGACCGTTCCGGAAGGCTTCGACCTGCCGGCCTATCAGGCTCAGGTGCTCGAGCGCTTCGCCAACCCGCACCTGCGCCACCGCACGCTCCAGATCGCGATGGATGGCAGCCAGAAGCTCCCACAGCGGCTGCTGGACACGATCGGCGAGCGCCGCCGGGCCGGCGCCGAGCCGCGCGCGGCGGCGCTGGGCGTCGCCGCCTGGATGCGCTTCGTCAGCGCCCGGCGCACCGACGCCGGCCAGTCGCTGACCGTCGATGATCCGCTGGCGGGTGCGATCGCCGCTCGGCTGGCCGGCCGTGAGGAACCGGGCGCGGTTGTCGACGCGCTGCTGTCGATGAGCGGGATCTTCGGCGACGAGCTCAGCACCGACACAATGCTCCGCGAGCTGCTCGTAGACCACCTCGGCGCGCTCGCCCGCGACGGCGCCGAGAGGACCGCTCGTCGGCTGGCCGGCGGAGCACCGCGGCGCGCCGGAAGCCAGCACGCCGATGCAACCGGCGTTATTCGCTTACGGGGG
>CAWHDS010000028.1:0-18009 GCA_963828135.1 uncultured Solirubrobacterales bacterium
CGACGGCGTCCGCGCCCACGCGGCGCGAGCGCCGTGCCGCGCTCGACGTCCCCGAGTCGGCCGAGTTCGAGCCCGCCGGGCTCTAGGCACGCGGGCCGCGGCGCGATGCTCGAGCTCGACCAGGTCCTCGACGGGATCCCGCAACTAGCCGACGGCGCCCGCGAGGTCAGCAGGCTCTCCGGCGGCCTCACCAACTCCAACTACAAGGTCGTCACCACGAGCGGCAGCTACCACGTGCGCCGTTGGAGCGACGACACGGGTCTCTTGGCGATCGACCGCGACAACGAGTACCACAACTCGGTCTGCGCAGCGCAGGCCGGCGTCGGTGCGGGCGTGCTCGCCTACCTGCCCGAGCACAACACGATGGTGATGGAATGGCTCGACGGCGCGACGCTCAGCGCCGCGAAGCTGCGCCGCGGCGGGCGGCTGCTCGGCGACGTCGCCGCGGCCTGCCGGCGGCTGCACGGCGCGCCGCGCTTCCGCGACGACTTCGACATGTTCGAGATCCAGCCCCGCTACCTGGAGATCGTCCACAGCCGCGGCTTTCGCCTGCCGGAGCGCTACGAGCAGTTCGAGCCCCACGTCGCCGCGATCCGCGAGGCGTTCGAGCTGCGCGACGAGGGGACCGTGCCGTGCAACAACGACCTGCTGGCGGAGAACTTCATGCTGACGCCGTCCGGCCTGCGGCTGATCGACTACGAGTACTCGGGCAACAACGACGCCTGCTTCGAGCTCGGCAACATCTGGAGCGAGTCGAACCTCTCGCTCTCGCAGCTCCAGCAGCTCGTCGGCGCCTACTACGGCCGCCCCGCACGGCACAAGGTCGCCCGCGCGCGGCTGTGGGGGCTGATGTCGAAGTACGGCTGGACGCTGTGGGCGTCGATCCAGGACGGCGTGTCGGCGATCGACTTCGACTTCTGGTCCTGGGGGCTCGAGAAGTACGAGCGGGCGGTGGCGGAGTTCGAGAGCCCCGAGTTCGAGCGGCTGCTCGACGAGGCGCGCCGCAGCGACTGAGAGCGCGCCGCGCGCCGCGCAGGCGCCGCGCGCCCGCGCGCCGCACGTCCCCGAACCGCGGTCATCGCGGTCACCACGCGCCCGCCCGCCGCGCGCCCCCGAACCGCGGTCACCGCGGACGCCGCGGGCCACCCCAGGCGCCGCGCGCCCCCGCACTCACCCCAACCCCGCTCTCAGCCGAGGAACGACTCGACCACCGGCAGGAACGCGCTCTCGTCCTGGAACAGGAAGGCATGTCCGGCGCCGGGGTAGAGCACGAGCCTTGCTCCCGCGATCAGCTTGGCGAGCGCGTGGCTGTTGGAAACAGGATCGAGACGGTCGACGGTGCCATCCGCGACGAGCGTGGGCACGGCGATCGCGGCGGTCCTCTTCCCGGCCGGATCGGCGCCGTCCCACCACGCGATGATCGCGTTCGACTGCGCCGCGGTGATGGCGGCCGGGGTGGCGGAGGCGCTCGGATAGCTCGACACGGCAGCCAGGAACGCGTTCTGCGCAGCGGTCTGGCCGGCCGGGAAGAGGTCGGCCATGACCTCCTGCTCGGTGCCGGCCTTGATCGCGTTGATTGCGGCCTGCGACGGTCTCACGACCCCGCCGGTTCCCGCGAACGTGGCGCAGAGCACGAGCCTTCGCACCTGTGCCGGGTGGCGTATCGCGAGCGCTTCGGCGATCATGCCGCCCATCGACCAGCCGAGCACGTCCGCGCGGCCGAGCCCGAGGGCGTCGATCAGCGCACTGGTCTGGTCGGCCATCGCGTCGATCGTCAGCGGGGCGGGCAGCGCCCGTGTCTCGCCGATCCCGGCGTTGTCGAAGATCACGACGCGGTGGCTCTTGGCCAGAGCGTTGACGAAGCGCGGATCCCAGGACTCCATCGTTCCGCCGTAGCCGGTTATGAGGACCACGGGCGGCCCGCTGCCGATCGCGCGGTAACCGACCGGGCCGAGCCTGGTCTGCGCCGTGCGGACCGCGACGGCGGCGATCCCCGTGGTGGCGTGCGAGGGTTGGGAGAGGCTCCCGATGCTCACGGCCCCCGCTGGGGCGGAGATCGTGATCGCCTCGTTGAAGCGGCTGATCACATCCGTGCCGCCGGTCGTGGTCGGCGTCGTCGACGCGACGCCGCAGGCGGCGTCGGTCTTGCCGCCGGAGCGGAATGCGCCGGTACTCGTGGTCTCGAGCGGCAGTGGCGGCCCGCTCGCTGCGACGTAGAGGCGTCCCGGGGCGCTGCCTGGGAGATCTCCGGCGTCGACCAGGACGACGGCGCGGCGGCCGTCGAGGGTCGTCTCGCCGTCCACGGAGAGCGTGCCGAGGCGCTGACCCAACAGACAGCGGCCCAGGATCGCCGGGTTCGTCAGCGCGATGAGGTTCCCGATCGTCGGCAGCTGCGAGGGCGTCGCGCTCACCCAGTGACCCGCGAGCGCGGTCAGCGTCGCCCCCTTGACCCCCTCGGCGGCGTAGTAGGACCGGGGGGAGCGGAAGTAGAGCGTGTCGCCGATCAGGCGCAGGTCGATCGGGCCGGCCGCCAGGCGCTCGACGACCGCGGCCTTCCCGGGCAGCGCGAAATCGCCGGTCACCGTGACGGCGCCGCTCGCGAACGTCGAGCTTGCCTGCAGGTGGAAGCTGTGCACATGGTCGATCGCCGTCTCCGCGGCCGCGAGGATCTGCGCGGCCGGCTCGGCGGCGAGACCCGTGGCGGAGCTGCTCGTTGACGCGGCGCGGTGGCCGCCGCCACCGCAACCGCCGGCGGCGAGCGCAAGCGCACACGCGGCAATCGCCAGCTTTCCCGTCGTCACGCGCGCTCCCTCCTTCCCCGGGCCGTCCGGACTGAGTCTAGTCGGTCGTCACGGGACGTTCGACCCGAAGTGGCGGCTCGTGGAGTACCCACCGGCGGCCTGCTCGAAACGCGCGAGCGTCGGCCGCCGGCGTGCCTCGACCGAAGCCGAAGCCGTCGCGCGCACCGCCAGCCCCGCGCCGCACAAACACGCTCATACCCGCGACCCCTCACCGTGCCGCGGCCAGTAGTTCTCCAGATCGGCGAGGCGGGCCGGGGCGCGGGCGAGCCGGCCGACCGTCTCGGGCGCGCGCGCGTCGAGTTGGGAGACCGCGACGACGAAGAGCTGCGCCGTCGTCAACGCGTCCCCGATCGCCGTGTGCGGCGAGTGCACCGGCAGGCCGCACGAGCGTGCCAGCCCGCCGAGGTCCATTCGCCCCGGCAGCTCGCCGTCACGCTCGGCGAGCCACACGCGGGCGAGCACGGCGGTGTCGAGCACCGGGCCACGTAGCCGCATGCGCAGCCGCCGCAGCGCGTCGCCCAGGAACGCGCGCTCGACCGGCGCGTGGTGGGCGACGAGCACGCGCCCCGCCATCGCCGCGAGCAGCGGATCGAGCGCCTCCGCAGCGAGCGGCGCCCGCTCGAGGTCGGCGGCGCGCAGGCCGTGCACGCGGATCGCGTACTCGGCGAGCGGTCGCGTCGGCCGCACCAAGCCGACCGCCGCGCCCTCCAGGCGCACGCGGCCGTCGTCGATCGGCAGCGCCCCGAACGAGATGATCTCGCCGTCACGGCGGTCGAGCCGGCTCAGCTCGACGTCGACCACGCAGTAGGCCGCCTCGCGCCACGGTGTGCGCGCCCGCGGCGGGCGCGAAGCGGCGTAGGCGCGGGCGCCGTCGCCGCGAGCGGGCCCTCCCCACCAGGACCTCACCAGACGGGTGCCTGCAGCTCGGCGGCGACCCGCTTCTGCACCGCTGCCACGGCGCGGAAGGCCTCCCGCAGGTAGCTGCGGGTGAGCGGGCTGAGCTCCGCCGGGTCGATGTAGTCGTCGGGCGTCTCACCGGCGCGCAGCTGCTCGACCTGGTGATCGACGCGCAGGCCGACGATCAGCTCGTGCGCCTCGAGCAGCGTGTGCGCGTCGCTCGCCGGCAGCGTCCCGGCCTCGCCGGCGACGCGCAGTCGCTCCGCCGTCGAGGTGCAGGTGACGCCCGCCGACATCGCCGCCCAGCGAGCGAGATCGACGATCGGGACGACGCCGCCGTGCTTGAGGTCAAGCTGTCCGCGCCGTTCGCCGCTGTGCTCCACGACCAGGCCGCGCAAGAACCCGGTCGGCGGGCGGTAGGAGAGCGCGAAGCGGGCGAGCAGGCGCAGCAGCGCGGGGTGCTCCGGCGCCAGGCAGAACTCCTCCGCCACCGGTGTCCCTGCGTGGATGCCCCACACCGGCCTGCTGTCCACCAGCACCGAGGTCAGGATCAGCGCCTTCTCCTGGCTTGGGTCCTCGAGCCAGCTGCGTGCGACGTGCCGCCACGACTCCTCCGAGCGCACGAACAGGAGGTCGGAGGCGGCCGCTCCGTACGCATCCGGACGCAGCCCGCAGGCGGCCATGCCGGCCACCACGCGCTTGCCGAGATCGTGCAGGTGGGGGCGGATCGTGTGCTCGTCGCCGTCGCCGTACCAGACGATCGCGCTGTCGGCGTCGGAGCTGGGCACCGCCTCACGCCGCGCCTGGCTGCCGAGCGCCAGCCACGCGAACGGAGCCTCGGACGCGCCGACCTCGGCGACGGTCAGCTCCACCATCCGCCGCGTCAGCGCGTCGAGCACGACCGAGTAGATCGCCGAGATGCTCGTCGCCGCGAGCCGCGTCTCGTGCAGCCCCAGCACCATCGGCGCGAGCTGCGACGAGACCGCGGCGAGCTGATCGACCGACGCGGCGGTGGCGATCTCGCGGCGCACGTAGAACGAGCTGCGCGTCTCGACGGCGATCAGGTCGAGGTCGGCGACGACGCCGACCAGCTCACCGCGGGCGGAGAGCACGGGGAAGTGGCGGATTCCCCGGTCGAGCATCTCGAGCAGCACGCCGCCGCCCAGGCGGTCCGGCGCGACCGTGTACGCGGGTGCGGTCATCACCTCGCTGACCGGCTGCTCGCCCGACACACCCGCGGCGACGACGCGCGAGCGCAGGTCGCGGTCGGTCATGATCCCGACGGCGCCGGGGAGCCTCACGCAGACGGCTGTCGCGCCGGCCGCGTTCATCAGCCGCGCCGCCTCGCGGATCGTGGTGTCGGGCTCGACCACGACCGGGGCGGCGCGGATCAGCGAGCCGACCGGCTGGTGCGCCGGGTCGCGAGCGGCTACGCCCGTCGCCGCGCCACCGCCCTGCGGCGGCGCCGGCTCGCCCAGCGCGTCGCCGCGGGAGGTCATCAGCGAGCGCGCGACGAAGCCGACGCTCTCTGGACGCGCGAGCACACGCAGCGCGACGTCCGCGCCGAGCCGGTAGCAGAGCGTGTCCTCGTGGGCCCGGGCGGTGAATCCCGCCGGCAGGCCGGAGAGCATCGAGCCGTGCCCGAACAGCTCGCCGACGCCGAGCAGGTCGAGCACCACGCCGGCGTGGACGATCTCGACGGCCCCGCTGCGGACCACGCGAACGTGCTCAACCGGCCCGGCGCCCTCGGCGAAGATCGTCGTGCCGGCGAGGTGGAACTCGATCTCCGCCGAGCAGGCCGCGAGCTCCACGTCGGCGGGCGAGAGCGCGTCGAACGGGGCGTGCAGGCGCAGGAAGTCGGCGACGTCGGAGAGCGCCGTGACCGCCGTTGCGACGGCGCGGCGCTCGACACCGTCCGGTGGACCCGCCGCCCCCGCCGCTGCTCCGCCCTGTTCGTCTTTGCGCACGTCCGTGACCCCGTCCCTCACCGCTCGTGGCGCCCGGATCCGCCGGTGCGCCGGTCGCCTCTACGCGAACACGACGGTCGCGTTGCGGTTGATGATCACACGATCCTCGAGATGCCAGCGCACCGCGCGGGCCAGCACGACCCGCTCGATGTCGCGGCCGATGTGGGCGAGGCGCTCGGCACTGTCGCGGTGCGACACCCGCGCGGTGTCCTGCTCGATGATCGGACCGGCGTCGAGCTCCTCGGTGACGTAGTGCGCGGTCGCGCCGATCAGCTTCACGCCGCGCTCGCGCGCCTGCGCGTAGGGGTCGGCGCCGGCGAACGCCGGCAGGAACGAGTGGTGGATGTTGATGATCGGCACACCGACGTGCGCGAGGAAACCGGCGCTCAGGATCTGCATGTAGCGGGCGAGCACGATGAGGTCGAAGCCCTCCGCGAGCAGCTCGAGCTGCGCCTCCTCGGCGGCGGTCTTCGCCGCGGCGGTGACCGGCACGTGCACGTAGCGCACGCCGAAAGCGTCCACCTCCGCGCGCATCCGCTCGTGGTTGGAGATCACGAGCGGGATCTCGCATTCAAGTTCGCCGCGCCGCCAGCGCCACAGCAGGTCCATCAGGCAGTGATCGGCCGTCGAGCTCAGCACCGCGACCCGCTTGCGCTCGGACGCGTACGTCAGCCGCCACTGCATGCCGAAGCGCTCGGCGACCGGCGCGAACGACGCCTCGAAGCGTGCGCGCGCGTCGGCGCCGACGTCGGCGACGCTGAACTCGACGCGCATGAAGAAGCGCCCGCCCTCCGGGTCGGTCGAATACTGGTCCGACTGGATGATGTTGCCGCCGTGGTCGGAGATCGCCGCGGATACGGCGGCGACGATCCGCGGTCGGTCGGGGCAGGAGATGACCAGTCGCGCGAGGCTCAACTGGCGGCGATTGTAGGGCGCCGCTCAGACCGCTCCGCCCGCGCCCCCGGCGCCACTCCGAGCGCCCCGCCGGAGCCCGCGCGCCGCGCCGCGCCCCCGGCCCAGTCCTACTCCGCCGGCCCCGCAGCGCGCCGCTCAGCCGGCCGGGTGCAGGTTCTCGTAGTAGACGACAGGCTGGGTGTAGGCGGCGTAGCCGGTGATGTTCGCCCGGCTGACGTTCTGGACGGGGATCGCACTGATGTTGACGGTCGGGATCTCGGTGTCGATCGCGGAGGCCGTCTGGGCGATCAGCGCCTGCGTCGGGGCGCCGCCGGGGCTGTCCGCCAGCTGGTCGAGCAGCGCCTGCAGTGTGCTGCTGCCGTAGTGCTGCACGGCGGCGCTGCTGACCGGGTCGAGCGTCGTGTTGGCGTCCTGCTCGAGCAGGAAGCCCGCTCCCCCCAGCAGCGGCGTGTCCGCTTCGATCGTCGACTCGAGCCCGGGGGACTGTTCGAGCGCCAGCAGCTGGTCGGTGTCGTTGATGAAGGTGAACTTCACGACGACGCCGATGTTGTTGTCCAGCTCGCCCGACAGCAGGTTGAGCAGCTCGCCGGCGCCGCCGCCCAGCTCACCGAAGTTGGTGTACACGTTGAGCGTCAGCCCGTCGGGGTAGCCGGCCGCGCGCATCAGGCTCCGCGCCTGCTCGGGGTCGTAGCTGGTCGGCTGTGCCTGGCCGAAGGCCGCAGGCACCGTCAGCACGCTCGGCTGGTCGTCGGTGCCGTCGACGGCGGCCGCCAGATCGGCGCGGTTCAGCGACAGGTTGATCGCCTGGCGCACCAGCGGGTTGGCGAGCGGGCCGCTCGCGACATCGAAATGCCAGCCGAGCACACCCGGCCCGCTCTGCAGGATCGTCGCGCTGACGCCGTCGGTGCGGGACACGTCGGCCGCCTCCTCGAACTCCTTCCAGGAGAGGCCGCTGGTGTGCGTGGCGGTGCCCGCCAGCACCTTCGCCAGGCGGTCCGGGGAGCTGCCGTCCTGGCGGAGGTAGACCCGCGTGTAGTACGGGTGCGCCCAGAAGCCGGGGTTGGCCTGCAGCTCGATCACGCGGCGCGGCACGAACTCCGACACCCAGTAGGCGCCGAAGCTCGCGGAGTGCGTGGTGCCCCACTGCTGCGCCCACGGATCGCCGGGCTTCGCATGCGAGCGGTACAGCGCGCTGTCGTAGATCGCCAGGTCGTAGGAGGCGAGCACCGACAGCGTGAACGGGCTGGGCGAGGTGACGTTGACGCGCACCCGGTGGCTGTCGATCACGCTGACCGGGTCGGCGACGTCGATGTGCGCCAGCGCGAACAGGAACGGCGCCACCGGCGAGCGCGCGAGCGCGCGGTCGAGGCTCCAGCGCACGTCGGTGGCGGTGAACAGGTCGCCCGAGTCGCCGTGGACCCCGCGGCGCAGCTCGAACGTGTAGCTGCCGTCGCTCGAGCGCTGCCACGAGGTCGCGAGGTACGGCACGACCGCCCCGTCGGGCGGCAGCTGGGCGTTCGGTCCCGGCGCCGCCGGCGCGGGCCGCACCAGCTCGCTCGACCAGGTCGGCAGGATCGAGGCCGAGGCGGGGGACGGCGTTCCCGTCTCGTCGAGGTCGATCGGCAGCTCGGCGACCAGGTCCACGAAGGTGTGAGCCGCGGCCGCCTCGCTGGTCGTGGAGCCGCCGCCGCAGCCGGCGAGCGCCGCCGCGAGCAGCGCCGCGAGCGCGCCGGCGCGGAGCGCCAAACCGTTACGGGACCGTCTCACTACTCGCGGCCGGGGTTCTCGAGATCGCTTCTGCGCGCAGCCCCGCTCACGGCGCCAGTCTAGTGGGCCGCCCGAGCGCTCAGCCCGCGTCGCCACGCCCGCGCCCTCAGCCGCTCAGCTGGTCGTAGTACACGCCCACGGCCGGGTGGGCCGCGTAGCCGCCGATCGCGGCGCGCGTGACCTCCTGGCCGGGAACCTCGACGAGCGGGATCACGGGGAACGACGCGCCGACGATCGCGAGCGCCCGGGCCAACGTGGCGGACGCCGTGCCCGCCGGCGCGGCCGCGGTCAGCGGGCCGGCGAGCGCGTCGAGTGCCGGAGCGTCGTAGCCCTCGATGTCGCCGGGCGAGCCGGGCAGGTAGTCGAAGGCGATCGCGAACGCCGCCGAGGCGACCGGCACGGATGCCGTTTCGAGCACGGCGCCGACCGCGCCCGCTCGCGCAAGCGCCGCCAGATCCGCGTCGCTCGCCACGAACCGCCCGCGCACGCGCACGCCGATCGCGTGCAGCGCGCGGGTGATCGAAGCAAGCTCCGCCGGCGCCTGCGGGTTGCCGGCGAGGCAGGCGGCGACGACGACCGCGAAGCCGTGCGGGTGGCCGGCGCGCGCGAGAAGCCGCCGGGCGAGCGCGACGTCGTGCGCATAGCCGCCCTCGATGAGCCCCGGCACGAGCGTGCTCACGAGCGGCCCGCGCGCCGGCGGCGCGACGCCCGCGAAGGCGGCGCGCGAGATCGCCGCGCGGTCGATCGCCAGCGACAGCGCGCGCCGTACGAGCACGCTCGCGAACGGGCGGAAGCGCTCGTCGGGCACGAGCGTGCTGACCGCGGTCGAGGCGAGCGTGAGCGCGCGCAGGCCGCTCGTGTGCGCCGCGACCTCGAAGTCCGCCCAGTCGAGCCCGTCGGTGTGCGAGGCCTCCGCCGAGGCGACATCGCCGAGCCGCAGCGCGGCCGAGGGGACCGCCTCGATCGCCACCAGCGCGAACGCCGGCGGCCGCCAGAAGCGCGGGTTCGCGCGCAGCAGCAGCTTGCCCGCGGGCTGGAACCCGAGCAGCTCCCAGGCGCCGTAGAAAGCGAGGTGGCCGGCGAGCCACCGGCGCGCGCGCGGGTCCGCGGCGCTCTCGTGCGCGCGTACGGCGCGGCTGTCGAGCACGCCGAAGCGGTAGTCACCGAGCACCGCGAGCGTGAACGGGCTGGGCGCCGTCACGTTCACGCGCAGCTTCAGCGGTCGAGCACGGTGACCGGGTCGGCGAGCGAGATCCGCCCGACCGCGGCGAGCGCGCGGGCGCTCGCTGAGAGCGCCAGCTCGCGCCGGAAGCTGAAGGCGACGTCGGCGGCGCTCAGCGTGTGACCGTAGCCGCTCGCGACGCCGTGGCGCAGCACGAAGGCGTAGTCGCCGCCTGGCAGCTGCCGCCACGAGCCGGCGAGGAAGCCGACCATCGCGCCGGGCGGGGCGAGCGTGGCGGCGCCCGGCGGGCGTCCCGCGGGCCGCACCAGCGTGCCGGCGAGCGAGGTTTCGACCGCGTCGAAGGAGGCGCCCTGCTCGGCGGCCGGGTCGAGGCTCGATGGCAGCGCCGCGACGACGTCGACGAACTCGGCGGCGGCCGGTGCGCGCCCGGGCGTGGCGCCACCGCAGGCCGCCAGCCCGCAGGCCGCGATCACCGCCACGACGGCGCCGGTTGACACCCGCATCCGCTGAATCCTTGCGCGCCGCGCGCGCCGGCGTCTCCACTCTTTAGCATCTGTTCCGATCGGCGCATGCGCCGATCGGCGGAACGGCGCATGCGCCGTTCCGCGGGTGGGTGCATGCACCCACCCGTAAAGCCAATTGAGGAGAACGGAGCTTGGGCGCCAACATCGATCCCCAGATCGACCCGGACCGCTTCCGGCAGGTTCTCGGGCATCTGCCCACCGGCGTCACGGTCGTCACGGCGCACCATCCGAGCGGGCCGGTCGCGATGTCCGCGAACTCCGTCACGTCGGTCTCGCTGCATCCGCCGCTGATCCTGTTCTGCCCGGCGAAGAGCTCGACGAGCTGGCCGAAGATCCACGCCAGCGGGCGTTTCTGCGTGAACGTGTTCGCCGCCCACCACGAGGAGATCTCGCAACGCTTCGCGGCGGTCGGGGTCGACCGCTTCGCCGGCGTCGCCTGGCACTCGCGCCCGTCCGGCCCCGCCCTCGACGACGCCGTCGCCTGGATCGAGTGCACGATCGATGCGGTGCACGAGGCGGGCGATCACCTGATCGTCGTCGGCGCCGTCGACCAGCTCGAGACGCGCGAGGGCGAGACCAACCCGCTCGTTTTCTTCCGCGGGCGCTACGGCTCGTTCTCGGCCAACGACGAGTAGTGAGCCGCGAGCGCGCCGGTCCGCGATCTCTATGCTTGGCGGTCACGTGAGCCCCGTGGACGCAGTCACGCGCCGGAGGGTCACCTTCTCGCGCAACCTGACGCTGTCGCTGTCGCGGACCTGTGTCTCGCACTGCAAGTACTGCGCCTTCGCGACCCACCAGCCGCACCTGCACGAGCCCGACGAGGTGCGGGCGCTGCTCGACCACGCGGCGCGCCGCAACGTCAAGGAGCTGCTGATCCTGACCGGCGACGACCCCGCGCGCCACCCGGGGGTGCGCGAGCGCCTCGACGCGCTCGGCTTCGCGGATTTCGTCGACTACGTGAGCTGGTGCTGCCGTGAGGCGCTTTCGCGCGGGCTTTTGCCGCACACGAACCTCGGCGCGCTGACGCGCGGGGAGCTTGCGCGGCTGCGCGAGGTGACGGCGTCGCAGGGGCTGATGCTCGAGTCGCTGCGCGGCGACCTCGTCGCCCACCAGGCGTCGCCGACGAAGGACCCGGCGCTGCGGCTGGCGACGATCGCCGCCGCGGGAGAGCTGCGGATCCCGTTCACGAGCGGCATCCTGATCGGCATCGGCGAGACGCCGACCGATCGCCTCGAGGCGCTTGCGGCGCTCGCGGAGTGCCACCGCCGCTACGGCCACATCCAGGAGCTGATCCTGCAGAACTTCGTGCCCCACCGGCGCTACTACGGCGAGGAGCCCGCCGACGTCGCGACCGCCGCCGCGGCGGAGTACTGGCGCACCGGGCTCGGCCGTCACCCGACGGCGCCGCTGCCACAGTGGGCCTGCGAGGTGGGGATCGACGAGGTGTGCGAGCTCGTCGCCCACGCCCGCGAGCTGCTGCCCGATGTCGGCATCCAGGTGCCGCCGAACCTCTCGGATGCCTGGCCGGCGCTGGTCGCCGCCGGCGCGAGCGACCTCGGCGGGCTCTCCGCCAACGGCGATCACATCTCCCCCGAGCACCCGTTCCCCTCGCCGCTGCAGGTTCGCCGCCGCCTCGCGCGCGACGGCGTCGCGCTGACCGAGCGCCTCTGCGTGTACGGCCGCTACATCGACCCCGAATGGGTTTCGCAAAGCGTCCTCGACGTGATCACCTCCCGCTACTGGTCGTTCATCCCGCGGCGCGGATCGGGGCGGCGCAGCGAGCGGCTGATCCGCCGCGACCTGGTGGCGGGCGCGATCGCGAAGGGGCGCGACGGCGTGGCGCTCGGCGAGGAGGAGCTGACCGCGCTGTTCGCGGAGACCCGCCCGCAGGCGATCGAGGAGATCCGAGTCGCCGCCGACGAGCTGCGCGCGGAGCTGGCCGGGGAGACCGTGACCTTCGTCGTCTGCCGCAACATCAACGTCTCGAACATCTGCATCGTGGGCTGCGCGTTCTGCGGCTTCGGGCAGGGCAAGCGCTCGCCCGACGCCTACCAGTACGACCGCGCGGCGCTCGAGGCGAAGGTCGCCGAGGCGGTCGAGTTCGGCGCGACCGAGATCTGCATGCAGTCCGGGATCCACCCCGACTGGACGCTCGAGGACTACGAGCGGTGGCTGCGCGTGGTCAAGGAGGCCGCGCCGCAGCTGCACCTGCACGCCTATTCGCCGATGGAGATCGCGCACTGCTGCGACATCTCGGGGCTCTCGCCGGCCGAGGTCTTCGCGCGACTGCGCGAGGCGGGGCTCGACTCGACGCCGGGCACCGCCGCCGAGGTGCTCCACGACGGCGTGCGCGAGCGGATCTCGCCGAACAAGCTGCCGGTCGCGCGCTGGGTCGAGATCATCGAGGCCTCGCACGCCGCCGGCCTGCGCTCGACGGCGACCGTGATGTTCGGGCACATCGAGGAGCCGTGGGAGCTGGCCGAGCACATGCGGGTCGTGCGCGGCGTGGCGGAGCGCACCGGCGGCTTCACCGAGTTCGTGCCGCTCTCGTTCATCCCCTACCAGACGCTGCTCGGCCGCACCCACGGCGTCGAGGAGATCTCGACCGCGGAGAAGCTCAAGCACACCGCCGTCTTCCGCCTCGCGCTGGGCCGCTCGATCGTCAACCTGCAGAGCTCGTGGGTGAAGATGGGGCTCGACGCCGCCACCGAGTCGCTGCGCTGGGGTGTCAACGATCTCGGCGGCACGCTGATGGAGGAGTCGATCAGCCGCATGGCGGGCTCCTACCACGGGGTCAGGCTCGAGCCGGCGCAGCTGGTCGGCGCCGCCCACGCCGCCGGGCGCCCCGCCGCCGAGCGCTCGACGCTGTACCGCATCCTGCGCCGCTACGAGCGCGGCGGCGACGCGCCCGCCGTGCGTGAGGATTCGCCGGCGCTGGCCTGAGGGGGCCGGCCCGCGGCGTGCCTGCAGCTCGCCCGCGGCCCGAGCGCGGCCCTGCCCGCGGGCCGAAGGCACCGCAACCGGGCCGTTTCCCGGGCCGGTAGGATCCCCGCTGACCGATCGATCCGCGACTTGACGAGGTCAGAGCGCTCTGAGCACCGTTGACACCCGCAGCGCCGACGCCGCAGTGGGGGAGCAGGGGGGACACCCCGCCGCCGGGGCGGGCGCCGAGCATGACGGTCACCTGACGCTCGAGGATCGCGTCGAGCTGCTGCGCCTGATGGCCACGACGCGGGCGATCGAGGAGCGCGGCCTCAGCCTCTACAAGCAGGGCAAGGTCGCCGGCTCCTTCTACGACGGCCGCGGCCAGGAGGCGACCGCGGTCGGCGCGACCTTCGCGCTCGGCCCCGACGACCCGGTCTGCCCGCTGATCCGCGACCTCGGCGCGCACCTCGTCAAGGGCACCCCGCCGGCCGCGATCCTCGGCCACTACCTGGGCCGCGCGGGCGGCGTCGGGCGCGGTCGCGACGGCAACGTGCATCTCGGCGACGCGACGCGCGGCGTCGTCGGCATGGTCTCGATGCTGCCCGACATGATGGTCGTGGCGGTCGGCATGGCGTGGGCGTTCAAGCTGCGCGGCGAGCAGCGCTGCGCGCTCTCGCTCTTCGGCGACGGCGCGACCTCGGTCGGCGACTGGCACGAGGCGATGAACCTCGCCGGGCTCTGGCAGGTGCCGGCTATCTTCGTGCTCGAGCAAAACGGCTACGCCTACTCGACCCCCAGCTCGCGCCAGTTCGTCGTCGACCCGCTCGAGCGGGCCGCGGTCTACGGGATCGCCGCCGCTTCCGTCGACGGCAACGACGTCGAGGCGGTGTTCGACGCGACGCGGCAGGCGCGCGAGCGCGCGCTCGCCGGCGGCGGCCCGACGCTGATCGCCGCGCAGACGATGCGCATGCACGGCCACGGCGCGCACGATGACGCCTCCTACGTGCCGCCGGAGCTGTTCGAGCAGTGGGCGGCGCGCGACCCGCTGGAGCGCCAGCGCGAGCGGCTGCGCACGCTCGGCGTGGATGTCGCGGCGATCGACGCCGAGGTTCGCGCCGAGGTCGACCTCGCGACCGACGAGGCGCTGGCGATGGCGGAGCCGCCGCCCGCCCGCGGGCTCGAGGGCGTCTTCTGCGAGGGCGAACCGAGCGTCGTGGGCCGCGGCGCCGCGCCCTGGAGCGGCTTCGCGGGCACGTGAGCGAGCTGACCTATCTCGAGGCGATCTCCGACGCGCTGCGCGTGGCGCTGGCGGACGACGACCGCGTGCTGCTGCTCGGCGAGGACATCGGCGCCTTCGGCGGCGCCTTCAAGGTGACGGCCGGCCTGCAGCAGGAGTTCGGCGCCGACCGCGTGATCGACACGCCGATCGCCGAGGAGGCGATCATCGGCGGCGCCGTCGGCGCGGCGATCGTCGGCATGCGCCCGGTCTGCGAGATGCAGTTCGCCGATTTCGTCGCCTGCGCCTTCGACCAGCTCGTCAACGTCGCCGGCAAGCTGCACTGGCGCGCCGGGCTCGCGGCCCCGATCGTCGTGCGCCTGCCGTGCGGCGGCGGCGTGTCCGGGGGCCCCTACCACTCGCAGAACCCCGAGGCCTGGTTCATGCACGCGCCGGGGCTGAAGGTCTTCGCCCCCTCCAGCGCGCACGACGCGAAGGGGCTGCTGCTCGCCGCGATCGCCGATCCGAACCCGGTCATCTTCCTCGAGCACAAGTACCTCTACCGGCGCGTGCGCGGCGAGGTGCCGCCGGGCGCCTACACGACGCCGCAGAGCGCCAACACGGTGCGCGACGGCGACGACATGGTCGTGATCGCCTACGGCGCGATGGTGCACGCGGCGCTCGCAGCCGCCGAGCAGATCGACGAGGCGAGCGTGCGCGTGCTCGACCTGCGCACGCTCGTCCCGCTCGACGAGCGCGCGATCCTCGACGCCGTGCGCGACTGCGCCAAGGTGGTGGTCGTCGACGAGGCCAACTACACCTGCGCCGCGGGCGCGCAGGTCGCGTCGCTGATCGCCCAGTACGGCTACGGCGACCTCGACGGCCCGGTCGTCCGGGTCGCCACGCCCGACGCGCCGATCCCCTTCGCGCCGTCGCTCGAGCGCGCCGCGCTGCCCGGCGTCGAGCGGATCCGGGACGCCTGCCGTGAGCTCCTCGCCTACTGAGAGCGCCGGCGAGCGCCTGCTCGAGATCGTGATGCCGCAGCTCGGCATCACCGTCACCGAGGGGACGCTCGTGGCGTGGCGCAAGGCGCCCGGTGACCTGGTCGCGCGCGACGAGGCGATCTGCGACGTCTCGAGCGACAAGGTCGACACCGAGATTCCCTCCCCCGCGGCCGGACGGATCGCCGAGCTGCTGATCGAGGTGGGGACGACGGTCGACGCGGGCACCGTGATCGCGACGATGGAGGAGGAGTCCGCCCTTCGGGCTCCCTCCCCGGGGGCGGTCGCCGCGGGCGGCGAGGGCGAGGCGGCCGCGCCGGCGTCGGGCCGCGGCGGGGCGGATCGCCATTCGCCGGTCGTGGTGCGCCTCGCCGCGGAGCTTGGCGTGGCGCTCGAGACGGTTCTGGGCAGCGGGCGCGGCGGGCGTGTGCGCCGCGAGGATGTGCTCGCCGCGGCGAAAGCGGCCGAGACCACCCTCTATGTGCCGCCGGCGGCCGGGCGGCTCTCGCGCATGCGCCAGACGATCGGTGAGCACGTCAAGCGCTCGCTGCGCGAGGCGGCGACCGTCACCTCGTGGATCGAGGTGGACTTCTCCGCCGTCGAGGCGCGCCGGCGCGCGCTCGGCGTCACCGCGCTGCCGATCGTCGCCGCCGCGACCGTCGCGACGCTCGCCGAGTTCGGCGAGCTGAACGCCTGGCTCGACGGCGACGCCTACACGGTCCACCGTGAGGTGAACCTCGGCATCGCCGTCTCGCTCGGCGCCGACGGGCTGATAGTGCCGGTCATCCGCGCCGCGCAGACGCTCGACGTGGAGGGGCTCGCCGCGGCGATCGCCGACCTCGCCGCGCGCGCCCGCGCCGGTTCGCTGTCGGCGGACGACGTTCGCGACGGCACCTTCACGATCACCAACCCCGGCCAGTTCGGCACCTTCATGGCGACACCCGTGCTCAACCAGCCCCAGGTCGCGATCCTCGACGTCGAGGCGATCGTGCGGCGCCCCGTCGTCGTGACCGAGGGCGGCGCCGAAACGATCGCGATCCGCCCGGTCTGCGTGCTCGGCCTCTCCTGGGACCACCGCGCCCTCGACGGCGCCTACGCCGCCCACTTCCTCGGCGCGCTGCGCGAACGGCTGGAGGGGGTCGGCTAGCGTCGGAGCGTTCGCAATCGGCTCAGTGAGCGCGGAGTCCGACCCGCCCGACGGCGGCGCGGGCTCGTAGGGGTTGTCCCCGAGCGCCCCACCGGCGCGCGCGACGCTGCTTGCAGCGTCCGTGCAGATATGTGCAGCGTTTCCCCGATTGCACGCCCTGGGCGCCGTGGTTTGCTCGCGCTACCGCAACCCTAGAGGAGGGGAATGTGATGGCAACTGCTGTGAAGTCGGCGGCCTATGCGGTTCCGGGAGACCCGGGAAGCCCGGTCGATCTGCTGCCGAGGTACGACAATTTCATCGGCGGTGCGTGGGTGCCACCCACCACCGGCGACTACCGCGATAACCTGACGCCGCGGACGGGCCGTCCGTTCACCGCGGTCGCGAACTCGGCGCCGGCCGACATCGAGGCGGCGCTCGACGCCGCCCACGCCGCCAAGGACGCGTGGGGTGATCGCTCCACGACGGAGCGCTCAGCGGTTCTCAACAAGGTCGCGGACGCGATCGAGGAGAACCTCGAGATGCTCGCGGTCGCGGAGAGCTACGACAACGGCAAGCCGGTGCGTGAGACGCTCGCTGCCGACGTTCCGCTCGCCGTTGACCACTTCCGTTATTTCGCGGATGTGATCCGCGCCGAGGAGGGCGTGATCTCCGAGATCGACAAGCACACTGTCGCCTACCACTTCCGTGAGCCGCTCGGGGTCGTCGGGCAGATCATCCCGTTCAACTTCCCGTTGCTGATGGCTGCGTGGAAGATCGCGCCGGCGCTCGCGGCCGGCAACTGCACGGTGCTCAAGCCGGCGAGCCCCACGCCGTGGTCGATCCTGAAGCTGGCTGAAGTGATCGGCGACATCGTGCCGCCGGGCGTGCTGAACATCGTCAACGGACCCGGTGGCGAGATCGGAAAGGCGCTCGCGACGAGCAAGCGCATCTCGAAGATTGCGTTCACCGGCGAAACGGTCACCGGGCGACTGATCATGCAGTACGCCGCCCAGAACATCATCCCGTCGACGACCGAGCTCGATGACATTTTTGTGCGTCACGACACCAGCCGCTTGCTGGGTAATGGCGCTGCGAATCTTTCTGTGGGGACTGTATGCGATGCGAGGGGTGTACACGCCCGTCCTGATTGGCATCGCCGTAGTGTTGATGGCAGGCGGGACGGTTGTTGTCCTGAGGCAGACAAGTCTGAAGTCTGTGCTGGCGTATTCTTCGCTGGTCCATGTGGGAGTCATGCTGCTTGGCCTTATTGGGCTAGCGTGGGCGGACTACCCGGCGCCTGCGTTTTTCGATGGCTTCAAGGGAATATTGCTGTATTTGCTGGCTTATGTCTTCATGACAGCGGGCGCATTCGGGTTTGCGACTTTGCAGGGGCGGCAAGGCGGGAGCGGCGACAATGCAGCGGGAGCCTTCTTCAGGACGCCTAAGCTGGCGATTCTGATGCTGATCTTTCTGCTGTCACTGGCCGGGATTCCGCCCTTGGCTGGATTTTACGGAAGGTATTTCGTTGGGCGCAGCCTGATCGAGGGTAGGCACTACGTTTTGGTGGCGATAGGTGGCCGGGTCACGGGCGTGATCGGTCTGTACGGTTACGGGCGCATCGCGAAAGCCATGTTCACTCGCGGGAAAATTGACAATGTTGCCCACGAAGAATTGCTTTCGATCGGCG
>CAWHDS010000029.1:0-34040 GCA_963828135.1 uncultured Solirubrobacterales bacterium
ATCTCGACGCGCGCGTACTTGGCCGAGCCGGGCTGCTTCTTGTACGCCGACAGCAGCGCGTCCTCGAGCGCGATCATCAGCTTCTCGGGCTCGATGCCCTTCTCGCGCGCGAGCGCGTTCATCGCATCGAGGATCTCGCGTGACATGTGCCTACTCCTCCACCAGATGGGAGCGCTTGATCGCGGCGTAGGGGATCGCGACGATCCCCTCCGGTGCGGCCAGGGTGACCTCCTGCGCGGTCGCCGCGATCAGCTCACCGACCACGCTGCCGGGCTCCTGCACGCCGGCGGCCGCGGCGGTGCGCACGCGCGCGCGTCGACCGACGAAGCGCTGGAAGTGCTCGGGCTTGGTCAGCGGTCGCTTCGGACCCGGTGAGGAGACCTCGAGCGCGTAGCTCTCACGCAGGTCCCCGAGCGCATGCGTGACGCGCTCGCAGAGCGCCAGCGTGACGCCGCCAGGATGGTCGATGAAGATCCGCAGGGTTTCGCCTGAGCGCTCCACGAGCAGCACCTCGACCTCGGGCTCGGTGGCCGCGAGGCGCTGCTCAATGTCTGCTTGTAGCTGTTCCATGGCGAAAAAAAAGCGGGCGAGCGCCCACTTCGGTGCACCGTCCGCGTCCCTTCCCCGGGCGGCATCACCGAGAATAGCACTCTCAGCGCGAGGCAAAAAACGGCCGGCCGGCGGTCAGCCCCGCAGCGCCTCGATGGCGTCGAGCACCGCCTCCGCGATCGCCCGTTTCGGCGCCGGTCCGACCTCGCGCTCGCCGCCGGCGGTGACGATCGTGACCGCGTTGCGCTCGGCGTCGAAGCCGATCCCCGGCTGCGACACGTCGTTGCAGACGATCGCGTCGAGCTGCTTGCGAGCGAGTTTGTCGCGGGCGCGGTCGAGCCCGCCGGCGCCGTGCTCGGCGGCGAAGCCGACCAGCGTCTGGCCCGCACGCCGGCGCGCCGAGAGCGTGGCGAGCACGTCGTCGGTCGCCTCCAGTTGCAGCTCCAGCACCTGGGCGTCGGCCTTCGCGATCTTCCCCGCCACCGCCCGGGTGGGACGGAAGTCCGCGACGGCCGCGCACATCACGAGCACGTCGGCTGCCGCGAACTCGGCGTCGCAGGCCGTGGCCAGCTCCGCGGCGGTGCTCACGTCGACGTAGCGAATGCCCGGCGCGCGCGGCAGCGAGACGTTCGCGGCTACCACGACGACGTCCGACCCGCGGGCGGCGGCGGCGCCGGCGAGTGCGAACCCCATGCGGCCCGACGAGCGGTTTCCGACGTAGCGCACCGCGTCGATCGGCTCGCGCGTGCCGCCGGCGGTGACGAGCGTCCGCAGGCCGCTCCAGGGCCCGCCGGTGAGCCTCGCGTCGACGGCGGCGAGCAGTTCGGCGGGCTCGGGCAGGCGTCCCTGACCCCACTCGCCGGCGGTGGCCAGGCGGCCGGTGCCGGGCGTCAGCACCTCGATCCCGCGTTCGCGCAGCAGCGCGATGTTGGCCGCCGTGGCGGGGTTGGCCCACATGCGGTCGTTCATCGCCGGGGCGACGATCAGTGGGCAGGCGGCGCCGAGCGCGGCGGTCGCCAGCAGGTTGTCGGCATGGCCGTGAGCGAGCTTGGCGATCGTGTTGGCCGAAGCCGGGGCGATCAGAAAGATGTCGGCGGCGGCGGTCACCCCGAGGTGGCCGGCGGGATCGTGATCCGGCAGCGGGTCGCCGGGGAACGCCCCGCGCAGCGGGTCGCGCTCGAACTCGTCGGTCAGCACCGGCGCGCCGCTCAGCGCCGCGAACGAGGCGGCGCCGACGAAGCGCTGCGCGCTGCGCGTCTGGATAACCCGCACCGCGTGACCCTCGGCGGTCGCCAGGCGCACCAGCTCGAGCGCCTTGTAGGCGGCGATCCCACCGCTCACCCCGAGCAGCAGCCGCGCCATCAGCGCCCCGGCCCTACCGGTAGTGGTACTTCAGCTTGCCGGCGGCGACTTCCTCGAGCGCGATCGTGAGGTAGTTCTTGGAGCCGGTCTCGACCATCGGCGGCGGGAACTCGTCGAAGCTCCCCTCCCCGAGGTTCTGGTAGTAGGAGTTGATCTGACGCGCGCGCTTGGCGGCGACGATCACGCTTGCGTAATTGGAGTCGACGTGCTCGAGCAGCTTGTCGATGCGGGGAGAGATCACTCAACGAGTGTACTGCAGGTAGATCGCCTCCAGTTCGTCGGCGGCCCTTTCGAGCTCGTCGTTGACGACGACGAAGCGAAACTCCTCGCGCGCGGCCAACTCCGTCTCGGCGATCGCCAGGCGCCGCGCCACCGTCGCGGGATCCTCGGCGCCGCGCCCGGCGAGCCGTTCGCGCAGCTGCTCGAGCGACGGCGGCGCGATGAAGATCGCCACGGCATCCGGCATCGCGGCGCGGATCTGGCGCGCCCCCTGCAGCTCGATCTCCAGCACCACGGGCGCGCCGCCGCGGCTGCGGCGGTCGAGCTCGGCGCGCAGCGTGCCGTAGCGATGCCCAGCGTAGCTCGCGTGCTCGACGAACTCGCCGCGCGCGAGGCGACGATCGAAGTCCTCCTCGGTCAGGAAGTGGTACGCGACCCCGTCCTCCTCGCCGGGCCGTGGCCGGCGCGTCGTCGCCGATACCGAAAGCTCGAGCTCGGGGTGGCGCTCACGCAGCGCCGCAATCAGCGTGCCCTTGCCAACCCCCGACGGTCCTGTGATCACGAATACACCGTCCATGGGCGAGCGCGAAGCTTACGGCGCCGCCCGGAGCGCTCGGGAGCGCGAGATCAGCGGTGCAGCATCGAGACCAGCTCGGCACGCTGGCGCTCGGAGAGCCCGCCGATCGTCTTGCTCGGCGAGATGCGGCAGTGCGTGAGGATCTTGTTCACCTTCACGCGCCCGTACTTCGGGACCGCCAGCAGCATGTCGAAGACCTTCGCGGTCTCGAGGAACTCCGGCGGGTCCAGCAGCAGCTGCTGGATCGAGTGGCGGCCGGCCTTCAGGTCGCGTTTCAGCTGCGCGCGCTGCGAGCGAATCTCGTTCGCGCGGGCCAGCGCATCCATCCGCTGGTTAAAAGAGCGCTCTGGTGTGGCGGGGCCCTTCTGGAGCGTCTGCTGACCAAGCGACATGGGCGGCGAGTCTATCGCCTGAGGCCCGCCATGCAAGCGCTGCCGGCGGAATTCACCTAAACCTCCACTAGAGGTCGAGCCGCCTTCAGCTCACTTGAGCTATTTCGGTCGCTTTGCAGGCGTTTTTGGTCAACCGCACGTGTTTATCCGCAGATCATCCCGCAATTTGCGTGAAACCGCCTTCGAGTTCGCGCGCGATCCGCGTCGCGGCGGCCGGATCGCGGAAGCATTCGGTGCCGACGGCGACCAGCGTGGCACCGGCATCGAGCAGCTCGTGTGCGTCACGACCGCTCGCGACCCCGCCCATACCGACGATTGGGATCGTGACGCGCCGGGCGACCAGTGACACCGCGGCGAGCGCGACGGTTCGGATCGCGGGCCCCGAGAGGCCGCCGCTGCCGCCGCCGAGCCAGGCACCCGAGCCGTCCGGGGCGAGCGCCAGGGCACGCAGCGTGTTGATCAGCGACACGGCGTCGGCGCCGCCGGCCTGCGCAGCCGCCGCGCACGCCGCGACATCCGCCGTGTTGGGCGTGAGCTTGACGATCAGCGGCTTCGAGCTGAGCGGGCGAACGTGGCGCAGCAGCGCCTCCAACTCGCCGGGATCGGCGCCGATGTCCAGGCCGGTCGTGACGTTCGGGCAGGAGACGTTCAGCTCGATCGCCGCCACCGCCGGCCGGTCCTCGAGCGCGGCGACCAGCTCGCCGACCTCGCCGGGCGTCGCGCCCATCACGTTGGTGATCAGCGGCACGGGCAGCGCTGCGAGCGCCGGCAGGTCACCGTCGAGGTAGGCCGCGAGCCCACGGTTCGGCAGGCCGATCGAGTTGATCAGCCCGGCCGCCGACTCCCACAGCCGCGGCGGCGGGTTGCCGTCGCGAGCGCTCAGCGTGATCGTCTTCGAGACGTAGGCGGCGAACGGGAACTGCGCGAACAGCTGCTCGCCGAACACGCGCTCGGCCGCGAGCACGTCGAAGCAGCCGGAGGCGTTGATCACCCGATGTCGAAGGCGCAGGCCGCAGAACTCGATCACGCGAGCACCGCCCCCTCGAACACCGGGCCGTCGACGCAGACCCGCCGGTAGCCGTCGAGCGTCGCGACGACACAGCCGTAACAGGCGCCGAAGCCGCACGCCATCGGCGCCTCCAGAGCCAGCTGCGACGCGACTCCGTGCGTCGCAGCCACGGCTCTGACCTCGCTCAGCATGGCCGGCGGTCCGCAGGCGTAGATGGAACGAAGGCCGCTCGCCAGTTCGACCTCCAACAGGTCCGTGACGCGACCGTGATGGCCGCTCGACCCGTCGTCGGTGGCGATGAGCGGCTCCGTGAAGAGCTGCGCGCCGCCGTGCGCGTGGGCCGCGTCTCGGAAACCGAGCAGCGCGTGTCCCCCCCAGGTCTCCTGGACCGCCACGAGCGGCGCGATCCCGATCCCGCCGCCGACCAGCAGCGGGGGCGTCGCCGGGGCGCTGAAGCCGTGTCCGAGCGGGCCAACGATCAGGAGGTCCTCGCCGACCCGAGCCTCGCACAGCCGCCGCGTGCCGGGACCGACGTCCTCGAGCAGAAACTCGACGTGGCCGTCCTCCCCGGTCCGCATCACCGACAGCGCCCGTGCGAGGTAGGGGCGCTCGCCGTCGCCCCCACCCCAGCGCTCCGCCGTCGCCAGCATGTAGAACTGGCCGGGTTCGGCACGCGCGAGTTCGTCGATCGCCCCGAGCACGACATAGGGACCCAGCTCGCGCCTCGTGCGCAACTCGAGGCGACGGCGGCCGAAGGGAGCGCTCATCGCGAGTGCCACTCCTGCAGTGAGGTCACCGCCGCCACGCCGGCGCGTGCCGCCCGGATCGCCCGGGCGGCGGCCTGCCCGCCGGAGAGCGTGGTGATGCAGGGGATTCCCCGCGCGACCGCGGCGCGCCGGATCTCCCAGCCGTCCGATCGCGCACCGGAGCCGGTCGGCGTGTTGATCACGAGGTCCACCTCGCCGCCCGAGATCGCGTCGACGACGTGCGGTGAACCGTCGGCGACCTTGCGCAGCGTCCGCACCGGGATCCCCATCCGCTCGATCGCCTGCGCGGTGCCGGCCGTCGCGACGATCCGAAAGCCGAGATCGTGCAGCTGCGCGGCGAGACCCGCGCCGGCCGCCTTGTCGCTGTCGGTCACGGTGATGAACACCGTGCCACCGTCGGGCAGCGCCGATCCGGCGGCGGCCTCGGCCTTGGCGAAGGCCGTCGGGAAGTCCGTCGCGATCCCCATCACCTCGCCGGTCGAGCGCATCTCCGGCCCGAGCAGCGAGTCGGCGCCAAAGAAGCGGTTGAACGGCAGCACCGCCTCCTTGACCGCGACGTAGCCGCTGCGCATCAGGTCGCCCGGCAGACGCAGCGAGGCGATCGACTCGCCGAGCATCAGCCGGCATGCCAGCTTGGCGAGCGGGACGCCGACCGCCTTGGAGACGAACGGGACGGTCCGCGAGGCGCGAGGGTTGGCCTCGATCACGTAGAGCTCGGCGCCGGGGCGGGCGCCGGCGGAGACCACCGCGAACTGCACGTTCAGCAGCCCGACCACACCCAGCCCGAGCGCGATGCCCCGCGTCTGTTCGCGGATCCGCTCGAGCATCTCCTCGCCCAGCGAGTGCGGCGGCAGCACGCAGGCGGAATCGCCGGAGTGGATGCCGGCCTCCTCGACGTGCTGCATGATCCCGCCGATCGCGACCTCGCTGCCGTCGCAGAGCGCGTCGACGTCGACCTCGATCGCGTTCTCGAGGAAGTGGTCGAGGAAGATCGCGCGGCCGTCCGCGCCGGCGTGCGCCCGCTCGAGGTAGCCGGCGAGGTCCTCGTGCGAGTAGACGATCTCCATCGCGCGTCCGCCCAGCACGTAGCTCGGGCGCACCAGCAGGGGGAAGCCGACCTCGGCGCCCGCGGCGAGGGCCTGATCGACGGTGTTGGCGGTCGCGTACGGCGGCGCCTGATAGCCGAGCCGCGCGAGCAGCTCGCCGAAGCGACCGCGGTCCTCGGCGGTGTCGATCGCGTCGACGCTGGTCCCGAGCAGGCGAACGCCGGCGCGCTCGAGCCCGGCCGCCAGGCGCAGCGGCGTCTGCCCGCCAAACTGGACGATCACGCCCTCCGGCGCCTCCAGCTCGATCACGGCGAGCACGTCGTCGAGCGTCAGCGGCTCGAAGTACAGCCGGTCGGAGGTGTCGTAGTCGGTCGAGACGGTCTCCGGGTTGCAGTTGATCATCACCGCGTCGCGGCCGAGCTCGCGGACCGTCATCGCCGCGTGCACGCAGCAGTAGTCGAACTCGATCCCCTGGCCGATCCGGTTGGGGCCGGAGCCGAGGATCACGACGCTCGGACGCGTGCCGCGCGTCACCTCGTGCCGGGGCTTGCCGTCGGCTCCCGCGCGCTCCCAGGCGGAGTAGTAGTAGGGCGTGCTCGCCGCGAACTCGGCGGCGCAGGTGTCGACCGACTTGAAGCTGCGGACCCCCCGAAAGGGGGCCTCCGCGTCGGCTGCGAGCGCCGCGAACTCGTGCAGGAACCACGGATCGATCGCTGTACGTTCACTCAGCTGCTCGATCGTCGCGCCGCGCCGGAGCGCCTCGAGCAGCTCGTCGTAGCGACTCGCGCCGGGCTGCGAGACGCGATCCAGCAGCTCCTCGAGCGGGGCGTCGACGTTCGGCTCGACATCCAGCTCGCGTGAGCGCATCGCTTTCATGAATGCCTGGCCAAAGGTGCGGCCGATCGCCATCGCCTCGCCGACCGACTTCATGTGCGTGGTCAGGCCGGCGTCGACGCCGTGGAACTTCTCGAAAGCGAAGCGCGGCCACTTGACGACCACGTAGTCGATCGTCGGCTCGAAGCTGGCCGGCGTGGCGCGCGTGATGTCGTTGGCGATCTCCTCGAGCGCGTAGCCGACCGCGAGGCGCGCCGCGATCTTGGCGATCGGAAAGCCGGTCGCCTTCGAGGCCAGTGCCGAGGAGCGCGAGACCCGCGGGTTCATCTCGATCACCACGATCTCGCCGCTGTGCGGCTCGACCGCGAACTGCACGTTGGCGCCGCCGGTCTCGACGCCTACCGCGCGGATCACGGCGATCGCCTGGTCACGCAGCCGTTGGTAGGTCTCGTCGCTGAGGCTCTGCTGCGGCGCGACGGTCACCGAGTCGCCGGTGTGGACGCCCATCGGGTCGACGTTCTCGATCGAGCAGACGATCACGACGTTGTCGTTGTGATCGCGCATCACCTCCAGCTCGAACTCGCCCCAACCGAGCACCGACTCCTCGACCAGGACCTGCCCGATCGGCGAGGCGGCGATCCCGCCGGCGACGATCGGTTCGTACTCCTGGCGCGTGCGCGCGATCCCTCCCCCCTGCCCGCCGAGCGTGAAGGCCGGGCGCACGATCGCCGGCAGGCCGAGGTCGGCCAGCGCGCCGAGCGCCTCATCGACGCTCGTGGCGATCGCGCTGCGCGGCACGCGCAGGCCGGCGGCGAGCATCGTGTCGCGGAACAGGTCGCGATCCTCCGCGCGGCGGATCGCGTCGTAGTCGGCGCCGATCAGCTCGACGCCGTGACGCTCCAGCGTGCCGTCCTCGTGCAGCGCCTTGGCGAGGTTGAGCGCGGTCTGCCCGCCAAGCGTCGGCAGCAGGGCGTCGGGGCGCTCGCGCTCGATGATCTGTGCGACTGGACCGGGCAGCAGGGGCTCGACGTAGGTCACGGCAGCGAACTCGGGGTCGGTCATGATCGTCGCCGGGTTCGAGTTGACGAGGATCACCTCGTAGCCCTCCTCGGCGAGCACCTTGCAGGCCTGTGCACCGGAGTAGTCGAACTCCGCGGCCTGGCCAATGACGATCGGGCCGGAGCCGAGGATCATGATCCGGCGGATGTCCTCGCGGCGCCCCATCAGCCGCGGATCTCCGCGAGGAAACGGTCGAAGAGGTGCAGCGCGTCGTGCGGTCCGGGGCCCGCCTCCGGGTGGTACTGCACGGTGCTGGCACGGGCCTGCGGCAGGCGCAGGCCCTCGACGGTGCGGTCGTAGAGGTTCAGATGTGTCAGCTCGGCCGGGCCGTACGCGGTTTCCCAGCGCATCGGACGGTCGCCTTCGAGCGTGCGCTCGCCACCGGGGCCGAGCACGGCGAAACCGTGGTTCTGGCTCGTGATCTCGATCCGGCCGGTCTCGAGGTCCTTGACCGGGTGGTTTGCACCGCGATGGCCGAAGCGCAGCTTGTAGGTGTCGAGACCTACGGCGCGGCAGAGCAGCTGGTGCCCGAGGCAGATCCCGAAGATCGGCAGCACCCCCACCAGCTGGCGCACGCTGGCGACGACGTGGTCGAGCGCCGCAGGGTCGCCGGGGCCGTTGACCAGCATCACGGCGTCCGGGGCGCGTTCGAGCACCGTGGCGGCGGCAACGGAGCAGGGGTACATGTGCAGGTTCGCGCCGCGCGCGCGCAGATGAGCGACGATCGAGGCCTTGACGCCGGTGTCGATCACGGCGATCGTCGGCCCGTCCGCCGCGCCGCCGGTCGCCTCCAGCTCGAACGGCGCCGGCGGCGTCACCTCGCGCGCGAGGTCAAGGCCCACCATCGAAGGTTCGGCATCGATCAGCGCCGCGGCCTCGCGCTGATCGCAGTCGGCGGGGAAGATGCCGCCGCGCATCGAGCCGGCCTCGCGGATGTGCAGCACGAGCGCGCGCGTGTCGACACCGGTGATCGCGGGCACGCCGGACGCCGCCAGCCAGTCGAGCCAACCGTGCTCCGCGCCCGCATGGTCCGCATGGTTGCGGGCCTCGCGCATGATCGCTCCGCGAGCATGGATCCGGTCCGACTCCATCGCCGGCGCGCTGACGCCGTAGTTCCCGATGTGCGGATAGGTGAAGGTGATCAGCTGGCGGGCGTAGGACGGATCGGTCATCGACTCCTGGTAGCCCGACATCGCGGTGTTGAACACGACCTCCCCGGTCACCGCGGCGGGCGCGCCAACGGGCTCCCCGTCGAAGCGGGCGCCGTCCTCGAGCAGCACGTAGCTCATGCGGCGCTCAGGGCAAACGCGCGTTCGCGGTAGGCAACGGCGCCGTCGGCGAGCGTCAGCAGGTTGCGCCCGCGCACCTCGCGGCCCGCGAAGCAGCAGTTGGACGAGCGGCTCTCGTAGCCGGCTTCACCGATCGTCCAGCGCGCCTCCAGGTCGAACAGGGCGAGGTTGGCGCTGCGCCCGACGGCGATCGCCGGCACCTCCAGCTCGAACAGGCGCGCGCCGGCGGTCAGCCGCTCGAGCAGCAGCTGCAGGCCGATCACGCCGGGCAGGACCAGCTCCGTGTGGAGCACGGCGAAGCTGGCCTCCAAGCCGGTGGTGCCCATCGGGGCCTGTTCGAAGGGAACGTCCTTCTCATCACGCGCGTGCGGCGCATGGTCGGTCGCGATGCACTCGATCGTGCCGTCACGCAGCGCGTCGACCAGGGCGGTGCGGTCATCCTCCGTGCGCAGCGGCGGATTCATCTTGAAGTTCGTGTCGAGCGTCCGCACCCGCTCGTCGGTCAGCAGCAGATGGTGCGGCGTGACCTCGCCGCTCGCCCTGACCCCCCGCGCGCGCGCGGCGGCGAGCGCCTCGACCGAGCTGCGCGCCGAGAGGTGCTGGAAATGAACCCGGCCGTGCTCGTGCTCGGCGATCAGCGCGTCGCGGGCGATCATCGTCGACTCGGAAATCGAGGGGATTCCGGCGAGTCCCAGCTCGACCGACACGGATCCCTCGTGCATCACCCCGGCGCCCGACAGCGCGGGATCCTCCTCGTGCAGCGCCAGCACACCGCCGCACATCAGCTGGTAGCGCAGCGCGTGGCGCAGCAGCCCGGCGCTGACCACCGGCTTCCCGTCGTCGGTGAAGCCGACCGCGCCGGCCTCGCGCAGTTCGCTCATCGCCGTCAGCCGCTCTCCGGCGAGGCCGATCGAGATCGCGGCCATGAAGCCGACCGGGATCCGGGCGTCGCGGCCGGCCGCCATCAGCAGACCACGCAGAAGCGCCGGGTGATCGAGTACCGGGTCCGTGTTCGGCATCGCCACCACCGCGCAGTAGCCGCCCGCCGCGGCGGCCCGCGTACCCGTTTCGAGATCCTCCTTGTGCTCGCCTCCCGGCGAGCGCAGGTGAACGTGCGGATCGACGAACCCCGGAAAGAGGTGCTTGCCCTCCGCCTCGACGACCTGCGCGCCCGCCGGCGCCTGCAGGCTCGCGGGCGCACCGATCTCAGCGATCTCACCGTCGCGCACAAGCACGTCGTGCGCCCCGTCGATCCCGGCGCCAGGGTCGAGCACATGTGCGCCGCGCAAGAGCAGCTCGGCCGGCGGGCGCGGTACGGCGACCAGCACGCTCATGCGGTCTGCGGTTCGAGCGCGGGCGACTGGCTGTCGGGCGCATCGGTCTCGGGCGGGGCTCCGGCGAGCACCTCGTAGAGGACCGCCATGCGGACTACGACGCCGGCGGCGACCTGGTTGGTGATCAGCGCCTGCGGCGAGTCGATCACCTCGCCCGACAGCTCGATCCCGCGGTTGACCGGTCCGGGATGCATCAGCAGCTGACGTGCCCCGAGGCGCCGCGAGTTGATCTGGAAGTGCGTCGTGTACTCGCGCAGCGACGGGACGAGGGAGTCCTCCATCCGTTCGAGCTGCATCCGCAGCGCGTAGACCACGTCGGCTTCGCGGAGGTCGTCGAGCGAGTGCCTGACCGTGGCGCCGAGCTGCGCGAACTCGTCGGGAACGAGCGTCGGCGGGCCGGCGACGGTCACCTGTGCACCGAGCAGGCGGAAAGCCTGGATGCACGAGCGGGCGACCCGCGAGTGCGCCACGTCGCCAACGATCCAGATCTTGCAGCCATCGAGCGAGCCGAGCCGCTGCTTCAGCGTGTAGCAGTCGAGCAGCGCCTGCGTCGGGTGCTGGTGCTTGCCGTCGCCGGCGTTGACGACCGCCGCGTGCGTCCAGGCCGCCACCAGCGCCGGCGCGCCCGCGTGCGGCGAGCGGATCACGATCGCGTCCGGGCCATAGGCGGACAGGGTCGCCACGGTGTCGCGCAGCGACTCCCCCTTCTCGACGCTCGAGCCGCTCGCGACGAGGTTCAGGACGTCGGCCGAGAGGCGCTTGGCGGCCAGCTCGAAGGAACTCCGCGTGCGCGTCGAGGCCTCGTAGAAGAGGTTGATCACGAGGCGGCCTCGCAGTGACGGCAGCTTCTTGATCGGGCGGTCCGCGACCTGCCCGAAGTTCGTCGCGAGCGCGACGATCCGCTCGATCGCGCCACGGTCGAGATCCTCGATCGAGACCAGGTTCCTCACACCGCCACCCCCCCGTTCGATTCTGCGCTGATCGTCACCTGGTCGGTGCCATCGAGCTCCGCGATCCGCACGTTGACCCGCTCGCTGAAGGACGTCGGCAGGTTCTTGCCGACGTAGTCCGGCCGGATCGGCAGTTCCCGGTGACCGCGGTCGACCAGCGCCGCGAGCTGGACCCGCGCCGGACGCCCGTACTCGAACAGCGCGTCGATCGCCGCCCGCACGGTCCGCCCCGTGAAGAGGACGTCATCGACGACGACGACGGTCGCGCCGTCTAGCGCGAAGTCGATCGCCGTCGCATGGACAATCGGAGCCTGCGGCCGGCGGCCGAGGTCGTCGCGGTGGAAGGAGATGTCCAGCGAGCCGAGCGCGACCGGTCCGCCAACCAGTTCGCAGATGTGCGCGTGCAGCCGTTCCGCGAGGTGCACGCCGCGGCGGTGGATGCCGACGATCGCGAGCGGCGAGGCGGGGTCGGCGTTGCGCTCGACGATCTCGTGCGCCATACGAACGATCGCGCGCGCGACATCGTCGCGGTCGAGCACGACCTTCTCCGCTGCCTGCAACTGCTCCACGTCCTTCCTGGCCTCACGGGACCGGGTTAAAGGATCCTGTCCGGGAATGTAGCAGCGGCTCCCGATGGCCGCCAACGCCGCCACGCAACGAGCGGCAAACGCGCATCCCCGCCGGCGGGCGTCAGGCCGCCGCTTTGGGCGGCTCGCCGAAGCGGGTCAGGGTCGGCACGCCGCGGTCGGCGAGCGGGATCTCGATCGTGTCGAAGTCGCGCGGCAGCTCGGTTGCCTCGAACACCTCCCGCGCCTCCTCGCGCAGCTCGCTGCCGCCATAGCGCGCGGAGATGTGGGTGAGGGCGAGCATCTTGACGTTCGCGTCGGCGGCGATCTGCGCAGCCTGCGCGGCCGTCGAATGGCCGGTCAGTCGCGCGCGCTCGCGCTCGTCGTCGCCGAAGGTCGCCTCGTGCACCAACAGGTCGGCGCCGTGGGCGGCGATCGCCAGCGTCTCGCACGGTGCCGTGTCACCGGAGACGGCGACCTTGCGGCCCTCGCGCTCGGCGCCGATCACCTGCTCGGGTCGCACGCCGGCGACCGTCTCGCCGCGCTGCAGGCGACCGAAGTCCGGACCCGGCGTGACACCGAGCGAGGCCGCCAGTTCGGCGTCGAAGCGGCCGGGGCGCGGATCCTCGACCAGCACGTAGCCGTAGGCGAGCACTCGGTGGCGCACGTTGACGGCACCGATCTCGAGCGTGTCGCGCCGCACGGACTCGCCGGCCTCGAGCTCAACGACGTCCAGCTCGAAGCAGAGCTTTCCGTACACGCGCTTCATCGAACGCATCACCTCCGCGATCCCGGGCGGCCCATGAACCGCGAGCGGGCGCTCGCGGTCGCGCAGGTTGAAGGTCTGCAGCAGCCCGGGCAGCCCAAGCCAGTGATCGACGTGCAGGTGGGTGATGAAGATGTCGGTCAGGTCGCTCGACCCGACCGAACGCAGCAGTTGACGCTGCGTTCCCTCACCGCAGTCGATCAGGATCCGCTCCGCCCCGCGCCGCACGAGCAGCGCAGGCAGCCCGCGGCGTGCACTCGGCACCGAACCGGCGGTGCCGGCGAACATCACGGAGAACTCCATCTCGGCCGAGCGTAGCGCTCCGGCTATGCTCACGGCGGGCGACGCGCTACCGGCCGCGCCCGATCAGCGCCCGTAGCTCAGGGGATAGAGCGCTCGCCTCCGGAGCGAGAGGTCGCAGGTTCAAATCCTGCCGGGCGCGCTCCGTGTTCGCTGGGTCGCGGGTGTTGTGCAGGAGTTGACCGCTGTCGACCCGTGAGGGGCGTATGGTGCGGGCCGCAAGTGCATAGGTTCTGGTCTGTCGCGGTCCTGCTCGCAGCGTGTGTGCTCGCGCTGTCGGCCTGCGGCGGTGATGGTGCGACGGGTGGTACCAGCGCGGAGCAGAACGCTGCCAGGGCTGTGTTGACGCGCCTCGCGCTCGCAACCGCACGGTGCGTCAGAGCGCACGGCGTGCCCGACTTCCCCGACCCGAACAGTCACGGCTTCCTCACGCTGGCGCGGAAGGACCCGCTGGCGCAAGAGGAGAACACGGCGATGGGCATCTGCGCTCGCCTGCTGAGCCACCCGCGCGCGCCGCTGATGCTCGTGGGTCGTGTCTCGCCGCGCACGCTGCTGCGCTTCTCGGACTGCATGCGCGCGAACGGGCTACCCGGCTACCCGGATCTCGGCTCCGGAATGAAGGTCGCCGCCTACGCTACCACATCCGCGCGCACCTGTCCGAGGTCCGCCGAGCAACGCTCGCCTGCAGCGGGCTGCTACCGCTCGCCGCGACGCATTAGCCGGCAGGCGGTTGCGCGGCTGCGCGGCTGCTCGTCGCGCGTACCAGCAACACGACCCACCTCGACTTTGTTGCTGCTTGCCTGGGAATCGGCAGTCTGTCCCTGGCACCGGTCGCAGGCGCTGTTCGGCTATTGCGATGTGTCGTAGCCGACGACGTGCGCGCCTGCTTTGATCGTGACGGGTGACCTTGCTCGGCTGGGTGGATCCGAGCCTTCAGCGGGGCCAGGAGCCTGCGGCGATTCGGTGACCGCCGTCGGAGGTGATCACTTGGCCGTTGATGAAGGCCGCGTGCTCCGAGAGGAGGAACGACACGAGCGCGGCAGCATCCGTAGGGCGCCCAGCACGTCCCAATGGGGTTCGTTTCGCAGCCGCCTGTTCGACATCCGGTGTCATCCACCCGGTCTGGTTGGGCCCGGGGTTGATCGCATTCACGGTCACGCCGTGGGGGCCAAGCTCGGTGGCGGCGGAGTAGGTGATCCATTCCAGCGCGCCCTTGCTGGCCGCGTAGGCGATCGCGCCGTTTTGCGGCGGCCCGCTCGTGAAGATCACGACGCGGCCCGGCCTCGAGGAATCGCGGATCCGCTCGGCGAATCCTCGCATGAGTAGAAGTGAGCCGCGCACATTGATGGCCATGTGCCGGTCGATCAGCTCTGGAGTCATCTCGAAGAGGCCACCCCCCGGGTCGTACGTGTGGGCGATGACCAACGCGGAAAGTGGCCCGGCCTTCTTCTCTGCGGCCTCGATCAGCCGTGGTGGCTCGGATGCATCGCCAAGGTCGCACTGGAAATCGGTCTGCGTCTGCTCATCGCTCCCGGTGTGGTTCTTGGTGTCATACGGAGTCCATCCGGCCGTAACGGCGCTCCACCCACCGCTGCGCAACCGGTCGGCCACGGCCGCAGCGATGCCGCGGCGGCGGCTCACGCCGGTGATCAGAACTGCCGACACGCGTCCGATGGTACGTGAGGTCGCGCGGTTGGGCCGAAGCCCGACCCCTCGCACCCGGCGTGCGCGTGCAGCGACTCTACGGCTCGATGGACCCGAGGTCGAGCCACGCTGACCACACCGCGGGGTCCGTCGCTACTCGGGGACGGTCCTCCCCCTCGCACAAACCAACAACGCGCGGACGCGTTCCGCGCGGATGGCGCTACGCTCGGTCGTCCGACGACGGAGAGGCCATACCTGACGACAACGATGCGACGGCCGCAGCGATCTGCGAGCTCGCCAAGCAGGTGGATCAGCTCGGAAACGCCATCCAGTCCGCCGCGAAGACGATTGCCAAGGCGATCGCGCTCGGAGAGCGAGGATTGCCGTAGCTGCTCACATCGCGCGGCTCCTTGTCGCGGGGAGCGAGAGCGTGCGGCTCGCCGGGCCGATCTGGTTGTGCTGTGGGACGATCGCCGGTGGCGCGGCATGGGCCCGTGCGTGAATCGGATGGAGGACCTTAATGGACCGGGAGAAGGCGGTCGCGTTCGTCAAGGGGTACGGGCGGACGTGGCAGGCGTGGGACTTCGAGGGCTTCGCTGACCTGTTCACCGATGACGTCGTGTACGTCGAGCACCCGACCGACGAGACGGTGGTCGGCCGCGAGCAGACCCTCGACTACATTCGGCGGGAGCAACTTGCCCAGGCGTCGCAGGGGTTCGGATGGGCTTGCCGATCGTCGAGGGCGACTGCGTGGTCGGCGAGTTCTGGACGACGATGAGTAAACCCGGCGAGCAAGCGACGCTGATCGGTTGCTTCATAGCGCAACTCGACGCGGAAACCGGGCGCTGCCGCCACTTCCGCCAGTACTGGGATGAGGTCCCCGGCCACGTTACCCATACCCGGGATGGGGCGTCGAACATAGCCCCTGGAACTCCACACACCCCTCGCGCCTGCTGCTCGCGCTGAGCGACAACGCGCGGTGGTCGTCGGATCGTGCCGCGTGGCCTGGATGCGCGCGCACGGTCGGCCGGGTGTTTGGTGCAGACGGTAACGGCCGATATGGAACTTGATGGCTGTTGCGATCAGCGATCCCCGGCGTGTTCGCGCTGGCTGGACGATGCCCGCCATCGGCGTCGGTATTGCGATCGGCGTCGCTGGCCTCGTCGTCCGACAAGATGCGGCGCCGGCGCGCACGTTGTGCCAGGTCAACGCACAGGTCCAGTCGTTGATGCAATCGGTCTCCGGCAAGGTCGGCCCGCTGTCGGGGTTGCCGACCAAAGCGGTCAGCTCGCCGCGCTCGATCTGCGCTACGACCTCGGTCTAGCGGCGGCATTGCTTGGGCTCGTTATCGTCGCGGCGGGTTTCGCCCGGTTGATGCGCCGCAGCCGCCGTGCGGCCTTGGCCGGCACGCCGTGGCCAATTCGCCGAACGATGGACGCGACCGCGAGGTGGCTTGACCGCCGACTGCCGGGCGGCCGCACCGGGACGGCACCCCGCCTGCGTGGGGGGTTCCTCGCCGTGCTCGGCGCGATTATGTTGGCGATAGCTGTGTCGGGTGCCGTCTCGCTGTGGAACAACTACGAGCGGTCTAGGGCGATCCACACCTATGAGGTCGCACCGCGGCCTCGCCGCGGCCAAGCTCCCGCCGACAATTCAGCGCGGCGCGGCGGCCGGAGCGTGGATGGACTGCGGGAGCACCGTATGTGCCGCCAGCAACCTGAATCCGCCACAGATCGAGCCGACGCTGCGACGGCTGCTCCATGGCGGTGCGATGCCGGCCATCACTAACCTGATCCCGTGCGTCTCTCCATGCCCGCTGTCGGTCGTCGGGCACTACGACGGCACCGGGGCGATCGCGATCGCCTTTTGGAAACTCGTGATCGTCCGCGACGGCATAGTCCCGCGCGGGGCGATCCCAGCCCGTCGCGGCGTTCGCCCTCGACGAGGCGTCCCGTACGCGTACTTCCTCGGCACCGACGTCTCGATCAGCACCATCGACCCGCGCCAGAACGACGACGACTAACCCTCGGTCGCCTCGACCCACGCGAGTCCTTCGCGTGAAGCCCGGGCCGTAACCGCGTAACGCGAGTCCGCGTAACGCCTGCAAGACCGCTACGTTGAAGACATGACCAACGCAGAGCCGAACCGCAACGATGTCCTCCAGGCGCTAGCCGCCCTCTCTCTAAAGGGCCACCGATCATCATCGCTGGATGACATCGCTGACGAGTTGGGGATGCGCGCGCCGTACACCGAGCCGCTCCAGCGGCTGTTGCAGGCCGCCGAGCGCGACGAGCTCGTGCGTGCCGTCGAGCACGAGAACATCGGCGACCCGTACTACGCCCTAACAGAGGACGACGAGCGCCGCGGCGACGCCTAGCCGATCTCCCCAGGACCGAGCTCGGCGGTCATCGGGTTTCCCATCGGGCTCGCCGTCAACGTGCGCAGATCGCGGAAACCTCGCTTGAACAAGCGCCGCTGACGCCCTCCCTCGCGCTGCTCTTCCTCGCGCGGAGGGGCACGCACCGGGGTAGGCCTCGTGCGCTTTGAGGGATTGGCCGATACGTCTAAAGATGGCAGCGGGATCTGCTGGGCACGCCAAGGCACCGCGCTGGTTGCGCCGCGTCGCGGGTGTTGGGCTCGCGTGTGTTGCTGGCGGCGTTTTGGCCTCAACGGCGCCTGCCGTGTCCACGCAGGCGGTACCGACGGGCTTTGAGCCGTGGGCGGCGAGCTTGGTGTCGCCGTCGACCGGGTTCGTGCTGGGGAGCGTGGGATGTCGGTTCGGTCCGCTTCGCCCGGCGCCTCCCGCGGTGGCGGGTTGCAAAGCCATCGTCGTCTGACGACGGACACCGGCAGAACATGGAAGCGCGTGAGCGCGCCGCCGGTTCCGTTGCGCGACAACCCCTATGACGGGTCGAGCGGGATTACCGCCGTCGAGTTCGTCGACGCACGCGACGGCTGGCTGTACGGGCCCGACCTGTGGGCGACACACGACGGCGGCCACGTCTGGACGCGCGTCAAGACCGCCGGGCCGAGAACAAGCTCGGGTCGATCCACGGACGTCGTGGCGAGCACCCGACTTGCCTACGCCTACCCGTTCGATGACAGCCACGTAGCGCTGCTCGAGAGCGACCCTGATGGGAACCACTGGCACCCCGCCGTTGCAGAGCCCGCACACGGCATGACGGCCGCCGGGGACCCGCTCCTGACCGCGGCTCACCTCGCCGGCGGTACCGACAGTCCTATGCTCGCCGTCTACGGCACACGAGCGTGGGCCGGCAGCGCGCACTACTACGAGGTGCCGTTCCCCGGGCCACGCCTACCCGCAGTCCAAGGGCTACGCCGTGCTCTGGCGAACGACCAACGGAACCGACTGGAGATCGCTAGACGTGCGCTGCCAGGGCACCCCGACGGTGCCTGGCGCGCCGCCATGGTTTGAACCCGTGCTCGCGACCTCGCCGCGCGACCTAGTCATGATCTGCGGCGTCGGCCCCGAAGACAAGACCAGCGCGATCGCGTCCTCCACGGACGGCGGCACGCACTTCAGCTTCGCGCGGCTACCGCGGCCGCTCGGCGACGAGATCCTCGACGCCCACGTTGCGGTCGCGGCCGGCCAAACGAGGACGATGCTGTTCGCCTGGCCGGACAAGTTCGACACTTATCGCCAGCGGCCCGCACGGGATGCTTCGATCAGGAGCGTTCTCGAACGTACAACCAACGGCGGGCGATCCTGGACACGAATCACCGCATCCAAGGACGGAGGCGCGGGATTCGGCGACCTCCAGTTCGTAAGCCGGCGAGACGCGTGGGTCATCCACGGCTCCCCAGGCACACAAGTCGACCAGCTCCTACGCAGTACAGACGCCGGCGCTAGCTTCGCACCGATCCGCTTCTAGTGGCACGTTGTCGCTCACGCGTGAATCCAGCCGCGCCGCGCCCCAAATCAACACCAATCTCTCACTGAGCAAAGCGGTAACGCGACCCACATCGAGGTTGGTTGCTGCTTCCCTGAGAAGCGGCGATCCGTCCCGACCCCGGTGAGGACGCGCGCTGCTTGGCCGTTGCGGCGTGTCGTAGCCGCCGGCGGGCCGCTATGGGACGCGGAGGGGCCTCATGTGTTGCCGTCGTCGAGAGATGGATGACGGCACACCGTGATCCGGATGTGCGGCGGAGTGGGGGCGGGGTAGGGACAGGAATCCGGCGGCGCAGCGGCCGGGGCGGCGGCGGCAGCCGGAAGTGCAGCGGAATCGGGACAGGCGTCCGCACGGGATGCGACGACTGCCGGCAGTTGGCAGCCGTCTCAACGAGTGTCGCATGCAGCCCCATCTGCGACAGCTTTCGGTTCGCTGCCGGGATCGCGCTGAGCGACCGCAGCGTCACGGTGTAGCTGCCATCGCGGTTGCGCGTGACGGCGAACGCGGGCGAGCTGCCCGCCGCGCTCAGGACGATCGCGAGCAGCGCGCCAGTCGCGGTGGCGCCGATCGTGGTGCCCGCGAGCAGGCGTGGGCGCGCGCCCGGCAGGCGGAACAGACGGTGGCCGCGGCGCGCACCGAGCTCGCGGCGGATCGCCTGCTCCAGCTCCCCCGCGAACTGATTCAGGCTGGGTGGAAAGTTGTCGTTCACGATTTCTCCTCCGGGACGGACACGGCGAGGCGTCGCAACGCGCGCGACACCCTCAGACGGGCGGCGGCGGGCCGAATCTCCAGCCGCTCCGCCACCTCCTCGTAGGACAGCTCGTTCACGATGCGCAGCTCCAGCGCTTGCTGCCGACGCCAGCGACTCGAGGTGCTTCGCCAGCGCCAGGCGCGGAGACAGCCGCTGCTCGACCTCGGTGTAGCCGTCTTTCGTGCGCCAGGTCGACCGGCAGCCCAAGCCGCTCACGGGCCCGCGTCTCGATCCGGTCGTCGCGCGCCGCGTCGGCCAACAGGTTGGCGGCGATCCCCAGCAGCCACGGCAGCGCCGAACCGTCGCGCTCATCACGAAAACGTTTGCGGTTCAGCCACGCGCGCGCGAACGTCTCCGCGGTCAGGTCGCTGGCAGCCCACTCGATCCGCCGGTGCAGCCAACGGTAAACGGCTTCGACGTGGCGCCCGTACAGCTCTGTGAAGGCCGCCGGATCGTGGCTCGCCTCACGAAGCAGAACGGCATCACTGCGCCTGTCGCCTGCGCCAGCACAGTTCAACATTCACCTACACATCGCACGACGACCCCAATCTGTATCCGGTCCGTCCGAGCAACCATTGTGGCGCCACGCGCATCCGCCCCACACTCGCCGAAGCGCGCCTGCTCATACCCGAAGCAGGAACGCCGTGCCCGCAGCCCGCAGTCGGGAAGGCGTAGGTCCCGCCGCCCCGGAGGGAATTGCGCTGACCCACTTCATCGTCGCCGACGACATCGAACGCTCGTGGCGCTTCTACACCGAAGTACTCGTTGGCGCGGTCGTCTTCTCCGGAGCGGACGGACAGCCAACCAACGTCGCACTAGCGAACGGCTGGATCGTCATCAACGTGGGCGGAGGACCGACCGACGACAAGCCGTCCGTCACTTTGGAGACGCCGCCCGATCCCGACCGGGTCAACAGCTTCCTCAACATCCGCGTCAAGGACATCGAGGCCGTCTACACCGAATGGAGCGCCCGGGGTGCTCAGTTCCTGACCCCGCCGAAGCAGCACGCGTACGAGATCCGCTGCTACATCCGCGACCCCGACGGTCATCTGATCGAAGTCGGGCAAACCACCGACCCGCACGGAGACTGGGTACCCCCGTTCTGGCCCTCCAGCACGCCAACCGAGCAGTCCGACTGATCGGCCCGCAGACCCGCTGCCGCTCCCGCGCGTAAACGACCACCCTACCCGCCGCCGAACCGGCCGCGGCCGGGGTTGCGAAGCCCTGGCCGACCTCGCCGCGTGTGGAGACGGTCGAGGGCGCAGAAGGCATCTGGGAGATGATCTGGAGCTGGAGCGATCCCGACGGCCCGAGCGACCTGGGAATGGATCGACGTTGAGGCAGCCAGGAGTCGTCTTTGGACGCTACTCCGCGGTCAGGTCGAGCAGTTGCTCGCAGGCCGGCGAGAGGACAAACCGCAGTCGCTTGGCGCCGCAGCGGCTGCGCATCCTGAGCAATACGCGCAGCCCGATCGAACCGATCCACGTGACGCGGCTGAGATCGACGAGAATGACCGGCGCGTTGCTGGCCGCCGCAGCGTCAAACGCATCCTCGAGTTGCGACGCACTCGAAAGGTCCAGCTCACCGGTCGCGGCTACGCGGTAGGTGTCACCGCTACGCTCGCACTTTGACGATCGCCTCATTGGGTCTCCTTTGCGCCCGTGACACCGAACATGCGGACCCCGCAGTGTGGACTCGCGCTCGGCTGCGGCGTGGGCGGCCGACGCCGGGCCTGACCAAGGGTCCGACGGCGAGCTCCTGCACGGCGCGCGAGCTGTTTCAACATTGCGAACGTGACGCTGTTCACCGCCACCTCTCTCTACGGCCTACCGGGTTAGCTGACGGGCTCGCGCCGAAAGAGCAGCGCTACTGTCGGGATCACCGCAGATTCGCCCCAACTGATGGGTCCCCGGTTCCCTGGCACCGAGCCAAGGATTCGGCCTGCGCGCCGAATGTAGCAAACGCCGAAAGCGTCACCGGGTGCGGATGAGGGCGACTGGTCAATTCCTCCGCAAGTTGCGGGCTTAGCGTGAAGCCGGCAGCCCTCCGTCAGGCTAACGATCAGCCCAATTTCGCTCGCCGGGAGCGCGATTTACATCTGCGATGATCGCGCGCATCTTAGGTCGCGGGTACAAACTTCTCGGACGACTCGCACGTGCGCAGCAGGTACCGCGCCGCGCCCAGCTCGCCCACCTGTTCGTACGTTATCCGGCAACACTCACCTATCGAGATACCCTGGGCTTTACGCGTCGCACCGGCCTCGGCGATATCTACGAGGCCTGCCTGTTCCTCGGGGTTGACTTGTTCCTCCTGCCACAAGCGGTTGTCGAGCGGATTCCTGCTGACTCGACAGCGGTTGATGCTGGCACGCATATCGGCGTCGTCACCAGTCAACTGTGTCGCGCCGTCGGCGCACGGGGCAACGTTCACGCTGTCGAGCCCCTACCAGCCAACGTCCGTCGCCTGCGCGAGCTGAAGTCCGACAATGACCTGGACCAGCTCACCGTCTGGGAGTGCGCGCTGTCCGATAAAGACGGGTCGGGGTCCTCCAAACAACGGGTGCCGCAGATGGATCGCCACACTCGTCGCTGACTGCGTCGTCCTACACCGGTGCGACAGTGCCGGTAGCGACCCGAGCTCTTGACAGCATCGTGTCGCACACCACGCGCGTAGGATTCATCAAGGGCGATATCGAGGGTGCCGAGTCCCTCATGCTCGACGGCGCGAAGCGCATAATGACCAGCGATCGCCCGCTTTTTTTGCGAGTTCAACGAGATCCATCTCCGGGACGCCGAATCTTCATCGGCTGACCTCCTGCGCAAGTTCAAAGATCTCGGCTACGACACAGCACACGAGTACCCGCAGGCCGATGCCATCAGCGACCGCTTGCTGGTACCTGAATAGGCAGGCGCTGACTGCCTTTCAGTGCGACGGTGTGAAGCACCGCCAGCCGGGCAGAGATCGGACCAGGTGCCCGCGTCGAGAGCGCTTGGTGTCGAACCACCACGCCCAAGCCTACGAGGCCACCAGCGCAACGGCGAGTTGACCAACGTGGGCAGCCCGATCAGCGGTTGACGGCGGGCAGCGGCGGCGCTCCGGCCGCGTAGTAGGCGCGGGCGCGGGCGTCAAAGTAGCCACCGTCGTCGGGGCGCCCGTCGCCCGAGGCGTCGCCGGCGTCGGTGTCCTGCGCCTGGCCGCCGCCGAACAACAGCGCCACCCCGCCGGCCTTCACGAACGCTCTCAGGTGGGAGCCGCTCGCGCCACCGAGCAGCCACTGCACCTTGTTGTCCTTGTAGTGGTAGGGGGTGTTGTCGACGACCGGGGAGACCGTGTTGCCGAGCGGAATCTGCCACATGACGATCGGGAGCGGGATGCGCGCGTGGTAGTCCCGCAGGAAGCGCAGGTCGTGGTCGAAATCGACGGGCCCCCACCACGCGCCCGGGCCCTCGCCGTTGACAACCTCCGCGTAGCCCGCGTCGCGGTCGGTGAGCTCGGTGAACGTCACGTCGAAGGACGCGTGCAGCGAGCGGTAGAACGCGATGGCCGCTGTGGCCATCCGGTCGACCTCGGTTGAGGACGGGTGACTGAGGTGGATGTCCTTGCCCGTGCCCCAGATCGAGATCGGATAGCCGACGAGGACTCGGGGGGCGAGGCGGTCGCGCAGCACGAGCACCGCCTGGGCGAAGCCGGCCGCTGTATTCGGCAAGCCGCGCAGCGCCGGGATCCCGGTCGACGCCACCGCCGCCGGCACGTAGTCGCGTCTCCGTGGCCTGCGTGCTGGTCGATGGGGCAGAGGTCGGCTCGATCTCCGCCACCGCCCGACTCCCCTGTCGTCTGGGCCGAGCCGCCTGTCGCGACAAACTAAATCTACAGGTCGTCGCTTGCATGATCGCCGCGTTGGCGAGGTTGCCGAGGTCAGCGCTCGCCTCGTCGGCAACGCCGGCCCCAGGGCCGCGACTGGCGGATCTCGTAATAGGAGAAGGCGGGGATGATGCGGTGCGCCTCGGCTTCCGCGATGTAGAGGCTGACGAACGAGCCGTTCGGGTTCCAGTGCGGCCAATCCTGGCCCGTGTCACACCCCCGGCCAGGTACTGGTAGCGAAAGCCGAACGGGGCGACGGCCGCGAGGCCGGCGGCACCCCCAGGAGCGCTCGCGAGCCCGAGTTCGAGGTGGCGATACGGCCACGGGATCGGCGCGCCGCCCGCGGCCGCGCGACCGTTGCCGTGAGCAGCGCCCACGACGATCAACGAACACGCGACACCGGCGAGTACCGCGCGCCGCGCGCGACGGCGCCAGACCGACTCCACGAACCGTGTATCGACGGTCCACGCCCAATGCTTGACCGCCTTCAGCCATCTGACGGGAGTCGACGCGTCGCTCCCCAGCGCAAGGCCGCAGGTCCAAATCCTGCCGGGCGCGCCGAGGCAGACCCTCAGTCGGCGTAGGTGCGCCGCACCTCGTCGATGTGGTCGAAGCTGGCGCGCATCGCGTCGAGCAGCGCCGGTTCGAAGTGGCGGCCACGTTCAGCTTCCATCATGTTGACGGCGAGTCCGACCGGGAACGCCGGCCTGTAGACCCGGTCGCTCGTGAGCGCGTCGAAGACGTCGGCGACGGCTGCGATACGTCCTTCGAGCGGGATGTTCTCGCCGGACAGACCGAGTGGGTAGCCCCTGCCGTCCCAGTGTTCGTGGTGGCTGAGGGCGACGCTTGCCGCCAGTTTCATCAGCTCGGCGGACGAGTCCGCCAGCAGTCCGTGTCCGATCTCGGCATGCGTTCTCATGACCCGGTACTCGGTGACGGTCAGCCTGCCTGGCTTCAGGAGGATGCGGTCGGCGATGCCCACCTTGCCGATGTCGTGCAGCTCGCCCGCGAGGCGGAGCTGTTCGCAGCGCTCCTCCGCCAGCCCCAGCTGGAGCGCGAGCAGTTCGCAGTAACGGCCCATCCGAAACATGTGCTGGCCGGTCTGGTCGTCTCGGAACTCTGCGAGGCGCAGCGGCCGGCGCATCGTGTCGCTCTGGAAGGCGAGCGCGATATCGGGTGCGAGCTCGCTCGCCTCCAGCGCGTGGCGCAGCGCCTCGGCGGTGTCTTCGCCGGCGCCCTCGAGCCGTTCGAAGCGCCGGCGCAGCTCGGCTTCGCGGCGGCGCCGGTGCAACGCGTTCGTAACATTGATCAGCAGCTCGCCCGGCCGAACCGGCTTGACGAGATAGCCGTAGGCGCCGAGTTCTATTGCGGCCGTGGCAAGCCCGAGGTCGTCCTCGCCCGTGACCATCAGAACGGCGACCGTCGGGTACTCGACGCGCAGGTGGCCGAGCAGCTCGATCCCTGACTCGCCAGGCATGTTCACGTCGAGGAGGACGACTTCGAAGCGCTCTGTTGCGAGTGCTTCGCGGGCACCGTCGGCGTTGGCGGCAACGTCGCAGTCGTAGCTCTGCTCGGTCAGGATGCGCTTGGCCCACGAGCGCAACGCGGGATCGTCGTCGACGATTAGAACGCCAGGCATCGGCTCGGGTCCATCACGGCTGGCGCGTCGCGATTCGCTCGAGCAGCCGCTCGCCGGTGAATGGCTTCGTGATCAACTCGGCGCCGGCCAGCTCCATCGCCGACCGCACACCCGGCCCGGCGAAGCCGGACATGAAGAGGACACGCAGCGACGGCCGTAGCCGGCACAGCTCTTCAGCGAGCTGATCACCGCGCATGCCGGGCATCACGATGTCGGTGAGCAGGAGGTCGATCCGTCCGGCGTGAGCTTCCGCGGCCTCGAGCGCGGCCGCGGCGCTCTCGGCGGGCAGCACCGTGTACCCGGCGCGCGCCAGGATTCGTCGCGTCGCGTCGCGCAAGGCCATCTCGTCCTCGACCAGCAGGATCGTCAGATCCGCGGCTGCGGCCACCGGCACGGCGGGCGGGAAGGCCTGGAGTGGTTCTGCGGTCGCGATCGGAAACAGCGCGGTGAAGGTCGTGCCTGCACCGGGCTCGGAGTCGAGCTCGGCACGGCCGTGCGCTCGTCGGACCGTGCCGAAGACGGTTGTGAGGCCCAGCCCGGTGCCCTCTCCCAGCGGCTTGGTCGTGAAGAACGGGTCGAAGACGTGTTCGAGGATGTCGGGTGCCATGCCGGTCCCCGTATCCGATACGCGCAGGCGCACGTAGCTGCCGGCAAGCAGCTCCGGTCGTGGGGCCGCGTACTCCCGATCGATCTCGACGTTTGCGGTGTCGACCGTGACAGTCCCCCCGTCGGGCATCGCGTCTCGGCTGTTGATTGCCAGGTTGACGAGCAGGTGGTCGATCTCCGCCGGGTCTGCGCGGATCAGCGCCAGCTGGTCGGCGAGGGCGATCTCGAGCTTGACGCGCGGGCCGAGCGTGTGCCGCAGCAGCTCCTCCACCTCGCGCACCGAGTCGTTCAGATCGACCGGGACGGGGTCGGTCTGGGTCTGGCGCGAGAAGCTGAGCAGCTGATGCGTCAGTCGCGCCGCGCGCTCGGCCGCCCGCACGACCTCGTCGAGATCGGCTTTCATCGAACGCCAGCGGTGATCCTTCTCCGGCGACTCGCGCGTGAGCGCCGCCAACTCGCCGCCCACCAGGCCGGCGTAGTTGATGATCACGGCCAGCATGTTGTTGAAGTCGTGGGCGACGCCCCCGGCGATCTGGCCGACGCTCTCGAGCCGCCGCACGTTGTGGAGACGGCTTTCGAGCAGTTCGTGTTCGGCCGATGCCTTCAGCCGCTCGCCCTCCCACTGATCCTCCAGCCGGGCGCTGATGTCGCGGTCAACCGCCATCGCACTCACGACCTTGCCGTCGTCGTCGAGGCGGGCGAGCCAGCGGCTCTCGACGGTCAACTCACGGCCGTCCCTGGTTGTCTGTACGAGACGCCCCGCCCAGCAGCCGCTGTCAGCGAGCGTCCTGATGATCTCGGTCACCGGCATCGGGAAGCGCGTGGACAGGAGCTCCGAGGGCCGCCGCCCATGCGCCTCCGCGCCGGTGTAGCCGTACATCTGCTCAGCGGCGCGGTTCCACGCGACGATGTGGCGGTCGGAGTCCCATCCGAGCACGGCGTCCGCCAGACCATCGAGGAGCTCGGGCGGGTGGAGCGCGCTCGACCCAGCTACCGCCTTGCGCGTCCTGCGCCGACGGTGCTCGCTGCGGTTCGTGTGCATGCCCGGGCCTCCCTAACCAGTGGCCGGCGAGCAGCTCCACCCTGCTGCCGGACCTTCCGTGGTAGCCACCTGCAAACTCGCATTTTAGCAGCAAGTTTGTGCGAAACATTACGTGCGGCCCACCCGGCGCCCGCGCGCCCAGCGCGTCGCGGCGCGCCGGGCCGCGAGGGGACGCAGCGCTGGACGAGCCCAACCGGCTCGCGTGCAACAGCCTGCTACGCCTCGACGAGGACGACCATGGTCTCGGGCAGCACGCCGTCGTGGTCGATCGCCTCGGCCGCCGCCGGGGTCTCCAGGGAGGCCATCACGGCGTCCATGTCCGCGACGTCCATCAGCACGGCGACGTGCGTCGGGTTCTGCGGATCGACGAAGGTGCGGATGTTGGTGACACCGAGCGGCCCAAAGAACTCCTCGCGCTTGGGCGAGGCGAGCCAGTGATCGGTGTCCTTGACGTCGTGGTGGACGACTACGGTCGGCATGCGCTTGCACTCTCCTGTGTGGTTGTGGCGTTGGCGGTGGCGCCGCGCGATCGTACGGCTCGCCGGCGCCGCGACGAGCCTAGCGCTCCTTGGTCCAGCCGTCGCGGCCGGCGTGACCGCCGAAGCTGCCGCTGATCGTCTTCCAGCGGCTCGGCTTGGCACCCGGCTCATGGTCGTGCCAGACCGGCGCCGCGCCGTGGGGCGCGGGGAGCGCGGCGGCAGCAGCACCATCGATCGCCAGGTCCACCCCATGTTCGTGCAGCGAGGCGATCTGGTCGGCTGCGACAAAGCGCCGGTCCTTGCCGACGGCCATGACGATGCCGTGGAAGATGTCCTGCTCGGGCGCCGCAACGACGTGATCGACGGTGCCGAGCAGCTCACCCCCGGCCGCGTAGACCGGCACGTCGCGCTCCAGTACCTGATAGGCGATCGGGAAGCCCTCGTCCACCCGCCCAGCTTACGACGTGTCCCGCGAGGGCGTCGCAAGCCCGCCGCCAAGCTCAGGCGAGCGCGCCGTAGGCCGCGGCCTGGATCTCGCGGTGGCCGGCTCGGCGCGGTCGCCACGACGGGGGCGAGCCCCGGTCGCGATCTCACCTAGCCGGGCGAGGTCAGCGCGTCTAGGAGCCTGGCGTCCCCCACCGGAGGATGGGCCGGGGGCGCACCGCGGGTGCGCCCCCGATCCCCAGAAGAACTGCGCCCGGCGGATCGCAGCCGCCGGGCTTGCGCGAATTGCAGCACGCCGCACGTGTCATCAGCGGGTGAGGTTTCGCGCGTTCAGTCGGGCAGGTTTCTTCCGCCCGACCGACTTTGAAAACGGGACCGAATGCAGCTCAATCGTCGAAGGACTCCGCCAGGCTCGCGATCGCCTCGATGCGGTTTCGCACGCCGAGACGCCGGAAGATCTCCGCGAGGTGGAACTTGACCGTGTTGGGCCGCACCTCAAGGCGCTGAGCGATCTCCTCGTTGCTGTAGCCGCGGGAGACCAGCTTGAGCACCTCCAGCTGGCGGGGTGTCAGCTCGATCGCCTCGCGCACCGCGCGCCAGCGGGCCGGCATGACGGCGTGACCGGTGACGATGTGGGCGACGGCCTCGCAGAACTCACCGACGGAGGATTCCGTCAGGACGACCCCGTCGACGCGCTGCGTGCTGGCGCAGCGCACGATCTCCTCGGTGATCGCGGTGCACAGCAGGACCAGCTTGCAGTCCAGTTCGAGCGCCAGCACGTGCTCCACCGCGCGCGCACAGCGTCCGCGCTGGGAGTCGACATCGAGCAGCACGACGTCACAGCGAAGTGAGGACTCGTCGAAGCTCTCCGCGAGCTCGTCGATCGACGACACCGAGCAGACGACGCGCATACCGGGCTGGGCGCCGATCAGGTCGCCCATCGCAACGCGGAGCAGCTGCAGCCCGCCGACGAGCGCCAGAGCCGTGTCACGCCTTCGCACATCGATCCGAGTCGCCGAGGTTCTCGTCATCCGTGCTCCGCTCTTCGCCATCATCAGCGTGCTGCTCATCGCCGCATCCCGGCGGCGCTTCCCGCCGTGCTCGCGCCGCTGTGCCGCTCAGCCATTTGCGCCCTTTCTCTCGCGGATAACACCTCGCTGACCGTAAAGGTGCGGCTGCGCGATGCCTATCCCCCACAGGTGTCGAGATGCGCACCCCGGGACACCGGGGTGCGCACGAGTCTGCCGGTGGCGGTGTGCGCAGAACCCCTCGCGCGGCCCTCGGCGCGCCCGGCCGAGACGCGGAAAACGGTGCCGCGTCGGCCTATACTCGACGGCTGCGATGGTGATGATCGGCCACTCCCAGCGTCTCGCGCAACCGCTCACGCGCAGCCAGAAGCGTGTGATCGCAGTCGTTCTGGCGCTGGTCGTCGGTCTCGCCGGCTGGGCGATCGTGCATTCGAGCGCGGCGCCGAGGTCCGCCAACGGCTGTGTCAACGTGGTCGTCGCCAGCTCGACGGGCGGAGGCCTGCTGTCGCGCTGCGGTGCGGCAGCGAAAAGCTGGTGCCAGGCCGAGTCCGGCGCCGGCGACGCGCTCGCCCGGCTCGTTCAGGCCCAGTGCCGTCTCGCCGGCCTGGCTCCGCGCCGCAGCTGAGCGCGGCACCGGGCGCCGGGCGCCGTTCACCGTGCGGCGTAGCGGTTGCGTGAGCCGTGGGCTGTGCCGGGCTCCGCGGACCGCGGGCGCTCAGTGCGACTGCGCGAGCAGCGCGAACAGGCCGGTCGGCCCGATCACGTCGAGCGGCCGGCCGGAGACGTCGATCAGCTCGACCGACACGCGGCCGTCGGGGCAGCGGTCGAAGCGCAGCTCCTTGCCCTGCGCGGCGAGCGTCTGGCAGGCGAGCGCCGCCTCGGCCAGCTCGCGCTGCACCTCGGGCGGCGGGGCGTACGACGCCGGTGGCGCCGGACGGCGCGCGCGCATCCTGCGAGCGGTGCGCCTTGCGCGCACCAGCGTTTCGCCGAACGCGCTCGCGGCAACCGGCGAGGGCGCGAGGCGCAGCCTGGGCGCGCCGGCGATGAGGGCTGGGCTGTCAATCCGGGCTTCCATCTGCAAAGAGTGTCGAACCGACCGGGACCCAACTTGAGGCTGACAGGCCATCACCAACGATGGTTCGACGCCGCGCCACGGCGACGCCCAGATGTCGAGCGGCGAACGCCCAGGCGGGACGGCGTCTCGCGCGCGACCTCCAACGACCGTCCAGCTGCGCGCGGAGGCCACTCCTGGGGCAGCGGACGCCACTCCCTGGGGCACAGCGAGGATCTCGTCTGTGCTGCGGCGCCCTAAAGGAAGAGGATCCGGCCCGGCACCAGCGTGTCCTCATGCGCGAGGAAGGCGGCGCAGGTGCGGTGGTAGCCGTCGGCGATCTGGGTGACGACGTCGGCGCGAAGGACGACCAGCAGGATCGGCGAAAGCGCCTCCTTGGCGCGCACCTTCGCCAGCTTCTCGGCGACCTCCTCGCTCTGCTTGGCGGTGAGCAGCGGAAGGTGCGCCGCTCGCAGGATGTCCTTGGCGCGCCAACGCCCGCTCGTGGCGCTGCGCAGCCGCTCGATCAGCGGTTCGAGGTCATCGTCGGGCACGAGCAGCGACAGGTAGCTCTTCGCGGCGGCGTAGTCCTTGTCCTCCGGCTCGTCGAGCCACTTCACCTTCAGCGGGTCAGCCACCGGCCACCGCCGGCAGGATCGTCAGCTCGGCGCCGTCGGGCACCAGTGTGGCCACGCCGTCGAGGAAACGGATGTCCTCGCCGGAGAGGTAGACGTTCACGAAGCGCCGCAGCCCGCCCTGGTCGTCGGAGATCCGCTCGCGCAGCTCGCCGAAGCGCACGAACAGCCCGTCCAGCACCTCGGCGACCGTGGCGCCCTCCACGCTCGCAACGCTCTCGCCACCCGTCGCCGAGCGCAGCTGTGTCGGAATTCGGACCGTGACCGCCATCAGACGACCGCCGAGCCGACCGCAGCCTCGAAGGCCTCGAGCGTCGGTTCGATCTCATGCGCGTGGAAGCTACCGCGAACTGCGTCGAGCGTCTTCAGGCCGTCGCCCGTGATGACCAGCACGACCCGCTCGTCCGGATCGATCTCGCCACGCCGCGCCAGCTCGCTGAGCACCGCGACGCTCACGCCGCCGGCCGTCTCGGTGAAGATACCGGTCGTCTCCGCGAGCAGGCCAATGCCGTCGCGGATCTGGTCGTCGCTGACGGCATCGACGCCGCCGCCGGTGCGCCGCGCGAGCTCGATCACGTACGGCCCGTCGGCGGGGTTGCCGATCGCCAGCGACTTGGCGATCGTGTTCGGCCTGACCGGCTGGCAGAAATCCGCGCCGGCGGCGAACGCGTTCGCGACAGGCGCGCAACCCGATGCTTGAGCCCCGTTCATCACCGGCTGGCGCCCCTCGACGAGGCCGAGCTCGATCCACTCGGCGAAGCCGCGGTGAACCTTCGTGAACAGCGAACCGGAGGCGACGGGGACGATGCATCGATCCGGGAGCTCCCAGCCGAGTTGTTCGACGATCTCGAACGCGACCGTCTTCGAGCCCTCCGAGTAGTACGGGCGCATGTTGATGTTCACGAACGCCCAGTCGTCGTGCTCGGCCGACAGCTCGGTGCACAGGCGATTGACCTCGTCGTAGTTGCCGTGCACGGAAACCAGATTGGTTCCGTAGATGCCGGTGCCGAGGATCTTCTGCTCCTCGAGGTCGGCCGGGATGAAAACGTAGGACGGCAGCCCGAGTGCAGCAGCCTGCGCCGCGACGGCGTTGCCGAGATTGCCGGTCGAGGCGCAGGCAAGCGCGGCGAAGCCCAGCTCGCCCGCCCGCGCCGACGCCACGGCGACGACGCGATCCTTGAACGAGTGGGTCGGGTTCGCGGCGTCGTTCTTGACCCACACCTCGCGCAGGCCGAGACGCTCGGCGAGACGATCCGCGTTGATCAGAGGCGTCCAGCCGGCCGGCAGTCCGGCCCGCGACGCGAGGTGATTCGACGGCCCCGGCGGACCGCCGGCGAGCGGAAGGAAGTCGGCGTAGCGCCAAACGTCCTGCGGTCCGCCCTGGATCCGCCGCCGTAACGTCGCGACATCGTCGGCGAAGCCGTGGTCGTAGCTGACCTCGAGCGGTCCGAAGCAGCGCTCGCACACATACAACGCCTCGAGCGGGTACTCGGTCCCGCATTCCTTGCATCTGAGATTCTCTGCCGCCATATGAAAAAACCTCCGCTGGTCATGTGGCGAAGGTTCCCGGGCAGAAGCTCCAACCACATCTCCCAGGCCGTTGTTGGAGCCTGATGGAATTGGCACCGTTTCTCGCTCGCGCGAGATGGTTGCCGGGGTTTCATAGGGCCAGTCCCTCCACCCCTCTGGATGCGTCCAGCTATGTGCGCCGCAGTATAGCGCCGCGCCGGCGGAAACACGACGGTTCGCCGGATCTCGCGTCCATGCTGGTAACGCGCGGCGCGGCGCGGTGTAGCAGGTGCGTGAGCGACTTCTCCACCGAGCGCGCCGTCGAACGGGTGATCGCGACGCTCGAGCCGATCGATGCCGCCGAGCGACGCCGTGCCCTGGTCATCGTCAACCCCTTCGCGACGGCCGTGACGGAGCGCCTGCGCAACCTCGTCGTCTACGCGCTCGCGGCGCGCTACGAGGTCGAGGCGGTCGAAACTCGCGCGCGCGGCCACGCGACCGAAATCGCGCGACAGGCCGCCGACGACGGCTACGACATCGTGATCGCCTTCGGCGGCGACGGCACGGTCAACGAGACGGCCAACGGGCTGGCAGGATCCGGCACGCCACTCAGCTGCCTGCCGGGCGGCTCGGCCAACGTCTTCTGCAAGCTGCTGGGCATTCCGGGGGAGATCATCGACGCGACGCAGCATCTGCTGCGCGTGGCTGACAGCTTCTCGCCGCGCCAGGTCGACCTCGGCGACGTCGACGGGCGGCTATACACCTTCAGCGCGGGCGTCGGGCTGGACGCCGACGTCGTGCGCGGTGTCGACGCGAGGACGCGGCTGAAGGCGCGCTTCGGGCCGTACTTCTTCCTCGCGATGGCGGTGCGCACGTACGCCGGGCACTACCTGGTCCGCCCACCGCGGATGTTCGTGTCGGTCGGCGCCGAAACCGTCGCGGGGGTCACCACGATCGTCCAGAACGCAGCGCACTACACCTACTTCCACGACCGCCCGATCGACCTGGCCGCCGGAGCGTCGCTCGACGGCGGCACGCTGTCGAGCGTGGTGCTGCGCCGGGCCAGCGTCGCCGGTGCGGCGTCGCTTCTCGCGCGCGCCGTGATCGGCGATGGCGGTGTGACCCGTCACCGCCAGGTCTCAAGCTTCCAGGGCATCACGTCGATGACCGTCAGCAGCGCGGCCGGGCGGCCGCTGGCGCTGCAGGTTGACGGCGACCACATCGGCGAGGTGACCGAGGCGCGCTTCACGATTCGGCCCGGCGCCCTTACGGTTGTGGCGTAGGCCCGGCCGGTACGCGTGCGGCCGGCGGCTCGTCGTCTGCTGCTGCGGCGTCCGCGGCCGCCGCAGCCGAAGCGACGGGCGTGACCGCGGGGGCGTCGTCGGCGTCGGCCTCCGGGGCCGCCCGCGCGGCGGCGCTCGAAACCGCGGACGCAAGCGGCGCAGCGGCGGCGGGCGCGTCTGGCGGCGCCGGCAGTTGCGCCGGCGCGGGCGTCCTGCGGCGGCGGCGGAAGAGACGGCCGATGCCGGCCACCTCACGCTCGGCGGCTTCCAGCGGCCTCGCGAGGCGCAGCACCTCGCTGAGCTGGTCGGTCAGCTTGACCAGCGCGCCCGTCAGCTCGGGCAGCGTCGCCGCCACCGCCTCGAGCACCTCGACGTGGCGGTCCATCGACTCGGCTGCGTGGTGCAGGGCTGCGACCGCCTCGTGCACCGGCTCCTCGATCGGCGAGTGCTTCTCGACCTCGTGCTCGGCGCCTCCCAGCAGCTTGAGCGCGGAGCGTGCGGCATCGCCTACGAAATCGGGGAACACGGAGATCAGTTGCCCCGGCGTGACGCGGAACGCGTCGAAGACCGAGTCGATGTTGCGCAGACGCGTGATCGTCGCCTTGAGCGTCTGCGTGTCGGCGCACTCGACGACGAAACGGTTGCGGATCATCGGCGGGTGCGCGGTGCACTGGGCTTCGACTATGTTCATGCCGGCCTCCGAGAACGTCCGCGAGAGGTCCTCCAGCAGGCGGTGGCGGTCCCAGCCATCGATCTGGATCTCGACCTGAAGCCCGTCGTCTGCTCCCCCTCCACGCCACCGGTGTGAAGCGGTCGGCGTCACGGCTCAATGCGCGCGCGTTGGAGCAGTCGGCGCGGTGGATGGTGATCCCGCGGCCGAGCGAGATGTAGCCGACGATCTCGTCGCCGGGTACGGGGCGGCAGCATTTCGCGAGTCGCACCAGCACGTCGGTGACGCCCTCGACGCGGATGCCGAACTCGCTCGAGGAGTTGGTGGGCCGGCGGCGCTCGCGCCGCGAGGAGATCAGCGTCGAGGCAGCCGTCTGCTCGGAGTCCGCCGCCTCGCCCTCCTTGAGCCGCTGCAGGATCTTGCCGACGACCGTCTTCGGCGAGATCTTCGCCGCCCCCAGCGCGATGT
>CAWHDS010000030.1:0-89082 GCA_963828135.1 uncultured Solirubrobacterales bacterium
CGTCAACACGTCGCTTGAAACTACGGGCCAGGGACTCGCTATCGGCTATCACCGGTCTATTGATCTGGGAATCGCAGTGGCTCTCGACTGGGGACTTATCGTGCCGGTCATTCGCCACGCCGAGCAGCGGAGTTTCGCCGATCTCGGCACTCGATCGCCGATCTCGCTCTTCGCGCGCGGTAAAGAAGCTCTCGCCCGATGAAGTTGGCGGGTCGACATTCACACTGACAAACGCTGGAGCTTTCGGAGGCGAGTTTGGAATGCCGATCATCAACCAGCCCGAGTCGGCCATCCTCGCCGTTGGCGGCCTGCGCAAGGAGCCGGCCGTGCTCACGGACGCCGAGGGCAACGACACGATTGCGATTCGGTCGATGCAGTATTTCTGTCTTGGCTTCGATCATCGCCTCATCGACGGCGCCGACGGCGGCAAGTTCATGCTGGAGTTCAAGAAAACGCTGGAGGGTTGGAACCAGGAGATCGGCTGAAAGGCTCGCGGTTGGAGCATCGGCGAGGCCGGAGCGAGCCTCGCACCGCGCCGCATTCGCAGAATCTCAATCGCGCCTTCAGGCTTCCGGCGGCTTTTCCGACGCTTCAAACGCGGCAATCGCTTCGTGCAGCCGGTTGAACATGCGATCTGGCCCGATCACTTCCGTCACGTGATGCCGATCGAGGTCGGATTTCAGATCCCAAGGCACGCGCGCGAACGCCAGCTCTACTCCAGCATCGGCAAGACTCTTTTTCAGTCCCTGCAAGATTCGAGCCGCAGTGTAATCCAGATGCGTCATGGCCTCGGCATCCACCACCACCCACTTCACGGCTGAAGGAACAGGCTGCACCACTTGCGTGACTTCCTCGATAAAACGCCCGGCATTGGCATAAAAAAGCTCCGCGCCAAACCGGTAGAGTACGAGGCCAGGCTCAGTGACCACATGCGGCGCAGCCGGCACGAGCCGCCAGCTTCCGTCCGGGTTTGCCTGCAACACGCCGCTATGCGGGTGGTAATCGTGCCGGACGACGCGCGCCAACGAAACCAGCATCGCCAGCACAATCCCCTCTTCCACTCCCACCAGAACCACAACCACCGCTGTCATCACTGCCAGTGCGTATTCCTGAGGACTCTCCGACAGGATGTTCCGCAGCTCTTTGAAATCGATGAGCCGCAACGCGACGAGGAACACCAGCACGCCCAGCACGCAAGTGGGCAAGTGCTGGAGCGGCCCGGTAAGAAACAGCAGCACTACTCCCACTACGACCGCAGTTGAAACCTGCGCCATCTGACTTTTTCCGCCGGCATCTTCCATCATCGCCGTCTGAGTGGGGCTGCCATTTACCACGAACCCGCCGCTCAGCGCCGCTGCGGCATTCGCAGCTGAAAGCCCGTACAGATCGATGTTTTCGTCCACCTTCTCGTAGTGTTTCGCCGCATAAATCCGCGCAGTGGCCGCGCTCTGCGTAAGAATCATCACGGCGCACGAGGCCGACACCGTGATCAGCAGCTCCATTTCCTTACGGTCCATCTCGCGCAGGCTCCCAGGGCAGACTTCTGGTAGTCATGCGCCGTCCCCGCCATGGAGCAGCCAGGAAAGAATGCGTAGCTCACGGCTTGGTCTCCTTCATCTGCGCGGCCCGTGCGAACAGCCTCTCCCGCGCACGCCGCCGCGGAGCAGCTGTGATCGGTCAGCTCCGCCGTCATTGGCGGCAGCCTAACACCCATTAGTCACGACCGGACCATAAGCGGGCGCGCAACCGCCAGCCGCTCGCCGCGCCGACGCGATAGCTTCGCGCGATGGCGACCGCACAGCTCTCGCTCGACGGCTGGGCGGTGCTCGCGCTGCTGTGCGAGGGCGAAACGACGCACCGCTGGGCGCTGGTTCGCGCGCTCGCGCCGGAGGGCGAGATCGGCCGCGTCTGGTCGGTCCGCCGCGCGCTCGTCGACCGCACCGCCGAGCCGCTGATCGACGCGGGCCTGGCGGAGCGCGCGGCGTCGAGCCCGGCTCGCGCGGGTCGCCGCGCACGCTGCTGCGCGCGAGCGCCGCGGGCCGGCGCGCGGTCGCGGCGTGGCTCGAGGAGCCGGTCGCCCATGTCCGCGAGCTGCGCTCGGCGCTGCTGCTGAAGCTGCTTTTGCCGACCGCGGCGGGCTTGACCCGCGGCCGCTGCTGGCCGCCCAGCGCAAGCTGCTCGCGCCGACGATCGCCGCGCTCGAGGCCCCGGCCGAGGACGCCCACGGCTTCGAGGGCACGCTTCGCGCCTTCGTCTCGAAACCGCCCTCGCCGGCCGGCGCTTCGTCGAGGGGGAGTCTGGCACGCCGCGCCCGCGTCGCCTCGCCAGATCCGAACCCGAACGCTGAAACCCAGGCACAGCTGCGCGAAAAGTGGGGCTGAGCTTCGCCCGCGATAGTGACGAGCGTGACTGGGAGCCCGACAGCCGACCGCCGCCTCCTCCCGCGCCGGCCGGCTCTCGCTCTCGCCCTGACCGTGGCCGTCTGCGCCCTGGCCGCGTCAACCGCTGCGGCGGCCGGCGTGACCACGGGCGTGACCGGCCCGACCGGCTTGACCGGCGCGACCGGCGCGACCGGCTCGACGGGCGCCGACGGGGCCGGCCGCGCCCGACCCGTCGATCAGCTCGAACTGGGCCGGCTATGCGATCAGCGGCAGCGCCGGCGTGGTCCGCCACTTCAAGCGCGTGGCGGGCAGCTGGGTGGCGCCGGCCGTCGGCTGCACTCCCGGCAGCGCCACCTACTCGGCCTTCTGGGTCGGCCTCGGCGGCCTCTCGCAATCCTCGACCGCGCTCGAGCAGACCGGTACCAAGGCGGACTGCGACGCGACGGCGTCGCCCACTACACCGCCTGGTACGAGCTGGTCCCGGCCGGGCCGGTGACGGTGAGGCTGGCGATCAACCCCGGCGACGCGATCACCGCCGCGGTCACCGTCCGACACGGCCGCGTCACCTTCAGGCTCGTCGACCACACGAGCGGCGCGACGTTCAGCCGGCGCCTGCGCTTCCCCCACCCCGACACGGCCTCCGCCGAGTGGATCGCCGAGGCGCCGTCGACCTGCCGGGGCCAGTCCTGCGTCCCCCTCCCGCTCAGCGACTTCGGCACCGTCGACTTCACCGCCGCGGCGGTCCGCACGGTGCGCAACATCACCGGCACGTCGCCGACCCGCACTGGAACGCCGTGCCGGTGGCGCTCGACGAGGCCTCCCGCACGGGTGGCGGCGTCCGCATCTTCGGCCCCCGTTCGCTCGTGACCGCGGCGCCGACCGTGCTCACAGACGCCGGCTCCTCCTTCGCCGTCACCTGGTCGGAGCAGACGCTCACCCAGCCGGCGGGCCCGGGCGGCCGCACCTTCCCCGGCTTCGGCACCTGACCTGGATGCTGTTCGGGGCGGCGCATGCGCCGCCCCGCGAGTGGGCGCATGCGCCCACTCGCAGCTGGGTGCATGCACCCAGCTGAAAAGCCTCAGCCGGACAGGACCGTCACGGCGTCACGCCGCCGCGACTTCGCGGCGCGCCGCATCATGCGCCAGCAGCTCGCCGGCGTCGCGGCGCCCGCTCGCGATCTGCGACGCCTCCCGCACCAGGTCCTGGTTCATCAGCGCGAGGAACAGCAGCGAGCCGAAGATCACGACCGCGTCGATGCTCTCGCGGCCCTGCTTGGTCCAGTAGTCGTCCTGCAGGTTCAGCCACAGCGCGAACTCGTCGAGCGTCAGCGCGGACGCCATCCCGTAGCCGGTCGCCGACACGCGCGAGCCCCAGCGCCGCTCCGGGTCGCTGCCGATGCCGAGCTGCGCGTTCCAGGCGTAGCCGGTCGCGAGCAGGCCGATGATGCCGAACGTCATGTGGTGGATGTGGCGACCGCCGGGCGTCACGTTGCGAAACGGCCCGCGGCCCGCGCGGATCGAGTGGGTGATGCCGCGGACCGTGACGAACGCCGTCAGGAAGCCGACGTTGCCGAGAAACAGCCGCTCCTGGCGGCAGTCGCCGAGGTGCTTGCGGTAGAGCGCGCCGAGCACCCTCGGCGAGAGCAGTGAACGCGACGGCGGCGGCAGGCGCATCGCTCGAGGTTAGCCGCCGGCGGCGACGGGCGGCGCGATCGCGTGATCGCCCACCGCGCTGCGCGCAGCGCGCGCGGGGGCCCTTTCAGTGAACGAGGCAGCCGTGGTGGCTGCCGTGGGCGGGGAAGGCGTGCGCGAGCGCCTGCGCGATCAGGCGGGCGCGGGCGGCGTAGCCGGGGGTGTTGTAGTGGATGCCGTCGTCGATGAACCAGGCGTTCTGCACCACGGCGCGCCCAGTCGAACACGCGCATGTTCGGGTACTCGTGGCAGGCCGTCGAGCAGGGCGTCGTTCCACAGCTCCATGTTCTGCTCGCTGTAGGGCCCGCTGCCGAGCAGCGACTTCACGTTCACCCACATCACCGGCTGATCGCCGATCGTCGACATCATGCGCTGGATTCGCGCGAGCCGCCCGACGTTCGAGCCGACGTAGACGTTGGCGGTGTCGTTGGTGCCGAGCGCGAGCACCCAGCAGCCGTGGTAGCCGTCCTGCTTCCAGGCCTGCCGCGACGGTCTGCGCGTTCGGCAGGCCCTCGTAGGTCTCGACGATCGACCGCGCGCCGGAGATCTCGAAGTGCTCGGTCTTGACGCCGACGAGGGCGTACTGGGCGTCGATGCGCTCGCTTGCGATCGGCAGGTAGTCGGGCGAGATCAGGCCGTCCGAGGTCGAGTCGCCGATGTGGATGACCGCGCGGCAGGAGGTGCGCGGCGAGGACGGCGCGATCGGCTTGCCGCCGGCCGCGACGCCGAGGCGGGGCCGTCGGCGCCGGCGGGGTGAGCGACGGCGGCGCGGACGCCGCGCGGTAGCTCGGCCGGCGCGCGAGCGTGGAGCTGCGGCGGCGGTGGTGGTGGTGGCCGAGGCTCGTCGCGGCGAACGCGATCCCGGTCGCGGCGAGCAGGGCGAGCGAACCGCGATGGCTGCCGCGAGCCCGTGGCCGCGGCGATGCAGCGTGCGGCGCCAGCCCGCCGGTAGCCGCCGCCGCCACAGGCGTGCGAGCGCGCCGCGGCGGATCGGCTGCTCGACGAAGTGCCACGACAGCCCCGCCACGACCAGCGTCGCCGCGACCTGGAGCGCGGCGCGCCAGAGGTCGGTCTGGTGCGCGCGACGCGGGCGTCGTCAGCACGAGGATCGGCACGTGCCAGAGATAGATGCCGTAGGAGCGCACGCCGATCCAGCGCAGCGGAGCGACGCCGAGCACGCGGCCCAGCCGGCAGGCGGGGTGCACGAGCGCGGCGAGCACGAGGACCGTGGCGAGCGACAGCAGCACGAACCCGCCGCGGTAGAGGAACGGCGAGTACTCGTTTGTGCGCCAGACCAGCACGGCCGACCGCGACCAGGCCGACGACGCCGACGAGGTCGAGCAGGCGCCGCGTCGCCGCGGGCGACGGTCGCCTTCAGCCGCGCGCTCGGCCAGACCATCGCGAGCGCCGCGCCGGCGAGCAGTTCGAACGCGCGCGTGTCGGTCCCGAAGTAGAGGCGCGAGGGGTCGAGGCTCGGGTGGTAGAGCAGCGCCATCTCCGCCGCCGACGCGCAGCCGCCAGAAGCAGCGTGACGGCGGCGAGCCGCGGCCGCACGCCGGCGTGCTCGGTGCGCTCGCGGACGAACCGAAGGCCGACCAGCAGCAGCAGCGGCCAGAGGATGTAGAACTGCTCCTCGACGCCGAGCGACCACAGATGGTTCAGCGGCGACGGCGGGCCGAAGCGCGCGAAGTAGGAGACGTGCTGGAAGATCAGCTGCCAGTTGCTGACGTAGAGCGCGGCGGCGGCCACGGCCTTGCCGAACTGCGGCGACTGCGCGGGACCGAGCACGACCACCCACACGACGACCACGGCGAGCATCACGAACAGCGCCGGCAAGCAGGCGCCGCGCCCGCGCGAACCAGAAGTCGCGCAGCCGGCCGCGGCCGCTGAGCGGCCCCGCGAGCAGCAGGTCGGTGATCAGGTAGCCGCTGAGGGTGAAGAAGACGCCGACACCGAGCAGCCCGCCCGGGCGCCCATCCGAATCCCAGGTGATACGCGATCACCGCCAGCACAGCCAGGGCGCGCAGGCCGTCGAGGCCGGGCATGTATCGCTGACCGCGCCTGATTGGTTCAGGCATCGCCACCGATGCTAGACCAGCGATGCGCGAACCGCATCGAACGTCCCGGACCTACGACCCGCCGGGCCGCCGCTCGCTGCCCGTCAGTCACCCGGCGACCCGGGAAAACGTGCCGAGCGCGGGAGCACCCACCCCACCTTGCTGGGTATGGACCTGGGGGTGGCGTGCCACTTCAGCAGTGCCGTCGCAGCGGCGGCCGCGCACGCCGGTCGTGGTCAGCCGACGGCATGTGACTGCCGACCGTGGCAGGCGCGAGCCGCGCCGCGTGGGCATCCTTTCCGACGGATGGCGCGCTCGCCCCTCGCGCCGCCGAATGTGTGGCGCTAGGGTCTGCGCTTACTGAAAGCCCCTGTGGCGAGGAACTGTGACACGCGTGGATCACACCGACGAAACGGCCGGCGCCGGGTTGCTCGTCCACGCCGCCGCGCTGACCAAGCCGCCACGCCGGCGCGCGGGACCCACCCGTCGCCGATGTGGCCTGGCCCTCGCCGCGATGGTGCTCGCCGGCGGCGGCGGCGTGGCAGGTGGGCTCGGGGCGCCGGGGGCCGCGACGGGAGCGACGCCGCCGTACTCCCCGCCCGCGCCGCCGGCTCCGGGACCGCTGGCGGTGGACGTGAAGGCGTGGAGCGGCCATGGCATGCTCGCGTTCGTCTCTCGCGGTCACCTCTACGTGCTGAGCTCGAACGGTCGCCTGTCGCGGATCTCGGGTCCGCCGGCGAGCGGCTTCGAGTCGAACCCGGCCTGGTCGGCCGGTGGCGGCCTGCTCGCATTCCTGCACACCGGGCCGGCACAGGGCTACGACGTGCCGCCGCCGACGCTGTGGGTGCTCGCGGCCGGCTCGACGCGCGCGACGCGCGTCACGGCTGCGCCCGTGAGCTCGTTTCACTGGTCGCCGACCGCCAGCGTGCTGGCCTACATCAGTCCGATCGGGCCGATCTGGACCGGCGCGCTGTGGCGGGAGTCGTTCGCTCCCCGGGCGGCGCCCGAGCGGCTGCTCGGGAACGTCGCAGCGCTGCTGTGGTCGCCGAGTGGAAACCGGCTCGCCGCGCTGGTCAGAACGCGAAGGGCGGACACCCTGGAGGTGATCCCGGCGGCCGGGGGTCGGGCGACGCGGTGGGCGTCGATCCCGGACGCCTGCGTCACACTGGCATCGTGGGCACCGGTGGGCAACCACATCGCCGGCTGGGTCGACGGGAATTGTGACGACGACGCCGACGGCGAGCCGCTCGATGTGTTTGCGCCGGCGTGGCGCCGCGGCAGCTCGCCTGGGCGATCATCGACCTGTTCAGCCTCAGCTGGTCGCCCGACGGGGGAACGCTGGCCGTGGTCACGCCCGGCGGGCGATCGGTCTGGTGGGAAGACAAACACATCGAGCTGTGCCCGATGACGGCGGCGAGCTGCCGCGTGCTGCCCAAGCCCGCGGGAGATGCCGCGCTCGAGCCGGCGTGGTCGGCGGCGGGCACGCTCTATTACGTCACGGCGTCCAACAGCGGTGCGTTCTCCAACAGCGGGAATGCCGACTGGGCGCCCGGGTGGATAGCGGAGTGGGAGAACACGAGCCGGGCCTGGGAGCTGCCGCCGGGTGCGAGCTCCCCGACGGAACTGCCGACCGCGACCGGCCACGTGCTCGCCTTCGACCCGTCCGCCAGATCCGCGGCGACACTGCTCGTGCGCGACGACGCGCTCTGGCTCCTTCAAGGCGGCTCCAGCTCGCCCGTCCGCATCGCGGGGCCGCTGCTCAGGTCAGCGGCGTCGAGCGGCTACTACGGCGAGATCGACTGGACCGCACTCTTCTCCTGGTCCGACGCTCCCGGCCCAAGCGAGGTCGCCAGCCAGGCGAGCGCGACGCTGCCGTGGGAGCTCGAGGCGGTGCCCAACCCGCCGAGCGGCGGGCCTTGACTCCGCGTTGCGGCCGCGCTCGAAGCCGCACATCCACTTGTGGCCTGTTCTGCTGTGTGGGCCGGTCGGATAGTCTGGCCGGGTGGAATTCCGCGTCGTAATCACCGAGATGAACATCGACGAGACAACCCGCCCGAAAGCCTTCCGCTACGTACTCGAGGCCGAAACGAAGGCCGACGCTGTCGCCAAAGGGCGCGAGCGGTTCAGCGAACAACACGGGCGCGAACCCGCGCCCCGCGCGATCATCGACGTCGCAGCTCTCGACTGAGCGCGCCACGCTCGGGATCTGTCGCTTGCGTCGCGGGTAATGCGGTCGCGTGGTGGCGATCTCGCGCCCAAGCAGGGACGCTGTTGCCGTCAGCGTCACTGTTGTCGCGCACACGAGGGTCGTCGAGCGGGGGTCCGAACGCCGGTTGAGGACGTTCGGACTGCTCGCGGAGCGCAAGACACCGCAAGATCGTTTGATCCCCTACCCCCAGCGGCACGGCACCGCACGAGCGGCGGGTGTCCGGACGGAGTGCTTGGCGAGCTCCTCCACAGCCGGGGGGGCGACCGACGCACGCCGTCGTGCATCGCCGGCTACGCCGCGGCGCGAGATTCGGCAAGCCGACGACGAACTCTGTAACCGGGGACATCCGGCGCAGCCAGCTCGGCTTCGGCGAACGCAGCCGCTGCGCGACCGTTCTCGCCCATCGCGAAGCAGCACAGCCCCAGCAGGTTCCAGGCCCACTCGCCGAAGATCCGCTGATCGTAGGCGCTGCCGGTGGCGATGATCTCGTCAAACGACAACGAGATGAGCCGCTCGAGCCTGCGCGCGGCGCTCTGCGGCGAACCGGCGGCAAACTCGAGCCGTGCCGAGGTGTACTCGAGCGCCGGCAATTCGCCGAAGCGTTCGACGGCTTCGGCGACAAGCGCGTCCAGGGAGTCGTCGACACGGCCCCGCTCGAGCTGGTGCCAGATCAACCCCACCCACAGGAGGCGGTCGTCATGGTCGGGGCTCCCCCGTTCGCGAGCGAGCTCGATGCCGCGAGTCCACATCGCCACGGCTTCAGCGTCCCGGCCGAGAGCCTGGTAGATGCGGGCGAGGTGGTCGTAGTAGAACACACGCTCGGGATGTTCGCGCAGCGCCGCGAGCAGGATCGGCTCGTCGCGCTGGTACTTGCGCTCCTGGTCGCGCTCGTAACCGAGGTGCTCGATCGTCAGCACGTCGCTGTCCTCGATGGTCCTCCCGTCGCGCTGTGCGGCGCTGCGGATCGCGGGCACGATCGACTCGTGCATCCGCCCACTGAAGCGAACGTCGGGATCGTGGCGCCACAGCCGGTACTCCAGATAGGGCGTCCAGCCGACGCGCGGGACGAGCGGGACGCGAAGCGCGGCGTGACCGGTGGCCGCGGCGATCAGGCGTCTGCGCTCACGGCGATCGCCGGCGCGAACGCGCTCGTCCGCGTCGACGTAGAGGATCCACTCCCCGGTAGCGAGATCAAGGGAGCGGTTGCGCGGCGTGGCGAAGTCGCCCCGCCACGGTTCGTGCGCGACGATCGCTCCGTGGCGCGCGGCCACGTCGACGGACGCGTCGGTCGAGCCCGTGTCGACGACCACGATCTCATCCACGAGCCCCCGCAGCGACGACAGGCACCCATCGAGATGCTCGGCCTCGTCGCGCACGATGATCGCAGCCGAGAGCAGCACCGCATTCACGCCGCCGCTGGCGCGTCGGACCGGCTAGCGACCGCTGCCGAAGCCCTTCGGAGGGGGTCCGAAGCCAAAGAACGGGGGACCGCCGGGACCGCCGCCACCGAACGGTCCGGGGTTCAGACCGATCGACGTGTTCGGATTGCCGATCGGCGACTGCGGACCGCACGGCTGGCCCCCGTTGCCGTTGCCGTTGCCGATCAGCTGCGGCGGGCCGGGGTAGCGGTCATGCGCGGCGGCAGAAGCTGCCTCCACGCCGGCCATCGCGAAGGACGCCACAACCGGCGTCGCGAACACGGTTCCCGTGACCAGCCGCCGCATGAACGTGCGACGGACCATGCCGGTTGAATCGATCACGCCATCCAGCTCGTCGGCCATGACGTCACTCTCCCATGCTCGATTGCGGCGTGACGTTAGCACGCCGCGCGGCGCAGCGCACGCTCCGTTTCGCGCGGATCGCCGACGGACAACCTGTGGCAGCGAGCCCCCGAGAGCATCGCCGTGAGCGCGCGCAGCATCGCCGGCCGGGACTCGGTGACGGGCGCGAGCGCCCCGGCAAGATCGGGCAGGACGTGCGCCGGCGCGCTCGGAGCGCAGATCGCGCTTTGGCCGCTGCGGTCGAGCACGACCACATGATCGACGCGGGCTATCCGCAGCCGCCACGGCGCTTCGAGCGCAGCACACGGATCGACGCGCGCCGGACCGCCGGCGAGCCCCCCGGTGCCAACGCTCGAGCGAACGCCGGCAGCAGCTCTTCTGCGCCGGGCCGGAGAATCGGCAGGCATGGGACCGCGAATGTGGACCCCTGGTGCAGGAGCACGCTGTCGTCGCCCTGGAAGACCGCGCCGCCGAGGGCAAGGCGCAGCGCGAGGACCGTCTTGCCGACCCCGCTGGGTCCGACCAGGAGAATCCGGGAGCCGTCCAGATCTAGCAGGGCGCCCCGTACGCGCACCCAACCCTTCAGCGAGGCGAGTTCGACCGCGCGGCGAAGGCAGCGCGCGAGGATCGCGTCGCAAGCGGCTTGCGGCGTCGTAGCGACCGCCGCTTTGTCGCCCTCCTCGGCGACCGCGTATCCGCCACGGTTGCGCGTCACGTCGTATCGCTGGCGCCGCGTCGCGTCGAACGGGTGCTCGGCGACTGGCACGGCGCCAGCCAGGGCGGCGGCGGTCGCGTCGTCGGCAGTACCGACGGTGACCTCGTGCCAGAGCAGGCGGAACGTCGGTGCGGGAGCTATCGGATCAGGCCCTCGCCTCGCAGCTGGGCAAGGCACGCTCGAACCTCCGCGTCGGGTGGTTGCGGTAGCTCCCAGGCCAAGCCGACCAGCTCGGCGATCCGCCCGTCGGAGTGCTCACCCGTGCAGAGGGCGAACACCAGGCTCGCCGTCTCGTTGAGGTAGTGCACCCGATCGTTGACGAGGTCGTAGATCACGAGTCCGTCATCGACCTCGTGAACATCGAGGTCGCTCGCTTGTACGGCCGCCGACTCACTCATACGCGTTCCATTTTCGGCACTCGACCGTTCTGCTCGGCGGGGTCGCCGGTGACGAGGTCCCACACGAGCCGGGCGACGACGTTCTGCGCGTAGCGCTCCCTGACCACGCGGCCGGCATGCTCGCAGAGCCGCGCGCCGAGCGCTGGGTCGTCGAACAGCGCCGAGACCGCCTCGGCAAGCGCCTGCGATGAGTCAGCCAGCAGCACCTCGCGGTCGCCGTGCACCTCGATGCCGCTGACCGCCAGCGGGGTGGCGACCACGGGCCGCCCGTAGGCGAGCGCCTCGAGCACCTTTATGCGCGTGCCGCCGCCGTGCCAGAGCGGGACGACGACGACATCTGCACCTTCGTACCAGGGCCGCAGGTCGGCCACACGTCCCGCCACGCGAACCGCCGCCGGAACGTCGGCAAGCGGTCCCGCGTGCGACCCGACGAGGTCGAGCGTCGCGTCCGGATACTTCGCCTGCACGCGCGGAAGAACCTCCGATATCAGCGCCTTTGCGGCTTCGAGGTTTGGCGCGTAGGTCAGGTTCCCGACGAACAGCAGGCGGTGCTCGCCCGGCGGCGGCGCCACCGGCGACGGGAGGCGGACGGCGTTGGGGAGAGCACGAACGCACGGGAGCTCGTAGCGCGACGCGATCGCCGCGGCCTCCAGCGGCGACGCCGCGCAGACGACGTCCGCGTCGGGCAACCATGCCCGCGCCAACCGCGCGGACGCGTCGGCCTCCGCGCTATCGCCGTAGGAGCGTGCGAGCATCTCGTCGTCATCGTCGAGATCGATCACCGCTCGGCCGGCGTCGAGCAGGCCCGCGAGGGTGATTCCAAGCGGCGCGAGGTAGCCGCGCATCGCCACCACGGCAAGAGGCCGGCGCGCACGCGCGCCGAGTTGGGCGACCACGTTAGGCGCGAGAGTCGGAGGCGCCGCCATCGCCCGCGTTGGTAGGGGCGCGCTACGGGCAAGGCGATCACGCAATGCCGGGTCGGCGAGCTGGCGCGTCAGGTGGGAGCGCGCCGGCGCGCCGCTGACCGGCTCGAGCATCGTCACAGAGCGCGCCAGCCCTCCCGCCCAGGTCGTGTCCTCGCCCGCCCCCGAGACCGGGACGATGACCAGGTCGACGCCGCAGTGGCTCGCGAGCGCTTCCAGCAGCATTCCGGCCCGCATGGCAAGCCCGTTGCCGCCAGGGGCCGGAACCAGCGGCACGACCAGGACGACACTGCGATCCCGCCCGCGCGACTCCTGACTAAAATCGCCGACCCGCACGCGATGGCCTACGCTAGTCGTTCCATGGCGGGGGCGCAACGAGAACCGCTCCCGCTCCCCCGGCTCGCCCACTTCGTTTTCGGCTTGGACCCTCGCGACGAGCCGTTTCACCTCCTGCACTACCTGGCGCTCGCGTCGTGCCTGGCGGTCGTCCAACCGGACGAGCTGCACCTGCATTGCCACAACCTGCCCTACGGGCTCTACTGGGACCTGATTCGCCCGCACGTGCAGCTGCACCGCATCGAACCGGTACACGACATAACGGCGTTCGACTATGACCCTTTCAGTGCTCGGTTCGCCTACGCACACCACGCCGACGTCGTGCGTCTTGACGTGCTGGCGAAGTGGGGAGGCCTGTATGCCGACATCGACACGCTGTTTCTCGCTCCGTTGCCCGAGCAATGGTGGAGCGCACCAGCCGTGATGGGCCGCGAGGCCAGCGTGCAGGATCCGGCGGGCCGCGTTCGCCCTTCACTCTCCAACGCCTTGGTGATGAGCCGGCCGGCCGGGGCGTTCGTGGAAGCATGGCGGGAACGAACGCCGTCGGCCTTCGACGGCTCGTGGTCGGCGCACAGTTGCCTGCTCGCCCACGAACTGGCCGTGGAGATGCCCGCCGAGGTGGTCGTGGTGCCACGGCGTGCCTTTCACGCGTTCGAGCCGACGACGGCCGGCTTGCGACGCCTGCTCGTCGACCCGCCGACCGCGGTCGAGGGCATAACATCGGTTCACGTCATGGCCCATCTGTGGTGGGAGGAATCGCGGCGCGACTTCCTCGACCTGCACGCGCGGATGATCAACGAGCGCTGGGTTCGGGAGGTCGACACCGTCTACGGCGTAGCAGCTCGCCGGTTCCTGCCCGCGCACGGGGAGTTCTGAGCTTGGCGGCACGACGTCGCGGTGGCGTGCTCCGCTATGTGGCCGAAGATGGATCCACCGGCTACAGCGTGGCGGCCGGCCGACTGGTGAGCGCTCTGCGGGACCGGGGTGTGGAGGTCGAGATGCTGGGTGTCGCGGACGGCCATCTCGCTGCGCCGGCGCGCTGGGTCGCCCACTCCCGCGACGACCGGCCGCTCGCCACGCAGGCTCCGGCCGGCGCGACGACGGTGATGCACCTGGTGCCCGAGCACCTCGCGCGCGTGCGGGCGTCGACGGCAGGCCCCGTCGTGGTACACACGATCTGGGAGACGGATGAGCTGCCTGCCCATTGGCCGTTCTGCTCAATCGAAGCGATGGGGTGCTCGTGCCGACGGAGTGGAACCGCGAGGTGTTCCGCGCGTGCGGCGTGGAGGTCCCGGTGGAGGTGGTTCCACACGTGGCGTGCGTGCCCAACGTCGCCGGCGGCCGCGCGGCGCTCGAACTGCCCGACGACCTGATCGTCTTCTACAACATCAGCCGCTGGGACGAGCGAAAGGTGCCCTCCCTCGCTCTGCGCGCGTTCCTCGAGGCGTTCACCGCCGATGATCCTGTGGCCTTCGTCATCAAGACCGGGCTGATCTCGGAAGCGCGCCAACCGGACGGATGGGGTCGAACGTCGCCGATGTACTGGACCTCGAGCTGGCACGTCGCGCGGCTGCTTCGCCACTACCCGCGACCGCCGAGGGTGTACCTCCACGTCGACGAGTGGAGCGATGACCGGATCGCCGCGTTGCACGCGCGGGGGGACTGCTACCTGACGCTCACGCACAGCGAGGGCTGGGGTATCGGCAGCTTCGACGCGTGCGCCCACGGGAATCCGGTCATCGCCACCGGCTGGGGCGGGCACATGGCGTACCTCGAAGGCTCGCCGTTGCTGGTCGACTACGACCTAGTGGCCGTCGACAACGAGAGAGCCGTGGGGTCCTACGCCCCGTCCCAGCGCTGGGGCAACCCTCACCTCGAGCACGCCGTTTCAATGCTTCGCCGCGTCGCCTCCGACCTCGCCGGCGCACGCGCCGCCGCCCAGCCGATCCGTGAGCGCGTCGCGCGCGACTACTACCGCCGGTCGTCGCCGATCACTTCCTCGCTGCCCTCGCGCGACTTGGCGTCCTGGACGCGTCGTGAGGGGTCAGCGCCACCTCTGCGACGCCCGATTCCCCACTCGCCGGCACTCCAAATCGGCATGGCTGACCCGGGCTCGCCGTGTGCCGCCAGGAAGCCTGGAAGCTAGGTCAGATAGGGCGCGACTCGCTCTAGCACTTCGTCAACCGAGAAGCCTGCGTTCGACTGGATGACGGTGAAGAAGCGGTCGCTATCGGGGGTGAAGCTTTGGGCGGGATCCCAGGCTGCCAGATCGTCCCCGCGCCAGAGGGAGTTCCCGTAGAGGGCGATCGGGCGCAGCCAATGGTGGGTCTCGAGCAGTCCCTCCGATGTCGCGTAGATGCCGTAGAGGGTGTATTCGGTCCACGGCCATCTCGCCAGCAGCGCGGCGGTAGCGTCCGGCCACGGCGGCCGGCCAGCTGGCGCCGGCAGGCTCACGATGTAGGCGAGGAGCCTTTGCACGCAGTCTGTCGCGAGGATCGAGGGTGTCACGGCGTAGTGAGAGCCGTCCCCGCGCAGCAACAGCATCCGCTCGGACCGCCGCAGCCAGTCTGCGTGCACCCCAGTTCTACAAACGCGGAACCAGGCGCGCCCATCTCTGATGACATCGCCGTAGCCGACCTGGCGCGTGAACATCACATCGGCGTCGAGGGTCAGATAGAAGCGAGTGGCGAGCAGCTCCGCGATCGTCAGTTTCACAATCTGCTGGCGCTGCCAACCGGAGGCCGTCTGGTCCCGCAGACCCGGCGCAACCGTGGTCTCGGCCAGCACCTCGTAGGGGCCTGAGGGGCACCTGCGGACGATTTCGTCGAAGTCCTCGTCGGGCGTGACGATCAGGCAGCGCCGGACCAGCCGGCCTCCGTATTTGACGAGCGAGGGGTGCAGGAGGAGCGCGAACCGTTCGAAGTCGTCGAGGCGAAGCGGCAGCACGGCGTCGAGCTGTGGCGAGTCGGCAGCGATCTACGAATTATCGATCCGACCGAGCTCTTTCGTGCCACCCCCGCGTCCGTCTTCGCACCGAGACGCGGAAAACGGCGGCTGCATCTTCACCCTCGCGACCTCACTGGGCAGATTTCTCCTCACTTTTGGTTAACCGCTGTCACCCATCCGTCGGCGGTTTTCTTCACAGACAGCGGCGGGCAGCCATGCGAGACTGGCGCCCGCCGGAGCGGAGCCGGCTCGTGTCCGCCCCGGGCTTTGCGCGCACATTGGCACTTATGAACCGGGGGCGACACGGATCCGTGACGGCGGAGGGCCCTACAACTACCGTAGCGACGATCGGCCCGCGTCCACCGGCGGCGGCGACCGTCGACCTCGACACGATCTTCGTCTCGATCGCGGCGTACCGCGATCCCGACCTCGCGCCGACCCTCGGTGACTGCCTCGCGAAGGCCCGCTGGCCGGAGCGGCTCCGCTTCGGCATCTGCTGGCAGCACGGGCCCGAGGAGGAGCCGCTCGCCTGCTTCAAAGATCCGGCGTTCCGCGTGATCGACGTCGATTGGCGCGAAAGCCGCGGGGCGTGCTGGGCGCGCGCGGAGGTGATGGCGCTGTGGGAGCAGGAGCGCTGGTTCCTGCAGCTGGATGCCCACCACCGCTTTGCACAGGACTGGGATCAGAAGCTTCTGGCGCAGGCCGCCGCGACCGGGAGCGCGAAACCGATCCTCACCACCTACCTCGGTCCGTTCGACCCGGAGGCTGAAGGCTCCTTCGCTGCCGAGCCGATGCGAATGGAGTTCGATCGGTTCACCGATGACGGGATCGTCCTCTTCCGGCCGGGAGCGATACCCGGCTGGGAGCAAAGCACCAGGCCCGTGCGGAGCCGCTTCCTGTCCGCTCACTTCCTCTTCGCGCCCGGATCGTTCGTGTCAGATGTCCCCTACGACCCGGATCTCTACTTCCTGGGCGAGGAGATCACGCTCGCGGTCAGAGCGTTCACGCACGGCTACGACCTGTTCCATCCCGGTGAGGTGATCGCCTGGCACGAGTACACGCGAAATTACCGTCGCAAGCACTGGGACGACCACACCGCGGCCAACGACGTAGCCGTCGAGTGGAGCGATCGAGACGGGCCGAGTAGGCAGATCGCGAGCCGCCTGCTGACCGATCCGCACGAGGGGCTGTTCGGCTGCGGAGCCGAGCGGTCGGTCGCCGATTACGAGGCCTACGCCGGCATCAGCTTTGCGCATCGTCGTATCCAGGACTACACCCGCCATCATCGCGAGCCTCCGAATCCGCCGGCCGGCGCCGACTGGGCAGCGGCCGTGCGAGATCACACGGTGAGCATTGTGGTGACCGCGTCAGAGCTTGGCGCCGCGGCCCTGGATGCCCGGTTCTGGTACGTCGGGTTCCACGACGCCGACGGGGAGGAGATCTTTCGCGGTGACGCCGATCGCGACGAACTCGATCGCGTGCTCGGAAGCGACGACGGCGTGATCACGATCGCCCGCGAGTTCGAGTCGGCTGCCACGCCGGTTGCGTGGTCGCTCATGCCCTACAGCGAGCTCGACGGATGGCTGGAGCCGGTCGAAGGAAGCCTCGTCCCGGACGAAACCGGGGACTTGAGTGGCCTCACCCAGGCGGCGTCGGCTGTCCTGCTCGAGCAGGGTCGGGCGATCTCCCTTCCGCCCGGCGCAGACCTCTCCGAATGGTATCCGTGCGCGTTACCGGATCTTGACTGGGTCGAGACCGACGAAGGGTTCGTGCTGAATCTCGCCGGCGGCGTTCAGGGCTTCGTCGCCAACCACACGGGTGTGGTCGTGCTCGAGCTTGCGGATGGCCGGCGTTCCGTTGCAGAGATCGTCACAGCGGTCGCTGATGCGTTTGACCTGGACGAGCACCCGGCCAAGCCCGTCAGCGCTTTTCTCGACATCGCGTCAAGTCGCGCGCTCGTCGAACTACACAGGAGAAAGGAGGATCCACGATGAGCGAACGGCCCGAGCGCGGAGACGCATTCGAGAAGGTCGACCCGTCGCGGCGGCAGTTTCTGAAGTACCTGGCCGCAGTTCCTTTTACCGCGCCCGTGCTGCTGGGTGCGACCGAGGCGAAGGCGGCTCCGGCGATTACCAGCGAGCCGACACCGACACCCACACCCACACCCACACCAACGCCAACACCCACACCAACACCAACACCAACACCAACGGTAAAACCCACACCAACACCGACACCCACCCCGTGCCCGACGAAGAAGCCGCGGCCCACGCCTACGCCGTGCCCGACAGAGAAGCCACGACCAACCCCCACACCCACGCCGTGTCCGACGAAGACACCGCGGCCCTCGCCGCCCGCGCCCGCACCGGCACCGGCACCGGCACCCGCGCCGGCACCGGCACCCAAGCCCGCGCCGCCGCCCGCGCCGCCGCCCCCGCCCCCGCCCCCGCCAGACTGGCCGACGCGGAAGCACGAGAAGCGCAAGCACAAGCGCAAGCGCCTATGGCCGTGGTGGTAGTGGGTAAGCGCGGCGCCTGGGCACCGTACGACCTTCCGTCATCGGCTGGACGCCGGTGCGGTGCGCGCAGCCCGTAGTGCAACGCAGCGAGGCTGGCCGCGATCGATCGCGCGGCCGGCCTCGCGGCCGGCGCGGCGGCGTCTAGAACGCCAGCAGGTCGCGGGCCGCCGCGTCGGCGGCAAAGCGTCGCACCTCGTCGATCGGGGGCGTGTCGAGGTCGAAGACCTGCGCGACGATCTCGGCGATCTCGCGCAGCGAGTGCTCGCCGTCTGCGAGCTCGATGATCAGCATGCCGGTGTGATTGGTGGTCATTGCGTCGTCCAGCCGGCCAACGGGCCACACATCGAAGCCCCTCGTCGTTTGCCGGGCGTAGCGCGAGACCGATCGCGGGCACGCTTCGAGATCGCTCTCGCGGTCAACTTCGATCACGGCACCGCCGATCCGGTTCGACTCGGGCCAGGTCCCGTCAGCCGTGGCGCACCAGATCAGCCAGCTGGACGGCCGAGCCGTCGATTCAAACCAGCGTTCGATGATGAACTCGCGGTCGGCCTCCGCCAGGATCCTGGCTATCTCCTCTGCATCCGCGTCCTGGCGCGCGAGTTCGGCGCCGCTCTCGTCGGTGACCGTGACGGCCCAGAACGGCGAACTCGCGGCCCTCGCCGGAAGGCTCGCCATCTCGCCGACGATCCGCACGCGCCGCTCATAGGTCTGCTGCGCCCAGTCCTGGGGAGCGGGTGGATTCGGCGGCTCGTCGCAGCGGCGGGTGTAGTCCTGGATGCGGCATTCGCGAAAGCTGATCCCGGCGTAGGTCTCGTAGCTCGCGGCACTCCGCGCGTCGCCCACGCCATAGCTCCCACCATGCGGCTGGCACAGGAACCGGCGTGCCTTCTCGCGGCTGCGGGCATCGAGCAGGTCGCCGCGTGTCTCGTGACGTCCCGCCGCCGCCGTATGGTCGCGCTGATGATCCGCCCGGTGCCGGTGCTCATGCCAGATCACGGCCCTGCTTGGATGGAACATGTCGAAGCCGTGGGTGTAGGCGCGCAGCGTCATCACCGGCTCTCCGCCGAACATGTAGAGGTCCGGGTCGTAGGCGACCTCCTCGAGAAAGGCTGCCGGCGCAAAGAGAAAGTGGCCGCAGAGGAAGCGGGCGCGCATCGGGCGCTCTGCTTCGAGAGTGGGCATGAGCGCGGGAATGAAGCGAGGAATCCCGTCGACAAACTGGTGCACCCGCGTCTGCCACGCGTGCGGCTCCGCCATTCCGTCCCCGGGTTCGTCGTGACTGTAGGTGGGCAGGATCGCCGTCAGGAGCGGCCGCTCGCTTCCGGTGGCAGCAGCCTGCTCGAGAAGCACGGCGTCCCAGCCGGGCGCGAAGCGGTGGTGGGCGTCGAGCTGCAGGAACCAATCCTCGCCCTGCCAGAGCTCCGTGGTCCGTGCGCGCGCCCACCAGCCGCCACGGCTGTCGCGCCAGTCGACGTCGATTACCGAGCAGCGCGGGTCTGCCAGGGGCTCGGGCGTCACCTCGTCCTCTCCGTGCTGCCAGCAGACGCCGAATCTGATCCGCTCCGGGAAGCGCGCCTTGGCCAGGCAATCCGCGATCGTCGGTCCAAGCTCGCTGTCGCGATAGCTCGCGATCGAGATGAAGATGCTCACGTCGGCGTGGCCGTCCTCGCCGCGTCGCTGCACTGGCGTCCTGCCGGGTGTCTCGCTCATTCATCCATCTTCCGAGTCGCGCGCCGGGCGGGCGATTGTAGTTCACCCGCAGCGTCCCCCAGGGGGAGGCTGGCGCTCGGCGCCGGCAAGGCAATTCGCTCGCTTTCACGGTCGCGATGACAGACCAGCGAACGATCAGTCGCATCCTCTTCCACGCCATCGGCGGCAACGGACTCGGCCACCTGAGCCGGCAGATCGCGCTGGCGCGCGCGATCCGCGAGGTTCGGCCGGCCACCGAGCTGGCGTTTGTGAGCGAGAGCGCCTACGGACCGGCGCTCGCGCCGGAATTCCCGTTCTTTGTGATGCCGTCGATCAAGCAGCTGAGAAGCGCCGCATGGTCGCAGGTGCGGTGGACGAGCGGGGCAGCCCCAGGTGCGGACAACGGACGTCCGCCGCCCCCGCCGATGACCGTCGAGATGGGATCGCCGGCGCCGACACTGATCGCCATGACCCAGGCTCTGCTCACGAGCTACCGCCCCGGACTCATCATCCACGACACCCTGGTCTGGCCGCCGCTGTTCGACATTGCCGAAGACATGGGGATCAACCAAGCCGTGGTGCTGCGCGCACGGCGGGATCTCGCAGACGTGGTCAGCGATCCTGCGGCACCGCTGATGCGTGCCGATCTCCTGATCCTCCCGCACGCCGCCGGCGAGGCCGCCGAAATCCTCGATGCGCTGCCCGACCACAGCCCGCCGGCTGTCAGCATCGGAGCAACCGTACGAGGGCGAACGATTTCGCGCCACGGCGTGTGCAACAAGCTCGGGGTGGCGCTCGACGCGAAACTCACCGTCGTCACCGCTGGCGGCGGCGGAACTCCCGAGGTTCCGGCTTTTTATCGCCTTGCGCTCGACGGGCTGGCATCTGCGTCATCGACCGCAGACGCTCGAGTCGTGCTCGTGCTCGGCCCGGAGTATCAGAGCGCACCTCCCACGAGCCGGCATCTCGATCTACAGGTGTGGCACGCGATCACCTGGATGCCCGACCTCATCGCCGCGGCGGACCTGGTCATATGCCAGGCCGGTTACAACACCTTGGGTGAGGTGCAGGCTGCCGGTACACGGGCCGTCGTCGTGCCCGGCGAGCGGGGCATCGACGACCAGGACGCCCGCGCGCGAGAAGCGATACGGAGAAGCACGCACGTTCGTGTCCTGTCCGAGCCAGACGGCGCCTTGCTCGGCAGGCTGATCGACGAAGTCATGGGTGCTCCGACGCCTTGCGCTCCAGCGGCCACCGCCAACGGCGCGGTTGCCGACGACGTACGGGCGTCGGCACTCGAGCGGATCGCCGCTCTGGGGGAGGCCCGCCGGCGCCGCGATTGGAGTGGCGAGGCGCTCGTCGTCCATCGTCACCTCTAAGTCGCGGCGCGCACCGGACGGGCGGCTTGACCGCCAGACGATACGAATCGCGCCAGCGCACGGGCTGCGCTCGCAAGCCGAACTGGGCGGGCGACTTCACTGGGCGATCCAGGACTCGAACCTGGGACCTCTTCCTTATCAGGAGCGAGCGGATGCGGGCGGCTGAGGGTCGTTTGCGGGTATCTCGCCGCAAATCGGGGTTACGGACCGCGGTATGCGGGTGTTTGCGGGTCGGATCGCGGCGGCTGAGGCTTCCATGCGGCTTCCATGCCTGAAGCGGCCGAGGGTGTAAGAATGCATGCCCAATCTGCGTTGATCAAGGATGGTTGCCGCGGTGCTCGCCAGTTTGACTCTCCCCCGCAGCGCGCGATTGACGCCCACACGACAGCGGTTGGCGATGCTCGCCGCGACGGCTTGCGCGCTCGTCGTGGTCGGTTTGACCGCTTCTGCAGCAGGCGCCGCGGGGGTGTCGTGGTCGCAGCCGGTCTCAATCGACGACACGCCACCGTATTCGACGGGCGCGATCCTCGCCGGGATCTCCTGTCCTACAGCCGGCCTGTGCGTCACCGTGTCGAAGGACGGCGTGTTGACCTCGACCGACCCCGCCGGCGGCTTCAGCGCGTGGACGCTGACGCAGGTGGACCCCAACTCCCTCGACGGGATCTCCTGCCCGACGACGACCCTGTGCGTGGCGGTGGACAACGGCGGCAACGTAGTCAGCTCGACCGACCTCATTGGTGGCGCGACGCACTGGACCGTCAGCCACGTCGACGCCACCTCCTTCTACGCCGTTTCGTGCGCCTCTGCCACGCTGTGCGTTGCGGTAGACGCGAACGGCGGCATCGCGACATCGACCAATCCGGCGGGCGGTGCCTCCAAATGGACGGTGGTCGACGCTGACCCCGACGGCGGCGGCTTCACCAGTGTCTCGTGCACCTCGACGCCGACGACGCTATGCGTGGCGATGGACGGCGGCGGCAACGCGGTGAGTGCGACCGATCCCACCGGCGGCGCAGCTGCCTGGACCGTCACGACGATGGGAGCGAACGGCTTCGACAGCGTCTCCTGCCCGTCGTCGACGCTCTGCGTGGGCGGCGAATTCCACATGGGCGGGGGTGGCACCGACAACTTCGCCGAGATCCTGACCTCGACCAACCCGACTGGCGGCGCTTCGACGTGGACGGCCGCCGACATCGATCCCGGGCAAGACCTCAACGGCGTGTCATGCCCGTCGACGACGCTCTGCTTTGCCTACGACAGCGCCGGCCGCCTGATCACGAGCACCAATCCGACCGGCGGTGCGACCGCCTGGACGATCGTTGACGGCGTGGATCCCTACGCCAACCGGGGGATGCTGGGTGTCTCCTGCGCAAGCGGGCCGCTGTGCGTCGCGATCGATGACTCCGGCGACGTACTGGCCTCAACGAACCCCACCGGCACGGCGGACGCCTGGAGCGCGGCCAGGGTGGACGGTAGCGGCTCGATCATCGACTCCGTGTCCTGCATCACGACACCGCTCTGCGTGGCTGTCGACGCCGGCGGCAACGTGATCTCCTCAACGAACCCAAGCGGCGGCTCGGATCAATGGACACTCGTCAACGTCGACCCAGGTCAGGAGATCGCCGACGTGTCCTGCGCCGCGAGCACGCTGTGCGTCGCGGTGGACGACAACGGCGACATCGTCACCTCGGTCGACCCGACGGTCGGCGGCGGTCAATGGCTCATCACCGACGTCGATGGGACGAACTCGTTCGGCGGCGTCTCCTGCCCATCGATTTCGTTGTGCGTGGCTGTGGACGCGGCCGGGAACGTAGTGACATCGACCGACCCGACGGGTGGCGCGACTCAATGGCACGCCGCCTCGATCGACGCAGCGAATTCCTTTCAGAGCGTGTCGTGCGCATCCGCTTCACTGTGCGTTGCCGTGGACGACAACGGCAACGTCGCGACTTCGACCAACCCGACAGGTGGCGCAGGTGATTGGACGATCACTAACCTAGACGGCACAGTCGTGCTCAACGGCGTGTCCTGCGCTCCCGCTACCACGAACTGTGTGATCGTCGGCTCCGACGGGGCGGTACTGACCTCAAGCAACGCGACAGGCGGAGCCGGCACGTGGAGCGGCGTGCTGGCCGATCCGCAGTACGCGATCGACTGGGTGTCGTGCCCGGCTGCGATGCTCTGCGTCGCCGTTGACGGCGACGGCGACGTACTGACCTCGACCGATCCGGCCGCCGGCGCCTGGTCGCAACAGTTGACCGACGTCACCGATCCCCCGCTCGGGCGCATCCTGCTCGGCGTTTCGTGCACGCTCGCGCAGTGCGTGGCGGTGGACGGCGACGGCAACGAGCTGGCGGGGACGCCGCCAGCTCCCGGGACGCCGTCACCCACAACGCACACGCTGAGCGTGACCATCAGCGGACCCGGCTCGGTCACCGGATCAGGCATCAACTGCGGAGCTGGCACATGCACACAAAGCTACGGCACCGGGACGAGCGTGACCCTGACGGCCACCCCCGAGCCAGGACAGTTCTTCACCGGCTGGTCCGGCGGCGGCTGTGGTGGCACCTCCACCGTTTGCACGATCACGTTGAGCTCGGACCAGAGCGTGACCGTCAACTTCGAGGTCGGACTCGTCGTCAAGGTCCTCCCACTGCAGGTTGCGATCAGCGGTGCGGGATCCTTGCTGAGCGGCGGTGCGTCAATTCTCACGTGCGCCGGCGGGTCGTCGCCTTGCGCTCCCACCTACGTGAGCGGACCGGCGACCCTGACGGCCGTTCCCGCCGCCGGTGAGGAGTTCCAGGGCTGGAGCGGCTACTGCACCGGGACCGGCGCGTGCACGGTCGCGCCCGGAGCCACCGGCAGGGTGACTGCGCTCTTCGGATCGCCAAAGGTGGGGACCGCGACGGCGCCGCCGCCGCCGGTGATCTCCAGGGCAACGAGCAAGCCAGGAACGGTGACCTTTACGTTCGCGAGCCCCGCCCACGGAGCCCGACTCGAATGCGCACTCGTGCGCCACCTCACAGGCAAGCACGCGCACCAGCCGAAGCCGGCCTACGCGGCCTGCGGCACGAAGAAAGTCTACCGCCACCTGCACGCGGGCAGCTACACGTTCTACGTCCGCACGGTCTCGGTGAGCGGCGTCTCCTCGAGCCCCCTAACGCGGGCTTTCAAAATCAGCTAGCAGGATCGCCGACGTGGCGCCGCGATGTTCGGTCGGGGCGGCTTGGCCACGCGGATGAAACCGGCGCTGCGTTCGATTCCGGCAGCCGCTACCTCCAGAGAGCCACCTTTCCCGACTGGGCGATCCAGGACTCGAACCTGGGACCTCTTCCTTATCAGAGAAGCGCTCTAACCGACTGAGCTAATCGCCCGTGCCTGAAGGCGGGCCATCTTATCGCCAGTCGTCGGCCGGGGAGCGGTGCGACGCCCGCGGGCCGTGCGTCCCGGCGCCGGGGTGGGTCAGTCGCCGGCGGCGAGGCGCGCGGCGAGTGCGAGCGCCTCCTCGGGTGACTCGAAGCGCAGCTCGGCGCGGTAGGCGCCGCCGCGCGCGACGGCGACACGGACCTCGGCGCCGAGCGCGGTGGTCAGCGCTTCGGCGATCGTCGCGCAGGCGTCGATCTGGTCGGGGTGGCGCTCGCGTGCCGGCCGGCGGCTCCTTTCCACGTCGCCGAGCTCGGCGTTGTTGGCCGCGCGCGCTCGCTCCTCCAGCACGCGCACCGACCAGCCCTCGGCCGCCGCGGTGCGGGCGAGCTTCCGGCGGACCGCGTGGTCGGTGGCGATCAGCAGCGCGCGGCCGTGGCCCTCGCTCAGCGAGCCGCGCTCGAGCATCTCCAGCGCCTCGTCGGGAAGGTCGAGCAGGCGCACGAGATTGGAGACGGCGACGCGGCTGCGGCCGATCCGCAGTCCCACGTCCTCGCGGGAGAGGCCCAGCTCCTCGACCAGCGCAGCGCAGGCGCGCGCCTCCTCGACGGGGTTGAGGTCCTCGCGCGCCATGTTCTCGATCAGCGCGAGCTCCAGCGACTCCGCGTCGTCTCGCGCGCGCACGAGCGCGGGAATCGTCTCGAGACCCGCGAGCTGGGCGGCTCGCCAGCGCCGCTCACCCGCGATCAGCTCGAAGTGGGCGTCGTCGAGCGGTCGCACGAGAACCGGCTGCAGCATCCCGCGAGCCTCCATCGAGGCCGCCAGCGCGGCCAGCGCCGCCTCGTCGAAATGCTTTCTCGGCTGCCGCGGGTTGGGGAAGATGACCTCGACCGCGACCTGACGGAACTCCTCGACCTCGCTACCAGGATCGGTCGAGACCGCCATGATCGCCGCCAGCCCGCGGCCCATCCCACGTGGGCGCCCGCGGCCCGCGCGGCTGCCGCCGCCGCCGAGCGGCCAGGCGTCCGGTCCGCGGGTGGAGTTCATCGTGAGGGCCTTGGGCGTCCGCGGCCGGGCACCCGGTTGCAATTCGATAGTGACGCTACCGCGGCGAGCGCCGGGCGTGCGCACTCGCTCGGTTGCATTTCGCTACCGGCCACGGGACGCCACCTCCCGGGCCAGCGCGACATACGCGTCCGAGCCGGCGCAGTAGGGGTCGTGGAGGGTCACCGGGACGCCGAAGCTCGGCGCCTCGCTGAGGCGCACGTTGCGCGGGATCACGGTTTCGAAGACCAGGCCGGGGAAGTGCTCGCGCACGTCGCGCTCGACGTCGCGCCCGAGCCGGGTGCGGTCGTCCTGCATCGTGAGCACGAGCCCCGCGACCGTCAGGGTCGGGTTGAGCTCACGCCTCACGAGGCTGATCGTGTCGAGGATCTGCGCCAGCCCTTCGAGCGCGAAGTACTCAGTCTGCACCGGCACGATCACCTGCTGGGCGGCGACCAGCGCGTTGACGGTCAGCGGGCCGAGCGACGGCGGACAGTCGATCAGCACGTAGGCGTAGCGCTCGTGCAGCGGCGCGAGCGCTTCCGCCAGGCGCCGCTCGGACCCGGCGATCGCCGGCAGCTCCACCGTCGCGCCGACCAGAGCGACGGCCGCGGGAATCAGCGACAGCAGGTCGACCGGTGTGTCGTGGATCGCCGCGGCGGCGGAGCTTGCGCCACAGAGCACGTCGTAGGCGTTTGGGCGCAGCGTGCGCGGCTGGCCGAGCGAGACGGTGGCGTTGCACTGTGGATCGAGATCGACGAGCAGCGTCGGGATGCCCGCGCCGGCGATGCAGGCCGCCAGGTTCACGGCGGTCGTCGTCTTGCCGACCCCGCCCTTCTGATTGGCCACCGCGAACGTCGTCACATGCAACAACCTAGCGGGCCGCGGGGTTGCGACTGCGCGGCGGTGGACGGCACGCCGTTCGCGGCGCGCCGTCGGGGCCGCGAGCCGCGCGGACACAGTCAGCGTCCACCGCCGATCGGCCGCTTGCGGGCGACCCCGGGCCGCCGCGGATAACCAGGCGGCGTCTGCGCCACCTTGCGATAGACGTGCAGATGGTGCGCCACGCTGCCAGCATATGGTTCGGTGCGGATCACATCCTCGGCGCGCAGCCCGAGCTGCGCCGCGGCCCGCGCAGCCGCCGCCGACTCGGCCGCCGAGATCGCTCCCTTCCAGGCGACGAGCGCGCCGCCCACCGCCAGCAGCGGCGCCGCGTACTCGCAGACCACGCCGAGCGGCGCGAGCGCCCGGGCGCTCACCAGGTCGTGCCTGCCCAGTCCCTGTCGCCACTGCTCGGCGCGCGCGTGGACGACGCGCGCGTTCTCTACGCCGGCGACCGCGCACAACCGAGCCAGGAACTCGCACCGGCGCGCGGTGCTCTCGACCAGGGCAACGCGCGCGTGCGGCAGGGCAACGGCCAGCGCCAGTCCCGGGAACCCGGCGCCCGAGCCGAGGTCCGCGATCTCACGAGCCTGCGTCACCGGCTCGAGCGCCAGCGCGCTCAGCGAATCCGCGACGTGCACGTCCACCGCCTCAGCGCCCGTCACTGCGCTCGGCGCCAGAGGATCCGTGGCGAGCAGTTGGAGGGCGCGCGCCAGCGCCGCCGCCTGCCCCGCGTCGAGACCCCAGCGCAGGGCGAGCTCGTGCAGCCGCGCCGTCGCGTCGCTCACGAGCGGATCCGCGCGATGTACTCCGCGTAGCGCTCGCGCATCTCCGCCAAGCGCCCGGCGGCGTAGCCGTCGAGGTCGTCGCGCACGCCCTCCTCGAGCACCGGCAGCACGTCCTCGACCAGCGCAACCCCGCGCGCCATCCATTGGTAGTAGCTGCGGCCGCCGTGACCGTACGGGCCGTAGAGACGCGTGCGCGGGAAGCGTTCGAGCAGCCAGCGGAACAGCGCCTCGTGGCGGGTGTGCATGCGCAGCGTCACCTGCGGCTGCTTGCCGTCGCCGCCGAACGAGCCCTCGCCGATCAGGATCCCGACGACCACCCCGCGTTCGAAGGCGCTGAGCTGCTCCACCGCCGAAGTGTCGCAACGCCGCCGGATGCTGTTTCACCGTCAAGACAAACGTGAAACGCGGCGGCCGCCTGTCTCGACGTCAAGACAAGACATCAAACGCCCTCGCCCGCCTGTTTCACCGCCAAGACAAACGTGAAACGTCAGGCCTAGCCGTTCGCCGTCGACAAGCACGTGAAACCCGTTGCCGGCGGCAGCCGGCCATCAAGAGCCTCAGTCCGCCGGTGAGACGACCAGGCGCCGGCGCGGCTCCTCGCCCTCGCTGTGGGTCTCGACGTCGCCGCGGTCGCGCAGGTACTCGTGCAGGAAGCGTCGCTCGGCAGCCGGCATCGGGCGCAGCGCGACCTCGCGACCCTCGCTGAGGACCAGCTCGGCGACGCGATCGGCCTCGGCGCGCAGCGCGTCCTCACGGCGTCCGCGGTATCCGGCCGCATCGACCACGACGCGCGGTCCCGCGGCGCCGCGGAGCACGATTCGCTGCGCCAGGTGCTGCACGGCCTCGAGGATCGTGCCGTCCGGCCCCACGAGGGCCTCGGCACCGGGTCCCTCGACGCTTCCCAGCAGGACGCCGTCGGCTTCCCTGAGCACGATCTCGGCGTCCGCGTCGAAGGCCTCGACCAGCGTCTCGAGCAGTTCGCGCAGCTCCTCCTCCGGAGTAAGCTCGTCGGCTTCGTCGCTCACCGGCGCCGTCCCGAGCGCTTCTTGCGCGGCCGCGCCGAGGGTGGCGGCTGCGCCGGCGGCTTCTTGATCGCCTGCTTCGCCGCCCCGGGCGAGCCGCGGCCGTTGCTCTCGACCTTGACCACCGGCACGTTGGGCCGGCCGTAGCGCCTCAGCATGAAGTACTGCTGCGGGATCATCGTGAAGTTCGTCGCGATCCAGTAGACGAGCAGGCCGGCCGGGAACTGGATCACGAAGACGACGAAGAAGACGGGCAGCGCGATCGACATCAGGCGCTGGTTGCGGTCGCTGCCCACCGACATCATCACGCTCGTCGAGACCATCGTGCCGACGTAGAGCACCATCAGCACGATCAGCACGACACCCGCGGCCTTGCTCGTGATGTCGTTGACGAACAGGAAGCTGGCGGAGTGGGGGACGAGCTTGTTGCAGCTCGCAGCGGCGATCTTCTTGCTTGTCGTGTCGCCGGCCGCGGTCAGCGCGGCCCCGCAGATGTGCTTCTTGAGGTCCGTGCGCAGCATGTAGACCAGCGAGATGAAGACCGGGATCTGCAGCAGCAGCGGTAGGCAGGAGGCGAGCGGGTTGACCCCGGCCTCCTTGTAGTACTTCATCGTCTCTTCCTGCTGGCGCTTCTTGTCGTCGGGATAGCGCTGCTTGATCTTCGCCAGCTCCGGCGCGTGCGCGCGAAGCTGCGCCATGCCCTTGAACTGGCGGATCGTCAGCGGCATTGTGACGGTTCGCACAATCAGCGTGAGCCCGATGATCGACCAACCCCAGCTCCCCCCGACCACGCTGTGGATCGCGACCAGGATCGCCTGGAAAAACGAGATCAGCGGCCCAAACGCGCTCTCAATGACGTTGGCAAGGATCATCGGCGTAACTCTGCACCCCGCTGCGCGCCGGCACGCCCGTTACGGAACAGGCGCTGCGCGCTCAGCGGATCCAGCCCGCCGTGGCTGAACGGGTTGCAGCGAAGCAGTCGCCAGCCGGCGAGCACGAGTCCGCGAAGTATGCCGAACTCACGGATCGCCTGTATCGCGTAGTCGGAGCAGCTCGGGTAGTAGCGGCAGCGCGGCCCAAAGGCCGGCGAGATCAGGCGTTGGTAGACCCGTAGTGGGGCGATCGCCGCTTCGCGAAGGGAGCGCCTCACGAGCCCACCGGCGCCTTCGCCACCAACTCGGCCAGCGCCGCGTCGACGCCGTCGAGACCGGCGGTCTCGCCCAGCTCGCGCGCCGGCGCTCGCGCGACCAGCACGATGTCGTGCCCGGCCGGCAGCGTCTGGGCCTGGCGTGCGCACGCCTCGCGCAGCAGCCGCTTCAGCTGGTTGCGCTCGACCGCGCCACCGACCTTGCGACCAACCGAGAAGCCGACCCGCGGCGGCTCGTCGCCGCCACGCGGAAACGCGTAGAGCACGAGATAGCGGTTCGCCACCGAACGGCCCTGGCGGTAGACGCGGTCGAACTCCGCGCTGCGCGACAGTCGCCCGGTCCGCCGGCGGGCTGAGGTGCCGTGGTCCGGCTCGACCACGCTTCAGACCGTCAGGCGCTTGCGGCCCTTGGCGCGGCGGCGCTTGAGCGTGAGCTTGCCCGCCCGCGTCTGCATCCGCGCACGAAAGCCGTGCGCCCGTGCGCGCTTACGCTTCTTGGGCTGGTAGGTGCGCTTCATGACCGGGTCGCGAGTATAGCGAGCGCCCGTTTTTCCCGCCAAATGCGCGCTCTCCGGCGGGGGCGCGCCCGCCCCTTGGTATATTCACCGCCCCCGGGGCAGCGCAGTTGCAATCCCCTCTACTGGCACCACCAAGCCCTCACTCGGAGGATTTCGCACGTCGTGACCCCGGAGCTTGAGCACGTCTGGCAGCAGATCCAGGGGGCCCTGCTCGAAACGGTCGGCGAGCGAACCTACGGGCTCTGGCTGGCGCCGTTGCGCTGCGTCTCGCTCGACGCCGACCGGCTCGTGCTCGACGGCCCGCCGGAGGTTTCGGCCTGGGCCTCGCAGCGCCTCGGCGGCGCCCTGGCGAGCGCAGCCGCCTCCGTGCTCGGGCCTTCGGTGGCCGTTTCGATCGCCGGGCACGGCGCGGCGTCGGCGGCCCCCGCGAGCAGCGCCGCGCCGCCGGAGTCACGCCTGAACCCGCGCTACAGCTTCGAGCAGTTCGTGATCGGCCCGTCGAACCGCCTCGCGCACGCTGCCGCGCTGGCGGTCGCGGAGATGCCCTCGCAGGCCTACAACCCACTCTTCATCTACGGGCCGCCGGGACTTGGCAAGACACACCTGCTGCACTCCGTGGGTAATTATGTCGCCGCCTTCGGCGGCGGTTTGAGCGTTCGCTACGCGACGGCCGAGGAGTTCACGAACTCCTTCCTGAACGCGCTCGTGACACGCCACCTCGAGGATTTCAAGGCGCGCTTTCGCGGCGTCGACGTGCTGCTGATCGACGACGTCCAGTTCCTCGAGCGCAAGACGCGCACCGAGGAGGAGCTCTTCCACACCTTCAACGCGCTCTACGACGCGGGCAGCCAGCTCGTCATCACCTGCGACCGCCTGCCCGGCGATCTCGGCGATCTCGAGGATCGCCTGCGCGAGCGCTTCGCCGCCGGCCTCGTCACCGACATCGAGCGCCCCGACCCGGCGACGCGACTGGCGATCCTGCGCAAGCGCGCCGCCCACGACGGCGTTGAGGTCAGCGACGAGGCGCTCGAGCTGCTCGCCGGCCGCGTCACGAGCAACGTCCGCGCGCTCGAGGGCGCGCTGATCAGGCTCGTCGCCTACGGCTCGCTTAGCGGCCGCAAGCTCGACCATGCACTGGCCGCCGACGTGCTCGACCGCCTCGGCGTGGCGCTCTCCACGATCCGCGCCACCTCCATCGCCGCGGTGCAGGAGGCCACCTGCGCGCACTTCGGCCTCAGCCAAGCCGAGCTCTTATCGCGCTCGCGCGCAGAACGTTTCGTCTGGCCGCGGCAAGCCGCGATGTACCTCTGCAAGGAGTTGACGCCACACTCGCTGCCCACGATCGCCCGCGCCTTCGACGGACGCGATCACACGACCGTGCTGCACGCCTGCAAGCGTGTCGCCGCGCACATCGCCATCTCGCCGCCGGCCTTCGCCGACATCGAAGCGCTCACCGCGACGCTCACGCAGGAACCGTGACCACCGCTGCCCACAGGCTGCCCACAGGCTGCCGATGCACGCCGTCCCCGTCGCCTGCGAGCATTCGCCGCAACCCACATCCCCACAGCCCCTATGACTACAACATGAAAGTCAGTCCCCGCCGATGCATTTGAAGCTTTCAACGGCCACCCTCCTCGAGGAACTGCAGACGGCGGCCCGTGTGGCCTCGACGCGCAGCGCCGTCCAGGCGCTCTCCGGTGTTCAGCTTCATGCCGACGCCGATCATTGCGAGCTGCGCGCCACCGACATGGAGGTCGGCCTGCGCCTGCCGCTCGAGGCGACCGTGGAAACCCCCGGTGACGTCGTGCTCCCGGCGCGGCTCCTGCTCGACGTCGTGCGCTCGCTGCCGGGCGCGGAGGTCTCGCTAGCCCTGCGCACGGCCGAGCAGGACGTGGAGATCATCTCCGCCGGCTCCACCTTTCGCCTGCGCACGCTGCGCAACGAGGACTTCCCCCACCTGCCGGCGGCTGGCGGCGACGGCGCGGTGACGCTCGCCGCGGCGCCCTTCATCGAGACCGTGACACAGGTCTCGCGCTCGGCCTCGCGCGACGACACCCGCCCCGTGCTGACCGGGATCCTCGTCTCCGCCGCCGATCACGAGCTGCGCATGGTGGCGACCGACTCCTACCGCCTGAGCGTGAAGACGACGCGGCTGAGCGAGCCGCTCGCGGTGCCGCTGGAGGCCAACGTACCGGCGCGTGCGCTCGCCGAGGTCGTGCGCATCGCCCAGCAGAGCGAGGCGGAGGCGATCGTGATCAACCGCACCGACAACCAGATCGTCTTCTCGATCGCCGGCGCGGTGCTGTCGTCGCGCCTGATCGACGGACAGTTCCCCAACTATCAGCTGCTGCTGCCGGAGAGCGCCGACCACGAGCTGCGTGTCGATCGCGAGGAGCTCGCCGGCGTCGTACGGCGCGTCAGCCTGCTGGCGCAGAAGAACGCGCCGCTGCGGCTGGCCTTCTCCGAGGGCGAGCTGCTGATCTCGGCGCAGACGCCCGACGTCGGCGAGGCCCGCGAGGCGCTGCCGGTGCCGTTCACGGGCGAGGCGTTCGACATCGGCTTCAACGCCGAGTTCCTGCGCGACGGCCTCGAGAGCCTCGAGTCGCAGGACGTCCTCGTCAAGCTGACCAGCTCGCTGCGCCCGGGCCTGATCGAGTCGGCCGACGGCAGTGAATTTGTTTACCTTGTCATGCCAATTCGCCTGAACGCGTGAGAGGCGATGCGCATCGAGCGCATCGCCATGCGCGACTTTCGCTCCTATGAGGAGGCCGAGCTGCCGCTCGGCCCGGGATTGACGATCGTCCACGGCGCCAACGGCGCGGGCAAGACGAACCTGGTCGAGGCGCTCTACTTCGGCTGCACGGCGCGCTCGTTCCGGACCACCAACGAACGCAACCTGGTGCGCTTCGGCGCCGGCGCCACGCGCGTCGTGCTGTCCGGTAGCGACGGCGACGGCCCGCACGAGCTGGCGGTCGGCTTCGTCCCGGGGGAGCTCAAGCGGATGACCAGCGACGGCGCGCCGGTGGAGCGCCTCGCCGACGTCGCGCACCGCCCGCTGGCGAGCGTCTTCTCACCCGACCGCCTCGAGCTGATCAAGGGACAGCCCGGCGTCCGCCGCGCCCATCTCGACCAGTTCGTCGCCGCCCTGTGGCCCGCCCGCGCGGCGACGCGGCGCGCCTACCACGAGGCGCTGGCGCAGCGCAACGCGCTGATCGCCCGGGTCCGCGCCGGTCGCTCGCCGAGCGACGCGCTGGCCTCGTGGAACCTGACGCTGGCGGAGGCGGGCGTCGCGCTGATCGCCGACCGCGCGGCGGCGGCGGAGCGCATCGAGGAGGGCTTCGCGCGTCACGCCGCCGAGCTTGGACTGACCGGCGTCGCCGCGCTCAGCTACCGCCCGCGGTCGCAGGCGCAGAGCGCCGCCCAGCTCGCCGGCGAGCTCGCCGAACGGCTCGACGCCGACCTCGGCCGCGGCTACACGACGCATGGCCCTCACCGCGACGAGCTGCTGCTGGCCCGCGACGGGCGCGAGCTGCGCGCTTTCGGCTCGCAGGGAGAGCAGCGCCTCGCGCTGCTGGCGCTGCTGCTCGCGGAGCGCGACGCACTGGCGGCGGAGCGCGATCGCCCGCCGCTGATGTTGCTCGACGACGTGATGAGCGAGCTCGACCACTCGCGTCGCGCGCTGCTGGCGGAACGGCTGCGCACCGGCGGCCAGAGCGTGGTGACCGCGACCGAGCTGGAGCACGTTCCCGGCTGGGAGCGTGACGACGTGGCGCGGATCGAGGTGCCGTGAGACGCCGCGCGCCCCGTCCGATCGCGACGGCGCTCGCGGGCCTGACGGCGAGCCTCGAGCCGGCGACCGTGCTGGCCGCCGTGCAGGCCGTCTGGACCGCCACCGTCGGCGATGCCGTCGCCGCGCACTGCAGCCCCGTCGCGGAGCGCGCGGGCGTGCTGGAGGTGGTCTGCGACGAGTCCGTCTGGGCCGCGGAACTGGAGCTGATGGGGCCGGAGCTGGCCAATCGCCTGAGCGCAGCGCTGCGCCGCCCGGCGATCACCTCGCTGCGCTGCCGCACACACTCCTGAGCGACCCCATTTATGGCCGATTAGCAGGGCTTTTATGGGGTTGGGGAGCCGCTTTCCGACACCCCCCTGTGCTATTGTTCTGTAGACGAAGCACACGCGCCCCGGAGCGACCTCGACAGGCCGCCGACCGGGGCTTTGCCACGTAATTGAGGATCTTTGCCCGATCGCAGGAAACGCAGCGCCGCCGACTATGACGCCCAGGACATCACCGTTCTCGAAGGACTCGAGGCGGTCCGGCTGCGCCCCGGAATGTACATCGGCTCGACCGGCGAGCGGGGCCTCCATCACCTCGTCTACGAGGTCGTCGACAACTCCGTCGACGAGGCGCTCGCGGGCTTCTGCACCGCCGTCGACGTAACGATCCACTCCGACAACTCGGTCACCGTGGACGACAACGGCCGGGGCATCCCGGTCGCCGAGATGGAGAAGGAGGGCCGCCCGGCGCTCGAGGTCGTGCTGACCGTCCTGCACTCCGGCGGCAAGTTCGGCGAGGGCGAGGGCTACAAGGTCTCCGGCGGCCTGCACGGCGTCGGCGTGTCGGTCGTCAACGCGCTCTCGGAACGCCTCGTCGCCGAGATCCGACGCGACGGCTACACGTGGACGCAGGAGTACGCGCGAGGCGCGCCGCAGGGGCCGCTCGTCAAGGGCGCGGCGCTGGCGAAGGGCGCTCCGACCGGCACGAAGATCACCTTCCACCCCGACCCCGAGATCTTCGAGTCGGTCGAGTTCACGATGCGCACACTCGAGGAGCGCCTGCGCGAGACGGCCTTCCTCACGCGCGGCCTGCGGATCACGCTGCTCGACGAGCGCGGTGCCGGCGAGCGCGCCGAGTTCTGCTACCAGGGCGGGATCGAGGATTTCGTCGGCTTCCTCAACCAGAACAAGGAGCCGGTCGGCAAGAAGATCATCTACTTCGCCGGCGAGAGCGACGAGGGTGCGGTCGAGGTCGCGATGCAGTGGAACTCCTCCTACCAGGAGTCGATCTTCTCGTTCGCCAACAACATCAACACCCACGAGGGCGGCAGCCACCTGACGGGCTTCCGCTCGGCGCTCACGCGGACCGTCAACAAGTACGCCAACGATCACGGGATGCTGCGCGAAAAGGACGAGAACCTCGCCGGCGAGGACGTCCGCGAGGGGCTGACGGCCGTGATCTCGGCCAAGCTCCGCGACCCGCAGTTCGAGGGGCAGACGAAGACAAAGCTCGGCAACCCGGGCATGGCCGGCTTCGTCGAGTCGATCGTCAACGCGGGACTCAGCGAGTTCCTCGAGGAGAACCCGACCGAGGCGCGCGCCGCGATCAGCAAGGCGATCCAGGCCGCGCGGGCACGCGAGGCGGCGCGCAAGGCGCGCGACCTGACGCGGCGCAAGTCGGCGCTCGAGAACACCCACCTGCCCGGCAAGCTCGCCGACTGCTCGGTCAAGGACCCGTCGCTCGCCGAGCTGTTCGTGGTCGAGGGTGACTCCGCCGGCGGCTCGGCCAAGCAGGGCCGCGATCGCAACACCCAGGCGGTGCTGCCACTGCGCGGCAAGATCCTCAACGTCGAGAAGAGCCGGATCGACAAGGTGCTCGCGAACACCGAGATCCAGGCGCTGATCACGGCGATCGGCACGGGCGTGCGCGAGGAGTTCAACATCGAGAACGCCCGCTACCACAAGATCATCCTGATGTGCGACGCCGACGTCGACGGCGCGCACATCCGCACGCTGATCCTGACCCTGCTGTTCCGCGAGATGCAGGAGCTGATCGAGGCCGGCTACGTCTACATCGCCAAGCCGCCGCTCTACAAGATCAAGCAGGGGCGCCGCGAGCGCTACATCGAACGGGAGTCCGAGCTCGAGGAGATCCTCGTCTACGACAAGCTCGAGAGCTTCGAGATCACCGACCACGCCGGCAACCCGCTGAAGCTGACGGAGGCGCGCTGGCAGAAGCTGGTGCGCGACGTGCGCCAGTACGAGCGGCTGTCGAGCTCGTTGCGCTCCGTCCACGGCGCCGACGTGGTCCGCTTCGTCACGCAGGCGGCGATCCTCGACGCCGGCGCCGAGAGCGCGGCCGACGTCGTCGCGCTACTCGCCAAGGCCGCGAAGACCACCAACGGCGGCGCCGCGCACGACGCCGTGCTGATCAGCGACGACGACGGCGAGCTGCTGGTCCGCGTCACCGAGCGCCGCACCGGCTTCACCCGCACCCAGCAGCTGCACCGCGCGCTGTTCGACTCCTCCGACTACCGCGGGCTGGTCGCCGCGCACCGGCGCTTGACCGAATTCGCCGGACAGCCGCCGTTCGAGGTGACGCTCGGCGACACCCACGAGGTCGCGCTGACCTTCGACGAGCTGCGTGCCGCCGTGCTCTCGATCTCGCAGAAGAACGTCCCCGTGACGCGCTTCAAAGGACTCGGCGAGATGGACGCCGCGCAGCTCGCGGAGACAACGATGGACCCGACCCGCCGGACCCTCGCCCAGGTCAACATCCACGACGCCGTCGAGGCCGATCGCGTCTTCTCGATGCTGATGGGCGACCAGGTCGAGCCGCGCCGCGACTTCATCGAATCCAACGCCCGCGCCGTCGCCAACCTCGATGTCTGAGCGGCGTCACTCCGGCGCGCGGCCGGGAGCAGCAGGGGAGGTGACAGACGATGGCCGGTGAGGTGCTCTCCGGCGGCAACATCGAGCCGCGCGCGCTCGAGGACGAGATGCGCACCGCCTTCCTCGACTACGCGATGTCGGTGATCGTCTCGCGGGCGCTGCCGGACGTGCGTGACGGCCTCAAGCCGGTCCACCGCCGCGTGCTCTACGGGATGAGCGAGCTGGGCCTCGGGCCGACCCGCCCGCGCGCGAAATGCTCGCGCATCGTCGGCGAGGTGATGGGCAAGTACCACCCGCACGGCGACAGCGCGATCTACGACACGCTCGTGCGGATGGCGCAGGACTTCTCGATGCGGTACACGCTCGTCGACGGCCAGGGCAACTTCGGCTCCGTCGACGACGACCCGCCGGCCGCGATGCGCTACACCGAGGCCAGGCTCGACCGCCTGGCGACGGAGATGCTGCGCGACCTCGACATGGACACCGTCGACTTCGGGCCCAACTACGACGGCCAGCACCAGGAGCCGCTCGTGCTGCCGTCGCGCTTCCCCAACCTGCTGGTCAACGGATCCTCTGGCATCGCCGTCGGCATGGCCACCAACATCCCGCCGCACAACCTGCGCGAGGTGATCGACGCGACCGTCGCGTTCCTCGAGAACCCGTCGGTCACGAGCGAGGAGCTGATGGGGCACGTGCGCGGCCCGGACTTCCCAACCGGCGGCATCATCCTCGGCCACGCGGGCATCCGCGAGGCCTACGAGACGGGCCGCGGGCGTGTGCGCGTGCAGGCGCGCGCGCACACGGAGCCGCTCAGCCACGGCAAGGAGGCGATCGTCGTCACCGAGCTGCCCTATCAGGTGAAGAAGGGCGGCGACAACGGGCTGATGATGAAGATCAAGGAGCTCGTCGAGGACAAGAAGATCTCCGAGATCTCCGACCTGCGCGACGAGTCCGACAAGCGCGGCATGCGCCTGGTGATCGAGCTCAAGCGCGACGCGCTGCCGAAGGTCGTGCTGAACAAGCTCTACAAGCACACGCCGATGCAGGCCACCTTCGGCGTCAACATGGTGGCGCTCGTCGACGGCGTGCCGCGCACACTGACGCTGCGGCAGGTGATCCACCAATACGTCGAGCACCAGCGCGAGGTGATCGTCCGGCGCACCAAGCACGAGCTCGCCCAGCGCGAGGCGCGCGCGCACATCCTCGAAGGCCTGCTGACCGCGCTCGAGCACCTCGACGCGGTGATCGAGCTGATCCGCGCCTCGCGCGACCGCGAGAGCGCCCGCGAGCAGCTGATCGAGCGCTTCGCGCTGACGCTGATCCAGGCCCAGGCGATCCTCGACCTGCGCCTCTCGCAGCTGACCGCGCTGGAGTCCGACCAGATCAAGCAGGAGCACGCCGACATGCTCGAGCGGATCGCCGAGCTGCGGGCGATCCTCGGCGACGAGCTGCGCGTGCTCGCACTGATCAAGGAGGAGCTGCTGGAGATCCGCGAGCGCTTCGGCGACGAGCGCCGCACCGAGATCTCCGCCGTCGAGGGCGAGATCGACATCGAGGACCTGATCGCCGACCAGCAGATGGTGATCGCGATCACGCGCACCGGTTACATCAAGTCGCTGCCGCTCGACACCTACCGCCAGCAGCACCGCGGCGGGCGCGGCGTCAGCGGGATGGACATGAAGGACGGCGACTTCATCGAGCACCTCTTCATCTGCTCGACCCACGACTACCTGCTGTTCTTCACCAACCGCGGCAAGGTGTACCGCTCGAAGGTCTATGAGCTGCCGGAGGCCTCGCGCACCGCCAAGGGCCGCGCGCTGGTCAACATCCTGCCGCTGCGCGAAGGCGAGCGCGTGCAGTCGGTGCTCTCGACGCGCGACTACAGCGAGGGTCGCTACCTCGTCTTCGCGACGCGCGGCGGGATCGTCAAGAAGACCGAGTTCGCCGCCTACAACACGCCGATCAACGCCGACGGCATCATCGCGATCCACATCCGCGACGACGACGAGCTCGTCGCCGTGCGCCGCACGAGCGGCGAGGACGACATCCTCGTCGTCTCGCGCTCCGGGCAGGCCGCGCGCTTCCACGAGTCCCAGATCCGCCCGATGGGCCGCGACACCTCCGGCATGAAGGGGATGAACGTCTCGCGCGCCGGCAACCGCGTGCTCGCGATGGACGTCGCCACCGACGACCAGGAGCTCCTGGTCGTGACCGAGAACGGCTACGGCAAGCGCACCGCGCTCAGCGACTACCCGCGCAAGGGCCGCGGGACGATGGGCGTCAAGACGATCACGCTGACCGAGAACAAGGGCGCGCTCGCCGGCGCGCTGGTCGTGCGCGAGCACGAGGAGCTGGTCTTCATCAGCGCCGGCGGCATGGTGCAGCGCACACCGGTGCGCGGGATCAACCGCTACGGCCGCGCCTCGCAGGGCGTGCGGCTGATGAACCTCAAGGACGACGACACCGTCAGCGCCGTCGCGCTCGTCGCCGAATCCGAGGCCGAACCGGAGACCGAGACCGCGGGGTCCGGCGAGGGCGGCGCGGCACGCGCCGACGGCGGCGCGCCGGCAGCGGCCGCCAACGGGGATCAGCCCGTCGATCCGTCGGCGGATCCGCCGACGCAGTAGCCACCGTCATCACGGTTCGCTACTCTGCTGGCACCAGAGAAAGGAGGTGGTCCTCAATTGGCTGACAGTACTTGCGGGACTCTGGAGGTGGCCGGCCGTTAGGTCGGAACAGTTGGCTGGACCCGCTTAGCGGAATCCAACCCGGACCACCGTCGTACAGGCCGCCGGACCTCGTCCCCCCGGCACGCCGCCGCCCGGTCCACGCGACGGGTGTGGCACAGCGTCTGTGCGGCTCCGTCCAGCACACGCCGTGAACGCGAGAGGCACCCCAACCGGGTGCCTCTCGTGCTCTGCGGGCCGCCGACGCGACCCGGGGTGCGGTGCGCGACTATCCCCGGCGCGCGCCTCTGGAGCGATCCCGGCTAGGCGAGCGCCGGCAGGTAGGCGCGCCAGGCCTGGGGGATCGTCGGACTGGAGACGTGGATGAAGATCTCCGCGCGCGGCTGACGCGGCGCCCGGTAGGGGTGCATGTTCGCCTGCGCGGGCGTGCGGTCACCCTTGCGGCGGTTGCACGGCGCGCACGAGGCGACGATGTTCTCCCAGTTCGACAGCCCGCCCTTGGAGCGCGGGATCACGTGATCGACCGTCAGGTTCGAGCGCGCGCCGCAGTACTGACACCTCCACTCGTCGCGGGCGAAAACCGCTCGGCGCGTGATCTTGCGCCGGTGCGCATCGCGCGGCACGCGCACATAGGTGGTCAGGCGGATCACGAACGGCCGCGCGAACGCCGCGCGTTCCGAATGCAACGTGACGGCACCCTGTTCCAGCACCTCGGCGCGGGCCTTCAGCAGCAGCACGATCGCGCGCCGCACCGTGCAGACGTTGATCGGCTCGAACGTCGCGTTCAGCACGAGCACCCGGCCACCGTCCAGCCCGCGTCGCCTGTGCTCGTCTGGCGACGCGGACCTCGCTGGTGGTGGGACTACGGCGGTTCCCATCTCGCAGGCGCGAGTCTAGCGTTCGCGCTGCATCAACCGTCGGTGTGCCGGGGCCGCAGCGCGGCAGCGGCCGCCGTGGCCCGCCGGGGGGCGCGAAGCTCAACTGCCCCTGTAGGAGCCGAGCAGGCGGACCTCCTGGCAGCGTCCGCGCAGCCCGTCGATCGCCGCCGCGACGGGCGGATCGTCGCCGGCGCCCTCGAAATCGGCGAAGAACATGTAGTGGCCAAGGCCGATCCGGCGCGGCCGCGACTCGATCCGGGTAAGGCTGACGCCGCGCTCGGAGAGCTCGGCGAGGCACCCAACCAGCCAACCGGGGGAGCCGTCGCCGGCGCCCCAGAAGACGATCGAGGTTTTCGCCGCGCCGGCGCCGCCGACCAGCGCGCGGACGCTCTCGCGCTCCTCGCCGCGCGCGAGCCAGACGAAGCGCGTCTGGTTGCCGGGCTGGTCGTCGACGTCCTCCAGCAGGATGCGCCCCCCGTAGAGCGAGGCGGCGAGACGGTTCCCGAGCGCCGCGTGCGGCGCGCCGGGCGCGGCGGTCACACTGCGCACGGCGTCGGCGGTAGAGCTGGTGGCGATCACCTTCGCGTGAGCGAGCTCGGTGCGCAAAAAGCGGGCGCACTGGGCGTTGGCCTGGGGGTGCGAATAGACCGTCTCGATCGCCGCGAGCTCCAGCCGCCCCGCCGCGATCAGGCAGTTGCGAATCTCGCTCACCGTCTCACCGACGATCGCGACCCCGTCGGCGTCCGTGGCCAGCGTGTCGAGCGTGACGTCGACCGAGCCCTCGAGCGAGTTCTCGATCGGCACGAGCGCCGCCTGCACGACGCCCTCCTGCACGGCCATCACCGTGTCGTAGATCGTCGCCAGGCCGACCGCGTCCACCGGCGGCGAGAGCTGCGCCTCCAGCAGCGCCTGATGGCTGTAGGTACCCTGCGGGCCGAGATAGCCGACGCGCACGCTAGCAGTCCCGCTCGAGCGCCACTACCGAGCCTGCGCGAGAGCGGTGCGCAGGGCCTCTTCCTCTTCCGGCGAGAGCTCCAGCTCCGGCGCGCCGGCCGTGACCTGCTTGGCATACAGGCGCGCGCTGTCGCGGTGATGGATCGAGGAGAGCACGATGCCGGAGCCGTTGGAGTCGAGCAGTGCGATCGACAGCGACTGATGCCCCGACATCTCGTTGTAGGCGTCGTAGCGGACCAGCGCGTGGTGGGTGACGGCGCCGTCGAGCCGCCGCTCGGTGACCCCGAGGCGCGTGTCGAGGCGCTGCCCGACATCCTCGACGTAGTCGCGCAGCAGCTCGAAAGCCTGCTGAAGCTCGACACCGTAGGCAACGAGGTCACGCTCGCCGTGCTCGCCGAGCACCGTGCGCTGCGTCCGTCGCAGGCGCGTCAGCGAGACCGCCAGCGCCACCGTGGCGACGAGCGCAACGAGCGCCAGAGCGCCCGCGATGATCGCGATCAACTCCGCCGTCGAGATCTGCGTGGCGAGCAGCACGGCCGGAACGCTAGCTGCTGGCCCGCCGCGGCGGTTGTGAGCAGCCCACTACCCCGTGAACTCGACGATGTAGGTCTGGTAGTTGTTGCTCTTGTTGGTCTCGCCGGGCAGCGGTTTCACGCCCGCGGTCATGTCCAGCGGCTGGTTGAGGAACGCGCTGGGACTCGTGCAGGTCGCCGGCGTGACAACGATCGAGGAGAAGTAGCTAACGCCCGGCACCGTCTTGGTGAGCTCGCCTGTCTTCGTCAGGCAGCCGGTGTTCAGCCCGACCTTCGAGAAGGTGATCGTGGTCTGCACCGCGTACTCGGTGATCGTCCCCGAGTTCAGCACGTTCAGCACGAAGGTGATGCCGGAGGGCGTGTACGCGAACTTGTTCACGACGCCGGCGCCGGTCGCAAGCGGCGTCGTCGTGCCGTTCGACGACTCGACGGAGACCCCCACCAGCTCGTGCCCCGGCGTGCCGGTGGCCGGCGTGCCGCCGAGCGAGGTCGGCACGAAGCCGAGGATGCGCTGCGCCACCAGCGTCGGCTGCAGCCAGCCGATGTCGGGCAGGAACGCGCTCGGCGGGGTGCTCTCGCCGCTGATCCCGGCGCTGGCAAGCTCCTGCATGATCAGCGGCCTGACGCGGTCGGCGTACATGACGTCGGCGGTGAGCAGCTTCTCCATCTCGCCCGCGATCAGGTTGATCGCCTTGGTCTGGCCCGCGCTCGTGCCGAGCGCGGTCGGCAGCTGCGCCTCGATCCCCTCGAGCGCCTCGTAGCGCAGGCCCAGCGCCTCGACGAAGTAGGTCTGGGCGCCGACCATCTGCGCCGGAACGCTCCAGCCCTCGGCCTGATGGTAGAAGCCGGCCTCGAGGTTGACGTACTGCTGCAGGTTGGTCGGCACCTCGGCCGGATTCGAGGAACCGAAGGCGCCGTCGAGCTCCTGGAAGAAGGGCGTGCGAACGCTGGTCTCCTCGCCCTGCGGGCCGGCGACGAGCTGGCTGACCTCGCTGTTGTAGTTCTTCAGCCCGTCGATCGTCTGGTGGTTGAGGACCGCCCTGACGATCAGCACGACCGCGATCAGGACCAGCAGGACGATCGCCGCGGCACCCCCGCGGCGCAGCAGCAGCGTGTGGTCGTCGGCCGCGCGCGGTCGCGCGCGCGTCGGCTGGCGGCGGGGCGGGGGCTTGGGCGATCTGATCGCGGTGCGGGGCTCATCGCCCTCGTCGAAGAACGACAAAGTTGGTTCCTTGCGGGACGTTTGCGTCTTGGTTATTACCTCACGCGCCGCCACGGCGCGCGCTCTGCAACTTTCACATCATCGCGCAGGCGGCCGCAGGAGTGCTACCGGCCGCGGCGAAGGCGCGCGTGTGAAGACGCTTCCCCGCCCGCGGGCCGCCCCCGGCGGGAGCGCCGGCGCCTACCCACCGGCCGATCTCGTGCTCGGTCGCTACCGGCTGCTCGGGCAGATCGGATCGGGCGGCTACGGCACCGTTTGGATCGCGCACGACCAGGAGCGCCGCACGCGCGTCGCCGTCAAGCGGATCCCCCGCCACGACGACGACCCGCAGGAGCGGGCGCGAATCGCCCGCGAGGGGCGGGCCGCGGCGCGGCTGGAGCATCCGGCGATCGTGCAGCTGTTCGAGACGGGCGACGACGCCGGCGCCCACTACCTGGTCTCGGAGCTCGTCGAGGGTAGTTCGCTCGCCAAGCTGTACCGCGCCGGAGGCGTCGGCGACCGCACGCTGATCGCGATCGGCGCGGTGCTCGCCGACGCGCTCGAGCATGCCCACGAGCGCGGCGTCGTGCATCGCGACGTCAAGCCGCAGAACGTGATCGTGCTGGAGCACCGCTCGGCGAGCGACCCGCCGGCGAAGCTCACCGACTTCGGCATCGCCCGGCTGGCGGGCGAGCAGGCGCTGACCGGCACCGGCGATGTGATCGGCACCTTCGAGTACATGGCGCCCGAGCAGGCGCAGGGAAGGACGGCCGGACCGCGAGCCGACCTGTACTCGCTGGCACTCACGCTGTACGAGGGCTTCGCCGGCGTCAACCCGCTGCGGGGCGAAACGGTCGCGGCGACGGCGCTTCGCCTCGGCGGCGTGATCGAGCCGCTCGGCCAGGTCCGCCGCGACCTGCCGCGGGCGCTGTGCGCCGCGATCGATCGTGCGCTCGCGCCGGCCGCCCCGGACCGCGGCACGCTGGCGCAGCTGCGTGGCGCGCTCGAAACCGCACTCGCACAGGACACCCCGCGCCGACGGCACGTGCTGGGGACGGCCGGGGCGCAGCGGCGCCTCGCCAGGCGCTCCCCACCGATCGCGCTGAGCGCCCGCGGGCGCACGACGCTCGGGGCCGCCGGTGCCGGCGTCGTGACCGGCGTCACGCTGACGTCGCTCCTCGCCGTCCACAGCGCGCAGACCGCGATCGTCGCCGGCGTCGGCGCCGGCGTCCTGGTCTCGCTGTCCGCCGGCGTCGGCTGGCTGCTGGTGGGGCTCGCGGCGCTGGCCTGGCTCGGCGCCGCCGGGCATCCCGGCACCGCGCTCGTGCTCTGCGCTGCGCTTGCACCGGTTCCGATCCTGCTGGCCGCGCGTCCCTGGCTGTGGTCGGCGCCGGCGCTCGGGCCGGCGCTTGGCGCGCTCGGCGTCGCGGCCTGCGCGCCCGTCTTCGCCGGACGCCTGGGCGGCCGCGCACCGACGCGCGCGGCGCTCGGCGCGCTCTCGTACTGGTGGCTAGCGATCGCCGAGACGCTCGCGGGGCGCCGGCTGCTGTTCGGGGCTCCGGCGAGCGTGGCGCCACGGAGCGCCTGGCAGGGCTCGCTAAGCGCCGCCTTCCAGCACGCGCTCGTGCCGCTGTGGTCCAACGGGCGGCTGCTGACCGCGGCGCTGTGGGCGGCCGCGGCGGTGTTGCTGCCGTGGCTGGTGCGCGGATCGCGCGGGCGGCTGCGCATGCTCGGCGCGCTGGTGTGGGCGGTGCTGCTGGTGGGCGGCGGCACGCTGCTCGCCGCGCGTCTCGGGCTGCCACGGCCGTCGTCACCGGTGCTCGCCGGGCTGCTCGCGGGCGCCCTGGCTTTCGCCACCGCCAACGTTCGCGCCCACGCCCACCAATCGCCGAACGTCGCGTAGCATGGCAGCAGCCCGCGCCCGCCGCGCGGGATCTGGCCGCCAACGATGAGCGTTCTCCGTACCCTCGAAACAAAGATCGCGGACCTCGTCGAGGGCGCTTTCGGCCGCGCGTTCCGCAGCGAGATCACGCCCGTCGAGCTGGCGCGCCGGCTCGCGCGCGAGATGGATCGCCACCGCCAGAGCTCGCTTGCGAGCACGGTCGTTCCGAATGAGTACGTCGTCTGGCTCTCGCCCGCCGACCGGCGCCACTTCGCGGCGATCGAGGAGAGCCTGGTCGACGAGCTCGCCGCGCATCTGCTGGAGCATGCCCGCGCCGAGCGGCTCGCGCTCCCGTCTCGCCCGCAGATCACGCTGCGCACCGACGAGCGCCTCTCGCTCGGCGAATGTGGGATCGAGGCGAAGCTGGTCAACGCCCCCGACCCACGGGCGCCGCAGCGAGCGGGGACGCCGCAGCCGTTCGACGAGCCGCTGTCCGGTGAGATCCTGCCGAGCGGCAGCGCCTACGTCGACATCGGCGGGCGCCGCCTGCCGATCGGGCCGAGCGGGGCGGTGATCGGGCGCAGCAGCGATGCTGACATCGTGATCGCCGCGAACGAGGTCTCGCGCCGGCACGCCCAGATCGCTCCCGACCGCGACGGTTGGACACTCACCGATCTAGGCTCGACCAACGGCGTGCGGCTGAACGGGCGGCCCGTGGGCGTCCCGACACGGCTCGCCGACGGCGACGTGATCGAGCTCGGTGCCGTCGAGCTGATCTTCGAGGTTCGCTGAGGCCGGGGGACGGTCGCGACGATGACCAACCTTGCGCCGGTCTCGGTGGCATTGAAGTTCGGCTTCCTGGTCGTTCTGTACGCCTTTCTGCTGTGGGTGGCGCGCAGCGCGAGCCGCGACCTGCGAGCAGGCCGCGCGGTCGCGGCATCGGAGGCGGCGACCGGCTTTCACTCGGCCACCGCCGCCCCCCACACGGCGCGCGACGCCCGCCTGGTCGTGGAGCGCGCGCCCGGCCACACGCCCGGCATGATCTACGACATCGGCGAGGGCGCCGTGCTCGGCCGCGGCGACGCCGCCGAGATCCGCCTCGACGATCCGTTCGCCTCCTCGCGCCACGCTCAGCTGATCCTCCAGGCCGGAGTCGTCGTGCTCGAGGATCTCGGGTCCACCAACGGCACCTACCTCAACGAGGAGCTGCTGCAGGGCCCGGCCCCGCTGCACAGCGGCGATCGCGTGCGCATCGGCGACAGCGAGTTCACCTACGAGGAGGCGGGATGATCCGCGTCGCCGAGCACGTCGCGCGCACCGACACCGGCTACCAGCGGTCCACCAACGAGGACGCCCATCTCTCGCGCGCGCCGGTGTTTGTGATCGCCGACGGCATGGGTGGGGCCCAGGCCGGCGAGGTTGCCTCGCAGATCGCGATCAAGCATTTCGAGGCCGCGCTCCCAGGAGCGGACGCGGACAGGGCCGGCGAGCGCCTGGCGCTCGCCGTGCAGGCGGCCAACGCCGAGATCCACGCACTGTCGGAGCGCGACGCGCGGCGCGCCGGCATGGGCACGACGTTGACCGCTGCCCACGTCGGGGCGCGCGAGGTCACCTTCGCGCACGTCGGCGACAGTCGCGCATACCTGGTGCGCGACGGCGAGCTGGAACGCATCACCGAAGATCACTCGCTGGTCGAGGAGCTGCTGCGCCAGGGGCGCCTGACCGAGGAGGAGGCGGAGGAGCACCCGCAGCGCTCGATCATCACGCGCGCGCTCGGCCCCGAGCCCGACGTCGAGGTGGACACCTTCACGCGCACCGCTGCGGACGGCGACATCTACCTGATCTGCAGCGACGGGCTGACCTCGATGGTGGCGGAGACGACGGTCGCCGAGATCATGCGCGAGGCCCCCGACCTCACCGCCGCCGCGGAGCGTCTCGTCGCCGCCGCGCTCGACGCGGGCGGCCGCGACAACGTGACCGTTGTGCTGTTCAGGGTCGAGGAGGTCGCGGGCGCCGAGGAGGAGACCGGTGGGGCGGAGGGGGAGACCGCGGCGAGCGACACGGCGGACACTGAGGAGCCGGCGTCGGCGGCCGTCGCGAGCGTCGGGGCGGAGGTCGAGGAGCCGGTGGCGCAGGTGGCGGTCGTGGGCGCCACGCAGCGGGAGATTGCCGCGGCGCCCAGGCCCGCCCCCTTCTCGCGGATCCACCGCCGCGCGCCGCGCATGCCGCGAGCGCCGTCGCGGCGCGGCCACCGCCGCCTGCGACGGCGGGCCACGCTCGGCGTGGTCATACTCGCGGTCGTCGGCGTGCTCGCGCTCGCGGCGGTGCTCGCCACGCAGAGCGTGTACTTCATCGGCACCGACTCCTACGGGCAGGTCACGATCTACAACGGCGTCCCGTACACGCTGCCGGGTGGCGTGCGCCTCTACACGCAGTACTTCGTCTCGGGGGTGACCGCCGCCGAGCTCAGCCCGCTTGAGCGCGGTCGCCTGTTCAACAACGAGCTGCGCTCGCAGAGTTCGGCGACGAGCCTCGTCGGCCAGCTCGAGCTCGATCGGATCGCGGGCCAGTGAACAGACCGATCGCCCGCCTGTTCCTCGTGGTGCTCGTGATGTTCGCGCTGCTCGTCGCCTTCACCTCGCGCTGGACGATCTTCGAGGCGAGCGCGCTGAAGGCGAACACCGACAACGAGCGCCCCGGGCTCGAGCAGCAGTACGTGCAGCGCGGCGAGATCGTCGCCGACGACGGGACCGTGCTCGCCCAATCGGCCCGCCAGCCGGACGGCATCTACCAGCGCGAGTACCCGTTCGGGCCGCTGTTCGCGGCGGCGATCGGCTACTACGACCCGTACAACGGGCGGACCGGGCTCGAGGCCTACCGCAACGGCGTGCTGGCCGGCTCGCCGGCGCAGCAGAGCTCGATCACCGACCAGCTCGAGGGCAAGCGGACCAACGGCGACGAGGTCCTGACGACACTCGACGAGCACGCCCAGCAGGTCGCCTACGCCGGCCTCGCGGGACGCCCGGGAGCGGTCGTCGCGATCGTTCCGAGCACCGGCGCGATCAGGGTCTTTGCCGACAGCCCGACCTACGACCCCAACGCGATCAAGAGCCACAGCGCGTTCGCGGCCCTGCAGGCCGACAAGACCACCGCGCCGCTGTTCAACCGCGTGACCGCGTCCGGCTACGCTCCGGGCTCGATCTTCAAGGTCGTCACCGCGATCGCGGCGATCGACACGGGCAAGTACACGCCGCAGTCGATCATCAACGGCAACTCGCCGATCATCGTCTCCGGCCAGCCGCTGGCCAACGACGGCGGCACCAGCTACGGCAACGTCACGCTGAGCGATGCGCTGACGAACTCGATCAACACCGTCTACGCGCAGGTCGCGCTGCACGTCGGGGCAGCGACGCTGCAGACCTACATGGAGCGGCTCGGCTTCTACAGCAAGCTGCCGATCGATCTGCCCGGCGACGAGCTCGCCGAGAGCGGCGTGCGCTACCCGGGGCGCGCCGGCTATCTCCCGGTCACCGGCGGCGCCGACGTCGGGCGCGTCGGGATCGGCGAGGGCGGCCTCGTGGTGACGCCGCTGCAGATGGCGATGGTCGCCGCCGCGGTCGCCAACGACGGCCGCCTGATGGTTCCCCATCTCACGCAGGCGATCGTCAACCCCGACGGTCAGACTGTCCAGACGATCGCCCCCAGCCTCTACAGCACCGTGATGAAACCCTCCACGGCCCGCCAGGTCGGGCTGATGATGGAGAACGTGGTGATGGACGGCACCGGCACGGCGGCGGCCCTCGCGGGCGTAACGGTCGCCGGCAAGACCGGCACCGCGCAGGACTGCACCAACCCGGCGGTCCCCGCCTGCGCGCTCAGCCAGGTTTGGTTCATCGCCTATGCGCCGGTCACCGACCCGAAGATCGCGGTCGCGGTGACGCTCGAGCACCAGGACGGCTTCGGCGGCACGATCGCCGCGCCGATCGCCAAGCAGGTCATCGAGGCGCTCGGGATCGGGAGCGGCGGATGACGCTCCAGGTCGCTGCGGGGACGCTGATCGACGGCCGCTACCGCGTGATCTCGCGGGTCGGCTCCGGCGGCATGGCCGAGGTCTACTGCGCCGAGGACGCGCAGCTCGGCCGGCGCGTCGCCGTCAAGCTGCTGCACGAGCGCTTTGCCCAGGACGAGGAGTTCGTCGAGCGCTTCCGCCGCGAGGCGTCGAGTGCCGCCTCGCTCTCGCACGCCAACATCGTCAGCGTCTACGACCGCGGCGAATGGGGCGGCACCTACTACATCGCGATGGAGTACCTCGACGGGCGCTCGCTGGACTCGATCGTGCGCGAGGAGGCGCCGCTGACGCCCGAGCGCGCGATCGAGATCACCGAACAGGTGCTGCGGGCGGCGCGCTTCGCCCACCGGCGCGGCGTCGTGCACCGCGACCTCAAGCCCCACAACGTGATCATCGACGACGAGGGCCGCGTCAAGGTGACCGATTTCGGCATTGCCCGCGCCGGCGCGTCCGAGATCACCCAGACCGGTTCGATCATGGGAACCGCGCGCTACCTCTCGCCCGAGCAGGCGCAGGGTCACGCGGTGAGCCCGCGCAGCGATCTCTACGCGGTCGGGATCATGCTGTACGAGCTGCTGACCGGAACGGTCCCGTTCGAGGGCGATTCGGTCGTCGCGATTGCGCTGCGCCACCTGTCGGAACCGCCGCGCCCGCCCAGCTCGTTCGTGCGAACGATCTCACCCAACCTCGACGCGATCGTGATGCGCGCGCTCGAGAAGAGCCCGGAACGGCGCTTTGCCGACGCCGACGAGTTCCTCACGGCGCTCGAGAACGAGCGCGAGCGGCTGCGTCGCGACGACGGCTCGCACACCGCGGCGCTCGCCCCGGTCGTGACGCCGACCACCGTGTACCCCCAGCATCCGGCGACGTACACGACGCAGGCGATCGGGCCGCTCGGCCCGGGGACCGGTGTGTACGGGACGACTCCCGCCTACTGGGACCCGAACACGACAGGGATCATCCCGCCCGGCGCGATGGTGCTGCCGCCGGGCGCGCGCCGCAGCTCGGTGTGGCCGTGGGCGCTGCTGGGGGCCGTCGTCGCGGCGGCGGTGATCGCGGTGCTGATCTACGAGCTGGTGCACAAGACGCCGGCGGCGGCGAAGGTCAACGTGCCCTACCTCGTCGGCGAGTCGAAGACGAGCGCGCAGGCGGTGCTGCAGGGGGTGGGCCTCCTCCCGGCGTATCTGTTCGCGCCCTCGAAGCACGACAAGGGCACCGTCACATCCCAGACCCCCGCGGCCGGCACGCACGACCCCAAGGGGTCGGTCGTCACCCTGACCGTCTCGACCGGCCCCGCGGCACCCCCGAGCCGCCAGGTCCCAAGCGTCGTCAACCTCGCCGCGAGCGCCGCGCGCCAACAGCTGCAGGCGGCCGGCTTCAAGGTCACGCCGGTCAAGCAGCCGTCGCTCACCGTCGCGAAGAACACCGTGATCTCGACCTCACCGATCGGCGGCGCGACCGGGCCGCGCGGGTCGTTCGTCGTCGTGACGATCTCGTCCGGGCCGCCGGCGGTCGCCGTGCCGAACGTGGTGGACGAGAGCTTCACCGACGCCGAGCTGCTGCTGCAGCAGGACAAGTTCGTCGTCGGCAAGCCGATCCGGATGGTTTCCTCATCGCCGCCCGGGACCGTGCTCGCGCAGAAGCCTGCCTCGGGCAACGCTCCGCAGGGTTCGACGGTGACGCTGACGATCGCGCAGGCACCCCCGAACGTCACCGTGCCCTACCTGCGCGGTGACACCGAGGCCGTGGCCGGCGAGCTGCTCGGCAAGCTCGGGCTGACGGCGTCGGTCGTGATCGAGCAGAAGACGACGAACCCGCAGTACAACAACGAGGTCCTGTCGCAATCGCCTTCGCCGGGCACCTCGGTGGCGCCCACGACGACAGTGATCATCAGGGTCGAGAACTACGTCACCTCCGGTCCCCCCACAGGCCCGACCGGGCCGACCGGCGCCAGCGGTCTCGGCGCGCCCTGATGCGGGTCGCCGTCCTCGCCGGTGGCCGCTCGTCCGAGCATCCCGTCTCGCTCGCCTCGGCGGCAGCGGTGCGCAAAGCTCTGCTCGAAGGCGGCCACGAGGTTGTCGCGGTCGAGATCGACCGTGACGGCCGCTGGCTGCGTGACGGTCGCGAGCTGTCGCTGACACCCGCCGCCGGGCTGCTCGAGGTCGACGTGGTGTTCCCGGCGCTGCACGGGCCCTACGGCGAGGACGGCGTCGTGCAGGGACTGCTCGAATGCCTCGACGTCCCCTACGTCGGCAGCGGCGTCGCCTCCTCGGCGCTGTGCATGGACAAGGTCCGCTTCAAGGCGCTGATGGGCGCGGCCGGGCTGCCGCAGGTCGACCATCGCGGCGTCCACCACACGCGCTGGCGTGCGCAGCGCGACGAGGTTCTCGCCGAGCTCGCGGAACTCGGCCTGCCCGTCTTCGTCAAGCCGGCGCATCTCGGATCGTCGGTCGGCATCGCCAAGGTGCGCGACAGCGGCGAGCTGGGCCCGGCGCTCGACGCCGCGTTCGCATACGACGCGCTCGCGATCGTCGAGGCCGCCTCGAGCGGCCTCGAGGTGGAATGCTCGGTGCTCGGAGACCTGGAGCCGCGGGTCTCGCCGCCGGGCGAGATCGTGCTTGCGTCCGAGTTCTACGACTACGCCGCGAAATACGACGAGGGCGGGATGACGCTCGTCGTGCCGGCCCCGATCGGCGCGGCGGCCACGGCCGAGGTCGCGCGGATCGCGGCCGAGGCGTTCCGCAGGGCGGACTGCAGCGGCCTCGCACGCGCGGACTTCTTCGTCGAGGGCGGGCGGGTGCTGCTGAACGAGCTCAACACGATGCCGGGCTTCACCGCCACGAGCGTGTACGCCAAGCTGTGGGAGGCCGGCGGGCTCGCCTACCCACGCGCTGATCGAGGAGCTCTGCGAGATCGCGATCGAGCGCCACGCGCGCGAACGACGCTACCTGTCCTGACCGCCGGCGAGCGGCGCCCGATCAGCCGCCGCGCTGGAACAGCGTGAACTCCGAAACCGCCACGTACTTCGGCGTGTGCTGCGGATCCGGGCCGAGGTCGGTGATCCAGAGCAGGTAGAACTGGCGCTCGCGCACAGGGCCGAGCGGGATCGTCGTGCTCGGGGTGGCCGCGAGCGCCTGACCGAGCAGGGTCCAACCGAGCTGGCTGGGCGTGACGCCCGGCTGCGGCGTGGCGTTTGGGCTGTATGCCGGGACGTAGTCGCTGCCCCACACCTGCACGTGAAAGCCGGGCGTCGGCGTGTCGAGCACCACCTGGTTGACTGCGGCGCCCGGCGCGGCGCTGACGTAGAACCCGACGCCCGACTCGAGCAGCGCGCCGCTGTCGTAGGTCGACGTGCGCCAGGCGGTGGCGGTGTTGCCGTCGATCGCGTAGCCCACGGTGCCCGGGTCCTCCGGGCCCGTCCCGAACGGGTTGTAGGAAACCGCGGCCGTCTGCGCGAGGTGCACCGGCTCCTCGCCGCGAGTGTTCGGCAGACCAGCGGGGGTCGGTGTGCCGGCGTGCGTGTGGGAGAGGAGCAGCCAGGCGACGACGGCCATCGCGGCGACGGCGAGTACCGCCGCGGCGGTGATCACCGCCGGGTGCCTGAATCGCATCGGCAGGCGCCGGCCCGTCGCCGACGGCAGGCTGCGGAGCACGATCGTGGCCTCCCTGCCGGGCGCGCTCCCGGTCCGCACGGCCTCGAGCGCCAGCACCTCCTCGAGGTCGGCGATCAGCTCCTTCGCGCCCGCATAGCGACGGGCGAGATGCTTCGCGGTGGCCCGGTCGACGACGGCGGCGAGCGCCGCCGAGACCTGCGGCCGTCGCCGCTGCAGGTCGGGGAGCTCGTCGCGCACGTGCATCGTGGCGACCGCGACGGCGTTCGGGGCGCTGAACGGCGGCGCCCCGGTCAGCGACTCGTAGAGCACGACACCGAGCGAGTAGAGGTCGGACTGGCCGGTCACGTCGTGTCCGAGCGCCTGCTCGGGGGAGACGTAGTCGGTCGTGCCGAGCACGCGCCCGCCGACCGTCAGGCTCTCCTCGTTGCCGCTGCGCGCGATGCCGAAGTCGGTGATCTTGGCGCCCGCCTCGGGATCGAGCAGGATGTTCTGCGGCTTGACATCGCGATGCACGATCCCGCGCGCGTGGGCCGCATCGAGCGCCCGCGCGACCTCGATCGCGAACGCCACCGCCTCCGTGATCGTCAGGCGGCCGACGCGGCGGATGCGCTCCTTGAGCGTCTCGCCCTCGACGTACTCGAGCACGATGAACGGCATCCCGTCGTGTTCGCCGGAGTCGAGCACGGCGACGATGTGGGGATGCTGGAGTTTCGCCACCGCGCGCGCCTCACGGCGAAAACGCTCGATGTGGGCGCTGTCGCCGCCGACCTGCCCGGCCAGCATCTTGATCGCGACACGGCGTTCGAGCACGGAGTCGAACGCGAGCCACACGCGCGCCGTGGCACCCGCGCCGATCTGGCGCTCGAGCCGGTAGCGGCCACCCACGATCGTCTGCGGCGCGGTGCCCATCGCGCGTATTTTGCGCCCCGGCGCAACCGACCGCCACGCTCGCGCCGCCTGACGCCGATAACCCGCCCCCCGGCGCCGCCGCCGCGACGGGGTCTCACCCTCCGGCCGCGGAGCGGCCCCCTAAAAAGCAACCCCCAGGCCCGGCAGGGTCACCGCTCCGGCGCTCGCCGTGACGCGGCCGATCACGCGCGTGCCGGGGTGGTCCTCGGACAGCAGCTCGATCGCCGCCGTCGCCGCGTCGGCCGGCACGACGGCGACGAAGCCGCAGCCCATGTTGAACACCTGGTAGGCGTGCGCGACGTCGATCGCGCCGGCCTCGCACAGCCACTCGCAGACGGCCGGCACCGGCAGCGGCGCGTCGATCTCGAAACCCGCGCCGCGATGGAGCCGTTTGAGGTTCAGCACGCCGTCGCCCGTGATGTGCGCCAGGCCGTGGACGGGGATCGTGCTGCGCAGCAGCGCCAGCGCGGCCCGCACGTAGATCACGGTCGGGGCGAGCAACGCCTCGCCGAGCGTGGCGCCGTCGAGCGCGGGCGGGCGCTCGTCGAGGCGGCCGTCGGCGAGCGAGCGGGCAAGCGTGTAGCCGTTGGAATGCAGGCCGCTCGAGGGCAGGCCGATCAGTGCGTCGCCCGGGGTCAGGTGCTCGCCGGTGACGAGGCGCTCGAGCGCGACGGTGCCGACCGCCGAGCCGGAGAGCTCGAAGCCGTGGGGGCTCGGATGCCCGCGCAGCAGCTCCGGCAGCACCGCCAGCTCGCCGCCCGGGATCTCGACGCCGGCGAGCTCCGCGCCGCGCTTGAGGCCGAGCGCGATCTGCTCGAGCGCCGTGGGATCCACCCGCTCGACGGCGATGTAGTCCAGCATCGCGACCGGTTCGGCGCCGACGCAGACCAGGTCGTTGACGTTCATCGCGACGCAGTCGACCCCGATCGTGTCGAGCCGGCCGAGCGCGGTAGCCAGGATCAGCTTCGAGCCGACGCCGTCGGTGCAGAGTGCGAGGCCGAGGCCGGGGGCGATCTCCAGCACCGCGGCGTAGTGACCGGAGGCGAGCGCGACACGCGAGGGCCGCCCGGTGTCGATCGTGCGCAGAACGTCGACGAGCGCGCGCACGCCGCGGTCGGCGACGCTGGTGTCAACGCCGGCGGCGGCGTAGGCGTCGATCATTGGCCCCCATTCTGGCGCAGGCGGCGGACCACCGCCGCAGCGACGACGACGCGATATGCGGCGTACGGAGCGAGCGAACGCCGGCGCCCGATCAGCGCCATCGTGCGGGTGGCGGCCAGCGTGGACGCGAAGGCGCCGAGCGCGCCGACGCCGAGCGCGCCCCATTCGGAGCGATCGCCGTGTCGCGCCGCCTCGTGGCCCTTCAGCGCGAGCGCGCCGAGCGTCACCGGCAGGCCGACCGCGGCGGAGAGCGCGTCCGCCTCGACCGGCGAGAAGCCGCGCCAGCGGGCCGCGGCCCGGGCCGCACCGCTGCGGGAGACGCCGGGGACGAGCGCGATCGCCTGGGCGGCGCCCAGCGCGACGGCATCGGCGAGCCCAGCTTCCGCGCGCACGCGTCCGCGACCGCCGTGACGGTCGGCCGCGGCCATCGCGACACCGCCGCCGGCGAGCGCCGCCGCGATCGACGCGGGAGTGCCGAGACGGCGTTCGATCGGACCCTGTAGCAGCCTGCCGGCGAGCGCCGCGGGGACGCAGGCCAGTGCGACGACGGCGGCCGGGCTGGCGCCGGGCGCGCGGCCGCGCAACCCGGCGGCGAGCCCGCGCCGGCCGGCGACCAGCAGCGCGGCGGTGGTGCCGGCGTGCAGCGCGACCTCGAAGCGCTTGCGCGCGGCGGGATCTAGTGCGGCGAAGTTCCACTGGCGCTGCCAGGCGAGCAGCGTCGTGTGGCCCGAGGAGGAGATCGGCACGAGCTCGGCCGGGCCGTGGACGAGCCCGAGCGCCAGCGCTTGGCGCGCGGTGATGCGCGGCGCGAACGCCGGCGGAGACTCAGGCGGCGGCGAGTTTCCTCCTGCGGCGGCGGATCACGAGGTAGGCGATCGCCGCGACGATCAGCACGAGCGCAGCGATGTCGACGTAATGGAGATTGCTCTGCACGCTGTGGTAGTGCGAGCCGATCGCGCGGCCGAGGATGCCCCAGAAGGCGATCCAGGGCACGCCGCCGAGCGCGCTCAGTGCGAGAAACCGCAGGTAGGGCACCTCGGCCACACCGGCCGGGAAGGACATGTAGGCGCGCACCAGCGGCAGGATGCGGCAGATCGGGATCGCCTTGGTGCCGTGGCGGTCGAACCAGCGCTCGGCGCGGGCGAGCCGCTCGGGCGTGATGTGCACCTTGGCGCCGTGGCGCTGAATCAGCTCGATGCGCCCGAAGTAGCCGATCGCGTAGGCCAGCGTCGCGCCGACCATGTCGCCGAGAATGCCGACGAGGATGATCGCGAGCAGCGTGAAATGGCCCTTGTAGACGTCGAAGCCGGCGAACAGCATGACCGCCTCCGACGACACCGGGATGCCTGCCGAGCCGGCGACCAGCAGCAGGAAGATGCCCGGGTAGCCAAGGTCGTTGATGATCGTCGTGGCGACGTTGACCAGGGCGCTGGTGACGGACGCAAGCTCATACACGGCCGCCGAAGGGTACCGTTGCGCAAGGCGATGCGAGTCTGGGTAGACCTCACCAACAGCCCGCACCCGCTCGTGATGCGCCCGATCGTCGAGCGTCTGCGCGCCGGCGGGCACACGGTTTCCGTGACCGCGCGCGACTTTGCGCAGACCGTCGAGCTCTCGCAACGGCTCGGGCTCGAGCCCACGGTGATCGGGCGCCACCGCGGCGCGGGGATCGTGGCGAAGGCCCGCGGTCTGGGTTCGCGCTCGCTCGCGCTGGCTCGCTGGGCGCGCGGACGCGGTTTCGAGCTGGCGCTCGGGCACGGCTCCAACGACGTGACGCTCGCCGCGGCGGCGCTGCGCATCCCGTCCGCGACGATGTTCGACTACGAGTGGGCGACGCTGCAGCACAACGTCAACTGCCGGCTCGCGCGCGCCGTCGTCGTGCCCGACGCGATCCCGCCCGGACGCCTCGACCGCTATGGCGCGGCCGGCAAGGTTCGCGCGTATCCCGGACTGAAGGAGGAGTACTACCTGGCCGACTTCGAGCCCGACCCCGCGGTCCTCGGTGAGCTGGGGCTCGACCCGCGCGAGCCGATCGTCGTCGTGCGCACGCCGCCCTCGGTCTCGCTGTACCACCGCTTCGAGAACGAGCTGTTCGCGGCCGTGCTGGCGCGCGTGCAGGGCGCGCAGAGCGTGGTGCTGCCGCGGATCGAGTCGCAGCGCGAGGAGCTGCTGGCCGCCGGTGGCTTCATCGTGCCCGCGCACGCGATCGACGCGCAGTCGCTGATCGCCCACGCGGATCTGGTGATCAGCGCCGGCGGGACGATGAACCGCGAGGCGGTGGCGCTCGGGACGCCGGTGTGGACGACCTTCGAGGGGAGGCTCGGCGCGGTCGACGAGCGCCTGATCGCCGAGCGGCGACTGAGGCGCCTGGAGCGGGCCGAGCAGATCGAGCTGCGCAAGCGCGACCAACCGGCGGGCGAGCGCGTCCGCCGCGATCCCGCGCTGCTCGCCGGACTCCTGTTGAGCGCCGCGGGCGCGGGGTCCGGGCGGGACGCGTAGAAAGCCGCCGGCTCGGGTCCGGCGTGCCGGCCGAGCCGCCGTGCGGGGGCGTTCAGATGCCTGCCCAGGCCCTACAATCGCGGTAATGCGCCGACGGCTTCGCTCGGCGGCCTTCCCGCTCCACCGCCATTCCCTGCCGCAACTCGTGGTGGACGCCGGGTTGGTCGCGCTCGCGTACTACCTGGCGTTCTGGCTGCGCTTCCAAAGGGCCTGCCGGTGCAGTACCACCGGCTGTTCATCGCAACGCTGCCGTGGGTCATCCTCGGCACCGCCGTGCTCCTGGCGTCGGCGCGGGTCTACCAGCGGCGCTGGCGCTACGTCAGCCAGCGCGACATCGAACAGCTCGTGCGAGCGCTGGTCGTCGACGCGCTGCTGCTGGTGAGCTTCGTCGCGGTCGTGCATCCGGTGCGCCGCGGAGCGACCCACGGCTTCCAGGCGGTCGTGCTGCCGGCCTCCGTGGCCGTGCTCTACCCGCTGCTCGCGCTCGTCTTCCTGACCGGCGCGCGGGTGCTGGCCAGAGCCGTCAACGACCGCCGCCTGCCGGGCTTTCGCGCGGGTGGGGAGGCCCGGCGGACCGTGTTGATCGTCGGCGCCGGCCAGGGCGGGCGCCTGGTCTGCCAGGAGCTCGCCCGCAACGCCGACCTCGGCCTGCGGCCGGTCGGCTTCGTCGACGACGACCCGCTCAAGCAGCGCCTGCGCTTCGAGGGCGTGCGGGTGCGCGGCACGACACGGCAGCTGCCGCAGATCCTCGACGATGCGCAGCCGGACGAGGTGATCATCGCGATCCCGTCCGCCCCGGGTGAGCTGCGGATGCTTGTCGTGACCGCCTGCCGCGAGCGCGCGATCCCGGTGCGCACGCTGCCCACCGTGTTCGAGCTGCTCTCCGGCTCGGTCGACATCGCGCGCCAGGTGCGTGACGTGCAGGTCGAGGACGTGCTCGGCCGCGAGATCGTGCGGATCGACCTGGGACTGGTCGGCAGCTACCTCAAGGGGGCGGTCGTGCTGGTGACCGGCGCCGGCGGCTCGATCGGCTCCGAGCTGTGCCGCCAGATCTGGCGCGCCGGCCCGCGGCGGCTGGTCCTGCTCGACCACGCCGAGGACAACATGTTCCACATCCTGCGGGAGCTCGAGGAGGATCTGCACGCGCCGCCGAGCGCGCTCGCGCCCGTGCTGGCCGACTGCAAGGAAGAGGAGCGGATGCGCGAGGTGCTCAGCGAGGAGATGCCCGCGGTCGTCTTCCATGCGGCGGCGTACAAGCACGTCGGGTTGATGGAACGCAATCAGGTGGAGGCGATCCGCAACAACGCGATCGGCACCCGCGTCGTCGCCACGGTCGCGGGCCAGCTCGGGCTCGAACTCTTCGTGCTGGTCTCGACCGACAAGGCGGTGATGCCGGCGACCGTGATGGGCGCCTCGAAGGCGCTGGCGGAGTGCGCGGTCGACGCGGCCCAGCGCCGCTTTCCCGCGACTCGCTACATGACCGTGCGCTTCGGCAACGTGCTCGGCTCCTCGGGCAGCGTCGTGCCGATCTTTCGCCGTCAGATCGAAGCTGGCGGTCCGGTCACGGTCACCGACAAGGCGATGACGCGGTACTTCATGACGATCCCCGAGGCCGTCGCGCTCGTGATCCGCGCCGGGTCGCTCGGCACCGGTGGCGAGGTCTTCGTGCTCGACATGGGGGAGCCGGTGTCGATTCTCGATCTGGCGACGAAGATGATCCAGCTCTCGGGGCTCCGGCCCGGAATCGACATCGCGATCGAGATCATCGGACGCCGACCCGGGGAGAAGCTCGACGAGGAGCTGTTCAACCCCTATGAGCAGGCGCAGCCGACGGCGGCCGAGAAGATCTGGCTCGCGCGGCGCGAGCCGATGGACACCGAACGGGTGGAGGCGATCTTCGACGAGATCTCGCTGCTGGTGCTCGAGGCGGACGCGGCCGGGCTCGCCGAGAAGGTCGCGCAGCTGACCGAGCTGCGCGTGAACGCTCCGGTCGTCATCGAGTCCTCATAGACTGCCGCCCGTGATCGTCCTCGCCTTCTCGCTGCAGTCGGACGTCAAATCGATCGGCGCCTACGCCGGCTTCGCGGCGATCATCGGCCTCGCCCTGCTGGTGTTGCTCTACTTCGCGCAGGCGCGCGAGATCCGCCGGCTGTCCGACTGGCTCGACGAACAGGAGAACAGGTTGCGCGCCGCGCCCGCGCGGCCGCTGATGCCGCGACCCGGGCCCGCGCCGGCGGAACGCGCCGTGGTCGCGACCCCGGTCGCGACGCCCGTGGCGGCTGCCCCGGAGGCGGGCGCGACGACCGCCGCCACCGTCGCGGTGCCGGGCGTGCGGCGGGTGGCCGTCGGTCCCGGAGGGGCCGTGGGAGTCGCCGGCACCGCCGCGCCCGTTTCCTCCGCTGACGCCGCCGCGAAACCGGCGGCCGGCGGCACGGTGTCCGCCGCCACCGTCGCGGGCGCGATGGCCGCAGCGTCCGCCGCCGGGCAGGCCGCGGAGGGAGGCGCCGGCGAGGATGCGTCCGCCGCCGGGCCGGCCGCGGAGGGAGCCGCCGGCGAAGATGCGGCTCCCGTCAGCGCGGACGGCGAGGCGGCTCCCGCGGTGCCCGAAGCGGCGGACGAGACCAGCGAGGACGCGCCGCCGAAGGCGGACGCCGGCGGTGAGCCGCCGCCGGAGGCCGACGCCCCCGCCGCCGGCGCCGCGGTCCCGCTGACGGCTCGCCCGGCCGCGACCGCCGAGCCGGTCGGTGACGCCCAGGCGCTCGGCGCTGCGCCAGGGACCGAGAGCGCATCCGGCGGCCTGTCCCCGGACACCGCGGAGAGCGCGATCGTCGACGTCGTCGAGCCCGACGACGGCGGCGCTGTTGCAACGCTCGATCCGCAGGCGGCCGCCGCGCGGTTCGCGCCGCCGCCGCCGGGAGTGCTCGCGCCGTTCGGAACGCCGCCCGACGATGCCGCGGCGCCGTTCGAGCCCGGTGCGGCGGTCGAGATCTCGGCCGAGCGCATCGCGCCGGACGCGTTCCACCTCCCGCTCCCGCCGCCGAGCGCCGACGCGGCGGAGGCCTCCGAGGAAGCGGCCGACGACGAGCCGCCCGTGCTCGCGCCGTCCACGCCGGCCGGGGCACGACCGCGTTTTCCGCCGCCGCCGGTCGCGGCGCATGCCACTCCCGTCGGCGTAACGGCGCCGGTCGGCGCGGATGACGCCGCCGAGGCGGCGCTCGGAGCGGAGACGGCCTCCACGACGCGTCGACGCGGGCAGGAGCGTCCGCCGCCCGGCCCCGGCGACGGCGACGACGATCTCAGCCACCACTCACCCGGCTCGCTGCTGCGGCTGGCCGCCGCGGCGGTCGTCATCGTCCTCGTGCTGATCTTCATCGCGACGAGGGTGTTCGCGCCGAGCAAGCCGACCGGCCTCAGCCCGGCCAAGGTCAACGTGGCGGTGCTCAACGGCACCCCCGTCGCGGGGCTCGCCGGACAGGTCGCCGTCAAGCTGAAAGCCGCCGGCTTCCTGCAGGACGGCATCGCGAACGCGCTCTCGCACGGGCACCACGTGACCCTCGTCAGCTACACGCCCGGCAACCTCGCCGCGGCGAAGCTGGTGGCCAAGGATCTCGCCTCGACGACGACGCTGGTGGGCCCGGTCGACGCGCGCACCCTGGCGGTGGCGGAGGCGCTGTCCACCACGGCACCGAACGTGATCGTCACCCTCGGCAGCGACTACCTACGGCGGTGATCCGCGCGCCGGCGGGGGCGCGGCCGCGCGCGCCGCGCGCCGCGACGCTCGCCCGCGCCGCCCTGACGGCGCTGGTCGCGGCCGCCGTCGCGGCGCTCTTCATCGCCCAGGCGCTCAAGCGCGAGGCACCGCTGGTCAACGGGCACGGCGGCGTCACCACGTTCCGCCCCGGCGGGCCCGGCGTGACCGAGGCGCACTTCCACCTCAAGCTGTCAGTCGGCGACGTCGTGGAGGTCTCCGTGCTGAACGGTCGCTCACAGGCACTGGTCAAGGTCGTCGCGAGCCACCGCCGCGTGCGCGAGTACAAGAAGTTCGAGCTGATCTGGAACGGGACGACGACGACCGGCGCGCCGGCGCCGCCAGGCCGTTATCTCGTCGAGGTGCGCCTCGAGGACGCCGGACGGACCGTGATCGTGCCGGGCTTCCAGCTCGTCGTGAAAGGCCCGCCCGCATGATCGTCGCGGCCACCACGCTCGGTCACGGGCTGTTGAGGGCGGGCCTGCTCCTCGACGCCCTGTTCGCGGCCGAGGCGCTCTGCTCGACCGGGCGCATACGCCGGGTCGCCGTCGCCGTCGCCCTCGTGCTCTCGCCGCTGCTGCTGGCCGGCGCGCTTTGGCGCTCGACGCAGGTGCTGCATCTGCGCCACCACGCGCTGCTCGTCGTAGTGGGGATCCTCGTCGGGCTGATCGCGATCGCCGCGCTGGCGTTCGTGTTTCGCTCACGCCCGCGGCTGCTGGCGCTGTGCGCGGTGATCGCGCTGCCGTTTCGCTTCTCGGTGCTGTCGGGCGGAACCGGAGGCGTACTGCTCGTGCTCTACGTCGTGATCGCCGCCGGCGCGCTGGCGCTGGTGGTCTGGGACGCGCCGGCGTCCGCCTCGGCGTCCGCTGAGGGCGGCACCGCCCCGGCGTCCGCGGAGGGCTCCGCGCTTGCGCAGACGCCCGCGCGCCGCGGCCTGCTCGAGCGCGCGCTCGCGGTCTTCGTCGTGATCTACGCGATCGGGGTGCTGTACACGCCCGACCCGAGCAAGGCCGCCGAGGCGATCTGCTTCTTCTATGTGCCTTTCGCGCTGCTGTTCGTGCTGCTCGGCCAGGTGCGTTGGGATCGGGCGCTGATCGAGCGCTGCGCCCGCGCGCTGGTCGCCCTCGCGCTCGTCTTCGTCGCCGTCGCCGCCGTCGAGTACGCGGACCGGCGCCTGCTGTTTCACGCCAGCCTGAACAACGACCAGCGCTTCTTCCGCGTCAACTCGCTGTTCTACGACCCGAACGTCTACGGACGCTTCCTGGCCCTGACGATGGTGCTGATCGTCGCCGCGATGATGTGGGAGAGCAGCCGGCGCAGGGTCGCGATCGCCGCGGCGGCGCTGGCGGTGCTCTGGCTCGGGCTGCTCGGCTCGGTCTCGCAGTCGAGCATCGTCGCGTTGCTCGCCGGCCTGGCCGTGATCGCGGCGGCACGCTTCTCGCGCCGGGCGACCGCGGCCGGCGCGGCGATCGTGCTGGCCGTCGTGGTCGTCGTCGCGATCGCCGCCGCCGGCCGCCTTCATCTGAGTCTCAGCGACACCGCGTCGGCGAACAACGCGACCAGCGGGCGCGTCTCGCTCGTCAAGGAGGGGGTCAACCTGTTCGCCGACCGGCCCTTCGCCGGCTTCGGCTCCGCATCCTTCTCATGCGAGTACCTGCGCCACATGCCGGAGATGTCCAACTACGTCTGCGGTTCGCCCGGCCCGTCCGGCGTCACCTCGGATTCACACACGACGCCGGTCACGATCGCCGCCGAGCAGGGCGCGATCGGGCTGCTTGCCTACGTCGCGCTGCTGGCCGCCGCACTGCTGACGCTGGCGCGCGGGGGGGTGCGCCGAGCACCGGCGCGGGTCGCGATCCTCGCCGCGTTCGTCGCGCTCGTCGTGCACACCTGGGCCTACGCGGACTTCCTCGAAGATCCGATCACCTGGACGCTGCTGGCGGTCGGGTGCGTGCTGGCACGCGAGTGACGTGCTCGGGTACCTGAAGCGGCTGCTGCGGGCCGGCGCCGCCTACCAGGCGAGCGACATCCTCTCGAAGGGCGTCGCGCTGTTCACGCTGCCGCTCTACACGCGCTACGTGAGCAAGGTCGGCTACGGCTACGTCGAGACGCTGATGGTCGCGGTGATCTTCATCTCGATCGTGCTGCGGCTCGGTGTCGGCGAGGCCTTCATCCGCTTCTACTACGACGACACCGACACGGTCCGCCGCGACCGGATCGCCGCCGGGGCGGTCGCATTCGTGTTCGCGACGACCACGGTCCTCGCGGTCGCCGGCCTGATCTTCGCCGGCCCGCTGTCGCATGCGCTGCTGGGCGTGCACAACCCGGCGCTGATCGACTTCGCGATGCTCGGCGTGTGGGCGTTCACGAACCTGGAGATCGCCGAGGCGCTGCTTCGCGCCGACGAGCGGACCGGGACCTACATGCGGGCGTCGGTCGCCAACGTCGTGATGTCGATCATCCTGATGGTCTACCTGGTGGTGGTCCGCCACGACGGAGCGCGCGGGTTGCTCGCAGGCAACTACGCGGCGTCCGCGCTGGAGCTGCTCGGACTGTGGTGGGTCGAGCGCCGCCGCCTGCTCGGCCCGCTGCGGGCGCGCCTGCGGGGGCCGTCGCTGCCGGTGCGTGCGATGCTCGCCTACGGGCTGCCGACCGTGCCGGCGGACGCGAGCGTCTACGCGTTGCAGGTCGCCGACCGCTGGTACCTGCTGCGCGTGCAGTCGGTCGCCGCGGCCGGTCTTTACGCGCTCGCGGCGAAGCTCGCGACGGTCGTCTTCGTCGCGGTCCGCGGCTTCCAGTACGCGTGGCCGCCGCTGGCCTACTCCGTGACTGACGATGACGTGGCCGCACGGCTGTACGCGCTGGTCACCACCTACTACGTGCTTGCGACCGGCGTCGTCGTGGCGGGTGTCGCGCTGCTCGGGCGCTGGGCCGTGCGGCTGCTGCTCTACCACGACTACGGTGCGCACTCCGCGCTGCCCTGGCTCGCGCTCGGCTGGGCGCTCTACGGCCTGTACCTGATCTTCGTCGTGATCTCCGGGCGCGCCCGCCGCACGCGCCGCAACCTGCCGGCCGCGCTCGCCGGACTGGCGGTCAACATCGGCGGGCTGTTCCTGCTCGTGCCGCGGCTCGGCATCGCCGGCGCCGGCATCGCACTCGACCTGGCCTACGCGGCGATGCTGATCGTCATCTACGCGCTGACGAGGTCGCTGTTCAAGGTCGGCTTCGAATGGGATCGCCTCGTCCGGCTGCTCACGGTGCTCGCCGGCGTCTCGGTCGCCGGCGAGCTGCTGCTGCCGACGCATGGCGTCGCGGGCTTCCTGCTGCGGGGGCTGGCGTGGTGCGCGATCCTGCCGCTGCTGCGCGTGGTCGGCTTCTTCCGCGCGGCGGAGCTCGACGCCGCCGGCGCGTTTGCCGCGCGGGTCCTGCACCGCCGCGGCCGCCCGGCCTGAACGCACCGGTCGCCGTGGCCGCGCGGCCCCAACACGGAGCCGTCGCCGCGGCCGCCCGGCCTGAACACGGCGCCGTCGCAGCGGCACGCCACGGCACCACCACCACCGCCGCTCGCGCCGGCCGTCAGCCCCGGCGCGCGGCGTTGTACTCGCTCGCCGCCTCGCGCAGGCCGCTGCCGCGGGCGGGCCAAAGCGCCGCCACCGCGTCGGCGCGGTAACGCCGCGGGTCGTGGCCGGGAACGACGATCGCGGCGAGCGCGCGCAGGCCGTAGGTCCACGCGGTCAGCCAGCGAACGATCGCCGCCGCCAGCGCTCCGTGGTGCTTGCGCATGTAGCGGTCGCGCCCGCGCGCCAGCTCGACGATCCGCCGCGCCGGCAGCATGTCGGTCGAGAGCTGTTCGTGGTGGATCGCGGTGGCGGCCGGCACGTACAGCGAGTGCCAGCCGGCGTCGGCGAGGCGCTTCTGGAAGTCGACCTCGTCGCTGTAGACGAAGAACTCGGGGTCCATCCAGCCGACCTGCTCGGCGGCGGCGCGGCGCACCGCGAGCGCCGCCGACTGTCCCCAGTCGACGCGGCGAACGACGGTGCCGGTGCTCTGCACGCTCCAGCGGCGCCCCAACAGCAGCGCGCCCGCGAGCGCCGTGCCGATGCTCGGAAAGCGCCACGCCGAAGCCTGCGTCGCACCGTCGGGACGGCGGAGCGTGGCGACCGCGCAGGCCGCGCGCGGGTCGGCCGCCAACGCTGCGCACAGCGCGGCCGCGGCGCCCGGCAGGAGCTCCGAGTCCTCGTTCAGCAGCAGGCAGTAGCGCCCCCGCGAGCGCCGCATCAGCTCGTTGTCGTTCAGCGCCTTGCCGCGCCGCTCCGCCATCGCGATCAGCTGGATCTCCTCGCCGCGCGCCCGCACCGCCTCGGCGGAGCCGTCGTCGGAGCCGTTGTCGAGCACGAGCACCTCGCTGCCGGCGGCGAGCTGCGCGCGCTGCGCGCGCACGGCGTCGAGGCAGCGCATCAGCAGCTCGCGGCCGTTCGTGTTGACCACGCAGAAGGAGATCTCGACGTCCACCCGCGTATTGTCGGGCTCCATGCAGGTGCATGTCGTCGACCCATCGGCCTACACCCCGCCGTACGACCACGCGCTGTGCGCCGCGCTGGCCCGGGCGGGCGTCGACGTCGAGCTGGTCACCAGCCGTTTCAGCTACGGCGAGACGCCCGCCCCGGATGGTTATGCGCGCCGCGAGCTGTTCTACCGCGCCGCCCGTGGCGCGCCGGGGTCGCGCACGCGCCGTGCGATCAAGTTCGCCGAGCATGTCCCGGACATGCTGCGCTACCGCGCCGCCGCGGCGGCCGCCGACCTCGTCCACTTCCAGTGGCTGGCCGTTCCGCAGCTCGACGGACCGCTGCTCCCGCGCGGGCGCCCGCTCGTCCTGACCGTTCACGACCTGCCGGCGCACCCGCCGACCGCCGCGCAGCGGCGCCTGCACCACCTCTACGGCCGCTTCGACGCACTGGTCGTTCACTCCGAGCGCGGTCGCGAGCGCCTGACCGGCGAACTGGGGCTACCCGAGGCGCGCGTCCACACGATTCCCCACGGGGCGTTCGAGCATCTCGCACGCCAGCCGCCCGCAGCGTTGCCCGCCGAGCTGCCGCAGACCTCCGCGCCGGTGGTGCTGTGCTTCGGCCTGATGCGCCCCTACAAGGGGCTTGACGTGCTGATCGAGGCGTGGAACGGCGGCGTCGCGGACGCCGAGCTCTGGCTCGTCGGCCGTCCGCATTTCGATATCGGCGAGCTGCGCGCGGCGGCGGCGGCGTCCGTTCGCTGGCTGCCGCGCTTCGTCAGCGACAGTGAGCTCGCCGCCTGCTTTCACCGTGCCGATCTGGTCGTGTTGCCTTACCGCGAGATCGATCAGTCGGGCGTGCTCGCGACGGCGCTCGCGTTCGGCTCGCCGCTCGTGCTCAGCGGCGTCGGCGGGTTCCCGGAGGTCGCGGCCGCCGGTGCCGCACGACTCGTGGCGCCCGGCGACCCGGCCGCGCTGCGCGCGGCGCTGGTGGAGCTGCTGGGCGATCGCGTCGCCCGCGAGCGTTTGGCCGCCGCCGCTCGCGCGCTCGCGGACGGCGAATGGTCGTGGCGGCGGGTCGCGGAGCGCACGAGGGCGCTCTACGGCTCGCTGCTCAGCTGACCTTCTGGATCTCGGCCTGGATCGCCGAGTAGGGGTGGACGCCGATGATTGGCGCCGCCGAGCCCTTGGGACCCGTGATCGTGAGCGAAGGTGTGTAGACGAAGCCGGCCGCACTCGCGGCCTGCGCGTCGGCCGTCACGTCGTTCGTCAGTGCCTGGCTGGAGCGGGCGGACTCCCAGGAGGACAGGTTGAGCCCGGGGACCTGCTGAGCGAGCCCCTGCATGTAGCTGTCGGTGACATAGGGGTTGTCCTCGGAGCCCTGCTCGTGGTACCACAGCAGGATGTAGTACCACTCGCGGTTTTGCAGCCCCGCGGCGCGGGCGGCCACCTGCGAGGCGACGTACTCGCCCGCGTTGGCCGTCTCGCTCGCCGTCTCCAGGCCGCGGAAGACGATCTTCACGTCGCCGGCGCGAACGTCGTTGGTGATCAGCTGCTTCTCCGAGGTCAGCGCGAAGTCCTGGCAGACCGGGCACACCAGATCCCCGAACTCGGTGACCGTCACCGGCGCCTTGGCTTCCCCGAGCACGTTTCCGCTCTGCGGGATTCCCTCCAGCAACGGGTACACGGCGCTCTCCGCCGCCTTGGCGCCGGTGCTCGTGACGGTGCTCGAGCCGCCGTTGCCGCCGACTGCGACGACGATGACCACGATCGCCACAACCGCCGCCGCAACCAGACCGCCGAGCCACATCAGGCGCATCCGGCGGGCCTGGGCGGCGCTCAACTCGCGGTGCGCGGCCTCGCGCGCAGCGCGCGCAGCGGCCTTCTGTTCTGCACGACTCGCCATCGCGGGCAGTGTATCGGGCACGATCACGGTTACCTTAAGCCCGCGGTGGGGGACAATCACGGGCTGTGGCCCCGCCCGTAAGCAGTGCACGCACGTGATCGTCGTCGCGGTCGTCTTCTGGGTCTGCGTGGCCCTGCTTCTCTATACACACGTCGGTTACCCGCTGGCGCTGACCGCCGCCGCTCATGTGCTCGCCAGGGCACCGGCCGCCCCAGGCGCGGACGCCGCGCCGCCCGGCGCCGGCCCGGGCGCCGAGACGCCGACCGTGTCGCTGATCGTCGCCGCACACGATGAGGGCGAGGTGATCGCCGCGAAGGTCGCCAACGCGCGCGCGCTCGACTGGCCGCCCGACCGCCTGGAGGTGATCGTCTGCTCCGACGGATCAACCGACGACACCGTCGACCGCGCCCGCGCCGCCGGCGCCGACGTCGTGCTCGATCTGCCGCGCGCCGGCAAGACGCGCACCCAGGATGCCGGCGCAGCGGCTGCACACGGGGAGCTGCTGGCGTTCTCGGACGCCAACTCGAGCTGGGAGCCGCAGGCGCTGTCCGCTCTCGCCGGTGCGTTCGCCGACCCGCGGGTGGCTTACGCCTGCGGCCAGGTCCGTTTCGTGCAGGCCGCCGAGGGTGCCGGCGCCGACAACCAGGAGGGCTTCTACTGGCGCTACGAGATGGCGCTCCGCGAGCGCGAGTCGCGGCTCGCGTCGGTGACCGCCGGCAACGGGGCGATCTACGCGGTGCGCCACCCCAACTACATGATCATCGACGCGGTTATGGATCACGACCTCTTCTTTCCCTTCACGCTGGTCAAGGCGGGCTGGCGCGCGGTCTACGTCCCACAGGCGCGGGCGAACGAGAAGATGGTGCCGTCGATCGAGGGGGAGTTCGCGCGCAAGCGGCGCATGTGGGGGCACGTCTGGCCGATGGTGCTGCGCGGCGGGATGCTCTTGCCGCGCGGCTACGGCCTGCTCTACGGCTGGATGATGAGTCATCGGATGCTGCGCTACGCCGCGCCCGCGCTGCACGTGGCGGCGCTCGTGACCAACGCGATCCTGGTCGGGCAGGGCACCGTCTACGTGGTCTGCCTGGCCGCCCAGGTCGCGCTTCTGCTCGGCGCGCTGGCGGCGCCGCTGGTGCGCTGGCGCGCGCTGCTGCTCGCCCGCTACTACGTGCTGATGAACTCCGCGCTTGCCGCCGCCCTTTGGGATTACCTGCGCCACGGGACGCCCGCGGCCTGGGACACGCCGGAGGGCACCAGATGATCCGCCGCTGTGTGGATCTGCTGGTCGCGACGACGGTGCTCGTGCTCTCCGCGCCGTTCCTCGCGCTCGTGCTCGTCGCGATCCGCCTCGATTCGCGCGGCGCCGTGATCTACCGCCAGCGGCGCGTCGGGCTCCACGGCCACGAGTTCGACGTGCTGAAGCTCCGCACGATGGTGGCCGGCGCCGAGCAGATCGGCGCCGGGCTGCTGGTCGCCGACGGCGATGAGCGGATCACGCGCGTCGGGGCGCTGCTGCGGCGCACCTCGTTCGACGAGCTGCCGAACCTGCTGAACGTGGTCCGCGGCGAGATGTCGCTGATCGGCCCGCGCCCGACGGTTCCCTCCCAGGTCGCGCACTACGACGAGCGTCAGCGCGGGCGCCTCGCGGTCAAGCCCGGGATCACCGGCTGGGCGCAGGTCAACGGCCGCGCCTCGCTGCCGTGGTCGCAGCGGATCGAGATGGATCTCTGGTACATCGAGCACCGCTCGCTGGCGCTCGACCTGCGCATCCTCGCGCGGACGGCGCGTGTCCTGTTCGGCGGCGGCGGCCTCTACGCCGGCGAGGGCGGCGGCTGGGACATCCCGGAGGGGCGCAGGTAGCGGATCAGCGACAGCACCAGCAGCACCGTCAGGATCGTCGCCGAGCCGACGCACCACTCGCAGTAGATCGGATGCCCGGGGATCGTGAAGGTCTCCTGCCAGGTCAGGAACGCGCTGAAGCCGAACCCGAACAGCGTCAGTCCGAGCGTCGCGAGCCGCGTCCACTCCTGCTCCGGCAGCACCAGCGTGGCGATGATCCCGACGTAGCCGATCAGGCCGAGCAGCGCGACCGGGACGCCGGCGATCTCCGAGTACTTCGAGTTCTGGACCGTCGCGCACGAGCTGTGCCCGCCGCCCGCGCAGGCGATCACCAGGTGCCCGTAGTGCACGATCGTCAGGTACGTCGCGTCGCCGAGCCCGAGCACCGCGAGCACGAGCATCACGCGAACCATCGTCCACCGGTTCACTGGGGCCTGCCTTCGTCGCGCGGCATCGGCTCGGCAGCATACGCTGGTCGTCCGGCCGCCGCCCCCGCCGCCGCCTCGCTCGTCATGCCCGTCATCCGCCTCAGTCCGCCGCCGCCCGCCGCCGCGCCCGCCGCCGAAGCGGGGTCGCGTTGAGCACGCAGGCGGAGAGCCTGCGCGGTCTCCCGCGCCTGCTCGCGGTGATCAACGCCCCCGGCGCGCGGGGGCTCCTGTTCGCGCGCGCGCTCGGGTCGCTGCCGCTCGGGATGGTGCCGCTCGGGATCATCCTGCTGCTGCGGGCGGCGGGCCGATCGTATGCGCTCGCGGGAATCGCGGACGGGGCCTACGCGCTCGGCGTCGCCACGATGCAGCCGCTGCTCGGGCGCCTGATCGACCGTGTCGGCATGGGGCGCGTGCTGGCGCCGCTCGCGCTGATCTTCCCCGGCGTCCTGGTCGCGCTCACACTGGCGGGGTCCGGCCACGCACCGGCCGCGGCCACGGTCGCGCTGGCGCTGCTTTGCGGAGCGACGGTGCCGCCGCTCGGCGCCTGCATGCGCTCGCTGTGGCCGACGCTGATCCCGGCGCCGGCGCTGCGACCCACCGCGTTCGCGATCGACGCGGTGCTGCAGGAGTTGGCGTTCGTGCTCGGCCCGCCGCTGCTCGCGCTGCTGGTCACGCTCTACAGCCCGCGCGTCGCCCTGTTCGCCGCGGCCGGCACGGGCGCGCTCGGCGCGAGCGTGTTCGCCTCACGGGCACGCTCGCGGCACGCGCCGACGCGCCGCGCGAGCGGCGCGCTTCGCTCCGCCGGCGTGCGGCGCCTGCTGGCGATGAGCGCGGTCCTCGGCGGCTCGTTCGGCGCGACCGAGGTGGCGATGCCGGCGTTCTGCGAGCACCATGGCGCGCGGGCGTCAGCGGGCCTGATCCTCGCGGCGCTGGCGCTCGGCTCGGCCTGCGGGGGCGCGATCTTCGGCGCGCGCGCCCCGCGCACGACGGTGCCGCGGCGGCTGCTGTTTGCGCTGGGCTCCTATGGGGTGCTGCTCCTGCCGCTGCTGGCGGCGCCGTCGATCCCGGTGATGGCGGTGCTGGCGTTCGTCGCCGGGATGCCGATCGCGCCGGTCTTCGCCGGCGCCTACCTGCTGCTCGACCGTTTCAGCGTCGACGGCGCTGCGACCGAGACCTTCGCCTGGAACACGACCTGCATCTTCGCCGGTGCTTCGATCGGCACCGCGCTGGGCGGCGCGCTGATCGCTCCCGGCTCCTACCGGGCCGCGCTTGCGTTGGCGGTCGGCCTGGGACTGGCGTGCGTGCTGCTGGTCGCCGGCTACGCGCGCGGCACCCGGCTCGACGGCTGAGCTCGACGGCTCAGCTCGACGGCCGGCCAGCTCGACGGTTGAACGCGCGCGCGCCGCCGCTCGCGACGCGACGCAGCCGGCCACTACGATCAGCGCGATGGAGGAGCGCGACGATGTCCGCGGCTACATCCGACTCGGCTGAGCCGATCGTCCTGCGCGCGAACCTCGTGCTCGAGGCGGACTGCGCGAGCGTGCTTCCGCGCCTGCCGGCGGGCGCCTTCGAGCTGATCTACATCGACCCGCCGTTCAACACCGGCCAGCGCCGGCGCCACCGGCGCCTCGCGGTCGCGCGCGACGACGAGGCCGGCGACCGCAGCGGCTTCGGCGGTCACCGCTACCGCACGCAGGCGCTCGGCGAGACCCTCCACTACGAGGACCGCTTCGAGGATTACGTGGCGTTCCTGCGCCCGAAGCTCGAGCGCGCCCGCGAGCTGCTCGCCCCCGAGGGGACGCTCTATGTGCACCTCGACTACCGCGAGGCGCACTACGTCAAGGTCGAGCTCGACCGCATCTTCGGCCGCGACTGCTTCCTCAACGAGATCATCTGGGCCTACGACTACGGCGCCAAGCCGACGCGCCGCTGGCCGGCGAAGCACGACACGATCCTCGTCTACGTCCGCAACCCGGGCGAGCAGCTGTTCGACGTCGAGGCGGTCGAGCGCGAGCCGTACATGGCGCCCGGTCTCGTCGGCCCGCAGAAGGCGGCGCGCGGCAAGCGCCCGACCGACACCTGGTGGCACACGATCGTCCCCACCTCCGGTCGCGAGCGAACCGGCTACCCGACGCAGAAACCCGAGGGCGTGCTGCGACGGATCGTCGCCGCCTCCTCGCGGCCCGGCGGCTGGTGCCTCGACTTCTTCGCCGGCTCCGGGACGCTCGGCGCGGTCTGCGAGCAGCTCGGGCGCCGCTACGTGCTGATCGACTCGAGCCCGCAGGCGATCGCGGTGATCCGCGCGCGTCTCGCAGCGGCGACCGAGGACGCCCGCTGATGCTGCCGACCCGTCACCTGCTCGAGTTCTTCGTGACCGTCTACGTCGTGATCCTGATCCCCGGCCCGAGCGTGCTCTTCATCGTCAGCCGCGGCATCGCGCTCGGCCGCCGCGCCGCGCTCGCGACGGTGGTCGGCAACAGCAGCGGCTTCGCCACGCAGCTCGTGCTCGTGTCGCTCGGCCTCGGCGCGATCATCGCGCGCTCCGACACGGTGTTCGTGATCCTGAAGCTGCTCGGCGCCGCCTATCTCATCTACCTCGGCGTGCGCAACATCCGCGACCGCAAGGCGCTCGCCGGCCTGCTGCGCGTGCGCGAATCGGCGCCCAAGCCGCTTGCGCGGATCATCCGCGAGGGCTACATCGTCGGTGTTACCAACCCCAAGGGCTTGATCATCTTCACCGCCATCCTGCCGCAGTTCATCGAGCGCTCGCAGGGCCACGCCACGCTGCAGCTGCTGACGCTCGGCGCGCTCTGCATCGCCCTGGCGTTCCTCTCCGACGGCGCCTGGGGGCTCGGCTCGGGCACCGCGCGCGCGTGGCTCGGACGTTCGCCCAAGCGGCTCGAGCGCCTCAGCGCGACCGGCGGCGTGATGCTGGTCGGCCTCGGCGTCGGCCTCGCGGTGACCGGCCGCCAGCCCTAACGCGGCTGCGCGGCCGCGCGCCGCTCCTTCATCTCCTCGAAGCGCTTCTCCCAGTCGTTGTGGCGCCGCTTGGCGTCGCCGATGAAGGGGGAGAAGGCGATCGCCCACAGCACCGCGGCGTTCAGCCAGCGCGCGGGCGAGCGCAGCGGTCGCACGAAGTCCACGAACAGCACGACCCGGGTGCCGTCGGTGTCGTTCCAGGCCTCGTGCTCGTAGGTGTCGTCGAAGATCATCGACGCCCCCTCCGCCCAGTGGCGGGTCTCGGTGTCGACCCGGATCCCGCACTTGTCCGCCGGCTCGGGGATCAGCAGGCCGAGGTGGTAGCGCATCACGCCCTTGTAGGGGCCGCGATGCGCGGGCAGGTGCTTGCCGGGGGCGAGGATCGAGAAGAACGCCGTCTTCATCCCCGGGATCTGCGCGCACAGCTCCGCGGTGCGCGGGCAGCGGGCGCAGTTGGCCTCCGACTTGAAGCCGTAGCCGTAGAGGAAGTAGGTCTTCCAGCGGTCGTCGGTGGTCATCGTCGCCTGGTCGACGGAGATGTCCTGGAAGTTGGGCAGGTGCTCCTGGTCCTGGAGCACGCTGTCGAGCTCGGCGCGGATGTCGCGCCAGCCGGCCTCGAGCGTCTTCGCCCAGGGGAAGGTCTCGTTGTCGAAGAACGGCTGGTCACCGACCAGCGAGGAGCGCCCGAGCCAGCGCTCGAGCGGCGGCAGCGCCCGCTCGCCGAAGGCGACGGTCCCCTCGACGACGCGTTCGCGCAGGGTGCTCATTCCGACGCAATCCTATTGCTTGCCACGCCCGGACTCAGGGGCGGCGCCGGCGCAGCGGCGGCCGGCGCCGGATCCGCTCGACGGGGCGATCGCGTTCCCGCGCCTGTGCCGTCTCGCCCGCCCGCTCACGGTCCTCGCTGAGCCCGACCTCGAAGAAGACGAGCGAGACGATCGTGATGCCACCGACGCTGAGCAGCGCGATCATGATCGCCTCGCCGGTGACGCCGCCGATCAGCCCGCCGGCCACCAGGCCGAGCGCGATCACGAGCCCCGCGCCGCCGAACCAGAGCAGTCGGTTGCGCGCCGTCATCACACAACAGTACGACGCGCACGCCGGCCTCGTGGCACGGGCGCGCCGACCGCGCCACAAGCGTTAGGATCCGCCGCTATGCACGCCCCCGGCTGGTCGAGCTGGACCATCGATCCTGGCCTGATCGCCGTCCTGGTAGCCGCGGCGTGGCTGTACGCGCGAGGCTACGCGCGCGCGAAGCGCCTCTCCGGCGGCGCCGGCCCGGGTGTCAGCCACTGGCTGCCGTACGGCGCCGGTCTGCTGGTCTTGGCGCTCGCGCTGATGTCGCCGCTTGACGCGATCGGCGACCGCTACCTGCTGTCGGCGCACATGGGCCAGCACCTGCTGCTCTCCGATGTCGCGCCGGCGCTCCTGGTGCTGGGGCTGCGCGCGCCGATCCTGCCGCTCGGCCTGCCCCGCGGCGGCCTGCGCCTGTTCGCCCCGGGCGGCCGCGCCGGCCGCGTGATCGCGCTGATCACGAACCCGTGGGTCGCGATCCCGCTGTGGGCGGCGGCGACCTGGATCTGGGCGATCCCGAGCGTCTTCGACTACTCGGCCGGCCATCCGGTTGTGCACGCGCTCGAGCACGCGACGCTCTTCTACACGGGCCTCGCGATGTGGTGGCTGATCGTCGATCCGCTGCCGTCGGCGCGCCGCGAGCCGGGCGCGCGCCGCCTCGCCTACCTCGGCTTCACGCGTCTCGCGAGCGCCTGCGTCTGTCTGCCGCTGACCTTCATGACCTCGACCGCCTACCCGCGCTATGTCGCCGCGCCGCGCGCCTACGGCATCTCCGCGATCACCGACCAGCACCTCGCGGGCGCCGGCATGTGCTTCCTGGAGTTCCTCATCTTCGGCATCGCGATGGCCGCCGTCTTCCTCAATTTCCTGATCCGCGACGAGCAGCGCGCGGCGGTCGAGGATCGCATCGCCGGCCGCCTGCCTGCGGGACTTTGACCCGGGCTGTCCCGGGGGGTGCATGCACCCCCCGGTGAGACGGCGCATGCGCCGTCTCACGGGTCGGCGCATGCGCCGACCCGAAAGCTAATGTCGGGCTGTGATCCGCGCGACCGTCCTGCGACTGCACGGCGCGGCCAGCGATGCGCCGCCGCTTCACTGGGACTGGGTCGATCGGCAGCTGCGCGACGCCGGCACCTACTGGGTGAGCGCGCGCACGAGCGGGCACCCGCATCCGCGCCCGGTTTGGGGTGTCTGGCGGCGCGACCAGCTTCACCTCAGCATCGGCACGCCCGCGGCGCTGCGGGCGCTGGCACGCGACCCGACCGTGACCGTGCACCTGGACAGCGGTGTCGAGGTGGTGATCGTCGAGGGCCGGGCGGTGGCGGCCGCGGGCGACGCCGACGCGATCGCCGAGTACGACCGCAAGTACGACTGGTCCTACGACGTCGAGCGCTACGGCCCGCTGACCGCCGTCGCGCCGCAGACCGTCCTGGCCTGGCGCACCGCCGGCCGGGCCGGCCGCGACGGCTTCCAGCAGGCCGGCCGTTGGGAGTTCACGTAGGCTCGCGCGGTTATCTGCTGACCGTCGCGCAGATCGCGTAGACGGTGAAGGTGTCGGCGGTGCCCGAGCCGTTGCTCATCGCCACGAGCCAGCCGGTGTCGCTGTTGGCGGGCTCCGATGTGGTGATGCTCTGGCCGGTCGAGACCGCGGAGCCGAAGGCGCCGCCGCCGAGCACGCTCTCGCCCGCCGGGCAGTTCGCGATCGCGACGTCCTGGGCGCCGGCGGGGTTGTTGGTGGTCGCGCTCGCCACCTGGGTGTAGCCGCTGATCCCGGCCGCGCCGGTCGCACCGGTCGCGCCGGCGGCGCCGCTCTGGCCCGCCCGGCCCCGCAGCTGCTTCAGCACGCTCGGCTTGATCTGGCTGGTCCTGGTGATCAGGTAGTGGTTGGCGGCGTACGCGGTGCCGCCGGCGAGCACGAGCACCAGCGCGAGCGTCGAGACGACGTTGGCGTAGGTCAGCTTGCGCGGCGCGCGGTCATCGGCGCCGGCGCGTCGAGCGCGGATCGATCTCATCGAACACCCCTTTGGGAGCTTGCTTGATCACGCCGATTGTGACCGCGCGCCCGGCCGTGTGTCGCATTTGGACGAATGGGCGATGGTGCCCCCAGGAGGGCGGATCCTGGGGAGAGGATCCGCCCTCCTCGGGGCGCCGCCCTGTGCGGCGGCGGGGCGGATCCCGCGGACCCGGGACCCGCCCGCCGTCACACGCTCACCAGCCGGAGCCGCCCCCGCTGCTGGTGCTGCTGCTGCCTGACGACCCCTTGCTGCTCGCGGTCATCGCCGCGCCGGAGGGGCTGACCGCGTACCACTTCTTGCCGCTGAGGACGAGGCCCTCGCCGCTGGTCTCGCCGGCCTTGGTGTCGCCGACGAAGGTGTAGAGCGGGTGGCCGGCATAGGTCACCTGGGTCCCGGAGCCGCGCTTCACGCTGCCCAGGTCCGCGGCCTTGGCCGCGCCGCGCGCGCTCGCGCTGCCGGTGACCGGGATCCAGCTGCTCAGGCAGCCGCCGGTGCAGCCGAGGTGCGTCGCGGTGTCGCCCTCGTAGAGGTAGAGCGTCAGCCCCTTCGCGTTCACGAGGACCGTGCCGAGCGACGTGTGGCCGGTGCCGACGACCGTCTTGGCGGAGCCGAGCGCGGCGGTTGCCCCGGCGGCGCTGACGATCACGGCCAGCGCGACAGCGAGTTTCTTCATCTGGTTGCTCCCTTTGGCGAGGTTTGGGTTCATGTAGAGAGACCCCGTGGGCGCGGCGATCCTTCCCGGCGTCACGGCGGTTGGCGGCCGGCGCGCGCCCCGCATGGTCGCCCGGCGCGGTTATAGTGGCCGCGCATGAGGCGGCCAACGTCACCCGCAGCCATCACGCCGCTGCGGCCCTGATGACACGCCGGGGCGAGCCGGCTGGCAGGGGCCGGCGCCGCGTGGCTCTTGGCGCGGGCGCTGTCGCGCTCGCCACGGCGGCGGTTTGCGCCTCGTTCGCAGCCGGACTGCCGTCCGCCGCCGCCGCGGCCGGCGGCTGGACCGCCGGCGTGCGGTTCGACCGCTCGGCGAACACGACGCATCCGGTGACGGGGCTGAGCTGCACGCGCAGCGGCTTCTGTCTCGCCGTCGACAGCGACGGGCGCACGTTCATCTGGACGGGGTCGTGGCACGCCGCGCCACAGGTCGGCCGTTCGGTCACCTACGTGACCGGACTCTCATGCGTCAGCCGGTCGTTCTGCGTGGCGATCGGGAGCACGGCCACGCAGTCGGCCGCCTCGAGCTACGCGGTGCGATGGACGGGTACCGGTTGGGCCGCGCCGGTGAAGCTCTACGGCGGGCGCGGCGGCGCGGCGGTGTACGGCACGGTGGAGTCGGTCTCATGCGCGAGTGAGTCCTTCTGCATGGCGGTCGGAGCTCAGGTCGGTTCCGAGGTCTTCGACGGCTCGCACTGGACGGCGCATGCCGGCGCCACCTCCGGTACCGACGGCCAGGGCTCGGTTGGCTGCGCGTCGAGCGGCTTTTGTGTGAACTTCCACGACGGCGACGCCAATTACTGGAACGGCTCGGCCTGGCGCTGGACGCCCGCCAACAGCAGCGTCTCGAGCGGCGCCGTTCCCGGTGTGACGAGTTTCGTTTACGGCCTCTCCTGCCTGTCCGCCGGCTTCTGCGCTGCGGCCGACCTGAACGGGCCTCCGCTGATCTGGAACGGGCGGACGTGGCGCACGACCCGCGTGCGGCCGGGCGGCGGCGGCTTTGGCTCGGTGTCATGCACGACCACGTCCTTCTGTGCCGCGGGAAGCCAGAACGGCCACGTGGCGACGTGGAACGGCGTGGTGTGGACGATCGCGCCGACGCCGGCGCTTCCCGCCGCCCCGGTGCTCGTGTCCTGCCGGGCGACCCGCGCCTGTCTTGCGGTCAGCGCCGACGGCCGCAGCACCAGCACCGGCGGCTAGTGCGCGCAGGGCGCGCGTCTCCTCGACGAGGCAGGTACGGTCGGCGCCTGCACAGATTTAGCTCTCGCGAAGGCGCGAGCGTTACAAATGTCTCGTGCGTGCGGACGCCCGCCGGGCAAGTCCTCTCCAGATCGTCGTTCTCGTCGCGGCAGCCGCGGGAGCGATCGTCGCCGGCGTGCTGCTCGTCGGCACGCCGAGTTCGACCTCCGGCACCGAGATTCGCCTCGCCACCGTGGCGCGCGGCGTCGTCCAGACGACCGTTTCCGCCAGCGGCAACCTCGAGCCCGCCACCGAAGTGGGCCTGGACTTCAAGGCCAGCGGCATCCTCACCGAGCTCTACGTCCACACCGGCGAGCACGTCAAGGCCGGCCAGCTGCTCGCCGAGATCGACCCAACATCGGCCCAGGTCAGCCTGGAGGAGGCGCAGGCGGCGCTGAAGTCGGCGCAGGCGAACCTCGCCTCCGTCGAGGCGAATCCTTCGGGTTCCTCCGCGTCCTCGAGCGGGTCGGCCCGTACCGCGTCCGCGTCGCCGGTCGCGGTCGCCGCGGCGTTCGGGGGCACCGGGGCGACCGGCGCCACGGGCGCGACCGGCTACGGCGGCGGCGGCTCGACGGGCACCGCGGGAGCGACCGGCTCCGGTTCGTCCACGGGCGCGACCGGCGCGACCGGCAGCACGGGCGCGCCGAGCGGCAAGGGCTCAACCAGCGGCAAGGGGTCGACGAGCGGCAGGGGGTCGCCGAGCGGCAAGGGCTCAACCAGCGGCAAGGGGTCGACGAGCGGCAAGGGGTCGACCAGCTCCAAGGGCGCGACGACGCCGACGCCGAGCGCCGGCTCGACCTCCTCGCACGGCGCGACATCGGCGACCGGCAGCACCGCGGCCACCGCGTCGCCGGCGACGATCGCGGCGAACCTCGCGCAGGCGCAGGCGTCGGTGGCGAGCGCGCAGCTGACCGTCAAGAGCGACCAGACGGCGCTGTCCGGAACGAAGCTCTACTCGACCGCGGCGGGCACGATCGCGTCGATCTCGGGCCAGGTTGGCAGCGCCGTGACGGCCGGCAGCGCGGGCTCGTCGGGGTCCGGCTCCTCGGGCTCGGGTTCCTCCGGCTCATCGGCCGCGTCGGCGTTCGGCGCGGCCAGCTCGTCCAGCTCCGGCTCGACCGGCTCGACCTCCAGCACGACCGGCTTCATCGTGCTGGCGAACCTCAACCAGATGCAGATGGTCGTCTCGGTCAGCGAGTCCGACATCAGCACGATCCATGTCGGCGAGCCGGCGACGGTCAGCGTCGACGCGCTTCCCAACCTCGAGCTCGCGGCGAAGGTGACGGCGATCTCGGTGCTGCCGACGAGCTCGAGCGGCGTCGTCAGCTACAACGTCACGCTGCTTCTGACCCAGCTCTCGAGCCAGGTGCGAGCGGGGATGTCGGCGACGGCGACGATCGTCACCGGCCAGGTAACCGGGGCGCTGACGGTGGAGAACGCGGCGGTCAACTCGCGCGGCACGACCTCCACGGTGACGGTCGACGACAACGGCAAGATGATGGTCACGGATGTGATCACCGGCCTGGTCGGCAGCTCGGACACGCAGATCGTCGCGGGCAACGTGAAGGTCGGCGACGAGGTCGCGATCCCGATCACCACGGCGCTCGCCACCGCCGGGACCACATCCTCCTCGGGGACGCTCGGCGGCGCGAGCACGTTCGCCGGCGGGGCGGCGGCGCTCGGTGGTGGCGGCGGCTTCGCGCGCTTCGGCAGGGGCGGCGGCTGATGCCGGTTCCCAAACGCCACGCCGCCTCGACGGTCGTGCGCCGGTTGCGCACCCGGACGCCCGCGGTCGCGGCGCCGCGCGTGGCGCGCCGTCCGCGCCGGGTGATCGATCTGCGGCGCGTGACCAAGACGTTTGACACCGGTGCCGTCCAGGTGCGCGCGCTGCGCGGCGTCTCGCTCGAGATCGAGCGCGGCGATTTCGTGGCGATCATGGGCAGCTCCGGCAGCGGCAAGACGACGTTGATGAACATCCTCGGCTGCCTCGACATCCCGACCACCGGCGAGTACCTGCTGGACGGCGTCGACGTGCGCAGCATGGACGAGGACGACCTCTCCGACCTGCGCAACCGCAAGATCGGCTTCGTCTTCCAGAGCTTCAACCTCGTGGCGCGCACCAGCGCGCTCGCCAACGTAGAGCTGCCGCTCGCCTACGCGCGGGTTCCCCGCGACGTGCGACACCGCCGCGCGACCGCGGCGCTCATCGAGGTGGGCATGCGCAACCGCGCGCACCACGCCCCATCGGAGCTGTCCGGCGGTCAGCAGCAGCGCGTCGCGATCGCCCGCGCGCTGGTCACGAACCCGACACTGATCCTCGCCGACGAGCCGACCGGCAACCTCGACTCGCACTCGACCGCCGAGGTGCTCGCGCTCTTCGAGCGCCTGCACGACGAGGGCCGCACGATCGTGATCATCACCCACGAGCCCGATGTCGCGGCCCGTGCGCGCCGCGTGATCCGGCTCGCCGACGGCCTCGTCGTCGGCGACGACGAGCGCTTTCCGATGCCGGAACGAACCGTGCCGGCGGCGCGCAGGAGCGTCGCCTGATGGGTCTCGAAACACTGCGCCTCGCGCTGACGGGCATCTTCGCGAACAAGCTGCGCTCGGGCCTGACGATCCTCGGCATGACGATCGGCGTGGCTTCGGTGATCGTGCTGATCGCCGTCGGCAACGGCTCCTCCAAGGCCGTCCAGTCGAGCATCGAGGCGCTCGGCTCCAACGTGCTGCTGGTCGAGGCGGGTTTCAGCTTCGGCGGCACCGCGGTGAGCGCCGTAACCGCGCCGGTGTCGCTGACGATCGCCGATGCGAACGCGCTGCAGAACAAGGTGCTGGCGCCCGACGTGCAGGCCGCCGCGCCGGCCGTCAGCGCGAGCCCGACCCTGACCTACGGCTCCACCACCTACTCGCCCTCGCAGTTCGTCGGCACGACACCCGCCTACGCGACCGCCCACGACTACACGCTCCAGGCAGGCAGCTTCTTCACCTCCGCGCAGGTCGGCAAGCACGACCGCGTGATCGTGCTGGGGCCGACCGTCGTGACGAACCTGTTCGACGGCGCCGACCCGGTCGGTGACACGATCCAGGTGGGCGGCGTCAGCTTCCAGGTGATCGGGGTGACGACGCCGAAGGGAACCAACGGCGTCACCGACGAGGACGACATCGCGTTCGCCCCGATCACCGCCGTGCAGGACACGCTCACCGGCTACGGCTCGGTCAACTCGATCACGGTGCAGGCGAAGTCGGAGTCCGCGCTGGACCCCGCGGAGGCCGAGGTGACCTCGATCATCGAGCAGCGCCACCAGATCACCGACACGGCCAACCCCGGCTTTCGCGTGATCAACCAGGGTTCGCTGCTGACGGCCTCCAGCGCGTCGAGCAGCGTCTTCACGACGCTGCTCGGCGAGGTCGCCGCGATCTCGCTGCTGGTCGGCGGGATCGGCGTGATGAACATCATGCTCGTCAGCGTCACCGAACGCACGCGCGAGATCGGCATCCGCAAGGCGGTCGGCGCCCGCCGCAGCGACATCCTCAAGCAGTTCCTCACCGAGGCGGTGCTCGTCTCGGTGTTCGGCGGTCTCGCCGGTGTTGCGCTCGGCGTGATCGGCAGCCAGTTCACGATCGCGGGCGTGCACCCGGCGATCGCGACCTATTCGATCTTCCTCGCCTTCGGCGCGGCCGTGCTGACCGGATTGTTCTTCGGCACATATCCGGCGGGCCGCGCCGCCGCCCTCCGACCGATCGAGGCTCTGCGCTTTGAGTGACATGACCCCACACGACGCCGCTCCACCTCAACCGCCGCGCCCGCCCGTGCCCGAGAGCGCCGAGGGCTGGTACGAGGAGCCCGACGAGCTTCCGCCCCGGCCGCGCGCGCGCTTCCTCACGCCGCTGACGGTGGTGCTGATGCTCATCCTGTTCGCCGCCTGCGGCTTCATCGGCGGTGTGCTGGTGCAAAAGAACCAGCAGTCCAGCTCGACAAGCGTGCTCGGCGCCGCGAGCTCGCGCTTCGGCGCAGGCGCGACCGGCGCGAGCGGCGCGTCGGGTGCGGGCGGCGGGGGGTTCGGCCGCTTCGCGGCGCTGTTCGGCGGTGGCGGTGCCGCGGGTTCGGGCGAGACGATCGGCACCGTCACGGACATCTCCGGCAACAAGCTCTACGTGACGAGCACGGCGGGCACGATGACCGAGGTGATCACGACCCCCGAGTCGAAGATCACCAAGTCCGAGTCGGTCGGCGCGAAGGCGATCGAGCCGGGCGATTCGGTCGTCGCGACCGGCGTCACCGGCGCCAGCGGCGCCCTGACCGCGAGCACCGTCACCGACTCCGGCCACTCCGCGGCCTCGGCCGCGGGCGGCCTCTCATCCCTCTTCGGCGGCGGCACAGGTACCGGCGCCACATCAACCAGCGGCTCGGCCGGCCTCTTCGGCGGCGGCGGATAGAAACCCAAGGAGCAGTAAATGAACATCAGGTCACGCGTCATCGCCGTCCCCGTCACCGCCATCCTGGCGGCGCTCGTGCTGGCCGCCTGCGGCGGCAGCTCGCCGACGACGACGTCGACGACCTCCACGAGCAGTACGCCGAGCGCCTCGGCGGGCGCCACCACCGGCGGGGCCTTCGCCGCAGCGCGGGCAAAGCTCACGGCCTGCCTGAAGAAGTACGGCGTCACCCTGCCGGCCGGCGGCGGCTTCGGCGGGCGGCGCTTCGGCGCGACCGGGCCGTTTCGCCGCTTCGGCGCGACCGGTGCGAGCGGGCGGCGGTTCTTCGGTGCGACCGGCGGCACCGGGACTCCGGGGACGGGCTTCCCACCCGGCGGCGCCGGCGGATTCGCCAGCAATCCGAAGTTCGCGGCGGCGTTCGCCAAGTGCGGCGGGGCGGCGGGCTTCGGCGGCGGCTTCGGCCGCGGACGCTTCGGCGCCACCGGCGCGAGCGGGGTCGGCGGCGTCGCCTCTCCCCAGTACCGCGCCGAGGTGATCAGCTACGCGGCCTGCATGAAGAGCGACGGTGTCAGCCTGCCGAAGCCGAACTTCAGCGGCACCGGGTTCGTCTTCGGCACGAAGGTGAACCGGACGACCAGCAAGTTCATCGCGGCCAACGCGAAATGCGCGAGCCGGCTGGCGGCGCCCGCCCCGGGCGGCACGACAGGCTGAGGCGCCGGCCCGTGTGTTGATCGCCTGACACTCCGCGCGGCCTGCCCCGCGCGGAGTGTCAGGCTGCCCGCCGCTGGCGGCTCTCGCATTCGGACTTGGCCGGCTGCGGCCGCGAGCCGCGCCGGCGGTCCTGCGGCGACGTTCCCTCCCGCTCCAGCTGTCCGGTCCTGTCCAGGATCTGGAGGTGGCTGCGGGCCGCGGCGAAGTCGATCGCGCCCGCCGAGCCCGACAGAAGCCGTTCGATCTGTCGCGCCGCGGCGTAGATCCACAGGCGCTCGCTGTCCCTGGTCCCCTCGGCCTGGATGCTGATGTAGTGCGCGAGATCGCTCGCAAGTTCGAGTTCCGGTTCGGAAGGGGTGCAGACTTCTCGCTCGTCCTGCATGGTGAACTCCCTTCGGGTTTCGACTCCTGCCTACACCGTCATGGCACACGGTAGAACGGCGACATGTAGCTGCCGTTGCGGATCGGTGTCGCGATGGTTGTGACGCGACGGCGATTGTTGAGAACGGCGGGGGTGCTGATCCGCGCTCATGGCGCGAACGTAGGCAGTCATGGAAACGCCCTCGAGCGAATCGCGTTTGAAGGGAGAACCAGAACATGGGACTCGAGAACCCGCTTCACATCCTGATCCTGTTGGTCGTCGTGCTGCTCGTCTTCGGTGCGAAGCGCCTGCCGGAGCTTGGCCACTCGCTGGGCAGCGGAATGCGCGGCTTCAGGGATGCGCTGAGCGGCGAGGGAACCCGCGGCGCGCTTGCCGCGGCTGGCGCGGACGAGCATCCGCGTGCGGCGGTCGAGGCCTCGCCGTCGCCGTCGATGCTCCCGCTCCGGCCGTCCCCGGCGCGCCGAAGGCGCGCTCCTAAATCTTGAGCGCTCGGCCGCGACCGCGGTCCGCGCTCAGCCAGGTAGGTTCGTCGGCAGGCTGAGCCGCAGCGCGGCCTGCAGTCGCGGGAAGAGCTGTGGGAACGCGGCGACTCCCGATCCGGACTGCCATGACGGCATCAGCGCCGGCGGCCGGCGCTTCGAGCCGAGCGTCAGCGAGACCCATTCGATCGGGTCCGCCCGACCGCCGCTCGGGCGGGGCAGCGCGTAGTTGTAGACGGCGGTGGCGAGCGGGCGCGCCGTGGAGTGTCCGTAGAAGGTGAGGCGCACCTGCGCCAGGCCGCGGCAGGCGAAGCCGCACTTGTAGTACGCCCCGGGGGGCTCGAACGGCAGCGAGTCGAGCAGCGCGACGGTCCTGCGGATCGCCGCCTGCGAGGTGATCAGAGCGCGTTGCGTGGGACCCGTGAAGCCGAGTCCGGTGACGGCGCCCGCGAGCACGCGCAGCTCGCGAACGCCGGCCGGGATCTGATCGAGATGGCCTCTCGGCGTGATCCACGCCGCCGCCGAGTAGGCGCTGAAAACGGTTCCGCCACCCCTCCGCTGCTCGATCACGAGCGTCAGCGTGCGGGACGCGAGCACGTTCCTGACGGCCGGCCAGTGGAACTCGACCAGTGCGCCGTACCCCGCGGCGTAGCCGCTCTCGGAGCCGAGGACCTTCGAACCCGCGGGCGGGTGGCGCTCGACGAAGTCCTCCGCCGCCAGCGGCGAGCCGGGCGCTGTCCAGTAGGCGCCGACGCCGGTTGTGCCCGGAGTCCCGGTGCGCAGTCCCGCCCAGGTGTACGTCGGGTAGGGGGGCCCATCCTCCCCGGCCGGCTTCACGGCGAAGCGGACCGCGCCGCGGGGCAGGCGCAGGCTCGCAAGCTGGGTTTTCGCATCGGCCAACGCGACGCGCCGGTTCGCGGCGGCCGACGGCACGCCGGAGCCCGTTGTGAGCGCGATGATGACGACCGCCGGCGCGGCGACGAGCGTGATCAGGGCCAGGGCGCGCGCCTGCAGGGCACTGACGGGTGCCGTGCGCGGCGCGGCGGCTGCGGTCGGGTCAGGCTCGGGCACCGGCGGCCTGCGCCGATCGCGCGACGGTCGAAGCCGGCGACGAGGGCCGGGTGGCGGGGTCGTTCATCCGGCGCATCATTTCAGGGGCACGGTCGGGCGGCGCGTAGGATTGCGCCCCATGGCCGTCGTGTGTGTTCGGGGACCGCTGCGCAAGCTGGCGGGCGACCGCGCGGAGCATCAGCTCGAGGGCTCGACGGTGGTCGAGCTGCTGCGGGCGCTCGAGCTTCGCCACCCGGACCTGAGGGGCTGGATCGTCGACGAACGCAGCCGGATCCGCCGGCACATCAACGTGTTCGTCAACGGCGAGCGCGGGGAAGAGGGCACGGCGGTGCGGTCGGGGGACCGCGTCGAGGTGATACCGGCGATAACAGGAGGCTGAGCGATGACCGAGCTGGTGGTGGGAACGAAGAAGGGGTTGTTTCTGCTCGAGGGCGAGCCCGGCAGCGGCTTCGAGGTCAGGACGCGCGCGTTCGCCGGGCAGCCGGTCGAGTTCGCGACCCGCGACCCCCGCAACGGGCGGCTCTTCGCGGCCGTGATCTCGCCGTTCTACGGGCCGAAGATCTTCTTCACCGACGGCGACGGCGACGCGGAGTGGACGCAGGCCGAGGGCGTCGCGCTGCCCGAGGGCGGCGATCAGGCGCTCGAGCGGATCTGGGTGATCGCCCGGGGCGAGGCCGACGGGAGCCTCTATGCGGGGGGAGACCCCGGGGTCCTGTTCGAGAGCCGCGACGGCGGAGCGAGCTGGGAGCTCAACGCGGGCCTTTGGGAGCAGCCGTCGCGCCCGCACTGGCAGCCCGGCGGCGGCGGGCTCTGCCTGCACTCGATCTGCACCTGGCCGGGGGACCCCGACAGGCTCGCCGTCGCCGTCTCGGCTGCCGGGATGTGGCTGACCGACGACGGCGGCCGCACCTGGCGGCGGGGCAACGAGGGGCTCAACCCGCGATACCTGCCCGAGGAGGCGCTGAAGGACGAGAACGCGGGTCGCTGCGTCCACCACGTCGAGCGCGCGCCCAAACAGCCGGAGCGCATGTTCATGCAGTTCCACGGCGGCGTCTTTCGCTCCGACGACGCCGGCGAGAGCTGGATCGACATCGGCGCCGGCGGTCTCCCGTCCGACTTCGGCTTCCCGCTGATGGTCGATCCCGCCGACCCCGACAGCGCCTATGTGATCCCGCTCGTCGCCGACATGGACCGCGTCACCCCCGACGGTCGCGTCCGTGTCTACGAGACGCGCGACGGCGGCTCCTCCTGGGCGGCGCGCGGAGACGGCCTGCCCGCCGAGCACGCCTACCTCACGGTGCTGCGCCAGGCGTTCAGCCGTGCGGGGAGCGGCGAGCAGCTCGAGCTGTACTTCGGCGCCACCTCCGGCGACGTGTTCGGCTCGGGCGACGCGGGCGCCAGTTGGTCGACGGCCGCGACGCGGCTGCCGCCGGTGTACTCGGTCGTCGCCGCGTAGATGCCGGTCGGCCGGCCCGGTGGCCTGGCGCGGGGCCTGTGAAGTCGTGAATGTGCGCCGCCGTCGACGAAGACGGCGGCGCACGTTCGAACGCGCCGGCTGGCCGCGCCCCAGCGGGCGTGGACGCGCCGGTTTGACCTCCGGCCGTCGTGGTTACGGCGCGTCCTGGATGCGCGAGATCGTGTCGGCGTCCGGGCTGGTGGCCCAGACCGCGGTGCCGGCGGGGGCGATTGCGTAGACGCTGCCGATGTTCGAGCTGCTCGCGGGCGCGACCCATCCGGGCCCGCGCCACCGTCGCCGACGCCGGCTCAGAGCTGCACATCGAAGCGCGCTTCCCCGTCGATCACGACGCCGCCGGCCTCGGCTGGGCCAAGCCCGGCATGGTGCGCAAGGTCGTCGACGCCGACGTCAAGCTAACACTGACCCGAGAGAACTCAAAGAGCTGAACCCGGCCCGACCGCGCGCTATTCGCACGCCTCCGCAAACCCCTGGGCGCGACCTCACAGCGGCACTCGCCGGCGACGTCGAATCGCGTGATCTCGTAGCAGGGCGACGCGACACAGAAGCAGGCCCCTGAGCAGCCCATACCGTTGTCAAGACGGCAACGGCCGATGGAGCTAGGGGGACTCGAACCCCCGACCTCCTGGGTGCGATCCAGGCGCTCTCCCAACTGAGCTATAGCCCCATGCGCGCGCCGGTCGGCGGCGCGCGCAGGGAAGTCTAGATGCTGGCGACGCGTTAGGCTGTGGCCCGATGGGCGACCTCGATGACGCGATTCGCGACCACCTGGAGCTGAAGCGCCGCCGCGGAGCCGATCCGGCCGAGGTGGCGCGGGAGGAGCAGGAGGCGCTGGCACCGGTCACGCGCGGGCACGCGATCATCGTGCCCGAGGACCTCGCGCCGCCAACGAGCGGCGACGACGTACCGCGCAACGGTGACGCGCGCCACGACTCGGAGCACAGGCGCCACGGTCCGGGCCGCGCGCCCCGCGACGCGGGCGACGACCATGACGCGGGTCACGCCGACCATGACGCAGATGCCGCGCGGTCGCCGGCGCGCGAGGATCTCGGTGACGCGACGCAGGAGTTTCGCGTCGTGCTCGGCGACTCCGACGACTGGCTCGAAGACGACGAAGAGGCGTAGCCGGCGGGCTACTGGGGCGCCGTAGCCGGCGCCTCGCCTGCCTCCGGCGCGTCGTCCGCCGCCAGCGCCTCGCCTGCCGCCGCCGCCTCGCCTGCCGCCGCCGGCTCCGCGGCTGGCGCCGCGGGCTTGGCTCCCGGAGCGTCCTCGGGATCGGGAACCGAGTAGACCGCCATCTTGTTGACGCGCCCGCGAATGTCGAAGTTGTCGACGAACACCATGTCGTCGGGGATCTGAGACATCCGCTCGCGCGTGCTCTCGGAGATGAACAGCATGTACGGCGTCCCCTTCGTCATCCCCTCGAGCCGCGACGCGGTGTTGGTGGTGTCGCCGATCGCCGTGTACTCGACGCGCTGGGCCGAGCCGACGTTGCCCGCCATCACCGTGCCGCTGTTGAGGCCGATGCCCATCCGGAACCCCGACTCGTGGCCCTGCTCGCGCAGCCAGTCGTTGAAGCGCCGCAGCCGCGGCCCCATCATCTCGCGTGCCGCGACGAGCGCCCGGTCGGCGTGGTCGGGCTGATCAATCGGTGCGCCGAAGACCGCCATGATGCCGTCACCCATGTAGGCGATCAGCGTGCCCCCCGCGGCGAGGATCGCCTCGGTCATCTCGTTGAGGTAGTAGTTGACGACCTCGATCACCTTCGCCGCGGGCTGCGTCTCGCCGAAGCTCGTGAAGCCGCGCAGGTCGCTGAACAGCACGGTGCAGTCGCGTTCGACGCCGCCGAGGCGGAAGTCGTCGTCCGTCCGCGCCAGCACCTCGTCGACCACGTCCGGCGGTACGAAGCGGGCGAAGATGTCACGCGCGTGCTGGCGTTCGAAGGCCTCGCCGAGCAGCACGATCGTGAGCGTCGCGACGATCGCCAGCACGAGCGCGAGCAGCGGATAGGTGAAGGCGATGATCGTGCCGCTATCGAAGGCCAGCTGGGTCGCCACGGTGAAGAGAGCGGCCAGCACCAGCGCGGCCCCCACGGCGCGCCACAGGCGGATGCGGATGCTGGCGAGCGGCAGCCCCGCGCCGAACAGCACGATCAGCGCGATGTTCAGCCAACCCGGTCCCTTGCGCAGCGGGATGCCGGCGATCGTCGTCGCCGCGGCGTCCGCCTGGATCTCCGGCCCGTCCATGTCTTCGGCGCCCGAGGTCGGCGTCGAGTGCAGGTCCTGCAGCTCTGGTGCGGAGGCGCCGACGATCACGATCTTGCCCTTGACCGCGGCTGTGGGGAACTTGTTCTCATACACCCGCCAGTAGGCGATGTCGGGCACGGTGCCCGGTGGGCCGGGATAGTCGATCGGCACTGGTCGCATCGAGCCGCCAAAAAGTGTCGGGCTGACCTCGTGACCCTCCCAGTCCGTTGCGATCGTGACGGGAAAGGTGTCGATCGACTGGTAGGAGTGCTGAAAGTCACGGATCACTCCCTGGGAGTCGCCGATCACGGTCGAATTGCCGGCCCGCGCGCCGACCGCCCGTAATTCGGCGTTACCGCCGAGCACGCCCGTCTGCCCGGTCCGGTCCACGGCGTCGGTGGCCAGCACCATGTTGTGGGCGCGGTCTACCGCCTCGATCAGCGCGTCGTCGCGGCCGACATCGGTCCGCTGCGTGAACTGCACGTCGAAGGCGATGAGCTTCGCGCCGGCGGCGAGCAGATGGTCGATTACGACGGCGTGGTAGCGCCGCGGGAACGGCCAGTCGGATCTGGAAGAGGATGATTCGAACGTCTCCTCGTCGATCTGGACGATCACGAAGTTCTTGACCAGCGACGGCCGCGCGCCTCGGATCGAGAACCGCGCATCGATCGACTGCGCCTCGAGCGGGTAGAGCAGCCCGGTCGCGTAGGCGAGCAGGCCCAGTCTCGATCGCGGCGGCTGTGACCGCAGCCAGCAGCAGCTCGCTTGCGACCCTGCCACGCGCGTCGGCGCATCCCGGACGCGATGCTAGTGCAGGCCGGGGCGGCGCTGCGGGCGGCGTGCCTGGCGCGGGCGGTGTGGCCGGCGTGCGCGACGCGCGCTCACGCGCCCGTGCACGCGAACCGCAGCGCCGTCAGGCGGCGGCGGTCGTGTCGGCGATCAGCACCGAGCAGGGCGCCTTGTGGGCGACCGAGTTCGGCACGCTCCCGAGCACGCGGCGCA
>CAWHDS010000031.1:0-14054 GCA_963828135.1 uncultured Solirubrobacterales bacterium
GCTCGACGACGCCACGATCGCGGCGACCTTCAGGCGCAGCTACCCTGAGCGTGTCGCGGACCTGCTCGCGATCGCGATGGAGGTTTACGCGCTTGATCGTCTGAGCACGCGCTCTTCCCGTGATCCGTTCGGCCGCGGCTGGTGTCGTGAGCTCTCGCCGGTGCTCGCAGTTCGCGATGTCGACTTCTGGTCCTCAAGTGAGGTCGCCGGGACGATTACCGGGCTGCTGGACTGGTTGACCGACGACTACTGGGAGCCGTGCTTCGTCCCGTTCCGCGGCGGACGCTCGCTTGCCGAGACGCAGGGCACGCTGTTCTCGCTGCGACCAGGCGGCCCGGCCGCGGTCGCGTGCTTCAGCGGCGGTCTTGACTCGTTCGGCGGTACCTCGATCGACCTCGGGGAGCACGATGATCTTGAGCTGGTCCTCGTGGGCGCGAGCGGGACGGGGCGCGCCCGGTCGCTGCAACGCCGGCTCGCCCAGTCGTTACGCGAGCGGACCGCCAACCGCGTGCAGCCGCTGCTGATCACCGCGAATCTCGTGCACGCGAAGGGGCGGCGGCAGGATCGCCAGCATCGCTCGCGCGGACTGCTCTTTCTCTCGCTCGCCGCCGCGGCAGCGCTGGTCGCGGACGTCGGCGAAGTTCGCGTGTATGAGAACGGCATCGGCGCGGTCAACCTCGCCTACGGTCGTGGCCAGGTCGGCGCACATGTCGCGCTCGGGCACCGAAGACCCTGGCCGCGATGCAGCACCTCGTGGACCTCATGGATGTCTCGTCCGACATGCGGTTCACGCTGCCGCGGGTGTTCGACACCAAGGCCAGCCTTGTTCGCCGCATCCCCGACCAGTTCGCCGACCTGATCGGAACCACGATGTCGTGCGACACCTGGTCATCTAACCGCCAACCCAGGCTGGCAGAAGGCGAGCGCTACCGGTGCGGCTGTTGCTCGAGCTGTGTGCTGCGCCGCCAGGCGCTGCGCACCAGTGGCCTCGCGGGCTCCACGGGCGCGAGCGCTACCGAGTAGACGTACTCGCGGCGGACGTCAGCGATGAAGATGCATTCGCACTGCGGCTGATGCTCGGCCAGGTCGCCGAGCTCGAGGCAGGTTCCACTACGACCAACCAGCCATGGGAGGCGATGATCACAGCGTTCCCGCAGCTCGTCGACGCCCGCGACGGGCTGCTCGTCCTCGGGCACGGCCCGGGCGTCGAGGATCGACTCGTTGGCCTGTACCGGCGCTACGCGCAGGAATGGCGGCAGGTGCAGGCGCCGATGGTCGAGCGCTATCTCGGGCAGGTGGCGGCGTGATTGCCATCGACTCGGAGCTTCGCAACCCGAACCTGCCGAAGCGGCTGCGCAACGCGCGGCGCGACTGCGGCATGACGCAGGAGACGGGGCCGCGCAGCTTCCCTGCGGCCGCACGTCGCTGGTGGCGCTCGAGAAGGGCGAGCGCGCGGTCCGCGTCAGGAGGCCTGGTGGCGATGGCTCGGCGGTACGGCCGGCCGGTCGACGAGCTGTTGCGCCCGAGCGCCCCCGTCGAGGACTTTGTCGGTCAGTTCCGCACGTCCCTGTCACGCTCTGCGGACGCGGAGGAGCTGGAGCAGGCAATTCGCATGGTTGAGCGTTACGCCGAGGACTACCGTGAGCTCGAGCGGCGCGCCGGGGTCGCGGCGAACCACCAGTACCCGGCCGCCTATTCGATCGACGGGCTCGCGGCGACGGCGGCCGCGACGGAGGTCGCCACAACCGAGCGCAACCGCCTTGGTCTCGGTGACGGACCGCTCCAGGGCCTGCGCGACGTACTGGAGACCAAGCTTGGGATTCGGGTGTTCTTCATCGCGCTGCCGTCACGGATCGAGGGGTTCTTCGCGTTCACGCCCGAGACGGGGGCCTGCATCGCCGTCAACGCCAACCGTCCGGTCGAGCGCCAGCTGTGGACGCTGGCACACGAGCTCGCGCACTTCCTGACGCGGCGCCTGTCGGCGGAGATCACGGTCGCGAAAGCGCACTCGCCGGGTCGCGTGCCTGCGCACGAACGTTTCGCCGAGGCGTTCGCGGGCGAGTTCTTGATGCCGACGTCTGGTCTCACGCGCGACTTCAACGCGATCTTGCGCACGCGGCCGGAGGGCGTGACGCCCGGCGCCCTGGTCGAGCTTGCCGGGTTCTACGGCGTGTCGTTCCAAGCGCTCGTGGTGCGTCTTGAGGGGCTCGGTCTGCTGGCGCGCGGCACGTTCGACATGCTCCAGCACGAGGGTTCAGCGTTGCGGAGGCCCGTCGGCTGCTCGGGCTGGCGCCACGGGAGCCCGATACGCGCGTGTTCCCGGCCCGGTATGTGACGTTGGCGGTGGACGCCTACCGCGCCGGCCGGATCTCGGAGGGCGCGTTTGCGCGATTCCTGCGCGTCGACCGCGTCACTGCGCGTGACGTCGCTCGCGCTCTCGGGCAACTCGGCTAGCAATGGCGGAGCGCCAGCTCTCGCTCGACGCCTGCGTGCTGATCAACCTGTGCGCAACCGGGCGGATTAGCGAGTCGCGGCAACGCTCGCGATCCGTTTCGTCGTCGCGCGCGAGGTGTCGGGCGAGACGCTCGGTCTGCGGTCCGAGGACGACGGCGCAGAGCGCACGCCAATTGAGCTCGAGGTGCTCGTGCGCGCCGGAGTGCTCGAGGTGGTGGATCTCGCAGGAGAGGAGGTCGCGACGTTCGTTCGCTCGCCGAGCGATTAGACGACGGCGAGGCGGCGACGCTCGCGCTCGCTGTGCATCGCGGCTTGGCGCTGCTCACCGACGACCGCGCGGCGCTGCGGCTGATCGCCTCCGAGTACGCCGGGCTCGAGGTGCTCTCGACGGCGCGGATCCTGCGCCGCTACTGCGAGCAGGGGCGGTTGCCGGCGGCGGAGATTGCCGCGTGTCTTGCGGCGGTCGAGGAACGCGCGAGCTTCTTCCCCACCCGGCTCGATCCCGACGGCGACTGGTGGCGAACGCAGAGCGCCAGCCAAGCACCGGATCAGGCCCCGCCGGCCAGCACATGAGCCCCGCGGCGGCGAGGTCGCGGCGCAGACGAGAGCTGGGCCTGACGTTGCGCAGGTACGGTCTCGGTGGGTCGTTCAGCGCATCGCGGGGTGCACGCGGTAGATGAGCGCGAGCATACCACGTAGAGGTAGTCGACGAGCTGATCGCTGGGGTCGGTGCGGTCGACCTCGTGGTGTCGGATGCGAAAGGAGTTGCCGATCGCGGTGAGCGCGAGCATCTCCGCGTCGAGCAGCTCCTTTTCGGCCGGGCGTTGCTGCGGTGGCGTCGAGCAGGGCCTGCGCGCGAGCTTTCTTGTTGGGTCCGTCAAGGACCGTTTTTGCGCGCTCGAAGGCGTCCCAGAGTTTCTCGATGCCGTCGCGGCGAACCTGCGGGTCGCGGTCCAGGTAGCGCTCGATGGCAAGCTCGATCAGCTCGTCAAGGCTCGCGTCGCGCGTTGGGGGCAGCTCGTGTCTGAGCAGTTCGCGGACGGGCGCGGCGCCGACGCGGATGATCCGGCCCCGCGGGTCGAGTTCGTAGGCCAGGCCGTTGCGTGCGAGCAGGCGGTTGATCGATTCGCGCATCTCGGCGCTGCCCGAATTCCCGGTCGAAGCGCAGGTGATCGTGTCTGAAGTAGCCGTGGCGCTCCAGGCGTGTCGCCTTGCTGGCGTGGCGCTGCAGGAACTCGAGCAGATCGAGGATCGACAGCGTGGGCGGGACGGGGTGCGCGGCGAGCGGGGACGGGAGGTTCGGGATCTCGCCGGCGATGGTCTGCATGACCGCGGCGCGATCCGTCGCGTATGCGAGGCCGCCATCCTCACAGGTGAGCGGGAAGTCCTCCGCGAGGACGTGCGTGGCGATGCTGCGCTCGAGCAGCGCGAAGATCGCCGACCACAGCTGCTCATCAACTGTGTCCTCGGTTAGGGCACGCGGTCCCTGCACCGCGTCGCTGTAGTAGTCGCGCGGCATCACCAGAGCGTACTTGCGAACCAGCCAACGAACGGGTGCACGGTGGGCCGAGAACCGCATCGATCCGCCCGGTGGGCCCTGGGGCTACCGGGCGGATCGATGCGGCCACAGCTGCGTGGCGACCATCTTGAGCGTTGCGGATTGCGTGCTCGTCAGCCAGCCGCCGGCGGCGAGGGTGGTGACCGCGTTCGTGTACGCGTTGATCAGCCCCGTCTTCTGCGGCGCGGTCAGGCGGGGCACGACCTGGTTGAGGATTAGCAGGAGCCGTTGGCGAGCGCGGCGACGACCGCGCGCAGGACCGGCGGAAGCTGGAGACAGCACGATCTTGGTTGGCGCAAATCCGGCACGTGACGTCTGCCTCCCGTCTCCGAGAGACTCGCAGGCCCTCGCGCACACTCGCGCCCCCGAAGCGAGTAGCGACGTACCAGCCGGCACTCGAGCGCTCGGAGGTGGCGCAAGCAGGAGCGAGCAAGCACGGACGCGACTCTCGCAACGCGGCCTACGTCTGCGTGCAAATCCGTCACCTCATCCTAACCGACGCGACGATGACCGGACTCGTCGGGGCCGAACCCGTGCAACAGGTATCGGTGAAACGCTCACGAAAAGGGGTGGACTGTCCGATGATCTCGTGTGGACTTAGCTTCCGGGGCCTCGGATGTCTAGGCGTCGATGACTGCAAAAGCCGACTAGCATCAGCGACTGGAGCCATCGTGATTGACGTTATAGCCGCCTGCAAATCCCTTTTCGGAGGCGCGCGAACCCCGCCGCCCCCGTGTCGCGACGTTTGGGACTCGCCCTGCTGCCAGGTGCGCGTCCAGATCCGGCGAGAAAGGCGCGACGAGCGTTCGGGGTTCATGGCACGGGCGCTTGTGGGATGCGACGTTGTCGGGCACGAGCATTGGGAGGTGACTCTCAAGGCCGTTGTAAGGCACGTCTTCCTCGACCCTGAGGTTCTTCGGGCTCTTGAGCGCGAGGCTGAGGCCACGCGTTGATCACTACCGCTGCTGGGCGAGGCTGTCGGGAAAGCAGTAACCTGGCCACACACGCCCTACAGGTGCTCGCTCAGGACGACGGATGCGCGGGTGTTGGCCCCCACCGGTGCGACACCGCAGCTGGGCGGGAGCAGGAGCGAGCGACTCAGCGCGACGGGCTTGTGCAGTTCGTCCAATGCACAATCGACGCGGAGGTTCCCGTGACGCTCGCACTATGTCGAAAGCGGGCGTACAGGGGGCCCATCGACCAACCGAGTCACGGAGCGCTCGGGGCCGAACTAGCGAGCACAGACAGTTGTGGGCTGCCGACTCGCACGCGGCCGATCCCGTGCTAAGCCAAACGAGGCGCCGTGCCGGAACGTGTACCGCTACACGGGAGTAAGGGAGCGCCACGAAGTCGGACACGAATAGGGCTTTGCGCTTTCGCGGTGAGTTGCCTCTCGGCTCGATATCAATACGTTCTCGATCAGCCGTAACGCGATCGGATCACTCAAACGCACTTGTGCACCGATCGGCCAGGGCGGCTGTTCGTCGTCCGGCACGTGGTAGCGACACAGATGACCGGCGCGTTGCTGCGGCCCCAGTAGTTCAAGCGTGAAGGTGGTCGGTGTAGGTGAGGCGGATGCTGCCCCGAGGCGTCAGCCGCTTGTGGTGTCGACGTGTGGTTAAGACCCTGCAAGCGCCTTCTCGAACGAACTGAGCTGCATGAGACGCTGCGTGTTGCGCTCGGCCGAGCAGACGAGGTAGTCGACTCCGGCGAGCGTTCCGCCCTCGTTTACTCGCTCATAGGCCGCGTTCGCTGCGACCTCGACCGCGAGCTGTTCCTCCAGCCGGCGCTTGGCGTCGGCGAGCCGCTGTGCGCGCGAGCGAGCAACCGCCCTTGCGTCGCGTTCGCGCTGCTCATCCAGCTGGCGGCGCCCGTTTCGAAGCCACCCGCGCCGGCCCTCTGCGTGCGCTCCCAGCCGCTCAGCATCAAGCTCGACCGCCGGCTCAACGACCGCCGAGGTGTCGTGCTCGCCGGCGGCCTTCTTCTCATCCAGCCGTTGCTTGGCCTCAGCAAGTGCCTGGCGGCGGCTCTCGCGTGAGCGAAACCGCTCCGGCAACTCATCGCCGCGAGCGTCACCATGCTGCTCGTCCTCCTCGCGATCGATCCGCTCCGCCTCCTCGAGGATCTCGGCGACGATCCCCGCATAGGAGCGGTTCTGATCGCGTGACGCGCTCGCCCGGATCTTCGTCCCGTCGATCGCGATCACCCCAACCGACACCAGGCCCGCCTCCTGGCAGAGCGCGAGGACCTCGACGAACAGCTCGCTGATCGCAGCCTCGTGACGGCGCCGGAACTCCGCGATCGTCGAATGATCAGGCACCCGCATCGCCGTGATCAGCTTGTAAGTGACGTCCTCCCGGCACGCCCGCTCGATCCCCCTCGACGACCGGTTCCCGCGCGCGTACGAGTACAACAGCAAGCCCACCATCATCTCCGGGTCATACGCCGCGCGACCCTGCCCGTTCGCCCGATACGCCCCGTAGAAGCTCGCGAGATCCATCCTGTTGACGGCCTCCAGCACCGTCCACACCAGATGGTCGTCCTCGACCCAATCCACCAGCGACGGCGGCATCAACAACACCTGCCCACGGTCACACGACAAGAAGTTGTGGCTCATCCAGAAATCCTCATAAACCCGCCGGATGGCAAGCCGTAAACCCGACAGCCTCGGGCGAAACCGGTAGCGGGCCGAGCTGGCAAGCCGATAATCGGCCGTTCGTCGAGCTCGCTAATGCTGTTAGAACGAGTTCAGCGGCGGGTCATTGGTGCTGCGAAGGCACGGTGACTGGTCTAACCGGCCTCAGTTCTGGTGCTCGCTCGGGCGGCATTCGCTGCGCGTTCGCGACTGTCATCGTCACCACGCACCTAGTTCGAAAGCAGGACCTGTGGGGGCTGCAACTGACTGTTAGCAGAACGTGACACCGCGGAACACAGGGTGGAACGGCGCACTACCCGCGGTGTTTATGTGTTGTTGAGCCGACCGAGAAGCCAGTGCCCCGCGGTGTAGGTTAGCCGAACGTTGCTGTCCGCGATAGACACGGTATTGCCTTTCAGCGTCATTTTCTGCAAGGCGAGAATAGCCATCACTTGCGCTGACTCTGAATAGCTAAGACGCGCATGAGAGCCGTTCAACTTGACGAGTGCGGTCAGACATGTGGGCGTGTGAGTGATCAGCATTTCCGCGTTCTGCAGGTGAGGAGTCATCAGTAGACAAGCCGAGCTGAAATGGTGCATGTTTACCGCCATACCCCAGGCAACATAGGCAGAGCGAGCGGCCGCGACTGTGTGCGGGGCGGGCGTGTCGGTTTGAGCGATTGATGTAGCTGACATCGAGGCGTAAACGGCGCGGGCGCTGGCGACGGCGGCAGAGGGCCCAGAGCCTCCCTTGACGGCCTGCGCGGCCGTCGGGACGGCGGCCAAGACGATTACGGCGGCGAATGCGGCGAGTGTGCGTTTCATTTCATCTTCCTGGTTGGGGGAAGCAGCCGGGTGGGCGGTGCCTGGTTGCGCATTGGCGGGAGCTACGGCCTCAGCGACGACGACGGCCACCTCCGCGCGGGGATCGCGAGTTGTGTCGAATCACATCGGCCGCCTGGCCTTTCCGAGAAGACAACCTCCACCGGATCGTCCATATTTTATGCAGCATCAGCGCACTCCAGGGACTAGCGCGGGCAGTCCGCGCCGCTTGCACCTCGCCAAGTTCGCTGTCCATGAAACCCAGTCAGCATGCAGCGAAACCGGCGACTCGAGCGGGACACCATCGCCGGTCCTTGATATCGACGCGGCGACCGCCTCGGTGTTGTCGGGCACGGACAGGGGAGAGATGGCGCTGCGGTTCACCGCGAGCGGCGGCGTCTCGCGGATCGACGACATCTTTATCGCCTGGCAGATGAAGCACTGACGTCAGGACCATCAGGACGCGCCGCGCGATCACAGCCCGTGTGGCACGTAACGCATCCTCCCTGCCGGCAGCGGCACGCCGACGCTCGCCCCCGAAGCGTCAGCCATCCGTTGAACCCAGACGATCCAGCATCAAGTAAGCGTGTGGACCGACCGTACCACCAATAGAGACACCCCTCCGCTCCCTCCACCAACCCAGATGCTGCGTCCTTGAAAGGACGAGCGTGCCGTGAGTAGTGCCAGCAAGCCCATCGCAAGCGTCCCCGACAACGGGGGCGCCAGTCGCTTTGACCGCCACCCCGACACCGCTGACCATCCGCGACTGGTCCTGCCCGCGCAACCCGGCGTTCGCGAGCCGCCACACTCAACGAGCCCCCGAAAGACGCGACGTCGCCTTGCCGGCCTTCGTCTGAGCCTCCTGTTCGCGCTCGCATCGCTGCTGGCAGCTTCTGCCGGCTGTGCTTGTGCCGACGCGCCGTTACGTCAAGCCCGGAGCGGCTCGTCTGCCGAGCAGGCGATCTCAGTGCACGCCTCGACAGCGCTAGTGCCGCTGATCGTCCCGACCGCGCTGGCCGTGCCGCGTGGCACGCAGCAGCCGGGAAACGCCACAGATGCGAGGAGAGCCCGCTTTGCGACGACTCCAACAACGCTGCCCGCGTCGGGGGGCAGCTTGCGGCTCGTGGCCGTTGTACAGGGCACAAGGACGTGTCGGTTCTCCTCGTCAGGTGCCTTGAAAGGGCTTCCTGCATCTGCTGACTGCGTGCTCGGTGGGGGCGCAGCCTTTGCAGCGTCCTCTCCACTGAATCCTCTACGCAACATGCCGCTGCCGGCTAACTATTTCTCCGATGCTTGCGCGCAAGCCCCGCTGTCGGCGGTGTGCGAACGTGGAATTGTGAAAGACCTCAATGCCGCCCGCAAGAAAATGGGGTTCGGCTCCTATCGTCTGCCCGCCGACTTCATTCATTTGCCCGGTGCGCAGCAGATCTTGGTGCTGACCAACCTCGACCGTGCGGCCTACGGGGAAGCGCCGTTAGTTGGGTCGGTCTTATCGCTCAGCCGCCTGGCTGCCGCTGGCGTGATAAGAGACAGCGACCCCACTCTCCCGTCTGTGGTTGACGGCCAACGTGTGCTGAGGTCCGGTGGCATTGAGGCTGGGAACTTTCTTAACGCGCCCGCCGCCTATTATGAATGGATGTACGATGACGGCTGGGACGGCAACGGGAGCAACAACGTCTTCTGTTGGGGTCCGCACGCCCCCGGCTGCTGGGGTCATCGCGACGTACTGCTCGCCCCGTTCTCGCCGGGCACTACCGGTTCTATCGGCGTGAGTGTGCGCCGCGACCGTAGTGGACACATCGGCTATGCTGCCGTTATCGTCGTGACGGCGGCCCCGCTCACGCGGTAGGCACGAATGCTGGCATATCCTCGCCGGCTCAAGCGTGGGCGGCAGCGCGGCAGCGAATGTGGCGTTGCTGATGGCGGTTGCAGCCGGTCGCGCCCTCGATCTCGCGTTGGGTAAGCCGGGGCCGCGCCGCCTGCAGTTCCAGGACAGCGGACACCGCCTCCGCCGACGGGCCACCCTGTTTCTTGTAGGCTGAACGGCCCCGGCGATGTCGTAGTACCCGCAGGTTCGATGCTTTCGCCGGTACTCCGCGTGCTTTCAGTTCGCGGGCCAGGGCTGCCGAGGATTCACCGGCGTCAAGACGGTCCAAGACTTCGGCCTCCAAAGTAGGGTTGAGGGTTGCTTTCATCATTGCCATATCATCCTCTCTTGATTCTCTGTGTACATGATTTTTGCTGTGCCATAGGCGGCTTTCGCTTCGCTGTAAGCTGCCTGTGCGCTCCGGCTCCATCCGTTTTGCTGTCGATGAGCTGGCGTAGGCGCTCGGCGTGCCGCCGACACCAGCGGCGGGTGTCGACCTCGCCTCCTTTCTACAGCTCGCAGGACACGCCATCAGCGTCTCGAGCACGAGTGGGGGTGCGGGAGTGATCGCAGCGGTTCGTTGAGCAAGCCGTCTATCGCTCACGTCTGGGTCGGGCTCGGCCGATGAAGAAGCATGGGACCCCGTAGGCTCCCAGTTGCGACCGTATCGCACGCATCCCCAAGCGCGCTCTCGCTGGCGCCTCAGAAGACTCGTGGCATAGGGGCTGGGCTCACGATCAGCGCGTGCTCATCGCGTCACGCGGGCACCACCGCTGTGACGGTGAGCGCACCGGACGCTAACGGAGTCGCGCTGCGTGCGCGCATGTCGCCGCAGTCCCACATGCGGCGTGTCGTTCGTATCGCGTGTCGCGCGCTGCTGGTGTTGCTGATTCCGCTCGCGGGCGTGTTCACGCCCGCGTCCGCGCGGGCGGACGCGCCCGGTCCGTCGTTGGCCTCGCTTGTCGTCGTGGCCGCCGCGTCAGGAGCGCAGATTCGGCACGCGCGGGCGCAGGGCGTGCACGACATCATTGTCAAGCGCGTACGAGGGTTCTCCGGCTCGGCGAGCATAGTCGTGCGTAGCGCGTCTGCTCGGGTGTCGCCACCTACCCGCGCCCCTTCGCCGGCAGCTTCCACAACGGCCAGGAATGTCTGTTCCAAGCCCAGCCTCACGAGAGCCACCTGTACCGCGCAAATGCTGGTCAGCGAAAGAACAGGGCGCCCGGTGAGCTTCCGCGTACACAAGCTGCGCTTGAATCGCAACGGGACGGTCGCGCACAAAGGCGGCCCATCCGCGCTGAGGGTCCACGCGGCTGACAGCAGTATTGTCGCGACGGAGCCGGCGGCGACTCTAGGCACCCCGCAGTACCTTCAGCAAGCCTATGATCTGACCGCCCTTTCGGCTAGCGCTGGCTACGGAGACACGGTTGGCATTGTTGATGTTGGCGTTGGCTACCAGGCCCTGGAGTCCGATCTGGCCCAGTACCGCGCCGCCTACGACCTGCCGCCCTGTACGACCGCAAGTGGCTGTCTGCGGATCACCGACCAAAACGGAGGCAGCAACTATCCCACCAGCGCCGACGGCAACAGCCCAGGCTGGGGCTTCGAGACGGCCCTGGACGTGGATGCTGTTTCCGCCATCTGTCCCAACTGTCATATCCTGCTCGTCGAAGCCAACAGCGAAACCGTCTCCAGCTATCAGGCGGCTGAGGTCACCGCTGACCAGTTGGGGGCCAACCAAATCTCTAACAGTTGGCTGGAGTTCTGGTCGTTCAACCGCAGCGACTTCGTCTTCCCGGGGGTTGCGACAGTGGCGAGCGCCGGAGATTACGGCTACCTCGCGCCGCCGTACTACAACACCCCTTACCCAGCGTCTTTCCCCGGGGTGACCGCCGCCGGCGGAACGGCACTGACGCCGGCCTCAACCCCGACCGCCCGCGGGGTGGATGAAACCGCTTCGCCGTACGACAGCAGCAGCTGCTCGACCGAACCCCAGCCGCCCTGGCAGGCGAACGCCAACGGAGGATGCCCGACCCGTGCCACCGCCGACCTCTCAGCTGACGGTGAAGCCGGCACCGGTTTGTTTGTCTACTACTCGGGTGACAGCTCACTGACCGGGTACACCGGTGGCGGCACCAGTTTGGCGGCAGCCTTGATCGCCGCCTACTACGGCCTGTTGGGCAACGGAGTCGGAGTCGGCGGTGCCGCCTGGGCTTACAACGACTCATCCCTGCTCAATGACATTACCAGCGGCAACAATGAAGGGCTCAACGGTTCCTGCAGCGATACACTCCTGGCTGCCCTCTGCAACGCCGGCTCCGGCTACGACGGCATCACCGGCGTCGGTAGCATCTCCGGCGCGGTCGTCCCCGGGGCCCCTGGAGTCGCCAACGGTACCGCATGCGACTGCATCGGCGACCCTGGTCGTTACGTCGTCTCATCCACCGCCACGACCGTCACTCTCAGCGGGGGCGTTTACCCTAACCAGCTCGACACCCACTACTGGTGGGAGTACGGACCCACCAGCGCCTACGGGCAAAGCACAGCCCACACCGACCTCGGGGCTGGTGCCAGTCCGCTGGCCGTCACTGACACTATCAGCGGCTTGACGCCGGGCGTGCGCTATCACTTCGCATTGGTTGCCCAAAACAGCTTAGGAACAGTCTCCTACGGGGGCGCCGACGGCTTCACACTTGACATCAGCCCCGCCCCCACGCCGACGGCTCCGGCGCTGCCCGTCGCCGACTTGTCAGCTCCAACCTTTAACGGCCCAAGTTCCGTAACCTTGCAGGGCACCATCAACCCGGAAGGCTCCCTCACCACCTACTACTTCACCGAGGGCGTTGCCGACTCCTCCGGCTTCTGTACGCCTACCAGCCTTAACTACGGGACAGACTTCTTTCCTGACCCGGTTCCGGGTTCCAGCGGAGACGAAACCACGCCTTTCCCGGTTTCACAAACCATTACCGACCTAACCCCGGGAACAACCTACTGCTTCGGACTCGCTGCCTTTAACGCTGGAGGCTCGGCCACGGGCGCCGGCACCACCCAGCCCTCACCGGTCGCCCCCACCGTGGCCATTACCAACGTCCCCCCGCCCAGTTCCGCCGACACCTCCGCCACCATCGCCTTCATCGTCACGGGCAACAGCAGCGCGACAACCTGCACCCTGGACGGCTCGACCGCGGCCTGTGCTTCCGGGTCCGCTGACCTCACGGGTTTGAGCGTGGGCTCGCATACCTTCGTGGTCACCGCCACCGGCCCCGGCGGCTCCAACTTCGCGGCCGTCACCTGGGAGGTTACGCCGCCTGCCCCGACGGTCGCCATTACCAGCGCGCCACCGGCTAATTCGGCGGACACCTCCGGTAGCGTGGCCTTCACTGTCAGTGGCGACAGCAGCGGGACCGCCTGCACCTTGGACGGCGTGGGCACACCCTGCGATTCCGAGTCCGCTAGCTTTACTGGCCTGAGCGCGGGTTCGCATACGTTCGTGGTCACCGTCACCGGGCCTGGCGGCTCCAACTTTGCATCCGCCACCTTCGTCGTCACGCCGCCTCCCCCGACGGTCGCCATTACCAGCGCGCCACCGGCTAATTCCGCGGACACCTCCGGTAGCGTAGCCTTCACCGTCAGTGGCGACAGCAACGGAACCGTTTGCACCTTGGACGGCGTGGGCACACCCTGCGATTCCGAGTCCGCCAGCTTTACTGGCCTGAGCGTGGGCTTCCACACCTTCGTCGTCACTGCCACCGGGCCTGGCGGCTCCAACTTCACGTCCGCCACCTTCGTCGTCACGCCGCCTGCCCCGACGGTCACGCTCACTGCCGTACCCCCGGCCACCACGGCGACCGCCTCCGGTATCGTGGTGTTCACCGTCGGCGGCACCGTGACCGGGGTCGCGTGCACACTGGATGACGCGAGCGAAGCGTGTGACTCGGGGTCCGCTAGCTTTACCGACTTGAGCGTGGGATCGCACACGTTCGTGGTCACCGCCACCGGCCCGAGCGGCACAGCCTCGGCCGCGACCACATGGGAGGTCACGGCGGCGCCACCAGGGCCTATTCCTTCGCCGATCCCCGGTCCGACGCCGAGCCCTACCCCCGCTCCTACGCCGGCGCCCGAGCCTTTCGCGTGGTCGGCACTGCACCTCTCATCGAGAGTCATCTCCAACTGTCCGGCGCGCGGGCGGTCCTGCGCTTCGCCGAACGCGACATTCAGCTTCAAGCTCACCGAGCGTGCGCAGCTCGCCATCATTCTTTCGCGCAGGCTTCACGGGAAGACACGCGTAGTAGCGCGCATCACCGTATGGGAGGCCGCGGGCCGGGACTCGTATGTGCTGCGCGCGCACTTCGGCGGTCGCGTCCTCGCCCCCGGCGCTTACCAGCTGAATGCGCAGGCCGTCGTGGGCGCGCAACACTCAAGCGCCTTCCGCGCGACATTGCGCGTGCTTTGACAGCGTCCCACTGGTGATCCGACAAGAAGAGACCGACCAGCAGCCCAGTCCCGCGCGGACACCCGCGTCCCCAAGTCCCCACGCGCACAGCCCTATGATCGAGCGCCGCCTCCCTGTCAGCGGTCCCCTTAGAACTCGAATCGGAATGAGGCGAGTCGTCGGTGTGAGCCGGGCCGGTTTGAAGGACCCTCAACAAACCTCCCGCTTCCACGGACATGCGAGCGTCGCGACGTGCCCAGCCTGACGCTCGCACCGGACGACGTCCAGGC
>CAWHDS010000032.1:0-12661 GCA_963828135.1 uncultured Solirubrobacterales bacterium
CTTTACGCAAAGTTGGAAAGTGGACCGGGCGGTCCGGCCATTCGAACGATCCTTGCGCTGAGCAGCCGGACGCCCGCACCCGCGTCGCTGCGGATTACGCGCGGATGCCACCGCCAGCCGCGCCAGCCATACACGGCGCACGGCGTGCACTCAACCCTGCCCAACGGCGTCTACCGCCTCCAGGTCACGGCAGCCGACATCCGTGCCGCCGGCGCGCAGAGACTCGGCGGCGTGTGGCCCATTGTGGAAACACTGACCCTGCGCGACGGCCACTGGCGACTCGACTTCACCGAGCCGACCAGCCCGTTCGTCGAGTACGGCACCTACGCCGGCACACCGCTGCGTACGGCCTGGTGGACCGACCGCGCCGGCCAACTCGAGGAGTCGTTCTTCTCCGTCGTCGTCAGCCGCGACGGGCTGCGCTTCTACATCGTCCAGTCCTGGGATGACTATCGCCGCGAGCACGCGCTCTACGCCTCGCACTTGTGGCAGCGCATCGGCGGCTGAAGCAGCAGCGTCGATAGGGAGCGAAGCGACTGTCATTCGGAGTTTGCCCGCCGCGTCGTGCACTGCTCTGGGCCCGAGCACAGTTCGGTCATCGTTTTCCGCGCCGCTAGGAGCGTCGAACCTCGTATGCCTTCATGAATGCCTTTGCTGCTGCTAGGGCTGCGGGGGAGAGGTCGTGGGTCGTGGCGTAGTTGTCGTCGCCGGTGAACATGGCCTTGTTGACCGGGATCCAGAACAACATGCCGACGAAGTGTTCCGCTGCCGTTGCCGCGTCGTCGATGGCGAGGAGCTGTCGGTCTGCGAGAGATTGAAAGCTCCTGAGAGAGTGCTCCTAGGGCCCGCTCGAAGCCTTGCTCGTACCACGCGGTGGCGATCTCGGGGAAGCGGTCTGCGGACGAGATGACGAGACGACGTAGCTGCAGCACGCGGGGCTCCATGAGCGCGCGTAGGAACGTCTGGGCGAGGTGCTCCAGGTCCTTCGCGAGGTCGGTGGTCTCGGTCAGTCCGCCGGCGATGTGACCGACGAGAGCATCCATGTCATCGGTGGTCGATAGGACGATGTCGGCGAAGAGGTGCTGCTTATCGGTGAAGTGCTTGTACACGGTCTGTTTCGAGACGCCGGCACGCACGGCGATGTCTTCCATCGTCGCGCCGTCGTAACCGCTGGCGAGAAAGATCTCGATGGCCGCTTCACGGATCTCGCGGTGGCGTCGATCAGCGCTTCGTTCCGGCTCTTCGGGAGGCGCCGTCGTGGCCACATCTGAAGAGTACTAGACAGACCAGTACTTATCCAGTACCATACGGTCCAGTTCCGACCCGTTACCGACCACAGGAGCTCACCATGAAGCTGGAGGCGTACCTCTTCTACCCAGGCAACACCGAAGAAGCGATGTCTTTCTACCAAGGCATCCTTGGCGGCGACCTCTCGATCACCCGTCGCGGCGACGTCGATCCGTCGGCATCAGAGAGCGAGAAGGATGCCGTCATCAACGCAGCACTCGACAACGGAGCGTTCACCCTGCGCGCGAGTGACCGTTCCGACGCGACGACCCACGTCCAGACCAGGATCGAGCTGACAATCGTCGGCGCCGAGGACGCCGACCTGCGCAGGATCTTCGACCAACTGAGTGAGGACGGCACGGTCAAGACCCCGCTCGAGAAGATGTTCTGGGGCGACACCTTCGGCGCCCTGATCGACAAGTTCGGCATCGGCTGGCAGGTCAACATCTCTGCGACGTGAACAGAACGAGCTTCGCAATCACCCACCGAACAAGCGAGAACGACCGACACCCGACGAGGACGGACCCGTGACCAACCAGTCTTCACCGTGGCCCAAACAAGGCCCTGCGTCGTATTTCCCTTCCATCGAGAAAGGATACGGTCGCCCGATCGCCGAGTGGCAGAAGATCATCGCCGCATCGGCCCTCGAGAAACACATGGCGATCGTCGAATACCTCAAGACCGAACACGGGTTGGGACACGGTCACGCAAACGCCCTCGTCGGGTGGACGCTCGCCGGAAACACAGCCGCGACCTGAACCCAACCGCAGTCCGGCGGAAGGCTGCCGGGCGCGTTGGGACGCTTCGCGTCCGCGGTCGGTGAGCGGAGCCGACATGGTTGAAGGGAGGTGTCGCCACGTGGCGAATCCCTAGCCGATGTCCACAGGACCCGAACCACCAGGAGAGACGCAAGCGGCCGGCGTCGCGCACTCCAGTGGCGATTTGGTTGGCCTGCTCGGCGCATACGGCACCCAGTTCGGTTCGTACACGACCCTGCTGTGGCAGGTGCCGGCCCTCAGCCTCACCGCGCAGTCCTTCCTCATGACCATCGCGCTGGGCTCCGGCAACACCAGCCTCGCAAGGCTGATCGCGTCGGTGCTCTCAGCGATAGTCGCATGGGCGTCGTTTGCGCTGATGCACGACCAGCGCGGTCATGCGATCAATCACGGTGAGCTCGCCAGGAGGATTTCCGCGAAGCTCGACCTCAAGGAGCTCCTCGGCTACCTCGAGGAAACGGATGCCAAGCCGGCAAAGGCCGATGCGGAAACGGTTTGGACAGCGTGGGACCACTCGATCTACGCGGTGTGGAAAGGGTGCATGGTCCTGTTCTTCGTCGTCGACGTACTGGTGATCATCTCCGCGCTCGCCGGCGTCTCGTGGTTCAAGCTGAATTAGCGGATTCCCGCGTGTCGGCTTCCAACCAGGCGACCGTCGCCGCGAGGCCAGCGGCATAGTCGACGCGCGGTTCCCAGCCGAGCAGCTCGCGCGCCTTGCGGTTGCTGAAATTCTGGTCGATCCCCAGCACGTGCACTGCCTGCCGCGACAGCAGGGGGTCCGTGTGCAACCGCGTCGTCCTGCGCAGGAAGCGGTAGCCGTGTTCGAGCGAGAAGCCGAGCGCGTTCGCCAACCAGTACGGCAAGCTCAGTCGTGCCTGCCGACAACCCAGTCCGTCGGCGAGGTCGTCGGTGAACTGCTTCCAGGTGATGGCGAGGCCGTCGCAGACGTTGAAGGCCTGGCCCGGGGCGGCTTCATGACGCAACGCGAGCAGCGCCGCATCGGTGAGGTTGTCGATGTAGCACAGGCCGGCAAGCACGCGACCGTGATCGATCAGGAGCATCTGGCCGCGCCGCAGCGCGCGCGCGATCTCCCCCATCACGTCCGTCGAACGGGGGCCGTAGACGGTCGCCGGGCGGAGGATCACGGCGTCGAGGCCGTGTGCCTGTGCCACGCTCCGGACCTCGGCCTCGGCCGCAAGTTTCGTCTGCGCGTACCAGTTTCGAAAACGTGGCGACACGAAGGTTTCGTCGACCGGGCCGCCACCGGGATAGCCATAGACGTCGGTGGTGCTGAAGTGGATCACCCGTTCCACCGATGCGTGGGCGCATGCTTCGAGCAGGTTCCGCGTACCGGCGACGTTGACGCGTGCGATCTCATCCGCCGTGCCCCAGTCCGACACCCACGCCGCGCAATGAAACACGTAGCGGCAGCCGGCCACGGCGTGAGCCAGTGACTCCGGGCTCGCGAGGTCGCCGACGACGATCTCGACGTCGAGTGTGTCGAGCTGCGTGGTGTCGCTGCTACCGCGAGCCAGGCAGCGCACGTCGTAGCCCTCAGCCAGCAGACGCTCCGCCAGGTGGCCGCCGATGAAGCCGCTCGCACCGGTGATCAGACACGCGTCGCCGCGCGCAGGGTCACGCGCCCTGACCCGAAACGGCGGCTGATCGGTCACCGAGCCGGGTGCGCGGCGCGACGGCCGAGCGTTGCGGTCGCGATATCGCGGACAACCGCCCAGTTCTTGCCCGCAGCGCCGTGACAGTCGGCCAGCACGGCATCGAGTGCGCCCAGGAAGCTGTGCGCCTCGGGCTCGGAGAGCGTCAGGGGCGGCAGCAGCTTGATCACGTCGTTTTTCCCCGCCGCCATCGTGATGACGCCGTGGTCGCGGTGCAGCGGGATCACGATCAACTGCGGAAAGAGCCCCTCGCTTGCCATGTGAATCAAACGCCAGTTCAGCCGACCGACGCGGGAGCTCGGCGCACGCAGCTCGATCCCGATCATCAGCCCGCTGCCGCGCACCTCTTTGATCATCTCGTAGCGCTGCTGAAGCTCCGCGAGCCCAGCGCGCAGCACGGCGCTGACCCGCGCCACATGCTCGAGCAGGCAATCGCGCTCGATGATGCGCAACGTCGCGAGACCTGCCGCCATCGAGAGACGATTGCGACCGAAAGTCGATTGATGCACGTAGGAGCGCTCGAGCGTTCCCACAGCCTTGTCGTAGATCTCCCGGCTCGTGACCATCGCAGCCACCGGCATGTAGCCGCCGCTGAGCGCCTTGCCGACGAGCACGAAGTCCGGCTCCAGTCCCGACTCCTCCAGCGCGAACCATCTGCCCGTTCGTCCGAGCCCGGTCTGGATCTCGTCGATCACGAACAGGGTGCCGTAGCGCCTGCACAGCGCCTGGGCTGCCTCGAGATAGCCCGCCGGCGGAAGCGTCACCATGCGACCCTGGATCGGCTCGACGACGAAAGCGGCGACGTCCTTCATGCGCAGCTCCGCCTCCAGTCGCCCGAGGTCGCCGAACGGCACGCGCGCGCAGCCCGACAGCAGTGGGCCGAAGCCCTCCTTGAAGAACTCGTCGCCGACCAGCGAGAGCGGTCCGAGCGTCACACCGTGAAAGCTGTCGTCGCAGGAGATCAGACGCGGCCGCCGCGTCGCCGCACGCGCGAACTTCATCGCCGAGTCCACAGCCTCGGCGCCGGTGCTAGTGAAGAACACCGCGTCGAGCCCGCGCGGCAGGCGGAGGGCCAGGCCCTCGGCGAGCATGCCGGCCAGAGCCGAATAGTGGATCTGCACGCCGTCCACGAGATCCGCGGCAAGTGTGGCCTGCAGAACGTCGCGAACGTCCGGATGGTTGTGACCCAGGCTCGCGAAGCCCTCCCCCGTGTGAAAGTCGAGGTAGGCGCGACCCGCCGCGTCGTGGAGGTAGGACCCCTGCGCCGACACGTAGTCGCGGTCGAACCCGAGGATCTTCAGCACGTCGACGAGCGACGAGTCGAGGTGGCGCGCCGCGAGGTCAAGAGTCTCGCCCGCGCGCGCGATCGCATCCGTGACCACGCCAAGCGAATCGGCGACGACGGTCGTTTGAGGGTTGGCGTTCATGTCGATGTGACGGCACCAAGCGAGCGACCGGCCGGCGCGAAGAACGTGCGGCGCTTGCCCGAGGGGAGTCTAGTTCCGCGGTCCAGGCCGCGATCGCGCCCGGGCGCGGCGCCGGGCGCTCAGGCGACGCGCAGCGGCGCCGTGCAAGAACGGGCTTCGAGCGCCGCTCAGCCGTCGAGCGGCAGATCGGCCGCGGGCTCGGCCACGGTCGCCGACGCAGCCAGGTCGTCGACGGTCAGATGCGTGACCGGCACGTCCAGTTCGCGGCGCAGGCGTCCCAGCTCGCCGTGCTCCTGCCAGCTTTCGCCGGCGCGCCCATGAGTGACGACGATCACCTCGTCCGCGCCGAAGTCGCGCAGCTCGTCTTCGAGCGCGGTGGCCGGGTTGGGATCGCCGACCGCCCCATGGGCCACGAGGCCGCGCTCGTGCGCCCACGCCAGCGAACGCTCGAGCCGCGTCCGCGCCTGCGCCAGCTCCTCGTCGATATCCGACACGCCGTAGTGCAGGTGAGACGTGAGCACCGGGGCGAGCACGTCGACCTCGACGCGCTCACCGCTCACCCGCGTGATCCGCTCACGCAGTTCGTCGCCGGCGAGCGTCTGGTTGGCGACGACGAGCACATGTCGCACGCCGGTCGCGGGACCGTGCGGGTGACGCTCGTGCGCCGCGTCGCGCAGCGCGGTGCGGCGGTCCGGATTGTCGGCTCGCAGGTACGCGACCGCGCCGAGCACGACGACGCACCCAAAGAAGACCGCGCCGACAAGCGGCTCCGTCAGCCAGCCGATCAGCACCGACAGACCTATCGCCGCAGCACTCGCGACCGCAAGCCGAAACGCTTCTGACTCGGACCTGACAGGCAGACGCATCGTAGGTGTCACGGTACGCCCGTCCGATCGTGTCGTCATGGGGGAAAACTACGGGTCCCGGTGCGGCTTTCCGGACGATCGCCGAGGCTCCTGCGCCCACCCGATACGCGCCGCTCGGCGCGCGCCGCGGCTGCGACGTTCCGCCGCCAGCCATCAGGACGGGGACGGCTCGAGCTCGGGCGGAGGCGCGATGGCGGTCGTCGCGCCGGTGACGCCGCTCGGACCGGACGCTCCGGCCAGCGGCGCCTGCGGCGGGTTGGGCGTGTAGACGGGCTGCGGAAACGCCGGCCAGTTCGCGGACGGCGTGCGGTTGAACGGTTCGAGCGCCACTGCCGCCGCCATCGCGCGGGCGGGTGAGTCGGCGACGATGTCGATGTCCTGGTGGTCGGTGTAGATCTCGAGATCGTCGCCCCCGCCGTAGACCACGGCGGGCACGCCGTGTATTTCGATCCAGTGCTGCGGTCCGAACGATGCGTCCGAATGCGATTCGTAGATGTTCGTCGTGATCTTCAGCGGAAGCGTGCACCCACCGTCGCGCAGTGGACCGCGTCCCTCGCAGTTGCCGTAGTAGACGATGAATCCGACCCGGGTGTAGAGATTGAAGAGGGTGGGGCTGTCGGCTTCCGTGAGGTGCACGCCGTCGACCTCGAGACCGGCCCAGTAGACCGTGTACTCCTTGAAGTCCCGCGCCGTGGCGAGGGCCGTGACCGAGATCGCACCGACCTGGTGCGTGCTGCAGCCTGCGAGCAGCGCACCCAACGCGACGATCGCGGCAAGCGGCGCTCGGTGCCGCAGGCGGCGGGAAAAACACGCGAATCGCATCAGGCTTTGATTATCGCCTCCGGCGACCGCCGCCTGGCCGGCAGCCGGCAGCCCGCACGGACGGGACGCCGCGAGAACAGCTTCGCTACGAGCCCTCGACCGATGCGGGCGCCTGTGCGCCGGCGCCGACTGCTCGGCGCAGCTCGACCTGGGGGATCAGCCACGAGGCGAGGAAGGCGACGGCGGCGATCGGCACGGCGATCATGAACACCGTCTGGATCGACTGCGCGTAGGCGGCGGCCACCGCGTGATGGACCGCCGGGGGAAGTTTGTCCAGGATCGCCGGCGTGACACTCGAACTGGCGAGCCCGCGCGGCAACCTCGCGCTGCCGAGGTGGCGCACGAGATTGCCGACGAGCACGTTGGAGAAGATCGCGCCGAAGATCGCCGTTCCGAACGACCCCCCGATCGAGCGAAAGAACGTCGCGCCGGAGGTGGCAACCCCGAGCTCCCCGTATGGCACGGCGTTCTGCACGATCAGCACGAGCACCTGCATCACGCAGCCCAGCCCGACGCCGAGCACGAACATGAAGAGCGCCGCGACGACCAGGCTCGTGCCGATGCCGACCTGCGACAGCAGCAGGATCCCGATCGTGATCAGCGCGGTTCCGGCGATCGGAAAAGCCCGGTAGCGCCCGGTCCGGCTGATGACGAGCCCGGATCCGGTGGAGCAGATGATCAAACCGACGAGGAGGGGCAGCAGCTGCAGACCGGAGACCGTTGGCGACTCTCCATGCACGATCTGAAAGAACACCGGCAGATATGTGATCGCCCCGAACATCCCGAGGCCGACGATGAAGCCGACGATGCTGGTGACCGAGAAAGCCCGGTTTGAGAACAGGTGCAGCGGCAGCACCGGCTCGGTCGCGCGTCGCTCGACGGCGACGAAGACGACCAGCAGGACCGCGCCGGCGCTCGCGAAGGCGATCATCAGCGACGAGCCCCAGGCGTAGGTCGTGCCCCCGAGGCTCGTGAAGAGAACGAGGAAGCTCGCCGAGAGCGTCAGCACGGCGGCGCCGATGTAGTCGATCACGTGGTGGATCCGGCCGAGCCGCCCCGGAACCTGGATCGCGATCACGGCCAGCGCGACCACGCCGATCGGGATGTTGATGTAGAAGATCCAGTGCCAGGAGAGCTGGTCGACGAACACGCCGCCGAGCAGCGGACCGATGATGCTCGCCACCCCGAACACAGCCCCGAACAGCCCCTGGTAGCGGCCGCGCTCGCGCGGTGACACGATGTCTCCGACGATCGCCTGCGCGCCGACCATCAGCCCGCCGCCCCCGACACCCTGAACCGCTCGGAAGGCGATCAACTCGGTCATCGTGTGGCTGAGGCCAGAAAGCGCCGAACCGCACAGGAAGATGACGATCGACGCTTGGAAGAAGACCTTCCGTCCGTACTGGTCGCCGAGCTTGCCCCACAGCGGCGTCGAAACGGTCGCCGCGAGCAGATAGGCGACGACGATCCACGCAAGGTGTGACGCGCCGTGGAGATCCGCGACGATCGTCGGCAGCGCGGTCGAGACGATCGTCTGGTCGAGCGCCGCCAGGAACATCCCCATCATCAGCGCGCCGATGATGATCAGCACGCGGCGGTGGCTGAGATTCGCGATCGGCGCTTCTGATGCGTCTGCGGTCACCGGCTCGCCCATCGTTCCCCGCAGCCTAGCCCTCTATTCGCGTGGGCCTTGCAGGTGCTGCCCCGCGGTCACCCAGACCGGTGCCCGCGCCGCGAGCGTCATCCAGACGCTAGACGTGGCCCGCGCTTCGTCGCAAGGCCGGTCGAGGGAGGGTTCGGCCCCTCAGCTCAGCCGCTTCTCGAGCCAGTGCGCGGCGTAGGGGTTCTCGTTGTAGGCGGGGATCTCGACGTAGCCGGCGGCCTCGTACATCGCGAGAGCCTCGGTCAGCGACGCTGCCGTGTCGAGCCGCACCGTGCGGCAGCCGAGCTCGACGGCGCCGGCCTCCAGTGCGGCCAGCAGGCTGCGTCCGATTCCCTGTCCGCGCGCCGCGGGCTCGACCCACATCCGCTTGATCTCGGCGGTGTCGGCGTCAAGCCGCCGGACCGCGCCGCAACCCACGGCCTGCTGTCCCTGCCAGGCGAGCAGCAGCAGGCCGCGTGGCGCCACCAGCTCCGCCGACGGCGCCGCCGAGCCGCGAGCTCGGTCGAACCCGTCGGGGAAGCGGGCATCGAGATCACGGTGGTAGCGCTCAAGCAGCGCGACGGCCAGCGTGCTCTCGGGCTGCTCTCGGGTGAAGCGCAGGTCGATCGGCCAATTTAACGCTGCACGCGCCCCTGACCCGCCTGGAGCAGCGAATCGCCGCGATCCGTGGCCACGCAATGCTGGCGTCCACCCCGGAACGCCGGTAGCCTCGCGTGTGTGTCGCCCGCCTCCCGCCGCTTCGGCCGCCCGCCCGCTCGCGAGCCGAAGCTCCCGAGCGCACGTGACTGGGAACGCTCGGCCGTGCTCGAGCCGCGCTCCGCTCCGCTCCGGCCGGAGCTTGTCAGCGACGGCGGCGGGCTCCCCTTTCCCCCGGGCGTACTCGAGGCAGCGGCCGGCCGACTCGACCCCGAGGATCCGGCTGTGGCGGCGCTGGCCGGCCATCTCGCGTCACGGTCGGCGCCGAAGCAGGGAGTGCGCGCGCCATGGAAGCGAAGCGCAAACGCGGCAACGACCTCCGCGGCGACACATCCACAGGTGAACCTCGACGGCTGGCGGCTGCTTGCGCGCACCGGCGACGAGGCCCTCTTCGGGCGTGGGCAGCCACCTCAGCTGGTGACCGTGGCCGTGCTCCACGATTCCCGCCGACACAGCTGGAGCGTCTCCGCGTCCAGCGCGGCGCGACCCCTGCGAGCCACGCGCGACGGGATTCGCGCCTCGTCCTGGCGCCCTGATCCCACACATGATCCGCAGTCCGAGGACACAACGCTGCGCGTGCTCGTCACCGAGCAGACCTTCTCGGGCGGCCAGCGTGCCTACGGTCGCGTGCTCACGCCGGACATGTATGTCGACGATGACCGGCTCGTGCTGACGCTGTTCGTGACGCCAAGACCTGGGTACCAGGCCGGCTCGAGCAACCCAGAGACGCCGGTGCGGATCGCGCTTCCCCACCCGCTCGGGAACCGGCGGCTGATCGACGGCGCGCTCGCCGATCTCTTCCCGCGTGGCGCCGCGCCCGAGCCCCGTCCTGACCCGATCCGGAGATCCTGATGAGCGACTACCCGCAGATGATCGTCCCGGTCAACCACATCGAGCCGGTGCCACGACGCGTCCGAGCGTTTCTCGGCGGCGAGCTGGTGCTTGACACCACGCGCGCGATCTACGTCTGGGAGTGGCCCAACTATCCCCAGTTCCACATCCCCATCGCCGACGTCACCGCAGCGTTCCTGGTCGACGAGAACCACGAGCAGCGCCTGAGCCGCGGCAGCGCAACGCGCTACGGCCTGCGCGTCGGGCAGATCGACCGGCCCGGCAGCCTGCGCGTGTACGGCGAGGCATCGCTGGAGGGGCTCGCCGGCATGGCGCGGTTCGAATGGGACGCGCTCGATGCCTGGTTCGAAGAGGACGAGCGGGTCTTCGTCCACCCGCGAAACCCCTACACCCGCGTCGACGCGCTGCGCTCGACCCGAGCGGTACGCATCGAACTGGACGGCGTGGCGCTCGCCGAGTCGCGCTCGCCGGTGATGGTGTTCGAGACGGGACTGCCGACGCGCTACTACGTCAACCGCAGCGAGGTGAACTTCGAGCACCTGGTCGAAAGCGACACGGTCACGTCCTGCCCGTACAAGGGCCGCACGAGCGGGTATTGGTCGATCCGCGTCGGCAAAGCGCTTTACCCGGACCGAGCCTGGGCCTACGACTTCCCGACGCCCGCGCTCGCGCCGATCGCCGGCCTGATCGCCTTCTACAACGAGCAGGTCGACATCACGCTCGACGGAGTGCGCCTCGAGCGACCGACGACGCACTTCTTCAAGTAGCCGACGTGCCCTCAGCGGTGCTCGGGGTTCGGGTAGTCGAACCTGCAACCGGCATCCCACCGCGAGCGCTGGTTGCCGTGCGCGGGGATCCCGCCCGCCTCCTTCAGGATCCGCGCGAGATGCAGCAGGTTCCAGGTCAGGAAGGTGGTGTTGCGGTTGGTGAAGTCGTTCTCGGGACCGCCCGACCCTGGGTCGAGGTAGCTGGGCCCGGACCGGCCTCGCCGAGCCAGGCGGCGTCAGCCTGTGGTGGGATCGAGAAGCCGAGATGCTGGAGCGAGTAGAGGATGTTCATCGCGCAGTGCTTGGCGCCGTCCTCGTTGCCGGTGATGATGCAGCCGCCGACGCGGCCGTAGTAGGACCATTGGCCGTGCTCGTTGAGCAGATGGCTGTTGGCGTAGAGGCGTTCGATCACCCGGGTGCAAACCGATGACTTCTCGCCCAGCCAGATTGGTGACAGCAGCACGAGGATGTCGGCCGCCATCACCTGCGCGTAGATCTCCGGCCAGTCGTCGCGATCCCAGCCGTGCTCCGTCATGTCGGGATAGACGCCGGTCGCGATTTCATGGTCGACGGCGCGGACGACCTGTACGTCGACGCCGTTTCGCTCCATGATCGCGATCGACTGGTCCGCGAGACCCTGGGTGTTCGAAACCTCGGGCGAGCGCTTCAGCGTGCAGTTGATGTAAACGGCGCGCAGAGCGGAGAGATCCCAACGGGACTGCTCGCAGAGCTGCTCCTGAACGGCACTGAGTGGGGTCATCGGCGTCTCCTGGTTCGCGGTCGCAACAGGCCTCTCCGTGCGCGTTCGCGAGCTCGCCGCGCGCGAGCACGCGATGACAGCTTGGTCCCCGATCGGTGACCCGCGCCACACTGTTTCGTCTCGCCGGAAGACCGACGCGTTACGGCATCCGCCGAGCGATCGTCGAGCGTGCCGCTACCGTTGCGCCACCGTGCACTTCTACCGCGACCGCGTGCTTCCTCGTCTCGTCGACCGCGCGTGCTCAGGCTCCGATCTCGCCGCGTGGCGCACCGAGGTGACCGCGGGACTGCGAGGGAGGGTGCTGGAGATCGGCTTCGGGTCGGGGCTCAACGTCGACCACTATCCGTCCGGCGTCGAGGTCGTGCTCGCCGTGGAGCCGGCGGCGGTGGCCCGGCGCCTATCCGCGCGGCGCGTCGCCGCGAGTCGGCTGGCGGTCGAGCACGTCGGTCTCGACGGTCAGGCGATTCCGCTGGCGGACGCGAGCGCCGACGCGGCCCTCTCCACGTTCACCCTCTGCAGCATCCCCGACGTGCAGCAAGCATTGGCTGAGCTGCAGCGAGTGCTGCGCCCGGGCGGCGAGTTCCACTTCCTCGAGACGGCCTGGCGCCGGAGCCCTCGGTCGTCGCCTGGCAACGGCGTCTCGAGCCGCTGCAGCGCCGTCTCGCCGGCGGCTGTCACCTCACGCGCGACTGCCCGGCACTGATCGCCGACGCCGGGTTCGTGATCGAGCGCCTGGAGCAGCGCTACGCAAAGGGGCCCCGGCCTTACGCCTGGTTCAGCGTGGGCATCGCCATCGATCCAGTTTGACGACACGTCGAGCGGCTGCTAGTAATTGCCGTTGACCGGGGGCAAACAGATCGCAGAGGAGAGGACATGGCAGAGCCCCTCGCGCGTTGGTCACGTGGCCGCTGGTGGCGTCCACTGGCGTGGGTGCTGACGGCTTTCGCGGCGGCGCTGGCGTTCGCGGCGTGGAGCGGCTCTTCCCCGGCCGCACCTGCACACGGCGCCGCGAGTGCATGCGGCCGCGCCGGCGCCGGCTCGACGACGCTCACGCTGTCGATCGGTGGGCACA
>CAWHDS010000033.1:0-5552 GCA_963828135.1 uncultured Solirubrobacterales bacterium
CAGGGGCCTCGCCGCCGACCTCCCGAAGCACGGGCAGATCCGAGCAGGCGACGACCACGCCATGATCCATCGCTTCGAGCAGCGGCAGACCGAAGCCCTCGCCGAGCGTTGGGAACGCGAAGCAGCCGGCGATCCCCCACAGTGCTTCGAGCTCGCCATCGCTGACGGGGTCCACGAAACGGATCCGATCGGCGACGCCGCGCTGCGCCGCAAGCGCGCGAAGTGTCTCCTCGTAGGGCTCCGCGCGTCCGACGAGGACGATCACGACGTCGTCGTCCAGCTGCTCGGCCGCCTCTACCAGCAGCCCCTGGTTCTTGTGCGGGCGCTTCGCGCCGACGCACAGCACGACGCGCTCACGACTGAGATGCAGGCGTTTGCGGACCTCAGCCTCGGGCGCCGGTGTCGCAGGCGATCCGCGTCCGTGGCCGTGGTGCACGACGAGGAACCGTGCAGGGTCGAGCTTGAGGGTCGCACACACCTCGTCGCGTGCTGCCAGCGTGCCGGTGAGCAGCACGTCAGCGTGGCGCGCCGCGCCGGCAACGACGGCGCGCATTCCGAGCGTCGTGACGAAGCCGAACGTGGCTATGCGCAGGAACGTAACGTCGTGCAGCGTGATCACCGCCGGCATCCGCGGCCAAAGCGGTGCGGTGCTCGCCAAGCTGTGGATCAGCTGCCCGCCGGCGCGCCGCGCCGCCCGCGGAAGCCCGATCTGCTCTGCCACGGTCCGCCGCAGCCGCTGGCCGTCCTCGCACGCGAGCGGTTGGATGGAGGCGAAGTCGCCGAAGCCGACTTCGCGCAGGAACGCCGCACCGGAGGTGGTCGTGACGATCGTCAGCCGTAGGTTCGGGAACTCTGCCGCGAGTGCCGGCGCGAGGCCGCGCAGGTAGGTCTCCGGTCCGCCTGACACACCGGGCGCGAGAAAGAGCGCGTTCAGAACCACGTGCTCCGGGGCGCGCACCGCTCAGATGCTAGCCGTCGGCATACGGGCGCCGGCGATCTGCTCGAGCGTCGCGAGTACGGTTCGCGCGCTCGCCGTCCAGTCGAACAGGGCGGCCTGCGCGGCTCCCGCCGCCGCGCATCGCGCTCGAAGCTCGTCGTCGGTGAGCAGCTCGCGCAGTCCGCGGCGGATGTCGGCGACGTCGAACGGGTCAACGTAGCGAGCGGCCGGGCCGCCCACCTCGGGCATACTCGAAACCGACGAGGTTAGAACTGCGGTGCCTGAGGCCATCGCCTCGAGCACCGGAAGGCCGAAACCCTCGTAGAGCGAGACGTAGCAGACCAGCTCGGCGCGGCGGTAGAGGCATGCCAGTTCGTCATCCGGCACGTAGCCGAGCGTACGCACGAGGTCGCGATGTTTTGCGACCGATGCGAAGGTCGCGTCGGTCTCCCAGCCGCTGGCGCCGACCAGCACAAGCACAAGGTCCTTGCGCACGTCGGCTTGAAGCCCTCCGAAGGCCTCGATCAGGCGTGGGAGGTTCTTTCGCGGTTCGAGCGTCCCGGCAACCAGGACGTAGCGCCCTTGGAGGCGGTGACGGCGGAGCACGTCGTCGTCGTCGCCGCCGGCGAGCGGCGAGAACTCGGCGCCAGCGGCCGGGGAGGCCACGGTTGTCCGCGAACGCGACCGCGGGTAGCGGTGTTCGAGCTCTTGACGCGTACTGTCGGAGATCGCGACGAAGGCGTCGCAGCGGCGCATCGCGATCGGTAGCGTCAGACGCTCGAAGAGACTTCCGCGCGGGGCGTGCAGACGCCTGTCGAAGGCGGCGAAGTCCCACACGATCGTCGCCCCTGCGATTCGCCACGGAGCCGTGAGCGCGTAGCTGGTGCAGGCCAGCCCAACGTCCGCCGAGCGCGACATCCGCCGACCGGCGGCCAGCGGCCACACGGGACCACCGGTGTCGCTTATGTCCCAGGCGAAGCGCTGGTCGAGCGAGGGCTCGGGCCACCGCTCGCGCGCATAGAGCGTGAAGCTGTGGTCGCAGTCCAGGCGCGCGAGGCCCTTGAGCAGCTCGCGCACGTAGCGACCGCGACCGGCCGGCACCTCGGCAGCGGCTCGCGCCTCGATGGCTATCCTCATCGTGGGCAACCGCGGCGCGATGCGGACGGCGTCAGCGGACTGCAACGAGGCGACCTCTTGGCGGACTCGGAGACCACGGCCTGAGCGTAGTTGACGCAGCGGGCGCCGCGGAGGCTCCGGCCACGGACGCGACGCCACGGGCGATGCGAAACTGTTGGCCGCGTGTCCACGACCACAGGTCCAGCGTCGGCGCCGGATCGGCCCACGGTCGTGATCCTGCGCGGCCATCAGGCCAATCCGTGGGAGCTGCGTCCGTGGGAGGAGCCGTCGATCTCCAAGCGCTTCGACGTGAGCTTCCTGCGCACCGACCGCGACTGGTTCGACACCAGCTCGCTGACGCTGCGCAGCCGCAGGGTGCGGACGCTGCGCGGCCTGCTCCCGCCAGGCCGGGTCGGGGATCTGCTGGTGCGCATTCCAGGCGACCGCTACCTCGGTCTGACCCGCACGGTGAGCGGAGCGCAGATCGTCCACTCGCAGGAGTTCGGCTACTGGTACAGCATGCAGGCCGCCCGGCTGAAGGCGCGCCTGGGGTTTCGTCTCGTGCTCACCGTCTGGGAGACGATTCCCTTGCTCGACGCCTACCGCAACGCGCGAACCCGTTTATACCGACGAGCCACGATTGCCGCAGCTGACCTATTTCTCGCAACATCCGAGCGCGCCCGTACCTCCCTGCTGCTCGAAGGGGTCGCGCCGGAGCGCATTCGCGTCTGCCCACCCGGCGTCGCGACCACCCGCTTCGCCCGGTCGGGCGAGACGAGCGGCGCGGCCATGTCGGCGGCGCCGCTGATCGTCTCACCCGGACGCCTGGTGTGGGAGAAGGGGCATCAGGACGTGATGCGCGCGGTTGCCCTGCTACGACGCGGGTGCACCGCGGAAGCGATCGACGTGTCGCTCTGCATCGTGGGAGCCGGGCCGGCGGAGCAGCAGCTGCGACGCTACGCGCAGGAGCTCGGGATCGCCGACGCGGTGCAGTTCCGCGGCTTCGTCGCTCATGAAGACATGCCCGCCATCTACTCCGGGGCGGCTTGCGTCGTGCTCGCCAGCCTGACGACATGGTCCTGGGAGGAGCAGTTCGGAATGGTGCTCGCGGAGGCGATGGCCGCCGGCACGCCGATCGTCGCGAGCAGCTCCGGCGCGATCCCGGAGGTCACGGCTGGAGGCGCCCGTCTCTTCATCCCCGGCGACTGGCCCGGACTCGCGCACACTCTGAAGGAGCTGATCCGGAGTCCGCGGGACGACGAGCGCGCCGCGATCGCGGCCGAACGCGCGCAGTTCGTATCGGTGGACGCTGCAGCCGGGCGGCTCGCCGCGGCATACGACGATCTCCTGGCCGACCGGATCGCGTGAGGCGCCATGCAGCGCGGTACACGCACGCAGATCGGGACGGAGATCCGAGCTACCGATCGATGCGCATGTTCGTCAGCCAGGTTCTAGTCTCAACAGATGCAGTTCAGATGGTTGAGGGTCTCCTATCGCTGGGCTCGCCTCCGACTGCCCGCGCCGTGGTCGCGGCTACTGGGTGAGTTCGTCTACCTGCCGCGGCTGGCATCCGGCCATGCCGAGACGCGGCGGGCATTCGCCGAGGAGCGCTTGATCGAGCAGCTCGTCAGCGGATGTCAGCCGCTCGAGCGGATCGGCGTCGGTCTGAGCGAACGGGTCGTCGAGATCCCCTGGGTGCTCCGGCGCCTGCACGCCGTGGCCGCAACGCGCGTTCTCGATATCGGCACCGCGTTCTCCCCGACGGTGTATCAGCGCCAGCTCGTCAGGCTGAACCAGGACGTCGAGACAGCCGACCTCGCGCGTATGGACATCCCGGGACTGAAGAGCAACATCGCGGACGTGCGCCGCATGCCTTTTACGGCGGACAGCTTCGATGTGGCGATCTGTCTCTCGACCCTTGAACACGTCGGCATGGACAACGCCGTCTACGGTGTGCCCAGCGGCGGCGAAGGTGATGTGAGCGTGCTGCGCGAGCTGGGGCGCGTCGCGTATACCGTGCTCGTCACCGTGCCGGGCGGAGCGGACGCAAACATGGGCTGGCAGCGCCAATACCTGGCGAGCACATTCCGTAGCGTCGTCGATCAGGCGGGGCTCGCGGTGGAGCACCTCGACGTCTTTGCCTACGACCCCACGAGCGGGTGGGCGGCCGCGGACGAGCACAGCGTGGGCGATCGCCAATACGGTCACGGCTCGGTCGCAGCCGCCGCGGTCATCTGCGCGCAGCTGACCCGCGCGTGAGGGACCCCTCGGCGGCGTGCAGGCGGCTAGGAGTGACCGGGATCCGAGCCGACCGGCGCAGCGTCCGGCGGACGCTTCGCGAGCACCCAGACGTTGCGGCGCAGCCACGGCACCGCGGCGAGGAGCGCGAACACGCGCGGCCGGCGCTTTCGCCGCGTGTGGCGCGAGACGATGCCGGTGCCGGGAAGCACCGACTCGTGGCCAACGCGCTCGACCGCGAAGCCTTGGTCGGAGAACAGGCGGCGAAAACTGCGGCGGCTGAACGCACGGAGATGCGTGTAGTCATCCCAAACCCATCGCTGCGCGTCGGGCGAAGAGGCGAACACGAGCCCGTTCGGCCGCAGCACCCGATGGGTCTCGCGCACGAGCGCAACCGGGTCGCGCACGTGCTCGAGCACATCCTTGAGCACCACCGCATCGAAGCTCGCGTCCGCGAACGGAAGCGGCGAGTCGACATCCGCTTGGCGGACGTTGCGGCCGTGGCGCGTGGCGATCTCCACGGCGTCGGCTCGAGCTATCGATCCCGATGTAATGCTCGAAGTGATCGCCTAGCCAGCCGGTGCCGCAGCCGACGTCCAGGAGCTGCGCCTCACGTGCGAAGTGGCGCGTTATGTCGCGAAAGTAGCCGGGCTGCTCATGCCAGTCAAAGTAGGTCACCGTTTGCGAGACTAGCTCGCTGGGCCCGCGGCCGCCTCCGCGCTCGATCAGAGCGGCCGCGCCGCCCGCAGCCGTTCACGCCGCGGCGAGACGATGGCCCGCAGAGGCTGCCGCAACCGGGCAGCGCACTATCATCCGCGCATGAATTTGCGCGCTGCCGGGTGCCTGGGGCCGACGATGGGCGGCGAGCCAGCCGGCGTCGCAGCGGCTTCGCGTTAGCCATGCGCAACGCGTTCGGGGCGGCGGTCGATCCGAGCGGCATACGTGCGATCGCGGCGCTTCTGGATCGTCCCATTCGCGCGATCGACGTCGGCTCGCGGCAGGGCTTTCGGACCGAGTGGCGAGTGCTCGGTCCGTACGGTTCGCTTGTCGGCTTCGAGCCCGACCCCGAGGAATGCGCGCGCCTGAACGCCGGCGCGACGGGCTCCGAGGAGCGCTACGAACCGGTCGCGCTCGCCGCCGCAAGCGGCGAGGCGACGCTGTACCTCACCGCCGATCCGGAGTCAGCCTCGCTGTACCCGCCACACCTGGACGCGGCGCGCCGCCATCAGCAATACGAATCGGAACCAGTAGAGGCACATAA